>NZ_BAFT02000025.1 GCF_000308475.2 Nocardia brasiliensis NBRC 14402 | reverse complement strand
AAGCAGCTGAAGAACAAGGACATGGAGATCGAGCTGGCTCCGCAGGGCAAGGCGCTGCTGGCCAAGCGCGGCTTCGACCCCGTGCTCGGTGCCCGCCCGCTGCGGCGCACCATCCAGCGCGAGATCGAGGATCAGCTCTCCGAGAAGATCCTCTTCGGCGAGATCGGCCCCGGCCAGACCATCGTCGTCGACGTCGAGGGCTGGGACGGCGAAGGCTCCGGCGAGGACGCCAAGTTCACCTTCACCGGTAAGGCGAAGCTGACCAAGGGCGACAAGACCGAGGACAAGCCCGAGGTCGTGCTGACCGGCGCGACCGAAGGTGCCGCGGAAGCCGTCGGCGAGTAAGAGCACCACGAAAGGCCCGCCTTCCCCTGGGAGGCGGGCCTTTTCGCATCTCCGTGCTCAGGGTGACCAGTGTGCGAGCACCGGCGCGAAGGCGTCCGCGATCTCGCCTGGGACGATCACTTCATCGATGCCGTACTTTTCGCGACGGGCTGACAGTGTCTCGATGGCGGCGGCCGGGTCGGCGTCGAGGACACCCGCCGCGCCCGCCGTGCGCAACGCGTCGGTAGTGCGGCCGAGGCGGGTGCTGGTCCAGTAGGGCAGCCGGTCGCCGATGCCGATGAGCTGATGGCTGAAGGCGATCGGGCGGTCGGTGTGGTCGCGGACGATACGGACCATGTCGGCGAGTTCCGGCTCGGTGACCCGCGGACCTGCCGCGAGCAGGATCCGATCGGCGAATTCGGCTGCGGCGGCCAGCATTTTGGGGCCACTGGCGGCTACGGTGACCGACGGTGCGGGATCGACCGCCGCGCGGACCGCGGCCACCGTGTCGGCCAATTGTGCGCGCCGGGCTGCCGCGGATCCCCAAGGCAGGCCGAGCTGTTCGGCTTCGGCGCTCGCGCCGGGCCGTCCGGAACCGATGCCGAGTTCGAAGCGGCCCTCCGAAAGCAGTTGCAGCGCTGCGGTTTCCCGGGCGGTAGCGGCGGCGTTGCGCAGTGGTCCGGCGAGCACGTTCGGGCGCAGACGGATGGTGCTGGTGACGGCGGCCGCCGCGGCCAAGGCCGGGAACGGCGACGGGGTGTCGAGCGTGTCGGGCAGCAGGATCGTCGCGTAGCCCTGCCGTTCGGCGGCTTGCACGGACCGGACCCATTCGGTGCCGGAGCGCGGGATGAGGACGATGGCGAATTTCATGCTCAAAGCCTGCGCCGGAGACCAGACCGTGACATCGGCCGCGCGTCGCCGGTCGATATACGTCTGCGCGCGTACGTGATCGCGGCCGGCGAAGGTAGTGCTCCGAATTTGCCGCGGTGTCAGGCGGGTCACGGCGCAAAGGATGCTCGATGATTGCCGTTCGCGGACACCACCGCGTTTCGACTCGCGCGGTGTACGAGCGGATCGGCGTACGTTGGATGGGGTTCGAGACACCGACCGCGGGGGTGCGTATGACAAATCCAGATCTGACCTTGATCGCCGTCTTGCTGGACCGCTCCGGCTCGATGCAGTCGATCAAGACCGACACCGAGGGCGGTTTCGCCGCGTTCCTCGAGCAGCAGCGCGAAGTGCCGAAGACGATCGAGGTGACCCTCGCGCAGTTCGACACCGAATACGAATGTCTCTACGCGAACAAGCCGCTCGCCGAGGTCCCGCCGCTGCAGTTGCAACCGCGCGGGATGACCGCGCTCTACGACGCGGTCGGCAAGCTCGTCACCGATATCGGCAGCGAGTTGTCGAAGCGTCCGGAAGAGCAACGGCCCGGCACGGTCATCGTGGTGGTGCTCACCGACGGTCACGAGAATTCCAGCCGGGAATGGTCGCACGCGGCGGTGAAATCGCTGATCGTGCAGCAGCGCGAGGTGTACAGCTGGGAGTTCCTGTTCCTCGGCGCCAATATGGACGCGGTCGAGATCGGCACCGGCATGGGCTTCGATCCCGGCTCCTCGATCACCTACGCCGCGGCGCCGCAGGGTGTTTCGGCCGTGTTCCGTTCCGCGTCCCGCTACTCCGCGCGGTTGCAGAGCGCGCCGGGCGCGCCGGGGCGCGGCTTCACCGACGCCGAACGGCAGGAGGCGAACCCGGGCAGCTGAGCGGTCCGCCTACTGCCAGCCCGGACGGACCAGGCCGGACTCGTAGGCCATGACCACCAGTTGGGTGCGGTCGCGGGCGCCGAGCTTCATCAGGATCCGGCTGACGTGCGTGCGCGCGGTGGCCGGGCTCATGAACAGCCGCGCACCGATCTCGGCGTTGGTGAGACCCTCCGCGACCAGCACCATCACCTCGCGCTCGCGCTCGGTGAGTTCGGAAAGTGTGGCGGGCGGCGGGGTTTTCGCGTGCGCGGAGAATTCGGCGATCAACCGCCGGGTGACGCCGGGGGAGAGCAGCGCGTCCCCGGCCGCCACCACCCGCACCGCCCGGACCAGGTCGGCCGGCTCGGTGTGTTTCACCAGGAAGCCGGTCGCGCCGGCGCGCATCGCCTCGAAGACGTACTCGTCCAGCTCGAAGGTGGTCAGCACCACCACCCGCACCGCGGCGAGCTGGGGATCCTCGGCGATCATGCGGGTAGCGGCCAGCCCGTCCAGAATCGGCATCCGGATATCCATCAGCACCACGTCGGGCGTCAGACTGCGAGTCATCCGCACAGCCTGTTCCCCGTTGTCCGCCTCCCCCACCACCTCGATCCCGTCCTGCGCGGCGAGCAACGCCACGAACCCACCCCGCACCAGCGCCTGATCATCCGCCACCAAAACCCGAATGCTCATGGGCGTACCTCGTCTGCGCTCGGTTGACCGGCGGTGCGGTCGCCGGGGCGGATCGGGCGGACGTTGTCGGGGCGGGTGGTGTCTTCCGGGCGGGGGGTGGGCGGCTTGCGCTCGCTCGGTTCCATCGGTTGCAAAGGCAGGCGGGCTGCGACGCGGAAGCCGCCGCTCGGGCGGGGGCCCGCGGTGAGCGCGCCGCCGAGCGCGTGGGTGCGCTCACGCATGCCGAGGATGCCGTTGCCGCCGCCGGGGCCCGATTTCGGCGTGGCTGCGGCGGGCCGGGAATTGTCGACGGTGATGTCGACCGATTGCGCCGCGTAGCGCACGGTCACCGAGGCCTGCGCGCCCGGCGCGTGGCGCACCACGTTCGTCAGCGACTCCTGGATGATCCGCGCGCCCGCCACATCGATCACGCTGGGCAATTGCTGCGCGGTTCCGATGATCTTGGTGTCCACCGCGAGTCCCGCCGCGCGCGCCCGTTGCAGCAGCGCGTCCAGGTCGCCGATGCTCGGCGCCGGGGCACGAGGAGCGGCGGGTCGCGGCGCGTCCGCCGCCGATTCCCTGCCGGCACCGCCGGTTTCGTGTTCGTCGGCCGGAACACGTCCGGCGCCACCGGAATTGCGGGCGGTCCAGCCGCGGCCCGGCCGCCGCCGGGCCGCTGCGGGCGGCTCTTCGGTGAATTCGGCTGCCTCGGTGTCGGATTCGCCCGCGACCGGACCGCCGGAACGGATCGAGTGCAGCAGCGTGTGCACTTCGGCCAGTGCGTCCCTGCTCGCCGTCTTGATCGCGTCGAGTGCCGTGGCGGCCTGTTCCGGCTTCCGGTCGAACAGCTCCAGCGCGACCGACGATTGCACATTGATCAGCGAAAGACTGTGCGCCAGTACGTCGTGCAGCTCACGGGCGATCGCGAGCCGCTCCTCGCTGGCCCGCCGCTCCCGTTGCGCCTCCTCGTCGCGCCGGGCGGCCTCGGCGCGTTGTCTGCGCGCGACCAGGACGGCATTGCGCTGCCGAATTCCCTCGACCGCGCACAGCAGCACGACCAGCCACGCCATCAGCGCGAAGATCTGCCAGACGTTGGCGCCGCGCCCGAACAGTTCGGGCACCGGCCAGACCAGCACCAGATAGCCGAGCGGCACCAAGGGGTAGGTCCACCAGCGTGATCCGGTGCTTCCGGCGGTGAGGAACGCGATGATCAGTGATAGGAAGATCGGCCCGTAGCCGTACCCGAGCGACAGGTAGGCGATGCACGCGCCGAGCGCGATCAGCAGCACCGGCACCGGGTGGGCGCGTCGCCAGATCAGCGCGACGGGTCCGGCAAGTAGTAGCGCGTAACCGATTACCCCGAGCGAATTCTCGCCGATTCTCATGTTCGCGAACGTGCCGCCGACGATCTGGAGCGCGGCGACGACGAGCGCCACACCCCAATCCCAGCCCAGTGAGCCTCGACTCGTCATGCTTGTCCTCACCCGCAGCAGCCTATTCGGCCCGTCGGCCGAACGGCGTCCGCCTCGCTACGTATTGCTCAGGTAAGGCAGCAGCGTAGTGCGGCTTACGTACCCGCAACGTCGCCGCGGGACGGATGTGGCGGGCCGGGGGTACCGCGAATGCTCAGTGGCATGAAAGATTCGATCGTGGTCACCGACGGGCTGACCAAACGCTACGGCGAACATATCGCCGTCGACGACGTGCGCATGCGCGTGGCGGCCGGCGAGATCTATGGGTTCCTCGGGCCGAACGGCGCGGGCAAGACGACCACGCTGCGCATGCTGGTCGGGCTGATCCGGCCGAGCGCGGGCACCGCGACCGTGGCCGGGCACGCACCCGGTGCGCCGGCGGTGGTGCGCCGGATCGGTGTGCTCATCGAGGGGCCCGGCTTCTACCCGTACCTCTCCGGTCGGGACAACCTGCGGGTGCTGGCGAAATACCGCGGTCTGGGCCGCGACGACCTCGAGGACGCGCTGCACCGGGTCGGACTGGCCGATCGCGCGGACGACAAATTCCGCACGTACTCGCTCGGCATGAAGCAGCGGCTCGGCGTCGGCGCCGCCCTGCTCGGCCGGCCGGATCTGCTGATCCTGGACGAGCCGACGAACGGCCTCGACCCGCAGGGCATGGCCGAGATGCGTGAACTGATCACCGCACTGGCCGGCGACGGCCACACCGTGCTGCTGTCGAGTCACATGCTCAGCGAGGTGCAGGAGATCTGCGATCGGGTCGGGGTGATCTCGCACGGCAAGCTGCTCGCCGAATCCACCGTCGCCGAATTACGCGGTGCCTCATCGCTTCTGCTGCGTGCCGAGCCGATGGAGGTCGCGTTCCCGGCCGTGCGCGGCGTGGTGGGCGAGCGGGCCGCGATCCTCACCGCGAGCGGCATCCGGATCGAGGGTGTCGACGGCACCGCGCCCGCGGTGGCGCGTGCGGTGATCGACGCGGGCGCCGACCTGCTGGAACTGCGCCGTGACGAAAAGTCCCTAGAGGAAGTGTTTTTCGAGATGACGAGCGGACAATGACGATGAAAGACTTGATTTCGAGCACGCGGGCCGAAGCGCTGCGGCTGCGGAAGTGGCCCGCGTTCTGGATCATCCTAGGCACCTGGATTCTGCTGAATCTGACGTTCTCGTACCTGTTCAACTACCTGGCCTATACCTCGGGCGAGTCCGGCCGGATGTCGAACGGACTACCGAGAGACGTACTGCTGCAACAGATGCTGCCCGCCGCGGTGCCCGGCGTCTTCACCCAGGGCATGGCGATGTTCGGTGGTGCGCTGATGCTGGTGCTCGGCGCGCTGGCCACCGGTAGCGGATTTGGCTGGGGGACTTGGAAAACCGTCTTCACGCAGGGCCCGTCCCGGATCAACGTGGTGGGCGGCGTGCTGGTGAGCCTGCTGGTGGTGGTGCTCGCGCTGGTGCTTACCGCGTTCGCGGTGGACATCGGGGTGGCATCACTGATCGGTGCGACCCAGGGGCAGTCGCTCGCGCTGCCTTCGCTGCGGCAGTCGGCGCTCGGTGTGCTCACCGGTGTCGTGATTCTCGGGATGTGGACGCTGGCGGGCGCGTTGATCGGGGCCCTCGCGCGCGGCCCGGCGCTCGCGGTCGGTCTCGGGCTGGTGTGGGTACTGGTGGTGGAGAACCTGCTTCGCGGGGTGGCAGGCATCTTCGCACCGATCGCGGTGCTCACCGATCACCTGCCCGGGACCGCCGCCGGCTCGCTGGCCGGCGCGATGCGGACGGTCGGAGCCGGGACGCCCGGCGTGCTCGACATCCTGTCCCGCACCGAAGCGCTGCTCGTGCTGGCGATCTATATCGCGCTGTTCGTGGCGGGAACGGTGTATTCGATGCGCAGGCGCGACCTGGTGTGACCGTTCGAACCGAAAGTCGTTGGCGGACTGCCCGCCAACGGCTTTCGTCGTTGTGGCGCTACGTCGTTGTGGCGGTACGGCTCAGTCGTCCGCGGTGCGCAGTACGGCGTGCGCGAGCCGGGACAGTGCTTGCGCGATCCGCGCGGAGCTGAGGCCACGACCACGCTGCTGCTGGAACACCTCGGCCGACAGCGGCGCCAGCAGCAGATCGATCAGTGCGTCGGGCTCGCGAATCCCGGCCTCCCGCAACAGGGCTCGCACATGTGCGGACCAGAATCCGTACGCCCCGGTCGCGAAGCGTGCCCCACCGGTCTCCGCGCCGAGCACGAGATCCGCGTGCGCGTCCAGCAGATCGACCATTGCGGCGTAGAACGCGGCCAGCCGTTCGGCAGGCGGCGCACCCGGCCCCAGTGGCGGCGCACCCCCGATCAGCTGCTCCTGCAACGCTCTTTCGTGCTCGTCGAGCAAGGCGACCGCGATCGAGTTCCGGTCGGGGTAGCGCCGATACAGCGTGCCGCGGCCGACACCGGCCGCCTTCGCGATGTCGTCCATGGTCACCGTGCGCGGGTCGCGGGTGGCGAACAGCTCCGCCGCCGCGGCGAGCACCTTGGCCCGATTGCGGGCGGCGTCCGCGCGCTCGGGTGGCGCGGCGGCGGTGGCGGCCACTTGCCCGCTGAGCAGGTCCGGATGGCTGGTCATGCTGCCGACTGTACTTGATTTCGGAAAAAGTGGACAACATGTCCAGTTGTCGTTACAGTCGATCTCGCCAACAAGTGGACATGTCGTCCACTTAAGTTTCGACAGGTGTCGAGAGCACAGAGTGAGGTTGGGAAATGAGCAGCTTGTTGCACCTGGACGCGAGCGCACGCACCCGTTCGATCAGCCGGGAGGTCAGCGCCGCGTTCGCCGCCGCATGGCAGGCGCAGCACCCGCACGGCGAGTACCGCTACCGGGACCTGGCGGCCGAGCCGGTCCCGTTCATCGACGAGGCGTGGACCGAGCTGTGCGATCTGGTGCTGGGGCAGGAAAGCACCGATCTCGCTGCCCTGGGCGATCTGGTGCGCTCGCCCGCGCAGGCCGCCGCATGGGAGATCGTGCGGCCGCTGCTGGCCGAGGTGCTCGCCGCGGACGTGATCCTGATCGGCACCCCGATGTACAACTACTCGATTCCCGCTTCGCTCAAGGCCTGGCTGGACCAGGTGACCTTCCCGCGAATGTCGTTGGGCCACCGCCGTTTCGTGGTGACCACCGCGCGCGGCGGCAGCTACGTGCCGGGCGCGCCCAAAGCCGCCTACGACTATCAGGAGCGCTTCCTGCGCGACTTCTTCGCGGGCCATTTCGCCGTGCACGACACGGTTTTCGTCAACGCCGAACTGGCCAACGCGCGCCAGGATCCGGCGCTGGCCCACCTGCGCGACAAGCACGAGGAGTCCTACGCCAGGGCGCTCGAGGCGGCGCGTGATCTGGCAAAGGAGTACTGAGATGAACTGGGTCGTCCTCGGTCTCGCCGGACTGATCGAGATCGTCTGGTCGCAGAGCATCAAACCGACGGAGAACTTCACCCGCCTGGTGCCGACCGTGCTCTGCTTCGTGCTCGGCGCGACCGCCGTCTACCTGCTCTCGCGCGCCATGCAGACGCTGCCGGTCGGCACCGCGTACGCCGTGTTCACCGGCATCGGCGCGGTCGGTGCCATCGGGCTGGGCGTCGTGGTGCACAAGGACCCGTTCAGCGCGGGCCGCGCGCTGGCGCTGTCGATGATCATCGGCGGGATCGTCCTGGCCCGGATAACCAACCCGGAGTGAGGTCAATGCGGCGGTGCCGCAACCGATTTGGCGCGGCCTCGGCATATTCGGCGGGACACCGCTGTGCCCCGGCCCTGCGTCGGTGGCAGTCGAGCCGGACCTGAAGACGTGGCGGGGCGAACTGGCTAGGCTCGGTGCCGCATCGGAATCGATCAGAATTCACCGAAAGGACCGTGATGCCTACACGTAGCGCGCGTACTGCCTGGACCGGCTCTCTGCAGGAAGGCTCGGGCCAGGTCGAGCTGACCAGCTCGGGCGTCGGCAAGTACGACGTGTCGTTCCCGAAGCGTTCCGCCGAGGAGGCCGACGGCACCACCAGCCCGGAGGAGCTCATCGCGGCGGCGCACTCGTCCTGCTACGCGATGGCGCTGTCGGCCCAGATCGGCAATGCGGGCGGCACCCCCGAGAGCCTGGACGTCTCCGCCGACGTCACCCTCGGCCCCGACCCGGCCGGCGGCTTCCGGATCAGCGGCATCAAGCTGACCGTCCGCGGCAAGGTCTCCGGCATCGATGCCGACGCGTTCGCCGCCGCGGCCGAGGCCGCCAAGGCGGGCTGCCCGGTGAGCAAGGCGCTGGCGGGCGTCGACCACATCACCCTCGACGCCGCCCTGGCCTGAGACCGCGCGACTGCCCCGGTTCGGTTCAGCCGAACCGGGGCAGTCGTGTGCTGTCCCGAGGTTATGCGCCGGAGCGAGCGAAGTAGCGACGGGCGGCCGGGTGATACATCGCTGGAATGGCGACCAGGACCGCCAGTACGTGGATCGCGCGGAGTAGTCCGATCACCACCGACTCGGCGCCGAGGTGGTCGAAGAGATCGCCGAACCGGTCCGCCGACAGCAGTGCCGCGAGCGGTTCGATGATCAGCGAGGCCAAGCCGACCACGCCGATGCCGAAGGTCAGTACCAGCCGGGCCCAGCGGACACCGGCCGACATCCGGATGGCGACCAGGAGCACGACGAAATAGATCGCCAGGCGCACCGCCAGCCCGGACGTGACGCCCGCGACATCGGCCTCGTTCCGCTCCAAAATCAGTGCGGCGCGCAGGATTCCCTCACCGACCCCGGCGAGTAGGGCGGTGGCGAGGCCGACGAAGGCGACGCGCACGGGGCGCGGCGGTGCGGCGGGAGCATCCGAACGCAGGTGTGCTGGCCAAACGGAAAAGGCAGTGCCGGTCATGACACCGACACTGCCCTGCGTTTTCCCGCCGCGGATCAGCCCGCGGTAGCGACCGGCTCTCGTACCGGAGTATCAGTGCGCGAGGCGAATTCGGTGAGCGCGGCGAAGCCGAGGGCCAGGCAGGCCCACAGCGTGGCCGTCTCGGCGAGCGAGGCCACCCGGAATTGCCACAGCAGACTGGCCGGGAAGTCCGCCTTCACCTCGTCGATACCGGGCAACAGGATGTAGCCCAGCGCGGTGATCAGCACGAAGACGGCGAGCCCGCCGATCAGCCGCAGCGTACTTGGTTGCGCCCGCAGCAGTTTGAAGGCGTAGACGGCCGCGCCGACGGCGGCGAAGCCGAGCGCCACGGCGGCCACCCACAGCAGGGTGCGTTCGTTGATCGTGTCCGGATCACCGACCGCGGGCGGATTCGCCGGATATTTGAAGAACGGCACCGCGACGATCGCGGCCCAGCCGCCGAGTCCGAGGCCGAGTGCGAGCGCCGGCCCGCCGAGGGTGGTGTGGCGCCGCGCGAAGTGCGCGACCGAGGCGAAGATCGCGCCGAGCGCGAGCCCGGCCAGGCCGAGCGCCAGGAACTGGCCCGCCTTCTGCCCGGTGCGGCTGACCAGTGGTGCTTCCTCGTCACCGTGCGAATGTCCGCCGGTGGCTTCCGGTTCGGCGCCGTGCGCGTGTTCGGCGGGCGGTGCGGCAGCGGCCTCCTCGATGGCGATGGCCGCCTCGACTTTCGGTTCACCGACGAAGTAACCCACCGTCGCGGCGAGCAGACCGGCGATGAGACCGGCCAGCAGGCCACGCAGTAGCAGGGTTTTCAGGGAACCGGTGAGCGGAGGCGCAGCGGGGGAGCTCAGTGGCACGGAAGCCCCAGCAGGTGGCGTCCATCGTGCATCAACTCGTGCAGATACATCCCGCTGCGCGAGATGACACCCTGATCGAAACCGACCAGGTAGAGCGTGAGCAGTGCGAGAAGAACGACACCGACTGTGACGAGCACAGTGGCCAGTGAATCGTTTGCCCGGCTCGGCGAATGCGCGATAGCCATGCGAGTCCTCCTTGGGGATGCGCCGGATCGGACAGTGCCCGCCTGCGCTTTTCCGCGTCCCGTCGAGTGGTCGGCGCGAAGGTGCCGGTGTCTGGCTTTCCGGCACCCGATGACCCGGTGCATGGAACACAGTGGCGCGACCGCTCCGGAATCACACCGGAATTACCGCATCACCCTCGCGTTTTGTCATTCGAACTGTGACACCTGGGGGCGGCCGCCGTCAACACGACCAGCGACGACCGCGCCCCGGCCTCGGGCGAGTCGCTGGGCCCCGCTCAGATGGCAGGTTTGCCCGCGACGTCGAGCACGACCTCGAATTCCAGCAGCGACGCACCGGTCGAGACCGGCTTTTGGCGCTCGCCGGCGTGCGCCTCGCGGGCGGGCCCGTCCCGCCATGCTGCGAAGGACTCCTCCGAATCCCACTGGGTGACAACGAAGTACCGGTTCTCCCCGGCCACCGGCCGCAGCAGTTGGAAACCGAGGAAGCCCGGCGAGCCCTCGACCGCGTGCGCGCGGTGGGCGAACCGCTTCTCCAACTCGGGGCCCGCGCCCTCGGGAATCTCGATCGCGTTGATCTTCACAACAGCCATGGCCTCGACAATACGACCCGCGCGGGCGGAGCGGGGATGAGCCTGCTCGGGGCCGCACGGCACAATCTGGAGCGTGTTGCACGACGAAGGTGGCGCGGGTGTCCCGATTCTGCTGTTGCACGGGCTGATGGGCAGTGCCCGGACCTGGCGCGACCAACTGGGCTGGCTGCGCGGCCACGGCCACGTGTTCACCTTCGACGCCGCGGGCCACGGCAGGCCGGCCCCGGCCGAGCTGACCACCGAGGCGTTCGTCGCCGATCTGGCCGCCGCGAGCGCGGGTATCACCGAACCGATGGTGGTCATCGGGCATTCGATGGGCGCGCTGCACGGGTGGGTGTTCGCCGCGACCCATCCGGAACGGGTGCGCGCGCTGGTGGTGGAGGACATCGCACCGGATTTCACCGGCCGGACCGCGGCGGGCTGGGCCGCCATGATCGAGGCCTGGCCGCAGCCGTTCCCGGACGAGGACGCCGTGCTCGCGTTCTTCGGGCCGGTGGCCGGGCGGTACTTCCTGAACTCCTTCGAACACGGGCCGGACGGCTACCGGTTACACGGTTCGGTCGAGACGTTCCGCGATATTTCGGAGGAATGGGGGACGCGCGACTTCTGGTCACAGTGGCAGGCTCTGCGCGTGCCCGCACTGCTGCTCGAGGGAGAGCACACCATCACCCCGCCCGGTCAGATGGCGCGGATGGCCGCGACACATCCCGACGCACGGCACGTGATCGTCTCGGGCGCAGCCCATCTCGTGCACGACGACCAGCCCGCCGCCTACCGCGCCGAGGTCGAGCGCTTCTTGCGTCGCGTGCTCGGCTAGTCGCACGTGTGCCGCGTTCCCGCACCGGCTCTCGTTGCCGCAGGGGAATGCCTCGCCCCAGCGGAGTGCGGCTCAGGAAGTCGCCCGCCGCCGGAGGGAGTGCGTCGGCTCGGCGGGGGTGCAGTTCAGGAAGCCCTACCCGCCGCCGGACGTAGTGCCTCCGGGCCGGCGTTGCGCGGCTCAGGCGCCGCCCTCGCCCGCCAGGGCGAACAGCCCGTCGGCGGTCTGTTCGACGAGACCGTCGACGAGCAAGGAGTCCAGGGCGCGGGCGCGCTGGCCCGGATCGCGCGGCCAGGCCAGATCGAGCCGGACCTGTTCCACCGGCCCGGTGGAGTCGCGCAGGACATCGAGCAGGCGACCGCGGGCCTGGCGGTCGGTGCCCTCGTATTTCTGGGTGCGCCGGACCACTTCGGAGACCGGGCGGCCTGCGCTTACCCAGGCGCAAGCAGGCAGCGGGCAGCGGGCGCAGTCCGGGGTACGGGCGGTGCACACCACGGCCCCGAGCTCCATCAGCGCCGCAGAGAACACGGCCGCCCGGTCGATCTGCCGCGGCAGCAGGGCCTCGGTCTCGGGCAGATCACGCGAGGACGGGTTGCCGGCCTCGGCGCGACCGTGCACGGCCCGGGCGACCACCCGCCGGACATTGGTGTCCACCACCGGAACCCGCTGCCCGTAGGCGAAGCACGCGACCGCCCGGGCGGTGTAGGCGCCGATGCCGGGCAGCCCCAGCAGCACTTCGACATCGGCGGGCACCACGTCGCCGTGTTCGGCGGCGAGCACCCGCGCGCATTCGTGTAACCGCAGCGCGCGCCGGGGATAGCCGAGCTTGCCCCACGCGCGCAACACCTCGGCCTGCGAGGAGGCCGCCATCGCAGACGGGACCGGCCAGCGGGCCACCCACTCCCGCCAGATCGGCTCGACCCGGACCACGGGGGTCTGCTGCAGCATGATCTCGCTCATCAGGATCTGCCAGGCGGTGACGCCCGGCCGGCGCCACGGCAGATCTCGCGCGGTTTCCTGGTACCAGTCCAGCAACACGTCCGCATCGATACTGTTCGGGGCTTTCCTCACGATTCCTGTCTCACTGTCGCCGGTCGGTGTTAGCCGACCTGTAACCAATCGAACTCGCTGGTAACACAAGCGTTGTGCACAATGGTCGGTATGCCTGATTCAAATCCGATCAGTGCCTGGAAGTCTTTGCGCGAAGGCAACGATCGCTTCGTCACCGGCACGCTGCTGCATCCTAGTCAGGGGGCGGCCGACCGAGCCAAGCTCGTCAGCGGCCAGCACCCGTCCGCGATCCTGTTCGGCTGCGGTGACTCCCGGGTCGCCGCCGAGCTGATCTTCGACCAGGGACTCGGCGACATGTTCGTGGTGCGCACCGCGGGCCATGTGGTCGACAGTTCCGTGCTGGGCTCGATCGAGTACGGCGTCCAGGTCCTGGACGTGCCGCTGATCGTGGTCCTCGGGCACGACAGCTGCGGCGCGGTGAAGGCGACCATCGACGCACTGGACGGCGGCGAGGTGCCCGGGGGGTTCATCCGCAGCGTCGTCGAGCGGGTCACGCCGTCGATTCTGGTCGGCCGGCGCGAGGGCCTGTCCACCGTCGACGAGATGGAGGCCAGGCACGTGGTGGAAACCAGCAAGCTGCTCATGCAGCGGTCGATGATCATCTCCCAGCGCATCGCGACCGGCGAACTCGCGATCGCCTGTGTCACATACAAACTCGCCGAGGGCAAGGTGAAACTGCACCGCGTCGTCGGCAACATCGGCGAACTCGCTTAGCTCCCAGCCGCCGTCCCGACCCACGTCGCCGCAGCGTGCGGCCCGGAATTCACCCGGCACTCCGGCCGGGTCCGGGCCGACACGCCGCGGCCCTGAGTCGTTGCACCCGACCGTGCCCTTACCGTTGAGGCGTGCTGGAACCGAATGGACCGCTGCCACCGGAGATCTATTGGCGTCGTCGCGCATTGGCGATCGGCGCCTTGGTCGTGGCGTTGGCGCTGGTGATCTGGCTGGTGCTCACGGTATCGCGCGGCGGCGACTCGCCCGGTGACTCGAAGCCCGTCGCGGCCGGCTCGTCCACCTCGGTGCCGAGCAAAACCGCCGACCCCTCGACGCCGAAACCGTCCGGCAGCGCCGAATCCAGCGCGCCGCCCGCGACCAGCGCGGCGCCCGCGTCGAACGAACCCGCCGCGGGCCAGTGCCCCGACCAGTCGCTGGCGATCAAGATCAGTGTGGACCAGCCGACGTATCGGGTCGGCGAGCAGCCGAACTTCCGCATGGTCATCACCAACATCTCCAGCACGCAGTGCCAGCGCGATATGAACTCGGCGCAGATCCAGGCGTCGGTGCTGTCCCTGGACGGCCAGCGCCGGTTCTGGACCAGTTCGGACTGTTCCCCGGTCGACGAGTCGAACGCGCGCAACCTCAAGCCCGGTGAGCAGGCGCTGTTCACCGTGCGCTGGTCCGGCACGACCTCGCAGCAGGGTTGCGTGGGCGAGCGGGTGCCGGTTCCGGCGGGCGCCTACCAGGTGGTCGCCCAGTTCGGGTCGCTGCACAGCGCGCCCGAGCCGTTCAACCTGACGCCCGCTTAGAAGTCGGGGGCGGTCTCCTTTGCCTCCGGCTTCTCCCGCTTCTTGCGGGTGCCGGTGATCCGGATGGCCGCGCGAACGTCGGCGACCTCGTGGATCTTCATGCCGCCCCGTTTCAACGGTGCGTAGCCGGGCGGTACCAGGGCGGTGGTGAAACCGAGGCGCTCCGCCTCGGCCAGCCTGCGTTCCAGCCCGGTCACCTTGCGCACCTCACCGGCCAGGCCGACCTCACCGAGGATCACCCAGCCCGCCGGGATCGCCACCTCGGAATTGGCGCTCGCGATGGCCAGCGTGATGGCCAGATCGGCGGCGGGCTCGAGCAGCCGCATGCCGCCGACGGTGGCCGCGTAGACGTCGGACTTGCCGATGAACACCTTGCCGCGGCTCTGCAGCACGGCGAGCACCATGGCGACCCGGTTGTAGTCGAGGCCGCTCACCGCGCGCCGCGGATTCGGGATCTCGGTCTCCACGGTGAGGCCCTGCACCTCCGCGACCAAGGGCCGTTTACCGTCCATCGCCACCGTCACCGCGGTGCCCGGCACCGAATCGGTGCGGTGGTGCAGGAACAGGCCGGAGGGATCGTCGACACAGGCGATGCCGTCCTCGTGCAGTTCGAAACAGCCCACCTCGTCGGCGCTGCCGAAGCGGTTCTTGATGCCGCGCACCATGCGCAGCGTCGAGTTCTTGTCGCCCTCGAACTGCAACACCACGTCGACCAGGTGTTCCAGTGTGCGCGGGCCCGCGACATTGCCGTCCTTGGTGACGTGCCCGACCAGCAGCACGGTGATCCCGCTGGCCTTGGCCAGCGAGGTCAGCGCCGCGGTCACCGCGCGGACCTGGGTGACGCCGCCGATCACGCCGTCCACCTCCGGCGCGAGCATGGTCTGCACCGAGTCCACCACGAGCAGTGTGGGGCGCACCTGTTCCACGTGGCCGAGCAGCACGGAGAGATCGGATTCCGCTGCGAGATACACCCTTTCGTGCACCGCGCCGGTGCGGTCGGCGCGCAGGCGGACCTGGCCCGCCGACTCCTCCGCGGTGACGTACAGCGAGCGCGCGTCGTGTTGGCGGGCCCAGCGGTGCGCGACCTCGAGCAGCAGCGTCGATTTGCCGACCCCCGGTTCGCCGGACAGCAGCACCACCGAGCCCGGCACCACGCCGCCGCCGAGCACCCGGTCGAGTTCGCTCACGCCGGTCGGACGGGCCTTGGTGATCTGCGAGTCGATGCTGGAGATGGGGGCGGCGGCGGTACTCGGCAGCATCGCGCGCCGGGCGGGCGCGCCCGCGCCGGTCGCCGCGACGGCCACCTCGTCGATCGTGCCCCAGGCGCCACAGTCGGGGCATTTGCCCACCCACTTGGCGACCTCGTGCGTGCAGGCGGAGCACCGGAAGATCGACTTGGTCTTGGCCACACGCGCACCTTACGGATCGCCTCCGACAACGGCGGCAGCCGCCGCCGGGGGCGCCGTGCCGTGGCCTGCCCCGCGGAATGCGAACGGCTGTCGCACCGTTGGGTGCGACAGCCGTTTCGTCAGGGGGTCTGGACGACTTTTTTAGTGCCCGCCGCCCTTGTGCTCGGCCTCGGCCGGGCCGGACTTGTCCGATTCGTGCCGCTCGGTCACGACGCCCGCGTCGACCGGCACCTGCACCTGCACGGTCCCGTTCTGCTTGAAGTTGAACGTGACGGTGTAGGTGAGACCCGGGCCGATGTCCTTGCTCAGGTTGGTGATCTCGATCAGGATCGGCTTGGCCGCCGGATCATCGGAGACGGCGGGCTCGGTCGCGTGCTCGCCGGTGCCGTGCGCGTCCGCGGGCGCGGGGTGCTGCTCGGCACGGCCGAGGTGGTC
>NZ_BAFT02000026.1 GCF_000308475.2 Nocardia brasiliensis NBRC 14402 | reverse complement strand
CCAGTTACGCGGTCGTCTACAGCGGAATGTTCTTCAACCTGCTCGGCCGCGATGGGGCGGCGGCCAGCGCGGCGGCGATGATGCTGCGGGTCTTGGCCGGGTCGATCACCTGGTCGACCACGCCGATCGCGATGGCGCGTTCGACGCCGCCGGCGATGCGCTCGTGCTCGGCGGTGAGCCGCTCGTGCAACGCTTCCCGCTCGTCCTCCGGGGCGGCGGCCAGGGCTTTTTTGTGCAGGATGCCGACGGCCGCCTTGGCGCCCATCACCGCGACCTCGGAGCCGGGCCACGCGTACACCGCGGTCGCGCCCAGCGAGCGCGCGTTCATCGCGATGTACGCGCCGCCGTAGATCTTGCGGGTCACCAGCGTGACGCGCGGGACGCGCGCCTCGGCGAACGCGTGCAGCAGCTTGGCGCCGCGGCGCACCACGCCTTCCCACTCCTGACCGACGCCGGGCAGGTAGCCGGGCACGTCGGTGACGACGATGAGCGGGATGCCGAACGAGTTGCACAGCCGGACGAAACGCGCTGCCTTCTCGGCACTTTCGGAGTTGAGGCAGCCACCGA
Source organism: Nocardia brasiliensis NBRC 14402 (assembly GCF_000308475.2). Taxonomy (GTDB): domain Bacteria; phylum Actinomycetota; class Actinomycetes; order Mycobacteriales; family Mycobacteriaceae; genus Nocardia; species Nocardia brasiliensis. The sequence goes on along the minus strand of NZ_BAFT02000026.1, from coordinate 108,371 downwards.
GGCGGATCGGATTGTTCGCGAGCACGCCGACGGTGCGCCCGCTCAACCGGCCCAGACCGGTGACGATGCTGCGCGCGTAGCCCGCCTGCAACTCCTCGAACGAGCTTTCGCCGTCGACGTTGTCGAGCAGTTCGTGGATGATCGGCTTCACGTCGTAGGCGCGCTTGGGCGATTCCGGCAGCATCGCTTTGAGGTCGACGTCGCCGTGCGCGGCCGCCACCAGATCGAATTCGCCCTGCTCGGCGAACATCGACACCAGCCGCCGCGCCCGATGCACCGCGTCGGCCTCGTCGTCGGCCACGATATGGGTGACGCCGGACTTCTTGCCGTGCGTCTGCGGGCCGCCGAGGGTGGCCATGTCGACCTGCTCGCCGGTCACGCTGCGCACCACGTCGGGTCCGGTGACGAAGATGCGGCCCTCTGGCGCCATGATCACGATGTCGGTGAGCGCGGGACCGTAGGCGGCGCCGCCCGCGGCGAAGCCGACCACCACCGAAATCTGTGGTACCAGGCCGGAGGCGCGCACCATGGCCTCGAAGACCAGGCCGACCGCGTGCAGGGCCTCGACGCCCTCGGCCAGCCGGGCGCCGCCGGAATGCCAGATGCCGACGACCGGAACGCCGGAGTCGATGGCCGTGTCGATCGCGTCGACGATGTGCTTGCAGCCCTCGACGCCCATCGCGCCACCCATCACGGTGGCGTCGGAGCAGTAGGCCACGGTGCGCACGCCGTCGACCTCGCCGATCGCGGCGAGCACGCCGGACTTGTCGCGCGGGTGCAGCGGAAGCAGCGTGCCGGGATCGAAGAAGCGCTGCAGCCGACCCAGCGGATCCCGCGGATCGGTCGATGTCGCCTGGTGCAACGCGGAAGCCATGGTTGTCATCGCGTTCTTCCCTCAACCTTCAGGAAAAGGCCGCTGACGCGGCTGCAAAATGGCGATCCCGGCGGGATCTGGCCGTCGAAGCGGCAGATCCCGCCGGGATCGTTCGAGCAGTCTCAGTCGATGCGGCTAGGCCCGACCGAAGGCGAGCGCGACATTGTGCCCACCGAAACCGAAGGAGTTGTTGATCGCGTACTCGATCTCCTGCCGGCGCGCCTCGCCGTGCACCACGTCCAGATCGATGGCCGGATCCTGGTTCTCCAGGTTCAGCGTCGGCGGGACGATGCCGTCCCGGATGCTGAGCACGGTCAGCACGGACTCGAGTGCGCCGACGGCGCCGATCGAGTGGCCCAGTGCGGATTTCGGGGCGTACACCGAAGCGTGCTTGCCGACGGCCAGGTTGATCGCGTTGGCCTCGGCGGTGTCGCCGATCGGTGTCGCGGTGGCGTGCGCGTTGACGTGGGTGATGTCCTTGGCGGTCAGACCCGCGGTCTGCATCGCCCGCTTCATCGCCCGTGCGGCGCCGACGCCGTCCGGGGCGGGGGCAACCAGGTGGAAGCCGTCCGAGGTGATACCGGCACCGAGCAGGCGAGCGTGGATGGTGGCCCCACGCGCCTTGGCGTGCTCTTCGGTCTCGATGACCATCAGGGCGCCCGCCTCACCGAAGACGAAACCGTCGCGGTCCTTGTCGAACGGACGCGAGGCACCCTTCGGGTCGTCGTTGCGGGTGCTCATGGCGCGCATCATGCTGAACGCCGCGATCGGCACCGAGTCGATGTAACCCTCGACACCACCGGTGACGACCATGTCCGCATCGCCCATGACGATCATCCGCCATGCGTTGGCGATGGCCTCGGAGCCAGACGAGCATGCCGAGACCGGAGTGACCACTCCTGCCCTGGCCTTCAATTCGAGGCCGACAACGGCCGAAGGACCGTTCGGCATGACCATCTGCACAGCCAACGGCGAAATCTTGCGATAGCCACCGTTCTTCAGCTTGTCCACCGAGTCGATGAGGGCGTCGCCGCCACCCAACCCGGTTCCGATGGCCACACCCAGCCGTTCCGGGTCGACCTCCGGGCTGCCCGCGTTACGCCAGACTTCGCGACCGAGCACGGTCGCGAGCTGCTCGACGTACGCCATGCGTCGGCACTCGACTCGGGTGAGCAGGGTCTCGGGCCGGACCTTCAGGTGACCGCCGATGCGGACCGGAAGGTCGTATTCCTCGACGAAGGAATCCTCGAGAACGTCGATACCGCTCTCGCCGTTGAGGAGTCCCTTCCACGTCGCATCGACGTCACCCGCGATCGACGTGGTCGCCGCCAGGCTAGTGACGACGACGTTGGGGAAATTCCCGTTCAAGGTGGAAGGAGTGGTCACAGTGTCGGCCCTACTCGGCGTCGAACTTGGCCTTGAGCTCCGCGGCCGCGTCAGCGTTCTCGGCCTCGAGCTTCTGGATGTAGGCGACCGCGTCGCCGACCGTCTTCAGGCTGGCCAGATCCTCGTCCGGGATCTTCACGCCGTACTTGTCCTCGGTCTGCACCGCAATCTCGACCATGGACAGCGAGTCGATGTCCAGGTCATCGACGAAGGACTTCTCGATCGTCACCTCGGAGGGTTCGATACCCGTCACCTCTTCGATGATCTTGCCGAGTTCCTCGACGATTTGTTCCTGGGTCAGAGCGGCCACTTCGTGGCTCCCTTCTTGTTCTTTGTAGGGCTCGTACCTGTTTTTTTCGGATCGAGGCGGGCGATGGTTACGTCCGCTCGGTCACAACCGTGCATACCGATGCATGGCTGCCGGAAAAAGCTAGCCGGAGATGCTCACCCCGGCCAACGCGGGGAGGTCTTCGGGGGTCTTCAGGGCCAGTGTGCGCGTGCCCTTCAGCTCCCGCTTCGCGATACCGACAAGGGTGCCCGCCGGCGGCAACTCCGCCACCATGGAAACCTCTGCCTGCCTTACGGTTTCGGTGCACAGATCCCAACGGACGGGCCTGGTGACCTGGGCCGCGAGCTTGTTGATCGCATCACGTCCCGAGCTGACCGGCTGACCGTCGAAGTTCGACAGCAGCAGCCGCTTCGGCTCGTTCGGCACGATCTGCGATATGGCATCGGTCACAGCGTCCTGCGCCGAGGCCATGAACTCGGTGTGGAACGCACCCGCGACGGGCAGCGCGCGAATCCGCGCCTTCTCCGGCGGGTTCGCGGCCAGTTCCGCCAGTGCGTCCAGCCGACCCGCGGCGACGATCTGCCCGGCCGCGTTGCGGTTGGCCGGAATCAGGTCGAGTTCCGCGAGTCGTGCGAGCACGGTGGCCTCATCGCCACCGAGCACCGCGGACATGCCGGTCGGCTCCAACGCGCACGCCTTGGCCATTTCCGCTCCGCGGATGGCGGCCAGTTTCACCGCGTCGTCGGGCGAGATGACCCCGGCGACCGCGGCGGCGGCGAGTTCGCCGACCGAGTGTCCGGCGACGATGGTAGCGGCCGGAAGTGAATCCGTGGGGATTTGCGTGTACGCGAGCAACGCGGCGGCCACGACCAGTGGCTGCGTCACGGCGGTATCCGTGATTTCCTCGGCCGTCGCCGTGGTGCCGAGGCGGACCAGGTCCAGGCCTGCGGCCATGGACCAGAGAGTGAGCCGGTCATGCGCGCCAGGGAGGTCGAGCCAAGGCGCGAGCATGCCGGGAGTCTGGGACCCCTGTCCAGGGGCGAACAACGCGATCACTCCCTAAGAGAACACTGTGAGGCACCCCGCAGGAGATGTCGACGCGAATGAAGCTTGCCGCCGCGTTTTGTGGGACTCCCACAAAACGGCATGTGGGCTGTTCGGATCGAACAACCCACGATTTCCGTTACAGCCCCTCGTTGCCCAGGGCGAGATGAGTGGCCTCTGGGGTAGGTGTTGACGATTCGTTACGGGTTCGTGTCAAACGACCCACTGTGGCGGCGATTCTGAGCACATACGCGTCCCGCGGATTCATCGGATCACGACCCGTGATTTCGGCGATCCGTTTGAGGCGGTAGCGAACGGTATTTGGATGGACGTACAACTGACGGGCACAAGTCTCGACAGCGCCACCACAATCCAGATAGGCCTCGAGGGTGTCCGCCAGCGCCGATCCCGCCGCGGCCAACGGAAGGACAAGATACTCGTTCAACGCCTCGACCGCAGCTCGATCGCCGAGCAATGCGCGTTCGGGCAGCAATTCGGTCGCATGCACCGGGCGTGGCGCACCGCGCCAGCCCACCACAGCCTCCATTCCGGCCAGCGCTTCGACCGCGCTGGCGTGCGCGGCGCCCAGCGTGCGGGTGGTCGGGCCGATCACCACGGGGCCATCGGAGAAGACCTCGGCGAGCAGATCCGCGAGGAACGGGGATATATAGGACGACTCACCCAGGTGCCCGCTCACCACCATCACCAGGCGGGTGCCCTGCACCACGGCCAGCGCCGCGCGGCCGTGCCGGGCCGCGATCGCGTGCACCGAGCCCACCGACGACATGCCGTGCTCCGGCGGCGGCGTGCCCACCAGCACGGTCGCGGGCGCGGTGGCGTCCCAGTTCAGCGTCGCGGCCCGGGACAGCATGTCCGGGCCGGTGTCGCCGCGGACCACCGCGTCGACCACCAGCGCTTCCAGCCTGGTGTCCCACGCGCCCCGGGATTCGGCGGCGCTCGCGTACACCGAGGCGGCCGCGAAACCGAGCTCACGCCCGTATCGCAGCACCGCCTCGGTCAACGCGACCAGCTGCCGGTCGTTGCGCGCGAGCGCGGGCAGCCACTGTTCGAAGAACTCCATGGCCACCCGGACCATGTCCACGGTCTGGCGCAGCGTGAGCCGCCGCGCCAGATCCTGCGGGATCACCTGGAACGCGTCGAGGCTGAACCGGATATCGCTGTCCGGGTCCTGCAACCACTCCAGGAAGTTCACCACCGCGGTCTGCACCAGCATCTGGACGCCGGCGCGCTGCGCGGCGTCCAGATCGGCGAAGAACGGCAACCGATCCTGCATCGACCCGACCGCCTCGGTGGAGAGGCGTCCGGAGAACTGCTTCACCCGTTTGAGCAGCGTGTCCGGCAGCGGGTCGCGAGTTTGCCGGTTCGGGGAGAGCGCGCCCGTCGGCAGATACACCTCGTGCTCGGACGAGCCCTCGGAGATCCGGCGCGGCCGCGGCGGTTTACGGTCCACCATTCAATCGTCCGCTACTCGCCGTCCCCGTCGGAACTCGAGGCGTTCTTCGGCGCGGCGTCGACGTCATCGATGCGGTATTTCGCGGCCGCCTCGATCACCTTCGCCGGGTCGATCTTTCCGGCCTTGGCCAGCCCCGACAGCGCGGCCACCACGATCGACTGCGCGTCGACGTTGAACACGCGACGCGCCGCGGCCCTGGTGTCGGAGAAGCCGAAACCGTCGGTGCCCAGCGTGACGAACTCGCCCGGCACCCACTTACGCACCTGGTCCGGCACCGCGCGCATCCAGTCGGTCGCGGCCACGTACGGCCCCTCGGCCCGCGAGAGCGCCTCGGTGACATATGGCACACCGTGATCTTCGTCGGGGAAGCGCAGCGCGGCGATCTCCTTCTGCAGCGCCTCCTTCCGCAGCTCGCCCCACGAGGTGGCGGACCAGACGTCGGCCTGCACACCCCAGTCCTCGGCGAGCAGCGCCTGCGCGCGCAGACCGTCCGGCACCGTCACGCCCGAGACCAGGATCTGGGCGCGCACGTCGCCCCCTCCCCCGCGCTGGTACAGGTAGAGGCCCTTGAGCAGGCCCTCGACGTCCACGTCGGCGGGCTCGGCCGGCTGCTGGTACGGCTCGTTGTAGAGAGTGATGTAGTAGAAGACGTCCTCGCCGCCGAAACCGCCGTCGGCCTTGCGCGTATCGGTGCCGGGCACCGCGTACGGGAGCGGTTCCGGTGCGCCGCCGCCGTACATCCGGCGCAGGCCGTCACGCACGATGTGCGCGATCTCGAAGGCGAAGGCCGGGTCGTAGGTGACCACCGCCGGATTGGTGGAGGCGAGCAGCAGCGAGTGGCCGTCGTTGTGCTGCAGGCCCTCACCGGTCAGTGTGGTTCGCCCGGCGGTTGCTCCGAGCACGAATCCGCGCGCGAGTTGATCTGCCGCGGCCCACAGCCCGTCGCCGGTGCGCTGGAAACCGAACATCGAGTAGAAGATGTACAGCGGGATCATCGGCTCGCCGTGCGTCGCGTACGCGGTGCCCGCGGCGGTGAACGACGCGGTCGAACCGGCCTCGTTGATGCCCTCGTGCAGGATCTGCCCGACCGAGCTCTCTTTGTAGGCAAGCATCAATTCCGCGTCGACCGATGTGTACAACTGCCCGTTGCGGTTGTAGATCTTCAACGAAGGGAACCACGAGTCCATACCGAAGGTCCGGGCCTCGTCGGGGATGATCGGCACGATCCGCCTGCCGATCTCCTTGTCCCGCAACAGCTCCTTCATCAGCCGCACGAGCGCCATCGTGGTCGCCACGTTCTGCTTGCCGGAGCCCTTGCGCACCGACTTGTACGCCTCGTCACCGGGGAGTTGCAGCGGCTTTGCTGTAGTGCGACGCTCGGGCAGATAACCGCCGAGCGCCTTGCGGCGATCCAGCATGTACTGGATCTCCCGCGCCTCCATGCCCGGGTGATAGTACGGCGGCAGGTACGGATCTTTCTCCAATTCCGCGTCGCTGATCGGAATTCGCTGCAGATCGCGGAAGTCCTTGAGGTCCTGCAACGTCAGCTTCTTCATCTGGTGCGTGGCGTTGCGGCCCTCGAAGTGCTTGCCGAGGGTGTAGCCCTTGATCGTCTTGGCCAGGATCACCGTCGGCTGGCCCTTGTGCGCCATCGCGGCCGCGTAGGCGGCGTACACCTTGCGGTAGTCGTGGCCACCGCGCTTGAGATTCCAGATGTCCTGATCGGACAGATCCTGCACCAGCGCCTTGGTGCGCGGGTCCCGGCCGAAGAAGTGGTCGCGCACGTACGCGCCGTCGTTGGCCTTGTAGGTCTGGTAGTCGCCGTCGGCGGTGGTGTTCATCAGATTCACCAGTGCGCCATCGCGATCCGCGCCGAGCAGCGCGTCCCACTCGCGGCCCCAGATCACCTTGATGACGTTCCAGCCGGCGCCGCGGAAGAACGACTCCAGCTCCTGGATGATCTTGCCGTTGCCGCGCACCGGGCCGTCCAGCCGCTGCAGGTTGCAGTTGACCACGAAGGTCAGGTTGTCCAGACCCTCCAGCGCCGCGACGTGCGCCAAGCCGCGCGACTCCGGCTCGTCCATCTCACCGTCGCCGAGGAACGCCCACACGTGCTGATCGGAGGTGTCCTTGATGCCGCGGTCGTGCAGGTAGTGGTTGAACCGCGCCTGATAGATGGCGTTCATCGGGCCCAGGCCCATCGACACCGTCGGGAACTCCCAGAAGTCCGACATCAGCCGCGGGTGCGGGTACGACGGCAGCCCGTGACCGGGACCGCCGTGGCTGTACTCCTGCCGGAAGCCGTCGAGCCGGTCGGTGCCGAGCCGGCCCTCGAGGAAGGCGCGCGCGTAGATACCCGGCGAGGCGTGCCCCTGGATGAAGATCGAATCGCCGCCACCGGAGTGGTCCTTGCCGCGGAAGAAGTGGTTGAAGCCGACCTCGTACAGCGCCGCCGAGGACGCGTAGGTCGAAATATGGCCACCCACACCGATTCCGGGACGCTGGGCGCGATGCACCATGATCGCGGCGTTCCAGCGGATCCAAGCGCGGAAGCGCCGCTCCACCTCTTCGTCGCCGGGGAACCACGGCTCGTTCTCGGTGGGGATCGTGTTGACGTAGTCGGTGGAAGTCAAGGCGGGGATGGCGACACGCCGTTCACCGGCCCGCTCCAACAGGCGGAGCATGAGGTAACGCGCTCGACCCGGGCCCTCCCGGTCGAGCATTTCATCGAACGACTCGAGCCATTCGCTGGTTTCCTCCGGGTCGATGTCCGGTAGGTAGGACGCCACCCCTTCGCGGATAACCCGCACCCGTCCAGCCGGAGCTGACGATCCGTTCGGATCGCGGCCTGCGGCGGGAGCGGGGGCGGCATCGGATCCAGCGGATTGCGCTGGAGCGGAAGAGTGGATCAGGTCGGTCAAATCTGCTCCTCGTACAGGGGTGGACATGCGGATGGCGTCGGTATCCCTGAGTGGCGTCGCGTGGGTCTGCGTACCACTCGTTCTACGAAAGGTTCGGGCGCACCCTCCATCCTGCCCGGTGGTGTGCCCCAGGTCATCATGTCAGCAGGAACTCCAGTACCGTGCGCTGGGCAACATGGAGCCGCTGCGCCTCCGATTCACTCGCTACGCTCGCTCACGGCTGCACCTCGCCGACGCTCGGCTCCGCCGTGCCCGGAGGCGCGGCGTAGGCTCGCGGCGCTCACTTATGCGCCCGGGCCGCTGTAGTTTTTCGACGTTGATCAGACCTGACCGGGAGGACGAGTGAGAACGCTGGACCCACGCCGATTCGGACTGATCTGCGCGACCGGGGCAGTGGCGGTCGGACTGGTCGTCGCGGGCTGCGGCAACCGGGTCCACGGTACGCCCAATCCGAACACCGCCGATCTGGCCGCCTACAAGACCGAGGCAGCCGCCTCCTCGGCCGCCGCGACCTCCTCCAAACGGGCTGCCGCGCAGACCAAGGCCATCGGCGACAACTGCGCCCAGTTCCCCACCACCACCGGCGTCGGCGTGTCGAAGTACAACGAGTTCATCGACGCGCACGACGCCAACGCCGGCGACTACGCCGCCAAACGAGAACTTGCCGCGTCAACCCTCGATGACGCCGCGAACAAGGTGGAGACCGGGATCAGCACCGCCAAGGACGCCATGCCTGCCGATCTGGCTGCCAAATTCACCGACTACGTCAACGCCGCCCGCGCACTGTCGGCCGAAACCCGCAAGATGACCTACACCGCGCCGGTCGGCCCGCTCAACGACGCGAGCAGGCGGGTCAACGACGCGCGAAACGCCGTCCGCGACGCCTGCCCGAAACGCTGAAGCGCACATCTTCTCGCGACATTCCGGGCCTATTTCTGTCGATCGGCTTGCGCTGAGAGCCATAACCATGTTCGCTTGCAACTACCTATTGTCGGGAGTTGAGGAGGACACCACCGTGGTCGCCGCGGCGGACGCGCAGAACTACGCTCAGAAGCTTGGCATTACACACGGCATGGTTGTCCAGGAATTGGGCTGGGACGATGACGTCGACGACGACCTGCGGGCCGACGTCGAGGAGTCGATCGGCAGCGAGCTCGTCGATGAGGATTCCGACGAAGTAATCGACGTCGTGCTGCTGTGGTGGCGCGATGGCGACGGTGACCTGGTCGACGCCCTGATGGATGCGATCGGACCACTCGCCGACGAAGGCTTCGTCTGGGTACTCACGCCCAAGACCGGACATCCGGGCCATGTGGAACCGAGCGAAATCGCTGAATCCGCACCGACCGCCGGTCTGACTCAGACTTCGGCGATCAGCTTGGGAACCTGGGCGGGCAGCCGCCTGGTGCAACCGAAGGCGCCCTCGAAGCAGCGCTGACCCACCTTTCGCTATGGTGTCGCCGGGCGGTGAACACGCCGCCCGGCGGAAAACCGACACGATGGAGGATTTGCGATGCCGCTCGAAGTTGGCACTGTCGCGCCGGATTTCACGCTCAAGGACCAGAACAACCAGGACGTCAGCCTGTCCGACTACCGCGGCAAGAAGAACGTGCTCATCGTCTTCTACCCGCTCGCCTTCACCGGCATCTGCCAAGGTGAACTGTGCAAGGTGCGCGACGAGCTGCCCAAGTTCCAGAACGACAACGCGGAGATCCTCGCGATCTCCGTCGGCCCGCCGCCCACCCACAAGATCTGGGCCGCCGAACAGGGCTACACCTTCCCCCTGCTGTCCGACTTCTGGCCGCACGGCGCCGTAGCCCAGGCCTACGACGTCTTCAATCAGAAATCCGGCTACCCCAACCGCGGCACCTTCGTCGTAGACCGCGAAGGTCTCATCCGCTTCGCCGAAATGAACGCCCCCGGCGAACCCCGCGACCAAGCAGCCTGGGAGAAAGCCCTCGCCGCCCTGGACTCCTAGCCCTTCCGCAAAAAGGGCCCTGACCAGTCGGCTTGGGATAACCCCCACCCCCACGCTAAATTCATAACCCGGCCGTCAAGGTCGAGGGCGTATAGCTCAGCGGTAGAGCTCTGGTTTTACACACCAGCGGTCGGGGGTTCGATCCCCTCTGCGCCCACCATGATCGTCTTATTCGAACCGCGCGACGCTGGTTCGTTTCGCGGCGCCCGCTTCCCGCAGTAGTGACCGGTGCTTCCACACGCGCCGGCACCGCGTGCCGTTACGGCCCATGGATTCGCTGTACACGAGGCGAGACTCACCCACGCCGTCGACACCGAGCGAACAAACAGGGCTTCGGCGGGCGACTCACCGTCGGGCCGGCATCGGAGGTACTGAGCGTTTTCTCGCTGGTCACAGACAACAGAACGGAGCGCACACATGGTGAACGACCTGCCCGGACTGGCCGAGGTCCAAGACCGACATTGGGAATCCACCTATCGCGCGCACCCGGGAATGTATGGCGAGCGCCCGTCGGCTGCGGCAGTGTATGCCGCCGGGCTGTTCCAGGCCGCGGGCGCAAAGCACGTGCTCGAACTCGGCGCCGGTCACGGACGAGACGCTCTCCACTTCGCCCGGGAAGGTTTCGAGGTCACGGCGACCGACGTCAGTTCGGTCGGGTTGGGCCAACTCGACGAGCGCGCCCGCGAACAAGACCTCACCGCGCGCATCACCACGCTCGTGCACGACGTTCGCAACAGGCTGCCGTTGACCGATGCCTCGGTCGACGGTGTTTTCGCGCACATGCTGCTGTGTATGGCCTTGTCCACCAGGGAAGTACACGCCCTCGTCGGTGAGGTCCGCCGAGTCCTGCGCCCGGGCGGCAGCTTCGTCTACACCGTGCGCCACACCGGCGATGCCCACTACCGAGCAGGCATCGCCCATGGCGACGACATCTACGAACACGGCGGTTTCGCTGTCCACTTCTTCGACCGAGCACTGGTCGAGGACCTCGCCGACGGCTGGACATTGTGCGACATCGAGCCCTTCGAGGAAGGTGAGCTGCCGCGCCGGTTGTGGCGCGTCACCCAAACCCTGCCTCGGTAAACGCCCGGCGTGCCGGTCAGTCGCAGTTCTCGCGGGCTGCTCGGATCACGCCGTCGACGGCGCGTCTGATGCGCTCGGCCGCCCGGTCGGGGTCTGGGCCACCGGCGTCGAGCCATGCGATGACCGCTTCGAGAGTCATTGTCGGCAGCAGGCGCGCCGCCCAGTTACGCCACCGCACATCGATGTCTGGCATGTCTTGGGCGAGTTGACGTTCGGCGATCTCGATCGAGGTCGCGCGCAGGGTATCGATCTGCTCACCGAACTCCGGTTCCCGGGCCGCGTGACGAAACAACAGCCGGAAGCCATCGGGATCGGCAGCAGCGGCACGCAACAGCGCGGGAATGCTTCCGTCGTCGAAGTCCTCGGTGCCGACATGCTCGGCCAGGCGAGTATGGGTCCGGTCCAGAACCGCCTGGTAGAGATCGGCTTTCGAGGCGAAGTGACGATACAGGATCACATGGGTGACCCCTACCTCGGCCGCCACCGCGTCCAGGCTGGTCGCCGCGAACCCGCCACGCGCGAACGCCCGCGTCGCCGCGGCCAAAATCTGTTCACGCCGCTGCGCACGCGGCATGCGCTCGGTCCTCACCCGCTCGGCCACCAACACCTCCTGTTGTTCCGAGCCTAATGTACAACTAGCCTTGTATAAGATGGCTTAAACAACTCCAGCGCATATCGAGGCCGCCATGAACGCACTCGTCCAGCTGCCGTTCGAGCAGAAACGACTCCTCCAGGTCGCTCCACAGCTGCGAGAACTGTTGTCCCAGGGGGCCATTCACCGCGTCCGCACCGCAGTAGGTGATGCCGCGTGGCTGGTCACCGGCTACCACGCCGTGCGCGAGCTGCTCGACGACGAACGCCTCGGACGTTCCCATCCGCACCCCGAGGCCGCGGCCAGGGCCGGTGAGTCGGCGCTGTTCGGCGGCCCGCTAGGCGAGTTCGCCACCGAACACGCCGACCACGCGCGCATGCGCGCCCTGCTCCAACCTCACTTCTCACCCAAACACCTCCGCGAGTTGCGCCACCGCGTCGAAACCCTCGCTGCCGGGCTGCTCGATGAGCTCGCCGCGCAGGGGCCGCCCGCCGACCTGCACGCCATGCTCGCCGAACCACTGCCGATCCTGGTGATCTGCGAACTGCTCGGGGTGCCCTATGCGGACCGCGACCAGTTCCGTGCCTGGACCCAAGCCGCGGGCAATATCACCGACCGCACTCGATCAGAGCAGGGCCTGGCCGAATTATTCAGCTACGGAATGGGATTGGTCGCACGCAAACGACGCCACCCGAGCGATGACGTCATCTCACGGCTGTCCGTGACCGACGGCGTCTCCGACGTCGAAGCCGCCGGACTGTCGATGGCGTTGCTGTTCGCCGGCCACGAAACCACCGTCGTGCAGATCGGCCTCGGCGCCCTGCTGCTGCTCACCACACCCGGCCAATGGCAAGCCCTGCACGACGATCCGAGCTTGCAACGCACCGCGATCGAAGAGATCCTGCGCGCCCCGGGAAAAGGCGGAGGCGGCATCCCGCGCTACGCGCGCACCGACTTCCAGATCCACGGCGTCACCATCGAGGCCGGAGACCTCGTGTTGCTCGACAACGGTGCGGCCAATCACGACCCGACCGTCTTCCCCGACCCTGACCGGGTCGACATCACCCGTCGTGGCCGCAGCCACCTGAGCTTCGGCCACGGAACGCGCTACTGCATCGGCGCACCCCTGGCCCGCATCGAACTGCACACCGTCTTCGCCAACCTCATCCCGAAATTCCCGACGATGCGACTAGCCACCGACATCGAACAACTCCGCACCCGCCCCGACGTCCTGACCGGTGGACTGATCGAACTCCCCGTGACATGGTGACAAACCCTCTGTCGCGATAGCGCCCATCGGAGATACCTGCGGCGGGCCGGCTTCGATGCGCCGCCCACGGGTGGTGAGGTGTGCGCCACTGGTCGGCTTTCTCGGGTTGCAACTCTCCCCTCACGGGAGGGTAGAGTTTTGTCGCTGAGTGATTGCCAGACTCGATGCTCCGGCAGTGCCGCCGGGCCGACTTCTCTCGCTGTGTCGCGTCGAACTCTCTTGTTTCCCCTTGCCTTTAACCGGTTTCGGCCGGTCGCGTCCGTGTGCGCGGTGATCAATGAAACGACATCAGTGCGTTCGAGCCATCGCGCGCAGTTTCCACCAGACGCTCGAACCCCGAAGTGCGGCAGATACTTGGGGCATATCTGTCGAGGATCTCCATCCGGGCCTGGCTCCCCCAGAGCCTGGGATTACCTTCACATATCTACGGCCGTTCCGCGGCGAGCGGGTGGGATAGGCGGCAGGGCGGCACTGATCGATAGCGTGGAACTCTGAGCATGACACCACAGCCGAGTCACGCAACGCTCACCGGCCGGGTGCGCGGCCGGTGGCATGACTTGTTAAGGTACAACATCCTGCTTTCCACAATGGATTCACCCGCTCCGTTCGATCCCCGAAGCCGACGAAGAAGAATTCGCTTGCTACTCGCCTGGAGGTTCAGCGATGGAACGGTACAGCCGCAGGGACATATTCAAGTTCACCGGCCTTGTCGGTGCGGTGGCGATGAGCAAGCTGCCCGCGCTGGCATATGCTGCGGCTGCGCCACCGCTGAACGGCGGCGTCGGGACGACAATCGACGCGGCGGCCACGGCGCTCGGTGACGTTGGATATCAACGACTCGGCACCGGCCCCGGCTGGCCGACAATCGTCCGACACGAACTCGCTCCTGCTGAGGTCGGCCGCGAAATTCGCCGCACTCCCCTGGCATCGATTGTGCAGATGACCGATGTCCATATCATCGATGCTCAGTGCCCCGCGCGTTTCGAGTACCTTCATCCGATCAACGGGTCAGCCTTTCGACCGCACGAGACGTTGACGGTGCAAGGGCTCATCGCCCTCGTGCGCCGAGTGAATTCCCTGCGATTCGGGCCCCATACCGGCAGGGCGTTCGACGCAGTGGTCTCGACCGGCGACAACACAGACAATATGGAACTCGCCGAACTCGAGTGGTATCTGACCGTTCTGAACGGTGGCAGTGTAGCCGCGAATACCGGCGTTCCCGGCATTTATGAAGGTGTACAGAATTTCGGCAGCGAGCTGTACTGGAACCCCGAAACATCCCTCACCGATCAGTACAAAGCTGCGGGTTTCCCCGCCATACCCGGCCTGCTCGAGGCGGCCGTTCAACCGGTAACCAGTCCAGGCCTCGAAACGCCGTGGTACAGCGTCTTCGGCAACCATGACAATTCCGTCAGCGGCGTCGCGCGGTACGGCATTCCACCACTGGATCAGATGTACACCGGCAACTTCAAATATGCATCACCGGGTGCGGCCGCAACCCGTGCCGTAGCCGATGGAATCAACACCGATCCCGCGGCTCTGGTGTCGGCGCTGTCGACTCTGTCCATTCCGCCTCGACTGGTCACTTCGGATCCTCGCCGGCGACCGCTCACACCTCGTGAATACATCGCCGCGCATCTGAACCCGGTCCATACGGGCCCCGGGCCGGTAGGGCACGGATTCGCCGCAGACGCCGGCAAGACGGGCATCGGCTACTACTCCTTCGAGATCGCACCGCGGGTCGTCGGCATCAGCCTGGACTCGACCAACCGAGCAGGGTTCGTCGACGGCTCGCTCGGGCAGGCACAATTTCGATGGCTCGAAGATACGCTGCGGGCCGGCAGCAGCCGGTTCTACGACGCCAGAGGTGAATTCGTCCACGAGTCCACGACCGATACGTACTTCGTCGTCTTCAGCCACCACACGAGTGACACGATGGCGAACTTGACGCCGGATCCCGAGCGTCCTGACGAGATCCGGTTCAGCGGGACACATTTGATCGAACTTCTGCAGCGTTTCCCGAATGTTCTTGCCTGGATCAACGGTCACACTCACCGGAACCAGATAACTCCCTGGCCTGGCCCTACCCCCGAACAGGGCTTCTGGGAGATCAATACAGCCTCGCACATAGACTTTCCTCAGCTGGGGCGGATTATCGAAGTGACCGATAACAGCAACGGGACGGTTTCGCTGCTGTCCACACTCTTCGAGGCGATGAGCCCCTACGCGGTCGACTACAGCGACTTCTCTCCGGCGGGGTTGGCTTCGCTGTACCGCGAGCTGTCGTTCAACGACATCCACAGGTCCACGAGTTTGATGGGGAGCGCACAGGATCGCAACGTCGAACTGCTGGTCAAAACATTGCAATAGCAGCACAGCACTCTTCTCGTAGGTTTTAAATCTGGAACACGATCTTCCAAATATAAGACACTGATCATTTTCAGACTGTCCACAGCGCCGCCGTCAGTACCAGCACCCCGCCGCCACCCGACTGCAGCAAGCCGAACGGCGAATCTCGGCGTACCCCCTGGCCTCGGCCCATCGTAATGAAGGCGCACCGCCCGACCGGAGCGCGTTCAGCTTGGCTCGTATCGAGAGACAATCGTCTCATTTCTGACACAGAATGTTGCGTTACCGTGGGATCCAGTGGCGCGGATCGAGCCGCGCACTCACCACGGAAGCAGGTGAACCCGGATGACGTAACTCGCGACGGAGACCCGACCGAACCGCCACCTCGCGAGCGGCAGCCGCTACCGCCGCCGCGACATTCACGCACAAGGAGAACAGCACCGATGCGAACCCGAAGCCTTGCGGCAATGACGCTCATGGCAGCCGCGGCCACCACCTTGACCTACACGACCGCGCAGGCCGCACCAGAGCAGCCCAGTCGGACCGCTCACAGCATCACCCTCGATTCGAACCAGACAACGACCGGCCTCACGACTGGCCCGGGGAATTCGACGGCACATAGGGCCACGGCAGTTGCTGCCGACCGGACTGCCGTCGCGAGCATTCCCGCACGTGCTGCCGAAGGTGACGCGAAGTCCGCCCGTGCCCATGACATCAGCGGTCAGGCCCAGAACGCACGGGTCAGTACTGTGGCCGGGTCTTCCCAGCTCGGTGGACTGATGGGCGCAGGATCCGGCTCGATCGTGGGCGGAGCGGCGGGCGCTTTGCTCGGCAGCGCACTGACCGTCGCCACAGGCGGAGCCCTGTTCCCCTTGCTCCCGCTGGCTGCGGGTGCAGGCCTCGCTCTCGGAGCGGGCATCGGCGCGCTTCTCGGTGGCCCCTGGGGATACGTGCTGTCCAGTTGATGCCGAAGCGGCGATTGAACCATCCATGATGGTCACCGCCGAGTGGTCAACCGGTGGTGCCGCCGTGATGTTGGGGCACCACCGGTTTCGGTGTATACGAACCGAATCAGTCGACCGACGCCTTCGGGTCGGCTTCCCCGAGCAGCGCACCGAACGTCGCGGGCCGCAAGCGGGTAACCAAAGTGTCCTTTCCGGAGCGTGATTCCTGATGCTCCCCATGGGTGACCGCGACGACTATCTGCGTCCTTTGCGTCGGGTAATTGTCCGAGCTGTCGATGAATGCGGGACCACCACTCATTCCACCCGCCAGCAGGCAGTCCTTCAGCACATAAGCACCTCTAGCTGCCACAGCCGGACCGCTGCATGCGTACTGATGTGTACCGTTGTACTTTCCGGTGCCGGGATAGCCGAGAGAGGTCAAGCGAAGGCCTTGCTCGGCCTTCTCCGCGATTCGATATCTGACACCCGCAATCTTTTCGCCCAATCGGCGACCGTCTGAATCCTTGTGTACGGTCAAGACAGCGACATCAAGATCCGGGTCGTAGGGTGCGGGGCCGGCCTCGACCATCTGCGTGGGAATCAGGGCGCGTTCGATCACCCATCTCCCGAAGGGCTCCTGCTGCACACCCGCCGGGCGATTCGGTCGAGCATCGTAGCCTGGTATGAACATCAGGTTCTTGACCCAGACGAGTCTCTGCGGCCGCGCGGGATCGCCGGGATTGTCGGCGTAAGTCGCGATGCAGTGCGCCGCGGTGACAAGTACATTTCCTGCGGGGGTGTTCAACAGTGACGCAGTACAGTGACTGGGGCCTTCTGGGGTATCGAAGACGAGCAGACCCGTCGCTCGCGCACGGAAAGTGTCCTCGAAACTCACACCCGGTTTGAATTGCGTGGTGACAGTATTTTCCACAACGCCATGCGTGGAGCCGACGTCTCGAATCTTTCGAGCGACTTCGATTTTCTCCTCAGTCCAGAAGTTCAACACCTGCTGTCGATCCTGAACACCCGACCGGTTCCCCCTGACGTCATCGAAGCCAGGGCCGGGCGCAGCGTGCGCAAGCAGTGACGGCATGCTCACCGCCAGCACAGCAAAAGCACAGGCTGCCATGAGCGCTCCAGGACGCCAGTTCGTAAGCAATTCTTCTCCTCCTCGACTCGATTCGGGCACATCTCGATGGAGCCTAAAGTAAGAAACTGGACGGTCTTGTATGGCGTGGCCAACGGACCCGCACGAACTCCAGTGCGCAGCGGCCGCCCCCCGGTGCCGGTCCCGACATCCGTCGCAAGTCTGATACAGATCCAGTCCGGCCCCAAAGGTGATGTTCTATCGCTACCAGGCGCTAGACCGCGATATGACACAGATTACGTTGCAGATCTGCACATATCCGTGGCATATTTGAATCATACCTGCGGAAGCGTGCTTCGCCAAGCGGAGAGCGCTTACGGATGCAGTCCTGCCCCATCAGCGTGGCGAGGGGAAAGCCTCCAAGCGCCACAGGACGATGCCCGCCGCACTCATACCCCATGACAGGAAAGGAATAATCCATGAGACGTAAAGCCATCGTATTGTCTGGCGTGTCAGCTTTGGCGACTTTGATCGTCGCAGCTCCACTGGCCACGGCGAAGCCCGTCAGCAACAAGGTCTACATCGGCGGCATGTCCTACTCAGGCTCGGGCCTTTGCCGGACTCCCATCGTGACGGGACTGAAGAAGGTGGAGAACGACACCACAAGAACCGTGCGGGTCTACAAAGAGAAGAATTGTAAAGGAATGTCTCGGTCCGTTTCACCCGGCCAAACCACCTTCACTACCGTAGGTTCCTTCAGGTAGATTCACTCGGCGAGGTAGCCGTCCCTGAAAACTGCCCGGCATCGTGGGGTGGCCATGGCACCCGCTTTCGCGACACCTTGGGCGTCGGCCCGCGATCCTTATATCGAAGCCCCGCCAAAGATTGCCCCCGCTTGGTTGAGCGGGGGCAACACCGGTCCTGGACTATCACAAACCAGAACATCGCAAATGCAGTTCGCTGTGTCACCTGCCCATGAAGCTCGGCGGCTGACACACGCTGGGAGCGAATCGTGTGTTACGCGGAGGCGGCATGGCCCCTCAACGAGCCAGCAAGAATGTCAAAAGGTAGGCGAGGTCTGCCGCATCGAGGAGGCGCGATGCCTCGCCGGCGTCCGCCAGCATCGGCAACCGTATGCCGTCCAAGCTCGCGGCAAGTATTCGCGCGCCCTGGACCGGATTCGGTGCTCCCGCGTCCGACAGCAGACCGGACAGCAAATCCACTATCGCTTGCTCCCACGCCCGACAGACTCCCGCGAGCTCAGGTTGGCGGCTGATTTCCAGGTAGATGCCGAACATCGGCACCGCCCAACTCGCCGGATCATAGATGAGGTCTACCAACCAGTCCGCGAAATCTTCGGCGCTCATGGTCAACAGGTTCCGGTCTGCCCGCAGCTCGTCCATCACACGACCTGTCGCGGCTACGTCACGTGCCATCGCTTCAGCGCACACCGCCTGGACTAGTTCATCCCGGGAGGGGAAGTGGTAAGTCACCGACGCGATCGATACGCCGGCGGCATCTGCGACGGCACGGATGGTGAGGGTGGCGAGCCCACGGCGAATGATGCCGAGAGCCGCCTCCATCACCAGCTCATAGCGTTGGCGACCGCGTTGGCGTCGACCGTCCTCGCGTTCCACCAACTACCTTCCGAATCCATCGCCCGCTGGGCATATGCCCGACCGCAGCGATGCTCCGTCGGATCGACCCGCACCCGGCCTCTTCACCGCGTACGGAATTGTTCTATCAGGCTCGCGTAACCGTCGTCTGCCCGACCGGCCGCCATGGCGGCCTCAGCCATCTGCTGCAAATGCGCCGGAAGTGAGGCGGAGACATTGCGCAACTCCCCCTCCTGAACAACGTGACGAATGCTGTTCAGGTGAAAGGAGACCTCGCCGTGCGTCGGCGGATAAGCCTTCGAATCGATGTCGGCTGCGAAGTCGTCGATCACCGGCGGCAGCGAGGCAATCCAGCCGGTAGCAAGCGGCGCGAAAGTGGCGGCATCGACACCGATGCTGCTCAACATTGCTTGTGCGTGCAGATAGCCGTGCAAGGTGCCCCACATCACCGTCAGCAGAGCGAGGTTGTAAACCGACGCAGCCGCGGGGTCGGAACCCAGATAGCTGCTCTGGCCGGCCAGACTCACCAGAGTGTCCCGGTACGCGTCGAATACCGCTCGAGACCCACCGCTGAACAGAATCAACGCCTCCGCACGCGTGCCCCCGGTGTCGAACTCGTGCGGAGATGCCAACACTGCTGCGTTGAGGTATTCCAACCCACGCTGGGAGGCCAGCGCGGCCGCGTCGCCGGCGTCGGCCGAGGTGCCGGAGACGATATCTATCACGCAGCCCGGCGCTCGCTGGTGTCCAGGCGCACAGAGGATTTCCCGGACCTTGTCGTAGTCGAGCACGGACAACACGATGATTCCCCCCGCGGCGAGGGCGTCGTCGACAGTTGCCGCTCGTTTGACACCGGTCACCTCGGCAGCCCCGTCCGCATCGTCCCACACGGTCACTTCGTGTCCCAGGTCGCCGAACGCTCGCGCGATAGCGATTCCTACCGCATCCAAGCCCAGCACGGTGACTGGCATTTTGGTCTCTGGACTCATGATTCTCCTGTCATTGGACGTAAGGTTTCGGCCTTCGAAGATCGCCCCGGCAGTCACACCGACACCGAGCAGTCCGCAAAGCGCCGTTCTCCGACTGAGCATCACCGCTCCTTGTCGCCGACCGACCCAACTAACAATACAAGTGTACGTATTTATTTCCCAGCAGTGTGGCGGACCGCACTACACGACCAGGCCGACAGAGATCGGAGACCCCCTTCCGAGCGCGCGAGCTACATCCCCGAGCCCGCCGCAATCCAACGCCGAGCCTGGTCGCATCCTCGGACGGCGTGGTCACCGTCTCAAAATCGGCACCTAGCCACTCCTACATACGACAGTCCGTCACGAGTCCGCAACAAGCAGCTGTGCAAAAATGGGCTTTGAACTGCGAATATGCCGCTATGAACAGTCATGTATCGCGCAGATCACGTTGCTCATATGCAACACATTGTGGTGTATTTGAATCAGAGCTCCGCTCCACCTCGTGTGCGGACTCTTGGCCAGATGTACGACGTGGCCAGCCGAAAAGCTGCTCCGGCTCACAGGGCCTGAGCAGAAGACCGCCCAAGGAGCTGCAACTCGCAGGCGGTCAGGAACAATTCCCTTCACACTAAGGATACAACTATGAGGAAGATCCTCGCCAGCACGCTGATCGGCGCGACGATGACCACCGGTGTCGTGGCAGGAGCCGCCACAGCCTTCGCGAGCCCGAACAGCCTTGCCACCCCGGATACTGCGGCGGTCGGTCAGCACGCCCAGCCTGTCGGTGATTTCATGCAGGCCCCCACTCCCGAGCTGCACGACCGGCGCACCCTTTTCGCCATTGTCGGCGCGTTGCTCGGCGGCGCGACCGGCTCGGCAGTCGGCGGCCCCGTCATCGCCATTCCCGGCGCCGGGCTGGGCGCATTGACCGGCTGGGGTATCGGCGCCGGTACCGAACCGTCCGCGGCCGCGCACCGATAGCTTCTCCGTCCACGAGTTATCCAGCATCCCTTCGAAGGCACAAACAGGCCTCCGAGGGTGGTGAAGGGAAGTGTTGCCGGGCCGGTGATCCCGGCCCGGCAACACGCCCCGACCCCACGGCGACGGCCTCTTACCGTTTATTTCGGGTGTCAGTGCGAAATACCGAGCCCGGCTGCGAGCGTCGGCCAAGACTTCTTGAAAGCGTCCTGCCAATAGCCCCATGAGTGAGTGCCATCAGGGTCGAGATCGGTAACAGCAGGGATCGCGAGCTGTTCGAGACGGTCGCTCAGATTCCGCGTACACCAGGCTGTGATCGCTTCCAGGCTCGTACCGATAGTGAGTTGCCGCAGCGGACCGTCCGGGCCGTCGCTCCCGACAAAATCGTCGCCTGGAAAATCGTACTGACCAGGCGCACCGTTGCCCGAGGAAATGAACAGTCCGGTACCTCGAAGCAGTTCAGCATGCAGTAGCGGATCGTTCTCGGCCCACATCTCGTCACCCTCTGGGCCATACATATTCAGCGTGTTGCTTCGCCCGTAGCCGTCGACGACGGTCCGGACGAAGTTGTAGCCGATCGGGTCACTGATCTGAGCGCACGCGCTGTAGGACGCCACGGCGCTGTAGAGGCCCGGTCGTGCAGTCGCCAGCTGCAGAACCGAAGTGCCAGACATGGAGATCCCGGCCGCTGCGTTCTTTCCAGTCACACTGAAGATATCGCTCAGTAGCGCCGGCGCTTCGTCGAGAAAGAACGTCCTCCATTTGTTCACTCCCAGTACCGGATCGGGAGCGCGCCAGTCCGTGTAGTAAGAGAAATTTCCGCCGACGGGCTGAACTACGTTGACGTGCGCATCGGCCAGGAAGTCCAGAATATCGGTCTTATCGGTCCAGGTATTCGTACGATCGCCGCTGTCCGATCCATTGAAGAGATACAGTACTGGCGCAGGGGTAGCCGTGTCGGCGGGCCGCTGCACATCGAGGACCACTTCACTGTCCATCGCAGCGGAATAGATCCGCAGGCGAATGTGGCGATCATGCAGCACAGTGGCGTCCACGATGCTGGACCCGTCCGCGGCCCGCGCCGCGAACAGCGTGTCAGCGTCGGGCAAAACGCCGGCTCCGCCCTGAGCCTTCGCGATACCTGCAATCGGGCCATTCAGCACCATGCCGGTAGCGAGTACGGCAATCACAAGCGATGCCAAGGCCGTCCGAGATCGTTCGCTGCACAACATCTTTCAACCCTTTCGGCATCCAGAAGTCCAGCTCTGCCACTTTTATCCACGCCGGCCCCGGGGTTTCGACACTGCTCACTGCACCGAGCGGCATCGTTCAACGACCCGCCTATTGTCCCCTGAAGCTACCCGACGGCCCCCTCGGCAACAAATCTTTTTATCGAGGACCGATCTCCATTGAATTCGACGTGCGATCCACGAACCGCGGATGACTTTCTACAATAAATCGAAACTCGCCGTACCGCGAACTCAGCTCGACATGACAACGGGGCCGAGCTGAGTCGCCGCACGGGCGGACGTCCAGGCCGCGGACGTAGCCTCCTGCCGAGATACCCACTCAGAACGGCAGCACCTGGAACAGCTGCTGCACCGGTGGACGGACCACTTGCTGCACGGGTTCCGGCAGCTGGCTCAAGAGTTGCTCCACGTGCGCGGGCAGCGGCTTCTGAACTGGCGGGACGGCAGGGCCCGCCGGCGGGCGCGGAGCGCGCCGACTCTGGGCCGACTGCTCATTTTCGGCCTTCGTGCGGCCGAAGCGATCGACGCCGAATTTGTTATAGCCGTCGCGGTTGAAGCCACCCCGATCGTATCCGAATCGATCGAAGCCTTTACGATCGAAGCCGCGCCCATCGCGCCCGAATCGATCGAAGCCTTTACGATCGAAGCCGCGCCAATCGCGCCCGAATCGATCGAAGCCGTCGCGATCGTAACCTCTGCTATCAAAACCACGCCCATCGCGCCCGAATCGATCGAAGCCTTTACGATCGAAGCCTCGCCAATCGCGCCCGAATCGGTCGTAGCCGTCGCGATCGTAACCGCTGCGATCGAAACCGTTACGGTCGCGCCCGAACGCGTCGTAACCATTCTTACCGAAACGATCTTTCCTGGGTTCATCGATCCCACCCAACTTCGGCGCATCACCCTTCGGCCGCTCCCGGTCCGGCTTGGGGATCTCCTTCTCGCGGGTTGGTCCAGTCTTCGGAGTCGGATCCTTCTTGGGATCCCGATCAGTCTTCGGACTCGGATCTTTTTTAGGCGCGGTAGTCACCCCAGGAGAGGATTCACTTGACGTACCGGCGGTCGGCGCGGCGTGTGCGGGAGTGGCCGGGATCGCCATTATGGCAGGACCGATGGCAACGGCCGCTGCCAGCGTTGCCGCGGCGATCTTTCCACGCGTCTTCCTATTCTCGAGTTGCATGCAATCTCCTTCCTTCTACTGCGCCGGAGCGCGGCGCAACTCAAGGAAAACAGATCTACCTTAGACGGCCCTGAGGAGTTTCGATAAAACAGCAGAAGTCTGTATCACACAGCCTGGGCAGCGAGATATGTCGGACGACATTTCAGGGTTGAAACCTTCTACCTGACAACAAGTCCGGCCATTTGGGAAGCGCTGAAAGTCGCGCATCTGCTAAATGTCGTGAGGAAAATCACAAGCTTTGCATCCACGAAATACAATAGGACTACCATCCGATGTCTCGAGGTCGCGGGGCACCCCTCCGGCGCACGAATGCGACTAATCAAGTAGGCGGGCGAGTACCCGCACCGACATACGGCGAGAGTCGCCTCCCCCACCCCCTCAAAGGTTCTACGATACAGCAACACGATGTTGCACATGTACATCGCACTTACCCCGACTCCACCGCATAACTGCCGGAATCGATAGCCCTGCCAGGAGCCAGTGGACATATGCTGTTGCATTATCGGTTCACTATGAACTATCCTTGACTCACTCCGAGGACCGCGATCCCGTAGGCACCGTGCGTCCGAGACAGGCCGCCGAGATCGACTCCGACAGCTACTTTTTTGTCAGACGGTATTCGACCTGACGCAAGGCCGCCTTTCCCCTTCAGACAGAAGGACCACGCAATGTTCACACAACGCCTCTGCGAAGGTGAAGATCCGGAGATCTTCTTCCCAGACGGAAGAGGAAATCGGGACGAGCGCGTAGAAGTTGCCCAAGCAATATGCCGAAAATGCCCTGCGCTTCGGATCTGTGCGGCTGATGCGCTTCGCCTCGGCATCACGCACGGCATTGTCGCATCCGTCGACCTGGGATACCTTTCGGATCGAGTGGATCGCTCGCGGCAAAGCCAATTAGAAGCAATCGCCGCAGGCTACGTGCCACGCGGCGTCCGCAAATCCGGCTGATCGATCCTCAGGCAGCTCCTCGGCACATAGATATCGCAACAGGCCAAACGACGTTGTCCCACCCGGCAGCCCGGCCGGATGGGACAACGCGTCCTTCAGTACAGCAGCCGAACTACCCTCAGGACGGCATAGCGCTCAGCGGAATCGCAGCGAGCGCCGCAGAGCCCACGCTACCCAACAACGGAAGCCCGATCATGGATCCCAGACTACCCATCAGAATCTCCTTCATTCGAGCTCAATGCCACCACAGCAGTGCCGGAAATGAGCGTTCTATTCGAAATGCAACAGAAGTTGCGATTATCACGGGAAACACCGGCAGAGTGCCGAAAGTACGGCCCGATTCCAATCGTGCGGGAACCTACTCGTGAAGATTGCTCAGAAGAGCGTGCCCAGCGCGAGCGCCGAACCGAGCGGGACCAAACTGGCCAGCATGCCTGCCCCTACGGATCCCAATGCGCTACCGACCAGCGGCAGAGAGGCCAGTGCTGCGAGGCTACCTATCATTTTTTCTCCTCCATTCGAGCTCGATTCGACGATGTCCTACAGGTTCGAATCGAGCGCATTCAAATTGGCAACATAGTTGCGACTATCTAAAATTAAATGACGAATACATTGGACGTCGAGCACTCCGACGCTGCCGGAATATCCCCTTCAGCCCGCCGACGAATCACCTGGGCACACCGAGACCTGCGGCGAGTACCGGCCAGGACTCCTTGAACATGTCCTGCCAGTAACCCCAGGAGTGTGAACCGCTCCTATCCACGTCATAGGTCGCCGATATACCGAGGCTCTCGAGACGGTTGCGGAACTTGATGGTGCTTTTATGGACTTCCGTCTCGATCAGTCCGCCCACAATGATCTGATTACTGAGGGCTATCGGTCCGGGAGCGATCAAATGGGGATCGCCGAGCTGGTCGTGAATTCCCGGCATGCCGGTTCCCGCAGATATGAATATGTGCTTTCCACGCAATTTCTCCGCCTGCACACACGGATCATTGGCCGCCCACCCCGGGCTGCCGGGGGGGCCGTACATGTTGGTCACGTCACCTCCGCCCGCACTGACTACCGTCTCGACCAGCGAACGCCCGACTGGATCGCTGATCCCGGGCGCCCCGCTGTACGCCGCGACCGACTTATAGAGATCGGGCCGAGCGGTGGCCAGCTGGAGCACCGAGGTTGCCGCCATCGACAGACCCGCGATCGCGTTGACCCCGCTGCCGCGGAACTGATCATCGACAAGCGGCGGCAGCTCTTCAGTCAGAAAAGTGCGCCATTTGTTGACACCGAGTACCGGGTCAGGCCGGTCCCAGTCCGTGTAGTAGGAAAATTTTCCACCGACCGGCTGGACGACGTTCACGTGACGCCTCGCAAGAAAATCCAGCACATCGGTCTGCCGCTGCCAAGTCGCAGCATCTTCTCCTCCGCCACCGCCATTCAGCAGGTAGAGCGTAGGAGCTTTGCCAGGGGCCGGGGAGTGCTGCACCTCGACAGGAATGTTTCGATTCATCGCCGCGGAGTACACGGTCACCCGGAAGTTCCGGCCATTATCCGAAGCCACGTCTACGATTCGCGAGCCGTTGGCAGACTGCAATTGGGAGACACCGACTCCACCGCCGCCTGCGATCGGGGCCTCCGCGGCGAGAGCAAGCCCACCGCCGGTCAACGACACAAGCACGGCCGCCGTGCCCGAGACCAACACCTTGCGTACACCCTGCCCCGAGCTCGCCCCGCGGGGAATTTCGTATCTCACTGCGTCTTCACATTCCTTGCATTCCAGGCAGATCGCCGCTGCCGTGTCATCGGGACCGGCAGCAGGCTCGACGAGGTGCAACCGCGCCGAAATCGACCCGCAGCAGGCGAGATAATTGCGCCTGATCTACAACAGACTGTTCCATATTCGAAACACAAGGTCAAGACGGCAGCGGGTGACCATGGACACTCAACCCAACAAAGGACACCTCACACATCGCTTCTAGCAGCACATTTGCCTAACTCGCCGCGCTCCGCGATCTCGTCGCATACCCGAAACGACACCATGATGGACATCCACCCGCCACGAAGGCCGAGATTCCCCACGCTCGAATGATGCTGCGTTCGACACATCATGTTGCATTATCGGGATGAGCTTCGGCATACTGTTGCGGCTGGATCGGACAGATGACCCTCACCACCCTCGACGTGCTGGTCGTCTGACCATAACGATCGACATCCGAGCCGAGAGGCATGCGGACCAGTCGAGGATTTGTCCATCACCGGATGCGGGCATCGAGCGCTGGGACGCCGCCGCTGTGACGAAAGGGCTGGCAACGTGAGTGCGGGTCTCACAATCTATTTGGGCTGCTGCCTCATCGCAGTGGCAACGATCGCGCTGCGGTCGACCCGCTGGCGGTCGCTTCCGCAATCGCGGCCCTTCACCGTCGCATTGACGCTACTTCTGATCGGTGCTGCCTTGCGGCATCCGGCCCTGCTGGCCGCCGAGTGTCTGCAGACGACCCATACCGCCGATATCCATCTGGCGAACTTCACCGACTTGCTCGGCGATCTTCTGCTCGCGGCCGCAGCCGGATACATCGGCAGTGTGGTCCTGCAAGCGTGGGGTCTGAGCCGGGTGCGGCCCTGGCTCCTATACGGCATCATCGCGACAGCCCTGGCCATGACCATCCTGTGGGCTATCTCGAACGCGCCGCGCACCCCGACCAAATATGTCGGCGATCTCGGCGGGCCCGCGTTGATCTACACCTATGTCGCCGCCACTACCCTCCTGACAGCCAACTGCGCTGTACTCGTCTCAATCCTCGTGGTCCGCGCCGATCGTAGAATCCGCCTCGCACTGATGCCGCTCGCCACGGCAGCGCTCATCGGCATGGTCGACAATCTGCTGCGAATCGCTACCCATGGCGTCGGGGGTGTGTTCCTCACTTTGCGGGACCGATTGGACGCTCCCCTTTCGGCTGCGATGATCCTGCTGTACTCGGTGTCCGGCCTCATCGGTTACGTCATGACCGCCCACCTGACAGGACCGACGGGTTATCCGATCCGTCGAAGCAATCACTGCATCAACGAGCAATTCGATCACGTACGAAACGAATAGCGGCGAGCCGCGGTCATCGACGCGGCTCCGTACGTTGCCTCCAGAAATCTCGGCGCACTGCCCCGACGCCGAGCGTCGGCTTCTTCAACGATCGTCTCCCCTCGATGCCAAGGAGCACACGATGTCACCGCAGACAGTGTTTGCCACTTACCGCACCGCACTCGTGACCAACGATCTCTCCCCCTTCGCCGACACCCTTGCCGCGGATGTCATCGGCTACGAACTCGACGACAACCTGCTCGCAGGCAAATACCGCGGCCGACAGGAAGTACTCGCGATGATTCGCCGCAAACATGCCAAAACCGCCGGACAGTATTACGAGATCGACTCTGTGGTCAGCGGGAGCCTCCTCGCGGCATTGACCGCCACCGGAGCTCCTGACCCCGAAAACCATCCCGAACGTCACATCGACATTTTCCGTATCCACGACGGTGCGATCGTCGAAGCGTGGATGGACTGGGATCCCCACCGATAACCCGGCCACGAGGGTCGGCGGGAGGCCGCAGACCTTGCCCTGTCACGACAGAACGCCGGCCTGAGTTCGAGGCTGCGGCGGCCCGGCCGATTGTGTGCGCCGCCCGCGCGATTCGACGCCTCGTGCCGCGCGGCAGCGCCGCCACTGCCCGGGACCTCCGTCACGCCTGTTTCGAACAGCCATATGTGACAGAACATCCCAGGGCATCGCCCGTACACCCATGCCCGTCCCGGCCCGGTAGGTGGGCGACACGGTAACGGCGACGACTCGCGGGTTGCCGCACATACGCCTCGATCGGCACCGTTCACACTCGCTCGTCGTGTCTGTGACGATCCAGGTCGCATCTCGATCGAACTGCTCAGTACAGATACCCCGCAGAGGTTCGCGGGACGTCCAAGCCTGGACTCATCGTGTCCGCAACCGGGTCGATTCCATAACTCGCCACGCCAGAAAGAGCGTGGATGGCGTGTTCCATGATTGGCATCACTTGATTCATAATCGAAACAATACTACAGTCGGTTTCCGGTGCAAGATTCGAGCGAAACCCTTGGTTGACAGCATATACGCACATCCCGCCCGGCCCAGCCAGCCGACATTGCACCGGCGCAGCATTATCCCATTACCGAAACACTCATAGGCGACCACGAATCTCACCTCCGTATTCCAGCGCCACCAAGCGATCACCCCGCGCAGCATCGGAATACGAAACACATTGGCTACCAGCAGAATACGCCACATCGAAAGGAAGTCGTCTCGATGACACCCTTCTCCGCAGCCACCACGCTGCGCCGTATGAGCCGAGCTCTCGGGGTCGCGGCGGCGGTCGCACTGATGGGTACCACCGCAGCGCCGACCGCGGCGGCTACTGCGCTGCCAGAGCGGTATCAGTTCTTCGCCGGGATCGGCGACGAGCTCGCGAACCCGGGCGGATCACAACCGGGCACCAATGATTTCGACTGCACCCCGGCACCCGCGCACCCTAACCCGGTAGTACTCGTGCACGGCA
This sequence comes from Nocardia brasiliensis NBRC 14402, assembly GCF_000308475.2. GTDB lineage: Bacteria > Actinomycetota > Actinomycetes > Mycobacteriales > Mycobacteriaceae > Nocardia > Nocardia brasiliensis. Next base: position 79,566 of record NZ_BAFT02000026.1, on the reverse strand, counting down.
CAGGCGGCTCTCGACAGACCAATTGGTCCGCTTACGCTCCGATGTTGAAAAACCAGGGATACTGCGTGTTCGCGCTCACCTATGGGACGCTACCCGGCCAGTGGCCGCTCAGTTCGCTGGGCGGCATGCTCCGGATGGAGGACAGTGCAGCCCAGTTGGCCACATTCGTAGACCGCGTACTCGCCGCGACCGGCGCCCGCAAGGTCGATATCATCGGACACTCTCAAGGCACCCTGATGCCGAACTACTATGCCAAATATCTCGGTGGCGCGGCCAAGATCGACAAATACATCGCGCTCGGACCGGTCTGGCAGGGCGCGGGTCTACTCGGCTACGACGTGCTCACGCAGTTCGCCCGCGGCCTCGGCATCCCCGATGGAGAACTGCCGATCTGCGCCGCCTGCGGACAGCTCGCGCCGGATTCCGAGTTCATCGCCGCGATAAATGCGAACGGAGGGCCGTATGTTCCGGGCATCGAGTACGTGAATATCATCACCCGCCTGGATGATCCGTTCGTCGGCGAAATGCCGACCGCGCCGGATACCCGCAATGTCGTTGTCCAGGAAGGCTGTCCGACTCATGTGGTCGATCATGCCCATCTTGCCGGCTCCCGGCGCGCGGCGATTTTGGTGTCCAACGCGCTCGACCCCAACCATCAGCAACCCGTGCCGTGTGAGCATGCAGTCCTCTACTGGGCACGGTTTCCTGAGCCGGGTGCGGCATCGCTCCCATGAACGTCGTCCCGACTCCCCCGCACAGGCGCCTCAGCAGCCACTCAGGGCGTCGCGGGCGCCGGACCGTGACCCGGACGATCGTGCCCCCCGCGGCGCGCACGTTTGGGCGCGGTCATGAGGTACCCGATGAGGCCCGCCACTGAATACAACACGATGACGGTGAGGGAAATCGGCCAATCCACCCGCTCTCGCGCCGCCGCCACTTCACCTTGGGCGAGGTGACTCGCGATGCGCAGCGCATTGCTGACGACGCCGAGCAATGCGGCCGAGCCGAGCGCCAGCAGCGCTACGCGCATCTTGGCTGGTACTCGTACCACGACGATGGTCAACACAATGGCGAGATGGGCGAGCAGCCCGGTTGTCGCGGCCACGTACGAATACGCTGTTGCCGGCCCGCCGAGGTTACCGACGAATTTGACCGGAGTGGTCGGCGCATTCGAAATCGACCACAGAACCACCATGAGCAATACGGCCCCGGCCACCCCTCTCGCGATCCAGGGCACCACATGATCCAGGCCCCACGCACGGGCGACCAGGATTCCGATGTAGCAGGCGGCAGTGGCGACCAGGAGGTCGCCGAGCAGATCGGTGAAGTTGGCGAGATGGATGTCAGCGGCGGTCTGAGAGTCCAGCCAGCTGCTGTCCAACATCTCCGGGCGACGGAGCGCGACGCCGAGTACGAGCAAGGTCAATGCGACAGTGAACGGACGGGATTGCGGGACACTGCGCCACCTGGTGAGTCGCAGCACCACCATCGTCGCCGCGAGGGCGAAACAACCGATCTCGACTGCGCTCAAGTAAGCAACCCTTCCGCGATACTGGTGTCACGCCGCCAACGCCTGCGCTGGGCGCCCGATTCGCTGCTGCTGTCGTTCTCGGCGTCGGACCGCAATCGCTCCTTTTCGCGGCGAACCAACTCCTCGAGCAGTTGCAGATGTGTAGCAGACCGCAACGGCGCACTGGCCGCGGCGCGCAACGCTTCGCCCTCATCGATGAGACCCGCCGCTACCAGGCCGTCTACCGGGTTGACACCATAAGCTCTGGCAAAATCGATGACCGTTTCGGCCACGGGCGGGTCGCTTTCGCGCAAGTGCCTGCCGACCCGGTTGTTGCCGATTCCCATCCTTGCTGCAATAGCTCGCTCACTATCACCGCCCGCAACACTGTTACGCCATTCGAGAAATCGTTCCATGCGCTCGCTCACGGATCATAGTGTTCCAGACTCGGGACGCGTAAGAGGTTCGGGCGGCGCCGACACACCGCCGCCGCCCAATTCCCGCGCCCGGCCGGATCAGCCGGTGAGCGCCTGGCCGGGAGCACCGCAGGTATTGGCGGCGGGCAAGCCGGCGAACCGATCATCCAACCAACGCATCGCGGTATCGAGGCCGACAAGCTCGGCGGCAACATGCTCGACCACCGGGTATCTCACATACGTCACATCCACGCCTTTACCGCAGTAGCGGGAAACCAGGTCGTCGGCATCTTGGATGGGGGCGATCTCGTCATCGATCGCCATGAAGAGGTAGACCGGCGTCGTCGGCGTACCGTAATTGCCTGCGCGCAACGTCTCGAGCACGCGGGCGACGCCCGGCTCCGCGAGCGGCCAGGCACGATTCACCGAATAGTCCTGCACCGAGGTGAAAGCATGGCCGGCCAGAACTTCTGCCGCGCAGAGCCCGCCCAACCGTGCGCCGAGACCTGGATCCGCATACAGCGCGGGGATGTTCAGTTCTGGATATGCGCGGTCGATGCCGAACGAAGACGACAGATTGATACCCGCGAACGGTCCGCCGTTCATCAATGCAGCCGCACTGGCCATATCCACCGGCAACCCACCCGCGACAGTGCCGATCAAGTTCAGTTCGGGCGCATACTCCGGTGCCAGCTCCGCCGCGAACTCCGCTCCGCGCGCTCCGCCCGAGTAGCCGAATATTCCAACGGGGGTATCGGAACCCGGAAGCTGTGCGGGGCCGAAATTCTCGGCAGCTCGGATTCCATCGAGGACACTCCGGCCCTCCACGTAACCCGCCGCGAACTGGTTGAAGGGACCTAAATTATCCGGGATCATTACCGTGAGGCCGCGATCGACCAGATTCGCGACATTCATGAGTTCCGTGATCATGCCGGTGGTGCTCTGGTATGGCAGTCCAGCGCGAAGTTGATAGGACGGATTGCAGCGGGAATCCAGTGCGTCGATCCAGGGTATGTAGGTGAACAGCCTGCCACGGATGGCGTCCTGCGGCTTGATAATGGTGGCCACCGCCGTCCAGGGGTTGCCCTGCGTGTCCTGGCTGACATATTTCAGCTGCCAAGCAGTGTAGTTTCGCTTGGCCAGGAACCCATCCAGAGCTACTTCACGACTGTCGACCACCGCGCCCATTTCCGCATCCGCCAGCGACGGCGGTTGCGTATAGAATGGGTCATCTACCGGGTACGGCACCGATCCGGACTGCGCGGCACTGGACGGCAAACCGACCAAACCAGCACTCACCGCCAGGGCGGCGATGAGCGGTGCAATGAAGCGAGGGCGCATCATGCCGCCTTTGTAGCACATTACCAAGATAGTTCCTTACGACACGCGAGAGCTGAAACGGCCCACCTGAGCGACACGGTGGCTTACAGAACTTGCCAGGTCGAGTGCGATCACCCGGCCCGATACATTCGCTTATCGTCGAGTTTTTTGATGACCATCCAAATCCTCGATTTCGTGCACGAAACGGTCCAGGACATCGACTGCTACCGCGGTGATCAACGATCGAGCTGCACCACCCTCCATCGCTCGCCGTGCACGAGCATCAATCGGCGCGCGAGGTACTCCGTCAAATACGGCTGACATGCGGCGATGCCGATATCGCGAGCGGTGATCGACATAGCTCGCCGCAGCGCCGGCGCCGAGGGGAGACTCCTCCCCTGGACGGTGATCGCAGGCTTCAAGACTATCCGTTGCACAAGCTCAGCGGCACTGTAGGCATCTGCAACGCATCGCAGGTCCCCTTCGCGGATCGCACGCAGCAACAAGCGATGCGAGGCGGCGATGAGTTGCCCGTAGACATTGCGACGCGCCGACGGCAACTCCGACCCGGGATCACCGCGGAATACGATCAATTTTTGCGCAGCGGTACCGAACAACACCGCCAGCCAGATATCGATCAAGACAATCGCAGCAGGGCCTCGGAGGCTTTCTCTACGTTCAATCAAGTCGGCGACATCGTCGCAGCTGGAGAGAATAGCGAAGTCAAACAGATCATCCATATCCTTGAAGTGGAAGTGAAAGACCTCTCGCGAAATATGAAACCTCGCCAGTAAGTCACGGACCGCGACTTGGCCGACGCCCGCTTCCAACGCCAAGCCGACTCCACGCGCAGCCAACTCCTCGCGCGTGATGTAAATTCTGCTCTGCATCGACCCGCCCCTCAACAATCCGTCCGCGTCTTCGCGGTCAGGCCCTTGCCATGGATGCGCTCGCCGAAAGGGCCGGCCACTCTCGCCGTGGCCGTAGCGGATCTGCGATCGAGATGGGCGATTCTCCAGCGCTCACCACGTAAGAGCAACAGACGGCGCACAAGATATTCGCGTAGGTATGGTTGCCGCGTTCGGATACCGATATCGTGGGCGGTGATCGAGATCGCACGCTCCAGTGCCGCCGCCGAGGGGACGCCCCTCCCCTCGGTCACGATCGAAGGCATCAGCATTATCCGGGTCATGAGCACTGCGGCGTTATAGGCATCTTCCGCACATCGCAGGTCTCCTTCGCGAATCGCCCGAAGCAGCAGACGATGCGAGGTGACCAGTAACTGTCCGTACACATTTTGCGCCGACGGAATTTCCGTTTCCGGTTCGCCTAACACAATCAAACGATGCCTATCGGTGCCGAACAGCACTGCCAACCAGATGTCGACGAGCGCGGCGGCGGCGGGCCCGCGAAGACTTTCCCGACGCTCGATCAATCCTGCCACTTCGTCGCGACTGGCGTCGACGGCGAAGTCGTACAACTCGTCCATACTCTTGAAATGGAAGTAGAAGACCTCCCGCGAAATACGGAATCGCGCCAGAAGGTCGTAGACGGCGACCCGGTTGGCGCCTGTCTCCAATGCCAGATCCACTCCGCGGGCAGCCAACTCGTCGCGCGTGATGGAGATCCGATTTTGCATCCGCTCACCCCTCAATCATCCGGCCGGCGTTTCCGCGGCCGAGCTGTCGCCGACACCTTCGCTACAGCGCAGGTTGCAATATTGACACGTACTGTTTCAAATTACGAACAGTATGTCAACTCAGGCAACTTGCAAGTTCGGAGAAGCCGACGTCCACGCGTGTCGAACAGCACCAACCCCGCCGCCATCTGCGCCACCCCTAAACCTATAGGGAAACACTTCGTTGCATCATCGCAACGATCTTGCTAGCTTGTTGGCCGAATACGTTCCGAAATCCCTACGGGAATGCATCCCGTTCGAAACCGACTGGGGTGCCGAGCCTTTCGCACGTCGTGCCGTCCCTCGGACCTCACCACGACCCGTCTGTCGTGACACGCGCGTCGCTCTGGACGTATTCGGCCACGACGAAGGAGGCCCCTGGACAATGCGGCCAACGAGGCCCCGCAAGCACTGTGATGCCATATCCGACAGCACGAACGCGCGAGTGCCCGGCTCTCGATCGACACGCCGGTCACCGCGCTCCGCCGGCCCTGCGGCCGACGTGAGCCCCATGGCCGGACCTCGCGCGCGAGCGCGTCGCGCACGGCTGATCCGTCAACGCGCCGAGCGAGCGCGCAAGATCCGTCTCACCTCGAAAGCGATAGCGGCGGTGTTGGCAGCGACCGTGTTCACGGCGACCGGAATCGGCTGGACGATCGCCCATCGGTTCGCCAACGGCTTCGCGCGGTCGGCGGCCATCACCGCGGACGCACCTCGCTCGTTCGACGGTGCCACGAACATCCTCCTCATCGGCCTGGATACCCGCAAGGATCAGGACGGCTCCGATCTGGCCCCGGAGATCCTGGCTCCCCTACATGCGGGCGACGGCGACAACGGGGGGTACAACGCCAACACACTGATCTTGATTCACCTACCCGCCGATCTGAAGAAGATCACCGCCTTCTCCATTCCGCGCGATGACTTCGTCCCGGTTCATGACATTCCGGGTTATCGGAAGGCGAAGATCAAGGAAGCATACGGGCTGAAAAAGGCAGCCGTCCAAGCACGGATGCGAGCCGAGGGCGAGCACGATGAACGCAGGCTCGAGCGCGCCGGTCGCGAGGCCGGACGAGCATCCATCGTCAGAACCGTCCGCGACCTGACCGGAGTGCCGATCGATCGATTCGCCGAAGTGACCCTCGCCGGCTTCTACGACCTGGCAAAGGCATTAGGCGGCGTCGAGGTCTGCTTACGCAGTCCAGCACACGACACCGCGTTCTCGGGTGCCGATTTTCCCGCAGGCAGGCAACGGCTCGACGCCGCCCAATCCCTGGCTTTCGTCCGGCAGCGGCACGGCCTGCCGAACGGGGATCTGGACCGCACGCATCGACAACAGGCCTTTCTCACTTCTGTCGCCCTGGACCTGCGCCGCACAGGAACCTTCACCGATATCGCAAAGCTATCGGCACTTATGCAGGTAGCCCACCGCAATATCGTGCTGTCCCACGGCTGGGACGTGACCGAGTTCCTGACCGCGCTCAGCGACAAGGCAGAAACAGTGGAGTTCCGCACCCTCCCGATCCTGCGATACGACGTCATCGACGGCCAGGACGTCAACATCGTGGATGCGGCCGAGATCCGCCGGGATGTTCGCGAAGCATTCGGTGAGATCGAGACGTCGGAACCGAAGCCGACGAGCACCGTCGACGTGATCAACGCCGGACAGACGCAAGGAGCAGCCGCAGCACTGGCCGCGGCACTCTCTGCACACGGTTACAAGGTCGGCACGACCAGCAACGGAGTGGGCCACAGATCAGGGGTCCTCCATCCCCCCGGCAATTCGTCGGATGCCCGTCAGCTGGCCGAGCTGCTGGGCGAATTACCGGTAACCGAGGCCGATCACGTCGGAGCAGGCCATGTCGAGATCGTGCTGGACGACGACTTCGAGATGCCCACCGGCCTGCGGCCCCGAGCCGACCCTGGGCCGACCGCCCGGGCCCCCGACATAGGCGACGCCTTCGGCACACAACTGGGCAGTGCGACGATTCCGTGCGTGCATTGAAACCCGAGAAGCCGAGCACACCGGGTCGATTGTGATTCACATTGCACCACGAAGAAAACACGCCCCCTACGCCGTACCGCGCAGATTCCATGCGGGAGAACGCATCATCATGGTTGTACCCCCAGCATCCGACTTGACAGTGCGACCCAATTTCGCAACACTAGATTTCGTTGTCGGAACATCTCGCACACTGCGCGAGACCCGCTCGATCGCAATGACACTCATGCTCCAAGGCATGCCCGATCCCCGGGCGACAGCTCCCATCACCCGGGGATCGGCGCAGCGACCGTCGCAGCACAGTTGCCGGACAGGGCCGACCTCCCCATCGACCCGCCGCCAGGTGCCCTACCTCTCCGCCTGGCTCCCGCATCTGAGATAGCGCGACGGTCGACGATGTGCGGGAGTGCACCCCCCACCGCATGGTGCACTCCCGCACATTTCGACCAGCAGGCGAGTCACCGAAACCGACGACCACGCGGAGGTGTTCCATGTGGAATCGTTCGATGGCCCCGACAGGCAGGTTCCGATTCCGGCTGCGCGAGCAACGATGGGAATGGTCGCGCGAGGTAGCCGCACTTTACGGATACCCAGCCGAAACGATGGCGCCGCCCACCGAACTTTTGCTGACGCACAACCATCCCGACGACCACACCGCGGTCGCCGACACCTTGGCGGCGATGCTCGAAACCGGTCGGGCGCTGAGTCGCGTGCACCGGATCATCGACACCGCCGGCGATGTACACCATGTCCTCGTCGTCGGCGAGCGATGGGACGACGACAACGGCACCGCCGTCGGCACCGCCGGCTACTACATAGATGTCACGAGAACTCTCGAAGAGACCCGCAGAGAGACCCTCGACAAAACCCTGCCACGTCTGGTCGCCGGCCGACAGGCGATCGAACAAGCCAAGGGTGCACTCATGCTCGTCTACGGGCTCTCCGCCGAGCACGCTTTTCGGGTGCTGATCTGGCGCTCCCAGGAGACCAACACCAAACTGCGCATCCTGGCCGAAGAGCTCGTCGCCTCATTGGCCCGCTTCGGTGGGGCCGCGCCGACTACCCGCACTCGCTTCGACCACCTGCTGCTCACGACGCGCGACCTCCGATGACCCTGCGTGACGCAGCCACGGTAGCAGTAATTTATGTTTCATAACTGCATCAACAGTCTCGAAGCGACAGCGCACGCCTGGGATCATTTTCGCAGCGGCGGGCGACATAGGGAATAAATTAGCAGGTCAAGGCGGCTGCTTCGCCAAGCATCTCACCCCCGAGACTGTCGAGTAGCTCGGATCACATCGAAGCGCAATCAGCTTGACCGTGGTGAATTTGGGACAGTATGTTGCATAATCATGTCACTGTCACGCCTAGCCCCAGACGGCTCGGACTGAGGCACCAGCCCGCCACATACCTCTCGAACTTCAAGGAGCACCCGTGCCCCATTCTCGATTCGAATCGCTCGGCGCTTACCTGCCCGACAAGCGCGTCACGACGACAGAACTGCTCTCCCGGCTGAAGACGCCGCCGGCGTTCGACCTCGAAAAGGTCACGGGCATCGCGGAGCGTCGGGTGCACGACACGAGTCCGGACTCCTACGAGGATTCCTGTGCCCTCGCGGTCAAGGCTGCCGACGATTGCTTGTCCCGATCGCGGTATGCCGCCGACGAGCTGGACGTAGTGATCTCGACCTCGATCACGCGCAGCAGACACGCCACCCGAATGTACATGCAGCCTTCTCTGGCCTCGACGATCGCCGAGAGCATCGGTGCCACCACGGCGACCACCTTCGACGTGTCCAATGCCTGCGCGGGGATGATGACCGGTACGTACATTCTGGACCGAATGATCCGTGCCGGGCTCGTTCGCAATGGGATGGTCGTCAGCGGCGAAGCGATCACTCCGATCTCCGACACCGCCGTCGAAGAGATCTCCGAGCAATACGATCTCCAATTCGCTTCTTTGACGGTCGGCGACTCCGGGGCCGCGGTCGTTCTGGACCGCGCGGTCGATGACGGGGATCGCATCGAATACATCGAACTGGCAACCGCCGCGCAGTTCTCCCACCTGTGCCTCGGCATGCCCAGTGACAAGTCCCAGGGTATCGCCCTCTACACCGACAACCGGCAGATGCACAACGAGGCACGGTTCCTGCTGTGGACCGATACACAACGCGCCTACTACTCGGCTCAGCGCACCACCTTCGCAGCGGAGAAGTTCGACTTCCTCATCCATCACCAATTCGGTGCCGCTGCGGTTCCTTTCATGAACGCGATAGCCGAGCGTGAGTTCGGCGCCCCGATGCCGACGGACCTCAACGTCCTCTCCAAGTACGGAAACACCTCTACTACTTCACATTTCATCGTGCTGCACGACTACTTGAGCCGAGGCGAGATTCCCGCTGGCTCGAGGTTGTTGATGGTACCCGCCGCCTCCGGGGTCGTCGGAGGGTTCCTGTCCACCACCATCTCTTCTCTGAAAGTCTGAGGTCGCAGCCATGGGCGTACGCATCAAGTCGACTGGAACCGGCAAAGGCAGCGACACTTTCAGCAGTATCGGTCAGAGCGGGTGGGCGGCGCGACAGAGCCTGGAGCGAGCGGAATTGCGGCCCGACCAAGTCGGCGTCCTGATCAATGTCGGGGTCTTCCGTGATTTCAATACTGTCGAGCCGGCCATGTCGGCGTTGATCCAGAAGGCAGCCGGTATCGGTCTCGACTACGCATACGGCGACCCACGGACCTTTTCGTTCGATCTGATGAACGGCGCGGTCGGCGTCCTCGATGCCGTGCAGGTGGCGCAGTCCATCCTGGAAACCCGCAGCGCCGAGTACGTGCTGATCGTTTCCGGCGACACCCATCCGTCACTGTCCAGGTCGGTGGGCGACGACGAATTCCCCTATGCCACGGCGGGGGCAGCGTTACTGCTCGAACTCTCCGACGGTCCTGAAGCTTTCGGCCATGTCCATACCGTGGTGGGCCGAGGCGACCCTGCGGTCGAGTCCTACGTCGACGTCGACACCATGGGCCGGAGCGGTCGCAGCCGGATGACGGTCGAGCATGCACCCGACTTCGAGGAACGTCTGCTGCGCGTAGCCGACGAGGTCGCACGTACCGCGCTCGCCCAGGGGCCGGCGATCGATCCGGCGACGACGGTATTGATCGCCTCGACGCCTACCGCCGAATTCCCACATCGACTGGCCGAGCGGCTCGGAATAACGGAAACCCGCACTCCGGACATCTCCGCGGGTGATCCGCACACCTCGGCGCTGCCGCTGGCCTATGACAGTGCGGTGCAAGACGAATCGCTGAACGGTTTCAGCGAGGTATTGTTCGTCGCGGCCGGCGCCGGGCCGACGGCGGCGGCGGTACGGTACCGATTACCGGATCGGATCGAGGCGCACGCGTGACGGCGGGCACCTACTGGCGCACGGTCGACAACTTCCGTGCCACCGCCTCGGCCGACCCGCAGCGAGAAGCTCTCCTCTTCGCGACCAGCAGAGGCAGCCGGGCGCTGCCGAACTACCGGGCCCTCACCTACCGCGAACTCGACAACTGGTCCGATGTCGTCGCCGAACGACTCACCGCGGCAAGGGTTTCCAGCGGCACCCGAGTCATCGTGCTCGTACTGCCCGGCCCCGAGCTGTACGCGATCATGCTCGGCTTGTTCAAGATCGGCGCGGTGCCGGTCGTCATAGATCCGGGCATGGGGGTACGCAGAATGCTCCGCTGCCTGCGATGTGCTGACGCAGAGGTCTTTATCGGCATGCCCCGCGCGCACGCTGCGCGGGTGGCGTTTCGCCACTATTTCCGGAGCGTGCGTGTACTGGTGACGGTGGGACGACGCTGGATCTGGACTGGGGAAACGCTGTCGCAGTGGGGCAGAACGCCTGCGGCGAGCAGACCGCACCCGCGACTACCGGCCCCCGACCACGCACCCTTGTTGGTGGCGTTCACCACCGGTAGCACCGGTCCGGCGAAAGCCGTCGAGCTCACCCACGGCAACCTGACCGCGATGGTCGATCAAGTCCACGACGCTCGTGATCGAGTGCCCCCGGACACGTCTTTGATCACCCTGCCCTTGGTCGGGCTGCTGGATCTCTTACTCGGATCCCGATGCGTGCTCCCACCATTGGTGCCCGGCCGCGTCGGCTGCACCGACCCGGCGCATGTGGTGGACGCGATCACTCGATTCGGCGTTCGCACCCTGTTCGCCTCACCCGCGGTGTTGATTCCGCTGCTGGCGCATCTTCGTCGAAGCCGCGCACGGCTGCCGTCGCTCTGGAGCGTTTTCTCCGGCGGCGCACCGGTGCCGGATTGGTGCGTCGCCGGATTGCGAGCGGTCCTGGAGCCGCACGCTCAGGTGTTCGCAGGTTACGGCTCGACGGAAGCCCTGCCCATGGCCACCATCGAGTCGCGCGAACTGTTCAGCGGCCCTTCAGATCATGCGCACATCGGCTACGGCACCTGTCTCGGCAGGCCTGCCAGCGGCGTGCGGGCACGGATCGTCGCGGTCACCGACGACCCTATCCCCACGTGGGCGGACGCGCAGGCTCGGGCGAGCGAACTGGCGGCGACTCGCGGCATCGGCGAGCTGGTGGTGTCCGGGCCGAACGTCAGCACCCGCTATTACTGGCCGCCGGCCGCGAACACGACCGGAAAGATCACCGACGGCTCGGAAATCTGGCACCGCACCGGCGATCTGGCCTGGATCGATGGCGACAGCCGGATCTGGTTCTGTGGCCGCAAGAGCCAGCGCGTGGAGACCTCGGCGGGGCCGATGTTCACGGTACAGGTAGAACAGATATTCAATGTGGTCCCCGGCGTAGCACGGACCGCGTTGGTGGGGATCGGCCGCGTCGGCGCTCAGCATCCCGTGTTGTGCGTCGAGCTGGAGGCCGGCGCCAACCGACCGGCCGTGGAAGCAGCCCTACGAGCCAGAAGAGCACAATTCGACCTCACCACGCCGATCACCGAGTTTCGCTTCCACCCGTCCTTTCCGGTCGATATACGACACAACGCCAAGATCGGGCGCGAACAACTGGCCCACTGGGCGGCCCGGCGGCGATCGGCCGACGGACGATGAAAAAGCATGCGCTCCAGGCCATCCCACTACTCGGCTGGGGATTCCTGCTGATCGGCGCGATTGCCGCAGTCGCCGGGCACACGCCCGAGAGCCGAGCATTGCGCGCACTGTGGTCGGCAGACGCGTTTCTCAGCATCGTGGTGCACGCAGCCCAAATCCCGTCGGCGTTACGAGCGACCGCCTCGAGCGATCACTCTCGACTCGAAATCGCCGTAATGACGCAAATTTTCGGCATGACCCGGCGACAACATCGGAGGGCACGGTGAAAGTCTTGGTGACCGGCGCCTCTGGATTCCTGGGCGGCGCACTGGTGCACAAGCTGGTTCAGAACGGCGAGCACGACGTCTCGATACTCGCTCGACCGACGAGCGATCTACGCGATATCACCTGTCGCGATGAAATCGATGTCGTGCTCGGCGATCTCGGCGATGCCTCGTCAATCGCGCGAGCGATCAGCGGTGCCGATATCGTCCTCCATGCCGCGGCACGAGTGGACGAACGTGGCACACGTGCCCAGTTCTGGGACGAAAATGTCCGTGGCACCGAACGATTGTTGTCCGCAGCGCGCCGAAGCGGCACCACCCGGTTCGTCTTCATCTCGAGTCCGAGCGCGCTGATGGACCGGGACGACGGCGATCAAATCGACATCGACGAGTCGGTGCCATACCCGAAGCGATACCTGAACCTGTACTCGGAGACAAAAGCCGCCGCGGAGCGAGCCGTACTGTCCGCCGACACACCGGGTTTCCGCACCTGCGCGCTGCGGCCGCGCGCGATCTGGGGCGCGGGCGACCGGTCCGGCCCGATCATCCGGCTACTCGAGCGTACGGCAGCGGGGAAACTCCCCGACCTGTCCTTCGGCCGCGACGTATACGCCTCGATGTGCCATATCGACAATATCGTCGACGCCTGCCTCGAGGCGGCGAACTCGGAAAATGTCGGCGGCAGAGCCTATTTCATAGCGGACCGGGAAAAGACCGACGTGTGGCGATTTCTCGCCGAGGTCGCTGGGCGCCTCGGCTATCCACCGCCGAGCCGAACCCCGGACCCTCGCCTCGTGCGAGCCGCCGTGGTGGCAATAGAGGCGCTACGGTGCGTCCCTACGGTCGCTCGCCGCTGGTCACCCCCGCTCTCGCGCTACACAGTGGCGTTACTCACCCGCACTGCTACCTACGACACCAGCGCCGCAGCAAGAGATTTCGGCTACCGCCCCCTCGTCGGCCGCGATCGAGGCCTTACCGAATTCTTGGAATGGCTCGACAACGCGGGCGGGATAAACCAACTCAATCATCGACTGCGGTGATCGAACCAAGAGGAGTCCGACATGAGCACCACCTTTTGCCGCCCTATCTCCTCCATCGAGCGTATGTACTTTCCGATGCGCGAGATGGCGCCACCGTTTCTCATGCAGCTGGAGATCAAGGGGGAAGGCACGATCGATGCGGCGCAGTTACGTGCGGCCGTCGAGATCGCCGCCGATGCTTGCCCCGGTGCACGGCTGGTACGCGACGGCGATTACTGGGTGGACAGCGGTGTGCCCCCGGCAGTCCGCGAAGTCTCCGGGCACAAGCTCAATGGTGCGCGGCTGGAGGAAGATCCGGTGCTGACCAGCCCCATCGGACCGCGCCCCGAATCCACGTGCGAGATCCTCTTGCTGACCGCTCGACCGGTGACCGTTATCTTCCGAGCATTTCACGGCGTAATGGACGGCAGAGGCGTAGTGCTGTGGGCCACCAATGTCTTCCGCGCGTTGCGTGGACAACCGCCACTGGCGATGGCGGATCCGATCAGCGACGAAGGACTCGTGCGTGAGTTGGGTCCGACCGGCAAGCCGACCCTGCTGATTCCGCGCTTCCGCTCCCCCGTCGGGCACGGACGCCAGAACCGCGATCGAGCGAAACACCTACTGCGGCACCGCTCCATCAAAGTAGCCGGGTCAGGGGCCCTGGCGCGCGTCGCTCAGGTCCTCGCCACGGAGGCGGGGTCGACACAGCGCATCATGATGCCGGTCGACCTCCGCAGACACGCCCCCGAACTGCGTTCGACCGCCAATCTGGCGCTTCCCCTGTTCCTCGACGTCGCGCCCGGTCAGAGTTGGGTCCAGATCAACGCGGACAAGCGCGCCGGGCTCGCCGAGCGCCGAGAACTCGATCAGATCGGCAACAGTTCGATCGCCGCCGCACCCGCTCCGGTCGCGCGCACCATCCTGCGCGCCAGCAATTGGCTAGGCGCACGATTCGGTCGAAACCTGGTCTCCGCGGCCGTATCTCATCTAGGGCGGTTCGATCTGGAAGAACTGAGCACACCGGAATTCGTTGCGACAACTGTACGAGCCCTGCCGCAACACAGTGTGGCGATGCCGCTGCTGTTCGCGATGACCGAAGCGGGTGGTCTGACAGAGCTGACGGTGTCGGCGCGCAACGGGCGCGGCATCGAGAGTCGGTTGGAGGCATTGCTCGACCGAATCACCGTGGCGCTGGAGGAAGGTGTCCTGCAGCGCGCTTCCTCCTCCGCATGAACACGTTGACGCGCGCCGTGACGGCGAGCCCGAAACTCGCGCTCGCCGTCACGGTCTGTTGCACGATGCTGTTCGGACTATTCGGACTGAACCTGCAGAACACAGTGAGCATCGGCGGTTTCGATGACCCCGGTAGCGAATCCGCTCTGGTAGACCAGGTCGTTCGGGCGAAATCAGGTTCGCAGAACCCCGATGTGATCGCCGTCTACACGGTGCCGGAGGGGCAGACACTGGCAGACCTCGGCCCCCGGGTCGCGCAGTCAGTCGACCGCATCGCCCCCGAGCATCTCGCCCGACGGGTCGAAACCTATTGGAACAACGTCCCGCCACGGCAAGGCGCGCTCCGCTCCGCGGACGGCGCCCAGGCCCTCGCTGTGGTGTTCCTGGCAGGGGACGATACACAGCGCATCACTGCATACCCTGACATCGCGGCAGCGCTGCGGGTTCCGGGCGTAGAAACTCGATTCGCCGGCTACAGCGCACTCGCGGACGAAATCAGCAAGCAATCCCGTCATGACCTGATTCGCGCCGAATCCCTCTCGCTGCCGGTGACGCTCGCCATTCTGGTCTTGGTCTTCGGCGGGGTGGTCGCAGCCGCTTTGCCAGTAGCGATCGGAATACTCACCGTGCTCGGTTCTTTGGGCGCGATCGGGCTAATCGCGCGCTACACCGAGGTCAGCGTGTTCGCAGTCAACGTCGTTTCCCTTCTCGGGCTCGGACTGGCCATCGACTATGGCCTTTTTCTCGTCAGCAGGTATCGAGAAGAACTCGCGACGGGCTGCTCGGTGCCCGCTGCGGTGGGCCGAGCGATGGCTACCGCCGGGCGAACCATCACGTTCTCGGCGTTGCTGCTGGCCTGCGCGTTCGCGGGGACATTCGTGTTCCCGCAGGCCGCGTTGCGTTCGCTCGGATTCGGCGCCATATCCGCGGTACTCCTCGCTGCTCTGTTGTCCCTGATCGTATTGCCCGCCGCACTGCTGATACTCGGACCGAGGATCACGCGCTGGACTTGGCGCGCCGACGCGTTCGAACGAGGCGAACAGCGTGCCGCACGCTTCTGGGATCGTGTGGTCGGTGCGGTACTGAAGCGCCCGCGGCTCGTTGTCGTCGCAGTCACCGCCGTGCTGCTGGTATTGGCCGCGCCCTTGGCGGGCGTACGGCTCGGCGAGGTCGATCACACCGCGCTGCCTGCGGGAAACTCCATGCGCGACGCCGTCGACGACCTGACGACGCGCTTCCCCTTCGCCAACAGCGGCGCGACCGTTCTCATTCGCGGTGATGTCTCCGCATCGGCCGCAATATCCGAGCAGATCGGCACCGTGCCGGGTGTCCGTCAGGTGCTACGGATGAGCGGCGACAGCGACGCGGTCATCTTGCACGCCGCCCTGGAGGCTCCCGATCGCACGCCGGCAGCCAACGAAACGGTTACCCGGATAAGACAAGTCGACGTTCCCGTGGGCACCGAGTTGCTGGTGGGTGGTGGATCCGCAACGGTCGTCGACGGCGTCGATGCCATCGTCGCTCGACTGCCGCTCATGATCGCGGCCATGGTCACCGCGACCATGGCGCTGCTGTTGCTCGCATTTCGCTCGGTCATGTTGCCGATCAAGGCGGTGTTGATGGCCGCACTCAGCCTGGCCGCCACCTTCGGGGTGCTGAGCTGGATCTTCTATCACGGCAATCTATCCGGCGTCCTCGGCGTGAGCACCGGGCCGCTGTCCGGAGGCATGATGGTGTTGATCATCGCTGTCGTATTCGGCTTGTCGACCGACTACGAGGTCTTCCTGCTCTCCCGGATGGCCGAAGCGCACCACGCGGGCGCCGATACCGCGAGCGCGGTGCGCACCGGCGTCGTGAAGACCGCGCGGGTGATCACCGCCGCGGCGACCCTGCTCGTCGTCATCACCGGCGCGTTCACCCTTTCGCCCCTGACCCCCATGCGCTTCCTCGGCATCGGGATGATCGTCGCCCTACTCATCGACGCAACACTGGTCCGAATGCTGCTGGTCCCGGGGCTGGTCCAATGGATGGGCCGAATCAACTGGTGGCCGTCGGGCCGGCAGCCTCACAAAGAACAAGCTCCGCCGCGGGGTACTACGCCCGAGCTTGTCACCAGCACCGACGCGAGATAGTCAGTTCCGGCTGTCCTGATGGAAATCGATATCGACCCCGGTGCGCAGTTCCGGTTCGGTGAACAGTTTCGACGCCGCTATCGCCGGGAGCGAGATCTGATACACCCCGACGCCGATGGGCACCTGATGGACCGTCAGCGCGTATTCACACACGTGTTGACCAGGTACCGGCGCTCCCGTGCCCAGCTGGGAAAGGGCGAGGACCCGGTCACCGGAGCCGGTCGTCACCCACAACAGCTCTCCAGCGTGCAGGCAGCCCGACCGTAGCCGAGTCCGCCACGGTTCGGTGGCGTCGTCATGTACTCGGAGCGTGCCGGACACGGTAAACGAATACGGCGAATCGTGCTCGATGGTTTTCTCCGGCCCGCAGCCGACGACCAGCCCGAGCACGGCCGTCAACAGCGGAGCACTCCGACGTGTGAGCAGCCGAGTATTTCTGATCTTCATGCGGCGACCTCCTCGTTCCTACTCGCCCGATTCGGCGCAGCGAGGCTTGTTTCAAATACGCACCATAATATGCCATATTCGATGCATTAGCATCGGTCCATGGCCACCCCCGAAGGATGGCTCCCGAACCTTGCCTAAGGCGGCCCAGATGCGATGACGTGCACGCGCACCGCCGAGAGCGCGTCGTACGTGTTGCATTTTCGGTTCAATACGAACTACAGTTGCAACGACCGCCTTCGAACGGTGCGATTCCCTCCCCATCGCGTCCTCGCGGGGATCGCCGCCGGGGTCCCCTTCTACGGGCTCGCATCACATGTCGCCGACTCGAATCAGGAGTGCGCCTTGTCCCACAGCTTCCGGACCACGAGTGTCCACAGTCCCACCAGCGCGATCGTCACCACCGCACGCGTCGGACTCGGCGTCGTCTTCCTGTTCGAAGCGACCCAGAAGCTGTTCGGCTGGTGGTCCGGCTCGCCCACCGGTTCCGGACACCCCGAACCCTTCTTGAATTGGCCTTACTGGTGGGCCGGCATCTTCGAACTCGTGCTGGGAATCACGGTCACAACAGGCCTGCTGACACGCGCTTCCGCCCTGCTCGGCGCGGGCACGATGGCTTATGCATACCTGTTCGAGCATATGCACATATTGTCGCCAGACATGTTCAACTGGCGCCCGATGGAAAACGGCGGTGCGTTCGCCGCTGTCTACTGCTTTGCCTTCCTCCTCCTGTTCACGGCACCGAAGGGCACCCTTTCCCTCGATTCTCTGATAGAGAAGTCGGGCAAAGCTGCAATCGCCTACCCACAGACCACGAGATCTGCCCCGCGCAGCAAATCGGCGTTTTATCCGGGTCGGCGATAGTGGAGCAGAATACCCTCTCAAAACGTCTCTGCCAGAGCGTTGACCCCGAAGTCTTCTTCCCAGAAGGAAACGATCGCCCGGCTCACGTATTGCTTGCACAGGTGATCTGTACGAGCTGCCCAGCCTTGCGGTCGTGCGCCCACGACGCACTACGCATCGGCATCACACACGGCATCGTGGCTTCCGTAGATCTCAGCGATCCATCCGATCGCCGACAAAGCGAAGCGAAGCAGCTCCTGCGGGCGATCGCAGACGGGAGCGCCCAAGGCCCACTCCCGAGAGGTGATATCGCCGGGCACCCGTACACAATGCGATATTGAATCAGCATGCTCCACATCTGAACAGAATTCCCGAGCCTTCGGGAGCGCGAATCGGAGTGCGCGCCCCCGAAAGGGTGATGGAGGGCGTGGCCAGGCCTAACGGGGACCTGGCCACGCCCCCGGATCCTCGATCCATGCCACATCCCGACCCGCCCGCCCTTGCGATACCCGTTCCATATATGAAGCAATATGTGGCGTAATGGCAGCATGATGCAACCACTTTACGAGGCGATAGAGGAGGTGATGCCCGCAGTCACGGGCACATTTCCGACGCCCCTTGCCCGGCGGAGCCCGTGGCCCATGATCAATTCGAGCACCTCGACTGCGCACCCGATGAGCGGGGTCCCGCCGGATCTGCCAACCGACCGGGCCCCGCTCCGCACTTCAGACAAAGGTCGAATGCCGGCATCGCCACCGGCTCGGTCGCCAGCACCGGCAGAGCGAAAGTCATCGCCGTAGCGAGACTCACACCCCTTGTCGAATAAGCAAGTCGACGTCTACTATCACATACTACTAATCAACTCCTTGAGTAGTAGGAGAGTGGACTATGACATCGCTCGATACCCCTCGCTACTTGTCCGGCATCCTCGAGCCCGTGGCCGTCGCGACCGAAGCACGGAATCTGGAGGTCACCGGGGCCCTACCGCCGGAACTGTGCGGCCGCTACCTGCGCAACGGCCCGAATCCCGCGCCCGGCGCCGATCCCGGCCATTTGTGGGCCGGCCCCGGCATGCTGCACGGCATCCGGATCCGCGACGGCCGCGCCGAGTGGTACCGCAATCGGTGGATTCGCACCACACCGCCACCCGACGGCTACGACTTGTTCGACCCCGCCCGGGATCTGTCGGTCGGCACGGCCAACACGCACGTCGTGCCGTACGCCGGGCGGATACTCGCACTTCAGGAGGGCATGCTCCCCTACGAGGTCGACGCCGAACTCGATACCGTCGGCCCGTACGACTTCGGCGGGCGGCTGGCCACCGGGATGACCGCGCATCCGAAAGTGGACCCGGCCACCGGCGAACTGCACTTCTTCGACGCGTATCGCCCTACACCGCCACACCTGGTCTATCACGTGGCCTCCCCCGACGGCGAGCTGTTGCGCAGCGTGCCGATCGAGGTCCCGGCCGTGACGTTGATGCACGATTTCGCGATCACGCAGAACTATGTGATCTGGTTCGACCTGCCGGTGGTCGGTGACCCGGATCAGGTCGGACGCAATCCGCTGCCGATGCACTGGAGCGAGACCCACGAACCGCGCATCGGGATCATGCCCAAGCACGGTGCCAGTGCCGACATCGTCTGGATCACCGTCGACCCGTGCTGGATCATCCACACCGCGAACGCGCGGGAAGACGACAACGGTCGAATCGTGTTGGAAGGCAACCGCGTTGTACCGCAGGGCTGGGACGTCAGCTGGGCTCGGCTCGGCGGCTACGTCCAGCATGTTCCGGGCAATCTGGATGACCGCAACCCACTGCCCGAGGCGTTCCTGCATCGCTGGACCCTCGATCCCGCGACCCGGATCGTGCGCGAAGATCAACTCGACGATCGCGCGGTCGAGTTCCCGACCATCAACGCAGATCACACCGGTCGCGCGAGTCGTGACGTCTACGCGGTGGGCTACCCGCGCCGAAACGGCCCCGACGGCTACGAACTCGTCAAATACGACACGGTGGCGGGCACCAGCAGCTCCCACCGGTTCGGCACCACGCAGGTGCCCGGTGAAGCCGACTTCGTCGCCGCCCCAGGCGGATACGGCGAAGACGAGGGCTGGCTGCTCTCGCTCGTCACCGGAATCGGTACCGCCCCATCACAACTGGTGGTGCTCGACGCCACCGACTTCTCGGGCCCACCGGTCGCCCGGATCACGCTACCGACCCGGGTGCCCTACGGATTCCACGCCTCCTGGATCCCCGACGAGCCGTGATATCGCCTGCGGGTCCGAACGCGCGGGCACCGGCTCACCCGCCGCACGGGCACGCAAAACCGCAGCGGCCCAACGGAACCACGCGTAGTTCTCCGCCTCGAAGCCACGGCCACGAATCGCGGTGAGGTATCGGCCGGGATGCTCGGAGGTACTCAAATGGGTCTGCTCGTCGTCGTCGCCCAACAGGTCGGCCAAAATGGCGTCGAGCACCACCATTTTGGTCCGGGAACGTTCGGCCCGCTCCTCGAGTTCGACGGCCAGCACCTCGGCCTCCGCGAATTCCGACGCATACACCTTGACGACCAGATCTTCCCGGATCGCGCCCGGTTTCGACGACACAGCGACAAACGCGGACAGCTCGTCCCGACCGCTGTCGGTCACCGTGAAGACCCGCTTGGTCTGCCGCCCGCGCCCGATCACGTCCCGACCGCTGATCAACCCCGACTCTTCCAGCTTGGTCAGCTCCGCATAGACCTGCTGCGGCGTCGCGTGCCAGAAATTCGTCACGCCGACTTCGAAGGCCTTCGACAGCTCATACCCCGAGGAATCACCCCGTGAAAGCACCGCCAGCACAGCGTGTTTGAGCGCCATCCACCCTCCGAGGCAAAAATGGTACTAGTCAATTCTCGGAATAGTACCATTACCTACTAATCCACGACGGCAGCCACCGCTTCGATCTCCACCAGCTGGTCGTCGTAGCCGAGCACCGTGACACCCAGCAGTGTGCTCGGCACATCGTGTTCGGCGAACGCGTCCCGCACGACCTCCCAGGCCGTGACCAAATCTCCCTGCCGGGAACTGGCGACGAGCACCCGCGTGTTGATCACGTTCTCGAGTTCGGCACCGGCCTCGTGCAACGCGATCTTCAGGTTCTCGATCGCCTTCGCAGCCTGTCCCGCGTAATCTCCCACCGCCGCGGTGCTGCCGTCGGCGTTCAGCGGGCACGCACCGGCGAGAAAGATCAGCCGCGCCTCCGCCTGAGCCGTAGCGGCATAAGCATATTCGGCAACAGTGGCCAGCTTGCCGGATCTGATCAGCGTCACAGTCTTCGTCACGGCTCGATTCTTCTCGCCGACCGAATCTTCGCCAACCGCATTTGTGACCGCAGGTCGATCGACTGCGCTGTCCCGCGGCGGTTTACGTCATCTCGATAAGGTGCTGCGGTGCAACAGAGTTTGGGTAAGGGCGATGGTTGTGAGCTGCCCGCCAGGGCTGTCCATCGGCTCAGCGACGATCCGCAGCCGGGGATCAGCACATGGTGGTTGTCCGGCGGCCCCGACAACGTACCGTTCGTCTTCGACGTGCGCTCAGACCTCCTCACCCCGACCGACCGCCAACCGCCCGCGAGCCGCTGAGCCACCGCAGCGAACGGACGCCGCGCCGTCGCCCCATCACCGCTTCAGGACGTTGAGTTGTCCTCCGCCAGGCAATGCCAGGGTGACGTTTCCTCCGGCGCGCAGGAACTCGGCCACCGAGAGTTCGACTTTGCCGACCAATTCGTCGCTGCCCATCCGATCGTGGTCCCACACCTCGATGCGCAGGGCGGACCGTTCACTATCGTCCACCTCGATGACGCAGGGCGCGTAGCGAGGATTCAAGTCGTTTTTGTGGATCTCGGTCATGGTGGCCAGCACCCAAGCTCCGGCGCGCTGAACATAGAGTTTCAGGTAGGGATCCGTCTCACCTATCGTGTCGGTGTCCGGCAGGTCTCGGGCGGATAGAACGAGATTGATTTCAACCATGACCGTCTCCTGCGCCGACTAGGTGGTACCGAACTCCGCAGCCGGGTACCACACGCTCAATGTTGCACTAAAAGCGTTGCGGCCACGTTGCTTTCAGCTCCTTTCAGCCGCTCGCCCAGTCCGCGCGGGTGTGGCGCAGATGCGTATGCATCAGGCTTTCCAGCTCGGGCCAATCGCGCGACGAGATGGCGGCGAGGATTTCTCGATGTTCGACCGCTGCCCCGATCAGCCGCCCGCCCTCGGCTAGTTTGTCCAATCCGTACAGACGCGTTTGATCCCGCAGGGTGGCGATGCTGTCCACCAGCCGGCGATTTCCGCCGTGTGCCAGCAGGTCCAGATGGAACCGCCGGTCTGCCTCGAGGAAGCCGGCGACATCACCGGCCCGGGCCGCGCTTTCGATATCCCCGGCCAAACCGGCGAGCCGGTCCAGGTCCTCGGGTTCGATCTTCGCGCCCGCGGCGAGCGTGGCCGGGATCTCCAGCAACTGACGCAGCTCGTAGATCTCGTCCAGATCCTGCTCGGTCATTGCGACAATGCGGTAACCCCGGTTGCGCACCGGCTCCATCAAGCCCTGCGTGACCAGCGTCAGCATCGCTTCCCGGACCGGACTGCTGGATACCCCCAGCCGGGTCGCGAGCGCCGCGGCCGAGTAGATGTCTCCTGGCCGGAGCTCACCGGACACCATCGCTTGCCGCACGACTTCGAGCACTTGGTCCCGCAAGTTGGTGTGCTGCAGTCGCACTGCTCCGTCCTCGGTCAACTACCTGCCTTTCGACGCTCGGCCTTGACTTCCCCGCCCCTTTCCCGCATCTTACTTGTCACCGGCAATCGGTAACCGGTAGCCGGTTACTAAGGAGTAACATGATGGCTGAGGTGCGCGGCTACTGCACGCTGTGCCGCTCCCGGTGTGGCGCTGTCTACACGGTCGAGAACGGCGTATTGCGCGATGTCCGACCGGATTCGGAACATCCCACCGGTGCGGCGATGTGCCCGAAGGGCCGGGCCGCTCCCGAGTTGGTGTACTCCCCCGAGCGCTTGCGGCGGCCGCTACGACGGACCACGCCCAAATCCGATCCCGACCCGCGCTGGCGAGAGATCGGCTGGGACGAAGCCTTGACCGAGGTCGCTGAAAACCTGGACCGTATCCGTGCGGAAAGCGGCGCCGAAGCGGTCGCGTTCTCGGTGACCTCCCCGAGTGGCACGCCGATGTCGGATTCCATCGACTGGGTCGAGCGATTCATTCGGGTGTTCGGCAGCCCGAACACGCTGTATTCGACCGAGATCTGTAATTGGCACAAGGATTTCGCACACGCCTTCACCTTCGGGAGCGGACTGCCGGGTCCGGACTACGCGAACACCGACCTCGCCGTCTTGTGGGGCCACAACCCGGCCAAATCCTGGCTGGCGCAGTCCGCGGCACTCGCCCGGGCGCGAGCCCGAGGGGCACGGCTCGTGGTCGTCGACCCGCGCCGCTCGACCAGCGCGTTGCAGGCCGACCACTGGCTTCGGGTGCGCCCCGGTACCGACGGCGCGCTCGCGTTGAGTGTGGCCGGCCGACTACTCGCCCGACGCGGCCACGACGAGGAATTCGTCCGATCGTGGACGAATGCGCCGCTGCTGGTCCGGCTCGACACCGGCGAGTTCCTGCGAGCTTCGGACCTGTATCCAGGGGTGCCGGGATATGTGGTGTGGGACGAGGTGTCCGGGCGGGCGGAGCCGTTGGACACCACCCACGCGCCGAGCGGTGTGGAACGGTTCGCCCTGCGCGGCCGATGGCGGGTGGTCACCCGAGGCGGACCGGTCGACTGTGCGCCCGCCTTCGACCGCTACGCCGCTGCCTGCGCCGCCTGGCCTGTCGACCGGGCCGCGGCGGTGACCACGGTCGCCCCGGCAGCGATCGAGACCTTCGCCGCGGAACTCGGTGCGGCGCGATCGGTGTCGTACGCGGCGTGGTCCGGGGTCGGTCAGCATGTCAACGCGACCCAGACCGAGCGAGCGATCGCCACCCTCTACGCGCTCACGGGCAGCTACGACGCCCCCGGCGGCAACGTGTTGCTGCCCAAACTGCCGGTCAATCCGGTCACCGGCCCCGACCAGCTCGCCGCCGCCCAGCGCGCGAAAGCCCTTGGCCTCGAAAGCTTCCCGCTGGGACCGCCGGCGCAGGGCTGGATCAATGCCCGCGACTTCTGCCAAGCGGTGCTCCAGGGTGAGCCATATCCGGTACGGGCGCTGGTGTCCTTCGGCGGGAATCTGCTGCTGACTCAGCCTGATCCGCGGCGGACCGCAGACGCCTTGCGCAGCTTGGACTTCGCGGTTCATCTCGACCTGTTCGAGAACCCGACCGCGCGCTTCGCCGACCTGTTGCTGCCGGTCAACACCCCTTGGGAGCGCGAGGCGATCAGAGCCGGGTTCGAGATCAGCGTCGCCGCTCAGCAGCGAGTGCAGTTGCGGCCGCGGATGGTCGAACCCGTGGGCGAGTCGCGTTCGGACACCGAGATCGTGTTCGACCTGGCCGTCCGGTTGGGGCACGGCGCGGATTTCTTCCACGGACGCATCGAGGACGGCTGGAACCATCAGCTTGCTCCGCTCGCGGTCACCGCGGCCGAGCTGCGCGAAAGCCCCGGCGGGAGGGATCTGCCATTACCCGGCCGCTACCGCAAATACGCCGAGGAGTCCGCCGACGGAACGGTCACCGGGTTTGCGACCCCGACCCGCCGGGTCGAGCTCTACTCCGAAATGCTCGCCCAGCACGGGCAATCCGCAGTACCGGTGGCCGAGCAGCCGACACCGGACGCGTCCTATCCGCTGGTGCTCACCTGCGCGAAGAACGGCTATTTCTGTCACAGCCAGCACCGCGGAATCTCCTCGCTGCGTAGACGCTTCCCCGATCCGATCGTCGAGCTGAGCGCCGAACTCGCCGACGCTCGTGGGATCTGCGACGGCGACTGGGTGCGGATCAGGACATCGCGGGGCACCGTCGGTATGCGCGCACGGATCGACTCGGACCTGCACCGCGACGTCGTCGTCGCCGAATACGGCTGGTGGCAGGCCGCTTCGGACCTCGCCCTGCCCGGTGCGGATCCGCTCGCCGGTGACGGCACCAACTACAACCTCCTGGTCGGTGACGGAAGCCGCGATCCGATCAGTGGCTCCGTCGGCCTGCGCGCGGTGCCCTGCGACGTCCAGCTCGCGCATTCGAAACGGTGGCGTTCGCAACGGGAGTTCCTGATCGACCACTGTGAACTCGAAACCGAGGAGATCCTGGCGGTGCAGTTGCGGCCCGTAGACCGGGCACAGTTACCCGCGTTCCGCGCCGGGCAGCACGTCACCGTCGCATGGCCCGATCAACCCGACCTGACCCGCAGTTACTCGCTGACCGGACCCGGCGGACCGGCTGCTCAGGAGAGGTACACGATAGCGGTGCGTCGGGTGTCCGGCGGCCGTTTCTCCACTGCCGTGCACGAGCGGCTCCGGCCCGGCACCCGCCTGCTCGTCACCCCTCCTACCGGTGGCTTCGCCGTGCCCCTCGTCCACTCCCGCCCGATCGTGCTCCTGGCCGCAGGCATCGGGATCACTCCGTTCCTCAGCTACCTCGAAACACTCGTTCTCGCCCCGTCCGCCACCCCGGAGGTCGTGCTCCACTACGGCAACCGGGACGGTGTGCGCCACCCCTTCCGAGACCGGATCGCCGCCCTCGCCGCGCATCTGCCGTCCTTGCGCGTGATCGACCACTACAGCCGGCCGGGCGCGGACGACCGTTACCACCGGCAAGGGCGGGTATCGGCGTCCGACGTCGACCCCGCCCTGATCGACCGGCGAGCGCGTTTCTACCTGTGCGGCCCCGAGGACATGCTCGACGAACTGACCGCCGGTCTGGTGGCCCGAGGTGTTCCCCGATTCGACATTTTCGCCGAGAAGTTCCACGCGGCACCTGTGCCGGTGCGCATCTGCGACGACGCGACCGCGACCGTTCGGTTCGCCCGCTCCGGCCGGGACGTGACGTGGCGCAAATCGGACGGCACCCTCTTGCAGCTCGCCGAGCAGTCGGGTCTGTCCGTGCCCAGCGGGTGCCGCGTCGGCCAATGCGAGAGCTGCGCGGTCCGGGTGCTCGACGGCACAGTGGCACACCTCGTCGCCATCGGCAGCGAGCTGCCCGACGATCACTGCCTCACCTGCCAGTCCATGCCGACCTCCGACGTCGTGCTCGACGCCTGATTCCGAAAGGTTCGACCGTGCTCATCGTCTCCGCCGCCGAAACCGTCGCCGCATTGCCGTTCGACACTTTGATCCCAGCCCTGCGCGCGGGTTTCGCCCGCGGCGCCACCACCCCACCGCGCCACCATCATCAGATCGACGAGACCACCGGGTCGACGTTGCTCCTGATGCCCTCCTGGCAGGCCGACGGGCTGCTGGGCGTCAAACTCGTGAACGTCTTCCCCGAGAACAATGCGCACGGTCGCCCGGCCCTGTCCTCCGCCTACGTCCTGGCCCGGGCGGACACCGGCGAACACCTGGCGGTCATCGATGGGAACGAACTCACTCGGCGGCGCACCGTCGCCACCGCGGCGCTGGCCTCGTCCTATCTGGCCCGCCCCGACAGCCGAGTCCATCTCGTCGTCGGAGCCGGGCACATCGGCTCGCTCCTCGCCGCAGCACACGCCGCGGTCCTCGACATCCCCACCGTGCTCGTCCACGATCAACACCGCGCGTCCGCAGCAGCCCTGGTCGCACGGCTGCGGGCCGCCGGAACGGACGCTCACGTCGCCGTCGACCTCGACGCCGCGGTGCCCGACGCCGACGTGATCTCCTGCGCGACGCTCGCCACCAGCCCGATCATCCGCGGTGAGTTACTGCGTCCCGGCACGCATCTCGACCTGGTCGGCAGTTTCCGGCCGGAGATGCGCGAAGCCGACGACGCCTGCCTGACCCGCGGCGTCGTCTACGTCGACAGCGACAACGCGCTCGACGAATCGGGCGACCTCACCCAGCCACTCGCCACCGGCGTCATCACCCGGGACGACGTGACCGCCACGCTGCCCCAGCTCTGTCGAAATGAGGCGCCCGGTCGCCGAAACGACCAAGAGATCACCGTGTTCAAAGCAGTCGGCACGGCCCTGGCCGACCTGACCGCCGCGACGCTGGTCCACCACCACGTCCTCCGGCACGCCGGTTGACCACTCAGGAGTTCGCATGTCTGTGCCCGATTCCCAGCTCGCCGCCGACCCACCGGCCGGCCGGCTCGCCCGATTCGCCACCCGCAG
Source organism: Nocardia brasiliensis NBRC 14402 (assembly GCF_000308475.2). Taxonomy (GTDB): domain Bacteria; phylum Actinomycetota; class Actinomycetes; order Mycobacteriales; family Mycobacteriaceae; genus Nocardia; species Nocardia brasiliensis. The sequence goes on along the minus strand of NZ_BAFT02000026.1, from coordinate 52,353 downwards.
TGCGGCCTGGTCGGAGAAGTGGTTCCCCAACACCCTCGTCTTCGCACTGCTCATCGTCGCGGTGGTCGCCATCGCCGCGGTGGCGATCGGCTCCGCACCCGCCGAGGTCGCCTCGGTCTTCGGCAACGGCTTCTGGGACCTCATCCCGTTCACGATGCAGATGGCGATGGTCGCCATCGGCGGCTACGTCGTCGCCACCGCCCGGCCGGTCCAGCGGGCCATCACCGGGCTCGCCCGCGTGCCTCGCAATCCGCGGGCGGCGATCGCCGTCGTCGCTGCGGTCAGCCTGCTGTCGGCGTTGCTCAATTGGGGCTTCAGTCTCATCTTCAGCGCGCTGCTGGTCCGGCGGCTCGCCGAGCGCCGCGAGCTGCGCATGGACTATCGGGCCGCGTCGGCGGCGGCCTACCTCGGCCTCGGCGGGAGCTGGGCGCTCGGCCTCAGCTCGTCGGCCGCGCAACTACAGGCCAACCCCGCCAGCATCCCGCAGTCGCTGCTGCCCATCACCGGCGTCATCCCGTTCCGGGACACCATTTTCACCTGGCAGTCACTCGTTGTGGCCGCGGTCGTCGTCACGGTTTGTGTGGCCATCGCGTTTCTGACCGCACCCCGCGCCGACACCGCCGTTACCGCCACCGATCTCGGCATCGATCCCCGCGACCCGGTCGAAGACGACGTGCCGCGCACGCGTCCCGGCGAATGGCTCGAATACAGCCCACTGCTCACCATCGTGGTCGTCGTCCTGGTCGGCGGGTGGGCGATCCAGGAATTCGCCGCCAAGGACCCGCTGGTCGCGATCTCCGGGCTCAACACCTACAACCTGCTGTTCCTCGGCCTCGGCATGCTGCTGCACTGGCGCCCCCGCCGATTTCTCGCCGCAGTCACCAAAGCCGTGCCTGCCACCGGCGGTGTCCTCATTCAATTTCCCTTCTACGCCGGGACCGCGGCCATTCTCACCAGGGCCACCGACAGCTCCGGCACCTCCATCTCCCACCACCTCGCCTCGTTGTTCACCGCCACGGGCAACGCGACCACCTTCCCACTGCTCATCGGCGCCTACTCCGTCGTCCTCGGCTTCCTCATCCCCTCCGGCGGCGGCAAGTGGATCATCGAGGCACCGTATGTGATGCAGGCAGCGAACGACACACACGTCAACCTCGGCTGGACCGTCCAGATCTACAACGCCGCGGAGGCGCTGCCGAACCTGATCAACCCGTTCTGGATGCTCCCGCTCCTCGGCGTACTGTCCCTCAAGGCACGCGACATCGTCGGCTACACGTTCATTTACCTCGCGGCTCTCCTGCCCATCGTCCTGGGCCTGCTCACCCTGTTGGCACCCACCCTTCCCTACCAACCGCCGTCCTATTGACCAGGAACGGAATCTCCGGCACGCGGAGGGCGCCGGCGGAACGGCACCTTCAGATGAGCGACAGCCAGTAGTCCTGAAACGCTAGAAAGACTTGCAGCACAACGGCTGTGCAGAAAAGCGCGACCACAGTCCAGCGCCAGTCGACTATTGCACGTATCGGGCGAGGCAGCGCTTCGCTGAGCTGATTGCTCAGTACGGCCAGCATGGGGGTGACTACCGCCCACACCACCATGCAGTAGGGGCAGAGCGCGTGAATCCGATAGAGCGTCTGGAAGATGAGCCAGCACACGAACCCGACACCGCAGGCCGTGCCGACCCACAGGCCGATCCAGATCCACTGTGGCAGCGCGATTCTGGCCACGCTCAGCAGCGCAAGCGGGATTACTACCGAGAACGCGACGACGCCGATGATCGGATTGGGGAAACCGAGAACGGCCGCCTGTGGTGTCGCCATCACCGACCCACACGACAGAATCGGGTTGATACTGCACGACGGCCGATAGTCCGAATCGACAAAGAGTTTGAACCGCTCCACCGTCAGCGTGAACGAGGCCAGCCAACCCGCCGAGGCGGCCAGCAGCAGCCCCCACGCGCTGCTCGAACAAGCGACGGACAACCGGCGTGGCTCCGCTACCGATGCCACGGCGGCCACTTCGATCCGGGTCGGTTCGGCAAGGCTCATGTAACCCGATTATCCGCAACGATAGTCGTGGCACCAGGGCCTTTGTGCCACCTAATACAGGCCGATCGTCACCGGCAATCGACAACGGTATGACGACCGGCGCCATCCATCGAAGTCACTACGATCTCGATCGCACGAGAACGGCCGACCCCCTTTTCCGTTCCCGCCGCGCGCGATCGATCCGGACTCGCGCGCAGGCGCGACAGCTTGATCCGCTGCCGACGGGTGAGCCCGCCCCAGATACCCAGGACCTCGCTGTGCTCCAGCGCGTACTCGAGGCAGGATTCGCGCACCTCACACCGGCTGCAAATGCGTACCGCAAGCAGCGAGGTCTCACCGGCCTCGGGGAAGAATTCTTCCGGATCGCTCTGTGCACAACTCCCGCTCCCCGCCCACTCTCCCGCCTCGCGCTCGAGTAGCTGTGCCGACTGTTTCAACACCGCACCACCGAAGATCTCATACCCGTAGAATTGGATATCGCCATTCCCACATCGAGAGCCGAATGGCACACCTCGGCAGGGCCGAAACTCCCACATTTTCAAGTCTGTGATTCTCGTCATGCCGGACAGGACTTATGTCCTGTAAAACGCTGTTGGTAAGCCGGTCCAATAGAGCCGAATTACTCTGCCCAACAAGCGGATAAGGAGATAGCTTCTCGAGTGGACTGCTGATCGAGCAGAAAGAGGCGAGCCGATGGCCGAACTTGTCCGTACCTCAGATCTGGTGCAGGAGCTGACGGTCGCTGAGTGCTGGGACAAATTGGACGAGACCCAGCTCGGCCGGATCGTCGTGAACACGTCCGGCGAACTGGACATCTTCCCGGTGAACTACGCCGTCGACAGCGGGAAAATCTATTTCCGGACCGCCCCCGGCAGCAAACTGCTCAAACTCACCATCAACTCGTCGGTGCTGTTCGAGGCGGACCAGATACTCCCCGAGGCCCAACTGGCCTGGAGTGTTGTGATCAGAGGGCACGCCGAGCAGATCAGCATCGCGCGCGATGTGCACCATGCGGACACGCTGGCGATCCGACCGTGGATCTCCACGCCGAAATACGAATACGTCCGCATCGACGCGCATGCGATCACCGGCCGGCAGTTCCGGCTGAACGACGAGGTCACGCGCTGAACCGTGCCGGCGGACCGACGGGCATTACGATTCGAGGGATACCGACTGGATGTTCGCGAACTGCACTACCCCACAGCGGATCTGCACGACATATCGCGACCGGGGCCTACCGGTGACCCTGCTCGGATCCCATCCGTGTCTGCTCACCGACGACCGGTTCGGGATGGTCACCATGCCACGAATACTCGGGTACGAGGTCTCCGCGGCAGTGCACACCGCCCCGGTCATGTTGCACACCAGGTCGAATCGGGTCGGGTTCCTCGTCCGCTACCCGGCCGACACACTAGAGCCGGACCTCGTCCGGCGACTGGACGAACTCGGCGTCATGATCGTGGCGCGCGGAAACCGAATCATGCTCCCGCATTCGGATCGGCAACTCGGCTGGTCGCCGGTGTGGGTGGTCGAACCCGGCTACGTCACCACCCTTCCGATTCAGGCGGTCGTGCTCAACGCGGTGTGCGCAGTGGCCGGTGGCGTGCCGAGCTCAGGTTCCAGCCGCGCCTCGACCACCTGAAACAGCGACAGCGGCAACCGAGCACGAACTCGACTGCCGCTGTGCCACAACGGGTCCGGCTGCTCAGCGCATTCCGAAGCGCGACAATCTGTCGGCCAGCTCGCTACCCCAGCGCTCGGCCCGAGCGGACTCGTTGCCCGCCAACGGCCCCACCCGGGAGACGACCAGGAAGCTCTCGCGCCCAACGATATCGCAGGCGTGCCCTTGCAGTCGCTGCACGATCCGTCTCGCCGCAGACCCGGTGAAAATGCTTCGGCCTGCGACGGTATCGAACGCCGCGGCACGGACATTCAGCCGCGCGGGCAGCGCATCGAGCCACTCCCGCACACCGGTCACGGCCCTGGCCGCACCGTGGGTTTCCGCTTGACGACGTGACGTCGGCGTCGACAGACCCGCATTGTGCGTAGGCGCTCCCACCAGCAACAGATCGACGTCGTCGAGCGCAGGCATGGTCTGCGTGCCGACCACCGTGACGCTCCCGCCGCGCCCCCGAATCCCCTCGGCGACAGCCTCCGCGATCCGCGCGGTGTTTCCGAAACAAGACTCCACGACTATCAAAACGTTCATGCCGCTCGCCTCGGCGGCACCGGGAGCGCGTGTTTCGGCGACAATGGTATTCGTCAACGTGTTATCTCCTACATGACGAGCCGGCGCGATCACCGCGGCGACAATTACGACGCCCGCTGTCGAGGCAGGGCGACCCACCAACCTTTGAATTGATCGAAATCTTTCGATGCCCACCGAGCAGCCTCGGCAGTCGAGGGCAATCGGCTGGTGACGGTGAGCTGCACCAGATACTGACAACCGCTGTCACCTATGACGATGTATCGGGTGTCGGCCCGCAGTCGTAGCGACTCGGCAACATAGGTGCCCGCGACGAGACAAGACGGAAAACCCTCGTACCGCGCTTCGTCGACATAGATCTCGACCCACTCGGGTAGCCGGCGCGCGTCGGACACCGCGTGCGTGAGCAGCTCGACATGATCGACGCCAGGGGTCAGTCGCACGAGTACGAGCACCGCGTTGTCGACCCAGCTGTAGCCTTCGATCGGCGGTCGGGCCCACATCGAATAGACGTCACGGAAATATCCATGATCCACCTGCGTCCAGGGCGACGGCGGAACGATCGACACCGTCGGTACACCGGGCGAGCCCGGCCGCAGCTGCTCATAGCGAACTCCGCAGGCAGCCAAGTAGATCGCGAGGCGACCGTTCATCGCACACTGTTGGAAGGCCGCAGCTCGAGGGCGAGCACCGCTGCCTGACTTCGCCGCTCGACCCCCAGTTTGGTCAGCAGGCGCGAAACGTAGTTCCTGATCGTCTTCTCCGCCAGCGACATTCGTTCCGCTATCTGGCGATTCGACAGTCCTTCGCCGAGCAGTTCGAGCAGCGTTCGCTCCTGAGCGGTGAGATGCGCGAAGGGACCGCGCCGCGCGGCGCCGTCCGCGCGCAGCTTGGACATGAGCGCGGCGGCGGCGCGGTTGTCGAGCAACGATTTGCCCGACCCGACCTCACGAATGGCGTCGACCAACTCCACGGTGCCGATGTCCTTGATGACGTAGCCGCTGACCCCAGCCCGGATGGCGTTCAGCATCGACTTCTCGTCGATGAACGCGGTGAGGATCAGCAACTGCGCGCCCAGCCCGTGATTCTGCAGTTCACGGCATAGCGCTATGCCGTCACCATCGGGCAGCCGGATTTCGAGCACGACCACATCAGGACGCAGCCGCAGGATGTCTTCGATGGCCCGGGACACCGTCTCTGCCTCCCCGACCAGCTCGAGGTCGGGTTCGGCTCCGATCAGGTCGGCAATCCCGCGCCGGACGATGTGATGCCCATCGACCAGGAACACTCTAGTCACGCCACAAACCCCTCCGTCGGCAGTAATTCCCGACAGCCAGCACTGCACCCGATGCACAGCCGGACAACAGGTCTCGCATTCCGCGACGGATTCTGCACAGATCCCGATCCGAACTGGTTGAGCCACGAGCTGCCCGAGTCTACTCGCTACCTAACGTATCGGAATTCGATGAATTATCCTGCGGGCAAAGGTCACGACGGTGTCCGGCCGAAGGGCAAAGTATTCGTGACTTTTGTCCCACATCGTCCCGACCTCGACTGTGCTTAACCCACCTCCGAGCGGCGCAACGCAACACCGCCGAGCAATATCAGGATGGGACGGGGGTCACAAGTGCGTGGACGTGATGTCCCGGTTTCACATGACTCGCGACTTCTGTTCAAGGAACAGTCCCGATGGTTCGCTTGTCACTCGGCATCAGTTCTCGGAATTTCATTCGAGAATTCCAACGATCGTCCGTGATGCCGCACAGGCTACGCGAATTCTCGGTGTCGCTTAGCAGTCGAATGATCGAACCAAAGGAGAACGTATGTCCGCGAGACATGGCTTTGCGCGAATGGGAATCGTGTCTGTCGTAGCAACGGCAGGAATTGCGTCAGGCCAGTGCTTTGCTTCCGCCGAGCCCGGGGCGCACATTGCCGACCCGCTCCTCCGTACCGCCGCAGCAGACGTCGCACAGCCCGTCGTCGCCCCCTGGGACAACGTCGGCCAGGGCCGGGGCACCGATTTCGAACCGGGAACAAATGGGGTCCTGAGCGATACCGTCATCAAGCCCGAATACTTTCCACTGGTAGACCAGCGCCGGCGGGAACTGTTGTCGGCGGCCACGCTCGACGGCGCGGCCGACGGTGCGGCGATCGGCGGGATCGGCGGCGCCGCGGTCGGCGCGACCGTCGGAGCGATCACCGGACTCGGTACCGGCCTGGCCGCGGTGCCGATCGGCGCGGGCATCGGTGCCGGCGCCGGTCTGGTGATCGGCGGCGTCGGCGCCGCCACGATCGGCACACTCACCGGCATGGCACTCGGCTGCGTCGTCGGGCTGCCGGCCGTGATCGTCGGGTGCATCCCCGGCGCGGTGATCGGCGGCATCGTCGGCGGTGTGGCCGGAACCATCGCCGGAGCTGTCGTCGGACCACTGGCGGGCACCGCTATCGGCGCAGGCGCCGGTGCGGGGGTCGCGACCGCCGTGGGGCTGGGCACCGCGGCCGTTGCCGCACCCGTCGGCGCGGCGATCGGCGCCGGTCTCGGTGCCGCGATCGGTGCGGCGACCGCGGCGTCGCAAGCCAATCAGGGTCTCGCTCAGCAGAACCTGAACGACCTCGAAGGGTTCGCGTACACGCAGCGCCAGGACGCCGCGGCACCCGTCTCGGCCGCAGTCGAGCCGGTGGCCAGGCAGCTACAGCAAGGCCTGACCGATGTCAGCGCGGCAATCGATTCCGTCACCGAGCAGTTCCAGTTGGTGCGGTAGCCGAGGCGGCGCGGTGCTCACACAGAGCCGGACCGTGAGCACCGCTCTGCCGTCGGCGGCGCCGGCCGCGGACACGACTCGGCGCACGAATTCAGGGGCGAACAATGGTTACCGCGGTCTGCGGCAGCCCGAGCGACTCCCCGATTCTCGCCGACCATGCGGCTATCTCGGCCCAGTCGCGCAAGTCCCCGTACCGCATGCCGCCGAGGACCCGATAGATCGTGCGGGCCTTGAAGTCGACCCCGGCCCGTTCGTAGTGACCGGCGAAAGCGTGATAGTCCTCGGGTGCGATCAAAGCGCGCAGTGCGGCGATTTCCTTGGGCACCTTCCGGCCCAGCCGCCGGCCTATCGGCCCGACGAGCGCGGGCCCGAGGCCGACACTGAACAGCCAGACCCGTTTCGCGGCAAGAATATCCGCGTGCGCGCGGATGAACGACGCTGCCGGTGGGAGGAATTCACGATGATGAATCGCACTGCCCAGGATGATCGCATCGAACCCGGTGAGCTGCGGCGCGTGGTTGACGCCCGCGACGACGACCTCGGCGCCGCGGGCAGACAGGTCCTGGCCGAAGTATTCCGCGATGTCGCGGGTGGACCCCTGGGCCGTAGCGAATATCACTGCGATGCGAGTACCTGGCATTCCCATGGCATTCATGTTGGCTTTACCCAACGGTTATCGGCAGAGGCGTACGGCCCACGCGGTCAGGACAGAAAGTCCCCGCGTGATGGACCATTCCCCCTTTTCCTACGACGCAACGTTTGCCTATCGTGAGAACGTCGATCCACGGTGCGCGAATTTCATGGTTGCCACCGGCCCAGACATCAGTCAGAGGGAGGTGACCGATGCGCTCCGTCCAACTGCGTTACAATTTCCGTTGCTATCCGGACGAGCCGCAGCAGGCCGCGCTCGCCCGGGCTTTCGGTTGTGCCCGAGTAGTTTTCAACGATGCCCTCGACGCGCGCCTACGGGCCTCCGCGGCCGGTCGCTGGATATCGGACGCGGAGTTGTCACGACGACTGACGGCGGCCAAGCGGACCGCCGAACGTGCATGGCTCGCAGACGTGTCGGCGGTGGTCCTTCAGCAAGCTCTCGCAGACCTGAACACGGCCTACCGGAACTTCTTCGCCTCGGCGACCGGTCGGCGACTGGGCCCCACCGTCGGACTCCCCAGGTTCCGGTCCCGCCATGATCGGCAATCCATCAGATTCACCCGCAACGCTCACTTCGCGGTCACCGCAGGAGGTCGGCTACGGCTGCCCAAAATCGGTGCGCTGAAAGTGGTCTGGTCACGGCCGCTGCCCGCGGAACCGACGTCGGTGACGGTGATCAGAGACACCGCAGGCCGCTATTTCGTCTCCTTCGTGGTCGAATCCGCCGCCGACCCGCTGCCCGAACAGTCAGCTCAGGTCGGCATCGCCCGGGGGACGTGCACCGTAGCGGTGCTGAGCAACGGCACCACGATCGCGCACCCGGAATTCCTCCGGCGGGCGCAACGCAGACTGGACCGGGCACAGCGAACACTGTCCAGAAAGCAGCCGGGCAGCAAGAATCAGGTCAAGGCTCGGCTGGGGGTCGCCAAAGCCCTTGCGGCACTGCACGACACCCGGCGCGACTGGGCGCACAAGCAGTCGACAGCGATCATCCGTGAAAACCAAGCGGTGTACATCGAGGGACTGCCCTACCGCGCCAAGGCTCCGTCGCGCCGAACCCGCTCGACCGACGACGACAGCTGGATCGTCTTCACCCGTATGCTATGTCAGAAGGCCGCTCGCTACGGTCGGCGCTTCGGCAAAGTTTCGCCGTCACCCGGGCCCGGTCCGCACCACCCCGACCGTGCCGCCCGCACAATTCTCGCCGCTGGGCAGGCGGAGAGCAGAAACGCCTGTGGAGCCGACTCGCGGCCGGGACCCGTCCCGGCACTCGGCCACGAAACAGGAACCCGCCGTAGGCGTTACCCACGCCAGCCGGAATCGTCCCTGCCTGCCGGGGCAAGGCACGAGGATGCCAAGACACGCACACCAACCCACCGATAACGCCGTTGCCGGGGAGCACTCACCGAACGTCGAACGGATCCACCACTTCGTCGATGGCGCGACGCGGCGTGACGGGCAACGCGTCCGCGCTCGTCGGCGCCCAACCGACTCTGATCACGACCTGCGCGTGCGCACTGTCGTCGAGCACTTCGAGCCGAACCCGGCTGCGCAGCAACGGAAGTTCGAGCGGCTCGCTGAGCGGGCAGGTGGCCAGCCCGATGTTCGCCGCGGTCAACAGGACTGCGCTCATGGCTTCGCCGGCCCGCAGGCGCGAGACTCGATCGTCGGCCGACGTCGCCAGCACCAGCAGGTCGGCGGTGTCCGGCGTTCGAGCCTGGTCGAGCAGCCGCGGTTCGGTGAAATCCCTTGCCGGGACCTCGGCGTCGGGCCGCGGACGCGGAGTGCTCCTGGCCGGCACGCCATCCGCGGACCCGTGTCGTCCGCTCCAGCTCGCGAGTTCGAAACGGTAGTCGGGATCCAGCGCATGTTCGGCGGCCGCGATCCGCATGGCCTCGAGCAGCCGGTCCCGCGACCGGTCGGTGACCCGGCGCACGAGCACACCCAGGCCCGCGGCGCGTTCGATCAGCAAGCCGAAGTATCCGACCGGAATCGGCCAGGAACTGAATTGCCTGCGGTCGCTCTGCCGCCGCGAAATCGCCGCCGAGAGTTCGACATCCTGGGCCGTCGGACGATGCGCGACCAGATCGATCGCCGCCAGATGATTCAGTTCGTCCGGATTCGGCAGGCGATGCACGATCGCCGACCAGCCCAGCGCCGCGAACGCGATACGCAGATGATGCAGTGCCGCACCGCAACTCAGCAGCAGATCGCGCTGATCCGGGTCGGTCGACGGTATCGCCCGGTCCGGATCCAGGAACAGATGCACCGACCTGTCCCCGATCCGCCACCGCCACGGTTGAATGTTGTGCACCGACGGTGCCCGTACCGCGAGTCTCAGTGCCGCTCGTACGGTTTCCGCGTCCGGCATTCCATGATCCATACCGACTTCCTTTATGTTCGGGTGCCATGACGGTCGCATACGGTCGTGCCGCGAAGAAGGGTCCGACGACCCTCATAGCGAGGACCTCGGCTGCGCGTTCGATCGGATTCGGCCGCCGAACGACTCTGGTCGCGCCGATCGAGGGTCTTTGGCCCTCGAACCAAGGGCACTATTCACATTTCCCGGGCGCGCGGCGTGCGTAAGGCTCGAAGGCGAAGGGAGAGTTCGATCATGATCAGTGTGTTTTTGGTCGACGATCACGAAATCGTGCGACACGGCGTGGGCGATCTCATCGGTCAACAGCCCGACATGGAAGTCACCGGCGAGGCGGGAACCTACTCCCAGGCCCTCGCTCGGATTCCGGCGCAGCGACCCGATGTGGTCGTGCTGGATCTGCGCCTACCGGACGGCAACGGCATCGAACTGTGCCGGGAACTGCTGTCCGCGGATCCCGAACTCCGTTGTCTCATCCTCACTTCCTTCACCGACGAGCAAGCGATGTTGGATGCGATCTTGGCAGGCGCGGGCGGCTACGTCGTCAAGGACATCAAGGGCTTCGAACTGATCAGCGCGATCCGCGACGTGGGTTCGGGCAAATCGCTACTCGACAACCGCGCCGCCGCCACCCTGATGGCGAAACTCCGCGCCGATGCCGAAGAACGATCCGGACCGCTGGCCGACCTGACCGAGCAGGAACTGGCCCTGCTGTCGCTGCTCGGCGAGGGACTGACCAACCGGCAGATCGCCGGCCGCATGTTCCTGGCCGAGAAGACGGTGAAGAACTATGTCTCACGGCTTTTGACCAAGCTCGGATTCGAACGGCGCACGCAGGCGGCCGTACTCGCCTCGCAATTGAACGTCCAAGACAAGAGACCGGGCTGATCAGTCGAGCCCGACCGCGAAGGAGCCAGAACGTGCCGATGCGGTTCACCGAACCAGCGACGAGCGGGTTGCCTCCGGTCACCGAGACGCTGTCCCAGCTCCGATTACACGAACTGCTCGAAGAGGTGCAGGAGCGCATCGCGCAGATCGTCGATACCCGAGATCGGATGGATCGGCTCATCGAAGCGATGCTGATCGTCACCTCGGGACTCGATATCGATGACACACTCCGTTCGATCGTGCACGCGGCCCTGGAGTTGGTGGACGCCCGCTACGGCGCACTCGGCGTGCTCGAATCCGATCAGCCCGCCGCCAGGCTCACCGAATTCGTTTACGAAGGCATAGACGATCGCACCCGCGTCATGATCGGTGATCTGCCGCATGGTCACGGAGTACTCGGACTGCTGATCAAACAACCGAGACCGATCCGGCTCGCCGATCTTTCCGAACATCCCGCCTCGGTCGGTTTCCCCGCGAATCATCCGCCGATGCGGTCCTTCCTCGGCGTACCGATCCAGGTGCGCAACGAAGTATTCGGAAACCTGTATCTCACCGAGAAGGTGGGTGACGGCGAGTTCACCGAAGACGACGAAGTCGTCGTACAGGCGCTGGCCGCCGCGGCGGGCATCGCCATCGCGAACTCGCGCCTTTATGAAGAGGCTCGGATACGACAGCAGTGGCTGGAAGCCACCCGCGATGTGGCCACCGAACTCCTCTCGGGCGGGGCGAATCACGAAGTGTTGAAACTGGTCGCCGAGCGCACGCTCGCGCTCACCGAATCGGCATGCACCCTCCTGGCCTTGGCGGCCGACTCGAGCACAGTCGCGGAGGAGACCGAGCTGGTCGTGGTTGCCGCGGCCGGAAGCTGTGCTCAGCGGTTGATCGGCCGGCGCGAACCCGTGCGTACGACCGCGGTCGGCCGGTCCTTTCGCGAGGGCCTGGCAGTCGCCGTGGACACGCTGGCCGGCGAGACGGCCCTCGGCAACGTCGCGAAACTCGGACCGGCACTGATACTTCCGCTCCAGGCCGGCCCTTCGGTCGTCGGCGTATTGGCGACGGTCCGACCCGCGGGCCTGCCGCAGTTGGACACCGCCGCCCAGTCGATGATGGCGGCCGTCGCCGATCAAGCAGCGCTCGCTCTGCAGCTGGCGGATACGCAACGGCGCATGCGCGAACTCGACGTCTTGTCCGACCGTGATCGGATCGCGCGCGACCTGCACGATCAGGTCATTCAACGACTGTTCGCCGTCGGACTCTCGTTGCAGAACACGATCCGGCGCACCGAGTCGGCGCAAACCCAGGCCCGCCTCGCGGAAAGCGTCGACGATATCCAGACGATCGTGCACGATATCCGGCACTCGATCTTCGACCTGCAGACCAACACCGCCGCTGATTCGTCCACCTACCGAAAACGGCTGCACAGCATCGTCTCGGAGATGACCAAGGACACCGGAATACGGACGCGAGTGCACTTGGCCGGACCGGTCACCGTTCTTACGCCACCGTTGTCCGACGATGTCGAAGCCGTGCTGCGCGAGGCGCTCAGCAATGCGGTCCGGCACGCGTCGGCCACGACGATTTCGGTCGAACTCGGCGTGCGTGACGACATCACCATCGAGGTCTCCGACGACGGAATCGGTTTACCCGCCGAGATCACGCATCGCAGTGGGCTGGCGAACCTCGCGGTGCGGGCCGAAAAGCACGGCGGCAGTTGCCGACTGGAGCGGCGAGCCGAAGGCGGCACGACCCTGCGATGGGCCGCGCCTTTGCCGTCACCGACCCGCACGGTGCGATAGGACAATTTCCGGCTTCGATCGAGGCAATTTCCCCAGGAACAAAGGCCTTTCGCCCCTGGACCGAAACACCCCCTGCACTGTCGCAATTTTTCGGGGACTGTTCATTTCTCCCGATATCGAGAGGAATTCGCACGTAGACGAGCCGGTTCGGCATTGTCGAATCCGCCTGGTTGTCGAATAACAGGGCGCGGGTGAAGGTGAGTCCGCATCCCATTCGGCGATGCGATTGCGCATTCCGCGCCCGGCACAGACAGAGGGGTATCGATGAGCAAAAGAAACACTTCCAGGATCAGACGCATTCTCGCCCTCACCGGGTTCGCGGCAGTGCTGATCACGTCCGCCACGTCCACCGCGAACGCGACACCCACGCAGCAATATCCGCTGGATGCCCGGCTGGGCACGCTCTGGTCGTCCCAGCCGGAGCCGTCCCGGGACAAGCGTGATCCGGACCCCGCGCTGCCCTACATCGATATACCGGCCGACTACGTCTACAACCCAACCCTGGAACCGGTTGCCCGACATGACTACTGCACCTCGTCGTTCGACCAGTTCGGCAGCGCGAACTTCGCCGGACCGTGCGCACGGCACGACATGTGCTACGACGTGGTCGACCAGAAGCGCGCCGAGGGGTGGCGTGACGTCGGATACGGCCCGTGTAACGCGGCTTTCTATCATGAACTTCGGATCAATTGCATGAACGCGTACCCGGATATCCAATCCAACGCATTCGCCCTCTGCCACAACGCCGCCGCCGTATACGCATACATGACCGAGGCGACACACTGGGGCCAGAACTAACCGTTACCCGGAAAGAGAAAGGATTTCGCGATGCTCGGACTCGGCATCATCGGCTGGATCGTCCTAGGCGGACTGGCCGGATGGATCGGTGGCAAGATCATGAAAACCGATGCTCAGCAAGGCATCCTGCTCAATATCGTGGTCGGCGTCGTCGGTGGGCTACTCGGCGGTTTCCTGCTGAAACTGCTGGGGGTCGACCTGGCGGGCGGTGGCTTGTGGTTCAGCTTCTTCACCTGCCTGGGCGGCGCGGTGATCTTGCTGTTCCTGGTCGGCCTCGTCACCGGCCGCCGCGGCGCGGCGCACTGACCTACCGGATCAATCACGTCTCATCGGGGACATGCGCAGTGCCGTAGCTATTCCCAGACGGTAAGCGAGTCCCATTCGACTACGTGGATTGAGCCGGCTCTCGTTGCGAATCAGCGCGATCTCGTTCGCCACCGATCGGTCTCGCGGGTAGGCGCGGGCGACCTTTGCCCGGAAGTCCCGAGTCAGGTACTCGGCACGCAAACCCGCGAGATCGAGCATCGCCCCCTGGCCGACGTAGGTCGCCGGCGCTCCGTCGCGATCACTCGTCAGACCCGGCATGACATGCGCTGTGATGGCATCGGCCAATTCAACGGCCGACCGCTCCGGCAATCCCGCGCCGTGCGCACAGGAGCGCGCACGGGCGGCGCTTCGCAACGTGAAATCCTCGCCCAGGACGGGTTGCTCGATTCCGTGATCGTGCAGCAGCGCCGCCGCGAAGAACAACTCGGAATCCATGGGCGTGGCGTCGATTGCGCTCAACGCGCTGCCGAATATCCAGGTTCGGTACGAGTGCGCGGACACTGTCGGGCTCTGCTCGGCGCACGCCGCCATGACCGCACGAGCGAATTTGCTGTCCGGCGGTCGAAAGTCCACAGTGTCCAGCGCGCTTGCGGTGTTGGGCGCTCCCCGGGTCGCGAGCTTCATTCGACCCGATAGAGCGGTCGCCATCATCTTGGTGGCTGCGCCGAGGAACTGACGCTGCTCACGCCAGGTCAGCACACCGCGGGTGCGCTCAGCCCACCGCAGGCCGCCGAGACGGTCGAGGTCGGGCAGGGCAGTCACAGGATCACCGGATCGACAGGCATGACGCGATCATGCATCCAGCAGGCAGCGGCGGCCACGACAGCTTCATGGCGATCTCAGCCAAACGGTAACCACGGCCTACGCGCCCGCTCGGTGATCTCGCGATCGCCGCCCATCACCCCTCCTGATTCTGTCAGTCCCGCCAGACGACCAATTCTTCGAGCGGTTTGCGGCGGTCGGCGAGGCGACGGTCGGGTGCGGCGTGCGGGTCTGCGGGGTAGCCGAGGGTGAGGATGCCGACGAGGGCGACGTCGTCTGGTAGTTGGGCGATCTTCGCCAGGGCGTCGAGTTCGTCGGGCGGGGCGGGGCTGTAGAAGCCGGTGGTCAGTCCCGCGTCGATCGCGGCGAGTTGCAGCAGGGTGAACAGTGCGCCGGCATCGAACCACCAGAACGGGACGGGCCAAGGGATTTCGGTGTGGTCGGTGAGTTTGTCGGGTTCGGTGTAGCGCTCGTGATAGGACGCTTCTCGGATCCCCAGGGCGATGTGCACCGGGGCTTGCGAGATCCACGGTTGATGACCGTGTTCGAGATACCAGGGCTCCGCGACCGCCGCCAGTTGTCCGCGCAGCACCGGATCGGTGATCACCACCAGTCGATGGCCTTGGCTGTATCCGGCGCTGGGGGCACGGCGGACGACCCGCACCACCTGCCGCAGTGTCTCCACCGGCACCGGATCGGGCCGGTAGTGCCGCACCATCCGGCGGCCGCGCAATACTTCGGTGAATTCCATCGTTCAAGCCTTTCGATTCAGGGCGGGTCGTAGCCGGCGAATAGGCAGCAGGGTGAGCAGGCCGAGCCCGCCCAGCAGGGCGAATGCGAGCCGGAAATCGCCTGTGCTGTCCCGTAGTACGCCCACCAGCACGGGAGCCGCCGCGGCACTGCCGTAGCCGACGAAGAACGCCAGCGCACTGATCCGTCCGGCTTCACCGGGATCGCGGCCCATCAGCACCGGCATGGTCAGCACGAGCGTGAAGAGGCCGCCGTGCCCGACGCCGAGGGCGACGATCCACACCCACGTCGCCGTGTCCGGCGCGAGGGCCAAGCCCAGAAAGCCTGCGGCAGTGACGATCATGGTGACCGCGAGGCCGCCACGCTTGTCCGCTCGCTCGCCGAGCAGCATCGGCACGGCCGGCATCGCGACGACCTGAATGGCGATCATGACCGTCAGCATGACGCCGGATGCGGCCGCGCTGTAGCCCCCACTGTTGTGCAGCAGCGGTGCGACCCAAGCCAATTCGCAGTAGTACAACGCCGAGTTGACCGCCGACAGTATGGTGATTCGCCACGCCGGACCGCTGCGCCACGGCAGTCCCCGGGTCGCCGGACCCGCAAGGGCAGCAACGCCTTCCAGTCCCAGCGCGCCTTTCGCACCGGACCACAGCACCAACCCGGCGACCGCGAGGACCGCCCATGAGGCCAGCGCTGCCGGCCAGGAGCCCAGCAGGTCGGCCAACGGCGCGCTGACACCGGCCGCGACCGCTCCGCCGAGCCCGAGACCGGCGGTGTAGATGCCCGTCACCAGCGTGGCCCGATCGGCGAAACGCGTCTTGACCACGGCAGGCAACAGGGTCTGCGCGATCGCGATACCGGCCCCCACGATCGCCGCACTGCTCAATTGCAGCCAGGTGGAGGCGCCGGCCGAACGGGCCGCCGTGGCGATCGCGATGATCGCGAGCCCGAGCAGCACTCCACGCTGCAATCCGAAGCGACGCCCCACGTATGCGCCCAGCGGTGCGCACACGCCCATCGCCAGTGTGGGAACGGTGGTCAGCAAGGCCACGCCGGTCGCGGACAGATCCAGGTCGGTCTGGATGCGGTCCACCAGCGGCGCGACGGCCGCGATGGCCGGGCGCAGGTTCGCGGCGGCGGCGAACAACGCGACTGCGGCGGCTCCCAGCGCGGTGCGGGATGCAATCCCTGTCATGAGGTACCCCAGGTTGATCTCGGACATTTTCTATCCGAGTTCTATCACATCTCGGATATCTCATGTCCGAGATCGGTAGGATGGGGTCGTGAAGATGTCGAACGGTGTGGAGTGGGCCTTGCACAGCTGTGTCACGCTCAGCCAGAGCCAGGAGCCGGTACCGGCGGCCCGGCTGGCCGAATTGCACGGCACCCCACCGGCTTACACGGCCAAGCAGCTTCAGGCGTTGTCCCGAGCGGGTATCGTCCGGTCCACCGCCGGTCAGGTCGGCGGGTACACCCTCACCCGACCGGCGGCGCAGATCAGCGTGCTCGACATCACGCAGGCGATCGACGGGACCGAACCGGCCTACCGCTGCGCGGAGATCCGGCAGCGTGGACCACTGGGTATTCCCGCCGGGCAGTGTGCGCGTCCGTGCGCGATCGCGCGCACCATGGCCGCCGCCCAGCAGGCGTGGTCGCGCGCGCTCGCCGAGGTCTCCGTCGCCGACTTGGCCGCGGGCATCGATGACGACAGCGGCGGCACCGCGCTGGCCGAGGTACGGGGCTGGCTGCGCGACACTCGCAGCTGAGGCGGTTCGGTGCCGCGTGGTCGCGTCAGTCGAGCACGTAGCGCTGCAGCAACACCTTGTCGAATTGCTTCGTTTCGGCCAGACGGAGCTGGATTCGCTTGTCCAGCAAGGGGAACAGCGGTGTGCCACCGCCGAGGACCACCGGGCTGACGAACAGCCAGTACTCGTCCACGAGGCCGTGCGGGATCAGCGCGGCGCCCAGCTCCGCGCCGCCGACCTCCATCACCCCGTCGCCCTCGGCTTTCAACCTGCGGACTTCCTCGACCGCGTGCTCCCGCACCAACCTGCTGTTCCACTGGACCTCGGTGAGCGTCCTGGAGAAGACCACCTTCGGCTTGTCCGTCCAGAGCCGGCCGAACTCGCGCTCGATGGGCGACGCGTCCGCGGGAACGTGCGGCCAGTATTCGGCCATCAACTCGTACAGGCGACGACCGTGCAGCGAGATCTCGATCTCGCGATACCGGTCGTTGTGGAACTGGTGCAGCTCGTCGTCGGGATCCGACCAGTCGATCTTGCCGTCCCGGTCGTTGACGAAACCGTCCAGGGAGACGGTGAACGAATAGATCAGTTTTCGCATAACTGAACAGACCTCCCGGACGCGCGAAACTCATCGGACAGGGCGGACCACATTATGCGCCGACGGTCAGGTTCCCTTGTCGAAGTGGCCAAACTTGTTGAATATCAAACTATTCCGACCGTGCAGTTCTTATCATGGTCGGGTGAGCTTTCCCGGGTCGATCGTGCGGGCATTGCAGGTGGAGCCGGGGAAAGTCGTGGTCGAGCACGGTGCGCGCACCGTAACCAGAGGACAGCTGCTCACGATGATCGGCAGTGTCGCGAACGGGTTGCGGGAGCGGGGGCTCGGTCCTGGTCGCGGCGTGGCGATGCGGGTGGATGTCAGCGCCGAATCGCTGGCGGCATATTTGGCGGCCTATACCCTCGGCTGCCGCGTCGTCGGCGTGCGTCCGGGGCTCAGTGCGCGGCAGTTACAGCATGTGCTGAGCAATGGGGTGGACGCGGTCTTGGACGACGAGCAGGTGCGCGCGCTGCTGGCGGGCCCGGCGCAGCCGGTGACGGTCGAGGCGCGCTCCGATGACATCGCCCGTGTCGCCTACACCAGCGGCACCACCGGCCTGCCGAAGGGCTGCGCGCAGACCTACCGGGCGATGTCCGCGCATTGGTCGTGGGGCAAGCCGACCTGGAGCCCGGAGACGGCCGCACTCGCCGCCTGCGCCGAGCGCTACCTGCTGTTCGGCACCCTGGCCGGCGCGGTGGTGCAGGACTATCTCGCCCTGTGCCTATTGGGTGGCGGCACCGCGGTTATCCCGGAACCTGTTGATACCGAACTGTTTCCAGAGGTGATCGAGCGACTGCGGATCACCGCCACGATCATGAACGTGCCCCGCCTCTACCAGATGCTGGACGCATTGCGCACAACCCCGAGGGACACGAGCAGCCTGCGCGCCATGGTGGTGGCGGGTTCGCCGCTGGCCCCGCATCGCCTCGCGGACGCGGCGCGGGCGCTCGGCCCAGTGGTGCATCAGGCCTACGGGCAGACCGAGACCGGCGGCTTGACCGCGTTGACACCCGCCGAAATCGACAGCGGCGTACTCGCTTCGGTCGGTCGCCCGCTCCCCGGCGTCGCGGTGGACATCCGGGACGGCGAGATCTATGTCCGCAACGAGTACATGATGTCCGAATACCTCGGCGACCCGGCCGAAACCGCCGACGTCCTCGTCGACGGCTGGGTGCGCACCCGAGACCTGGGTTACCTCGCGGACGGCTACCTCTATCTGACCGGCCGGGCACGGGACGTGATCATCGTGGACGCGCTGCCGGTGTACGCGGGTCCGATCGAACGGCTGCTGGCCGGGCACCCGGATATCGACCAGGCCTACGTCGTCGGTGCGCCGGACGACCGTCGCGGTGAAGCGGTGCACGCCTTCGTGGTACCGCGTCCGGGCCGTACGCCGGATTCGATCGCACTGTCCGCCCTGGTGCGCGCCGAACTCGGGGAATCGAGTGTGCCGCAGTCCTACACGGTGGTACCAGAAGCCCCGACCGCGGCCAGCGGAAAGCCGGACAAGAAGGCCTTACTGGAGCTGTATCCACGGTAACGCCAGACATTTTGGAGGAGACGTTGTCCGAACTCGACTACCTGATCATCGGCGCGGGACCGGCGGGTCTCCAAATGGGTCACCACCTACAGCAGGCGGGCCGCGACTACCTGATCGTGGAGGGCGGGCCCGCGGCGGGCACGTTCTTCACCAGGTATCCCCGGCACCGCCGGCTGATCTCGATCAACAAGGTGCACACGGGCTGGGACGATCCGGAGCTGAACCTGCGGATGGACTGGAATTCGCTGCTGCCGGGCCCGCCGTTCAAGGACTACTCGCGACGCTTCTTCCCGGCGGCGGACGATATGGTCCGCTATCTCCGTGATTACGCTGTGCGACAAGGATTATCGATCCGCTACGACACCCGGGTGGCACGGATCAGCCGACCGGATCTGTTCGAGGTCGCCGATCAGCACGGCGAGGTGTTGCGCGCACACCGGCTGATCGTGGCCACCGGCGTCTCGAAACCCTATGTGCCCGATATCCCTGGTATCGAGACGGCAGAGCTGTACAGCGAAGTATCGGTCGACCCGGCGGATTTCACCGATCAGCGGGTATTGATCATCGGAAAAGGCAACTCGGCCTTCGAGACCGCCGACAACCTCACCGAGACCACCGCGCTGATCCATGTCGCCGGACCGCATTCGGTGCGGCTGGCCTGGCAGACCCACTTCGTCGGCCATCTGCGCGCGGTCAACAACAACTTCCTCGATACCTATCAGCTCAAGTCGCAGAACGCTATCCTGGACGGCAACGTGGTCGATATCGCGCGCCAGTCGGACGGGTCGTATCTGGTGACGGTGAGTTTCTCCCGGGCCGACGAGGTCACCAAGGGCATCCGCTACGACCGGGTGATCGTGGCGACCGGGTTCCGGTTCGACGCCTCGATCTTCGCCCCGGAGTGCTGGCCGGAACTGGCGATCAACGATCGGTTCCCGGCCCAGACCCCGGCGTGGGAGTCGACCACGGTACCGGGGCTGTACTTCGCGGGCACGATCACGCAGGAGCGCGATTTCAAGCAGTCCACCAGCGGCTTCATTCACGGGTTCCGTTATGGGACACGGGCATTGCACCGAATCCTGGAACAGCGACACCACCAGCAGATCTGGCCGCACCGTGAACTCGGCACGACCGCGGCCGACGTCGGCGAGGCGATCCTCGAGCGGGTGAACCGGACCTCGGCGCTGTGGCAGATGTTCGGCTTCCTCGGCGATCTGGTCACGGTCGGCCCCGGCGCGCAGGCGCGGTACTGGCCGGAATTACCGGTCGACTACCTCGGAACAGCCATCGCGACAGGAGATTTCGGCGAGGTGGAGACCTACTTGGCGATCACCCTCGAGTACGGCAAGGATCACGACCGCTTCGATCCGTTCGACATCAACGCGCGGCGCATCGCCCAGTCCGACGCCGAACACGCCCTCGACGGCCGGTACCTGCACCCGGTCGTCCGGCAGTATCGCGACGGGCGCCAGATCGCCGAACACCACATCACGGAGAACCTCGAAAACGAGTGGACGCACGAAACGGTGCACCGCAAGCCGCTGTTCGACTTCTTGGCGACCGCGCTGCCCGCCCCGGAGCCGACGCGGTGACCTGCCCGCCTGCCGCGCTCGAGCAGCGGGCGAAGGAGTTGCTCGAGCCCGCGCACTACGACTTCTTCGCGGGCGGCGCGGGCGAGGAGATCGCGCTGGCCGACAACGAACAGGCCTTTCGCCGCCTGGCACTGCTGCCGCGGGTGTTGCGGGACACCAGCGGCCGGTCGATCGCGACTACCCTGCTCGGCGATCCGAGCGCGATGCCGGTGTTCGTCTCGCCCACCGCGTTTCATCGCCTGGCCCATCCCGAGGGCGAACGCGCGACCGCCAGGGCGGTCGCCGCGGCCGGGCTCGTGCTGATCGCCAGCATGGCCGCGACCGTGGCCATCGGCGCGATCACCGCCGCGGCCCGCGAGATCGACCGGGACGCGCGGGTGTGGTTCCAGCTGTACCTGCAGCCCGAGCCGGAGGTGACCACCGAACTCGTGCGGCGAGCGGAGCGCGCCGGCTGTACGGCACTGGTGGTGACCGTCGACTCCCCTGCTCTGGGGCTGCGCACCAGAGACGATCGGAACGGCTTCCACGACCTGCCCGCCGGGCTCTGTGCCGAGAACATGCGCGGCCTGCCCGGCACGGGGGCGAACGGGCTCCGGCGTATCGCGATGTCACCCACCTTCACCTGGGACCACCTGGAGTGGCTGCGCGAGGTGACGGCACTTCCGTTGGTGCTCAAAGGGATCATGCACCCCGAAGACGCGCGGCTGGCGATCGAGTTCGGCGCCGACGCGATCCTGGTGTCCAATCACGGTGGCCGCCAACTCGATGCCGCGCCCGCGACGTTGGACGCCTTGCCCGCGATCGCCGCCGGTGTGGCCGACCGGATCCCGATTTTTCTGGACGGTGGCGTCCGCCGCGGCTCGGATGTCGTGCTGGCGCTCGCGCTGGGCGCGAAAGCGGTGGGCCTCGGGCGACCGGTGCTGTGGGGCTTGACCGTCGGCGGCGACAAAGGCGTCGCGGAGGTGCTGGACACCCTGCGCACGGAAGTCGAGCAGACATTGACCCTGTGCGGCGTGGCGGCGCTGTCCGAACTGGACACCGACCTGGTGACGGTCCGAGGGGCGGCGGCGCGGTGCTGAGGCGAACGACGTTACTACTCGCGACGACCGGCGCACTCTGGGCGGTATCCCGTCGGCTGCCACAGGCGGTGGTGGCCCTACGGGTCTGGATCTTCGCGAAAGTCAACGGCGGCAACGAGATCACCCTCCCCGGTGAGCGCGGCGGCCCGGAGCTGTTCCAGCGCTTGTACGAGCATCCGGCGGCCAACGGTCGCAGCAGAGGTGCGGCCCTCTCGGATCTGTTCTGGTACTGGCTGGCACCGGGTCCCGAAGTACATCAGGAACATTTGGAGGACGGCCCCCGCTACACCGAGGCGGCACGCACCACCAGGGCGGTGCTCTCCCTGCCGACCGCCGAGATAGAGCAGCTCGCCGCACGCTGCGCCCGCCGGATCCTCGCAGAGCTGCCCACCGGACCGGTGACACTGGTGCGCCTGCGTGACCTGATGATGCCGATCTGGGCGGAGTTCTTCTACGAGTTGGTCTTTCGCGAACCGTGCCCGCGGGCCGCCCGGGACCTCATCGTCGGCAATGCCGACGATGTGGTGACGTCGCTGAAATGCACCGGGCTACGGCATCTGCGCCGGCGCGACCGGCTCACCCGCTACCTGCTCGCCCGGATCGAGGCGGGCGAGGTGCCGCATCGACTGCCCGCCCTGTTCAGCCCGCGGGAGCACGCGTATTACCTGCAGGGCGCGTTCTTCAACACCGCCGTCGTCCAGATGTCGGAGGGCATGGCGCATCTGCTACTCGCCGTCGCCCGGCACCAGGACGTGCAGCGCCGCATCCTGGCCGAGCCCGGCAGCTCGTACCTGGAGCATGTGCTCGACGAAACCCTGCGCCAGTTCCCGCTTTTCGGCATCGCGCACCGGATCACCACCGACGATATCGCGGTGGGCGACGGGAGCACGATCCCCGCGGGCACGGTGCTGTGCTTCAACTATCAGCAGTTCGAGCGCACCGGCCACCTCGACCCCGACCGCTTCGATCCCGATCGGTGGACCACGCACCGCGCCAAGGACACTCACCACATCCCGTTCGGCGTCGCCGCCAATCGCCCGTGCCCGGCCTGGCGGTTGTCACCGATCGCGATGCGCGCGGTCGCGCGCACGGTGCTGGACGACTACCGCCTGCACTCGTCGGTCTCGCACACCCGCTCCATCCCGCACCGTGCCCCGTGCCTGCTGCTGGCCGCCGAACGGCCACCGGCACCGATCATGTTGCGCACCATGCTGATCGGGCTGCGGGCGCGCGATCGGTTCGAGGACGTCTGGCGCGGCCTCACCCAGCTCGTGCTCGGCACCTGGATGGTGCTCGACGCCCGCCGCCTACGCCCCTGTGCCCGGTACTTCGCCGATCTCGACGCGCAGGAGGCGCCGGCCTGCCCGGCCCGCAGCGGACACGCCAGCGACTGAACGAGCGATTTCCGCGTCGGCTCAGTCCCAGCGATCGATGGTGTAGCGCGTGCGGATTCCGGCGCTGGTGACCCGGAAGGTGTGCCCGAGGCTGCCGCCTTTCGACATCAGCAGACCGCAGACCTCGGCGTCGTCCTTGCCCGCGACGACCGCCTGCTGCGTATGCGCCTCCAAAGTCTTACGAATCTCGTGTAGTTCACTCTGGAGGAACTCCGGGAAGAACCCCGCGCCGTTGGTGTAGCCGGTGTCGGTGGCACCGGCGAGGGCGAACAGCACGGATTGTTCGCGAGCCGTGCGGTCGTCTTCGACATACCAGGTAGCGGGGTGCGGGACCACGGCGGTCACGTCGCGGTGCTCGCCGGGGCGCAGTCCCCACTGCTTCGGCGGGGAACCGTTCACGTAGACGTACCAGGTCACCGGGTTGCGGCGGCCCGGCGAATCCCACTGCACGATCGGCGGCGCGGCCGGATCCGCCGCGGTCACCATCGCACCGTAACTGGTTGCCGCACCGGGTACTTCGTACTCGATCCGATCCGCGTCCGGCAGCACGGTGCGCGCGAACTTCGTCCAGGTGAGCACCACCGGACCGACGTCGAGATCTGCGCCACCCCGGCGCTTTTCGGCAGGCACGAGATGCCCGAAAACCCCATCGGAACGATGGGTTCGCACCGTCCAGATCGGGCGCACATCGGCGAGTTTCGCGAAACGACGGGCCAGCGATCCGGCGGCCTCGAGTTCGCCGATGACCTTTTCGGCGCGCGCGATCATCGCCGCCGTCGGGGCCGCGGTGGGCCTGCGGTATTGCAGCGGGTTCATCTTTTCCGCGAAACGCCGCTCGACGCGCTCGTACGGCAGACCCGCCGCGAGATCGCTGAGCAGCGTGCCGATCATGCCGCTCTTGACATGACAGAACCCCGCAGGTGCCGTCGCGGCGGCGAGCCAGACCAGATTGTCGCGCTGCCGGTGCCCATCCGCGCCGTGCCCCCGGACCGCGTCGAGTTGCTTGTGCACTGCCGAAAGCCATTGACCGGCACCGAGTATCGCGTCCGAGCGGTAGAGCTGTTCGGTGCGCAGCAGTGCCACCGCCTTTTTCACGACCGGAGCCGGGAACTCGACGAGGGCGCGTCCGAGTGTTTCCCGGTCGGCGTTCTTCGCCGCGACATACTGGCCCGTCGAGACGAGCGCCGTCGGCCGATGCACCAGGTGCTCGGCGGGGGTGAGCGCGAGATGTGCCCACGAACCGCGCTCGGCGCAGCCCCAACTCGACGCACTGGACCGGAACAGCGACGTGATCGGCCTGCCCTCGACCGTATCGGCGAGCGCGGCCACGGCGCGGGCATAGCTCGGCGGAATATCGTTCGCCGACCACAGCACGGATTTCGCGGTTCCGTCCGTACCGACGCAGACCAATCCGCCGTAGCGGCGCAGGAACGCCCGGCAGGCGCCGCAGGTGTTCGCCGCGGCGAGTTCCGGGGTGAGCGCGCCGAGGAATACGTCGAACAGATCACCGGTGTCGACCGTGAACAGCGCGGCGCTGTCGGCGGTTTTCGCTTCGAACGTCCGCCGCACCCCGTCCAGGAATTCGTCGTACCGATCATCGATGGGCGGCTCGGCACCCACCGGGGCTTGCGTTGTCATAATGTCCCGAGACTAGCGGCCCGATCGCCGGACACCCCACAGAATTTCGGCGTCACGGCAGCAACAGCCCCGATTCCGCGTCGTACAGCAGCACTCGATCGGCCTGCGGAACAACCCAGCCTTCGATACCCGGCTCCGGCTCCGCCGCCTCCGGCACCGTCACGCCCACGGTGTAGCCGTCCCCGGTCAAGGTGACCAGTGCGGTCGCACCGAGATGCTCGACCGTCGACACCTGTCCGTGCAGTGCCCCGGCCACCTCGGTGCCGGAGAAGTCGAGGTACTCGGGCCGCGCACCCCAGATGACCGAATCGGCCAACCCGATCAGCTCGCCGGGGATCAGGTTCATCGGCGTGGACCCGATGAAGTTGGCCACGAAAGTGTCCGCGGGCCTGCGGAATACCTCGCGGGCCGTGCCGAGCTGCCGGATCCGCCCGGCCGCGAGCACCGCGATCCGATCGGCCAGTGCCAGCGCCTCGGCCTGATCGTGGGTGACGAACACCGTGGTCACGCCGAGCTCGCGTTGCAGTTTCTTGAGGAAGGTCCGCGCTTCCAGCCGCAGCCGCGCGTCCAGGTTGGACAGCGGTTCGTCGAACAGGAACACCTTCGGATGGCAGGCCATCGCCCGGGCCAGCGCGACCCGCTGCTGCTGTCCGCCGGACAGTTCGGCGGGCCGCCGCGCCAGCAACCCCTGCAGGGACAGCTGATCCGCGGTCTCGCTCGCCTTCGCGACCCGGCTGCGCCGGTCGGCGCCGCGCACCTTCAACGGGTAGGCGATGTTGTCCGCCACCGACATGTGCGGGAACAACGCGTAGTCCTGGAACACCATGGCCACATCGCGGCGGCCGGGCGCGAGCCGGGTGACATCCCGGTCGCCGATCCGGATCTGGCCGCTGGTCGGGGTTTCCAGTCCGGCGATGGTGCGCAGCAAGGTGGTCTTGCCGCACCCGGAAGGGCCGAGCAGTGCGAAGAACTCGCCGTCCTCGATCGTGCAGGACAAGCCGTCGAGCGCTCGCACACCACCGGCGAATTCCTTGGTCAGCTCCACCAGTTCGATCTGCGCCATCAAGCCTTGATCCCTCCGTGCAGCCGAAAGCCGTAGCGCCGGTTGACGAACAGATACATCAGCACAACCGGAATCGAATACAACAGCGAGAACGCGGAAATCGGCCCGAGCTGCGCCGCACCACCCTCGTCGTAGAAGGTGCGCACCACCACGGCGGCAGGCTGCTTGTCCTGATCGCGCAGCAGCAGGAACGGCACCAGGTAGCTCCCCCACACGTTCACGACGGTCCACACCGCGATCGTGGCGAGGCCGGGCCGCGCCACCGGAATCACGATGTCGCGCAGTATCCGGAGCGGACCGGCGCCGAACACCCGCGCCGATTCCTCGTAGGACCGGGGCACCGAGTCCATGAAGTCCTTCAGGATGAAAATCGCCGCGGGCAGCAGGCCCCCGGACAACACCAGCACCACGCCGAGTTGGCGGTCCAGCAGCCCGACCTTCCAGATCATCAGGAAGATCGGCACCATCGCCGCCGTGCCCGTCACCACGCTGGACAGCAGTAGCAGCAGGTACAGCAGCGCGTCCCGGCCCGGAATCCGCACGCGTGACAGTGCGTAGGCCGCCAGCGCCGCGGCGGCCACGACGAGCACCATGCAGGCACCGGACAGCAGCACCGAGTTCCACAACGATCCCATCGTCAGGTCGTTGTCGAACAGCGCCGAAAAGTGTTCCAGGGTCGGCTCTTCCGGCAGCCGCGGGGCATAGCCGGGAGTCGCGTCGAACGGGGCGGACGCCAGCCACAGCATCGGCAGCGCGAAGCAGCCGGTCACGACCGCGACGAAGGTGTAGAAGCCGATCCGGGCGACGATCCGGCCGGGGTTCATGTCGGCCTCCGCCGCAGCAGTCGCAGGTAGAACAGCGCGAGCACCAGATTGATCAGCAGCATCAGCACCGAGGCAGCGGCGCCGTAACCCAGTGCGCCGTCATCGATGCCCTGCCGATACAGGAAGATCGGCAGGGTTTCGCTGCGATGGTTCGGTTCGCCACGGGTCAGCAGGTACGGGGTGAAATCGTTGAACGTCCACAGGCTGATCAGCAGGGTGTTGGTCAGGACGTGCCCGCGCACGTGCGGAAACACCGCGTCCCGCAACACCTGTGGGCCGGAGGCCCCGGCCAGGCGCGCGGTCTCCAACTGCGACGGCGGCACGGTGGACAGCGCGGCCGAATAGAGCAGCATGGAAAACGCCGTGCCGCGCCAGATGTTGAACACGATGATGACGACCAGCGGGTGCTCGATCATCCAGGCGTAACCGGGACTGTCCAGCAGCCGGTTCACCGTTCCTTCGTCGCGGTCCAGCATCGCAATCCACAGCACCGCAACCACACTGGCGGGCAGGATCCACGCCAGCAGCACCAGGCTCTCCACCACCGCACGCAGCCAGCGCGGCACGTCGCGCAGCGACCAGGCCAGGGTGAAGCCGAGGAAGTTCTGTCCGATGATCGCCGAGCCGAACACGAAAAGCAGGGTGATCCAGACGCTGTTGCCGAACAGCGGGTCGGTCAGCGCCTTTCCGTAGTTGTCCAGTCCCACCACCGAGACGTGCACGGAGGTGCGCCCGGACACGGTGAGGTCGGTCAGCCCGATCCACAGCAGCCACAGCGCCGGGAATACCAGGAACGCCGCGATCAGCAGCAGTGCCGGTGTGACGAACGCGCTCGCCTTCCAGCGTCCCAGTCCCGCCACATCGGAATCGGTTGCGGCCCTGTCAGTCACCGGCCACCTTGTCCCTGCCCACCGCCTCGGCCACCGCGGCGCCGTACTCGGCGGCGGCGTCGGCGGGGCTCGTTCCGGTGATCACATCCAACGTCGCCTGCTGCATCGCCTTCGACACCCGGGTGTATTCCGGTAGGGCGGGGCGCAGCGACGTGGTCGGCAAGACCTGTTGGGACACGAAGCTCAGCAGCGGATCACTGCTCAGCACATCGGCATTCACGTCCTGGCGCGCGGTGATCCGGGGACCGCCCGCGGCAAGCAGTTGCGCGAACGCCGCCGGCGAGTTCATGAATTGCAACAGCTCCCAGGCGAGTTCGATGTTCTTGCTCTTCGGATTGAGCACCCGGCCGCCGCCACCGGACATGCTCACGAAGTCCTGCCGATGCACCCCGGCACCCGGCGTGCTCGCCGGAATGCGCGCCCAGCCGACCGCGGTGTCACGGTCTGCCATCGGGACGCTGCCCCCGGCCGGGTTCAGCACACCGCGCCAGAAATAGTCGCTCTCCAACAGGATGCCGACCTGTCCCGCGGCGAACTTCTCGAAACTCTTCTCCCGGCCCTTGGCGTCCTGCTGCAATTGCGCGTCGCCCAGTTTCTCACCGTACAGTGTTCGGTAGAACTCCAGCACCCGACGGAATTTCGCGGTGTTGCCCACCCACTTGCCGTCCTCGTACAACTCGCTGCCCGCGCCGGCCAGCAAAGGCAGCACGCCCTGTGTCGTCGTCGCCTCGCCGAAACTCGTGCCCGCGTCGAGTTGCACCGGGATCACACCCGGCACCGTTTTCAGCTTGCGGCCCGCCGCGAGCACGTCGTCCCAACTGGCCGGCTGCCAGTCCGCCGGTAAACCTGCCTGCTCGAACAGCTTTCGGTTGAAGAACAGCACCCGCCCGTCGGTCTCCTGCGGGATGCCGTACTGCGCACCGTTGTAGGACAGCAACCGCTGCACCGATTCCGGCATCTGCCGCCAGCCGTCCCAGGCCTTGACCTTGTCGGCGCCGACCAGTTCGTCCAGCGGCGCGATCTGCTCGCCCTCGGCGAACTCACCGACCCAGATCCCGTCCAGCGAAACGACATCCGCGCCGGTGCCGGTTTTCAGATCCTTGGCGATGCGGCTCTTGTAGTCCTCGTCGGGCACCCCCGTCGCCTGGAACTTCACCCGCACGGTGACGCCCTTGGCTCGCTGCTGTGCCACGAATTCCGGGATGACCCAGTCTTCGATCCACTTCGCCTCGGCCGCGTTCTTTCCGCCGGCGGAATTGATCGCGTTCGCGGTGATCGTCAGCGAATCGCCGTCGCTGTCCGACCCGCAGGCCGTCACCCCCGTCAAGGACACACCGACGCTCACCGCCACCGCGAGCACCCGCATTTTCGATCCCATCTTCAGACGGTGTCACACGATGCCCGGTACCGGCGCGCATTGCGAAATTCGGTTGCGGCGATCGGAGGGAAAGGGTTGTCTGGAACCCCGTGGCCCACGTAGACGTTTCCGATGTCGAATATTTCCTCCCGGATGGACGCCAGCTCCTCGACGGGGTGAACTTTCGTATCGGTGAGGGCGTGAAGGCCGCGTTGATCGGGCCGAACGGGACCGGTAAGACGACGCTGGTGCGGATCATCGCCGGCGATGTCGCGGCCGACGAGGGCGCGGTGACCCGGTCCGGATCGCTGGGCGTCATGCGGCAGTTCATCGGACAGATCGACGACGAATCGACGGTCCGCGACCTGCTCCTCTCGGTGGCCGCGCCGCCGGTGCGGGCCGCCGCACGGGCGCTCGACGCCGCCGAGGACGCGTTGATCGAAACCGACGACGAGACAACGCAATTGGCCTACGCGCATGCGCTGACCGGTTGGGGTGACATCGGCGGCTACGAGATCGAGGCGTTCTGGGACAACGTGACCACCACCGCGCTCGGCGTCGCCTTCGACCGCGCCAAATGGCGGGCGGTGCGCACGCTGAGCGGCGGCGAGCAGAAACGCCTGGTGCTGGAGGCGTTGTTCGCGGGCCCAGACGAGGTGCTGCTGCTCGACGAGCCGGACAACTACCTGGACGTGCCGGGCAAGCAGTGGCTGGAACGCACGATCGCCGCGTCGCCGAAGTCCGTGCTGTTCGTCAGTCACGACCGGGAGCTGATCGCGAACGCGGCCACCCGGATCGTCACCCTCGAACCCGGGGTCAGCGGGGCGAGCTCGTGGATCCACGGCGGTGGCTTCGCCAGCTATCACCAAGCGCGCGAAGATCGTACGGCGCGCCTGGCCGAACTGCGCCGGCGCTGGGACGAAGACCACGCGAAGCTGCGGGCTCTGGTGCTGCGGTTACGGGAGAAGGCGAAGTACAACGACGGCGTGGCGGCGCGCTACCACGCCGCGCAGACCAGGTTGGCCAAGTTCGAGGCGGCCGGGCCGCCGGAGGCGATTCCGTTGCGGCAGAACGTCTCCGTACGTCTGCGTGGCGGGCGGACGGGCAAGCGGGCACTGGTGTGCACACAGCTGGAGCTCACCGGGTTGATGCGGCCGTTCGACGCGGAGATCTGGTACGGCGACCGCGTTGCGGTGCTCGGCGCCAACGGATCCGGCAAATCACACTTCCTGCGCCTGCTCGCGACCGGCGGTACGGATCCCGATGCCGGACATCGTCCGGTCGGCGATCTCGACCTCGCGCCGGTACCGCACACCGGCGTCGCCGCCCTCGGCGCGCGCGTCCGGCCAGGATATTTCGCGCAGACCCATGCCCGGCCGGACCTGGCCGATCGCACCCTGCTGGAAATCCTGCACACCGGCAACGAGCATCGCGACGGTATGGGCCGCGAAGTCGCGAGCCGCGTGCTCGACCGCTACGGCCTCGTGCAGGCCGCCGAACAACGCTTCGACGACCTGTCCGGCGGTCAGCAAGCGCGGCTGCAGATCCTGCTGCTCGAACTGTCCGGCGTCACCATGCTGCTGCTCGACGAACCCACCGACAACCTGGACCTGCATTCCGCCGAAGCCCTCGAACAAGGCATCGCCGATTTCGCGGGCACCGTGGTCACCGTCACCCACGACCGCTGGTTCGCCCGCCAATTCGACCGCTTCCTGGTCTTCGGCTCCGACGGCACCGTCTACGAATCCCCCACCCCCATCTGGACCGAACCCCGCGTCCAACGCACCCGCTAAGGGCCAACGGGGGTTCACCATTCGGAGAGGGTGACGAGGTCGTCCTGGATGGCGCGGGCGAAGAGGGCGGCTTTGGTGGGGGCGGGGCGGGCGGCGGCGGCGTATTTGGCTCGGATGCGGGCGATGTGGGTGTTGACCGTCGCTACGGAGAGGTAGAGGGTGCGGGCCGCGGCGGCTTTGGAGTCGCAGCGCAGCCAGACGAGCAAGACCTGTTTTTCGCGCGGGCTCAGGGCCGGGCATTCGTAGGCCGGGTAGCCGAGCGGTTCGGACATCGGTGCTCCCTGCAGAGGGCCGCGCGTCGCATGCTCCCGAGGCTGCGACGAACGGATGAGGTTGTGGCGGTGGCGATGTCACCGAAACGATGTCATCGACGCCCGTCAACAATGCGCGAAACTCGCGGCGGATACAGCGGGTAATACTGCCTGCCTGTGGCGATTTCGAGCATGGACACACCACTGCGCGCGACATACCGGCAACTTCTTGCTCGATCCGGGAGCGCGCGCGATGATCGCCGGCATGGATTACCGCATCCTGGTGGCATCGCCGTTGGGTCGGGTGATCGAGCCCGTGATCGGCTCGGTGTTCCCCCGCTCGACCGTGGCGGTCGCGGTCGACAAAGACGACGTCCGCCGGCACATCATGGACAATGTCCGCTTCGACGTCGTGCTCACCGACCTGGTGTGGAACCGCCCCGAACTGGCCCTCGAACTCGCCTTCGACGGCCTCGACGTGCTCAGCACGATGCACGAGGCCGACCGGGTCGCCCCGGTGATACTGGCCGCCCAGGGCCACAGCATGGAACGCGAGCATCTGGAGGAGGCCCGCAGGCGTCCGGAAGTGGCCGCGGTGTGCCAGAAGTCGGCCGGCGTCGAGCCGTTGCTCGCCGCGATCCGCACGGCCGCCCTCGGCCGCCGCCCACCGCCGCCGGGCGCGACGACCCTGCCGCACCCACTGTGTGAAATGTTCGAGGGCAGGCGCGGCAACACCGCCGCCCGCCTCGCGGGCGCGATTGCCGCGGGCGGCGCGGTCGACCTCGCCTCCCTGGCCGACGTCGCCGGTGTCGGCCTCAACACCGCGAACAAGGTCACCAATCACTATCTGGGGCCGATCATCCGGGCGCGAAACGAACACGATCCGCTCGTGCCGATGACGCTGCCCGCCGTCGCCCGCTGGTGCGGACTGCACATGCGCTACATCGTCAGCTGGTGCCGCCGCCACGGCAACGCCGACGTGGTGCGCCCTTACGGGTAGCGCCCGGATCTTGCGGCGGCACTGGTTGATTCGGCCGATTCATCTGTTCGGCGGATACTGCCTGCCGTACCTGCTCCGTATCGTTCTCGATATTCGCCGAATCCGGCTCGGAGCAACGAGAAAGACACCGTCATGCAGTGCGAGAAATGCTCGAAACACTTGAACGATTGCCAGTCGTGTAAAGGTCGCGGCGGCGGCTCCAACGTGTTCGGCCATATGAACTGTGACACCTGCAAGAACACCGGGCTGGTCTGCAACTCGCACGGCGGCTACTGGAAGCGATGACCGGTCCTTCGCTCGAACCACCATGGCCGAGCGCCGTTTTCCTGCACGGTCTCGCTCTCCTCGACGACGGGAAAGCCGCCGACGCGATCGGCGCGTTCACCGCCGCGCTGGCCGAATGCGACGGCACGCAGCAGTTTGAACGCATCGCCGAATGCCTCTACGGTATCGGCGCCGCGCATGCGGAATCGGAACAGGTCGAGCAGGCAACCGACGCGTATGCGCGGGCCGCGGATCTGCTCGCCGAGGGTCCGCTCACAGAATTGTCTGTCGAATGCGCCGAAATGGCCGGCCGCGGCTTCGATGTGCTCGAACAGCCCGAGCGCGCGGTGCCGTATCTGCGCCGGGCCGCCACCGGGCTCGAATGTTTCGGCGATCTCGAAGAGCAGGCCGATTGCGACGCGATCCTCGGCAGCGCGCTCGCCGACACGGGCCAGTTCCACGAAGCCATGATCGTGTGGCGGCGCGCCGCCGAGCGCTACCTCGCCGTCGATCGGATCGTCGAGGCCGCCGAATGCCGGGAGTCCTGCGGTGAGGCGGCGATGGAAATCGAGGACGCGCACCGGGTCCGCGACGAACATCGCACCGCCCGAGAGCTTTACGAACGCGCCGGGGAGCTGTCGCGGACCGGCGCCTGCTCCTACGCCATCGGGCTGGCGTGCCGGGAGTTGGGCGAGACCGCCACGGCGGAGCAGGAATTCGTTCGCGCGAAGGCCTCAGCAACAGTCGAGGGGAATGCTGCTGGGGCCGCGAACTGCGATGAGGAACTCGCCGAGCTGTACCTCGCGGACGGACGCAAGGAGGATGCGGCCGCCGCGTTCAGCGCGGCCGGCGCGGGGTATGCGGCGGCGGGCAGGCATTTGCAGGCGGGGCAGTCCCGTTTCCGGGCAGGCGAACTCCACTTGCGCGCGGGCCGGTTGCGCGCGGCGATCCTCGAATTCACCGGCGTGCGCGCGCAGTGGGTGGCGGCGGATGAGCCCGGCCTCGCCGCAGCCGCCGAGGTGATGTCAGGGATGGTGTTGCAGAATTGCGGCGACTACGAGGACGCCACGGCAGCCTATCGGCGTGCACGAGAACACCATACGGCGGCAGGCGAACTGCTCGACGTCGCCGAATGCGATATGCACCTCGCCACGGTGCGAATCTCGATGGGCGATTTCGTCGAGGCCACGGAGTTGCTCCACCACGCGACCGCGGTCTTCGAGAATCATCGCGACGACCCGCGTTACGCCCAGTGCCTCCTGAATACCGGTGTGGTGCAGGGTCATCGCGGGCGCATCCCGGAAGCCCGGCGCCTGTTCGCGCAGGCACGCCACTACGCCGACTCGGAGGAACTGCTCCGCTCCTGTCTCATGGAGGAAAGTCGGCTGATCGTGCACGGCGGTGGTGATTTCACCGCGGCGCTGACGATGCTGGACGAGGCCCGAACCGGTGCCGAGCAAGCGCAGGAGTGGGCGCTGGCCGCCCAGTGTCTGGAATTCAGCGGTCTCTGCCGATACCATCTGAGCCACTACGCTGCGGCGGAGGATCTGCTGATCCGCGCCCGCAAGGCCTATGTCCTGCTCGGGCTCCGCACCGAGATCGCCACCGCCGATCTGCACCTCGGTCTCGTGTATTACCAGACCGGACGAAGCGTCGAAGCGGAAGAAGTACTCGAGCGCGGCCGTGCCGGTTTGCGTGAATTCGAAAACCACCCCTACACCGCTAATACCGAAACACTCATCGGCGGCTTGCACATGCGGGCCGGTCGCTATCGGCAGGCAGCGGACGCGTTCCGCACGGCCGCGGCGGAGCTGACTCGCTCGGGGCTGCTGTTCCAGGCCGCGGTCGCCCGGCTGAGTCTGGGTGGCGCCCTCATCATGCAGGGCGACCACCGCATCGGCGCCGAGCTGACCGAATCCGTTCTCACGGTGTTCGACGCCGATCCCGCCAATCGTCGCTACCACGCCGTCGGGCTGCTCAATCTCGGCTGCGCCGAACTGATCTCCGGACACTACGACGCCGCGCTCGCGCGTGCGCGAGCTGCGCGACAGGTCACCCTCGACATCGGTGACGTGGTCACCGCCGCCAAATGCGATCTGATCGGCGCGGCGGCCGCCGCAGAATCCGGCGACGTGCGCGCAGCGCTCGAACAAGGCTTGCCCGCAGCCGTTTTCGTCGACGCCCAGCGCTTCGGTTTCGCCTCCGCCACAGCTCGCATCTCCTGGCGCGAGATGAACGCGGTGCTCCTCGCCGGAATATTCCACTGGGCGGACCAACTCGGCGACACCACACTCCTGGCCGATCTGATCGAGACCACGATCAATTCCGGAACCCATGTGGCCGAGCATCCTTCGGCCGACGACGGTGGCGACCTGCAGACCACCCTCGCCGCGCTCGCAGTCTCGGGCACCGACATGTCGGATACGACGATCGACCAGAACCTGGCCGCATCCGGCATCAGCGGTGCGGCCGCGCTGATCTCCGGCGCGATCCTGCCGATGCGACCGCCACCGCGGCTGCGCATGCCCGATGGGCATGTGGCGCTCGCCCCATACCTGGCGGCCGCCGACGCCGCCTATGCGCCCATCGAGCGTCCGGGGGAGGTGGCGGTGTGGTAGCCGAATTGCCCGCAACCACCACCGAAACCGACGAATTCGACACGCGGCGTGCCTTCGTAGACCGTTGGGTGCGCGCATCGGCCGCGCGGGTCCCCGTGGACCGAAAGTGCTTGACCCATCAGGTGAACGCCTGGTCGCTGGATCTGTCGAAACCCGCCTGGGTCGCACGCCGCTACGGCCGAGCGGCCACCGCCTGCGCGGGTGCGCCACCGACGAGCGAGTTGACCGGGTGGCGGCGCGTCCGAAACCTGTACGGCGACTTCGCCGATCCGCTCGCGCGCTACGTCGTCTCGTACTACTACGCGACCTGGGCGCTGCGTCCGGCCGGAATTCCGAACAAGCTGCGCGATCCTTTCCGGGAACAAGCCCGCTCGACGGCCTGCACCGCGGTCCACCTCCGCCTCGTGCGTGGCTCCGCCGCGGAACCCGGCGTGCTCGGCACCGAACAGGTGGCCACGTCGTTCGTGACGCAGGTCGCCGCGGACGCCGTCGAACACCGTGCCGCGCACCGGCAGTCGGCGGTCCTCGCCTTCGCCGACGGCGTACTGGATCAAGCGCGAATGCTCGACCGTGACCATGTCGCCGTCGCCGATCGCTTCGGGCTGCCGTTCGACGCGGTCGAACCGCTCATCGCACAGCTGATCGACAGTGCCGACCGCCTCATCGCGGAGTACGACCGGGATCTGCCTACCGCACCGCAGGCGTCGGCGCGCACCGAGGACCTGCTCCGGTTCGTCGACGGGGAGTACGAGGATGTCGTCGCGGCGATCCGGCGGCACACCCTGGCCGGCGTACCACCGCCCGTCCACCTCGAACGCCGGTCGGAACACCTGACCGAGGCCAGGGCACGCACCCACCGCGCGCTGCTGCGGGCGATCCGCCGCGGCTGCGCCATGACCGACGAGGATGCTCGGCGCATGTTCTACGCGCGCCTGGGCTGGCTCCTGCGCGGCGAGGCGAAAATGAAGTCACACGGGCAGTTCGACGATCATGCGGCCGCGGACACGGCCGATCACGGCACGGCCCGGGACGAATTGCTCATTGCGCTGCGGACGTATCTGGTCCGGCACCGTGCCGAGATCCCGCTCGGTATCGGTGCGGCGGCGGAGTACGACCTCGTGCTGCGGCTGCTGGGACTGCCCGGCCTCGAAGCCGAACTCCTGATCGGTGACACCGCCGCACTCACCGCCTGGTGCGCCGCGGCCTGGGCACCGCAACGCCCGGATCACGCGCTGGCAATGGACCCCGCCGCCGCCGCGGATGTGCTCCTGCATGCCGTCCGGTGGGCGGTCGAACAGTCGAGGGACGGGGCATGACCGGACCGGACAGACCACCCCCGACGATCCGTGTCGGCGGCGTCCCGATACCGCTCGGACCACCGCCCGCGGTGTGGCGGTCCACCTCGGTGGCGGCGGTCGCCGAGGTCACGGTCGCGGTCGGGCCCGGCGTGTCCGTGACGGTGGACGCCGCCGCCCCGGGGACGGTCCTCGCCTGGTCCGTTGCCGCACAGGCGGATCCGGCCCCGCTCGCTACCGCCTGCACGGAGGACGTGACCGCGCTCGTCGCGCAGGTCCGCGCCGGGATCGGCGCCGCCGCGGACACCCCGTTGCGGCTCGGTCCGGCATGGACCCGCCGCGCGCTGGTAGCCGCTGTGTCGCAACGGTTTCCGGCACCGCTGCACGAGGGAGCGCTGCTGCTCGATGCCGCCGCGGCCGATCAAGGCGTCGGCGATACGGCGCTGGCGGCAGCCACGCTGGGCTGGGCCGCGCCGGTGCTCGACGCGCTCGCCACCGCGAGCCTGGCAGGCGAACTCACCGCGGCCGCCGCGGCCACCCTCAACGACGTTGCGCAGCAGTGCGAACGAGCGGCCGCGGGTATCGATGTCGGCACGGATGTGACCGCGATCGCCGAACGGCTCGCGCGCCGACAAACCATCGATGCGGCGCGGCGACTGGGTCCATTGCTCGAATGGCTTGCGCGAAGCGGTGATTCAGCTCCGGCATTCACCTTGGGCGGCGGCACCGAGCCCGACGTGACACCGGCGCAGTCGCCGGCGGAAGTGGATCTGCTCGCGGTGCCCGCGCGAATCCTGGGCTGGTCCGGATCGCGCGAACCGGAGATCCGGGTGCGGACCACGACGCGCACCGGAGACGGGGGCCACGAGACGGTCCGCGTGCACGCGCCCCTCGCGGATCAGGTGGACCCGCTGTGCCGCGAGGCGGGGGTCCTGCGCGCGTATGCCGCCGACGGGCACAGCGGCCGACTGCTGTGCACCGCCACGATGCAGGTGCGGGAACGAATGCTGGTGGCCGAACTCAAATTTCACCGACGACACGGCGACGCCCCTGTCTTCGGTGTCTTCTCGGCGGACCTGGGGCCGGGCGTCCTGCGCTGCACGCCCACCGGGCGCGCGTTGCGCTCGATCGACCGTCTGATGATCGACGCGTGGTCCACCCACCGCGGGGCCGTCGCGGCGGCCGCGGCCACCGATCCCGACGCGCCGGACGCGGTACAGGAACAACTGCGGGGACGCGCCGAGGGTCTGCTCGTACGCGCCAGATCGCTGACCAACAACGCGCTGGATCGGCTGGAAGTACTGGCCGCGCGCATCTCTTCGGACGACGAACTGCTCGGTGACCAGCTCGACGCACGCCTCGATGCCATCGATGGCTATATCTCGACACTGGAAGGCAGAGCGCTGCCTCTCGCGCCCGGGACCGAACCGCTACTGGCCGAGCAGGTTCCGGC
The DNA here is from genome assembly GCF_000308475.2 of Nocardia brasiliensis NBRC 14402. Classification (GTDB taxonomy): domain Bacteria; phylum Actinomycetota; class Actinomycetes; order Mycobacteriales; family Mycobacteriaceae; genus Nocardia; species Nocardia brasiliensis. Next base: position 14,594 of record NZ_BAFT02000026.1, on the reverse strand, counting down.
CGACGATCCGCAGGACGGGCACGCGTGAACGACCCGGCCGCGGAGATCGAACTGCTCGTACGCGCCGCCGATGCGGGCGACACCTACCTGTCGTGGACCTGGTTGGACGCGACGCGCACGCCCACCGTCTGCCGACTCGATGCACGACAACGGGAAAGGGTCCTCGGCACCCTGGAAGACGCACTGCCACACCCGCGCCCGCTCGCGACGGGGAACGGCAGCGAGGCTCGGCAAGAGTCCGAGCCCGAGGCCGTGCGGCGTGCGCTCACCGTCGGCGCCTTCGCCGCGCATGCCACCGAACACGATCTGTCGACGCGCCTCGCCGACGCGCTGCTACCTCGCGATGTGCGCACCCGGCTGGCCGGATACGCCGGCGGTCGGCGCATCCGGATCAGGGTCGCTCCGAGTGCCCGGCTCGCCCAGGTGCCGTGGGAACTGCTCGTGCTCGACGGTGACCGGCGGCTGCTGGATATCGCGGAGATCGTCTACGACCCGCCCGCGACGCTGCATGTCGCCCGCAGCAGGCCGCCGGTGCCGTGGGCACAGCAGCGGCAGCTGCCGCCACTGCACGTGATCGACCCCATCTTGCCCACCAGCGCGCAACCCGCGCTGCACAACGTCTTCCGCCACCCGGACGACCTCGGTGCGCTGGGCGCGTTCGGGGGCCGGGCCGTGCGCGAGCGCCGCACGCCCGGCCGTGATACGCACCGCCGCCGCGGGCAGGACCGCGCCCCGCGACCTGTGCCTGCCCTGGTGCCGGTGCAGGGCGAAGTCACCCGGGTGCAACTCAGTGCGGCACTGATCAAGGGTTGCTCCAGATTCCTGTACTTCGGCCATGTCTCGGCGAAGCCGAACGAACCGGGTTCCGCGGCAATCCATCTCGGTGATGTCGTCGGACCGCCCGATGAGCCGGGCGGGGTATGGGGCCTGGCCACGCCGCGGGGCGGCGCCCCCGGTGACACACGCGGCGCGCATCTCCCGCTCTGCGCACTCGATTTCCTCTTGGGCACAACCCGTTCCGACGACCCCGAGGTGTGGGCCCGCTACGGGGCGACCCGCCCGCAGTTCGGCCACGAGATCTGGCCGATGCCGAGCCGGGTCGCGATCATCGCGTGCGAAGGCGGCGTCGACTTCCGGTCCGCCGAGACCTTCGGTTTGATCATGGCCGCACTGGACGCGGGCGCGGAATTGGTCACCACCACCCGCTGGGTGCTGCCCACCGATGCCGCCTTCCGCGCCTGTCTCGGTCTGCCGCCCACGCGACGCCCGACCACGGAACTCGCACTGCGCGTCGACGACGCGCACAACGGCCCCGATCCCGTTGCCGCACTGACGCGTTGGCAGCGTGACCAGTTGCGCGCCTGGCGCGACACCGGTGCGGCGTCCTGTTCGCCGATCGTCTGGGCGGCACTCACCAGTACCGTCGCGCCCGCGCGCGAACCCGCGGAGCCGAGCCAGGCGCACGACGCCGCTGTCGGTCGATCGCACGACTGACGACGCCCCTTGCGCAGCGGGAGAATCGACGGCAACGCCCCGTGGCGACCGTTCGCCGCCGACGAAAGGCCGAGCCATGCAGTACTCGCGCACCACTCCCCCGCACGGTTAGCCGTTTCCATGCTGTCGAATCGAATGCTCGCGCTCGTCCTGCTGGTGGACGCCGCAGCCGATACCGCACGGGACGAGGCGACGGCCGAACAGCAGCGCCGTGCCGCGCGGGTCACCGAGCAGTTGCGAGCCCGGCAGCGTCACGCCGGGGACCTGCGCCGCCGCGTCCTGATCAGGGCCGGTCGGCTCGCGATCCGGGCGGTGATCACGGCGTTCCTGGTCTCCGCGTTCGGGGCCATGGCGGCCGCGTTCAGCGAGCACATCGCCGAGACGGTGTGGTTCGCAGCCTACGACGTTCGCAGGGTCTCATTCGGCGATTTCGGCTCCCTCTGGCTGTACGTGTCGATCGCACTCCTGAGCGCCGTGGCCGCCCTCTCGGTGCTCGCGTTCCAGTTCCCGTATCCGGTCGGTCAGGAGGTCGTATCTCCGTTCGCCACATGGGGTTTCGCCGCGGGCGCGGTGCTCTTCGTCTTGCAGGCGCTCAGCGGCGCGGGGGCCGGGGCCTGGTGGCTACCGTCGGCGTTCGCCGTGGTGGGGCACCTGGCCTACGGGATCTACCGTGGCACGCGAGCGAGCGGGTAGCCGATGAGCAGTGCCGCCATCCGCTATCAGGTGGTGCCCGAACACATCCTGTGCGCGCAGGCGCAGCGGCGGCTGCGCGTGCTCGGCGCGCGCGCCGCCCGGGTGTCCGAACGGTGCACCGCGGTCGGCCTTCCCGCGCCGCAAGCACCCACCGGCCGGTACACGACGTCCGCGGAGATCAACGCGGCGTGCGAACAATGGGAGTCCGCCCTCGTCGCGGCGGAACCCGCGATCCAGCAGGCACAGACCCGGCAGCGGGCCGACCAGATCGGCCGTGACGTGGCGGCAGCGCTCGCCGACTTGGCTCGAACTCAGCCCGTGGAGCCGGAAATCGAGCGAGCCGAGCCGGATACGCCCACCCGCCCTCGACTGTCCGCCCGTGTCGAACGGCTGCTCACCACGCTGCTCGCCCCGGCACCCGAGCTGTCGCGGGCGGGCGCGGACGTGCTCCGATGCACCGACCCAACGCGGGCCGAAATGCTGCTCAGCGACCTCGATTCGCGTATCGCCGCCGCGAACGCGGCAACCCGCAGAACAATGGCCGACCGCGAGCAACTTGCGGAACTGCGCACCGCCGCAACAGAACTGGCCGACGCGAGCACCGTCTCCGGGCTACTGGACAGCGCCGAAGACCGGCTCGACCGTGGGCTCGACCCGACGGCCGAGCTGGAACAGGCCCGCACACTCGTCGCTGCACGGATCGCACTCGAAGACGCCACGCGCGAGCGCCGATTCGTACTCGACGCGGTACAGCAGGCGCTGACTGACCTCGGTTACGCGGTCACGCCCGTCGCCATGGACACCGCCGGATCGATCGTGCTCAGCGCGCCCGGATCGGCGACGTTGGGCGTGCGGGCGCGGATCGTCGACGGGGAGATCGACATTCGCACCGTGCACACCGGCGCGGAGCCCCAGCAAGTCACGTTGCCCGCGCAAGCCGAGATCTGTGCCGACCTGCGCGCGCTGCCGGATCGGCTACGCGCCCACGGCGTCGTACCCGACCGATTCCGGCAATCGGGGGCGGGACTGGCCGCCGTCGAGGTCGTGCCTGCAGCGACGGCGACCGTCCGCCGATCCGCCGTGGAACGGAGTGCCGAACAATGAATTCCCCCGGGGTCGAGGCGCTACCGTCCTGGCTGCGTGAGATCGATGTGGCCCTGGCCGCGAACCCGCAGATCATGGTCACCGGCGCGCTGCGCGATCTGGTGCTGCTGCCCGGTCCCGACGGCACGCCGACCAGGCTGGTCAGCGTGCCGGAGGCGCTGCGCAGCGTGCTGGCGGAGGCGGGACATCGGTCGGTGATCGCACTCGATCCAGTGGACGGCGCGCGCGTCATGATGGACGACGGCGGCGTGGCCGCCGCGATCGTCGGCGCCGCCGCCTCGTCGAATTCCCGGACACCGACCGATCCGCTACCGCTGCTGCGCCGGGTGTTGCACGATGTCGTGCTCTCCGAACGCCCCTGCTGCCTGATCATCGACTCGGCCTCCCGGCTGGTGCCCGCAGCGGATCTGGGCAGTGCGGAACTGCACCGCGTCTTCATCACCGCGGAGCGGCTGATGACCGGCGCGCCCCGGCGCACCGTGCCGGGACCGCACCGGACATCGCTGTACAACACGGTCTTCTGGCTGCTGGACCGGGAAAACGACCTGCCGCACTGGATGATCAGCGGCCAGCTCGCCCGCGTGGTCTCCATTCCGGCGGCCGGGCTCGCGCAACGGCGCGCGGTGGTCTCGCTGCTCCTCTCGTCGCTTCCGGAAGCGCCCGTGCGGGATTCGGTGCAGTACCAGGCCGTCGTCGACAGCTACGCCGGGCAGACCAGTGGTTTGACACTGCGCTCGATCAAGGAGATCAACCGCCTGGCCATCGATCGGCGGATCCCGGCCGAGCGGATCGAGGACGCCATCCGCACCTTCCGCGTCGGCATACCCGAAAACCCTTGGCAGGACGCCGCGCTCAAGCAGCGGATCCGGATGGGCACCAAACTGCTCGGCGCGAAGGTGCTCGGCCAGCCGGTCGCCGTCCGCAAGTCGGTCGACATCCTGATCCGCTCGGCGATGGGACTGACCGGCGCCCACACGGCGGGCAGCGGCACCCGCCCGCAAGGCGTGCTGTTCTTCGCCGGACCGACCGGAGTCGGCAAGACCGAATTGGCCAAGTCGATCGCCGAACTCGTCTTCGGCCGCGCCGACGCGTTCGTCCGGTTCGATATGAGCGAGTTCTCCGCCGAGCACACCGAGGCCAGGCTGATCGGCGCGCCACCGGGATACACCGGGCACAGCGCCGGCGGCGAACTGACGAACGCGGTGCGCCAGCAGCCTTTCCGGCTGATCCTGTTCGACGAGATCGAAAAGGCGGCGCCGCGGATTCTGGACAAGTTCCTGCAGATCCTGGGCGACGGCAGGCTGACCGATGGCAGCGGGTCGACCGTGTATTTCTCCGAGACGCTCATCGTGTTCACCTCGAATCTCGGTGTGTACCGGACGGATTCGACCGGGCAGCGGGTGCCGATCGTGGCCCGTGGCACGCCGTACACCACGGTCGAATCGACCATCCGAGCGGCGATCGCCGACTACCTCACCAAAGAGATCGGCCGGCCGGAGTTGCTGCGCCGGATCGGCGACGACGTGGTGATCTTCGATTTCATCTCCGACGAGACCGCCGCGCAGCTGGTTCCGCAGTTCGTCTCGAATGTCATCGACCGGGTGCACGCCACCACCGGCATCACGGTGACGGTCGAGGACGCGGTCCGCAAGCAGCTGCTGGCCGCGGCGCTGACCCGGCTCGACTTCGGCGGTGGCGGGGTGGCCGCCGCGGTGGAGGCGCTGCTGGTCAATCCGCTCGCGCGGGCGCTGTTCGACCTGCCGCCCGGTACCGACGCGGCGACGGTGACGGACCTTGCCGAGTCGGACGACGGATGGACGGTGACCCTGGGATGACATCGATGTTGTTGTCACGCTTGCACTATCCGGTGCGCAATCTGGGCTTCGGCACCCGCGCGGGTGTCTGGTTCCAAGGCTGCACGATCGGCTGTCGTGGCTGCCTCGCCCGCGATACCTGGCCATCCGACGAAGCGACGCGCTGCGACGTGCGGCGGGTCCTCGAGTGGTTGCGGCACACTCCGGGACCGCTGGACGGCGTGACCATTTCCGGCGGCGAACCCACCGACCAACCCGAGCCATTGCGTGCCCTCTTGGCCGGAATCGAGCGCCGGGACGCCGAAACCGGTGCGCCGCTAGACGTCCTGCTGTTCTCCGGTCGCTCGGCGAAATGGTTGCGCGCGAAATGCGGGTGGGTGTTCGACGCCGTCGACGTCCTGGTGAGCGAGCCGTTCGTCGCCGCGAAAGCGGGGTGCGAGCCGCTGCGCGGCTCGTCGAACCAGCATGTACACGTGCTGACAGACCTCGGCCGCGAACGCTACCTCGGACCGGACTTCACGAGTTATGCCGCGCAACGCCGGGAACTCGGCGTGCACGTGGACAGCGGAACCATTCGGCTGGTGGGCATTCCGTTGCCGGGCCATATGGCGGCCTTGACCGCGGCGCTGTCCGAACAGGACATCGAACTGGGCGACGCGTCATGGCTGATCTGACCGGCGAGGAGGTCACCTGTCCCGCCTGCGGCAGCCGCGGCGCACCGACGCTGATGTGCCCGAACTGCGGCCACGACCTGCCGGATACGTCGACACCACCGGAGCCCGAAACCCCCTCGCGCGGCGGGCCGCTCGAACTCGTCCTCGCCTCGGGCGCGCGACTGCGGATACTGCCCGGTCAGCTCGTGGGCATCGGCCGTGACGAAGGTTTCCCCGCCGCAGTGGTTTTCGAGAACTACACCAATGTCTCGCGCTTCCACGGCGAGCTGCGCTACGACGGCGATCGCCTGTATTTCACCGACACCTCCACCAACGGCACGTTCGTGAACGACGTCCGGATACCACAGCACGAAGAGCATCCGATCGACCGCGGCGACACCCTGCGGCTCGCCGCCGACGTGCTTGTCACGATCGAATGGGAGCCCTGATGCGGATCCGGATCGCCGCGGTGACCCACCGCGGACTGACCCGCGCGCACAACGAGGACGCGCTGGGCTGGGGCGGTTGGGCGTTGCAGGGCGCGATGCCCGCGACGCTCGCCACCGAGTTGAGCATCGACCGGTCCACCACACTCGTGGTCTGCGATGGGCTCGGCGGCCATGCCGGGGGCGCGACCGCCAGCCGATTGGCCTGCGAATCCCTCACCGCGCCTGGGACGGTCGCCGCGGCGGCCGGTCCCGAACAGACCAGAGCCGTCATCGGCGCACTGCTGCAACGGATCTCGGATGACCTCGACGACCTCGGCGAGCAACGAGCCGAACTGCGCGGCATGGGCTGCACCGTAGCGGGGGTGACCGTGCACCCGGACGGGTCCGCGCTGGTGTTCAATGTCGGTGACTCGCGCGCTTATCGGCTGGAGGGCCGCTATCTGGCCCAGCTGACGCTGGACCACCGTGCGGCCCACTCGAATCGGCTGCAGCAGGCACTCGGCGGCGGCCGGCGCACCCTGCTCGATCCGGCGTTCTTCGACTGCCGCCTGCCCCCGGACCCCGGCCTGCTGCTGTGCACGGACGGCCTCGACGACTACGCGAAAACCGAAGCGATCGAACGGCTCTTCGCGGGAGGCGCGGCCGACCTGCCCGCACAACTCCGCGATCTGGCCCTCGCGGGCGGCGGTGGCGACAACGTGACCGTCCTGCAGGTCATGGCCTGCGACGGCGAAGGAGACGACGATGGCTGACGAAACACGCATGGACGCCCCCGGTTCCGGTCGGCGCGCGGCGCCCGAGACACGACTGGATCGCACCGGCACCAGTGCGCCGCCGACCCGGCTCGATCATCCCGGCGGCGCCGCGCACAGCGAGACCGCCCCGCGCCCACCCGCGCCGCAGACCCGGATCGACAGCAGTCCGCATGACGCGTTCCAGCCCCTGCCGCCCACGCTGGCTTCCCGATTCACCGTGCAGCGCAAGCTCGGCAGCGGCGGAGAGGCGACGGTGTGGCTGTGCCGGGCCACCAACGGGCACGACTTCGCGATCAAGCTCTTCCACCAGGTGCCCCGCTACCGCGTGGATTTCGAGGCGCCGCAGTATCGGGACAGCTTCCGGGCCGAACATTCGGTGCGCGTCTTCGAGCGCGGCAGCGACCTGGACATCCATTTCGAGGTGATGGAGTACTGCCGCTTCGGCTCGCTCGACAGCTTCTTGCGGCAGCGTGATCCGCACGGTGGCGCAGCGGATCTCGCGGTGGAGGTGCTGCGCCAGCTCGCGACGAAGCTGCACGCGTTGCAGCGGCCGGACGGCAGCACGCTCGTGCACGGGGACGTGAATCCCCGCAACATTCTGGTGCGTTCGGATCTACCGCTGGAGTTGGTGCTCGCCGATTTCGGCCTCGCGGTGGATCTGGGCGGCCGGTCGAAGATCACCAACACCGGCCAGGGCACCGCCGCCTACAGCGCACCGGGTGCGCCGCAACGCTGGCGGGTCGAGGACGACTGGTGGAGTGTCGGCATGGTGCTCTACCGGGTGCTCGTCGGCCGCGGCTACTTCGAGGACGACGCGGGCAGGCAGCTGGCGGACAGCACCATCGACGCCGAGGTGAACACCCGCGACATCTCCTTGGCCGCCCTGGACGACCTGGCGCTGCGGCCCGCGATGCGCAGCCGGTGGCAGCGGCTGCTGAACGGCCTGCTGACCCGAGATCCGCTGCGGCGCTGGGGATTCACCGAGGTCGAGGCGTGGCTCGCCGGGAGGGCCCCGGCCGTGCACCGCGCAGCGCCGAGCGCCGAGGAATCCGCCGGCCGCGGGCGGCGGGCCCTGACGCCGTTCGCGCTGCCCGGCGTCGGCACGTTTCACGACAGCGCCTCGCTCGGCGCCGCGATGGCCGGTTATCCGGAGCCCGCCGCCCGCGCGCTGGCCGGTCGCGGACGTGCCGCCCTGCTCAACTGGCTGATCGATGATGTCCGCACCGGTGATTCGTATTCCGAGCTGAAGTCCTACGGCGACGGCTGGGGGCCGGAAGAACTCGCCACCTATTTCACCGCCAAACTCGCCCCCACCGCCGCACTCACCTATCGGGGGCATGCCGTGGACACGGTGGCCGACCTGTGCGGTCTCGCCACGGTGATCGACGCCGCCGAGGTCGTCGCGTCCCTGTACGACCGCCAGTTGATCGGCAGCCTGAGCGGTCCACAGCGCTCGAACTATCCGATGATCGACGCCGATTGGCGCGATATCGTGCAGCACGCCGACGAGTTGGGCGAGCAGTACGGTTTCGATATCCGCTTCGGCCGCGCTCCCCAGCGCACCCACGTCATCCGCTACGCCCTGCTGCTGGCGGCGGGTGACGAGGCGGTCGCCGCCGGCTTCGTAGCCGGTGTCCGCCATCGCCTCGCGGACCCGAACATGGCCTCGGCCGACGAGGTGGCGTGGTTCGTGCAGCTGCGGCAGGAGGCGCGCCTCTAGCTCAGGCCCGTTCGACCCGTACCGCGATCTCGGCGGAAGTGCCTACGGTGCCGGTGAATCCGTCCTCGACCGAATCTGCGTACACCACCGTGGTCGCGAGCGTCTCCTGCGCGATGAAGCTTTCGTGCTGTCGCACGATCTGCGCCACCTCGGCGGCCGCGGCGACGGTGAGCACGATGCGGTCGGCGACCGCCAGTCCCGCTTCGCGCCGGGCGTTCTGGACGACGCGCACCACATCCCGGGCGCTGCCCTCGGCCGCGAGTTCCGGGGTGATCTCGGTGTCCAGTGCGATGGTGACACCACGCTGGGATTCGACCACCCAGCCGCTGCGCGGCAGCTCGGAGACGAGCACATCACCCGCGGTGAGCACGACCGGTGCGCCGTCGAAGTCCACTGTCGCGGAGCCGTTGTCGCGCAGCTGAGTGACCAGATCGGCCGCGTCCGCGCGGTGGATCGCGTCGGCGAGGGCCTGGGTCTGCTTACCGAAACGCTTGCCCAGCGCCCGGAAGTTCGCCTTCACGCCGATGTCGAGCACCGTCGCCGCGGACTGCAACCGTTGCAGGCTCTTGACGTTCAGTTCGTCCGCTACGTCGTCGAGCAGCTCGCGCGGCAGCTCGGTGCCGGGCGGCAGGCCGACGAACGCCCGCGCCAGCGGCTGCCGCACCCGCACCTTGCTCGCCTTACGCGCCGCCCGGCCGGCCTCCGCGAGCGCCTGCGCGGTACGCACCTGCTCGGCCAGCACCGGATCAATCAAAGCCCGGTCGGCACCGGGCCATTCGGCGAGGTGCACCGAATCCGGGGCCGACGGCAGACCCGGTCGCACAACGTCCTGCCACACGCGTTCGGTGAGGAACGGGATGAACGGAGCCAGCAGCCGCGTGCCGACTTCGAGGCATTCGAACAGCGTGGACAAAGCGTCCTGTTCGCCGTCCCAGAATCGTTGCCGTGAGCGCCGCACGTACCAGTTCGACAGCGCGTCGACGAATTCCGCGAGCAGCCGACCGGCGCCGGTCGTGTCGTAGGACTCGAGCCGCACATCCACTTCCACGGCGAGCGTGTGCAGTTCACCCAGAATCCACCGGTCGAGCACGGGACGCTCGGCCACCGGATGTGCCGAATCCGGTTGCCACGCCGAGTTACTCGCGTAGAGCGCGAAGAAGGACGCGGTACTCCAGTAGGTCATCAGCAGGCGCCGCGTGATCTCGTCGAGCGGGCCCGGGCCGACCCGGCGCGCCGACCACGGCGAACCCGAGCAGGCCATGAACCAGCGCAGTGCGTCGGCGCCGTGCGCGTCCATCAGCGGGACCGGGGCGAGCACGTTGCCGAGATGCTTGCTCATCTTGCGGCCGTCTTCGGCCAGGATGAGCCCGAGGCACACGACGTTCTCGTACGCGGAGCGATCGAACACCACCGTGCCCACCGCCATCATGGTGTAGAACCAGCCGCGCGTCTGGTCGATGGCCTCGCAGATGTACTGCGCCGGATAGTTGCGCTGGAACGCCGCGACGCTCCCTTCGACGTGCGGATAGCCCAGGGCGGCGAACGGCATCGACCCCGAGTCGTACCAGGCGTCGATCACCTCGGGCACGCGGATGGCGGTGGTCGCGCACTGCGGACAGGCGAAGGTCACGGCGTCGATGTACGGACGGTGCGGATCGATGCTCGCCGTGTCGGTGCCCGCCAGAGTGCCGAGTTCGGCGCGCGAACCGACCGCCGTGACGTGCCCGTTCTCGCAGCGCCACAACGGAAGTGGCGTGCCCCAGTAGCGACTGCGGGACAGTGCCCAGTCGATGTTGTTGTCGAGCCAGTTGCCGAAGCGGCCGTGCTTGATGGTCTCGGGGAACCAGTTGGTCCGCTGGTTCTCGTGCCGCAATTGCTCACGTACCGCGGTGGTCCGGATGTACCAGGACGGCTGCGCGTAGTACATGAGCCGGGTGTGGCAGCGCCAGCAGTGCGGGTAGCTGTGCTCGAAATCGGTGCGGCGGAACAGCAATCCGCGTCGCTGGAGTTCCTGGATCAGCACCGGATCGGCGTCTTTGAAGAACAGCCCGCCGATCAGTGGCAGGTCGCCGAAGAACCGGCCGTCGGATTCGATCGGATTGACCAGTGGCAGCCCGTTGGCCTGGCAGACGACGAGGTCGTCGGCGCCGAACGCCGGGGCCTGATGCACCAGGCCGGTACCGTCGGCGGTGGTCACGTAGTCGGCGAGCACGATCCGATGCGCGTTCGGGATATCGACCAGGTCGAAGGCGGGGCGGTAGCGCAGGCCGGCCAGCTCCGCGCCGGGCACCTCGGCCAGCCGCTGCGCGCCCTCGCCCAGCACGGCAGCCGAAAGGGCCTCGGCGACAAGGAATGTCCCGGCGTCGGTGCGCGCGACGACGTAGTTCACCGCCGGATGGACGGCGACGGCGGTATTGGCGGGCAGCGTCCACGACGTCGTGGTCCAGATCAGCAGATCGACACCGCCGAGGCCGGCCACCGGATCCACCAGCGGCAGGCGCACGTAGACCGACGGATCGGTGACGGTCTCATACCCTTGCGCCAGTTCGTGATCCGAGAGCGTGGTACCGCACCGGGGACAGTACGGCGCCACCCGGAAGTCCTCGGTAAGCAGTCCGCGCTCGAAGATCCGCTGCAACGACCACCACACGCTGTCGACGTATTCCGGCGACATGGTGGTGTACGGATGTGCCAGATCGATCCAGTACCCCATGCGTTCGGTCATCCGCTCGAACTCGCCGACATGGCGCATCACCGATTCCCGGCACCGCGCGTTGAATTCGGCGACACCGAACTTCTCGATCTCCGGCTTCCCGTTGAGGCCCAGTTCCTTCTCCACCGCCAGCTCGACCGGCAGCCCGTGGCAGTCCCAACCCGCTTGCCGCGGCACCGAATAGCCCTTCATGGTCTTGAACCGCGGGAAGACGTCCTTGAAAACCCTGGCTTCGACGTGATGCACGCCCGGCGACCCGTTGGCCGTGGGCGGGCCCTCGTAGAACCCCCACCGTGGCCCGTCCGCGGTGCGTTCCAGGCTGCGCGCGAAAATGCGCTGCGCCCGCCACCATTCGATGATCGACGATTCGGCCGCGGGCAGGTCGATGCGCGTCGGCAGGACGCTGAACGGTGACGCGGGCCGATCGTCGTGGACCACCGAGGACTCCTAGGGTTCGTGCTCGGACAGGCAAGCTGAGGCAAGCAGGCTAACAACGACCGTCGCGCGCGGGCACCCGATATTCAGCTCAGGTCGGCCGAGAGCGCCCGGCTCACCTCGGTGAGCAGCGGCACCGCCCGCTCGACGAGTTCCTCGGACATCCGGCCCACCGGACCGGAAATGGAGATGGCCAACGGGGCGGGCGCGTCGGGGACCGCGACGGCGACGCACCGCACGCCGAGTTCCTGTTCGCCCTCGTCCATGGCGTAGCCGTGCTGCGCGGCGGTCGCCAGTTGCGCGGCGAACTCGACCGGATCGGTGATGGTGTGCTCGGTGTAGCGCGGCATGCCGGTGCGCTGCAACAGTTCTCGGGTCTGCTCGGCGGGCATGCCGGCCAGCAGCACCTTGCCGACCGCCGTGCAGTGCGGCAGCACCCGGCGACCCACCTCGGTGAACATGCGCATCGAATGCCGCGACGGCACCTGCGCGACGTACACGATCTGATCGCCGTCGAGCATGGCCATGTTGGCGGACTCGCCGAGTTCGTCCACGAGCCGGGCCAACTGCGGGCGCGCCCGGACGCTCAGCATGTGCGCCGAGCTCTCGCCGAGCTTGATCAACTTCGGACCGAGGACGTACTGGCGCGACGGTTCCTGGCGCAGATAGCCCAGGTCGACGAGCGTGCGCACCAGGCGATGAATGGTCGGCAGCGGCAGACCGGACGCCGTGGCGAGTTGTGAGAGGCCCATCATCCCGCCCTCGTCGGCCATGGTCTCGAGCAGGCCGAAAGCGCGCTCGATCGATTGGACGCCGCCGGTCCGTCCTTTGGCTTCGCTCGCTGCGGTCACCGGGCCACCTCCATCTTTCCGGATGGCGGAAGTCTACCGAGGCCGCCTGGCCGACCGAGACCCGCCGAACGCTGCGCATTTCCTTGACTAGGCGTGCGCCGGACTCCTAGCATATTCCACATAACAGATGTTCTTTTCCGTATAGCGGAATTTACTCGGGAGGTACCCCGTGGGTCATTCGCTGCGCTACGCCGTCAACTGCTCACTCCTGTTCACCGAACTGCCCCTGCTCGAACGGCCCGCGGCGGTCCGGGCCGCCGGGTTCGACGCGGTCGAGTTCTGGTGGCCGTTCGACAGCGCCGTACCCGGCGACCGGGAAGCCGACGCGTTCGTCGCCGCGATCGCCGACGCGGGCGTGGCACTGGTCGGCTTGAACTTCGCGGCCGGCAACATGCCGCTCGGCGACCGCGGCCTGGTGTCCTGGCCAGCCAGGTCCGCCGAGTTCCGCGACAACATCGACGCCACCCTCGCGATCGGCGAGCGACTCGGCTGCCGAATGTTCAACGCGCTCTATGGCAATCGCCTCGACGAGGCGTCCGCCGAAGCACAGGACGCGGTGGCGACCGAGAACCTCGCGCTGGCCGCCGCGGCCGCGGCCCGGATCGACGGCACCGTGCTGATCGAGCCGGTCAGCGGCGCGACCCGGTACCCGCTGCGCACCGCGGCGGATGCGCTCGCGGTACTAGACCGGGTGCAAACCGCCACCGGCGCACCGAATATCGCCCTGCTCGCCGACCTCTACCACCTGGCGGTCAACGGTGACGACGTGGACAAGGTGATCGCCGCGCACACCGCCCGCATCGCCCACGTGCAGATCGCCGACAACAACGGCAGGCACGAACCGGGCACCGGTGACCTGCCGCTCGACCAGCAACTCGGTGCGCTCGAGGCCGGCGGCTACCGCGGCTGGGTCGGACTCGAATACAAGCCGTCGGGCGACTCCGCCGACAGCTTCGCCTGGCTGCCCCGCGAACGTCGCGGGGCCACCGCATAACCACTGTCACGCAACAACTTCAGGGATATCGCATGAGCACAATCGCTTTCATCGGACTCGGCATCATGGGCAGTCCCATGGCCGTTCACCTCGCCACCGCCGGTCACTCGGTGACCGCTTACGACCACAGCACCAACAAGGCCGCACCGCTGGTCGCGGCGGGCGGACGCGCCACCACCTCGATCGCCGACGCCGTACACGGCGCCGAGGTGATCTGCGTGATGGTGCCCGACTCCCCCGATGTGCAAGACGTGCTGGCCGGGGAAAAGGGCGTGTTCGACAGCGCCGAACGCGGCGCGCTGATCATCGACTTCTCCAGCATCCGGCCCGATGTCACGGTCGAACTCGCGAAACAGGCGGCGCAGCGGGGCTTCCGGCTGCTGGACGCGCCCGTCTCCGGCGGCGAAGCGGGTGCCGTCGGCGCCACGCTGTCCATCATGGTCGGCGGCGACGCAGCGGATTTCGCGGCGGCACGACCGATCTTCGACGTGGTCGGCAAGACTGTCGTGCACGTGGGCCCCAGTGGCTCCGGCCAGACCGTGAAGGCGGCCAATCAGCTGATCGTCGCCGCCAACATCCAGGCCCTGTCCGAGGCCGTCCTCTTCCTCGAGGCGTACGGCGTGGACACCGAGGCAGCGCTGCGCGTACTCGGCGGCGGGCTGGCCGGGTCGAAGGTGCTCGAGCAGAAGAAGGACAACATGCTTTCGCGCACCTTCCAGCCCGGCTTCCGAATCGACCTGCACCACAAGGACATGGGCATCGTCACAGCCGCGGCCCGCGAAGCCGGGGTCGTGGTTCCGTTGGGCGCCTTGGTCGCCCAGCTGGTGGCCGCCGCCAAGGCGAACGGTGACGGCGGACTCGATCACAGCGCCCTGCTACGCGGGGTGGAACGCCTGAGTGGGCGCGCGGACAAGGAGAA
>NZ_BAFT02000027.1 GCF_000308475.2 Nocardia brasiliensis NBRC 14402 | reverse complement strand
CGACCCGCGGCCGACGCCGGCCCTGCCGCTTCCGGCCACCCCCGCGGACGGGGGTCGCTGAGCGCCGCTACCGCGAGTGTTGTTGCGCGGCAATCACTCCGGGACGCCGTCGCCCAGTGCCTCGGTGAGCGTGCGGAGCAGTCCCGCGAGTGGCTCGCGCGCGTCCGCGTCCAGCACGGCGAGCATGCGCTGCTCGTTCGCCATGTGCTGAGGCAATAGGTCGTCGATCGTCCGGCGGCCCTCCGGGGTGAGCCGGACCCGGATAACCCTGCGGTCCTCCGGGCACGGGATGCGCTCCACCCAGCCCTTGGTGGCCAGGCGGTCGATTCGATTGGTGATCGCGCCCGAGGTCACCATCGCCACCTTGAGCAGCGCGCCCGCGGTGAGTCCTTCTTCGCTGCCGGAGCGGCGCAGCGTGGCGAGTACGTCGAACTCCCAGAACTCCATGTCGAAGCCGCCGAAGAAGCGCTTCAGCTCGTGCTCGAACAGCCGCGACAGCCGCTGAACCCGGCCGATCACGGCCATCGGCGAGACATCGACCTCGGGTCGTTCCCGGTTCCAGTGCTGGGTGAACAGGTCCACCGCGTCCGCCATTGTGACTCCTCTCACCTTCAAGAATCTTAATGTTGAACAACTTGACGTTGAGATAACTCTGCGGGTAGATATTTCAACGTTGAGATTATCAATGAGGAGCGAACGACATGACCATAAGCCCAACCCCGCGCACCGGCACCTCGTACGCGGGCACCCTGGCGCTGACCGCCCTCACCCCCATCGTCTGGGGTTCCACCTACGCCGTCACCACCGAATTCCTGCCGCCGGACCGTCCGCTGTTCACCGCGCTCATGCGGGCGCTGCCCGCCGGACTCGTGCTGCTCGCCTTCACCCGGATGCTGCCCCGCGGCATCTGGATCGGCCGGGCCGTCGCCCTCGGCGTCCTCAATATCGGCGCGTTCTTCCCGCTGCTGTTCCTGGCCGCGTACCGGCTGCCCGGCGGTGTCGCCGGTGTCCTCGGTGCGGTCGCGCCCATGTTCGCCCTCGCCTTCGCGACCGTCGTGCTCGCGGAAAAGCCCAACGGGCGCAAGGTGCTCGCCGGTTTGATCGGCGTCTTCGGCGTCGCGCTCGTCGTGTTGAAGGCCAACGCGCAGCTGGATACCGTCGGCGTCGTCGCCGGACTGGCCGGAGCCGCGTCCATGGCGGCGGGCACCGTGTTCACCCAGCGCTGGGGGCGGCCCGCGGGGGTCGGCCCGCTGGTGCTGACCGGCTGGCAGCTGACCGCCGGCGGCCTGTTCATCCTGCCGCCGGCCGTGCTCATCGAGGGCGCGCCGCCCGCGCTGGACGGGCGTGCCATCGGTGGCTACCTGTACCTCGCCGTGATCGGAACCGCCGTGGCCTACTGGCTCTGGGTGCGCGGCATCTCCAAGGTGCCCGCGACCTCGGTCGCCTTCCTCGGGCTGCTGAGTCCGGTGTCGGCCGCGGTGATCGGATGGATCGCGTTGGGTCAGGCGCTCGGCCCGCTGCAGGTGGCGGGGCTGGTCATCGCGCTGGCCGGCACCGTGTACGGCCAGCTTGCCGGACGCCCGAAGCCCGCGGCGGTCGTCCCGGCCCCGGCCCCGGCTCCCGTGCTGGTCGAGTCCCGCTGAGATTCGCCCGATAATCAGGGTTGACCTTGACGTAGCGTCAACTTGCATGCTGGATACACCGACGAGAAAGAAGGGAGAAGGTCGTGCACACCGAATGGTCCATCCAGGATCTGGCCAAGGCGGCCGGTACCACCAGCCGCACGCTGCGCCACTACGGGCAGCTCGGGCTGTTGCCGCCGAGCCGGATCGGCACCAACGGTTACCGCTTCTACGACCAGGACTCCCTGGTGCGGTTGCAACGCATCCTGCTGCTGCGTGAACTCGGCCTGGGCCTGCCGGTCATCGCCGAAGTGCTCGCGGGCGAACAGGACACCGGTGCCGCACTGCGCACGCACCTGGAACTGCTCCGGCAGGAACAGGATCGGATCCGGCGCCAGATCGAGTCGGTGCAAACAACGCTGCACAAGACGGAAAGAGGTGAACAACTCATGGCAGCAGAGGTTTTCGACGGCTTCGACCACACGCAGTACAAGGACGAGGTGATCGAACGCTGGGGTAGGGAAGCCTACGACAGCGGTGACAAATGGTGGCGCGGGCTCACTGCGGAGCAGAAGCAGGCGCACATGCAGACCGCCAAGGACATCGCCGCGGATTACGGCAGGGCGCACGCCGCCGGGCTCACCCCCGACAGCCCCGAGGCCCAGGCCATCACCGCCCGCCACCGCGCCTGGATCGGCGACGGCTGGCAGGGCCGCGCCGTGGTGAAGGAGGCCTTCATCGGACTCGGCGAGATGTACGTCGCGGATCCGCGTTTCGGCGCGAACTACGACGTGCACGGCGCGGGGACGGCGGAGTTCGTCCGTGACGCCATGCGGGTCTACGCGGAGACACAGCTGTAGATCGGGCTCTACCGACGGCCGGTGCGCATAATGATGCGTGCCGGCCGTTTTCGGTGCGGTCGACCGAAAGGGGGCCAGACATGGCAGAGGCCGAGCCGGGCGCACGCACCTCGGAACCCGGTGGCGTGGTCGCGACCGTCGCGGGGGTGCTCGCGCTCTGTACCGCCCTGTTCGAACTGTGGGGCGAGCGGGCGGTGTTGAACGCCCTGCGCCATCAGCCACCACACATCGACAAATCGCTCGCCGCGTTCTCGATCGTGGGTGCGTTGCTCGCCGCGCTCGCTCTCGGCTACGGCGCCGTCCTGCTGTTGCGCCGCAACGAGATGGGTCGCTACCTCCTGATCGTCACCTCGGGCGTGCTGACCGTGACAGCCCTTGCCGCCCTGGTGGTTTCGCTCACCGGATACCAGCCCGACTACGGCATCGATTGGATTCCGGAAGAAAGCCGGGTGCTCGAAACCGTCAACGGCCTGTTCGGCGGGCTCATCGGCAGCCTGACCGCGCTGCTGCACCGCGACTGGATGGCGGCACTCGCCTCCGCGGCCTTCCCGCTCGCCGTGTTCATCCTGGCTTCGTCCCGCTACACCGCCCGCCGGCTCGAGCTCACCCCGTCCCGCCGTCGCGCCGAGCGCATCGACTACGGCACGGCCGACGCGTGACCCCGGCGTCACTGCCCGCTTAGACAGGGCTCGATCGACAGTCTCGTACCCGGTAGGGTTCCCTCCGATCACGAGGGGGGTTCGATGAACGATCCATATGGCCGACCCGGCAATTACTTTCCGCCGCCGGTGCCGCGGCCGTCATCCGAGGTGCTGGCAGGTCTGGCCGCGTGCGTCGGCGGCCTCACGGCCTGCGGCGGCGCGCTGCTCGGCGCTCACGTGTTGCGGACGGTGGACAGGATCAAGAAACCGACCAGCGGCGACCCGGCGTTCCTGGAGACTTACGACGCCTGGAAACTCACCGAGGATGTCCATTCCGGGCTGGCAGTCCTGCTGGTCGTTTCCGCGTTCATGGCCGGAGTCCTCGCGCTGGGTGGCCTGCTGTACCTGAGCGGCAAGCCGCTCGGCCGCCCGATGCTGCTCATCGGAGGCGCCTGGACCTTCGTCGGCGGCCTGATCAGCGCGGTCTACGGTGGCGAGCGCGGCTTGGCCGTCGACGCGGAATTCTCCTTCCTGGTGCTGGTCTGCGGCGCGGTCGTCGCCTTGACCGCCACGGTCCTCGCCCTCGCTACGCCGCCGGCCGCCCCGCTCCCCGTCCCGCCGATGCCGCAACCCTTCCCCGCACCGCACCTGAATCCCCAAGGCGGACAACCCCACCAGCCCCCTCGGCCCTGACCACCCTGTCAGAGGTTTCCGGAGGTGGTGACTGCCGCGCGTTTTCCATTGCCACGCGCGCGTGTCATTCGAACGACCCGCGCGCGGCAACGGGCGACCGATCAGTCAATCGGCGACGTCTTACCGGTGGCGCCATGATCGGCGAATTCCGGGCGAAATTCGGATGGCGGGGACGCGAAAGCGGGCCGGGGCAGCGGCCGGTTCCGTGCTCCTCGTGACTCCACCCGGAGCCCGCGCGGACTTCGGATACTCTGGGCTCCCGTGACCGTCGCATCGTCCCCGGGTACCTCCGCCAACTCCGCACAGTACGACCTGATCGTCGTCGGCTCCGGCTTCTTCGGCCTGACCGTCGCCGAACGCGCCGCCTCGGTGCTCGGCAAACGCGTTCTAGTGCTCGACCGTCGCTACCACATGGGCGGTAATGCCTATTCGGAACCGGATCCGGATACCGGCATCGAGATCCACAAGTACGGCGCGCACCTGTTCCACACCTCGAACAAGCGCGTGTGGGACTACGTCACCCAGTTCACCGAGTTCACCGGCTACCAGCATCGGGTCTTCGCGATGCACAAGGGCCAGGCTTTCCAGTTCCCGATGGGTCTGGGCCTGATCTCGCAGTTCTTCGGCCGCTACTTCACACCGGAGGAGGCGCGCAAGCTCATCGCCGAGCAGTCCTCGGAGATCGAGACCAAGGACGCGCAGAACCTGGAGGAGAAGGCGATCTCGCTGATCGGGCGCCCGCTGTACGAGGCGTTCATCCGCGACTACACCGCCAAGCAGTGGCAGACCGACCCGAAGGAACTGCCCGCGGGCAACATCACCCGGCTGCCGGTGCGCTACACCTTCGACAACCGCTACTTCAACGACACCTATGAGGGCCTGCCCAAAGAGGGCTACACGAAGTGGCTGGAGAACATGGCCGCCTCGGAGCTCATCGAGGTGCGGGTGAACACCGATTGGTTCGAGGTGCGCGCGGAACTGCGCGCGGCGAACCCGGACGCGCCGGTCGTCTACACCGGCCCGCTGGATCGCTACTTCGACTACCGGGAGGGCGAACTCGGCTGGCGCACCATCGATTTCGAGACCGAGGTGCTCGAGACCGGTGACTACCAGGGCACCTCGGTGATGAACTACAACGACGCGGACGTGCCGTTCACCCGGATCATCGAGCCGCGCCACTTCCACCCGGAGCGCGACTACCCGAACGACAAGACGGTGATCATGCGCGAGTTCTCCCGCTTCGCGCAGACCGGCGACGAGCCGTACTACCCGATCAACACGCCGGAGGATCGCGCCAAGCTGGCCGCCTACCGCGCGCTCGCGAAGAAGGAAACCGCAACGGAGAAGGTCCTTTTCGGCGGCCGCCTGGGCACCTACCAGTACCTGGACATGCATATGGCGATCGGTAGCGCGCTGAGCATGTTCGACAATGTGCTGCGGCCGCACGTGGAGACCGGCGCCCCGCTGACCGCTGAAAGTGCAGAATGACCTCCCAATCCCTTTTGGACGATATGGCCACCGAGACCCGCGCGAAGTCGCTGCTGCAACGAATCATCCTGCCCCGGCCGGGTGAGCCGCTGGATGTGCGCACCCTGTACGTCGAGGAATCCGCGACCAACGCCCGGCGCGCGCACGCCGCCACCCGGACCTCGCTGTCCATCGGCGCGGAGTCCGAGGTGTCGTTCTGCACCTACTTCAACGCGCTGCCCGCCAGTTACTGGCGCCGCTGGAGCGTCCTGTCCGCGGTGGTGCTGCGGCTGGAACTGGCCGGGCACGGCCGGGTCGACGTGTACCGCTCGAAGGCGGACGGTTCGCGAATCCACGTGCAGGGCAAGGAGTTCGCCGTCGCGCCCGGCACCGAATCGGTGTCCGTGGAGTTCGAGACCGATCTCGGCCCGTTCGAGGACGGCGGCTGGATCTGGTTCGACATCACCTCCGACACCGCGGTCACCCTGCTGGCCGGCGGCTGGTACGCGCCGATCGAGGCGCCCGGCGCGGGCACCATCGCGTGCGGCATGCCGACCTTCAACCGGCCGACGGACCTGGTGAAAACGCTGGGCGCGCTCGGCTCCGACCCGCTGGTGCTCGAGCAGGTCACCGCGGTGATCGTGGCCGACCAGGGCAACCGCAAGGTGGTCGACGAACCCGGTTTCGATGAGGCGGCCGCCGTGCTCGGGGACCGCCTGGTGATCCGCGGCCAGCCGAACCTCGGCGGCTCCGGCGGGTACAGCCGGGTGATGTACGAGGCGCTGAAGACCACCGACGCCGAGTACATCGTCTACATGGACGACGATATCGAGATCGAGCCCGATTCGATCCTGCGCGCGCTGGCCTTCGCCCGGTTCGCCAAATCGCCGATGCTGGTCGGCGGTCAGATGCTGAACCTGCAGGAGCGTTCGCACCTGCACAGCATGGGCGAGGTGGTGGACCGCGGCATCTTCATGTGGACCTCGGCGCCCAACGTCGAATACGACCACGACTTCGCCAAGCACCCGCTCAAGGACCGCGACAACTCCAAGCTGCTGCACCGGCGCATCGACGTCGATTTCAACGGCTGGTGGACCTGCGTGATCCCGCGCCAGGTCGCCGAGCAGATCGGGCAGCCGCTGCCGCTGTTCTTGAAGTGGGACGACGTCGAATACGGCTTGCGCGCGCGCGACCACGGCTATCCGACGGTCACCCTGCCCGGTGCCGCGGTCTGGCATATGGCGTGGAGCGACAAGGACGACGCCATCGACTGGCAGGCCTACTTCCACCTGCGCAATCGCCTGGTCGTCGCCTCGCTGCACCTGCCGGGCAACGGCAAGGCGATGGTGGTCAACACCATCAAGGCGACGTTGAAACACCTGCTCTGCCTGGAGTATTCGACGGTCGCCATCCAGAACCTGGCCATCCGCGACTTCCTCGCCGGGCCGGAGCGGCTGTTCCAGCTGCTGCCGAGCGCGCTCGGCGCGGTGCACGCGCTGCGCAAGCAGTACCCGGACGCGGTGATCCTGCCCTCGTCCACCGAGCTGCCGCTGGCCAGCCACCTCGAGGTGGGCGCGGTCGCCGAGCCGGCCAACCCGATCGCCAAGGTGGTCCGGCTGGCCAAGGGCGTGCTGCACAACCTGCGTCCGGCACACGCCCAGCATCACGAGACCCCGCAGCTGAACGTCCCGACACTGGACGCGCGGTGGTTCTTGCTGTCGCAGGTCGACGGAGTTACCGTCACCACCGCCGACGGACGTGGCGTGGTCTACCGCAAGCGTGACCCGCGCCAGGCCCTCGGCCTGTTCCAAGAAGCGATGCGCCTGCGCAAGGAACTGGCCGCGCGCTTCCCCGAGATGCAGCAGCGCTACCGCGCCGCGCATCCGCAGCTGACCAGCACCGCGGCCTGGGAGAACGCCTTCGGCCTCGGTGCGCAGACGAAGGGCGAGAAGTCTTGAGTTCCGGTGCGGTCGACAACACGGCGGTGAATCAGCCGCTGCAGAGTTCGAACGGGCACGGCGGGCCGGTCTCGGCGGTCCCGTCGAGCACGCAGGTCCCGGCCGAGGTGAAGATTCTCAACGCGGTGCAGGCCAAGATCGCCACCCCCGAGGTGATCAAGGCGGCCCGTGGGATGTCGCACTTCGGTGAGCACGCGCTCGGCTGGGTCGGCATCGCGGCCGCGGGCTGGGTCGTGGACAAGCCGCGGCGCAGGCAGTGGGCCGGGGTCGCGGTGGGCGCCGTCGGCGCGCACGCGGCCTCGATCGTGATCAAGCGGGTGGTCCGCCGCCCGCGCCCGAACGATCCGTCGGTGCAGGTCAACGTGTCGACGCCGAGCAAGCTGAGCTTCCCGTCCTCGCACGCCACCTCGACCACCGCGGCGGCCGTGTTGCTCGGCAGGTTGACCGGGCTACCCTTGCCTGCGGTGCTCGTGCCGCCGATGCTGCTTTCCCGGGTTGTCCTCGGGGTGCACTATCCCTCCGATGTGCTCGCCGGTTCCGCACTCGGTGCCGCGTCCGCCGCCGTTGTGCTTGCCGCCGAAAAGAGACTCGATGACCGCACAAGAAAGAGCACTGGTAAGTGACCATGAGGGAGCGCAGCGAGCGAATCATGACCCAGCGCGCGTCGCGCATGACGGAGCCGAGCGTCAGCGAGGTGGCGTCATGAGTGAAGAGCCAACCGGAGCAGACCTAGCTGAGGCGGTCGTCAAGGGTCCGCCGAAAACGTTGGCCGGTGGGCTGTTCAAGGCGATCCGCCCGCGGCAGTGGGTCAAGAACGTCCTCGTGCTCGCGGCCCCGCTGGCCGCGGGTACGGTGAACGAGATCGATGTGCTCGCGCATGTCGGCATCGCGTTCGTGGTGTTCTGCATGGCGGCCTCGGGCATCTACCTGGTCAACGACGCGCTCGACGTGGAAGCCGACCGGGCGCATCCGACCAAGCGGTTCCGGCCGATCGCGGCCGGCGTGGTCCCGGTCAATCTCGCCTACGCGCTGTCGCTGGTGCTGCTCGTCGGCTCGATCGCCGGATCGTTCCTCGCCTCTTGGCATCTCGCCGTGGTGATGGCGGTCTACATCGGCATCCAGCTGGCCTACTGCTTCGGCCTCAAGCACCAGGCGGTGCTCGACATCTGCATCGTGTCCTCGGGCTTCCTGCTGCGCGCGGTGGCCGGTGGCGCGGCCGCGAATATCGATCTGTCGCAATGGTTCTTGCTGGTCATGGCGTTCGGCTCGCTGTTCATGGCGGCCGGTAAGCGCTACGCCGAGCTGCAGATCGCGTTGGCCACGGGCGCCAAGATCCGCCGGTCGCTGGAGTACTACACGCCGACCTACCTGCGATTCGTCTGGACCCTCGCGGCGACCGCTGTCGTGGTGTTCTACGGTCTGTGGGCCTTCCAACAGGACAGCCTGAAAGACACCAATTGGTACGCAATCTCTATGATTCCGTTTACCATCGCAATTCTGCGTTACGCGGTCGACGTCGATGGCGGCCAGGCCGGTGAACCTGAAGAGATCGCGCTGGGGGACCGCGTCCTCCAGCTCCTCGCAATCGCCTTGATCGGAGCGGTAGGTGTCGCTGTCTATCTCACCTGACGAGATGTTGGTAGCGGGAGTGCAGCGTTCGGAGAACGCGAACGACGGGCCGGCTGCGCAGCCGGCCCGCTCGGCGTCGCGGTTCGCCCGGCTATCCCGAGCCACGTTCGTCGGTGGGATCGTGCTCACCGTCGTCCTTTTCGCCGTCGGCGGCTGGCAGCGTCGCTGGATCGCCGACGACGGACTCATCGTGCTGCGCACGGTACGCAATCTGCTGGCAGGCAACGGCCCCGTCTTCAACATGGACGAGCGGGTCGAGACCAACACCAGCACCGCGTGGACCTACATCGTCTGGTTCTTCAGCTGGCTCACTCAGGCCAGGCTCGAATACGTCGTGCTCGGTGTGGCTTTGACGCTCTCGCTCGCGGCGATGGTGTTCGCCATGCTCGGTACCGGCCGTCTGTGGGGCGGCACGAAGTCGGGGCTGCTGCTGCCCGCGGGCGCGCTCGTCTACATCGCGGTGCCGCCCGCGCGCGACTACGTCACCTCGGGCCTGGAGAGCTGCCTGGTCATCTGCTGGCTCGGCCTGCTGTGGTGGCAGCTGGTGCGCTGGAGTCAGGCCGAGCGGGTGCGCCTGCCCGGGCTGTTCGGCCTGGTGTTCCTGGCCGGACTCGCGCCGCTGATCCGGCCCGAGATGGCCGTGGTCGGCGGCCTGGCGCTGCTGATGATCTTCCTCGCCCCGATGCCCGGGTCGAGGCTGCGCCCGATCGTGTTGCGCGCCTTGATCATCGCCGTCGCGGGCGTGCTGCCGCTGGGTTACCAGATCTGGCGGATGGGCTATTACGGCCTGCCCTACCCGAACACCGCGGTGGCCAAGGACGCCGGCGGCGCGAAGTGGGGGCAGGGCTTCACCTACCTCTGGGATCTGGTCGGCCCGTACTACCTGTGGGTGCCGCTGCTGGTGCTGCTCGCCGCCGGTGTCGTGGCGGCGCGCTCCCGTCCCGTAGCCGCGCCCGCCGGGCGACACGCCACCCCCGACGAACCGCGGCGCCGCAGCGTGCGCCGGGTGCGCGAGTGGCTGCGTTCGCCCGCCGCCGTGGTGACCCTGGTGCTGTTCAGCGGATTCGTCCTCACCGTGTACGCGCTGCGGGTCGGCGGTGACTTCATGCACGGCCGAATGCTGTTGGCGCAGTTGTTCTTGCTGCTGCTGCCGGTCGCGGTGGTGCCGGTCCGGCTGCCGCAGGGCGGCCTGCGCGCGGCGACCGTCGCCGACTGGTCCTTCGTCGTGGTGCTGTTCGCGCTGCTCGGCACCGCGGGCTGGGCGCTGTTCGCGGCCAACACCACGGCCATCAAGACCGGCACCAAGATCAGCTCGTCCGGCATCGTGGACGAACGGGTCTACTACGTGCTCAACACCGGGCACGATCACCCGATCCTGGCCGAGGACTACCTCGACTACCCGCGCATCCGGCCGATGGTCAACGGCATCGCCGACACCCCGAACGGCGGCCTGCTGCTGAACTCGCCGTCGTTCATGTTCTGGTACATCGCGCCCCCGCCGCAGCCGATCCCCGCGGGCGGCGCCGGGCACACGGTCTACTTCCTGAACCTGGGCATGACCAGCATGAACGTGCCGCTGAACGTGCGCGTCATCGACCAGATGGGGCTGGCGTATCCGCTCGCCGCGCATACCGAACGGCTCGTCGACGGCCGGATCGGGCACGACAAGAACCTGTATTCGGACTGGGTGGTCGTGGACACCGGCATGGTCGACCGGCACCCGTGGATGCCCTGGTACATGGACGAGAAGTGGGTGACCCAGGCGCGCACCGCGATGTCCTGCCCGGACACCCAGGCGCTGCTCATCTCCTCCCGGGAACCGCTCACCTTCGAGCGCTTCCGGCACAACCTGAAGAACGCGCTGCGCTTCGCCGAGTACCGGATCGATCGCGTGCCGAAGTACGAGATCGAGCGCTGCGGTCTGGTCGATCCGTTCCCCCGGCCGCCGCAGCCGCCGCGCTGACGCAATTCCGCCACGGTGGCACATTGCGGCCACCTCGCGCGTAACCACTGGGCCCAGCTTTCACAGGGGGCCCAGTGGTCGCATTGGCGAGGCCCTACAACGTGGCGTCCACCGCTTAGTCTCGTTTCGATAACGCCCCCGCAACGATGAAGCGCTACGCTGCGAAAGTACGCCCGTCATGACGTCAACTTGTTGTGGGCATCGGCGGGTCATCGTGAGACACGGCCGATGCCGTTGCATGAACGAGAGGTCGAAACTGATGCGAGGCGTGTTCGGGCGTCCGAATACTCGAAGAGCCGGATCGTGGCTGAAGCGTTCGGTGCTGGTGTCGGTGGCGATTCTGCTCCCGCTCGGGGTGTCGGTGGCAGGGCCCGCCGGAACCGCGTCGGCCGCCTTCAATCCGGACGGCTTCGACTTCTGGGTCGACTCCGAGATGGGGCCGATCAAGAGCCGGGTCTTCCGCGCCGCCGACGGCAACACCGGGCGCGTGGTCTACGCGCTCGACGGTATGCGGGCGCGCCCCGACCTGAGCGGTTGGGAAGTCGATACCGAGGTCGTGCGCGAGCTGACCAAATGGAATATGAACGTCGTCATGCCGGTCGGCGGCCCGTCGAGCTTCTACGCCGACTGGAACGGGCCGAGCAACTTCTTCGGCCTCGGCAGCGCGGGTTCCTCCTCCACCGGTTCGGCCAACTCGGGTTCGGGTAACTCCGGCTCCGGGCTGCTCTCCGGTTCCGCGGGGATGGGCAAGTCGAACACCTACAAGTGGGAGACCTTCCTCACCCAGAACCTGCGCAACGCGCTGCGTGACCGGCTCGGCTTCAACCCGAACAACAACGCGGTGTTCGGCCTGTCCATGGGCGGTAGCGCCGCGCTCACCCTGGCCGCCTACCACCCGGACCAGTTCCGTTACGCCGGTTCGTATTCCGGCTACCTGAACATCTCGGCACCGGGTATGCGCGAGGCGCTGCGGGTGGCCATGCTGGACGCGGGCGGCTTCAACATCGACGCCATGGCGCCGCCGTGGGGCCCGCAGTGGCTGCGGATGGATCCGTTCGTGTTCGCGCCGCGGTTGAAGGCCAACAACACCCGGCTGTGGATCTCCGCGGGCAGCGGTTTGCCCAGCGGTGCGGACGGGCTGAGCTTCAACACCCTCAACGCGATGGGACTCGAGGCGCTCGCGCTCGCCAACACCCGCGCGTTCCAGGTCCGGATGCTCACGCTGGGCGCCGACAACGCCACCTACGACTTCCCGGCCGTCGGTGTGCACAACTGGACCTACTGGGCGGATGAGGTTTACCGGATGATTCCGGACATGTCCGCCAATATCGGATGATCTTCCGATAGGTCGCTCGACGCGAACCGCCCGGTGCCCCGGCACCGGGCGGTTTATTTTGTGCAGGACGGTCGTCCAACGCTTGTTTGGTAACGAATGAGAAGGGTACGGGTGCGAAAGTTGTGGCTTGGGTCACTTTCCAGCAACATAGAAGCATCCAGTACCGATTGATACACGGAGAACATGTGCTGAGGTCGATTCGTCCGATTTGTTCGGACGAGGGCTCTTGGTGTCCGATACGGGGGCCGGTGTAGATTGCCAGATATTTGCTACCCCGGCTGCCTGAACGAAAGGTCGAGTTGATGCGATTTGCCCGCTGGAGACGTGGCCCCGGAAAACCGGGCGCGACCGGTGCCTGGGTCAAGCGATCCGCACTGGGGGTAGCTACGGCACTGCTGGTGCCCTTCGGTCTGGCGGCAGCCGGCAGCGGCGCCACCGCGTCGGCGGCGTTCAATCCCGCGGCCTTCGACTTCTGGGTCGACTCGGGCATGGGCCCGATCAAGACCCGCATCATCCCGGCCCGTGACGGCAACACCAACCGGGTCGCCTACGTGCTCGACGGCATGCGGGCGCCGGAGCACCTCAACGGCTGGGAGATCGAGACCAACGTCCCCCAGCAGCTGGCGGACTGGAACATCAATGTCGTCATGCCGGTCGGCGGCATGTCCAGCTTCTACGCCGACTGGAACGCGCCGAGCGAACTGCTCGGCATCCCGGCCGGCAGCGGCTCGTCCTCGGGCTCCGGTGCGCTGAACATCCTGGCCGCGGGCCCGGGTAAGAGCTACCGGTACCAGTGGGAGACCTTCCTGACCCGCGATCTGCGCAACGCGCTGCGCGACCGGCTCGGCTTCAACCCGAACCGCAACGGTGTGTTCGGCCTGTCCATGGGCGGCAGCGCCGCGCTCACCCTGGCCGCGTACCACCCGGATCAGTTCAGCTTCGCGGGTTCGTACTCGGGTTACCTGAACATCTCCGCGCCCGGCATGCGGGAGGCGATCCGCATCGCGATGCTCGACGCGGGCGGCTACAACGTCGACTCCATGGCGCCGCCGTGGGGCCCGCAGTGGTTGCGGATGGATCCGTTCGTGTTCGCGCCCAACCTCGTCCGCAACGGCACCAGGCTGTGGATCGCGGCGGCGAGCGGCCTGCCCACGGCGCAGGACGGACCGAGCTTCAACACATTGAACGGTATGGGCCTCGAGGCGCTGGCACTGGCAAACACGCGCGCCTTCGAGGTCCGGATGGCCACCCTGGGTGGCGGCAACGCCGTCTACTCCTACCCGGCGTTCGGTATCCACGCGTGGAACAACTGGATCGACGAGGCCAATCGGATGATCCCGGACATGTCCGCCAACATCGGCTGACACACTCGACCCGACGGACCGCCCGGCGCTACGCAGCGCCGGGCGGTCCGTCGTTTGCGCACTTGTTGTCTGAATAGTCGCTGGCGTAAGAATGCTGCGCTCGGCAAACATTGCGGTCGTTGCCCTTTCGCTTCGTTGGCAAATACCTGGCTTTGTCACGATCCGGCATCGCAGCGCGTTTTCGAAACCACATTCCGCACAAAACTGCATATAGAAGAGCGATAAAATCGAGAGCTTCGTATGGAAGTCTTCGATCCCGAAGTGTCGATCTCTGTGCACAACAGTTGCGGTCAATGGCGAGCGCGCGGTGAAAGGTCGGATCGATGCGAGCAGGTGGAGTGCGCGGGGTAGTTGCCGGACGTGCCGCGCGGGCGGATCGGCGCTGGCTGCGACGCGCGCTGCTCGGCCTCGCCGTGACGCTGGCCCTGCCGTTCGGCGCCGCGCTCGGCGGCCTTGCCCCGGCCGCGCGGGCCGGGTTCGACCCCGCGGGCTTCGACTTCTGGGTCGACTCCAGCATGGGCCCGATCAAATCCCGGATCTTCCGTGCCGCCGACGGCAACACCCGCCGGGTGGTGTACGCGCTCGACGGACTGCGCGCCCGCAACGACCTGAGCGGCTGGGAAATCGACACCGACATCTCGCGGGTGCTGCCGAGCTGGAACATCAACGTCGTGATGCCGGTGGGCGGGCAGTCCAGCTTCTATTCGGATTGGGTCGCGCCGAGCAATACCAACGGGCAGCAGCAGCCGTACGCGTGGGAGAGCTTCCTGTCGAACAATCTGCGCTGGGCGTTGCGCGACCGGCTGGGTTTCCACCCGCACGGCAACGGGGTGTTCGGCCTGTCCATGGGCGGCAGTGCCGCGCTCGCGCTGGCCGCTTATCATCCCGACCAGTTTCGTTATGCCGCTTCCTATTCCGGCTATCTGAACATTTCCGCGCCTGCCATGAAAGAGGGCTTGCGCCTGGCCATGCTCGACGCGGGCGGGTTCAACATCGACGCCATGTGGGGTCCGCCATGGGATTCGCGCTGGCTGCGCAACGATCCGTTCATGTTCGCGCCGCTGTTGCGTGCCAACGGAACTCGGCTCTGGATCGCCACCGGCAATGGCGTCAACGGCCCACGGGACGTGATCAACTCGCCGATCGACGTCTACCACCTCGGTAATGCGATGGCTTTGGAAACGATCGCATTGGCCAACACTCGCGCCTTTGAAGCGCGGCTTAACAGCCTCGGCCCGAGCAACGCGAACTTCGTCTACACCCCGGTGGGTGTGCACAGCTGGAACTACTGGCAGGACCAGGTGTTCCAGATGCTGCCCGACCTGAGCGCGAATTTGGGGTGAGCTGACACTTCCGGCCATCAGGTGAAAATTTGGTGCTCCGGCACGACAATCACCGCGCCGACGCGATAGGGTCACCGCACCATCACAGATTGCGTACGGGCGGATTTCGGCCACCTGGTTGCCTCGGCCTTGCTAAGGCTTCGGGCGTCGAATATCGTCCAGCGAGCGCAAGTGTGACCAGATCGTTGTAGCGCGGTCGCCTGTGCCGGAAAGTCGGGGTCCGGTGTGGAGCGGCGTGCGTCTCGTTGGCAGCACTGGTGTGGTTGCGCCCTCCCCGGGTCGCCGACCGCACCACAACAGGCAGAAAAGCAGAAAGAGAGCAGGATTCATGCGTTTCGGCAGGGCGGCCGCGCCGATGAGAACCAAGTCGGGCCGGCGCGGCGCACCTCGTAGTTGGCGCCAACGAATTCTGGCTGTCGGTGCCGCCGCGCTGGCGCTACCGATCGCCGCCGGTGTGGCGGCCCCGATCGCCACCGCGGCGCCGGCGCACGCGCCGGTATTGCGTTCCCCCGCAGGCGGCTTCGAAGATCTGATGGTCCCGTCCAGCATGGGCCCGATCAAGGTCCAGGTGCAGTGGGCTTCGCGCGGCGGCAACGCGGCGCTCTACCTGCTCGACGGACTCCGCGCTCGCGACGACCGCAACGCCTGGTCGTTCGAGACCAACGCGCTGCAGCAGTTCGCGAACGACAACATCACCCTGGTCATGCCGGTCGGCGGCCAGTCCAGCTTCTACACGGACTGGTACGCGCCGAGCAACACCAACGGCCAGAAGACCACCTACAAGTGGGAAACCTTCCTGACCAAGGAGCTTCCCGCGTTCCTCGAGGGCTACGGCGTCTCGCGCACCAACAACGCGGTGGCCGGTCTCTCGATGGGTGGCAGTGGCGCCCTGGCGCTGGCCGCGTACCACCGCGATCAGTTCAAGTTCGCCGCCTCCTACTCGGGCTACCTGAACATCTCCGCGCCCGGCATGCGTGAGGCGATCCGCATCGCGATGCTCGACGCGGGCAAGTTCAACGTCGACTCGATGGCCGCCCCGTGGAGCCCCGCGTGGCTGCGGATGGACCCGTTCGTGTTCGCGCCGCAGCTCAAGGGTCTGCCGATGTACATCTCGGCGGCCAGCGGCCTGCCGGGCCAGTACGACAACCCGAACTCCGCGGTCGGCGTGTTCAACACCGGTAACGCGATGGCGCTCGAGGCGCTCTCGCTGGTGAACACCCGGGCGTTCCAGGCTCGCCTGGCCTCGCTCGGCATCCCGGCCCGGTTCGACTTCCCGGCCACCGGCACGCACTCCTGGAAGTACTGGGAGGGCCAGCTCTTCGCCTCCCGCAACCAGATCCTGGACGCCACCGGCGCCTGGTGACCTGCTGACCGACGGCTCGGGCCGCACCCTTCTCGGGTGCGGCCCGAGTTGCTTTTCGGGACAGGTGGTTTCGCGTGGTCCTGCGCGTGTCTCCCCGAAACCTGGCCGTTACGGGGGTAGAAAGCTCTTGTGGCAGGGATTCGGCGCGGCAGATGGGGGCGACGCGAGCGTCGCGGCAGTCGTCCGGCGCGCGGGCGGTCGGCGCTGTTCGCCACCGCCATGGTCATCCCGCTCGCCGCGGGTATCGCGCCCGCGGCCGCCCAGCCCGTCCCCGACCCCGCACCCGCGGTGGATCCCGTCGCTGCGGCGACCGTGCAGAAGGTGATCTGGCTGACCGACCGCCGGGTCGCGCTGTGGATCAATTCACCGTCGATGGCGGCCCCGATCCAGGTCCAACTGTTGCTCGCCCGGGACTGGGCCACCCGCCCCGACGCCCGGTTCCCGGTGCTGTACCTGCTCGACGGCCTGCGCGCCACCGACGACGAGAGCGGCTGGACCAAGGACGCGGGCGCCGTCGATTTCTTCGCGGACAAGAACGTCACCGTCGTGCTGCCGATCGGCGGGCAGTCCAGCTTCTACTCGGACTGGTTGCAGCCCAACAACGGCAAGACCTACAAGTGGGAAACCTTCCTGACCAGGGAACTGCCGCCGCTGCTCGAAGGCCAGTGGCGGGCCACGGATGTCCGTGGCATGGAAGGACTTTCGATGGGTGGCACGGCGGCCATGTTCCTGGCTGCCCGCAACCCCGGCTTCGTCAAGTACGCGGCCTCCTACTCCGGCTTCCTCACCACGACCACCATCGGCATGCCGCAGGCCATCCAGTTCGCCATGCGCGACGCGGGCGGCTACGACGTCGGCGCCATGTGGGGGCCGGCGGGCGGCCCGGAGTGGGCCGCGCACGACCCGTACACCCAGGCCGAGAAGCTGAAGGGCGTCTCGCTCTATGTGTCCAGCGGCAGCGGGGCCACCGGCCCGTTCGACCAGGCGTCGGCCATCCCCGGGGTCAGCACCAACTACGCGGGCATGGGGCTGGAGATCCTGTCCCGGCTCACCTCGCAGAACTTCGTCACCAAGCTGGGCAGGCTGGCCATCCCCGCACAGGTGAACTACCGCCCGTCCGGCACGCATTCGTGGCCCTACTGGGATTTCGAGATGCGCCAGTCCTGGGCGCAGGCCGCCAACGCACTCGGTGTGGACGCGGGCAAGGGTCCGTGCAGTGTCGGTGGC
Source organism: Nocardia brasiliensis NBRC 14402 (assembly GCF_000308475.2). GTDB lineage: Bacteria > Actinomycetota > Actinomycetes > Mycobacteriales > Mycobacteriaceae > Nocardia > Nocardia brasiliensis. The sequence goes on along the minus strand of NZ_BAFT02000027.1, from coordinate 358,798 downwards.
TCGATCGCGCCGGTGGCCGCGGCGAACGCTTGGCTCGGTGAATGCCAGTCCCCGGAGTATCCGGTGGCCGGGGGTGTGGCCCAGGACTTCCGGTCCGGGCGGGTCTATTACACGCCGGCCGACGGCGCACATCCGGTCGGCGGCATGATCGGCGGCGGTTACCAGGCCGCGCAGGGTCCGGCCGGTCCGCTCGGCTTGCCGACCGGCGACGAGCGCGGGCTGCCCGACGGCCGCGGCCGCATGCAGTCGTTCCAGCACGGCGCCCTCTACTGGACGCCGCAGACCGGCGCCCAGGTGGTGCGCGGCGCGATCCTCGACGAGTGGGGCAGGCAGGGTTACGAGGGCGGCCCGGCGGGCTACCCGATCGCGCCCGAGGTCAAGACGCCGAACCGGGACGGTGCGGTGCAGGCGTTCGAGCACGGCCCGTTCTACTACAGCGCCAAGACCGGGGTGCACCGGGTACAGGGCCTGATCTTGGACAAGTTCGCCCAAATGGGTTACGAGAACAGCTGGCTCGGGTTCCCCGCCACCGAGGAGCAGCCGCTGAAGGATCTCGGCCGGTACAGCCGTTTCGAGGGCGGCAATATCTACTGGAGCCCGCTGTCGGGCGCCTGGGCGGTGAAGAACGGCCCGCTCATGGATGCCTGGCAGGTGCTCGGCTATGAGAACGGCAAACTCGGGTACCCGATCAGCGACGAGTTCCCCGTCCCGGGCGGTGTGCAGCAGAACTTCCAAGCCGGCTACATCGTCGTGAAGGACGGCAAGCCTGAGGTGCACGGTCTTTAGTACGGACCGGTCTGTTTATTGACCGGCCGCGCTTCGGGCCGAGTTTCCTTTAGCCTGGTGGGCGACCTCCCCCGTTTGCGAACAGATCGAGGACAGAATTCATGCAGAGGACCCGTGGCAAGGTATTCGGCGTTGTCGTGGCGATCGCCGCGACCGGCTTGCTCGCCGCCTGTGGTGGCAACGATTCCACCGCGTCGAGCACGCCGACGCTGACCCGCACCACGGCGGCAACGCAGCCGCCCGCCTCGTCCACCCCCGGCGACACCGCCCCGCCCCCGGCTCCCGCACCGGCCCCGGCGCCCGAATCGGAGCAGGCGCCGGCTCCCGCGCCGGAGCGGCCGGAGCCGATCGAGTCCGCGCCGCCCGCCGACACCTCGAAGCTCACCGACAAGGACAAGAAGTACCTCGACGCGCTGAAGCAGCAGGGGGTCACGCCGTCCACCCCGGATATCGCGCTGAGCGTCGCGGGCTACGTCTGCCAGGGCATCGCCTCCGGTGCGTCCGATCAAGACCTGATGACCTTCGTGACCGCGATGGCAGGCTCCGACCCGTCCTTCGATCCGGCGAAGATGCCGGTGGAGAAGGCCGGGCAGATCTACGTCAGCGCCGCTAAGCAGACGTACTGCCAGTGAGCCCGCGCCGCGGAACGACGTCCCGCCGGTCCCGGCCGGCGGGATGCCTGCTGCTGCTCGCGATCCCGGTGCTGATCCTCATCGTGGTGTTGCTGCTGTGGTACCTGCTCGCCGGACCGCTGCGCCAGCCCAAGCCAGGGCCCAAGCCGCCGGAGGAGCCCACGTCCCAGCCCGCGGACTGCCCGGACGTGCAGATGATCTCGGTGCCCGGCACCTGGGAGTCGAACAGCAACGACGATCCGCACAACCCGACGGCGAACCCGAACTCGTTGATGCTCAACATCTCCGGTCCGGTGGCGCAGCAGTTCCCCAAGGAGCGGCTCGACGTCTACACCGTCCCCTATGTCGCGCAGTTCTCCAATCCGATCGCGATTCCCCCGGACGGGCAGCAGTCGTACAACAACAGCCGGACCGAGGGCACGCAGAACATGGTCAAGGCCATGCAGGAGCGGGCGAGCAGGTGTCCGCTGACCAACTATGTGATCGCCGGCTTCTCCCAGGGTGCGGTCATCGCGGGCGATGTCACCAGTCAGATCGCCGCGGGCAAGGGTCCGGTCCCGGCGAAGCGGATCCTCGGCGTGACACTGATCTCGGACGGTCGCCGCACCGGCGACACCGGTCCCGGTCAAGCGGTGCAGATCGGTGCGGTGCCCGCCGGCGTGGGCGCCGAGGTGGCGTTGAAGGGTCTCAATGTGCCCGGTATCACGATGACCGGTCCGCGCCCGGGCGGCTTCGGCGAACTGGCCGAGCGGACCTTCACCATCTGTGCGCAGGGCGACCTGATCTGTGACGCGCCGCGAGAGGCCTTGAGTCCGTGGAACATCATGGGCAGCGTCGGCGCACTGGTGCGCGCGGCGGGCAATCCGGTGCACGCGCTGTACAACGGATTCGTCGTCGACGACAACGGCACCACCTCCACCCAGTGGACCGCGAACTGGGCGAACGGCCTCATCGAGTCGGCCCCGCATCCGCCGCACTCGTGAGATCTCACAGGCCGTACTCCGGTACGTGCCCAGTACACCCAGTAGTGCCGGAGCAAGCGCGCGTCCGGCTGGACACGACGCTGTAAAGTGCGCTGGTGATCGCGACGCGGGTAACCCGTACCGAGTGTCGGGTATGACCGCCCCGCACTGTCGCGCCCGGATTTCCTTACAGCCAGGAGCATGAGTTCATGACAGAAGCCGCCGCCCCGGCCGGTGAGTTGACCGCGCTGGGTACGCCGCTGCGCAGCTTCCGCTTCGCGGCAGCTGGTGAGGGAAACAAGCAAGAAGGTGGCGCCCGCAAGTTCATCCAGACGGCGCAGCAGGCCGAGGAGTACGGCTTCGACAGTTTCGTCGTGCCCGATCACCTCGGCGACCAGATCGGCCCGATCGCCGCACTCGGCGCGCTGACCCAGGCCACCGAGCGGATCCGGCTCGGAACCTCGGTGCTGGCCAACGGCTTCCGCAACCCGGTGGTGCTGGCCAAGGATCTGGCCACCATCGACGTGTTGTCCAAGGGCAGGCTCGAGGTCGGTCTCGGCGCGGGCTGGAAGCAGGACGAGTTCGCCGCCGCGGGCATCCCGTACGAGACGCCCGGCGTCCGCCTGGAGAAGCTGGACGAGGCGCTGACCATTCTCGACGTGCTGCTGCGCGGTCAGGAGTGCACCTTCGAGGGCAAGCACTACCAGGTGCACGGCGTCAAGGGCACGCCACGCCCCCGGCAGGGTCCGCGCCCGCCGATCTGCACCGGCGGCGGTGGTCCGAAGATGTTGCGCCTGGCCGCCAAGCACGCCGACATCATCTCCGTCGTCCCGGTCACCACCAAGCACGGTAAAGGCCTCTTGTCCGGCATCACCATGGCCAAGACGATCGAGAAGGTGAACCTGATCCGCGAGGCCGCGGGCGATCGGTTCGCCGATATCGAGCTGAACTGGGCCATCACCGCGATCGTCATCACCGACGATCGCGAGAAGACCGCTGAGATGGCGCTTTCCGCGATCGATCGGGGCCTGCACCCGGATCTCGAGGTGGACGTGAAGCTTTCGGTCGAGGAGATCCTCGAGTCGCCCTACGTCGCCATCGGCACGTTCGAGGAAATCGCCGAGCAGATCCGGCGTGTGCGCCAACTCACCTCGATGTCGTATGTCGGGGTATTTCCCACCCAGATGGACGCATTCGCCCCCGTTATTCCCCTGCTGCGAGACGAGTGACCGGGCCTTCTCTGTAACATAACCCTGGTTTGAGTACATCTAGCCGATAGCGGTCACCGCGCAGACCGCCCAGAATCTGCAAGCTGACTCTCCGCACAGTGGGAGCAGCCAGCGGGCGAAAGCGAGTCGGGGCCTCACAGGTAACAGCGGCGTAGTCGCCGTCTTGCTGCGTGTGCCTCGGAGGAGAAGAAGGAATGGAAGAGACTTTCGACGACTACCTGGACGAGACCGGGAACATCCGAATTCCCGAGGATCACACCCTGGTCGATCACGTCGAGAAGCACACCCGGAACGACGCGAACACTCTGGCGTACCGCTACATCGATTACTCGCGTGAGCGTGATGGTGAGGCCCAGGAACTGACGTGGCGTGAGTTCGGCATTCGGCTGCGCGCGGTGGCCGCTCGACTGCAGCAGGTGACCAACCCGGGCGACCGGGTCGCGATCCTGGCGCCGCAGGGCTTGGATTACGTGGTCTCCTTCTTCGCCGCGATCTACGCGGGCACCATCTCGGTGCCGCTGTTCGACCCCGACGAGCCGGGGCACACCGACCGCCTGCACGCCGTGCTCGGCGACTGCGAGCCTGCCGCCATCCTCACCGCGAGCTCCTCCGCGGCGGGCGTGCGTCAGTTCTTCCGTTCGCTGCCCGCCGCCCAGCGCCCGCGCATCATCGCGGTGGACGCGATCCCCGACAGCGTCGGCGAGGGCTGGGTGCGTCCGGATATCGCCATCGATGACATCGCCTACCTGCAGTACACCTCGGGCTCGACCCGGACCCCGGCCGGTGTGGAGATCACCCACCGCGCGGTCGGCACCAACCTGCTGCAGATGGTGAACTCGATCAACCTGGACTGGAACTCGCGCGGCGTCACCTGGCTGCCGCTGTTCCACGACATGGGCCTGCTCACGGTGATCCTGCCCGCGGTCGGCGGCAAGTTCATCACCATCATGTCGCCGAGCGCGTTCGTGCGCCGCCCGTACCGCTGGATCAAGGAGCTGGCCGCGCAGTCCGACGGCGCCGGAACCTTCGCCGCCGCACCGAATTTCGCGTTCGAGCATGCCGCCGCGCGTGGTCTGCCGAAGAACGGCGAGGCACTGGATCTGTCGAACGTGATCGGCCTGATCAACGGCAGCGAGCCGGTGACCACCTCGTCGATGAAGAAGTTCAACGAGGCCTTCGCGCCCTACGGCCTACCCAAGACGGCGATCAAGCCGTGCTACGGCATGGCCGAGGCGACGCTGTTCGTGTCGGCGACCAAGGCCGAGGACGAAGCCAAGGTCACCTGGGTCGATCGCAACGAGCTCAACGCGGGCCGCATGGTCAAGGTCGAACAGGGCACCGACAACGCCATCGCCCAGGTCTCCTGCGGTTACGTCGCGCTGTCGCAGTGGGCCGTGATCGTCGATCCGGAAACCGTCGAGGCCGACGGCGGCCGGGAACTGCCCGACGGCCGGGTCGGTGAGATCTGGTTGCACGGCAACAACATGGGCATCGGCTACTGGGGTCGCCCGGACGAGACGGCCGCCACCTTCCAGAACAAGGTGCCGCATCGCCTCGCCGAGGGCAGCCACGCCGAAGGCACCGAGCGCGACGCCAACTGGATGCGCACCGGCGACTACGGCGTGTACCTCGACGGCGAGCTCTACATCACCGGCCGGGTCAAGGACCTGGTGATCGTCGACGGCCGCAACCACTACCCGCAGGATCTCGAGTTCTCCGCGCAGGAAGCCTCCAAGGCGCTACGCCCCGGCTTCGTCGCCGCGTTCTCGGTGCCCGCGAACCAACTGCCCGCGCTCGTCTTCGATCAGGGCAGCCACTCCGGCCTGAAGTTCGACGCCGACGACGGCTCCGAGCAGCTGGTGATCGTGGCCGAGCGCGGCCCCGGCGCGGGCAAGGCCGATCCACTGCCGATCGCCGACGAGGTGCGCGCCGCGGTGGCCGCGCGCCACGGTGTCACCGTTCGTGACGTCCTGCTGGTTCCCGCGGGCTCGATCCCGCGCACCTCCAGCGGCAAGATCGCCCGGCGCGCCTGCAAGGCCGCCTATCTGGAGGGAACACTGCGGGGTGGTTACACCCAGCAGGCCTTCCCCGATGCACCCGAGGAAGAATGACGGAAGTTCCCGCCTCGATCAGGTCGGAACAGTGGTTGTCTGGCTCGCCACTCGGTTCCGGCCTGTGCCGGAACGACACCGAGTGATCCGGGCCGTCAATCCCCGCCGCGCAACCGCACGCAGACAGGTAGCTTGAGGAATTGATGGCCGACAACGAGTCCACCCAGACGACCGACAACTTGCCCGCCGAGCAGGGCGCCGACCAGGCGCCCGCGCCGGTGACCGCTGCCGCCACGAGCGGTGAGCGGGCCGATCTGTCCGTGGCCGAGCTGCGTGAGTGGCTGCGCCGCTGGGTCGCCGACGCGACCGGGCAGTCGATCGAGGCGATCACCGTGGACCGGCCGATGGAAGAGTTCGGGCTCGCCTCGCGCGACGCCCTCGCCCTCGGCGGCGACATCGAGGAACTCACCGGCGTGGTGCTGAACGCGACCGTCGTCTACCAGCATCCGACCATCGCGTCGCTGGCCGAGGTGGTCATCAACGGCGAGCCGGAGAGCGTGGACGCAGTCTCCGACGACTCCTTCTATACCGCGGGCTACCAGCCGGGCCAGGCGCACGATATCGCCATCGTCGGCCTGTCCACCCGGTTGCCCGGCGCGGGCGATACGCCGGAGTCGACCTGGGAGTTCCTGATCAATCGCGGGGACGGGATCCGGGATCTGCCCGAGGGCCGGTGGGATGAGTTCGCCGCCGATCCGGGTGCCGCCGCGGCCATCGCCTCGGCCAACACCCTGGGCGGTTATCTGGACCAGGACGTGGTCAAGGGCTTCGACGCGGAGTTCTTCGCGATGTCGCCGCTCGAGGTCGAGAACGTCGATCCGCAGCAGCGCCTGATGATGGAACTGACCTGGGAAGCGTTGGAGCACGCCAGGATTCCCGCCAGCGAGCTCAAGGGCGCGCCGGTGGGTGTCTTCATCGGCACGTCCACCAGTGACTTCATGCTGGTCGCGGCCCTCGGCGTCGGCAACCAGGATCCGAACCTGCCCGCCTCCGCCGCGGCGTACGGCATCACCGGTGCGTCCTCCGGCATCATCGCCAACCGCGTCTCCTACTTCTACGACTTCCGTGGCCCGTCCGTCGCGGTGGACACCGCGTGCTCGTCCACGCTGGTCGCCGTGCATCAGGCGGTGCGCGCACTCCGGGACGGCGATGCCGACCTGGCACTGGCCGGTGGCGTGAACATGCTGCTCGCGCCGATGGTCACCCTCGGCTACGACTCGGTCGGCGCGGTTGCGAAGAACGGCCGGATCAAGGCGTTCTCCGCCGATGCCGACGGCATGGTTCGTTCCGAGGGTGCCGGTCTCATCGTGCTCAAGCGCCTGGCCGACGCCGAACGCGACGGCGATCGAATCATGGCCGTCATCAAGGGTTCCGCGATCAACTCCGACGGACGCTCGAACGGCATCGTCGCACCCAATCCCGATGCGCAGGCCGAGGTGCTCCGCCGGGCGTATCGGGACGCGGGAATCGTGCCGTCGACCGTCGACTACATCGAGGCGCACGGTACCGGCACCCTGCTCGGTGACCCGATCGAAGCCGACGCGCTCGGCCGGGTGGTCGGTCGCGGTCGTGCGGACGACCAGCCCGCATTGCTCGGCTCGGTGAAATCCAATTTCGGCCACCTGGAATCGGCCGCGGGTGCGGCGAGCTTCGCCAAGATCGTGATGGCGTTGCAGCACAACGTCATTCCGCCGAACATCAATTTCGCCGGTCCCAACCCGTACATCCCGTTCGATCAGGCCCACCTGAAGGTCGTCGACGAGCCGACCGAATTCCCGCGCTACAGCGGCACCGCCACCGTCGGCATCTCCGGTTTCGGTTTCGGCGGCACCAACGCACACGTAGTGGTGCAGGAATACGTTCCGGCCGCGGCGGAGGTTCCGGCAGCCCCCGAGGTAGCCGCACCCGAGGTCGAGGCCGCGGCGGCCGATGCGAATGTCGCTGCTCTCGACGCCGAGCTCGAGGACGAGTCGACCGACGTGCTCGCGGAAGCGGATGCGATCGTCGCCGAGGCAGACGAAGACATCACCGAGACCGCCGCAGTCGCTACCGAACCCGCGGCTGCGGCCGCGGAAACTGTTGCCACAGTGGCAGAATGGACCGCCGAGCGCACCGAACCGCTTCCGGTCGTGCTGCCGATCTCGGGCTACATGCCTTCCCGCCGCCGCCGCGCCGCCGGTGAACTGGCCGATTGGCTGGAATCCGAAGCGGGCCGCGATGTTTCGCTCGAGGACGTGGCCAGGTCGCTGGCCAAGCGCAGCCACTGGCGTTCGCGCGGTGTGGTGCTCGCCAAGACGCATGAGGAGGCCGTCGCCGGTCTGCGTGCCATTGCGGCGGGTAAGCCGGGCAACGGCGTGTTCACCGCGGACGCGCCCGCCGCCGTCGGTCCGGTGTGGGTGCTCTCCGGTTTCGGTGCGCAGCACCGCAAGATGGCCAAATCGCTGTACCTGGAGAATTCCATCTTCGCGAAGGCCGTCGACCAGGTCGACGAGCTGGTGCAGGACGAGGCCGGGTACTCGATCCGGGACATGTTCCTCGACGACGGCCAGGACTACAACGTCGGCACCTCGCAGGTCGGCATCTTCACCATCCAGGTCGGGCTGGCCGCGCTGCTGCGCGCGCACGGCGCGGAACCCGAAGCGGTGGTGGGACATTCGATGGGTGAGGTCGCCGAGGCGTACATCGCCGGTGGCCTGCCGCTCGAAGACGCCGTCCGGGTGATCTGCGCCCGCTCGCGCTTGATGCACGAGGGCGAGCAGATGCTCACCGACGACGACGTGCGCAACATGGCGCTGGTCGAATACAGCGCCGAGGACATCGAGAAGCTGCTCGCCGAATTCCCGGACGTCGAGGTCGGCGTGTACGCGGCGCCGACCAACACGGTGATCGGCGGCCCGCGCGCGCAGGTCGAGGCGATCGTGGCGCGGGTGGAGGCGGAGGGCAAGTTCGCCCGGATCCTGCAGACCCGCGGCGCAGGCCACACCTCGCAGATGGATCCGCTGCTCGGCGAGCTGGCCGCGGAGCTGGCCGGCATCGAGCCGACCAAGCTGAAGACCGGCCTCTACTCGACCGTGCACAAGGGCGAGTTCTACCGCGCGGGCACCGATCCGGTGCACAACGAGGACTACTGGGTGAAGAACATGCGCGGCAGCGTGTACTTCACCAACGCGGTGAAGCTCGCGGTCGACGCGGGCCACACCACCTTCCTGGAGCTGGCGCCGAACTCGGTCGCGCTGATGCAGGTGCTCGGCACTACCTTCGCCGCGGGTCTGCACGACGCGCAGCTCATTCCGACGCTCAAGCGCAAGGAAGACGAGGCGGCCGGCGTGATCGGCGCGCTGGCGCAGCTGTACGTGCACGGGCACAAGGTGGACCTGTCCTCCCTGCTGACCCCCGGCGCGTACGCCGACGTGCCGCGAACCACGTTCGTGCGCAAGGAGTACTGGCCGAAGGCGTCGCTGTCCGCGGGCGGCGGCAACACCAGGGTGCCCGGCGCGCACGTGGCGCTGCCGGACGGCAGGCACGCGTGGGAGGTGCAGGCCGCGTCGGCCGGTGACCTGGCCGCGCTCGTGCAGGCCGCGGCGGTGCAGGTGCTCAGCGAGGTCTCGCTCGGCGCCTCGATCGTGCACGCGACTGTTCCGCCGTCGGGCACGCTGACCACCACGCTGACCCCGCACCCCGGCGGTGCGTCGGTGCAGGTGCACGCCAAGGAGGGCGCGAGCTTCCGGCTGCTCTTCGACGCCGTGGTCACCTCCGGTGCGCCGCTGCCCGAATCCGTTGTGGCCGAACTCGTTCCGGCGACGGCCGCCGCGGCCGAGCCGGCGGCGGGCACCGACCTGGAGGTCATCGAGACCTTCGGTGACCGCTGGGATCCGAACGGCAGCCAGAAGCTCGAGGACCGGCTCGCGCTGATCGTCGCCGAGTCGATGGGCTACGCGGTCGAGGATCTCCCGATGGAGATCCCGCTGATGGAGCTCGGTCTCGACTCGCTGATGGCGATGCGCATCAAGAACCGCGTCGAGTACGAATTCGACATCCCGCAGCTGCAGATCCAGGCCGTGCGCGACGCCAACCTCAACGAGGTCGGCAAGGTGCTGCGCTACGCCGTGGAACACCGCGACGAGTTGCAGGCGGTCGCCGCGAAACAGGCTGCGGGCGAAGAAGTCACCGTCGACGCCGGCTTCATCGAAGCGGCTCGTGCCGCCGTCGCCGCGGGTGAGGACCCGGCTGCGATCGCCGCAGCCGCCGCGAATACCGCCGCACCCGAGGCTGTTTCGCCGTCGAACGTGGAGGCCGAGACCGCCGCGCCGGCTACCGAAGCCGCCGCGCCGGTCGCCGCCGCCGCACCGGTAGCACCCGCTACGCCGGTCGCCGAGACGCCCGCCGCACCGGCGGAACCTGCTGTGGCCGAACCGGTTTCGCCGGTCGCCGCGCCGGCGCCTGCCGCCGCCCCGGCCTTCGGCGGTCCGCAGTCCGCCGACGAGGACGACGTCCCGCCGCGCGACGCCGCCGAACGACTGACCTTCGCCACCTGGGCGGTGGTCACCGGTAAGTCCGCCGGCGGTATCTTCAACACCCTGCCGATTCTCGAGGAGGAGGTCGCCGAGAAGCTGGCGGCCCGGCTCACCGAGCGGGTCAAGGCCGAGGTCACCGTCGACGATGTGCTCGACTGCGAGACCATCGAGCAACTGGCGGACATCGTGCGCAACCTGCAGGACAGCGGTGCCGACGTGGACGGTTTCATCCGCCCGCTGCGACCGCGGGCCGAGGGTTCGAATGCGGTGCCGGTCTTCGTTTTCCACCCCTCCGGCGGTAACACGCTGGTCTACGAACCGCTGCTGAAGCGGCTGCCCGAGGGCACCCCGATGTACGGCTTCGAGCGCGTCGAAGGCGACATCCTGGAGCGGTCGAAGCAGTACCTGACCAAACTGCGCAAGATCCAGGGCGACGGCCCGTACGTGCTGTACGGCTGGTCGCTGGGCGCGGTGTTCGCGTTGCAGGTCGCGCAGCTGCTGCGGGCCGAGGGCGCCGACGTGCGGCTGGTCGGCCTGATCGACCTGGCGCTGCCGATCGAGGACGAGGACAACAGTCCCGAGGAGCGGGTGCGCCGGATCGAGCGGTACCAGGTCTTCGCGAAGAAGACCTATGGCGTCGAGGGCGAGCTGGATCGCGAGCAGCTGGAGACGCTGGCCGCGGCCTCCGACGAGGAACAGTTCAAGATGATCAGTGACCTGATCAAGATCAGCGGCACCAAGATCCCCGGTGGCGTGCTCGAGCACCAGCGCACCTCGTGGATCGAGAGCAGGCACCTGGCCAAGACGCAGCCGACCCGCTACGACGGTGACGCCGTGCTGTATCTGGCGGAGCGGTACCAGGACGGCATGATCGAGCTGGAGCCGCGCTTCGCCGATCGCCGCCCGAACGGCGGCTGGGACGAATACATTCCTAACCTCGAGGTCATCCACATCCCGGGTGACCACCTGCAGATCATCGATGAGCCGCGGATCCAGCAGATCGGAGCCGACCTCACCGCGAAGCTCGCTGCCATCGATGTGAAAGGGGCTCAGTGACTACGACTGCCGAGAAGCTCGCCGACCTACGCAAAAGGCTTGATTTAGCGCAGGAACCGGCGGGTGAAGCGGGGGTGGCCAAGCGGGCGAAGAAGGGGATTCCCAGCGCCCGCGACCGGATCAACATGCTGCTCGATCCGGGCACCTTCGTGGAAATCGGTGCGCTGGTGCGTAAACCGGGTGACCCGACGGCGCTGTACGGCGACGGCGTGGTCACCGGGCACGGTCTGGTCGAGGGCCGGCCGGTGGCGGTGTTCTCGCACGACCAGACCGTCTACGGCGGTTCGGTCGGCGAGATGTTCGGCCGCAAGGTCGCCGGGATCATGGAGTACGCGGCCAAGGTCGGCTGCCCGGTGGTCGGCATCAACGACTCCGGCGGCGCCCGGGTGCAGGAGGCGGTGACCTCGCTGGCCTGGTATGCCGAGCTGGGCCGCCGCCAGGAGCCGCTGTCCGGTCTGGTGCCGCAGATCTCGATGATCCTCGGCAAGTGCGCCGGTGGTGCCGTGTACGCCCCGATCAACACCGACGTCGTGGTGGCGACCGAAGAGGCGTACATGTTCGTCACCGGTCCCAAGGTGATCCGTGAGGTCACCGGCGAGGACGTGAGCCTCGAGGAGCTGGGCGGCGCGCAGAGCCAGGCCGAGTACGGCAACATCCACCATGTCGCGGCGGACGAGAAGGCGGCCTTCGACTGGGTGCGCGACTACCTGAGCTTCCTGCCGACCAGCTGCCAGGAGCTCGCGCCGATCGTGAACCCGGGCCTGGAACCGGAGCGCACCGACAGCGACCTGGAACTGAATTCCCTTGTGCCGGACTCGGACAACGCCGCCTACGACATGCACGACATCCTGCTGCGGATCTTCGACGACGGCGCGTTCCACGAGGTCGGCGCCTCGGCGGGCCGCAACATCATCACCGGTTTCGCCCGGGTGGACGGTCGCAGCGTCGGCGTGGTCGCCAATCAGCCGATGGTGTACGCCGGTGCGCTGGACGCCCGCGCCTCGGACAAGGCGGCGCACTTCGTGCGGTTGTGCGACGCGTTCGAGATCCCGCTCGTCTTCGTGGTGGACACTCCTGGCTTCCTGCCCGGTGTGGAGCAGGAGAAGATCGGCGTGATCAAGCGCGGCGGCCGGTTCCTGTTCTCCTTCGTGGAGGCGACCGTGCCGAAAGTGACTGTGGTGATTCGCAAGTCGTACGGCGGCGGCTACGCGGTGATGGGCTCCAAGCAGCTCGGCGCCGACGTCAACCTGGCCTGGCCCACCGCCCGGATCGCGGTGATGGGCGCGGAGAGCGCGGTCAGCCTGATCGGCGGCAAACAGATCGAGGCCGCGCCGGAGGAGCAGCGGGCGGCCGTGCGCCAGCAGATGATCGACTTCTACAACGCCACCATGGCGACGCCGTGGGTGGCCGCCGAGCGCGGCTACATCGACGCGGTCATCGAGCCGTCGGCCACCCGGCTGGAGCTGCGCCGCGCGCTGCAGTTGCTGCGGGACAAGACGCAGGCGCGCAACCCGCGCAAACACCACCTGCTGCCGCTGTAGTTCCCGCGGAATCGGGCCGCATCCGCTGGGACGCAGCCCGATTCAACCGTTGCGGGTTTCAGGCGACGCTGGCGGACTCGATCACCACGTCGTCCTTCGGCACATCCTGGTGTCCGGCGTTGTTGCCGGTGGCCACGCCCTCGATCTTGTCGACCACGTCCTGGCCCTCGACCACCGCGCCGAACACGGTGTAGCCCCAGCCCTGCGGGTTGGGCGCCTTGTGGTTGAGGAAGTCGTTGTCGCTCGAGTTGATGAAGAACTGCGCGGTGGCCGAGTGCGGATCGTTGGTCCGCGCCATTGCCACGGTGTACTTGTTGTTCTTCAGTCCGTTGTTCGCCTCGTTCTGAATGGGCGCCTGCGTCGGCTTCTGCCGCATGCCCGGCTCGAAGCCGCCACCCTGGATCATGAAGCCCGGGATGACGCGGTGGAAGATGGTGCCGTCGTAATGCCCGGCCTTCACATAGTTCACGAAGTTCTGCACCGTGGTCGGCGCCTTCTCGTCGTCGAGTTCCAGGACGATCGGGCCGAAGTTGGTCTGAAGATTCACCTTGGTCATACCCACACCTTGCCAGCCCGCTCCCGCGCGTCTTTTCCCGGTCGTGTGTATAGGGTGCGAACCCCCCTTGACCATCACGGCGCGCATTTACGAACAATGGCGTGCTGCGGGCGCGGCATATTGAACACAGCTAGCATTGCCAATCGTGCCCGACGCCGCTACCGCTGTTCTGACGAAACCGCCTGCCGCTCCGGCGGCCTCTCCGGCCGATTTCCGGACCGCGCGAATAATCGCGCTGGTCGCCGGTCTGCTCGGCGCGCTGTTCGCCATTGCGACCCCCTTCCTGCCGGTCACGCAGACCACGGCGGTCTTGAATTGGCCGCAGACCACGACGCTCGGCAACGTGCAGGCGCCCTTGATGTCTCAGGTCCCGATCGACCTGAAGGCCACGATTCCGTGCAGCACGGTCGCGCAGCTGCCCGAACGCGGCGGCATGCTGCTGGCCACCGCGCCGCCGCAGGGCGACCGGGCCGCACTGGAGGCCCTGTTCATCCGGGTGTCCGAGACCTCGGTCGACGTGATCGATCGCAATGCCGTGGTGGTGTCGGCGCCGCGGGCGGATATGGAACAGTGCTCGTCGCTGGTGCTCACCTCCGATCACGACCGCACGCGCGCGGTGTTCGAGGGACTGACCACCACGGTCACCAAGCCGGTCGCGGGCGGGGCCGAGGAGCAGGTGCAGGTGCCGGTCGAGGGTTCGCTCAACGGCGACCTGCGGCCGCAGGTGGTCGGCGTCTTCTCCGACCTCAAGGGCGCCGCGCCGGCCGGTCTCGGCTTCACCATGACGGTGGACACCCGGTTCTCCACCAGCCCCACCCTGATCAAGCTGATCGCGATGATCGCGGCGGTGCTGTGCACGCTGGTCGCGCTCGCGGCGCTGGCCCGGCTCGACGGTAGTGACGGGCGCGGGCACCGCCGCTTCCTGCCGTCGAACTGGCTCAAGCCCACCTGGGCCGACGGCGCGATCGTCGGCACGCTGCTGGTGTGGCATTTCGTCGGCGCCAATACTTCTGACGACGGCTACATCCTGAGCATGGTGCGGGTCGCCCCGCACGCCGGCTACATGGCCAACTACTTCCGCTGGTACGGCGTCCCGGAGGCGCCGTTCGGCTGGTACTACTACGTGATCCAGCTCTTCGCGGAGTTCTCCACCGCCAGTGCCTGGGTGCGAGTGCCCGCGCTGCTCTGCGCCATCCTCTGCTGGCTGGTGATCAGCCGCGAGGTGGTGCCCCGCCTCGGGCGCGGCGTGCGCAACAGCAAGGTGGCGTTGTGGACCGGCGGCCTGGTGTTCCTGGCGTTCTGGCTGCCGTTCGACAACGGCCTGCGGTCCGAGCCGATCGTCGCGCTCGGCGCGCTGCTCACCTGGGTGTCGATCGAGCGGGCCATCGCGACCGGCAGGCTGCTGCCCGCCGGCGTCGCGGTCCTGGTCGCCGCGTTCACCCTCGCGGCCGCGCCGACCGGCCTGATGTGTGTGGCGGCATTGCTCGCCGGTATCCGCCCGCTGATCTGGATCGTGGTGCGCAAGCGGCGCCAGTTCGCCGAGCAGGGCGGAAAGTGGTGGGCCACACTGCCGTTGCTCGCCCCCATCGCGGCGGCCGGGGTGCTCGTGCTCATCGTGGTGTACAGCGATCAGACTTTCGCGGGCATCCAGGAGGCGAACCGGGTGCGTCAGGTCACCGGGCCCAACCTCGCCTGGTACGAGGACTACCTGCGCTACTACTACCTGTTCGTGGAGACCGTCGACGGTTCGCTGTCGCGCCGCTTCGCGTTCCTGGTGATGCTGCTCTGCCTGTTCACCACCATGCTGGTGCTGCTGCGGCGCCGGCGCGTGCCCGGCATCGCGAGCGCGCCGACCTGGCGATTGATGGGCGTCGTGTTCGGCACGATCTTCTTCATGATGTTCAACCCGACCAAGTGGACGCACCACTTCGGCGCGTACGCGGGCATCGCCGGTTCGCTGGCCGCGGTGACTGCGGTCGCGGTATCGGCCTCGGCCCTGCGGGCGCGCAAGAACCGGGCGATCTTCCTGGCCGGGCTGTTGTTCGTGCTCGCGCTGGCGTTCTCCGGCATCAACGGCTACTGGTATGTGTCCAGTTTCGGTGTGCCGTGGTTCGACAAGCGCATCTCGCTGCACGGCTACCAGTCGAACACCTTGATGCTGGGCCTGTTCGGGCTGGCGCTCGCGTTGGTCGCCTGGCACTCCCTGCGCGAGGGTTACGCGAAGCCGGAGGCCTCACCACGGTCGGCGCGCGGCAAACGGATTCGCAAGTTCGCCGCGATCCCGCTCACCGTCGTCGCCGCGCTGATGGTCGCGCTCGAGGTGCTCTCGCTGGTCAAGGGCGCGGTTTCGCAGTACCCCGCGTACTCGCTGGCCCGCTCGAACCTCGACGCGCTCGGCGGCAACAGTTGCGGCCTCGCCAATGATGTTCTGGTGGAAGCGGATCCGAACGGCGGCCGGTTGCAGCCGATCCCTGATCCGGCGCTCACCGATGCGGGCGATCCGCTGGCCGGCGTCGACCCGGTCGGATTCGATCCGAACGGCGTGCCCAACGATCTGTCCGCCGACAGTGTCGAGGTGAAGCCGGGCACCGGCAATACCTCGACCCAGTCGGTCGGCGCCGCGTTCGCCGAGGGGCAGAGCGCGGGCACCGGCGGCGGCCAGGGCGCGCGTGGCGTCAACGGCAGCACCGTGGCGCTGCCGTTCGGGCTGGACCCGGCGACCACGCCGATCCTCGGCAGCTACCAGAACGGCGTGCAGCAGCCCGCGCATCTCACCTCGAGCTGGTACGGGCTCTCGCCGCGGTCGGCGGACAGCCCGCTCGTGGTGATCAGCGCGGCCGGGCGCATCCTGTCCGTCGACGACACCGGGGACACCCGCTACGGCCAGTCGCTCACCGTCGACTACGGCCGGAAGCTGCCCGACGGCAGCGTCGAGAAGCTCGGCACCTACCTGCCGCGCGATATCGGCCCGTTCCCGTCCTGGCGTAACCTGCGCGTCCCGCTCGCCGAGATCGCGCCGGAGGCCGACGCGGTCCGCATCGTCGCCAACGACCCGATCCTGATCGGTGACCAGTGGCTGGCGTTCACCCCGCCGCGGATGCCGAAGTTGCAGTCGCTCAACACCTTCATCGGTTCCGAGCAGCCCGTGCTCGAGGACTGGGCGGTCGGTCTCCAATTCCCCTGCCAGCGTCCGTTCAACCACAAGAACGGCGTGGCCGAGGTTCCCGGGTACCGCATCCTGCCGGACCGCCCGCTCGCCATCAGCTCCACCAACACCTGGCAGGCGGAGGAGTTCGGCGGCATCCTCGGCTTCTCCCAGATGCTGGCGAAGTCGGTGACCGTCCCGACCTACCTGAAGGACAACTACGCCCGCGACTGGGGTTCCCTGGAGCGCTACGACCAGTACGACCGCAGCGCCACCCCCGCAAAACTCGACACCGGCACCGCCACCCGCTCAGGCTTCTGGACCCCCGGAAACCTCCGCGTCTTCTAGCCCCTGAGACCCCGCAGGCCCGCCGAGCATCAGCTCAGCGGGCCTGCGGGCGTCCGGGGTCCGGCGCGGTCGCTCCGGGTAGGCTCGGCGCATGACGAGCGGCGCTCCGACCGACTGGTACCGGTGGATACCGGAGCAGATCACTACTCGGGATTATGAACAGCTCCCCGAAGACTTCTGCCGCACCATCGAGGTGGTCGACGGCCACATCGTCAAGTGTGAGAGTCCGTCACGTCTGCACAACCGAGTGGCGCGCCGCATGGCCGAGCGGATGGAGGCGGGCCGTAAGCCCGAACCGTGCCTGATGGTCGAGACCGACGTCGATGTACGAATCAGCGATGTTCCGTTGAGTCTGCGCAGACCCGATGTCGTCGTGTACCGCTGCCTCGCCGACGATGCGCGGCTGTACTCGGGTGACGCTGTGCTGGTTGTCGAGATCGTCTCGCCGGACAGCTCGTTCCACACCGACACGGTGGAGAAGAAGGCGGCTTACGCCGCGGCCGGTATCCCGGTGTACCTCATCGTGTTTCTCACCGAAGCCGGGGACGGCATCGAACTGATCGAGGAGTACCGCCTCTCCGAAGGGCGGTATCACCTCGTCTGCCTGCACACCCGCCGCCTGACCATCGATTCCCCCATCGCCGTCGACATCGCATTCAGCGAGCTGTCCTCGGGGTAATCCGGCGTTGCTCGGCCGACGGCTCACGGCATGCGATGAATCGCAGCACGAGGGGGCGTAGATCGCGCTGTTCGTCCTCGGTCAGGAAGCAGACGAGCGCGGGCAGATCCAGGCCATCGAAAGACGCCGTCATGCGTGCAACCTTCCCTCAGCAATTGGACTTCAGGGCCGATCGGCCGGACCGGCTCGGGTCTACGAAGGACGTGCCGGTGTGGTCGTCACGGGAGGAAATGGCGTTGATGGCTTGTTTGGGACTCGTGGCTCAATTATCCGGGCGTGGGTCTACCCGCGGGTGAAAGTCGGGCGCCCGCATCGGTTTCAGGAGTGGGTGATGCGGGGCGCGGGGGTTTCGGCGTTGCCGGCGACTGCCGCTGGTCGTGTGCAGCGGTGGTGGGCAAGAGATTTCGTTGGTTCTGCGATCCGGGCCGGGTACGTTCGGGCGGGGCTGACGCGGGCCGGGGGTGTAGGGCGCGGATCGGGCTAGCCGGGGAGTTGCTCAGACCTTGGTCATACGCAGACCGAGTTCGCGGCGGAGCACTTCTTGGGAGGGGAGGCGGTTGAGTACGCGCAGGACCGCGGGACGCAGTTCCCGTTGTTCGTCCTCGGTGAGGAGACCGACGAGATCGCGCAGATCCATCTGATCGAAAGCCGACGTCATACTGCACAGATTACGGTTTTTCGCTGAACTCGTCCTGTGATCGCACCGTGAATTTGCCGTCCAACCGGTCTGTTTACGATATTTTTTCGCCGCCACAACACCCAACCGGTCGGTTCGGGTGCGCGGCGGCGACCGTTCATCCGCGTGCGCGGATCGGATCGTCCTTGGCGAATCCGCTGCGCGTTTCGACCGTGCCGCCGATCACGGCGGGCCGGGCATTCGGGTCGTACGGGGTGAACTTCTCCAGCGAACCCCAGTCGCGCGACCAGTCGTGTTCGAGGTAGCTGGGGACGGTCTCGGATTCCAGCAGCAGCCCGGTCCAACCGAGCGGTCCACCGCCGATATCGTCCTGCCAGGCGTTGGAGGCATCGGAGCCGACCCGGTCGGGCAGGATGCGCCAGCGCGGCACCTCGGCCACACCGTCGTGGTGGTCGAACGGACGCTGGCACGGGAACGCGAGCCCGACATGCCAGTCGAGCAGCACCGGATCCTTGCTGCCGACAACGGAATTCAGGGCGGCCAGCTTGGGCAACCGGGGCGGGGTCACCGCGAGCCACTGCTTGGGCGTGATGTCGTTGTCCACCGCGACCAAGCGCACCGCGTTCGCCTCGACCGGCAACTGGTCCAGCGGCACCCGCAGGTTGCGCCAGGACGGTGCGGGCCCGATGTCGAGCGGGTCGATCGAGCCGAGTTTGCGTACCGCGCCGCCCGCCTCGCGCACGCCGTATTCGAGGTGCAGTTCCTGTCCGTAGGTGAGCACGCCGTCGGCGTCGATGTGCCGGATCCGGCCCGCCGCGGTGATCGCGAGCACCTGGTAGGCGGGGTCGTGGCGCATGCTGTCGGTGAGGTCCAGGCCGTACCACTGCGAGGTGAGCGCGGCCTGCTGCTGCTCGTTCTCCTGGTAGCTGCCCAGGACCGGGGTCGTCGCCGGGTCGAGCCCGAACGGCAGCGCGACCGTGCTGCCGTTGATGCCGGTCTGGGCGGTGGTGCCGCCGCCGGTACCCGCGCCGGTGGTCTTGGTGGTCTTGTTCTCGGCGTCGCTGTTCACCGAGTTGGCGCCGCCGGAGACGGTCTCCTCGGCATCGGCGGTGAGGTCGCTGGCGACCCCGTTCGGCGTGAATCCCTTTGTCTCGGCGGCCAAACCGTCGGCGGGAGCGCCGGTGAGCGGCAGCAGCAGCGAGTTCTTCGTATCCGTCTCGACCAGCACCTCGTTCGCGAGGGCGCACGAATCACCGGCCAGGGATTCGAGATTCGACTTCGCGATCGAGTAGGCCGGGTACTGCGCGACCGCCGCCTTGGCCAGCGACGCGACCTCGAACAGCACCAGCACCGCGGCGGCGATGGTCAACGGCGCGCTGGCGAACCGGTCGAAGCGCCTGGGCGTCAACCGATCCCGGCGATACGGTTCTCGATAGTGCGCCCACACCGCGACGAGCAGCGCGACGCCGCTCAACCCGAGGAACAGGGTGGAGAAGCCCTTGCCCGCCACCAGTGGCGCCTTATCCCACCACGGCACCCCATAGCTGGACACGTACCACCAGCCGTTCGATCCGGTGAACGTGATCGCGAGCAGGAACAGCACCGCGGCGGCGAACAGGGCCCGGTTGCGCGGCGAGCGAATCCCTTCGGTGCCGACCGCGACGGCCGCGAGCGCGGCGAGCGAGCCGGCCAGCCCGGCGTACACGCCGAAGTGGTGGGTCCACTTGGTCGGGGTGAACATCATCAGGAACAGCGAGGCGAACACGATGCCGAGAATCCGCACCGACGGCCCGCGCGAGGTGCCGGGAATGCGGCCCTTGCGCAGCACCTGCAGCACGCAGACGAGCAGGCACAGCAGCATGACGAGCACGCCGAAGCGCCGGGCCAGCGAGCCGTCCGGGGAGAGCATCAGCAGCGAATCCCACCGCGTGCGTTCGTCGAACCAGGCCACGTTCGGCCCGACGAGCGTGCGCACCCGGGTCGCCTCCATGACGGTGGACAGCGTCTGGTCCGCGAAAACCACCACCAGCACCAGGGTTCCGGCGGACAGGCCCGGCGCGAGCAGTGCCAGATAGCGGAAGATCGAGGCGGGCAGCGAGTTTCGGCGAGCGATTTGGGCGGTGCCGGTATCGGCGGCGGCCGTGGGGCTTTCGGCCACGCCGCCGCCCGGCGCGGGGACCACGCCGCGGGCGCGTTTGATGATGATCTGCAACACCGGTCGCGATCCGGCGATCAGGGCCGCGATGCAGATGAGCCCGGTCGGGCCGGCCGCCAGCGAGAACCCTGCGATCAGCACGGCGATGGCGGCGGGCAGCAGTCGCCCGGTGGCGATGGCGCGTTCGATCGAACACCAGGTGAGCAGCGCGCCGGCGGCGATCAGCGGTTCCGGCCGCAGGCCGTTGTCGTAGGGCAGCCAGAAGGCGAGGAACACCAGGCCCGCGGTCCACAGCGCGACCTTGTTGCGCCGTACGCGAGCGCCCAAGCGCGGCAGCACTTCCCGGCTGATCACCAGCCAGCAGGTGATGCCCGCGAGCAGTGCGGGCAAGCGCATCCAGGGGCTGGCGTCGGAGACGCGGGTCATCCACGCGAGCACCTCGTAGGACCAGCCGAACGGCGCCTCGGGCACGCCGAACCAGCGGTAGTAGTTCGCCATGAACCCGGCGTGCCCGGAGGCCCGCGCCATGTTCAGGATGTAGCCGTCGTCGGAGGTGTTGGCGCCGATGAAATGCCACAGGCCGAGCGTGCCGAGCACCACCGCGTCGGTCGCGCCGAACCGCCACCAGCGGGCGGGCAGGAAGCGCCGGGCCCGCCGTCCGTCACTGGTGTCGAGCAGATGCAGCGCGAGCAGTGCGACGACGGTGCTCAGCGCCGCGACGACGATCGCGGCCAGTTTCAGCGCGGTGGGGGAGGAGGAGAAGCGCGAGTCGATATCGGCGTGCACCGCGGCGCCGTCGAGCCGGTCGGCGGCCAGATCGGTGAAGACGCCGACGATCTGGGGCCGGATGTCGCGAGTCACGGTGTTGCGGAACGGCGTTCCGTCCTGCCGGGTCACGCCGGTGAGCTCGGTGCTCGTCGCGGCGGCGGTCGAATCGATGGTCAGCGCTGTGCAGCCGGTGCCCGCGGTGATCTCCTCGACCGGCGCGGACAGCAGCGGCACATCGCGCAGGATCACCGACAGCACACCGTCGGCGACCGAGACGACCAAGCCCTTGGTCGCCGCCTGACCCGACGCGACGGGCGCGGTGGACACCACGGTGCCCGCCGGTCCCACGGCCCGCACCAGCGCGCACGGCAGCGTCGCGTGCATCCGCAGCGGCACGTAGGACACCAGCGGCGCCTCGACGCTGCTGGTCCCGGCCTGTGGCCAGTCCAGCGTCGCCCGGTCCTGTTTCACCGGCAGTATCGGGGTGAGCAGCGCCAGCACGAACCCGAGCAACCCGGCGACGATGGCGATCAGGCGATATCGAGCGGCCCGATCCCGGCGCCGACCACCGTCGGCCCCGTCGCTGTCGCCGGGACGGGTGAACGCTCGAGTTGCTCGGTCCGCTCGCACGGTCGTTGATGCTAGCTACTCGACCGGGCGCTGCCGATGATCACCTCAGCTTCCAGAGCCACACGTCGTCGACGCTGGCCGGGGCGAAGCCGAGCAGCCGGGTCACGGTGGTGCGCAGCGTGTCGCCGTTCTTTGTGGCGGGCAGCACCAGGACGTCGGCTTGCCAGAACCTGAGGTCCTCCTGGGCGGCGGCGCGGGTCTCCTCGGTGATCGACGGCACCGTGCCGGTTTCCTGCGCCTGCACGAGCAGCGCGGTCGTCGGACGCATCTCGGGGCCGTAGATCCCCTTCTTCTGCGTGCCGGTCGGACCGACGAAATACCCTCCGGCGAGCGGGAAGTCGAAGCCCGCGTCGGTCTGCCAGCGCAGTGCGCCCGCGTCCAGCGGTCGCGGCGGCGGCACCATGACCACCGACCCGCCGTGGACGTAGTCGCGCACCGTCCCGTCCGCGAAGAACGCGGGGGTGGCGGGCCGTTGGACCACCGGCAGGATGGTCGGCGTCAACGGCAGCAGCGCGCACAGCAGCGCGCCGAACCAGGCCAGCGGCCGCCAGTCGCCCGGCGACTCGCGCCACCAGCCGATCGCCCGCTGGGTGGCCAGCGCCAGCACCGCGGCGATGGCGGGGATCGCCGCCATGGTGAGCCGGGTCTCCAGCACGGTGCTCAGCAGCGGCACGTGTTCGGCCCAGCGCCAAGGCAATTCGATGCCGGTGTCCTGCTTGCCGAACATGGCGACCGCGCCGAGGGAGAGGACGCCGAACACCGTGATCACCACGGCCGCCGCTCGCACCACCCGTTCGCGCCAGAGCAGCGCGAGGGTGGCGGCGAGCACCAGCAGCAGCGGCCAGCCGAAGTAGGCGTTCTGCTCCGTCTCGTTGATCGCGACGTTCTGTCCGGGCGCGAAGAGGCCGCCGAGGGATTCGGACGGGAACTGTACGATCGCCTTCAGATCGTTGCCCATCGGGCCGTGGTCGATGGAGCGGTAGCTCTGCGGTCCGAAAAACTGCCACCACAGCGGAATTTCGGTGAGCATGAGCGCGATCACCGCCGCCAGCAGCAGCGCGGGGGTGAGCCCGCGCAGCACGCGCAGCCCGTGCCGGGGGGTGTGCAGCAGATAGACGACCGAGAACAGGCCGAACGCCAGCGCGAAAATCAACAGCGGTTCTTCACCGAGCGCGATCTGCAGTGCCACAAGGAATCCCAGCCAGACGGCATCGCGGACGCGCCAGCGCCGCGCGTCGGTGTCACGCCCACCCGCCCGCCGCGCCATCCGGATCAACAGTCCGGCCATGATCGGAAGCAGGAGCAGCACAACGAAATTCGGGTGCGCGTTGGCATGGGAGATCATCGCGGGCGCGAAACCGCAGAACAGCCCGCCGATCGCGGCCGCGACCCGGGATTCGACCAGTTCCCGGGAGAACAGCCAGTACCACGCCGCGGCGGTGCTGGCGAGGCCGAGCGTGAGCACCAGGACGAAGGTCACCGTGGGCCCGAACAGCAGGGTGATCGGGGTGAACGGCACGCCGACCCCGAACATGGCCGTGTTGGCCATCATGTTCACCCCGGCGGGGAAGTTCTGCAGGTCGGTGCCGAGCGGATTCTCCAGGTGCGCCACCGAGTGCGCGGTGACCGCGAAGAACCATTCCCACATGGTCTGGTCCTGACCGCTTTTGATCAGGTAACCGCTCTGGGTGTTGCGCCACTGACCGGACAAGACTGTGGCGGCCAGTGCGAGGTAACCGACCGTGACGAGCAGGTCGGTCCGGTGCACCCGGATCCGGGGGAGTCTTCGGCGGCGCGCCGGAGCCGACGGCTCCGCGGTGGGCACGCCGATCGCGGTGGTTTCCCGTTCCGCGATCCCTACCGCCGACCCGTTCGTGACCACCGGATCGGCCTGTCGTGCCCGTACCACCTGCAAACTTCTCCTCGGCCTAGCTGAAACTCAGCCGCCGACCCTACCCGGCAACCCTGTGTTCTGCCTGGCAGTCGGGTAGGGATGTGACGAACGGGACCCGGCCGGCCGGGGCCTGCCCGGATCTTATTTGCGCAGCGTGACCAGGGTGAACGGGCCGATATCGGTGCTCGTGAAGCGCGGATCGGCGAAGAGGTCCTTGGGGAAAGCCACCGTGTAGCGCTGCACGTTGGGATCGTTCGGGTAGACGTCCTTGGCCAGGCGCAGGGTGTAGGTGTCGCCGCTGCGCCGGAACAGGAAGGCGTCCGGGGCCCGCCACGGGCAGGCCGCCAATGCGTCGAGCAACGCCGCGGACGACTTCAGCTTGCTCCAGCTCTCGATGGTCGCGGCCCGGCCGGGGAAGTCGGCGAGCATGTTCGCGTAGTGCGAGGTGAGCGCCTGGAAGCCGTAGTACGGGTAGAAGGACAAGAAGCTGGTGTCGGCGGTGAGCAGCACCGTGTCCGAGCGCGGCCGGCCGGTCTGCGCGAGCAGCGCCGCGTCGATCGCGCGGTAGTGCGCGACCGCCGACGGGGCGCGCTGGTCGGCGCGTGTTCCGTTGCCGTCGGTGTCGGTGTAGGCGGTGGTGATCTCCGGCGCGAGGATGTGCGGGATGTGCTGGGTGAACGCGAGCGCGCCGACCACCGCGACCGCGACCGCGACGATCCGGAACTGCCGCGGCTCGTTCAACGCCTGATAGATCGCCCGCGCACCCTCCACGAAACCGAACGCGCCGGCCGCCGCGAGCAGCGCGAGCAGCACCGATTCCAACCGGAACGAGAGCAGCGTGGTCCCCGCCGCGGTCGCCGCCATGGACAGCAGCGTCCACAGGTACACGGCCAGCACCCCGATGCCCAGCGCCTGCGCCCGCCGCGACGAGGCGGCGCGCACCACCAGCCAGAGCAGCCCGATCAGACAGAGCGCGCCGCGCAGCGAGAACTCCGCCATGGGCAACGGCAGTTCGGCCCCGGATTCGGGCAGGTAGTGGAACGCGGAACCGGAGGTGGCGACCTTGCCGCTCAGCGTCTTCAGCAGGTACGGCAGCCACACGATCAGCGCGATCAGCGCGGCGAGCACCGCGATCACCGCCAACCGGACCAGCGGCGGGACCGCCGCCCGCCATGGCGGCAGCGTCTCGGCGTCGCCGCGCGTCCGCCGGGGATGGGCGGCGGCCCGGTGTTCGCGCACCGCTAGCCCGGCCGCGATGAGACCCATCAGCGCGACGGCGAAGGCCGCGAACGCCGCGTACAGCGTGTAGAACGTGGCGGACCAGCCGAGGAACAGTCCGGTGCCGACCACCGCGCCCCAGCCGCCGAGGGTCTTACCCGCGTCGCGAGGCCGGTGCAGCGCACCCCAGGCGAGCACGAGTGCGGGCGGCAGCAGGATCACGATCACCGCGCTGTAGGCCTCGGGCGCGGCGTACGCGACCGCGAGCGCGGTCACCGCCGCGGCCACCGCGACCGCCCAGTCCGCGCGAATCAGCTTGGACCACAGCACAAGCGAGATCACCGCCGCGACCGCGATCGAGCCGATCGCATACGGCTTGAAGGTTTCCCACCCGGTCAGGCCGAGCAGGTTGGCGACCCGGCCGCCGATCCAGAACCAGCCCGCCGGATAGAACGGCGGCAGGTCGGCGTAGGTCATATCGCGCAGCGCGGCGGTGTCGGTGAGCCGGGTCAGATACTCGGTGCGGAACTCCTGGTCCACCGAGACGCCGAACAGATACAGCTTGGTCGCCGCCAGCGGCATCCCCAGCGTGAACGTGACGAAGGTCGAGACGCCCACCCAGGACAGTATTTTCGCCGCCCAGGGCCAGCGCTGCCGCCGCAGCAACGCGATCGCCGCGATCAGCAGGACCGCCGCGACGACCTGTCCGACCGTGGTCAGCGCCCGAGTGACGTTGGAGGAGTTGAACGCGGGCCACTGCACCCGCGAGAACGCCACCAGCCCAACGCCGGTCACCACCGTGGCGACCACCGCCGCCAGCAGCGCCTCGCCCACCCCGGAGCCGAGATGGCGGGCCAGCAGCGCCCCTTTACCCGGCGTCCGCGCCGGCTCGCCGTGCTCCGTCGATGCACCGCTCGGTGCGGTCGCGGTGGTCACCGCGGCGCTCCGCAGTCGTCACAGTCGAACACTCGCATGGCATCTCCGGCTTCGTTCGGGCTCGGCTTTCACGTCGGCGTCACGACGACCGCACCGCGGCGTTCGGACGATCCGCGAACATGCTGCCAGGTCCGCTGCCGGATGTGGCGACCCATGCCGGTGACGCCTGATTTCGCGCAGGCCCGCCCGCCGCCGGTGCGCCCGGCACAGCGGCGCGGACCGGCGCGGCAGCGTGCGTCAGATGGGCAGCTTGCGGAAGATCGGGCGCGGGATGTGGCGCAGGATCATCATGACGTAGCGCCAGGTGCCCGGCGCCCAGATGAGTTCCCGGCCCTTCTGCGCGGCCGAAACCGCCAGCTCGGCAATGACTTCCTTGTCCACGGTGAGCGGCGCCTCTTTGACGTGCGCGGAGAACTTGGTGCGCACCATGCCCGGCCGGATCACCAGCACGCGCGGCCCGTGCGGGCGCAGCGCCTCGCCGAGCCCGAGGTAGAAACCGTCCAGGCCGGCCTTGGTGGAGCCGTAGACGAAGTTCGTGCGGCGGACCCGCTCACCGGCGACCGAGGACATCGCGATGATCCGCCCGAAGCCCTGCGCCTTCATCTTCTCGCCGACCAGCACGCCGACCGAAACCGATGCGGTGTAGTTGATTCCGGCGACCTGCACGGCCTTGCGCTGGTTCTGCCACAGCTCTTCCGGGTCGCCGTCGAGCGCGAACGCGACGATCGCGATATCGACGTCGCCGCCGTCCCAGGCCGCGTCGATCACCTTCGGATGGCCGTCGGTGTCGAGCGCGTCGAAATCGATCAGCTCGACACTGCTCGCACCCGCCGCCTTCATCTGCGCGACGGCTTCGTCACGCAGCGGATCATTCGGCAGGGCGGCCAGGATGATCCGCGCGGGCCCCTTCTTCAGGTATTCCGCGCAGATCGCGAGGCCGATCTCGGAGGTACCGCCGAGCAGCAGAATGGCCTGCGGGTTTCCCACGGCATTGATCACTGAAGCTCCAGCCTTCTCGCCATATCGGACATGAAAACGCCTGTGGGATCGACACTTCGGCGGATCTTGATCCACTCGTCGATCCGCGGGTACATCTGGTGGAAGGTCTCCGCGCTGGTGCGCGAGTCCTTCGCGGTGTACAGCCGCCCGCCGAACTCCAGCACCCGCCGGTCCAGCTCGCTGACCAGCTCGTTGAGCCCGGGCTTGATCGGGAAGTCGACGCAGATGTTCCAGCCCGGCATCGGGAAGCTCAGCGGCGCCGGGTTGCCCGCGCCGAACAGCTTGAACACGTTGAGCGCCGAGTAGTGGCCCGAGGCCTGGATGTCGATGATGATCCGCTTGAACTCCTCGACCGCCTCGGTCGGCACCACGAACTGGTACTGCAGGAATCCGTTGGAGCCGTAGCCACGGTTCCACTCCGCGATCATGTCGAGCGGATGATAGAACTGCGTCAGGTTCTGCACCTTGCCGGTGTAGTTGCCGCCCATCGCGTAGTACGCCTCGCCGATGGAGCGCAGCGTCAGCTTGTTCATCGTCCAGTTCGGGAAGATGTCCGGCACCGTCATCAGTTGCGGCGCATCGAATTTCAGTGGCTTGCTGCGCAGGCGCTTGGGTAGCTCGTCGACCTTGGCCAGCCTGCCGCGGGTGATGGTGGCGCGGCCCAGTTTCGGCAGCGGGCTGATCACGTCGAACCAGGCGCTCGAGTAGGTGTAGTCGGCTTCGCTGCCGTCGCTGTGCGCCGCGATGGTCTCGTCGAGCGTCGTGGTCTTCACGCCGTCGTTGAGGAAGTACGCCGATTCGGTCGGCGTCATCTCGATGGTCGCGCGCAGGATGATGCCCGTGAGGCCGTTGCCGCCGACGGTCGCCCAGAACAGCTTGGCGTTGCGCTTCGGCGTGAGGTGCTGCACCTGCCCGTCGGCGGTGAGCAGCTCGATCGAGCGCACGTGGTTGCCGAAGCTGCCCTCGCTGTGATGGTTCTTACCGTGGATGTCGGAGGCGATGGCGCCGCCGATCGTCACCTGACGGGTGCCGGGCAGCACCGGAACCCACAGCCCGAACGGCAGCGCCGCCTTCATGAGCTGGTCCAGGCTGACCCCGCCGTCCACATCGACGATCCGCGTGTCGCGGTCGATCCGGTGGATGTTGTTCAGCGCCGTCATGTCGACCACCAGCCCACCCGCGTTCTGCGCGTGGTCGCCGTAGGAGCGGCCGAGCCCGCGCGCGATGACACCGCGGCGCAGGTGTGGTGGCTTGCTGTCGTTGTCCTCGGCGACCATGGCGACGGCCTTGGCGATCAGTTCCGGATCGCCGGTCGAGAGCACTTCGGATGAGGTTGGTGCGGTGCGACCCCACCCGGTCAACGTGCGGGTTTGCGTCGGCAAGGCGAACGCGCTCCCGGCGTCGGCGTCCCCGTTCGTGACGGTGGCGCCGTTCTCGTTCCCGGTCGTCGTGGTGGCGGTCGGAGCTTTCGTGGACATCGGCATAGAGGCTACAGGTATGACCGGACATCCGGTCGATGTCTCTTACTCCGGAGTAGTGACATATACGTCGCTATGGCGCTGGACACGCCCGCCGCCCACATCGCGGGTTCGGTGGGCTCGGCCGGTCCGCGCGCCGCTGCGGCGGGCCCCGGCTACGCTCGTGCCCGTGCCTGCCGAACCCCACCTGCCGCTTCCGGTCGAGTTGCCGCTGGTCGACGAGCCGGGCGGTACCGATGTCGACCTCAAGACGCAGATCGTCCGGTTCACCCTGACCGGCGGACTGTCGGCGATCGTCGACTTCGGGTTGTACAGCCTGCTGTTCAACCTGATCGGGCTGCCGCGCGAGGCGGCCAAGTCGCTCAGCTTCATCGCGGGCACCACCACCGCGTATCTGATCAACCGGCGCTGGACCTTCCAGGCCCCGCCGAGCCGGGCTCGTTTCGTCGCGGTGGTGATTCTCTACGCGGTCACCTTCGCCGTGCAGGTCGGCATCAACGCGGTGCTGTACGAGGCGCTGCCGGACGCGCCGTGGCGCCAGCTGCTCGCCTTCGTCGTCGCGCAGGGCACCGCCACCGTCATCAACTTCGTCGTCCAGCGCCTGGTGATCTTCAAGATCAAGTGAGCGCTCGGCCGTTCAGCCGTTCGTGAGCAGGGCGGCGGACAGTTCGCGTCCCTGCGCCTTTGCCCCGAAGTAGTCCCCGCCCTTCGCGCGGGTGTTGTCGGTGCCCCAGTCGCGCTGTTCCCGGTCGGCCGGGACGAGGTGGGGAATGTGCTTGCGGCAGTGGATGTATGCCTCTTCGATGTCGACGACGACCCAGCGCTGCGCCGCGCGCCCCTTGGCATTGGCGGGCAGTCCCGGCGTGATCTTGCGCAGCGTGTCGTCGGCGATGATCCGGGCCGAGCCGTTGACGTGCAGGCCGATCAGATCGCGCACGAAATCGATTAGCAGGATGCCTACGTGCGGATTCTCCAGGATGTTGCCGAGGCTGGCGAGCACGCCGTTGCCGCGGTATTCGGGGTAGGCAATCGTGCGTTCATCGATCACGTGCAGGAAGCCGGGTTCGCCGGCGCGGAAGCTGGAGTCGCATTCGCCGTGTTTGTCCGAGGTGGCGATGAACGCCATCTCCATCCGGCCGATGAACTCGATCATGGTGTGGTTCAGATGATCGAGCACCTGATCGTTGTAGAAGCGTGCGGCTCTGTCCTGGGTGCCGTACCGATCCTGTAGCTCGCGTTCGCCGTCGCTGCCGTGCTGCGCGCCGGGCATTCGTGCCCCCTCTGGTAGGCGGAATCGGGTTCCGTCGAGGCGTCGAGATCGCGCCCGCGACTAAACCGAAATCCTGCCCATTTTAATCCGATTCGGCTTGGCAAAAGTACGGAATCCACGTTGAGAATGCACTGAATGCGTAATTAGCGCAAGGGTTTCCACGGATTAGCTGCATTCCGACCGGCCGGAATTTTTCACGCGACCGGCCGCCCGGAAACAGTCCGATTTTCCGCGCGCGTCAGGCCGGCGTCAAGGTCACCGGGACGCCGTTGAAGACCGCGTTGCCGGAGGGGACGTCGACCACCGAGTCGTCGGTCAGCACGTTCGCGTTGACCCCGGCGTGTTCCCTCGCGACGCTCTGCGTGCTGTCGGTGTGGCCCCAGCCGTGCGGCAGGCTCACCACCCCCGGCATGATCGCGTCGGTCGGCTCCAGCGGCACCGTCAGCATGCCCGCCGCCGATTTCACCACCGCGTGCTCGTGCAGGCCGAGCCGCGCGACATCGGCCGGATTGATCTGCAGCGTGCAGCGATTCGAGCCGCTCACCAGCGTGGCGACGTTGTGCATCCAGCTGTTGTTCGAGCGCAGCTGCCGCCGCCCGATCAGCACCACGTCCGGCGCCGCGTCGGCCAGGCGGGCCCGCATCCGGGTCACGTCGTCGAGCAGCTGCCGCGGCGCGAGTTCCACCTTCTTCGACTCGGTCCGCAGTGCGCCGGGCAGCTTGGGCTGCAACGGCCCGAGGTCGACGCCGTGCGGATTGTCCAGCAGCACTTGCAGATTCAGATGTCCACCGGCCCATTCGCCGTAGGGTCCGAGCCGCAGCATCAGGTCGATGCGCTGTTCTGTGGTGTCCGCTCCGATCAATTCACCGCGCCGCTCGGTCATTCCGGCCTTGTGCAGCATGCCCGCGATGATCAGTTCGTCGACGCCGGTGAGCGGGTCGACGCCGTCGGTGCCCGCGTGCGGCATCCCCGACACCGCGGCGGCCAGCCTGGTGAGCACCGCCGACTCCGACGGCCGGTCGCCCAGCGGCACCAGCGGGCGGGAGTACCGCGCGTAGTTGTGCACCGCGAACTGCAGCAGTGCGAAGTCGTAGTGCGGTGACTGCACGGGACGCGGCGGCGGCAGGATCACATCGGCGTGCCGGGTGGTTTCGTTGAGATACCGGTCCACGCTGACCATGAAGTCGAGCCGGGCGAAGGCAGCGTCGAGCCGGGCGCCGCTCGGCGCCGAGAGCACCGGATTGCCCGCGACCGTCACCAGTGCGCGGATCTGCCCCTCGCCCGGCGTGTTGATCTCATCGGCCAGGGTCGCGACGGGCAGTTCACCCATCGCCTCGGGCAGGCCGCGCACCCGGCTGGTCCAGCGCCCGGGCCGGAACGGCTTGCTGCGGACGATGCCGCCCGCCGCCGCGGTCGCGAACATCGCGCCGCCCGCGGTGTCGAGGTTGCCGGTCAAGACGTTGATCGCGTCCACCAGCCACTGCGTGATGGTGCCGAATTCCGCTGTGCACGTGCCGATCCGGGCGTAGACGGCCGCGGTCGGCGCGGCGGCCAGCTCCCTGGCGAGCCGGATCACCGTGCCGGCGGGCACGCCGGTGCGCGTCGCCACCGTATCCGGGTTGAACGCCGCTGCGGCCGTACGCAGTTCGTCCACACCGGCGACCTCGACCCGGATATCGATGAGATCCTCGGCGAACAAGGTGTGCACGATGCCGAACAACAGGTACGCGTCGCTACCCGGCCGGATGAACAGGTGCTCGTCGGCCAGCTTCGCGGTACGCGTCACGCGGGGATCGACCACCACGAAGCGGCCGCCACGACGGCGCAGCGCCTTCAGCCTGCCGGGGAAATCCGGTGCGGTGCACAGCGATCCGTTGGATTCGAGCGGGTTGGCGCCGAGCATCAGCAGATAGTCGGTGCGATCCAGATCCGGCACCGGCACGGTGAGCGGATCGCCGAACATCAAGCCGCTGGCCACCTGTTTCGGCATCTGGTCGGCGGTGCTCGCGGAGAAGATGTTGCGGGTGCTCAACGCGCGCAGCAGCACCGGCACGTACAGCGCGCCGGCCACGGTGTGCGCGTTGGGATTGCCCAGATACGCTGCCGCGGCTTGGTTTCCGTGTTCGGCAACGATCTGGGGGAAGCGCTCCGCGATGAGGTCGAACGCCTCGTCCCACGACGCGGTGCGCCAGGTATCGGTGGCCCGGTCGCGAATCATCGGCTCGCGCAGCCGGTCCGGGTCCTCGTCGAGATGACCGAAGCTCGCGCCTTTGGGGCAGATGAACCCCTTGCTGAACGGGTCGGCCTTGTCGCCGCGCACCGCGATCACATGATCCTCGGGATCGAGCGTGATCTCCAGTCCGCACACCGCCTCGCACAGGGGGCAGGTGCGCAACAGGTTCCGCTGATCGGTGACGTCGGCCATGCTCGTCCGCCTCTTTCGCGTGTTCGGGCTCGAGCGTCGCGCCGGTGGCTGGCGCGCGGCGGGGTGGCGCATCGGCCGGGCTGACCCACGTACGCGCAATTCAGTCGTGACGTCCCGAGTGTCTCAATCCATAGCGTAATCGAGATCGGCGTCACAGACGGCCGTCCACGCAAAACGACCGATATCCGCACGCCGGTGCAGGCCGGCTAGGTGGCGGATATCGGTCGTGCAGTCCGGGTAGTCCCAGTCCCGGTCTGTGTTCAGCAGGTTGTGCGGTATCAGCAGGCGACGCTGGTGAGCTGCGTCTTGCTGCCTGCGGTCGCGGCCCGGACGGCCGCGCTGAGCGCAACCACCGGCGGAACCCAGCGGGCCTCGGTGGGTGCGACCCCCCAGCAGGCCGAGCCTGCCGAGAGCTGAGTGGGCGGCAACGGGACGCCCGCGCCGTCGGTGTGCACGACAGCGCCCGCGGCGGTCAGCGCCGCCAGCGCCATGGCGGCCTTGCGGACGCCGGTGACCAAGTGGATCTCGCGACGCTCGGTGCCCGGGATCTCGATGACCGGCCCGGACAGGTTGTTCGCTCGCAGGAAGCGGCGGACCTGACCGGCCAGCTCGCCGCTGACCTCGATGGCCGAAAGCTCGTCATCGGTGATCAGGCAAAGACCGTTGGCCGTTTCGGCGACCGTCCATCCGCGCTGGGTGTATTCCTGCGCTGCGGCGGTCATGGCAGCCGCCGAGACGGAAGTCGGAAACGTGGTGCGCACTGTCTTTCTCCATTCCCCGGTAGATCTGGGTCCTGCATTCATGGGTCGTATCGGTGATGGCCATCCGCAGCGTTACGCGATCTTCAAAACTTCTTCACGACTGTTGCTCACGTCTCTTCTGCGGGGGCGTAAAAGCTGTTCGCTATAACCGTGGTCTTTCCATCCGGAACCGTTGTCCTGCCGCCACTTTCGGGTGCTGACCTGTTCTTTCCCTGGGATGTCGCTGAGGAGAACCTGGGAATGATGTGACCGCGGTGTGAGGATGATGTGACGTATGGGTCGGCCCGCGAATCCCCGCTGGCCCGGACGCGCGATTGCGGGGAGGATTTCTTGCCATGAGCGATGAGTCCAACGGAACCGGTGCGGCAAAGGGGAGTCCGCTGCCGGACCCGGAGGAGTTCGAAGCGGAATCCCGCTGGATCACATGGAAGGAATCGGCGGCCCGCCGGTTCTCGCGCACGGAAACCGCCGCGACCGAGCAGACGCCGGAGCCGTTCGAGAGCCCGCGCGCCTTCGGGCAGTGGAGCGTCGAGGCCGCCCGCGGTTTGCTGGACGTGCAGTTCCACCGCCCGGCCACCCGGACCCTGCTGCCGCTGGCCTACATTCTCGGACTCGCCTTCGCCGTCGCCGTCCCGATCGCGCTCACCGTGCTCATGTGGCGGGTGTCGGCCGTGCTGGGCGTGCTGGCCGCGTTGCTCGGCGTGCCGCTGGGACTGACCATCGCGGCTGCGGTCCGCCTGATGCTCGAGTTCCTGGTGAACGCGTCGCGGCTGGCCACCCGGGTCGAGCACATCAGCGAACTGGCCGACGATCTGTTCCAGGCGCTCTCCGATGTCGCCGAACCGGTGAACCAGCTCTCCGAAGACGTTCGCGCGGTGCAGTTCTGGCGGTTCCGCAAGCGAGGTCCCCGGCGCTAGGCCCGGTCCGGTGCCGGGTGCACAACGCGCGCCGCGGATCTCCCGGCAATCTGCCCACCCTCGGGTTGTGGTGTCGCCCATAGTGACCGGGGGTTGTTTTGCTGTGAAACAATGCCGTTTGGATGCTCCAGCTCCGGCTGGGACGGTGTCTGATAGAGAAGGTCACGCTGCCGGACTTCGGAGTGGTTCGGTGAGAGTGCCCGGTGCTCGGCTACAAGGGGGGAACACCTATGGCATTACCGCAGGGGACGACCGGTTCGACCATGCCCCGGCGTCAACTCGGCCGGCATCTGCGCGACCTGCGTAATCGCGCGCGGATGACCACCAGAACCGCTGCCCAGCAGCTGGAATGGTCGGAAGCCAAGATCTGGCGGATCGAGACCGGCCAGACCTCGCTGCGCAGCCTCGACGTCGAGGCGATGTGCAAGGTCTACGGCGCGCCGTCCGATCTGATCGGTCCGCTCACGGCCCTGGCGCGGGAGACGAAGGCTCGTGGCTGGTGGACTGCGTACGGCGACGTGATCGCGGAGGGCTTCGAGGTCTACATCGGCCTGGAAGAAGCGGCCACCCGGCTGTCGACCTACGAGAACGAGCTGGTGCCCGGCCTGCTGCAAACCGAGGACTACACGCGCGCGTTGCTCACGGCCGCGCGCCCGGACATGCCCGCGAACGAGCTCGATCGGCGGGTGCAGCTGCGCATGGCGCGCCAAGCCCTGGTCACCCGCGCGCACGCGCCCCTGCACTTGGATGTGGTGATCAGCGAGTCGGTGCTGTGGCGGCGCATCGGCGGCGACGCGGTCACCGCCGCGCAGCTCGAGCACCTGCGGCGCATGTGCGACCTGCCGAACGTCCGAATCCAGGTGGCGCCGACGGATTCCGGCTACCACGACGGCATGGACTCGGGCCGTTTCGTCATGCTCGAGTTCCCCGAGCTGCGTGCGGGCGAGTCGCCCGAACCGCCGGTGGTCTACGTCGAATCGTTCACCGGCCCGGTGTATCTGGACAAGGAGAACGAGATCGACCGGTACCGAAGGGCCTTGGCGAGCATCAAATCGGTCGCGGTGGACGCGCGCGACGATATCGAGCAGGCGCGCAGCAGCCGCGTGTTCTGACGGCGGGAATCTCGCGGCGCCTCAGCACTTTCGGCCGGGCACGCCCCAGGTGTCCGCCAGCACCGCACGGTGGGTCGGCAGCGCCTGCGCGTAGGCTGCGCGGCCTTTCTCGGTGAGGCAGACGAAGACCGCGCGCCGGTCGTCCTGGCACATGGTGCGCGCGACGAGGCCATCGCGCTCCAGCCGGGCGACCGCGCGGGACAGCGCGCTCTGGCTCAGGTAGATGTCGTTGGCCAGATCGCTCATTCGATAGTCGCCGCAGTTGGCGTCGATCAACCGGTCCAGCGTCTCGAACTCGCTGAGTCCGATCCCGTGCTGTCCCTGTAGCGCCTTTTCCATGGCACAGCTCACCGTCGCGTGCCGGTCCAGCAGCTCACGCCACTCACCCACCAGCCCGGTCGGCGCGACGGTGCGCCGGGCTGTCTCGATTGTCGACGGCTTCGACATGGCCCCATCCTAGTGGTCCGCAGCGATCCATGCAACTGCATTAGATGTGTTGGCATTTAATGCGCCTGCATGTAACGTACCCCGCATGACTTCACCAGCAACCCTGGCGGCCGCATCCGCGACCGATCCGACCAAATGGACTACCCGCCTTTGGGGCATGCTGATCACGCTGTGCATCGTGCTGTTCCTCGATGGCCTCGACGTGTCGATGATCGGCGTCGCGCTGCCGTCCATCGGCAATGAACTCGACCTCTCGACGTCCACCCTGCAGTGGCTGGTGAGCGGCTACATCCTCGGCTACGGCGGCCTGCTGCTGCTCGGTGGCCGCACCGCCGACCTGTTCGGCCGCCGCAAGGTCTTCCTGATCGCGCTGGGTGTGTTCGCCCTGGCCTCGCTCGCGGGCGGCCTGGTGAGCTCGGGCCCGCTGCTGATCCTTACCCGCTTCATCAAGGGCCTGGCCGCCGCGTTCACCGCGCCGACCGGTCTGTCGATCATCACCACCAACTTCGCCGAGGGCCCGGCCCGGAACAAGGCGCTGTCCATCTACACCGTGTTCGGCGCGGGCGGCTACTCGTCCGGTCTGCTCTTCGGCGGCCTGATGACCGGCGTCGGCTGGCGCTGGACCTTCCTGCTGCCCGTCCCGATCGCGCTGGCCGCGCTGGCCGCCGCGTGGGTGCTGGTGCCGAAGGACAAGCCCGCCGAGGAAGGCGGCCACGACCTCTTCGGTGCGCTGCTGTCCACCTCCGCCATGCTGCTGCTGGTCTACACCGTGGTCACCGCGCCGGAAGCGGGCTGGGCCTCGGCGCGCACGCTCGGTTCGTTCGCCGCGGTGCTCGTGCTGTTCGCCGCGTTCGTCGCGGTGGAGAAGCGGGTCAAGCACCCGCTGGTCCGGCTCGGCATCCTGCGCAAGGTCTCGCTGGTGCGGGCCAGCCTGGCGATCGTGGCGGTGGCCGGCTCCTACTTCAGCTGGCAGTTCATCGTGACCCTGTTCATGCAGGACACCCTGGGTTGGTCGCCGCTGAAGCTGTCGATGGCGCTGCTGCCGGTGGGCCTGATGGTCGCCCTGTCCGCGGTGTTCTCCGACAAGCTGGTCGACCGTTTCGGCACCGGCCCGATCATCGGCGTCACCATGGCCGTGATGGCCGTCGGCTACCTGCTGTTCCTGCGACTGGACACCGCGCCGTCCTACTGGACGATGCTGCTGCCCGCGATCCTGCTGATCGGCATCGGCTGGGTGGGCTTCCCTGCCATCAACATTCAGGCCACCAACGGGATCGACGACGAGGAACAGGGTCTCGCGGCGGGCGTGCTGCAGACCTCCATGCAGGTCGGCGCCGCCATCGTGCTCGCGGTGACCACCGCGATCATCGCCTCGGGTGCGCACGGCGGGACCTCGCCGACCGCGATGCTGGACACCTACCGTCCGGGCCTGATCTTCGCCGCGGCGGTCTCGATCGTCGGTGCGCTGGTTGCGCTTTCGGCCTTCCTCGGCAAGCGCGGCAAGCAGGCCGAACCGGTCGCGGAACCGGAGCTCGAGCTCGTCGGCTGATTCCGCACGAGTGCCGACCGGCATCGCCCCGAGGGGGTGGTGCCGGTCGGCTGTTTTCGGTGCTCAGGAAAAGGGCGGTGCCGCAGCGTCTTTGGCGGACCGGATGAATGTGAGCGGAGTGCCGTCCCGGCCGATGGTCGGCCAGTCGATGCCGAGCCGGGCATCGAAAGCGTCGATCTCCCGGTCGAATTCGGGCGTGTACTCCAGCGAGCACAGATAGGTGACGGTGGAGTTGTCCTCCAGCGAGAGGATGGCGTGGCCCAGCCCCTCGGACAGGAACATCGAACGCCGGTCGACGTCGTCGAGCAGCACGCTGTCCCATTGCCCGTAGGTCGGTGAACCGGGACGCAGATCGACCACCACGTCGAGAAACGCGCCGCGCACGCAGGTGACGTACTTCGCCTGCCCCGGTGGGTCTTCGGTGTAGTGGATGCCGCGCAGCACGCCGGCCGCGGACACCGAGCAGTTCACCTGGCGCAGATCGAGCGCCCGGCCCGTCGCCTTCTCGAACTCCGAGGCCTTGAAGCTCTCGAGAAACATGCCGCGGTCGTCGCCGAACTGGCGCGAGGTGATCACCCACGCGCCCGGCACGGCCAGCTCACGGAACTCCATGCTCACCAATCCCGTCCGCGCTGCAGCAGATCGAGCAGATAGCTGCCGTAGCCGGAGCGGACCAGCGGCTCGGCCAGCTTGCACAGCTGTTCGTCATCGATGTAGCCCATCCGCCAGGAGACCTCCTCGGGCACGCCGATCTTGAGCCCCTGTCGTTCTTCGATGGTGCGCACGTAGTTGGCGGCGTCCAGCAGCGAATCGAAGGTGCCGGTGTCCAGCCACGCGGTGCCGCGCGCGAGCACGTCCACCTGCAACCGATCCTGTTCCAGGTAAGCGCGGTTGATATCGGTGATCTCGTACTCGCCGCGCGCGGAAGGGCGCAGCGTGCGGGCGATCTCGACCACGTCGTTGTCGTAGAAGTACAGCCCGGGGATGGCGTAGTTCGAGCGCGGCGTCTTCGGTTTCTCCTCGATGGAGACCGCGCGTCCCCCGGTGAACTCCACCACGCCGTACGCGGTCGGGTCCGAGACCCAGTAGGCGAACACCGCGCCGCCGTCGATGCCGGTGAAGCGATTCAGATTGGTGCCCAAGCCGGGTCCGTGAAAGATGTTGTCGCCGAGCACCAGTGCCGCGGTATCGGTACCGATGTGGTCGGCGCCGAGCACGAAGGCCCGGGCCAGCCCGTCCGGTTCCGGCTGCACCACGTAGCTGATCGACAGGCCGAACTGGGTGCCGTCACCGAGCAGCCGGGTGAACGCGGCCGCATCGCCCGGCGTGGTGATGACCAGGATGTCCCGGATGCCCGCGAGCATCAGCGTGGACAGCGGGTAGTAGATCATCGGCTTGTCGTAGACCGGGACCAGCTGCTTGCTCACGCCGCGCGTGATCGGGTGCAACCGCGAACCGGTGCCGCCCGCCAAGATGATTCCGCGCATGCCGAGGAGTCTGCCAGGGGACTGCCGTTTCGGTACGGGCGGCCTTTCGAATTGATTACGGAATCGGCCTTCGTGGTTTCGCGGGCGGGCCGTGGGGAGATTCTGTTGCTTAGGTCACACAACACATGTTGTTCTGAAACAACATCGTGTGAGTTGTCAGCGCCGACAGCTCGCCTGGGACCGTCCGGTCGGGACTCGGCGCGCCAGTGGTGAGGTAGGTGCGCGATGGCTGCCAGTCGAGTCGGCGATCCCGGCATGGTCATGAATCCGGAAAATTTGAGCGCGCCCGCACGCCTGTTGCTCGCGGCCTGCCTCGGCGTGATCCGTCCGGCGCTGCGCGCGGCGCCGATCACCCGCGCCACCATCCCGATCGGCGCCGCCGCGATCGATACGCTGGCGCGGCTGCGGCCGGAGCCGACGGGTATCGATCGGGAACGGGTGTCGCTCAACGGTTTCCGGATGGAGATCATCCGGCCCGCGGGTGCGGCGCGGGCGCTGCGGCACGGCGCCATGCTGTACATGCACGGCGGCGGATTCGCGGTCTGCGGCCTGCGCACGCACCGTCCGGTCGCCGCGAGCCTGGCCCGGCGTACCGGCCTGCCGGTGGTGAATGTCGACTACCGGCAACTGCCCGGGCGGCGCATCACCGATTCGGTCGAGGACTGCCTCACCGCGTACCGCTGGTTGCTCGCGCACGGGGCGGAGCCGGGCCGCATCGTCTTCGCCGGTGATTCCGCGGGC
This sequence comes from Nocardia brasiliensis NBRC 14402, assembly GCF_000308475.2. Lineage (GTDB taxonomy): Bacteria > Actinomycetota > Actinomycetes > Mycobacteriales > Mycobacteriaceae > Nocardia > Nocardia brasiliensis. Next base: position 319,815 of record NZ_BAFT02000027.1, on the reverse strand, counting down.
GGCTACCTGACTTTCGCGACCGCGCTGCGCGCGCTGGCCGAGGGCCTGCCCGCGCCCGCCGGTCTGGTCGGGCTGAGCCCGCTGCTCGATCTGGACTATGCGGCCAAGCGCGGACACGTCAACGTGCGCCGCGATCCGTATATCCCGTTGCTCGCGCTGGCGGCCGTGGTCCGGATCGGCGCGGAGGTGGACGGCAAGCTCGACCCGCTGCTCTCGCCGGTGAACGGGATACTGGCCGGGTTGCCGCCGGTGCTGCTCATCGCGGCCGAAGACGAGGTGCTCCGGTACGACTGTGAGCTGATGGCCCAACGCCTCACCGCCGCGGGCGTGCCGAACGCGGTGGAGCTGTGGCGCGGCCAGGTGCACGCCTTCATGAGCATCGCGCCGAACCTGCCGGAGAGCCGGGCCGCGCTGGCCCGGGTGTCGCGATTCGTCCGAGCCAGGATCGAGGAGAGCCAGCAGGCGCGGACCGCGTAAAGCGGCCCGGCCTGTCCAGGCGAGCCCCGTTCCGCTGTGGCCGGGACGGGGCTCGCGCATGTCGGGACCCGTTCGGCGGCAGCGGGATTCGTTGCCCGCTCGGAAACGGCGATACCCCGCCCGGCGGTCGGCCGGACGGGGTATCTCGGTATTCGGTTGTGCGCGTGCGGTTTCGCCTACTTGGCGGGTGCGGGCACCGGCGGCTGGTTGATCGTCGCGAAGTACTGGATCGCCGCACCGATCGCGACCGGCGCGGTGATCAGGATCTGGCCCGCGACGGTGCCGAGCGCGCCGACGGCGATGATGCCGCCGAGGCAGCCGACGGCGGCGGCCGGGATGAACGGACCGAACAGGCCGATGATGGTGGCCGAGGCCACCGTGGCGCCGGCGATGCCGCCCAGGACGCAACCGACGGCCGCGCCGCCCAGGCCACCGACCAGGGTGCCGATGGTGGCGCCCATGCTGATGGTGCTGGTCATCCGGCTCCAGGCCGCCTGCTCACGGTCGTATTCGTTCTTCCACGGCGCCTTGTCCTCGAACGGCAGCGCGACCGGCTTGTAGGTGGCCTTCGACAGGTCGAGCTGCGGGGTCAGCGTCGCGGTGCGCTCGGAAATGTCGGCGGCGATGGGGAATTCGAACTCGTCGACCCGGAAGGTCAACGGGGCGCCCGCGACCACGGCGCCGTTCGCGGCCTTGATCTTGAAAACGCCGTCCTCCACGACCATAGAGCCGGCATCGGTCTTGATGATGGAGCTCGAGTCCACCGACTCGGCGGTGAAGTTGATGGCGTCGTCGGCGGCGGCGGGAGCCGCGTTGACGGTGCCCGCGGTGACGCCGAGCGCGGCGATCAGCAGTGCTGAGGTGGTAGCTATTTTCCTGATAATCATTTCTGGGTCCTCATCCAGTTGCTTGTGGCAGGGTGGGGGCCGGAAACCTGAGTTCGCTAACTTCCAGTAACTCGGCCGGGCTGAGGAAACCCCGCCCGACGGGACGGTCGAGCGGGGTCTCCTGGCTCGCTTCTTCAGTTGTGCGAATTCAGTTGTGGGAGAAGGGACTTACTTCGCGGGGGCCGGCGGCGCGTTGAACGGGCCGCTGGTGGTGGCGAAGTACTGGATGGCCGCGCCGATCGCGACCGGGGCGGTGATCAGGATCTGGCCCGCGACGGTGCCCAGGGCGCCGACCGCGATGATGCCGCCGAGGCAGCCGACGGCGGCCGCGGGGATGAACGGGCCGAACAGTCCGATGATGGTGGCCGAGGCCACCGTGGCGCCGGCGATGCCGCCGAGCACGCAGCCGACGGCCGCGCCGCCGAGACCGCCGACCAGGGTGCCGATGGTGGCGCCCATCGCGATGGTGTCCTTCATCCGGTTGAAGGCCGCCTGCTCGCGGTCGTACTCGCTCTTCCACGGCGCCTTGTCCTCGAACGGCAGGGCGACGGGCTTGTAAACCGCCTTGTCCATGCTGAACTCGGGGCTCAGCGTCGCGGTGCGGTCGGAAATGTCCGCGGCGATGGGGAATTCGAAGTCATCGACCCGGAAGTGCAGATCGGTGCCGGCGATCGTGGTGCCGTTGGCGGCCTTGATCTTCAGGACGCCGTCTTCGACGACCATGGAGCCGGCGTCGGTCTTGATAGTGGTCTGGGTGTCGGTGGAGCTCGCCGTGAAGTTGACGGCTCCGTTCTCGGCCTCGGTGGCCGGAGCCGCATTGACGGCGCCTGCGGTGACGCCGAGGGCGGCGATCATCAGCGCCGAAGTCGCGGCGAATTTCCTCATCAGCATTTTGTGGAGAACCTCGATGTGAAGCGTTCGGAGGGGACTAGACGATGGAAATCTAGACCAGCTAACGAGTGGTGAACCGGTTGTGACCGTTAATTCAAATTTTGTTCACCCTGGTGACTCGTGCGTCGGTGAGATGTCCGAAATATGCACGCCTGAACGGTTTTTGGGCCGTGAACCAAACTGGGCGTTCGGCATCTACCGGACGGTAAGAGACGAAGGTCACAGATTGCAACTGTGGCAATTTTTTGCGTGGATTGCCAGTTCTTGGCGTAGAACCCGACTTGTCGCGCCCGCCGACGTAGAGTCGTGGGGTGCGATTGCTTGTCACCGGCGGAGCCGGATTCATCGGGGCGAACTTCGTCAAGTCGACTGTTGTCGATCATCCCGACACCACCGTGACCGTACTGGACGCGCTGACGTACGCCGGAAATAAGGCCTCACTCGACGAAGTGGCCGACCGCATCGATTTCGTGCACGGGGATATCGCGGATCTCGACCTGGTCGACGAACTCGTCAGCGGTGTCGACGCGGTGGTGCATTTCGCGGCCGAATCCCACAATGACAACTCCCTCGCCGAACCGTGGCCGTTCGTGCAGACCAATATCGTCGGCACCTATTCGCTGCTGCAGGCGGTACGCCGCTACGACGTGCGCTACCACCACGTCTCCACCGACGAGGTCTACGGCGACCTCACCGCCGAGGCGCCCGCGTTCACCGAGCAGACCCCGTACAACCCGTCCAGCCCGTACTCGGCCACCAAGGCAGCCAGTGATCTGCTGGTCCGGGCGTGGACCCGGTCGTTCGGCGTGCGCGCCACGCTGTCCAACTGCAGCAACAACTATGGGCCGTATCAGCACGTGGAGAAGTTCATCCCGCGCCAGATCACCAACCTGATCGACGGCGTGCGCCCCCGGCTCTACGGCGCGGGGCACCAGGTGCGCGACTGGATCCACGTGGACGACCACAACCGCGCGGTCTGGGATGTGCTGGAGCGCGGCCGAATCGGGCAGACCTACCTGATCGGCGCGCAGGGCGAACTCGACAACAAGTCGGTCGTGCGGATGCTTCTGGAAGCCTTCGACCGCGACCCCGACGATTTCGACCACGTCACCGACCGGCCGGGCCACGACCAGCGCTACGCGATCGACGCGACTCTGCTGCGCGAGGAACTCGGCTGGACTCCGCGCTACGGCGACTTCCGGGCCGGCCTCGCCGCGACCATCCAGTGGTACCGCGACAACGAAGCCTGGTGGCGTCCGCACAAGGCGATCACCGAGCGGGCCTACGTGGCGGCCGGCGAGCAGACGCTGTAGTCCCGCGCGGTCTCAGCCCCAGACGATCTCGTAGTACTTCCAGACCGCGCCGATCAGGGCGACGACGGTGGCCACGATGACCGTGACCGCCGGGCCGACCGTGGGGGTCCGTCCGGCGATGTTGGTGAGCCGCAACGGCATCCAGCGCAGCAGCACGGCGAAGGCGACGAGCGCCAGCGGCACGAAGTAGCGGCCCTGCACGCCGTCGATGATGTAGTAGCCGACCGGGGTGAACGACATGTACAGCGTCACGTAGATCATCGCGACGCTCGCCGCGACGGTGAGCGCGACGAGCAACGTGCGCCGGAAGGTGGCGGCGCTCATCCGATCCGCGATGCCGATGCTCACCGCGAAGGCGAACAGGCAGGCCAGCATGGTCAGGGCGGGCACGTCGATGTAGGCGAAGCCGAGCTCACCGAAGAACTGGCTGAACCACCGCTCGTCCCGCAGCGCGATGCTCTCACCGAACACGCTGATGAAATGCCCTGGGTCGGTGAGGATTCCGTGCAGCTGGTCACCCGGTCGCACCGAGCGCCACTGGTGCTCCGGCCGCATCAGGCCCATGCCGTCGCCGGTGGGCGCCGCGATCTTCATCCAGCCGGCGAAGGCGATACCGCCCAGCCCCGCGAAAACCCAAGGGAGCGCGCGTCGCCAGCCGGTGAAGCCGAACCGCTGCGCGGGCACGAGCACCACCAGCATCGCCAGCAGCACGTAGGTGGGCTTGCTGACGGGCAGCAGCACCGTAGCGGCCAGTAGCGCACCGGTTTCCACCCGGCCGAGCCGGTCGCCGAGGAACAGCGCCTTCACCAGCAGCGCCGAGACCATGATGGCCAGCGCGTTGGTCATCGTGTCCGCGGTGACGGTGCCCGCCTGGAACACCGCGATCGGCAGTGCCGCGACGGTGAACGCCAGCCACTGCACCCGATGCTTGCGCAGCGCGTACAACCCGAAGCCGACCACGGCCAGATAGCAGAGCAGCCCGGCCAGCCTGGTCAGCGCGACCATCCCGCCGACATCCAGGCCGAACACCTCGGCCAGCCGAATGCCAACGGCGGCAGGGATATACGGCACGGGTGAGTAGGCGGCGGTGTTGGTGAACCAGACCGGTTCGGTCGCCTCCGACACCGCGGCGCTGCCGAGCCGGTCGTAGGCGCCGGGGTCGGCGACCATGCGGTCCGGCTCGTCGGGGTTGGTGGTGTAGTCCTTCAGCGCGTAGCCCATCAGGGCGGTGATGCTCGTCGGGACTTCGCCGCCGTAGGCGACACCTCGGTCGTCATGGATCTTTTGCGGTAGGAACCCGCCGTGCGCGACCTGGTAGGCGCGGCCGAACTGGGTGATCTCGTCATGTCCCCAGAACGGCGGGGTGAGCACCGTGAACAACCCGCCGAAGATCGCGACCAGCACGGTGAAAGCAATGGTCGCCGCGCCGAAACGCTCGACGACGCGCGCGCCCGCGGTGGCTACCGCGGCTTTGCTCGCCTTCGGCTCGTCGCCTGCGATATCGGGTCGCGCCGACGGCGTTGCGCCGGGCGCGGTCTCGTTCGGCGCCTGCGTCGTTTCGCTGTGCTCAGCCGTGGTGCTGTCCGCCGAAGTGGTCACCGTCCGGCCCCGCCGGTGCGGGCGTCACCGCCGTTGCCGTTCGGATGGAAGTCGTCCGCGCTCACCGCGGAGTAGCGCAGATACACCAGTCGCGCGGCCTCGTGCCGGGAGCGCCGGATGCCGTCCAGGATCAGGCCCGCGGTCCAGGCCAGGCTGCCGAGCAGCAGCAAGGTGAACGCGAGGAACAGCGTCGGGAACCGGGGCACCTCGCCGGTGTTGTAGAACTCGACCACGATCGGGATGCTCAGGATGATCGAGACCAGCCAGCTCAGCGTGCCGAACAGGCCGTAGAACGCGACCGGCCGCTCGTGCCGGGCCAGGCCGATGATCAGCGCCAGGATCTTGAAACCGTCGTGGTAGGTGCGCAGCTTGCTCTCGCTGCCGGCCGGGCGGTCGCGGAAACCCACCGGCACCGCGGTGCGCGGTACTCGCAGGTGCAGCGAATGCACGGTCAGTTCGGTCTCGATCTCGAACTCGCGCGAGACGGCCGGGAAGCTCTTCACGAAACGGCGGGAGAACACCCGGAAGCCGCTCAGCATGTCTTCGACGTTCTCGCCGAAAACCTGCCCGACCACGCCGTTGAGCACCTTGTTCCCGGTCTCGTGACCGGCCCGGTACGCCGAGCCGCTCTCGTCCTGCTTACGCACGCCGAGCACGTGGTCATACGGGCCGTCGAGCAGCGTCTTGATCATCAACGGTGCGGCCGACGCCTCGTAGGTGTCGTCGCCGTCGATCATCAGATAGACATCGGCCTCGATATCGGCGAAGGCGCGGCGGACCACATTGCCTTTGCCCTTGGTGTACTCGTGGCGCACGATCGCCCCCGCGGCGCGGGCACGTTCGGCTGTCTTGTCCGTACTCAGATTGTCGTAGACGTAGACAACGATCCCCGGCACGGCAGCCTGAAGGTCGGCGACGACCTTGGCGACCGAAGCCTCTTCGTTGTGGCACGGCACCACTGCGGCAATACGAAGCTCGGTGGAGTCCACCCGGGTCAATCCTCGCGATCGGTGGTGAATGTGGGAACACCGGGAGGGTACAGGGAACGCACCGGCGACGCGTGCCCGACCTCACCGCTGCGACCGAGGAATTTTGCGGCGCGGTCGGTGAGGGCGGCCCTGCGGTACCGTCGGGCCGTGCCAACCAGTGAGTCGACCGCGCAGGCGGGCGAGACCGTGTCAGCCGCCGGGGGATCGATGGTGCGGAAGGTGCTGACCGCGTTGCGGCAGGGCAGTGCGTTCCTGGTCGTCGGCGCGATCGGGTTTCTCGTCGATGCGGGCACCTACAACCTCCTGGTCTTCTGGGGTGGCGAAGGCCTGCTCTATCACTACCCGCTGCCCGCCAAGATCATCGCGATCGCGGTCGCGACAGTGGTCACCTACTTCGGCAACAAGTGGTGGACCTTCGCGCACAAGAAGACCGACAATCCCGGGCGCGAATATCTGTTGTACGCGGTGTTCAATGTCGTCGCGATCGGCCTGCAACTGGGGTGCCTCGGCTTCTCCCGGTACGTGCTCGACCTGTCCTCGCCGCTGTCGGACAATATCTCCGGCACGCTCATCGGGCAGATCGTGGCCGTGGTCTTCCGGTATTGGGCCTACGACAAGTTCGTTTTCACCGGCGCGGCCGAGCGCGCCGAGGCGACCGACGGTGACGGCACAGCGAATTCCCAGCAATAGCATGGGACACGGCGGCTTCAGCGCCTGAGCAGGCAGCTACCGAGGGTGATTGATATCCTCACCCCCGCCGCGAACGGCATCCAGGGGCGTGTCTGTCCCGTCCGGCACGATAACGATTTCGAGGACTTCATGGAGCAGTCGGCTACCCAGGCCGTTACCGAAACGAAAGATCGAGCGACGGCCGTTGACGCCCCGGCTTCGCTGCGCTCCGACCATCGGGCGCCGGACCGGCTGGTGCTGCAGCGCGGCATCTTCACCGGACCGTCGGCCAAGGTCAGCGACGAGCTGTACGCCGTCGTCAAGGGCCGCGCCCACCGGGAGCGTCAGGCGCTGCGGCTGGAAAAGGGCGCCGCCGCGCACACCAACACCTACTTCGGCCGTTTCGCCGCCAGCTACTGGCAGCGCTGGACCACCGTCACCGAAGTACGCGTGACCATGGTGCTGGACGTGGTCAAGAAGGCGAAGCTGCGCCTGGTCGCCTCCGATATCGCGGGGCACCGCCGCATCATCGACACCGCGCAGGTCACCGCGAGCGGGCCGGTGACGCTCTCGGCCACGCTGGACCAGTACGTCGACGGTGGCGCGATCTGGCTCGAATTCGACGCTGTCGGTGGCGATCTCGGTATCACCGAGGTGAGCTGGACCAGTGCGGCGCCGGACCACATCCGTCCCGTCGCCATCGCCATCTGCACCTTCAACCGCGCCGAGGATTGCGCGCACACCGTCGCGGCGCTGGCCTCCGACGCGGTCGTGCTCGGCGCGATCGACGCGGTGTACGTCGTCGACCAGGGCACCGACCTGGTGCAGAACCGGCCGCTCTATCAGGAGGTGGCGCCGACCTTCGGGGACAAGCTGCGCTACATCCGCCAGCCCAATCTCGGTGGGGCGGGCGGCTTCACCCGCGGGCTCTACGAGGTGTCGGCCGCCAACGAGCACGCCGACGTCATCCTGATGGATGACGACATCCTGTGCGAACCCGAAACCGTGTTGCGGCTCAACGCTTTCGCCAACATGACGGTGGAACCGACCCTGGTCGGCGCGCAGATGCTGTTCCTGCTCAACCCCGATTACCTGAACGTCGGCGCCGAAGAGGTGCATCTGCAGGATCTGCGGCACGGGCAGAAGGTGCCGAAGGCGTTGCGCAACACCAGCATGCTCAAGCGCAACCAGGAACGGCGCGTGGACGCCGGCTACAACGCCTGGTGGACCTGCCTGATCCCGGCCGAGGTGGTCGCCGAGATCGGGCTGCCGGTGCCGATCTTCTTCCAGTGGGACGACGTCGAATACGGCATCCGGGCCCGAGAGAGCGGTTTCGTCACGGTCACCCTGCCGAACGCGGCGGTCTGGCACGCGGACTTCTACTGGAAGGACTACGACGACTGGGCGCGCTACTTCAGCACGCGTAACTCGCTGATCGTCGGCGCCTTGCACACCGATCTGGACGGAAAGGCGATCACCCGCAAGCTGTTCCGGGAACTGTCCGAGCAGCTGGTCGCCATGCAGTACGGTTTGGTGCACACCACGCTGCAAGGTATCGAGGATTTCTTGCAGGGCCCGAAGGTGTTGCAGGACGGCGGCATCGCCGCGCTCGCGGCGGCCCGCACCAGTCGCGCCGACTACGCGGAGACCAAGAAGCATCCCGCTTCGACGCCGCCGGTGCGTTCCGGTGACATCCAATTACGCCGTGCCACCGGCGAACCCAGCCGTCCGCTGCTCGTGTTGATCAAACGGGCGATCAACCAGTGGTTCGGCCGCACCCAGCACGGCGTTATCGGCGTCACCCGCGAAGACGCCTACTGGTGGCATGTTTCGCTGTTCGATCATGTCGTGGTCACCGACGCTTCCCAGTCCGGTGTCCGGGTCCGGCAGCGCGACAAGGCCCGCGCCCGCCAACTCCTGCGCCGCACCTTCCACGTGCTGCGCCGCCTGCGCCGCGAACTCCCCACCCTGCAACAGCAATACCGCGCCGCCGTCCCCGACCTCACCAGCCGCGCCAACTGGGAACGCCTCTACGGCATCACCCCCGAATAGCCCACCCCACCACGAGCCGCCCCGCACCTCTGCCGGGCGGCTCGCGGTCGTTCAGGTCTCGATTCGCCGCTACCCGAAAACCTCCGCATGCCACCAGCGCTCAGGATCGCTGAACCAAGGCCCCACGCGCTCGGCGTCGAGAACCCGCAACTGCTTCAGATCGATGTCGTATCTCCGATACAGCGCAATGAGTTCCCGCAACCCGTCCTCGTCCACCGCCTCGAGCCGCACCGTCAAATACAACGTGCGCAGTTCCCCGCGATAAGACTCCACACACCGAATCCGGTCGAGCCACCCGAAGAACCCAGCCTCATCCAGCGCCGAATAATAGGTAACCCCGGCAGCCTCGATCACCACCTCGCCCACCCCACTCATCGCGACTTCCCACCCGGATACACGTTCGTATACCCACCTTTCTTCTCTTGGACGTCCCAGTGCGGCCCACCGTGTGCGGTCGAACCCTGCCCCGTCGGAACCCATACCCGCCCATCGGCATCAAGCCAGCCGGACCCCTTACCGTTCGGGTTGGGCACCCACTTGTCACCGTCCTTCGGTGGCACGAACCCTTCGGCGTCGCCCGGTCGCCCCGGTGCTTTGGGTCCGTTGGGGTCGTACGCGTTGGCGGGCGGCTTGTAGTTCGAGTTGAATGTCGTCTCGCCTGCGATCGACAGGATGGTCAGTCCGGTGATGGTGGCCAGCGCGGTGGCGGCCAATGCCGCAGTGCTGAACTGGATTCCGGCCAATCCGCTCACGAACGTGCCGATCACTCCGGCGATCGCCGTCGCCGCGGAGTCGAGCGCGGGACCTTCCACTGTCGCCGCGCGGGGGTTACGAATCCACACGCAGGTCACGGCGATCACGACCGACGCGACGACCAGAGTCGCGGCTACCTGGGTGTTGATGTCCGAGTGCAGTCCCGCGAGCGCGACATGGTGTTTGCCGGTCGTCGTCGCGAGATCATCTGCGGCCAGCTTGATTTCGCCTGCGTTGGTGGCGAGTGTCCGGAGATGTTCGGTCAGGTTCGGTATGTCCGGTGCGTCGAACTTGGCCAAGCCGTCGGCGACGACTCGCAGGCGTGTCTGCGCGGCGAAGATCGTGTCGTCGTCGGCGAAGGTCTTCCAGGCTTTGGCGGCCTTCTCCAGCTTTGCGGTGTCACCGTTGGGAACCTCGCCACCCGCGAGCTTGGCCGTGATCTTCTCGTACAACTCGGGAAACTCGGTCTGCAGCCCGGGGCCGTTGTCTCGTGACGATGCGACGCCGACGACAACCGCAGCGCCGTAAGGCAATTCGGAAGGAATTTGCCGCGGACAGGCCGGGCCGACGCCTTTGTTCGGGTCGCGATTGGCCGCGTAGTTGGCGCACTCCCAGTTGTATCCAGACGCGATGAGAATGTCCCCGAAATGCGTCAGCGCCCTGGCGAATCCGGTTGCCGCAGTGGTGAAGGCCCCACCGCGCTCGTCATAGCTCTGCGACCAGGCCTTCGCCGCCTGGTAATTTCCGGCCATCCCGCCGGTCTCGAGCAACGCCGTCTGTAGCGGGTTGTAGGCCGCTTGGAACTCCTTCGAGAGCTTGTAGCAGGCATCCGCGGCGGTGTAGTAGGTCTGTGGTGCGACGCCGACCATGTCAGCCCCCCGTCATTCGCACGTTGACTTCGATCGCTCGAGCGTACGAATCGTGCGCGGCCTGCGCCGCCTGCTCCATCTGTGCCAGCCCGTCGAGAAGTTCACGGGCTCCGGCCATCCAGTCCCGATGTTCCTCGGCATAGGCCGTCGCTGCCGCGCCGGTCCACTGCCCGCTCTGTGCGACGCCCTGCACGCGGCTTTCCAATTGCTCGAGTTGGTCGGCGAAGAACTCCTTGAAGCCACGGGCACGTGCGGTCACTTGGTCGATGTGCTCGAGGTCGAAATGAAATTCCGAGGTCATGGCGTCAGTCCAATCGCAGCGAGCTGATCGACGAGGCGTTCGTCTCGTCCCGCTCCTGCAGCGTCGATGCACTGAAACCGAGTTTTGCCGCCAGCTCCGTGAGCGCGTCCCACGCCTGCATGGCGCCGTCCTGCATTTCGTCCCACCCGGTGCGGTAGCCGTCGGCGGCGCTGCCCTTCCAGGTGCTGAACAGTGCCTGTACTTCCCGATCTAACGCGGTCGAGCCTGATTTCAGCTGCTCCGCGATGTCGTAGGCGAATTTGCCGATCGCCTTCACCTCATCCGGCACCGCCTGCATCGGCGTCTCGCCTGTTGTCATGGTTTCGTCCTCCCCTTACCACGGCAGTGCTGAGAGCATAACGACCGAAAGGCCACCTTCAGCTTGGGCGGTGGGCTGAAGGTGGCCTGGGGGAGTGCGTCAGAGGAAGAGGTCGGTGGTCAGGGGGCCGTCGCCGGGGACTACGCGGTATTTGTCGAGGTCGGTGATGCCGTGGGCGGCGAGGACGTCGTCATCGATGAAGAAGTTGCCGGAGGTGTCCTTGGCGGGGGAGGTGAGGACGAGGTAGGCGGCGTCGGCGTAGATGTCCGGGGTGCGTGAGGTGGCGATCATTTCTTCGCCGCCGAGCAGGTTCTTGACCGCGGCGGTGGCGATCGTGGTGCGCGGCCACAGCGAGTTGACGCCGATGCCGTCGTTCTTCAGTTCCTCCGCCAAACCCAGTGTGGTGAGCGACATTCCGTACTTGGCGATGGTGTAGCCGAGCGACGCCCCGGCCCACTTGGGGTCGAGGTTGAGCGGCGGCGAGAGGGTGAGGATGTGCGGGTTGCGCCCCGCCGCCGCCGACGCGCGCAGGTGCGGGATGCTCAGCTTGGCGAGCAGGAAGCTGCCGCGGCAGTTGATGTCCTGCATGAGGTCGTACTTCTTCATCGGCAGCAGATCGGTGGGGGACAGGTCGATCGCCGACGCGTTGTTCACCACGATATCGATGCCGCCGAACCGTTCCACGGTCTGCCGGACCGCCTCCGCGACCGATTCGTCGCTGCGCACGTCGCCGACGAACGGCAGCACCTGGCCGCCGGCCTGCTCGAGCTCCGCCGCGGCGGTATGAATGGTGCCGGGCAGCTTCGGATGCGGCTGATCGGTCTTGGCGATCAGCGTGATGTTCGCGCCGTCGGCCGCCGCCCGCTTGGCGATCTCCAAGCCGATGCCCCTGCTACCACCGGACATGATCATCGTCGCGCCCGCGAGCGGCTTCGATCCCGATTCCGTCATGTGACCTGCTCCTGTCGTCCATGCCGCAGGTGGGCCCCGCGGCCTTCCGCACTTCGCACACTAAGCGTAACCCCCATTACTATGCAACCAGTTGCATAGGGGGAGTGCGTGAACTTCCTCTCTTACGACAGGACGCCGGGCGGGTGGTGCCGATCGCCGACTGCACCACCCGCCCGGCCACTGTTCAGCGGCGCGACCCGCGCTCCCGATAGATCTGCCGCTGCTGTTTGGTGATCTCGCGCAGTTGGCGATGCCGCTCCGCCTGCAACCGCTGGTCGGTGCGCGCCGCCATCCAGGCGTTCTCCTTGGCCAGCTTCCGATAGCTGTCGAACCGGCGCTGGGTCAACTCACCGCTGTCGATGGCCGCCAGTACCGCGCACCCGGGCTCACCGTTGTGTGCGCAATCGCCGAAACGGCATCGCGCGGCCAAGGATTCGATATCGCTGAAGGTCTTCTCGATACCTTCGGCGGCATCCCACAGGCCGATCCCGCGCAGTCCCGGTGTATCGATGAGCGTGCCGCCATTGGGCAGCGGCCGCAGCTCCCGATGCACGGTGGTGTGCCGGCCCTTCTTGTCCGCGGCGCGAACGGCGTTGGTGGCGAACACTTCTTGCCCGAGCAGCGCATTGGCGAGGGTGGATTTACCCGCGCCCGACGGACCGATCAGCGCGACCGTCCCGTCGAGTACCGCGGTGAGCACATCGAGCCCGGCTCCGGTCTCGGCGCTCACCGTGAGCACCGTGGCGCCGGGTGCGACGGCCTGCACCGCGTCGAGCGGAATATCCACTGCCGCATCGGCTTTGGTGAGCAGGACGACCGGCTGGGCGTTGCTCTCCCAGGCCAGCGCGAGCATCCGTTCGATCCGTCCGAGATCGACATCGGCGTCGGCCGCCGTGCAGATCAGGACCGTGTCGACATTGGCGGCCAGCACCTGTCCGTGGGACCGGCCGGAGACCGAGGACCGCATGATCACCGATCGGCGCGGCAGCAGTTGCCGGACCGCGGCGTCGGCGTCGACGCTCACCCAGTCACCGGTGCACAGGCCGCTGACCTCGGCATCGGCTCGTGGACAACGGGCCCGCGCGAGCCCGGTGGGTGTCGCCACATCGCATTCGCTGCGGTCCATCCGAATCACTCGGGCGGGCACGCAGTTCTCTTCGATCAGCGCGGTGTACTCCTCGGCTACGGCTTCGGTCCAGCCGTAAGGGACAAGAAGGTCGTACTCGACCATGATGGAGGGAATCCTTCGTCGGGCACCGAGCCCGTACCGGACTCAGCGACTGGAGATGAGGGTGGAGGTCCGTGTGGCGGCGTGCATGCGCACAGCTCGTCCGGGCACGGCAATCCGAACAGTCCTAGCCACGGTCCACACCTCCTCGTCTCTCTCGCAGTTGGCCCTCACCATCGCATGCGTGCCGAGGGCACGCAACCGAATTAAATCCGCGCCGCTACCCGCGTGGGTCCGGTTTGCCGAACTGCTCGTGCCGGCCCAGCGAGCGCAGGTGGAACCATTCGCGCAGCCCGGCCGGGTCGCGCCGGGTGACCAGGAAGAACCAGGAGAAGCGGATCCATTCCTGCGGCAGCAGCTTGCGCATGCCGGGCTGCGACATCAGGTAGCCGCGGTTGCGATAGGTGAAATAGCGCTTGACCGGGTCGTCGGGGTACTGGGTGTGCATCCGCCCGCCGAGGATCGGCTTGAATTCCGCGGCGCCGTTGGGATGCAGGTACGCGGTCTGCAAACAGGTGCCGAACGGCAGCCCGGAGCGCACCAGCCTGCGATGCACCTCGACTTCATCGCCGCGCACGAACAGGCGCAGGTCGGGCACACCGATCACGTCGACGGCCTTGGCGGAGATCAGCGCACCGTTGAACAGCGACGCGATGCCGGGCAGGAAATCCTCGTCGCCGAGTTCGGAGCGCAGCCGCCGCCACACCACGCCGCGGCGCAGCGGGAAGGCCAGCCGATCCGGTTCGTCGATATCGCACACCACCGGCGACACCTCGACGAGTCCGTGCCGGCGAGCGCAATCCAGCAGGGTGGCAAGCACTTCCGCACCGTCGGGGCGACCGTCGTCGTCGGCCAGCCAGACCCAGTCCGCGCCCATGCTCAGCGCGTGCAGCATGCCGAGCGCGAAACCGCCTGCGCCGCCGAGGTTGTGCGCCGAACCGAGGTAGGTGGACTCGATCGGCTGATCCCGGACCAGTTCGGCCACCTCGGCCTCGTTGGCATTGTCGATCACGATCAGGTGATCGACTGGACGTGACTGGGAGGCAATGACTTTCAGCGACTCGGCGAGCAGTTCGCGGCGCTTGTGCGTGACCACCACGGCCACGATGCGCGCGTCCGGCCCGGTGCCTGCGGGGGTCACCGCGCTCGAATCAGAGCCGCCCACTACGGGTTCCGCCGCGGGGTCACCGGGCGTCGCCGATGCGGAGTCGACCTGGGCGGCCGCCCCTGTCTCGATCGGGGTGTCCTGCCCGGTCGGCTCACTCATACCTGGTTCCGCTCCAGTTCTCGTCCGTTTTCCATGGCCCGTTCGGCTTCCAGTTCGCGCAGCACGGTCGCGACGTGGTTGCCCGCGTCCGGACCTTCATAGGCTCGCACCACTTCTTCGATACCGCCGCGCAAACGGATCTCGCCGTGATCGATCCACAGCGCGGTATCGCAGAGTTGTGCGAGAAATTCGTTGGAATGGCTGGCGAATACCAGGATGCCCGATCGGGCCACCAATTGCTGCAGGCGCAGCCGAGCTTTCTTCATGAATTCCGCGTCCACCGCACCGATGCCCTCGTCGAGCAGCAGGATCTCGGGGTCGATCGAGGTGACCACGCCCATCGCGAGGCGGACCCGCATACCGGTGGAGTAGGTGCGCAGCGGCATGGACAGGTATTCGCCCAGATCGGTGAAATCGGCGATCTCATCGATCTTGGACAGCATCTGCTTGCGCGTCTGTCCGAGGAAAAGACCGCGGATGATGATGTTCTCGTAGCCGGAGATCTCCGGGTCCATGCCGACGCCGAGGTCGAACACCGGCGCCACCCGGCCGCGGATGCGCGCGCTGCCGCGCGACGGTTCGTAGATGCCCGAAAGCAGCCGCAGCAGTGTCGATTTGCCCGCGCCGTTGTGTCCGACCAGGCCGACCTTGTCGCCTTCTTTCAGCGACAGCGTGATGTCGCGCAGCGCCTCGACCACCACCACGTCGGACTTGTTGCGCCCGATGGCGCCGCCGGCTTTGCCGAGGAACGCCTTCTTCAGCGACCGCGATTTCGCGTCGAAGATCGGGAATTCGACCCAGGCCTGGCGGGTTTCGATACTCACATGCTCGGTCATCGATCCGCTCCTAAACCCAGTACGGCACGCGCGAACGGAATTGCTTCATCGCGAAGATGGCGACGATCCAGCCGACCACCGTGATGGCGCCGACGATCAGCCAGTGATACAGGTGCTGGTCGTCGCCGAGCAGTGGGGCGCGGATGATCTCCAGATAGTGGAACGTCGGCACGATCTCGGCCAGCTTCGCGCGCTCGCTGACCTGCCCGCCCTGCGCCTCGAGGCTCTTGGTATTCCACATCACCGGGGTCAGCACGAACAGCATCAGCGTGAGGCTGCCGAGGATCGGCGCGATATCGCGATAGCGCGTGCTGAAGATGCCGAACACGATCGACACCCACATCGCGTTGAGGAACAGCAGTCCCAGTGCCGGAATCGCGAATATCGCGGTCCAGTGCAGCTTTTCCCACACACCGAACGCGACGAGCACCACGAAATAGATCAGCATGTTGTGCGCGAAGAACAGCAACTGCCGCCAGACCAGGCGATAGACGTGCACGCTCAGCGCCGAGGGCAGCTGTTTGATCAATCCCTCGTTGGCGATGAAGACATCGGAACCCTCGAGAATGCTCGCGTTGATCACATTCCAGACGATGATGCCGACCGCCACATACGGCAGGTAGTCCTTGACCGGCTGACCGAGCAGCGCGGAATACAGCAGGCCGATCGCCGCCGCCTGCACACCCGTCGCGATGGTGATCCAGAACGGGCCCAGCACCGAACGGCGGTACCGCTGCTTGATGTCCTGCCAGCCGAGCGAGAGCCACAGCTCGCGCTGCCCGAAGCCGACGCGGAAGTCCTTGAAGGCGCGCTGGAAGGTCTGCGAATCCGAGGTGATCGGCGCATCGTCGGCCGGTTCGGTGGGCGCGGCAGCCGATTGCTCGTCCGCCGCGGTCGCCTTCGACACGGCCGGAGCCTCCCCGGCGCTCACCGAGCCTGCTTCCGGCTGGCTGTCCTCGGCGCGCGCCACAGCGGCGTCGGCGTCTGGACGCGCGGATTCATCGGAACGCTCGGACTCAACGGAACGCTCGGGGTTTTCTGAACGCACTGAGCTGTCATCTGAACGCACTGAGCTCTCTTCACGACGCCCCGGACTCTGATTCGAGTCGGGGCGAGCGGCAGCGGCGGGCACGGTGCCCGAGCCTACCCTTGGACATTCGTACCGACCCGCGTGGCACACACGGGCCGGTGCCTCTCACAGCCGTGATGCGGGACTCACAAATACTGCCCGGAACCGCCGGTGACGTGATTCGCCGGCCCGCCGCGCGGGTCCGCCGCGTGGATGCCGGGCGGTAGCGCGCCCTGGCGCATCTGCTCGAGCTGGGCTCGGGCGGCCATCTGCTGGGCGAACAGCGCCGTCTGGATACCGTGGAACAGCCCTTCCAGCCAGCCGACCAACTGGGCCTGGGCGATCCGCAGCTCCGCGTCCGACGGAATGGCGTCGTCGGTGAACGGCAGCGTGAGCCGCTCGAGTTCGTCGCGCAGTTCCGGAGCCAGGCCCTGCTCCAGCTCGCGCACCGACGACTTGTGGATGTCCTTGAGCCTGCTGCGGCTCGCGTCGTCGAGCGGAGCGGCGCGCACCTCTTCGAGCAGTTGCTTGATCATCGTGCCGATCCGCATGACCTTCGCGGGCTGCTCGACCATGTCGGCCAGCGATTCGCCCGCGTCGTCGCGATCGTCCGACTCGCCCTTCTTGTCCTCGTCGGTCACCACCTGCGCGGTGAAGGGCGCGTCCGATGCGGCCTCCGCCGGGATGACCAACGGGCGGCCGTCCGGTCCGACGACGACGATGTGGTCCGGTGACTCATCCGATTGCGTCATGGTCCCTATCATGTCGCGTTGCCGCCGAACGCGCTAAAGGGGCTGCGCTGAGAGTCGCGCGCGGCGGCGCGACGAGCTGTCGCACCGGTGTGCCCGGTCCCCGCCCTGGCGACGCGGCGGCGTTCTATTCTGTTCGGGTCGTGTGGTTCGGATTTGCTGAAAGTCGGTTGCCATGCTGAGTCCCAGGTCGCTGTGCCCCCGTGCGGAAGCGGAGGGGAACACGGTTACACAGGCTCGCCCGCTGCCCTTAGAGTGGCCAACATGACTTACGACGTCGCGAGGGTTCGGGGCCTGATACCGTCCCTCGGCGACGGCTGGATTCATCTCGACCCGCAGGCGGGCATGCTGGTGCCCGATGCGGTATCCCGCGCGGTCTCAACGGGTTTCCGAACGTCCTCTTTTTCGCATATCGGCCGCAACGGCGCGGCGGTGCGCAGCGCCGCCATCCTGGACGCGGCGCGCGAGGCGGTGGCCGATCTGGTCGGCGGCGATCCGGCGGGCGTCGTGCTGGGCCCCGACCGCGCGGTCCTGCTGGCCTGGCTGGCCGAATCGCTGAGCTCGCGGCTCGGGCTGGGCACCGGCATCGTGCTGTCCCGGCTGGACGACGAAGCGAATGTCGCCCCCTGGCTGCGCATCGCCAATCGTTACGGCGCGCACGTGCGCTGGGCCGAGGTGGAGATCGAAACCTGCGAGATGCCCTCCTGGCAGTTCGAGGAATTGATCGGCCCCACCGCGCGACTGGTCGCGCTCACCGCCGCCTCGCCGATCGTCGGCTCCGCGCCCGCGGTCCGGGTGGCCGCCGACCGGGTGCACGAGGTGGGTGGGCTGCTCGTCGCCGACGCGTTCGGCGCGGCACCCTATGCGCTCATCGACATCGACGAACTCAACGCCGACGTGGTCGCGCTCAGCGCCCCCGCCTGGGGCGGCCCGCAGATCGGCGCGCTGGTCTTCCGCGACCCGGCCTTCCTGGACCGGATTCCGTCGATGTCGTTGAACCCCTACGCGAAGGGCGCCGAGCGGCTCGAGGTCGGTGGGCATCAGTACGCCCTGCTCGCCGGGCTCACCACCTCGATCGACTTCCTGGCCGGCCTGGACGAGCGGGCGCGCGGCAGCAGGCGCCAGCGCCTGGAAATGTCGATCACGTCGCTGCAGGACTACCACGATCAGCTGTTCGAGCATTTGATGGATGTGCTGGAGAAGATCCCCGGCCTGACCGTCATCGGCCGCGCCTCCACCCGAATCCCCACCGTCAGTTTCACTCTCGCGGGCATGCAGGCCGAGAAGGTGGCCGCCAAGCTGGCCGACAACCGGATCGGCACGGTCAGCGGGGTACACGGCGGCAGCAGGCTGCTCGACGCGCTCGGCGTGAACGACGAAGGTGGGGCGGTAACCATCGGTCTCGCGCCCTACACCACCAAATTCGAGATCGATCAGCTGGGACGGGCGCTCGTCGCGTTGGAGTGAGACCGCGAGGTGTTGTGCGCCGCGCGCGAATTAGCCTGCCGCGCAGGTGATCTCTCGTCGCGCACGTGTTCGCTTGCTGTGCACGTAATTGCCTGTTGTGCACGTATTTGCTCGCCGTGCAGGTGCTCGCGTGTTGCGCGCGCATTTGCTCGCCGTGCACGTACTCGCCTGCCCGCGTGCAAATTCGCCTGCCGTGCAAGTGATTTCCTGTCGCGCACGTGTTCGCCTGCCGTGCACGCATTTGCCTGCTGCGCACATATTCGCCTGCCGCACACGTATCTGCCCGCCGCGCACGTGTTCGCCTGTCGCGCACGTGTTCGCACGCCGCGCGCGTATTCGCCGACGAATCCGCGCGCGGCGCGACAATTCGCGCGCGGGAGTCAGGGTTTGCGGATCTGCAAGGTGACCTTGCCGAACGCGTCGCCGGATTCCAGCAGCCGATGTGCCTCGCCCGCTTCGGCGACCGGCACCTCGGCGTCGATGACGGGGACGACGCTGCCGTCGGCGACCAGCGGCCACAGGTGCCGCCGCACCTCGGCGATGACCGCCGCTTTGCTGCCGACGCCGGTGGCCGGCCGGTTCCGCAGGTTCGTCGCGTGCACGCTGCCCCATTTCCGTAGCAGCGCACCGAGATTCAGCTCGCCGGTCGCGCCGCCCTGCATCCCGATCACCACGAGATGGCCGAAGTTCGCCAGCGCCTCCACATTGCGGGACAGGTAGGCCGCGCCCATCAGATCCAGGATGACGTCGGCGCCCGACCCGTCCGCGCGCACGGCGGCGACGAAATCGTCGTCGCGGTAGTTGATCAGCAGGTCCGCGCCGAGTTCCTGGCATCGGCGCAGCTTCTCGGCCGAGCCGGCCGTCACCGCGACGCGCGCGCCCAGGCCGCGGGCCACCTGGATCGCATGGGTGCCGATGCCGCTGCCACCGCCGTGGATCAACAGCAGTTGACCGGCCTGCAAGCCCGCCGTCATGACCAGGTTCGACCACACGGTCGCCGCCACCTCGGGCAGTCCCGCGGCCGCGCCGAGATCCAACCCTTCGGGGACCGGCAGCAATTGCGCCGCCGGCGCAACCACTTTCTCGGCATACCCGCCACCGGACAGCAGCGCGCACACCCGGTCGCCGACCTGCCAGTCGTGCACACCGGCGCCGAGTTCGGCGATGACACCGGAACATTCGAGCCCGAGCACCTCGCTCGCGCCCGGCGGCGGCGGGTAGTGCCCTTGGCGCTGGAGCAGATCGGCGCGGTTCACGCCGGCCGCCGTCACCTCGATCAGCACTTCGCCGGGGCCGGGCACCGGATCCGGCGCCTCGGCCCACTCCATCACCTCGGGTCCGCCGAAACCGTTCAGCTTGATCGCATGCACGAGACCCATACTGCCCCTGTACCCGCCCGCGCGGGCGGCGGCCCCGGTCGCCGCACCGCAAACCTCGCGCTTCGATCTGTGCGATGGCACAAAATCTTGCTGTGGCGAACGGCCTGCAGACCTACTCCGTCGGTAGTCCGGTATGGCTTTCTCGCACCAGGGATCTCCCCAGTTCGCCCGGCTTAGAATGAGCACCGTGCACCCCGAATCGAGCAGTCCCGTTGCGGCCGAACCGAGGTGGCTCACCCCGGCGCAGCAACGAGCCTGGCGGGCTTATATGGACGGACATCAGCGCCTGATGACCGCGCTGAACCGGCAATTGCAACGGGACAGCGACCTGAGCGTCGCCGAGTATCGCATCCTCGTCCTGCTGTCCGAAGCGCCCGGCCGATCCCTGCGGATGAGCGAACTGGCCGACGGCGTGCTTTCCTCCCGCAGCCGCCTCACCCACCAGATTCGGCGGCTGGAAGCCGAGCGGATGGTGCGCCGCAACACCTGCCTCGAGGACGGCCGCGGCGTGCTCGCCGAACTGACCGACGAAGGCATGCGCCGCCTCGAAGCCGCCGCTCCCGGCCACGTCGACGCCGTCCGCCGCGATTTCGTCGACCTGCTCACCCCGCACCAGCTAGAGGTCATCGCCGAGGTCTTCGCCCGCGTCGATCAGGAAATCGGAACGCGCCCCCTCTGACCCGTCCGCTACCATCGTGATCCTGGAGACGTGGCAGAGCGGCCGAATGCACTCGCCTTGAAAGCGAGCGTCGCGAGAGCGACCGGGGGTTCAAATCCCTCCGTCTCCGCTCAGAGGCCCCGCCGCACGTTCAGCCACCCGAAGGTGCGGCGCGCCACCAAGGGGGAGTTCATGCGCGACGCGTTCAAGGTCTGGCCGCAGTGAGCGGTCGGCGGCGAGTGCTCTTCGCGACAGAGGTGAATCCGCAGTGGGCTCCGGTTCTCACGTCCGCACCCCTCGAACTGATCCTGGCCGAAAGTCTGCCCGACCTGTGCAGTGAGCACGGCCTACCCGCTGTCGAAACGCGTTCCTGCACAGTGCGTTCCAGCGGCCCAGGCTCCGAACTGCCGACTGCCCGCTCCTTCCTGCGATCCATGCGCTGGCCCTGGCAGCCCCGCGAGTCGCGCGGGCCGGACGCTCTGCTTCGATTCGCATGTCCGGCGTGCGAATACTGCCTATACGAGGTCAGTAGATTCCGGCGGTTCGCCGTGCTGGCTGTGCTCGCTGTCGTCCTCACCTTCGCCGCGATTGCCGCCGCTCGCCTCCTCCACCTCGACCAGCTCTCCGTCCCCCTCGCCTTCGCGGTCATCCCCGGCTGCTTCCCCATTGCCCTAGCCGTCGCCGTCGTCGCTTGGTCCCGGTCCAGCTACTTCGCCGACGTCTGGCTGACGGATTCGACCGACTACCTGGTTGTTTCCGCGCACTCCGACTTCGCCGACGCGGTGGAACAACGTCGTTTCGACGAGCGCCGCAACCCCGCTCCGCCCTCTGCGTGATACTCCCGATCCTTTGACGAGCCGAGCTCTCATCAAACCTTAGGAACTAACCTTTGATGAGAAGCTTCGCTGTCAAAGGTTAGATCTCATACTTTCTGGGCGAAGCGATGCGGGCTGATCGGGGACCACCGGCTACCTCGCGCACGACGTTCTCGACCTGGTGGGCGTGGCGGAACGGCGGCTGGCGAGTACGCACTTCGATACGCGGATCAGCCCACCGCGCCGGTCGGTAGCTGCCAGGCCCGCTAGGAAGCCGCCTGCACGTCGTCCGTAGCCATTCGAGTTTGCCTCCCGATACGCCGGGTACCCGGCCGTCGACTGGGAGGTCTCACCATGACAGAAACGCATACCGGAGCGCCGGGTGACACCCGGTCCGTGGCAGAGCTGGTCAACGACGCCACCGAGCAGGTGAGCAGGCTGGTGCGGGACGAGATTCAGCTCGCCCGGCTGGAGGTGCAGCAGAAGGGCAAGTTGATCGGCCGGGGCGCCGGGCTTGCCGGGGTCGGCGCGTTGCTCGGCCTGTACGGCGGTGCCGCGTTGGTCGCGGCGGCCGTTTTCGCGTTGGCGATTCCGCTGCCCGGGTGGGCGGCCGCGTTGATCGTCGGCGCGGTGCTGCTGATCGCGGCCGCGCTGTTCGCGGTGCTCGGCAAGAAGGACGTCGAGCGCGCGGTTCCGCCGGTGCCGCAGGAAGCCGCCGCGGGCGTCAAACAGGACATCGAAACCATCAAGCACGGGAGCCACTCATGAGCGACTCGAAACGCGCCAAGGCCGAGGATCCGATCGTGAGCGGGCCGATCGACGAGGAAGCATTGCGCCAGGACCGCGACGAGACGAGAGAGCAACTGGGCCAAACGGTTTCAGAGCTCACCGACAAACTCGACGTCAAGGCGCGGGCCAAGGACAAGCTGCACGATACCGCCGACAACGCCCGCGCGAAGGCGGCTTCGGTGGCCGACAACGCGAAGACCACCGCGGCCGAAAAGACCGCGCAGGCAGAGGAACTCGTGTCCCGTAAGGCTACGGAGGCGAAGGAGGTCGCCGGAATCGCCGCGGACCAGGCCAAGAACGAGGCCCGCCGATTGGCGGACCGGGCCGAGGCCGCGACACCCGATTCCGTGGTGACCGGTGGCAAACAGGCGGCCGGCTTCGCCCGCCGTCAGCCCGTTCCGCTCGCCGTGGCGGCGGCGTTCGCGGCCGTGCTGGTGTGGTGGATCGTGCGGAGGCGGCAGGCGTGAAAACTCTCTACAAGCCGCTCGGCATGCTGGTGAGCATCGTCGGTGGACTCGCGGCCAACGCGGCGTTCATTCGGGTGTGGCGTGCCGTGAGCGGCGAGGATCAAGCTCCCACCGCCACCGCGCGCAACCGCACCTGGCGTGAAGTGCTGCTCGCCGCCGCCCTGCAAGGCGCGATCTTCGGCTTGGTCAAAGCGGCCATCGATCGCGCGGGCGCCACCGGCTATCAGTCCCTCACCGGCACCTGGCCCGAATAGTCACTCGAAAAGCCCCGTCCCGCACATCGTTTCGAGGGGCGGGGTTCAGCAACGCCGCCAGTCGATGTAGTGGCTCCACTGCGGATGCGGCGTCCCGCAATCGCCCCACGCGTCGATCACGATGCCGAACTCCATCGGCGCGCCCGCGCACGAGGCGGTCGACGGGGTGCCGGGTGACACCGTCGGTCCCGGTGCCGACCATTGCCCGGGGAATGGAATCGTCACAGGACCTGCGATCAACGGCATGATGCCCACGCATCGCACTCCGGCCCGATGTACCCCGTCCCCGCCCGCACAGTGCGATGTCGCGGCCGTCACGCCACGATCAACTCCGCAACCTTCCGGCGCCGCACCCGCCACACCGCCGCCCACCATCGACATCCCCGCCCCGAGCCCCACCGCCGCGACGGCCCCGGCCACTCCACGCAACAAGTTCTTCATCCCGCTCCTCCCGATGCAGTCCCGAACATTCCGATTGTCCGAAGATCGGCGGACGGTAAGCCCTCGTTACCCGCGCCAACTGCCCGGACGCAGAACAGCCCTCGCCAGGAAGGGGCCTGTTTCGCGTCTTGAAGGTCGACGAAGGCGAGTTCAGGGACGCCGGGAGCAATCCCACGACTGCCCTTGATGCCCCGGGCAATAGACCTTGATCGTCTTGTAGTCGCGCAGTCCGTAACTCCCGTTCGGGCCCTTTGGATCGGTATAGACGTACTTGGCTTCGAGTTCATACGTGCCCTGCTTGACCGGCATCCATTGCACGGTCGCGGTGCCGTTCGTCGCCGCGACCGGCTTCAGGCAGTTGATGATGCGATCGACGTTGTAGCAGAAAGTGGCCGTCCCTTCCATCGGCGGTTCGACGGTGATCGTCAACGCATAGGTCGACCACACGGAGTAGGTGCCGTTGTCGGAGGTCATCGTCAGCCGGGCTTCGGCCGCGGCAGCAGTGGGCGCGGCAAGCACGGTGACCGCCGCGGCGACCGCAGCGCCGAGCCCGAACCGGCGCATGCTCGAAAAAGCTCTGACCACGGAAGTGCCCCCTCATCTCCCAGTTCTGCACAGACCTACGGCTGCGCCGTATCCGCCCCGCACGCTATCTGAAACGTGTTCTATCGGGCGGGGTGAACGGGTAGGGCTTCGACGCGGGTTTCAGCTACCAACGGCCTATCCGCGCAAAGCGTGAGACGAAAAGCCCTCGTCCTCAGCACTTCTCGCGACTACACAACCGGCCTCCGACTACGGCCCCCCGAAACCTAAGCAGCGAGGGCAACCCCGCCGAGTCGAGCGCCTTGAAATCCCGCATACTGCGCGACTCGGGCCACCAGCGCACATCGTCACCCAGACAACAGAACAGCCCCTCCGTGCGGAGAGGCTGTTCTGAATTGTGCGGCTGAAGGGATTCGAACCCCTAACCTTCTGATCCGTAGTCAGATGCTCTATCCGTTGAGCTACAGCCGCATGGGTATTCAGTTGTGTACCCGGTTACCCGGGTGTGGCGGAGGCGAGAGGATTTGAACCTCCGGTCCCCGTGAAGGGACAACTCATTAGCAGTGAGTCCCATTCGGCCGCTCTGGCACGCCTCCTGGAGCCTTCTCTTCGAGGGCACCGGTCCTTTCGAACCGCCGAGCATGAAGGTTACAGGAGCTGCTGTCCAGATCGCAAAACGGCTGGTTATCAGCGTAAGTTGCTGTCGAACCAGTCGAAAATACGGGTCTGTGAATCGACCAGGGTGCTGTCGTCTTCGACGTCGGGATGGTCGGCCCGGTGCCGCAGTCCCGGATAGCTGACGACCAGGCTGGCGACGGCGGCCCGGCCGGTCGCGTCGCGGAGTCGTTCGACCTCGGCGGGCGGCGTGGCCGGGTCGTCGGCGCCGAACAGCCCGAGCCACGGGGCTTGCAGGCTCGGAGCTACCCGGACCAGAGCGTCGGCCTGTTCGGTGAGCGGCTCGACGATGCCGGGCGCGGCGACGCTGACGGCGGCGCCGACCGGGCGGTTGGTGGCGACGAGGAACGCGGCGGTGCCGGCGGTGTCGAAGCCGAGCACGCCGATGGTGTCGGGGAAGACACCGCGCCGGGTCAGCCAGTCGAAGCAGGCGTCGAAGTCGTCGAAGAGCTCGTCGCCGAACACCTCCTGCGCCGGTTCGTGCCCGGTCCGGTGAAAGAGGTTGGGCGCCACCACGGTCCAGCCTTCGGAGGCCAGGGCGCTCATCAGGGCGAGCAGCGCGCCGGTGAACTCGCGGGACTCGTGCAGCATCACGATGCCGCCGCGCGCGTTGCCTTCGGGCTCCACCACGATGATGGGCACCTGGGTGTCGGTGGACGGATGCGCGGGCGCGGCTCGGTGCTCGGGTGCCGGCTCGTCACCGCGTAAGGGGGCAAGGTCGTTGTAAGTGCCCGACATGAAACCAGGGTAGGGCGACTTCGTGCTCTGCGGTAGAAATTGCTGCTGAGAGCCTATCGGCCGCATATTTTTCGGTACGCAAGCCCGGCTTTGTGCGTGATACCCAGAAGATCCCATGACTTCGCGACATATGGTTGGGGGGTGACAGCGTCAACCCGGCCGGACCTCGATGCGATTCCGGCGTATGTCCCAGGCCGCAGCCACCCCGGCGCGGTCAAGCTCGCCAGCAACGAAACCACCTTCGGCCCGCTGCCTTCGGCGGCCAAGGCCATCGCGGAGGCGGCCGAGCTGGCCAACCGGTACCCCGACAACCAGGCCGTCGAATTGCGGGCGGCGCTCGCCGATTTCCTGGGTGTCGAGCAGGCCAACATCGCGGTCGGCTGCGGCAGCGTGGCGCTGTGCCAGGAACTGGTGCAGATCACCTGCGACACCCCGACCGACGAGGTGCTGTTCGCCTGGCGCTCGTTCGAGGCGTATCCGATCGTCACCAAGGTGGGCAACGCGACCGCCGTGCAGGTGCCGCTCACCCCGGACCTGGTGCACGATCTGGACGCGCTGCACGCGGCGATCACCGAGCGCACCAAACTCATCTTCGTCTGCAACCCGAACAACCCGACCGGTACCGCGGTCGGCCAGGCCGCACTGACCCGCTTTCTCGATTCGGTGCCCGCCCACATCCTGATCGTGCTCGACGAGGCGTATTTCGAGTACATGCGGCTCGCGCCGCAGGATTACCCGAACGGCATCGAGCTGGGCCGCACCCGGCCGAATGTCCTTGTGCTGCGGACCTTCTCGAAGGCGTACGGGCTCGCCGGCCTGCGCGTGGGCTACGCGGTGGGCGATCCGGCCGTGATCACGGCGCTGAACAAGGTGCACATCCCGTTCAGCGTGAACCGGCTCGCGCAGGCGGCGGCGATCGCCTCGCTGGAGGCGCGGCACGAATTGCTGGACCGCACCGAGGCGCTGGTGCTCGAACGGAATCGGATGCGCGAGGCCCTGCTCGCCGCCGGCTACCAGGTGCCGCCGAGTGAAACGAACTTCGTGTGGTTGCCGCTCGGCGCGCGCAGCGCCGAATACGGCGAGGCGAGCGCGGAGGCGGGTGTGCTGGTGCGTCCCTACGGCACCGATGGTGTGCGGGTCACCACCGGCGATCCGCACGAGAACGATCTGTTCCTCGCCTTCGCCACCGATCCCGCGGTGGTGGCGCGCTTCCTGGGCTAGACCCCGAGCGCGCCCGAGATGACCGGCCACGACCGCACCAACTCGTCGGCCCAGTAGGGCCACGCGTGGGTGCCGGTCGCCCGGAAGTGCGCGGTCACCGGGATATCGAGACCGCGCAGCCGATCGGTGAGGCGGCGGGTGCAGACGTTGGTCGCCGCCTCCAGCGGACCGCCGAAGGTGATCGCGGTGGGCAGGTCGACGTCGGGCTCGCCCGGTACGTCGTGGATGCCGGGTAGGCCGCTGCCCACGGACATGTAGATCGTCTTGCCGCGCAACGCTTCCGCGTGCAGCGTGACGTCGTGGTCGAGCCAGGCGGGGTCGTCCTGCGCGCCGAACATGTTGTCCGGCTCGCCTTTATAGGTGGCGACGACCGCCCTGGCTTGAGCCTGACCGAGATCGGTGCCCATCGAGAAGCAGCCGCTGTGCGCCGCGACCGCCGTGTACAGCTGCGGCTGCCGGAACGCCAGCATCATCGCCGCTTCGGCGCCCATCGAGACACCCATCACCGCATTGCGCCCGTTGCCTCGGAATTTCGCGTCGATCAGCGGCGGCAGCTCGCGG
This sequence comes from Nocardia brasiliensis NBRC 14402, assembly GCF_000308475.2. Classification (GTDB taxonomy): domain Bacteria; phylum Actinomycetota; class Actinomycetes; order Mycobacteriales; family Mycobacteriaceae; genus Nocardia; species Nocardia brasiliensis. Next base: position 292,588 of record NZ_BAFT02000027.1, on the reverse strand, counting down.
GTCAGGAAGGTCTCCCACTTGTTGGTGCCGAGCACCGGATCCGGTTGCTGCCAATCGGTGTAGAAGCTGGCGGGGCCGCCGACGGTGAGCACGACGTTGACGTCTTTGTCCTCGAAGAACTTGTCGGCGTGGCCCTTTTCGGTCCAGTTGTTGGTGGTCGGGTTCGCCTCGCGACCGTCGAGCATGTAGATGGTGGGCCGCGGGTGCGAGGTGTCCCGCGGCAGCAGCACCTGCACCTCGACGGTGCGGCTCATGGCGGGGGAGGCGACGAACACCCGCAGCCACCGGTCGTCGATCGGCTCGATCCGGTCGATCCGCGGCCTGGCGGGTCGTTCCGTCGTGGCCGGGGCCGGAGCCGGGCCATCGGAAGAACCGGTACTGGGCTGCTGGGGGTCCCCGGGTTCGGCCGCCACCTGCGGAGCGCCGAACGTCGCGGCACCCGAAACCAGTGCCACGCTGACCATGACGCTGGACACCCAGCGCCGCACCCCACGCCGAGACAGCATGCGATCCATCCTGCCAGAAACGCCCGGTTCGCCGCGGCAGCCATAGCGGTTGGCCATAATGTGTGACCAGGGCCACGTTTATGCGGCTGTGCCGAATGTGGCGGTACTGCCAGCGTCTTTGCCCATAGCCGAGGTGCACTGCGCCGGTGCGGTCGCCGCATCAGGTCAGCGGAGCCGAGCGCTGGTGTTGTCTAGATCACCCTGTCAATAACGCTCGACAGCGTCCAATCATCGCCGACTTGGGCCGACGTGGTGAATCGAGCAAATCCGGGCACACTGCCAGCACACCCGCCGTACGCTACTGTCCGGGCCTTTTCCGGGCATGAATGAGGACGAACATGGGTGTGGCTGTGCGGCTGAAGCTATTTCGCGGCATCGGCGCGCCGGCCCGTCTGCGCGGGCCGCCCCGGTAGGCGGTATCGGCTGCGCGCCTGCGCGAAATTCTCCTGCTCGAAATTGTCTGTCTCACCGCAGTACCTATGCCCGACCGGAGAAAACCGTGAACCCTGTGTTACCCGCGTCACCGCTCGAAACCACCGCTGACACAAAGCCTTTCAGCAACGATCTGAAACGCAGACTCCGTGAGTGCGACGAATTCTTCCGCATGCCCGAGCTGGCGCACCTACCGGCGCAGCGCCGTCGCACCGTGCTGCATCACCTGGAACAGACCGGTTGCTATCTGCAAACCGCCGAGGAAATCCTGATCGGAGCCAAGCTCGCGTGGCGTAACCACGCCCGCTGTGTCGGCCGAAAGCATTGGCGCTCACTGAAATTGCTCGACGCCCGGCAGGTGCGATCCGCGCGCGACCTGGCCGAGGTCTGCTGGGAGCATCTGCGGGTCGCCACCAACGGCGGCGCCATTCAGTCGATGATCACCGTCGGCCCACCACGCCAGGCCGACGGGCGGGAGTTCCGCATCGTCAGCCCGCAGCTCATCCGGTACGCGGGGTACCGCAACGGCGACGGCACCGTCACCGGTGACGCCGCCAACATCGCGCTCACCGAGTTCGCGATGAAACTCGGGTGGCGCGGCGCGCGAACACCTTTCGACATTCTTCCGCTTCTGATCAGCACGCCCGACGAACCGATCCGCTGGTTCGACGTCCCGCCCGAACTGGCGCGCGAGGTCAAGCTGGAGCATCCGGAGTTCGAGTGGTTCGCCGGCCTCGGCCTGCGCTGGCACGCGGTCCCCGCCGTCTCCAACATGAACCTCGAAATCGGCGGTGTCACTTATCCGTTCGCCCCGTTCAACGGTTGGTACCTGGGCGCGGAGATCGGCGCGCGCAACCTCAGCGACACCACGCGGTACAACATGCTGCCGCTCATCGCCGAAATGATGTGCCTGGACACCAGATCCGAGCGCAACCTGTGGCGCGATCTGGCCCTCGTCGAGCTCAACCGCGCGGTCCTCTACAGCTTCCGCAAGGCGGGCGTGTATGTGGTCGACCATCACACGGTGGCGAAACAGTTCTGCGATCACGTCGAACGGGAGAAGTCCGCGGGCCGCGCCTGTCCCACCGACTGGAGTTGGATCAACCCACCGCTCTCTTCCGGCCTGACCCCGACTTTCCACCGCTATTACGACCCGCCCGATCTCGACATCCGTCCCAATTTCGTCCGCCGCGACTTCAGCGGGGAAGCGTGAGGTCCGCGCACTGACGATTCGGGCGGCATGTCACACCTGGTTCCCGTGCTTCGTCTACTCGGTGTCCCACCTTGAACACCGCACGAGGAGCACGAACCAATGCATGCCGCTTATGTCATCGTCACGATTCTGGCCGCCGCCTGGGTGGGTTTCTCGGCCGCGTCGATCTTCTTCCGTGCCGCCTGGGTGGTGGATCCGCTGGTGCAATACGGCGTGCCGCAGGCGTGGTGGACCTGGTTGGGCATCGCCAAAGCCGCTGGCGCCGTGGGACTTGTCGCCGGATTGTTCTTTCCTGTGATCGGAATCGCCGCTACTATCGGGATCGTGCTCTACTTCGGTGGAGCGGTGATCACCAACATCAAAGCCCGCGCCTACGCGCACATTCCGTTCCCGCTGATGTACATGATCCCCGCGCTGATCGCCGCAGGTTTGGGAGCCGCCGTCTGAACACCCCCATCGCTCATCCAGCAAAGCCCCGCTCTCGAAATATCGAAGGCGGGGCTTCGCCAGGTTGACGCGGTAACCGTAGAAAAGGAGATTCGAATGACAGGCAGCTGGGTTCGTTTCATCAGTGGGTCCACCTTGCTCGCGGCAGCGGTGGCCTCGGCCATCGTCACCGCTGGTCCCGCGGCCGCGGAACCGCGAGACTGCACGCTCGATCGCACGTTGACCGGCGCGACGGGCTTCTGTCCCGGCGGCGACGGCTTCTTCACGGTGGAGGCGGACTGCATCGGTATTTCGATCGGCCGCAACCCGGGGATCGGCCCCTACCGGCAGTCGAGTCAGCGGCACGCCTACGCGGGTCCGCACCCGGAAATGGATGCCACCCAGACCCATCCGCACGCCGAATGCAACGAGTTCATCACCGGCCACTTCGGCATCCTGGTCGACGCGCGACTGTACGAGACTTTCCGCTGACCGATGTAACCGACGCGCTGAACTTTATTTTCCCGTCCCGCCCCCGCTTGCCCCGGCCGAGAATGCCGTCCAGGCTGGCGAGATGGTCAACAATTCCCGCATCCGCCTGGGCATCATCGGTCTCGGCGTGATGGGCACCGAGATGCTCGAAGTGGCGCACCGGCATCCGGAGTTCGACGTCGTCGCGGCGGCCGATCCCGACGCGGCGACGGTCGAACGGATTCGCGCGCAGTATCCCGATCTCGCGGTCGGACGTGATCCCGAGGCGCTGGTTCAGGATGAACGGCTTGCCGCGATCTATATCGCGGCCCCGCCGAATACGCATGCGTCCTATGCGATTTCGGCCATGAACGCCGGCAAGGCGGTGTTCTCGGAGAAGCCGCTCGCGGCGCGGCTCGCCGACGGCGCGGACATGGTGCGGGTCGCGGCGGAAACCGGTGCGGTGAACGCGCTCAATTTCACGTTGTCCGATCGCGCGGCGGCTGTTGCGGTGACGCGAGCCGTGCACGACGGCGAAGCGGGTGAAATCGTCGCTGTGGATATGCGTTTCACGTTCCCGGAATGGCCGCGCGCCTTCCAGCGGGACGCTCGCTGGGTCGCGGGTCGCGATCAGGGCGGACTACTGCGCGAGGTCGGTTCGCACTTTCTCTTCCTGACCGACCGGCTGCTGGGCCCGCTGACACCGGCGCATACCCGCATCGCCTACGGTGCGGACGCCGAACTCAGCGCGCACGGGCTGTACACCGCGGGTGCGGTCCCGGTCACGATCACCGGATTGGTCGCGGCCGCGCCGGAAACCTACGAGTGGATCCTCTACGGCACCAAGCGTTCCTATCGGCTCACGGACTGGTCCCGTCTCGAGGTCAGCACCGGCACCGCATGGCAGGAGCACGCCCTCGACGGTCCACGCGGCACCGAGCACACGCGGCTGTCCGCGTTCGCCGCCGCCATCCGCGGCGAAGCCTCGACCCTCGCGGACTTCGCGGCGGGACTGCGTGTGCAAGAGGCAGTGGAGCATTTCCATCGGGCCTGATCACAAGATCACCAGGTAACGGTGGCAGGATCGGTCGAGCTGCCGCCATTACCTGGGGATTGCTTGTCCAGCAGCTACTTCCAGTCCGGCAGGGCCGGCAGCTCGCCGGTCAGCTCTTCGCCCGAGGAGCGGCCGAGCAGCCAGGCGGCCAGCGCGGCGGCAGTGCCGGCGATGGTGCCCGACGGAGTGCCGGTGCCGACCAAGCCGACGAAGTCGGTGTCGGTGGAGCGGATCTCGAACGCGGGCGTGGGTGTGGCCGCCGCGGCGGTGAGCCGGTTCATGTCGACCGTGGCCTGCGCCAGGATGCGCGCGACGAACGAGGCGGGCCAATCGGCGGGTGAGAACCCGGCATTGAGGTCGACGTGGTGAATCTCCACTTCCTGCAGGCGCATCCAGCGCACCTCGGTCGCCGGAATCGGACGGCCCTGCCGGGTACGGACTTCGGCGTGCCAGGCCGCATCGGTCAGTGAATTCGCTACCGCCGCCCAGCGTTTCGCCGCGGCCTCGTTGTCGGCGAGCTGCGCGTCCAGCGGTCGCGGCGCGCCGGCCTCGATATCGAAGTCGCGCAGGAACATGCTGGCGTACTGCGGGATCTCCACCCCGGTGTGCGCCCACAGCAGCAGGTTGAGCACGCTGTCGGCATTGCGCGCGAGATGGGCGAGCACATGGCCGCGGGTCCAGCCCGGCAGCAGCGACGGACCGGTCAGGTCGTCGTCGCTCAACTTGCGGATGGTGTCGAGGAGACGGTCGGTCGCCTCGGCGAGTATGTCGAGTGAAACTGGGGATTGCTCAGCGTCGCTGGTCACAGTTGCGACCCTAGCGACCGCGCTCGCGGCCCGCCGAAAAAGCGCCCGGCTACCCGCCGATGATCGCGTCCGCCTCGATCTCGACCAGCAGTGCGGGCGTGATCAGCGCGCTGATCTCGTACATCGAGGTGGCGGGACGGATCTCGCCGAACACCTCGGCGTGCACCTTGCCGACCTCGGCCCAGCGGGAGATATCGGTGACGAAGATGCGGGTGCGCACCACGTCGGACAGGCTCGCGCCCGCCTCGGTGAGGGCGGTGGTGATACGGCGCAGCACCTCGCGCGTCTGTTCGCCGATATCGTCACCGCCGACCGCGGTGCCGCCGGTGACCGAGGCCGTGGTGCCACTCACCGCGACAGTGTTGCCGATCCGGACGGCGCGGCTGTAGCCGACGAGATCTTCGAATTCGGAGCCGGAGGCGATGTTCACGCGAGCAGTCATGGCGACAGCATCGCACGGTGCGATCGGCACGGTCATCGGCTTTTTCCGGGGTTAGCCGAGCGGAAACCGGCACCGAGTTGTCACCCGCGCGTCGTCCAGATTTCGGATCGGCGCGGTAGGCATTCCGGGTGAAAGATCGATCTCGTCCTCGCGTCACCGCCGTTGCCGTTCTCTGTGCCGGTGTGCTGGCCGCAAGCTGCTCCAGTTCCGACAGCGGGGTGGATTTCACCGCGGCCGCCGGGCAGCCGCTGGTGATCTCGCTGGATGACCTGCTCGCCAAGACAGGGGGCAGTGCCGCCGTCGGACTCGCCGACCCGGCGCACGGCACACTCAGCCGCCGCGTCGACGGTGCGCTCGTGTACACGCCGGACCCCGGCTACACCGGTGACGACACCTTCGAGGTGACCACCACCGACGCGGTTCGCCTGTACACCACCGACATTCCGGTGCTCGGCGAATTCGGCGGAACGACGGTGCAGGGCAGCGGGTTCGGTTCGGCGTGGACGCCGGTGCCGGGCAGCCCGGACGAGTTCTACGGGCTGACCGACCGCGGGCCGAATGTGGACGGTCCCGGCAAGAACGAGAAACTCTCGCCGACACCGGCTTTCGTGCCGAAGATCGGCCGATTCAAGTTGGTGGGCACGCGCGCGGTGCTGCAATCCACGATCGAGCTGCGCACCAAGGCCGGCGTACCGTTCAACGGTCAGGTCGATGTGGCCGCGAGCACCGGCGAGACGATCAAGGATCTCGCCGGAAACGTCTTGCCGCCCACCGACCACGGCCTCGATCCGGAGGGCCTGGTCGCACTGCCCGACGGCACCTTCTGGGTGTCCGACGAATACGGTCCGTTCCTGGTGCATTTCGACGCCAAGGGGACCGAGATCGAACGCCTCGCTCCGGGTTCCGGTCTGCCCAAGGAGCTTTCGCTGCGCACGCCGAACCAGGGCATGGAGGGTCTGACGGTCACCCCTGACGGCAGCACCCTTGTCGGCCTGATGCAGAGCGCGCTCAACACTCCCGGCCTCAGCGGTTCCGCGAAGGAGATTCCGCTGACCCGCATCGTCACCGTCGATCTGAAGACGAAGGCGCTGAAGGAATTCGTGGTCCCGCTGGAGAACCCGAAGAGCACCAAGGTCGCCGACTCGGAGATCACCGCGCTCAGTGCCACCACGTTTCTGATCGATGAGCGCGACGGGAATCTGGCGCCGAAGGGCGACAAGAAGCTGTGGACGGTCGACATCGCGGCCGCTACCGATGTCGGTCCGGACGCGAAAGTGCCCGGCGCGCAGTATGACCCGGAGCGTGGCCTGCAGGTCGACGGCAAGTCGCTGGAGGCGCTGGTCGGTTCGGTCACCACCGCCGAGGGTGTCGCCGCGCTCACCAAGGCCGGAATCATCCCGGCGGCCAAGCCGAAGAATCTCGATCTCGGCGCCCTGGTGAAGGAACTCGACGCGAACGGAAAGTTCTTCGGCCACGACAAGATCGAGGGCGTCGCCACCACGGACGGCGGCAAGACGTTCTACATCGCCAACGACAGCGACTTCGGCCTGGCCGCGAGCACCGGCGAGCAGCCGCCCTTCGGGCTGAAGCCGAAGACGCTGCCGAACGGCGTGCAGGACAGCGGGGAGATCCTCTTCGTCGACACCACCAAGTTGCCGGCCAAGACCGGCACCCACACGATCAAGCTGACGGTGAAGTAGCTTCGTCGAGGTCTGGGTCGGTCCATTCCCGGCCTTCCAAGATCACCGCGGCGGCCAGCGTGATCAGCCACAGTGACATCGAGCTGACCTGGATGCGCTGGGCGATGCCCAAGGCATAGTTGCCGGGCAAGTTGTCGGCAACCAGCATCCACACGGTGGCCGCCGACCCGAGCACGAGGACGACGAGGCCGAACTCGCGCAGGATCCGCCAGCGGTGGTAGCGGAAAGCGGCCAAGCTGAACGCGAACGTCGCGACCGCGATCGACGTCACCGCGATGGTGCTGGACAGCGCGTGCGGCTGGTGCAGCTGCGGGAACAACTCGCTGCCGCCCCCGCCGCACGTAGTGTCGCCCTTCGCGCAGTCGCGCAAGGGCAGCAGCACATCGGCAATGGTGGCGGCGCCGAAACAGAACAGGGCGATCCAGCCCACGGTGGTGAGCCGGCGGCGCGGGAACAGCAGGAGACCGCCGATCGCGGCGGGAATCAGCAGTGCGCCGACGATCTTGTCGGCGGTCGCGAACACCTGCCGGTAGGGCTTGCCTTCGGCGTCCAGTTCGCTGAGGAACGAGTTGACCGGGTCGATATCGAGCTTCAGGAAGAACTCGAGCACCCAGGACGAATAACAGAGTCCCGCGATCAGGATCGCCGCCGCGATCACCAAGGACGCCACCCGCACGCGCCGTTCGGCGATCTTCCGGCTACCAGTCACGGAACCATTCTCCTGCCTGCCGCTGGACCGATGACCAACGGTAGGCCAGCGTGTCTCGGCTGTCACACGGCATTGCCAAGCGATACACAGGCTCTTGTCAGGTTCGGTAGCCACTCTGGGCAGGGAAGCGTTCCCAAGGAGGTTCCCATGATCGGCTACGCAACAGCCGCCGCCGCCCTCGCGGTGATGTCCGTAATGGTGGCGTCGAGCTACGTGGCCGCCCACGCTCCCCGCACCCTCGTCCGAGTCCGCAACCGCTAACTCTCCCTAGGGCCGACGGCACGATGCCGCGGAGCTGTGGCGTCGCGCTCGACGCCCCGGCGTTCAGCTGCGCAGTGCCGCTTGCACACGGTCCGCCGCGGCGACCGCGTCCTCGTGTTCCCACACGCGGATGACCTGCCAGCCCGCTTCGGTCAGCGCCGTGTCCGTCGCGCGGTCGCGCGCCACGTTCCCGGCCAGCTTCGCGGCCCACCACTCGCCGTTGTTGCGAGGATCGGTGGCGTGCTGCGGGCACCGATGCCAGAAACAGCCGTCGACGTAGACGGCGACGCGCAGCCGGGGAAACACCAGGTCGGCTCGCCGCCGCTGCCCGCGGATCGGGGCCCGATCAACGAAGTACCGCAGCCCCCGCCGATGTAATTCTTTGCGCAAAGCCAACTCCGGCTTGGTCCCGCTGCGCCGCTGCCGCGCCATCCGCGCACTAGTCGCCGCGTCCGTCGTCGGACGCCCCGCGCGTACCAATTCGCTCCCCGCGTGCGTGTCAGTCGGCGATTCTCCGCGCGGCGTGCGATTTCCCGCGCGGGGCGGTTCGGTGTCGGCGTCGGAGTCGGGTGGCCTCATGCTGCCCAGCCGCCCATGCGGTGGAGGTGGCTTTCTACGTCGTCGAGGAAGCCTGGGGGGAAGCGGAGGGTGCCCATGGTGGTGCGGCGGAGGAAACCGGCGGTGGCGCGGGCGGACAGGAGACGGGAGTCGGTGAGGTAGTTCCGCAGGTCCTCGTAGGGTTCGTGCACCGGCCAGGTGGAGACCGGCACGCGGTAGGCGACGCCGTTGTGTCCCCAGGCTGCGGTGGGCCACGGTGTTCCGGGTGGTAGCGGCTGATCGCCCGGGATGGGGTCCAGCGGGGCGCTGAGCCGCGCGCCCACCCAGCCGGCCATCCGGACGCTCACCGCGTTGCCGACCAGCTTCCACCGATGTCCTTTGCGCACCCCGGGCACGTCCGCGGCGGGCGGGCTGGCGATCCCCAAGGCCGAGCCGCCCTTGAGCGTCGGCACCGCATTCACCGCCCAGCCCAGGCCACGTACGCCTTCGGTCCAGTAGAAGCCGCACGGGTCGTGCTCGGCGTCGCCGACGATGCGCGGCCCGGCGTCATCGCCGAACAGCACTCCGCGCGGGTCCTCGGTGCGCGAGGCGAGCATCAGCACCCGCTGACGCCGCTGTGGCAGGCCGAACGCCCGCGCGTCCACCACCCGGTATGCCCAGGTGTAGCCGAGCTCCTCCAACGCGGTCGTGATGTGCCGCATCGCCGCGCCCCGGCCGAGTTGCAGCATGAACGGCACGTTCTCGATCAACAGCCAGCGCGGCCCGCGTTTGCGCCGCACCAACCGGAACACCTCGTCCACCAGACCGGAGCGTTTCCCGGTGATGCCCGCGGTGCGGCCGGCCTGGGACAGGTCCTGGCAGGGGAACCCGGCCGCGACCAGCTCGGTGCCCGCGGGGATCGCCCGCAGCGTGGTGATGTCGGAATGCAGTGGCACGTCGGGAAACCGCGCGGCCAGCACGCCTTGCGCGCCGGCGTCGATCTCACACAGCAGCTCGGTCTGCCAGCCGTTGTGCCCGAGACCGAGCTCGAGCCCGCCGATCCCGGCGAACAGCCCGACCATCCGCGCGCCCGTCACCGACCGTCCTTCCTCGCCTCGGTGGCCGGGTCGCGCCGACCTCGCGCCCCGTGCCCGGGGTAGCAGGTTACTCGAGTTGCCCGGCACCGTCGGCGAACAACGCGATGACGGGCAGCGGACGGCGCCGGTGGTGGCGCGCCTGGTACGGTCCGCGTGTCAGCAAGATGATCGGTCTGCTGCTCCTCGATAATGCTCATCGGCCGATCACGTGCGGCCCTGATGACAGGCTCGGCGGGCGTTCTGCCCGCGTTCATGCGTGCTCCGCGCGGATGCCGCCCCGGTTTTCTCCGGCGCGTCCGCAGACGAAATGCCATTGCTCCACCGGGTTTTCGGCTCGACAGATTTCTTAGTCGTCACGCTAGGGAAAGTGAGCGAACATGCAGGTACCTTCGAAAAACAGGAGCTTTCCCAACGTGGTCGTCACCAGCCTGGCGGCCACCACGTCGATCGCCGGTGACGTCGATTCGACCTGGAAAGGCCTGCTCAACGGGGAGAGCGGCATCGACGTCCTGGAGGACACCTTCATCGACCAGTTCGAGCTGCCGGTACGCATCGGCGGGCACCTGAAGGTCTCGCCCTCGGACTGCCTCACCCGCAACGAGGTGCGCAACCTGTCCTACGTGGAGCAGATGGCGACCGTGCTGTGCCGCGAGGTGTGGCGCAACGCGGGCAGCCCCGACGTCGACAAGGACCGGCTCGGCGTGTCCATCGGTACCGGCATCGGCGGCAGCGAATACCTGGTCGGCGCCAGGGACCGGCTGGAACACGGTGGCTACCGCAAGGTTTCGCCGCTGACCATCCAGCGGATCATGCCGAACGGTTCGGCCGCCTGTGTCGGCGTGGAACTGGGCGCGCGGGCGGGTGTGGTGACGCCGGTGTCGGCGTGCTCCTCCGGCTCCGAGGCGATCGCGAACGCCTGGCAGATGATCGTCATGGGCGACGCGGACATGGTGGTCACCGGTGGCGTCGAGGGTTCGATCCAGGCCGTGCCGATCGCGGCGTTCACCATGATGCGCGCGATGAGCACCCGCAACGACGCCCCGAAGAACGCCTCGCGCCCCTTCGACAAGGACCGCGACGGGTTCGTCTTCGGTGAGGCGGGCGCGATGATGGTGATCGAGACCGAGGAGCACGCGAAGGCGCGCGGCGCGACGATCCACGCACGCATCATGGGCGCGGGCATCACCTCCGACGCGTTCCATCTCGTCGCGCCCGAGCTCGAGGGCAAGGGCGCCGCACGCGCGATGACCAAGGCGATCGAGAAGGCCGGGCTGTCCAAGCGCGACATCACGCACGTGAACGCGCACGCCACCGCGACCCCGATCGGCGACACCGCCGAGGCGAAGGCCATCGCGGCGGCGGTCGGCGATCACACCTCGGTGTACGCGCCCAAGTCGGCGCTGGGACATTCGATCGGCGCGGTCGGCGCTCTCGAATCGGTGCTCACCGTGCTGTCCATTCGCGACGGGATCGTGCCGCCCACACTGAATTTGGACAATCAGGACCCGGAAATCGACCTCGACGTCGTCAAAGGCCAAGCCAGGACCGGGCGGATCGATTACGCCGTGAACAACTCCTTCGGTTTCGGAGGGCACAACGTGGCGATCGCCTTCGGGCGGTACTGAGCGACGGAAGGCGGCGCACCTGCTAGCCTTCCCGACGCTTCGTTATCGACCTGTGTTCGGTGTAACTGCACGGCCTGAGTGCGTGCTTTGGCAAAAGGATAAGGCGATGATCGACGAGACTTTCGACGACTATTTGGATGACCAGGGCAATATCAAGATCCGCGGTGACAAGACCCTCATCGACTTCGTCGACAAACACAGTGCGGAGAACGGCGACGACCTCGCTTACCGCTATATCGACTATTCGCGGGAACGCGACGGTGAGTACCACGAGCTGACCTGGCGGCAGTTCGGCGTCCGATTGCGTGCCGTCGCGGCGCGCTTGCAGCAGGTGACCGAACCGGGCGACCGGGTGGCGATTCTGGCGCCGCAGGGACTCGACTATGTCGTGTCCATCTTCGCGGCCGTCTACGCGGGCAATATCGCGGTGCCGCTGTTCGATCCGGAGGAGCAGGGGCATACCGATCGGCTCACCGCGGTGCTCGGCGACTGCACGCCGGCGGCGATTCTCACGGTGGGCTCCGCGGCCGGCGGCGTGCGGAACTTCTTCCGGCATCTGCCCGCGCCGCAGCGGCCGCGAATCATTGCGGTGGAAGCGATTCCGGACAGCGTCGGCGCGACCTGGGTGCGCCCGGATATCAATATCGACAGCGTGGCCTATCTGCAATACACCTCCGGTTCCACCAGAACGCCTGCGGGCGTGGAGATCACGCACCGCGCGGTGGGCACCAACCTGCTGCAGATGATCGACGCCATCGGCGTCACCGAGAATTCCCGCGGCGTCACCTGGCTGCCGCTGTTCCACGATATGGGCCTGCTCTGCGTGATCCTGCCGACGGTTGGCGGCGGATTCATCACCATCATGTCGCCGAGCGCGTTCGTCCGGCGGCCGTACCGCTGGATCAAAGAACTGGCCGCGGCCTCGGACGGCGCCGGAACCTTCGCCGCCGCACCGAATTTCGCGTTCGAGCACGCTGCGGCGCGCGGTAAGCCGAAGCCGGGCGAGGAACTCGACCTGTCGAATGTGATCGGCCTGATCAACGGCAGTGAACCGGTTTCGGTGTCGTCGATGAAGAAATTCAACGAGGCGTTCGCCCCGTATGGTCTGCCGAAGACGACGATCAAACCCTGCTACGGCATGGCGGAAGCGACGCTGTTCGTCTCGGCGACCAAGGCCGAGGACGAGGCGCGGGTCGTGTACGTCGATCGCGCGCAACTGAATTCGGGCCGGATGGTCGAGGTCGAGGAGGGCGCGGAGAACTCGATCGCGCAGGTCTCCTGCGGCTATGTCGCGCTGTCGCAGTGGGCCACGATCGTCGATCCGAGCACCGGGGTCGAGCGGGCCGACGGCGAGGTCGGCGAGATCTGGCTGCACGGCGAGAACATGGGCATCGGCTACTGGGGGCGTCCGGAGGAGACGGCCGCCACCTTCCGCGCCAAGCTGACCGCCCGGCTGCCCGAGGGCAGCCACGCGACCGGTACCGCCGAGGACGCGAACTGGATGCGCACCGGCGACTACGGGGCCTACCTCGACGGCGAGCTCTACATCACCGGCCGGGTCAAGGATCTGGTGATCGTCGACGGCCGCAACCACTACCCGCAGGATCTGGAATTTTCCGCGCAGGAGTCCAGCACCGCGCTGCGACCTGGTTTCGTCGCCGCGTTCTCGGTGCCAGCCAACGAACTGCCCGCGCTGGTCTTCGACAAGAACAGCCACTCCGGGCTCCGGTTCGACGCCGACGACACCTCCGAGCAGTTGGTCATCGTCGCCGAACGCAACACCGGCGCGGGCAAACTGGAGACACAGCCGGTCGCCGATGTCGTGCGCGCGGCCGTCTCGCAGCGGCACGGCGTCACGGTGCGCGACGTGCTGCTCGTGCCCGCGGGTTCCATCCCGCGCACGTCGAGCGGCAAGATCGCGCGGCGCGCCTGCCGCGCCGCGTATCTGGACGGCACATTGCGCGGCGGATACCAGCAGCAGGCGTTCCCGGACGCACCGCAGGAGCGCGAGGCCGAAAGCGCGGGCGTCCGCTAACCCGCTGCGCCACACCCCGACCGGCCGGGCCGCTGTCCACCACGGACAGCGGCCCGGCCGGTCTTCTTGACCTCGAGGTTACTTCGGGTTGTTGACTGGGTTCATGACGGCGACGAGGTGTGCGGCAGGGGTGATATCCAGCACGAATGCCGACGTGCGGGGATCGGCCGACGCGGAAAATCGGTTGGCTGATGTGGATGTTGATGCCACCCTGGATTGTCGGACCCCGATGCGATCATCAGCGGGCGTCCCGTCTCTTTCCATCGCCAGCCACGGACCTCTAGGGGGAGCTATGTCAGTCGCACTGGACGTCGCGACAGCCGATCCGGAGGCCGACAGACCGCAGCGGCCCGCGGCGTCGACGCCGGGCCGCCTGGATTCGCTGCGGCGGTTCTGGCCGTATGTGCGCCCGCACCGGCGCGCGCTGCTCGGCGCGACCGTGCTCGCGATCCTTTCGTCGTTGACCGCGATCGCCATTCCCCTGGTGATCGCGCGGATCGTCGACGGACCGATCGCCAGGAAGGATTTCGGCGGGGCACTGTGGCCCGCGCTGCTCGTGCTCGTGCTCGGCCTGCTGGACGCCGCGGGAGTGTGGGGACGACGCTGGCTGGTCGCGAAGCCGGCCACCGAGTTCGAGATCACCATGCGCGCCAAGATCTTCCGCAAGCTGCAGACGCTGGCGATCGGACGGCACGACGCGTGGGAGTCGGGTCAGTTGCTGTCCCGCGCGGTCGACGACATGGCCACCATGCGCCGGTTCGTCGCGTTCGCCGGTCCGTTCCTGATCCTGCACATGGTGCTGATCCCAGTCGGCCTGCTCGCCCTGCTGTGGCTGAACTGGCAGATCGGCCTGCTGTTCTTGATCATCTCGATCCCGTTGACCTATATCGCCGTTCGGTTCGAGCGGGAGTACGCCAAGGCGTCGCGCCGCTCACAGGACCAGGCGGGCGACCTGGCGACCACCGCCGAGGAATCGGCGCAGGGTGTGCGGGTGCTCAAGGCGTTCGGCCGTGGCGTGTTCTTCGGCGGCCGGTTCCGCACGCAGTCGCGCGAGTTGCAGCAGACCGAGCTGTACAAGGTCCGGCTGGACGCCCGGTTGTGGTCGGCCATGACCGGCATGCCGCAGCTGGCCATCGTGTTCGCGCTCGGTTTCGGCGCCTGGTCGGTGGTGCAGGGCACGATGACGCTCGGCACCCTGGTCGCGGGCATTACGCTGGCGAATTTCCTGCAGTGGCCGATCATCTGGACCGGCTTCCTGCTCGCCGAGTGGAACGACGCGCGCACCGCGGGTGACCGCTACTGGGAGATCATCGATACCCCGGTGGACATCACCGACCCGGCCGATCCGGTCGAGCTGTCCGAACAGATCGTCGGCGAACTGCGTTTGGAAGGCGTGAAATTCGCCTTCCCCGACGCGAAGGCAGAAGTGCTGCACGATGTTTCGCTCAGGATTCGGCCGGGCGAGACGGTCGCGCTGGTCGGCGCGACCGGCAGCGGCAAGACCGCGCTGCTCAACCTGATCCCGCGGCTCTACGACGTCACCGGCGGCGCGATCACCATCGACGGCATCGACATCGCGGACATGCGGCTGGCCGACCTGCGGTCGCTGGTCTCGGTGGCCTTCGAGGAGCCGGTGCTGTTCTCGGCGAGCGTGCGCGAGAACGTCGCGCTCGGTGACCCGTCGGCCACCGACGCCGATGTGCGTCGCGCGCTAGACGTCGCCCAGGCGAGCGAGTTCGTGGACGAACTGCCCTGGGGCCTGGACACCAGGATCGGCGAGCAGGGCCTGAGCCTGTCCGGCGGCCAGCGCCAGCGGCTCGCGCTGGCCCGCGCCGTGCTGAGCGGGGCGGGTGCGCTCGCGGAGCAGGCAGAAGCCGACGGGGTGGGTGCACACCGCCGCAGCCGGATCATGGTGCTCGACGACCCGCTGTCCGCGCTGGACGTGGAGACCGAGGAGCGGGTGCAGGAGCGGCTACGCACGGTGCTGGCCGGCGCGACCACCCTGCTCGTCGCGCACCGGCCGTCGACGGCGGCGCTGGCCGACCGGGTCGCGGTGCTCGCCGAGGGCCGGATCGTCGCCGAGGGCACCCACGACCAACTGCTGCGCAGCAGCAGCCGTTATCGCGAACTGATGGGAGGTGAGCAGCAATGAGTACGGAAACCGTCACGTCGAAAGACGCGGCACCGGAGGCGGATTCGTCCGTGACCGCCGCCACGCGGGACGAGGCCGCCGACTGGCGCGGCATCGCGAGCGAGGACAAGGAGGTCACCCAGGCCGGAAACCTGGTGCTGGCCGGTCGATCCCGGCGGCTGCTGCTCGACCTGATCCGGCCGTACCGCAGGCTGGCGGCGCTGGCGCTGGTGCTCATCGTGGTGGACAACGCCGCGATGGTTTCGGCGCCGCTGTTCGTCGCGCACGGGCTCGATACCGGCATCAGCGAAGGGCGCAAAGGCAATTGGACCCCGCTGGCCTGGACGGTCGGCGGGTATCTCGGCGCGGTCCTGCTGGGGGTCGCGACCACGTTCCTGTTCCTGCGTGTGTCCGGGCGGCTGAGCCAGAGCGTGCTGTTCGACCTGCGGGTGCGCTCGTTCACGCATATGCAGCGGCTCAGCGTCGCCTTCCACGAGAAGTACACCTCCGGCAAGGTGGTCGCGCGGCTCACCGGTGACATCGAGACGCTGCAGGAGTTGCTGGAGAGCGCGCTGAATCAGGCGCTCAGCGCGATCCTCTCGGTGCTCACCATCGCGGTGCTGCTGATCTACCTGAACCTGACGCTGGCCGCGATCGTGCTGATCGGCTTCGTGCCGCTGGTGCTCGTCACCCGCTGGGCCCAGCGCAGGCAGCGCGCCGGATATCGCCGGACCCGCGGTGCCATCGCGAAGGTGGTGGTGCAGTTCGTCGAGTCGATGGGCGGCATGCGCGCGGTGCAGACGTTCCGGCGCGAGCAGCGCAACGAGTCGGTGCTGGCGCACGAGGACGCCGAGTTCCAGCGGGCGACCACCGCCGCCATGCGCGGCATGGGCGATTACGCGGGGCTCACCAGGGTGATCGGCAACATCACCCGGGTGGTCATCATCGTGGTGGGCGCCTGGCTGGTGATCGAGGGCAACCTCGCGCTCGGCGTGCTCGCGGCATACCTGTTGTACCTCAACGAGTTCTACGGTCCGCTCGACGAACTCGCGCAGGTGTTCAACTCGTACCAGTCCGCCGCGGCTGCGCTGGAGAAGATCTCCGGCGTGCTCGAGGAAGAACCTTCGGTGTCCGAACCTACCGAGCC
Source organism: Nocardia brasiliensis NBRC 14402 (assembly GCF_000308475.2). GTDB lineage: Bacteria > Actinomycetota > Actinomycetes > Mycobacteriales > Mycobacteriaceae > Nocardia > Nocardia brasiliensis. The sequence continues at coordinate 275,996 of NZ_BAFT02000027.1, read as the reverse complement.
GGTGTCGCTGACCAAGGCCACCGGCGCGGTCCGGATGGACCGGGTGTCGTTCGGCTACGGCGAGCGCGAGGTGCTGCCGGAGTTCAGTCTCGATATCCCCGCGGGACAGGTCGTCGCCCTGGTCGGTGCCACCGGCGCGGGCAAGTCGACCTTGGCCAAGCTGCTGACCCGGTTCTACGACCCGTCCAGCGGCACGGTCACCCTCGACGGGATCGACCTGCGCCGGATCACCGACACCGACCTGCGCCGCAATGTCGTGATGGTCACCCAGGAGTCCTATCTGTTCTCCGGTTCGGTGGCCGACAACATCCGGCTCGGCCGACCCGACGCCTCCGACGCGGAGGTGTTCGCGGCGGCCCGTGCGGTCGGCCTGTACGAGTTCGTGCAGGCGTTGCCGGAGGGCTTCGACACCGATGTGCGCAAGCGGGGCGGCCGGTTGTCCGCGGGCCAGCGGCAGTTGGTCGCCTTCGCCCGGGTGTTCCTCGCCGACCCGGCGGTGATCGTGCTGGACGAAGCCACGTCCAGCCTCGACATCCCGGGCGAGCGGCTGGTGCAGCGAGCGCTGGAGACGGTGCTGCGCGACCGCACCGCGATCATCATCGCGCACCGGTTGTCCACGGTGGCCATCGCCGACCGGGTGCTGGTGCTGGAATCGGGGCGTGTCGCCGAGGACGGCACCCCCGATGCGCTGATCGCGGGCACCGGCAAGTTCGCCAGCCTGCACGCGGCGTGGCGCGAGTCGTTGGTGTGATGCGGGCCCGGTGTGGTGCGGGCAACGGCCTGGCGTCGCTTACGGTAGAGATGTGACGATCCCAGCCTCCGAGAGCCGAGCCACCGGCAACGAGACGCCACCGGCCTCCCGCTGGCCGGCGATTCTCACCTGGCGCGCGCACAACGCGTCCCGGATGGAATCGGTGCGCGTGACCCTCAACGGCAACCGTATCCGCGCCGCCGGTCGCATGATCGGCGGCGCGTGCGACGACCACCCGGCCTTCAGCGCGTCCTACGACCTGGTGACCGACGAGAGCGGCGCCACCAAACGCCTCTCGCTGCGCACCACCACGGCCGCGGGCGAGCGGCACGCGTCCATCGCCCGGGACGAGGAGAACTACTGGCTGGTGGACGCCGGCGGTAGCCACGTCCGCTCCACCTTCGCGGGCGCGCTGGACGTGGACGTGGTGCTCAGCCCGTTCTTCAACACGCTGCCGATCCGGCGCTTCGACCTGCAGCACGCGGTGCACGATGTGCAGGTGCCGGTGGTCTATGTGCGGCTGCCGGACCTGCTCGTCCAGGAAGCCAGCTTGACCTACAGCGCGGCGGCCGACGGCATCAGTGTGCTGTCGCCGGTGTCCAGCGCGACCGTCACCGTCGATGCCGACGGTTTCCTGCTCGACTACCCCGGCCTCGCCGAACGCATCTGATAATCCGAAGTCCAGGAAATTCGATGCCGTCCTGGACGTGGCACTAGTTCAGTCGGGTGATGACGCCGCCGCGTTGTCCCGCGTCGCGCAACTTCCCCAGCCAATTGTGGTCGCCGGGGTGGATATCGGTGATTTCCCAGCGTTGCGCGGTTTCGTAGCGTTGCCTGGCGTCGTGTCCCGCCTCGACCAGCTCGGCCAGGGAATTGTCGGCGCGCAGCGTGTCGCGGGCCGCGCCGAGCAGCGTGAGCGTTTCCTCGAGCACTTCGAGCAGCGCGCCGGAATTCGGTTCACAAATGGCGCGCACCAGATCGGGTGCGGTGCCCGCGACCCGGGTGCCGTCGCGGAAAGAACCGGCCGCCAGCCCCAGTGCGAGATCCCCGCCCGCCGCGCCGGCCGCCGCCAGCGCCTCGGCCAGCACATGCGGCAGATGCGAGATCCTGGCCACCGCGCGGTCGTGCTCGTCGGCGACCACCGGGACGACCACCGCACCGCAGTCCAGGGCCAGCCGGGTCACCGTGGTCCACGGTTCGGCCCGGGTGCCCTCGTCCACGCCGACCGCCCAGACGGCGTCCCGGAAGAGCTCGGGATCGGTAGCGGCCCAGCCGGATTCGGCCGTGCCCGCCATCGGATGACCGCCGACGTAGCGGGCGGCCAGTCCTTCCTTGCGCACCGCCGCCACGACCGGGCCTTTGACGCTCACCACGTCGGTCAGCGCACAGTGCGGCGCGTATGTCGCGACGGCGGAGAGCAGCGGCCCGACCGCGGGCATCGGCACCGCGAGAACCAGCAGCGCGTCGGCCGCAGCGGCCCTGCTGAGTGTGGCGGGCAGGTCTTCGGTGACATCGAATCCGTCCGCCCGCGCCGCGCTCGCGCCGGTCGCCGAACGGTTGAAACCCCAAGCGTCATAGCCGGCCGCGACCGCGGCACGCAGCAGAGAACCGCCGATCAAACCGGTTCCGAGGACACAAACGGAGGCTTTCGGGGCAGCAGTCACCCCAACAGATTCGCATACGACTTCAACATTTCCGCTCGAGCAGACTACCGTTGCGGCCATGGCAGCACAGCGCTCGGGCACGAATAGGGCGACGTCGGACGATTACGACGACGTAGAAGGGTTCGCAGTGGCGGTTGTCCGCGAAGACGGCAAATGGCGGTGCAGCCCGCTGAGCCAGGCGGCACTCACCGATTTGTCCGCAGCGGAAAACGAACTGAAGGCTTTGCGCAGCTCGGGTGCGGTATTCGGCCTGCTCGACATCGACGACGAGTTCTTCATCGTGGTTCGCCCCGCGCCGAGTGGCACCAGGATGCTGGTATCGGACGCGACGGCCGCCATTGATTACGACATCGCCGCCGACGTGCTCGAAGCCTTGAACGTGGAAATCCCCGACATCGATCCCGACGAGCTCGACGACATCGAGCCGTGGGAGGAGGGCGACCTCGGCGTGCTCGCCGATCTGGGTCTGCCCGAACCGGTGCTGAGCGTCATCCTCGCCGAAACCGACCTCTACCCGGACGAGCAACTCGGCATGATCGCCCAACGGCTCGGCTTCGCCGACGAACTCTCGGCGGTGCTGGACAAGCTGCCGCGCTGACGTGGTCGCGGAACCCTTCCCTTCCGACACCGATATGGTGCGCGCCGCGATCGCCGCGGCCGCCGCCGCGGACCCCCGCGACGTCCCCGTCGGTGCCGTCGTATTCGATTCCACCGGAAGGGAACTCGCCCGCGCGGCGAACGCCAGGGAGGCGCTCGGTGATCCCACCGCGCACGCCGAGGTCCTGGCGCTGCGTCGCGCGGCCGAGGTCCACGGCGACGGCTGGCGTCTGGAAGGCGCCACCCTCGCCGTCACCCTCGAGCCCTGCACCATGTGCGCGGGCGCCCTGGTACTCGCCCGGGTGTCCAGGCTCCTCTTCGGCGCTTGGGAACCCAAGACCGGCGCCGTCGGCTCGCTCTGGGACGTGGTCCGTGACCAACGCCTCAACCACCGCCCGCAGGTCCGCGGCGGCATCCTCGAGTCCGACTGCACCACCCTCCTGACCACCTTCTTCCACACTCAGCGCTGACCCCCGCCCCCTCTCCCTGCGGATTTAACGATCAGCCCAGGGTCCGGTATGGTTGTCGGCGGTGGCGTGTCCGAGCGGCCTAAGGAGCACGCCTCGAAAGCGTGTGAGGGGTAACCCCCCTCCGAGGGTTCAAATCCCTCCGCCACCGCCAAAGCCCCGCCCTGTTCTGACAGGTGCGGGGCTTTTTCTTCCCCGCAGAACGTGCGATTCTCTGCCGTGCCCACATTTTGGCGGCGCGTACGCCTTGTCCATGGCGTTCGCGAGCGTGTCGAGATCGTCATCGAACAGGTCCGCGAAGGTGGTAAGCGTTTCCTGCTTGCACACTGAGGCCGACGGGCTGAAAACCGTGGGCACCAGACAAACCCGGAACTGGTGGCTGTACAGCCGCCCTCGGTGCTGCTGTCATCGACGGGTGAATGCACTTGGGTTGCCGCACCGTTCGGCACCACCATTACCCCGACGGTCCGACTGGGTGGCGTATGTTGCTCTCGGTCTAGCCTGCCTCGCGGGGGCAGCGACCTACGCTGTGTACAACTTCCCCTGCCCATGGGACCCGCATCAGAAGACACTCGCAGGGCCGTTGATCTATTTCGTGTTGCCCGTGATTCCGGCCTGCGCAGCGTGGGCGCTCGGCGCTGACGGAAGGTTCCGTACCGGGCGCGAGGGAAGCCGATTCTGGCCTGCATCCGCTGCGCGCTTCATCGCGGGCGCAGCTCTCGTGATCACCCTTTACCAGGTGGTCATCACGCTCCTATTCGCCCTCGCGATGCGAGACTTTTCGAATTTCGGGGACTGACCGCCATCGAAGACCGCTCAGCGAACCGCTGATGGCAGTCAGAAGATCGGACGTCGAGGCGGTCAGCACGCTCGCCACTTCATCCCCTCGCCCCTGTCCCGACGGGTGCGGGGGCTCTTTAGTCGGTCAGTCTTCGATGTGGACGCCACGCCAGAAGGCGACGTAGCCCTTGATGTTTTTGGCGGCGTCTTTGGTTTCGGGGTAGTACCAGGCGGCGTCTTCGTTGCGTTCGCCGTCGACTTCGATGGTGTAGTAGCTGGCGGTGCCCTTCCACGGGCAGATGGTGTGCGTGTCGGAGTCCCTGAGCAGGTCGGTCTTGACCGAGTCGATCGGGAAGTAGTGGTTTCCTTCGACGACCTCGGTCTTGTCGCTCTGCGCGATGACAGTGCCGTTCCAGGTAGCAGTAGCCATGACTCCACTATGCCGAAAAGAGGGTCAGGGGGTTTCGGGGTGAGTTGGGAGAGGGGGGTGCCGGTTAGGAGTTGGTCTAGGGCGGTGCGCATGGTGGGGCATTCGCGGGCGGGGTGGTCGGCGGGGCAGTGCAGGGCGTGGGTGAGGAAGGTTTGGGCGGTTCGGGCCTGGGTGATGACGCGTTCGAGGTCGGTGATCTGCTGGGCGAGGAGGTCGCGCCATTCGGGGCTGGGGGCGTCGAGGACGGCGCCGGCGGTGTCCAAGGGCAGGCCGAGGCTTTGCGCGACCTTGATGAAGGCGAGACGGCGCATCTGGTCGGTGTTGTACATCCGTTTGCCGCCGGCGCGGGTGGTCGGGCACACCAGGCCGCGCTCGTCGTAGTAGCGCAGGGCCGACGTGGTCATGCCGAGTATCGCCGCGGCCTGACCGATCGGGATCAGATCCATCCCACTATTTGACTTCAAGTCGACTTGAACCTGCAAGGTGGCGGGAGGCAACCACTTCCGAGGAGACCCACCATGAATGCCCCACTGGCGCCCGTCGTCAACCATCACGCCGACCATCGCGGTTTCGCCGGACCGATCGGCCTCGCAATGGGATTCGTCATGCTCGCCCTGGGCCGTCGCCGTGCCCGTACCGTGGCCGACTTGGCCGCGGTGACGAAGGCCGACCATGTCCTGGACATCGGGTGCGGGCCCGGCGGCGCCGTGCAGACGGCCGCGCGCCGCGGGGCGCGGGTGACCGGCGTCGATCCGTCCGCGTCGATGCTGCGCCTGGCCCGAGTCTTCGTGCGCGGGAGGACGATTCGCTGGGCGACGGGAGTCGCGGAGAATCTCCCGCTACCCGACGGCGCGGTCACCGTGGCATGGGCGGTGGCCACCGTGCATCACTGGCCCGATGTCACCGGCGGGTTGTCCGAAGCGTATCGCGTGCTGCAACCCGGCGGCCGATTCCTCACGGTCGAGCGGGCGGTGCCGGCCGACGCTACCGGACTCGGCAGCCACGGGTGGACCGAAGCGCAAGCAGAGGCCTTCGCGAATCATTGCCGCGCAGCACATTTCACCGACGTGCGGGTCGAGCGTCATGTCATGGGGCGCTACACCTTGTGGGCGGTCCACGCCACCCGCCCGTGAGGTCTGTCCGGCTCTGCGAGCTTGCGCCCTGAGCTCCCAAAGCGCAGGCCCCGGCTTTCCGGCAGCGAGGGTGCCGCCCCGAATGGCCGACTGCCCTCCACAATGCTGACAGTGTGGACGGGGAACGGGCCGTTGACGTAAGACTGCCCGACAGCACGAGATCGATCGATGATGTTGCTACCGAACGGATCTCACGATTCCACCAGGGCCGGGGCCCGCAAAGTGATCGTGCACGACGGTCAGGTCGCCGGTGAATTCGATTCAGGGTGGGACCGCACGATGCTCTCCGCGTGCGCGCCGACCCAGGTGAGCAAATCGTGTAATTGCTCGGCCAATTCGGCGCCCATCGGTGTCAGCGCGTAGGTGACCGGGGGTGGGATGGTGGGTTCGACGATGCGTTCGGTGAGGCCGTAATCGGTGAAGGTGCGCAGGTTTTGGGAGAGCATCTTCTCGCTGATGCCGTCGATCCGATCGCGCAGGACGTAGAAGCGCAGCGGTCGGTCGCGCAGGGCCGCGAGGATCAGGACACCCCAGCGGCTGGTGATCTTGTCGAGGATCGTCCGGCTCGGAGTGGACTTTCCTGCGCCCCTACGGTTTCGCGACGAACACCCAGGAGTGGGCGGCGCAGATCCGGGCGGGTGACACGGTCCGTGGCGCCTACGGTGCGGCGTCGATGACACTGCTGCACGAGGCCGATATCGCGGCGGTCGCAATGCGCGCGCTGTCCACCGACGACCATCTCGGAGCGAAATACGAGCTGTCCGGCCCGTCGGCAATCACCCGTATCGAGCAGGTCGCGACCATCGGCCGGGCGCTCGGGCGCACCTTGTCCTGGGAAGAGATCACACCTGAACGGGCCAATGACCTGGCTACCAACGGAATACGCCGACTTCGTGCTGGCGGGCCTGGCCGCGATGGTCGAGACACCGGGCCCGTCGACCACCACGGTGGAGCAGGTCACCGGAGCATCCGCCCGGACGTACGCGCAGTGGGCGGCCGATCACGTCGCCGACTTCCGCTGACGCCTGTCAGGAGATGCGCTGACAGGAACTGCCGGTGTCGAGTCCGGTGCCGATCACCTCGATGGAGGTGAATTTGGTGGAGGTGTAGCGGCCGGGCTCGCTCTGGATGGCGACGAGGTTCTGACGGCCGACGCGCGTCGGCGTCCAGGTGGCGGTGACCGTGTTGTTCTCCGGATGGTGCACGGCCTCGCCGGGGATGCGCTCCCCGTTGCCGGGGATGACCCCGCCGGACAGTACGAAGAACACCGAACCCGGCGGAATCGCCGCGTCGGTGACCCCGGCTGTGACCGTGTACCGGCATCCGGTCAGCAGACCTTCGGCGCCGACGGCGACGCTGACGTCGGCCACGTCGGCGGTGGCCGGCACCGCGAGCACCGCGCCGAAGGCGGCCAGGGCGACACCACTCACGACAATTCGGGCAATGGACCTACGCATCGTGCTACCTCCTCGGACAGGTGGGCATACGGGCGATCAGGTACCGCGTGAGAAGAGCCTAATCGGCGCCGGAACCCGGTAACCGAAGGATTTGATGAATCGGGCGCCGACCCGGGATCCGCGCTCATCCAGTGCCGGGGCGCCGAAGGTGTTCAACATCCGGTTGATCACGTTGAAGAACGTGCCCACCCAGACGGCCTCTTCGAAGGCCTCGGCCGAGACGCCCGCCTGCCGCACCTTGTCGGCGTCGGCCGGGGTCAGGCCGTCGGGATCGCGGGTCATCCGCCGCAGGAATTCGATCATCGCCTGCGCTTCGGGGCGCAGGGACGAGTCCCCGTTGGCGGTCAGCGCGCGATCCACCACGCCGATGTCGATGTAGGCGCCCGCGATCGCGTGATGCGCGGAGTAGCAGAACGGGCATTCGTTCGCCTCCGACGTTGCGGTGGCGAAGATTTCGCGTTCGGCCACGGTCCAGAACGACGGACCGCGCAACGACTGCTGGAACATGTCCGACAGCGGCGTACCGAAGAAGCGGTGCCGATAGAACAGGAGTTTCAGCACCGCGGGTGGTTCCATTCTGCTGGACCGCCGGATGCCGCCGAGTACGGTCCGCGCTACCCGGTCATGTCCGGATTCGACTGCGCCGAGCCACATTTCAGTGTCCTTCCCAGGCGCGCCGGGCCGCGCGTAGCCGCCGATCGGCCGCGCCGTAGGCGGCGAGGGCCGCCGCCTCGAAGATCTGGTCGTCGCTGTGTCCTGCCGCGGTGAGCCCGGCGATGGTGTCTGCGGTGGATCGGTACGAGTGCTGTGCGACCAGATCGGCGAAGTCGGCCAGTTCGGCCGGAATATCGCCGGCGCTGTCACCGATGGCGGTGCGCTGCCTGATCTTTCGCCGAATTTCGCTCGACAACTGGCCGGGGGAGGAAATCAAGTGCTCGCCGAATTGCCGCCACTTTTCGTCCATCGACTCATTCTCATCGATCGGTGCGCAGTGCGCCCCGCTATGGGAAAGTCACTCGTCTTTTGGCGGATTCGGTCGCAGCATGACGGTGCGCCGGCCCAGGTCCACGCCGAGCGGCGGCGGCGCACCCTGCTCCGCTTCGTCGCGCGGCACGGCGACCGACTCGCGGTGGTCGAGTTCCATACCGCGGCCATGCTCTCGCAACGAACCGGTGCTCCCGTCACCGGATCGCCGCGCCCGAACCCTGCTGACCTGCGCCGAAAAGCGGGACACGGCTGCGGGATCGAGCCGGCGAGCAATAGTTCGGGCGGAGCGGATATTTCGGTCGAACCGGGGTATACGCCGGGTAGCAAGTTGCGGGAAGGACGAGATGCCGTATGCGCCGTCGAACTGTCCGCTCGAGACCGATGAGCGAGAGAAATATGAGAATCGGAAGCATTATTGTCTTGATCTGGTTGCTGATCGGCGTCATCGCCGCGGCCCAGCGGGACTACTTCGACAGCGGCCCGGTGAACTGCGCGGGCTTCGGCACGATCGCGGTCACGGTGATCGCGGGTCCGCTCAACTACATGGGTGTGAACCCGAAGGTCGACGATTGCAATGTGCCGCAACCGAGTCCGTAATCCACCGACCGTGATCCACTGAGCCGGCGCGCACCGGCACAACCCTGCGGCGACGACCTCGCATCCGGTTTCCGGATGCGAGGTCGGCCGCGTCTCGGCGACACAACAGACCGTCCTGTCGTGTTGGGCGCGTCGCGGCGGAGCACCAGATAATGACGTTGCTCGAGATGCGCCGACGAACGAGGCAGTAATGAGACTTGGAAGCGTGATCGTCGTGCTCTGGTTCGTGATCGGCGTGATCGCCGCGGGCCAGCGCCATTACTTCGACAGCGGCCCGATCAACTGCGCGGGCTTCGGCAACATAGCGCTCACCGTGCTCGCGGGCCCGCTCAACTACGTCGGGGTGAACCCGAAGGTGCCCGACTGCAACGTGCCGCAGCCGAGCCAATAGGAAAAGCCCAGCATAAGTGGGTCGCGCCCGGGTATCTCCAGGTGGGGAGCACGGAAGGAAGCGATGCCATGCGCGACCGAGACACCCGCGACACCCGCGATATCCGTACACGGGGCTCCCGTCGTACGGGTACCCGCTTGTTCAGCACGCTGTTGCTCATCTGGTTGGTCATCGGCCTGCTGGCCGCGGGCCAGCGCCACTATTTCCAGAGTGGCCCGACGAATTGCGCGGGCTGGGGCACGATCGCCGTCACCACCATCGCAGGCCCGCTCAACTACTTCGGCGTGAATCCGAAGGTGTCGGACTGCGTCCTGCCCGAACCCAGCCAGTAGCGCACCGGCGCGCCCCCACCCGTGACCGGATGGGGGCGCGTTCGGATCGATCAGCCGACCGGCTGTTTCGCGGTGCTCGGGTGCTCTTGCCCGCGCAAGGCGAACAGTTTGGCGCCTTCCACATCGATATCCGGCACGATCTTGTCCAGCCAGGCCGGCATCCACCACGCCCACTTGCCCATCAGCGCGAGCAGCGACGGGATCAGCACCATCCGCACCAGGAACGCGTCGAACAGCACGCCCGCCGCGAGCGCGAAACCCATCATCTTCGCGGTGACATCGGCCTCCAGCAGGAACGAGCCGAACACCGAGATCATGATGACCGCGGCGGAGGTGACCACCCGCGCGCCGTGGTGGTAGCCGCTGATCATCGCCTCCTTGGGCGGCTTGCCGTGCACATACTCCTCGCGCATGCGGGTCACCAGGAACACCTGGTAGTCCATCGCGAGGCCGAACACCAGGCCGATCAACATGATCGGCAGGAAGCTGACGATCGCGCGCGGGTCCTGGATCAGGCCGAGCTTGCCCTCCTGGAAGATCAGCACGGTCGCACCGAAGGTGGCCGCCATGGAGAGCAGGAACCCGAGCGCGCCGGTGAGCGGCACCAGGATCGAGCGGAACACCAGGATCAGCAGCACGAACGCCGCGCCCGCGACGATGGCCATGTACGGCACGATTTTGCTGAGCAGCACGTGGTCGATATCGGCGTAGATCGCGGTGGTACCGGTGATGCCGTATTTCATCCCGTATTCCGCTTCGAGCCTGCCCTCGGCGTCGCGCGCGTCCCGGACCAGGTCCTTGGTGGTCTGGTCGTTCGGGCCCGACTTGGGTACGCCGTTGATCAGCGCGCCCTGACCGTCCTGGCTCAACTGTGGCTCGGTCACGTAGTCCATGTCCGGGTACGAGGTCAGCTCCGAGCGCAACGAATTCAACGCGTCGGTGCGTTTGTCCGGCGCCACGCCGGTCAGATCGACGGCGATCTGCAGTACGCCGTTGCTGCCCTCGCCGAACCCGGACGTGCGCAGTTCATAGGCCTTCCGGACGGTCGAGGTCTTCGGCATGCTGTCCTCGCCGGGGAGCCCGAGGTTCATGTGCACCGCCGGCAGGGCGAGCAGGCCGAGCACCACCACGCTCAGGATCAGCGCCACCGCGGGCGCCTTGCCGATGAGCTGGGCGAAGCGCATGCCGTTGGTGACCGAGTCGTCGTCTTCCGGGTCGTGCTGGGCGATGAGCGGCAGCTTCGGCTTGAACAGGAACCGGCCGAACGCGCCGAGCAGTGCGGGCATCAGCGTGATCGCGGTGAGCACCGCGAACCCGGCGGCGACCGCGCCGCCGAGACCCATGAAGGTCAGGAATCGAACGCCGACGATGGCCAGCCCGACCAAGGCGATGATGACCGTCAGTCCGGCGAACACCACCGCGGACCCGGCGGTGCCGAGCGCCGTGCCCGCAGCTTCTTCGGGTGAATCCTGTACCGCCAGTTCGTGTTTGTAGCGCGAGACGATGAACAGCGCGTAGTCGATGGACAGCGCGATGCCGATCATCGAGGCGAGGAAGGTGGTGAAACTCGGGATCGAGAGGAACGCGGTGCCGAGGAAGATCAGCGAGGTGGCGGCGCTGAGCCCGACGATCGCGGTCACGATCGGCACGAAGGCGGCGACGATCGCGCCGAACGCCACGATCATCACGACCAGCGCCACCGCCATGCCGATGAGCTCGGACTTGCCGCTGGGCGCCTGCTGCTCCATCGCGATGGTGCCGCTCATCTCCACCGTCAATCCGGCGGCGCGCGCCTGATCGGCCACGTCGTAGGCCGCCTTGCGGTTGTCGGCGGTGATCTCGGTGAATTCCTTGATGGTGAACGGGACGCTGAAGAAGGCGACGGTCTCGGGCTCGGTCTTGTTGAGCACGTTCAGCGGTGCGCCGCTGCATTTGGCCGGGTCCGGCTGGGCGACCAGGCAGCCCAGCTGCTCGGTGGCCGTGAGCGGATTGGCGATCGGCTTGCTGTGGTCGACGATGTCGAGCTGGTTCAGCTTGTCCAGCAGCGCGTCGATGGCCTGCCGGTTGGCCGGGTCGGTGAGCTTCTGCCCGGATGGTGCGCCGATCACATAGGTGCCCGTGACGGCGTCGAACTTGAAGGCCGCCGACATGCCGGGGAAGTGCTGGTCGAGAATCTGCGTCGCCCGTTCCGAGGGCAGGTTCGGCATGCTGAAGTCGTCGCTCATCGGCTCCTTCAGCTGGGTGCCGAGCCCGCCGAGCACCAGGAACAGGGCGATCCAGATGGGCAGTACCATCCACTTGTGCCGGAAGGCGAACTTTCCCCACCGGTATAGATACACGGACACAGGGTTCTCCTCGCGGTGATCGGGTCGTGCCGGATCGGATCGAGCGACAAGCGCGCGGGCCGACAGCGCCCGCGGAACTACCGAGCTGGAGAGTCGAACTTCTTCTGAGTCTGCTGCGGAGCAGTCACAAGATCAAGAACCGCCGCTGGATATGACTCGGCCCCGCACGCGAAATTCGCATGCGGGGCCGAATCGGACCAGCTCAGCTGACGGCGACCGGTTCCTTCGCCGGAGCGGCCGAGCGCTGCTGCAATTCGCGCAGCTTCGTGCCCTCCACGTCGATATCGGGCAGGATCCGGTCCAGCCACTTCGGCATCCACCAGCCCCACTTGCCCATCAGCACCAGCAGCGACGGGATCAGGATCATCCGGACGATGAAGGCGTCGAACAGCACGCCCGCCGCCAGCGCGAAGCCGAACGACTTCGCCGTCACGTCGGTTTCCAGCAGGAACGAGCCGAACACCGAGATCATGATGACCGCGGCCGAGGTCACCACGCGGGCACCGTGGTGATAACCGGCGACGACCGCCTCGGTCGGGGACTTGCCCTTGACGAACTCCTCGCGCATGCGGGTCACCAGGAACACCTGGTAGTCCATCGCGAGGCCGAACACCAAGCCGATCAACATGATCGGCAGGAAGCTGACCAGCGGATGCGGGTCTTCGATCAGGCCGAACTTGCCCTGCTGGAAGATCAGCACCGTGGCGCCGAAGGTGGCCGCCATCGAGAGCAGGAAGCCGAGCGCCGCGGTCAGCGGCACCAGGATCGAGCGGAACACCAGGATCAGCAGCACGAACGCGGCACCGGCGACGATCGCCAGGTACGGCACGATCTTGCCGAGCAGCACATGGTCGACATCGGCGTAGATCGCCGTGCTGCCCGTGATGCCGTACTCCACCCCGAATTCGGCTTTCAGCTGCGCTTCCGCATCGCGGGCGTCGCTGACCAGGTCCTTGGTGGCCTGGTTGTTCGGGCCGGACTTCGGCACGCCGTCGAGCAGCACGCCCTGCTTGTCCTCGCTCCACTTCGGCGCGGTCACGTAGTCCATGCCGGGGTAGGCGGCGAGCTTGTCCCGCAACGCCTTGACCGCGGTCTCCCTGACCTCGACCGGCACGTTGGACAGGTCGGCCGCCACGTTCAGCACGCCGTTGCTGCCCTCGCCGAACCCGGCGGTGCGCAGCTCGTAGGCCTTGCGGATGGTCGAGGTCTTCGGCTGGCTGTCGTCACCGGGCAGGCCAAGGTTCAGTCCGGCGGCCGGTGCGGCGAGCGCGCCGAGCACCACGACGCTCAGGATCAACGCGACCCACGGCGCCTTGCCGATCAACCGGCCGAAGCGCATGCCCATGGTGACCGAGTTGTCGTCTTCGGGGTCGTGCTGGGCGATGAGCGGCAGCTTCGGCTTGAACAGGAACCGGCCGAACGCGCCGAGCAGTGCGGGCATCAGCGTGATCGCGGTGAGCACCGCGAACCCGGCGGCGATGGCGCCACCCAGACCCATGAAGGTCAGGAACTGCACGCCGACGATGCTCAACCCGGCGAGCGCGATGATGACCGTCAGTCCGGCGAACACCACTGCGGACCCGGCGGTGCCGAGTGCGGTTCCGGCTGCTTCTTCGGGTGAATCCTGTACTGCGAGTTCGTGTTTGTAGCGGGAGACGATGAACAGTGCGTAGTCGATGGACAGCGCGATGCCGATCATCGAGGCGAGGAAGGTGGTGAAGCTCGGGATCTCGATCGCCGAGGTGCCCAGCATGATCAGCGAGGTGGCCGCACCGAGGCCGACGATCGCGGTCACGATCGGCACGAAGGCGGCGACGATCGCGCCGAACGCCACGATCATCACGATCAGCGCGACGCCCATGCCGATCATCTCGGATTTGCCGCTGGGCGCCTGCTGCTTCATCGCGATCGAGCCGCTCATCTCGACATCGAGCCCGGCATTGCGCGCGTCGGAGGCCACGGCGTACGCGGCGTCGCGCTCCTTGTCGGTGACGTCGGTGAACTTCTTGATGGTGAACGGCACGTTCAGCACCGCGACCGAGTCGGGCGCGGTCTTGCTGAGCACGTTCAGCGGTGCGCCGCTGCAGGTCGCGGGGTCGGGGTTGGCCAGGCAGCCCATCTTCTCGGCCGCCTCGACCGGATTCATGACCGGCTTGCCGTGATCGACGATGTCGAGTTCGCCGAGCTTGGCGATGAACGCGTCGAGCGCGGCGCGGTTGGCCGGGTCGGTGAGTTTCTGCCCCGCGGGCGCGCCGATCACATAGGTGCCGGTGACCGCGTCGAATTTGAAGGCGGCCGAAGCGCCCGGAAAGTGCTTGTCCAGAATGTCGTTGGCGCGCGCCGAGGGCAGGTCCGGCATGCTGAAGTCATTGCTCATCGGCTTGCTCAGCTGCGCGCCGAGACCGCCGAGCAGCAGGAACAGCAGCAGCCAGACGGGTAGCACGATCCATTTCCGGCGGAAAGCGAACTTCCCCCATCTGTATAGATACACGGACACGAAGGGTCTCCTAGCGGTGCTGAGGCGTGATGAATTCAGAGCCGGAGACAGCTACTCGCGGGGTTGCCCTGCCGTCCCCGCCTCCACTGACGCTTTCTGCCTACCGTGCGGTAGGTAGACTATCCGAGCGATAAGCGGAGGTACAACCTCAATTTCTCCGGCATGGTTAGCCCGGCGCACTAGTGGTGAGAGGATCATCCGATGGCTGCCCGTTCCACCCCCGACGGCATTGTCGCTGGTCGGGGCACTAAATCCGCGATACGCGATGCCGCGGTGAAGCTTTTCGGCGACAAAGGATTCGAGCAGACGAGTCTGCGTGAGGTCGCCGATGCGGTGGGAATCACAAAGGCATCGCTCTACTATCACTACGCTTCCAAGCTCGAATTGCTGCACGCCATCATCGATCCGATCATCGACCACCTGCGCTCGGTCGTCGTCGACATCGAGCAGCGACCGCACGACCCGGACACCATCCGGGACGTGCTGCGGATCTACCTGCGCGGCATGGTGTCGCACCGCGACGCCGGCGCGCTGGTGCTGCGCGACACCGTGACGATCGTCAACGCAGTGGCCGACCGGCATCCCGATCTCGTGGACGACGACCAGGCGCTGCGCGAATGGCTGGCCGGCCCGGACCCGACCGACGAGGCCAAGCTGCGCGCGAGCGCGGCGCTCGCGATGCTCGGGGTCGCGCTGATGTCCAAGGAGTTCGCGCCGGGCGCCGACGACGGCCTCGTGGAAGCCACGTTGCTGGACGCGGCGACGTGCGTACTCACCGCGCGAGATTGCGCGTAGATTGCAGCTACTTGACCGGAAACGCCGTACATCGCCAGGAGTCGCTGTGCACATCACCGCGAAGGTCGACTACGCGGTGCGGACGTTGCTCGAGATCGCCCGCGCATCGCAGCTGAGTCAGGCCCCGTCGGGGCCCGCCCCCGCCGCACCGGCGGCGCCGGTCGTCAAGGCGGACGCGATCGCGACCGCGCAGGGCATCCCACCCAAGGTGCTCGAGACCGTGCTCAGCGACCTGCGCCGCGCCGAACTCGTGATCAGCAGGCGCGGGCCGGACGGTGGTTACTGGCTGGCCCGCCCGGCCGCGGAGATCTCCATCGCCGACGTGATCCGCGCGATCGAGGGACCGCTCGCGTCGGTGCGTGGCGAGCGTCCGGAGGACGTGACCTATTCTGGCGCTGCCGAATCTTTGCAACGCGTGTGGATTGCGCTGCGCGTGAATATTCGTGCGGTACTGGAAAATGTGTCGATCGATGACATAGCCGACGGTAGGCTGCCTGGGTTCATCGATGCGCTCACCGAGGACGCGGGCGCATGGGCGCGCAGGGAGCGTCCACTGAATCAGACCTAGCATCCGCTGACTCGGGGATCGGCGTCGGCTGGATTAGAACGAGCGAAATAGCCGCTGCACGTCACCACCTTAGGCGCGAAAAGCGCCCCGACGGGAGGGTATTCATGCTGGTCAGGAGTCATCGTGACGCGCGTCACGGCAGCCGGGTAACCTGCGGTCCATCATGCTGATCCGACTGCTTCGTACCTACCTGGCCCCCTATCGCACGCAGCTGGCCGGGGTCGTTGTGCTGCAGCTGATCTCGGTGATCGCAATGCTGTATCTACCGAGCCTCAACGCCGACCTCATCGACAACGGCGTGACCAAGGGCGATATCGGCTACATCTGGAGCACCGGACTGCGCATGCTCGCGGTCACCGGCGTGCAGATCGTCGCCTCGGCCTGCTCGGTGTATCTCGGCGCGCTGGCGGCGATGAGCGCGGGCCGCGACCTGCGCGGCGCGCTGCTGCACCGGGTCGGCACCTTCTCCGCGCGCGAAGTCGGCATGTTCGGCGCACCGTCGCTGATCACCCGCAACACCAACGACATTCAGCAGGTGCAGCTGCTCATCGCGATGTCGGCGACCATCCTGGTGATGGCCCCGATCATGTGCATCGGCGGCATCATCATGGCGCTGCGCGAGGACTTCAGCCTGTCCTGGCTGCTGCTCATCGCGGTGCCGGTGCTCGGCCTGTCGATGGCCTTCATCATCAGCCGGATGGTGCCCGGCTTCCGGGACATGCAGACCCGCATCGACGAGGTGAACCGGGTACTGCGCGAACAGATCACCGGCATCCGGGTGGTCCGCGCTTTCGTCCGGGAACGCCAGGAGACCTGGCGTTTCGGCGTCGCCAACAACGAACTCACCGAGACCGCGCTGCGCGTGGGCAGGCTGATGGCGTTGATGTTCCCGACGGTGATGCTGATCAGCAACCTGACCGCGGTCGCGGTGATCTGGTTCGGCGGCAAGGCCGTCGACGAGGGCACCATGCAGATCGGCTCGCTCACCGCGATGCTGTCCTACATCATGCAGATCCTGATGGCTGTCATGATGGCCTCGTTCCTGGCCATGATGGCGCCGCGCGCCGCGGTCTCGGCCGATCGGATCGGCGAGGTGCTCGAGACCGAATCGTCGGTCGTGCCACCGAAACTGCCGCAGCCGTTCGCGGGTGACCCGGCCGACGTCGAATTCCAGTTCGCCGAATTCGCCTTCCCGGGCGCGGAGAAGCCGGTGCTCAAAGCCATTCGCTTCCACGTGAAACCGGGCACCACCACCGCGATCGTCGGCTCGACCGGTTCCGGTAAGACCACGCTGCTCAACCTCATTCCGCGGTTGATGGACGTCACCGACGGCGCGGTGTACCTCGGCGGCACCGACGTGCGGCACGTCGATCTGGAACTGCTGCGCGCGCAGGTCGGGTTGATTCCGCAGAAGGCGTATCTGTTCTCCGGCACGGTCGCCAGCAATCTGCGCTATGGCAACCCCGACGCCACCGACGAGGAACTGTGGCGCTGTCTGGAGATCGCGCAGGCCGCCGACTTCGTGCGAGAGATGCCGCAGGGCTTGGAAACTCCGATCGCGCAGGGCGGTACCACGGTGTCGGGCGGCCAGCGTCAGCGGCTCGCGATCGCGCGAGCGCTGGTGAAGGCGCCGCGCGTGTACCTGTTCGACGACTCGTTCTCCGCGCTCGACGTGGCAACCGACGCCCGGTTGCGCGACGCGCTGCGCCCGGTGACCAAGGACGCCTCGGTCATCATCGTGGCCCAGCGCATCACGACCATTCGCGACGCGGACCAGATCGTGGTGCTCGAAGACGGCGAGATGGCCGGCGTCGGCAGCCATGAGCAGCTGATGCGCGACTGCAAGGAATATCAGGAGATCGTCGCATCCCAGCTGAGCGCGGAGGAGGTTCGATGAGGCCAGGAATGCCCGGTCCGGGTGCGCCGGACGCCAAGGCGAAATCGTTCGGACCGTCACTGAAGCGCCTGCTGCGCAGGCTCGCACCGGAGAAGAAGTACGTCTGGGCCGTCGTCGCGCTCGCCATCGCCTCGGTGGTGCTGAACACCCTCGGGCCGTACATGCTCGGCAAAGCCACCAACCTGGTCTTCGACGGGGTTGTCGGTAAGCAGCTGAAGTTCCCGCCGGGCACCACCAAGGAACAGGCGGTCGAGTTCCTGCGGTCCAGGGGGGACAGCACTTTCGCCGACATGTTGAGTTCGATGGACGTGGTGCCGGGCGTCGGCGTCGATTTCGACGCGGTCGGCCGGGTGCTCATGGTGGTGCTCGCGCTCTACATCGGCGCGGCGCTGTTCGGCTGGCTGCAGGCCTTCCTGCTGAACATCGTGATCAACCGGACGGTGAAGCGGCTGCGCGGCGACATCGAGGACAAGATCCATCGACTTCCGTTGCGCTACTTCGACTCTCAGCCGCGCGGCGATGTGCTCAGCCGGGTCACCAACGACGTGGACAACGTGTCGCAGAGCCTGCAGCAGACCATGAGCCAGCTGATCGTCTCGGTGTTCACCGTGATCGGCATCCTCGGCATGATGTTCTGGATCTCCTGGCTGCTCGCCTTGATCGCGCTGCTCACGGTGCCCGCGGCGATCATCGTCACCGCGCAGATCGCCAAGCGGTCCAAGCCGCACTTCGTCGACCAGTGGAAGTACACCGGCCTGGTGAACGCTCAGGTCGAGGAGGCCTACACCGGTCACGAGATCGTCACCGCGTTCGGCCGCAGCCGCGAGGTCGGGCAGGAGTTCGACGAGCGCAACGAGCAGCTCTACCAGTCGAGTTTCAAGGCGCAGTTCATCTCCGGCCTGATCATGCCCGCGATCATGTTCCTCGGGAACGTGAACTTCGTGCTGGTGGCGCTGGTCGGCGGCCTGCGGGTCGCGACCGGTCAGCTCTCGCTCGGCGAGGTGCAGGCGTTCATCCAGTACTCGCGCCAGTTCAGCCAGCCGCTCACCCAGATCGGCGCGATGGCCAACCTGCTGCAGTCCGGTGTCGCTTCGGCCGAACGGATCTTCGAGATCCTCGACGCCGAGGAGGAGAGCCCCGATCCGGAGCAGCCCGACGTTCGCCCGGTGGATCGCGGCGAGGTCGAGTTCGAGGGCATCTCCTTCCGCTACGACCCGGAAAAGCCGGTGATCGAACGGCTTTCGCTGATCGCCGAGCCCGGGCACGTGATCGCCATCGTCGGCCCGACCGGCGCGGGCAAGACCACGCTGGTGAACCTGCTGATGCGGTTCTACGAACTGGACTCCGGCACCATCACCATCGACGGTGTCGACATCACCCGGATCACCCGCGATCACCTGCGTTCCCGGATCGGCATGGTGTTGCAGGACACCTGGCTGTTCAAGGGCACCATCCGGGAGAACATCGCCTACGGCAGCCCGACCGCCAGCGAGGAGGACATCCTCGCCGCGGCGCGCGCGGCCTACGTCGACCGGTTCGTGCACGCCTTGCCCGAGGGCTACGACACGATCATCGACGAGGAGGGCTCCGGCGTCAGCGCCGGCGAGAAGCAGCTGATCACCATCGCGCGGGCGTTCCTCGCGAAGCCGTCCATCCTGATCCTGGACGAGGCGACCAGCTCGGTCGACACCCGCACCGAACTGCTGGTGCAGCACGCGACCGCGGCCCTGCGCCGCGATCGCACCAGCTTCGTCATCGCGCACCGCCTGTCCACCATCCGCGACGCCGACCTGATCGTCGTCATGGAGGCGGGCCGCATCGTCGAACACGGCACGCACGAGCGCCTGCTCGAGGAACGCGGACCGTATTACCGCCTCTACAACGCGCAGTTCGCGGCGGCCGCCGCCGACGCGTAGCCCCACCGAGCGCGCCGCGCAGCAGACCCGTCCGCTGTGCGGCGCGCTCGCGTTTGCCCCGCCGATTCCCGCCCCCGCTCTGCGTTCGCGCCCCCGCTCTGCCCTGCGGAAACGGGTGCGTCGGCACAGCAGGGGTGCGGGAAATCAGCACCTGGGAAGATATCGGGGTGTCTGATCCCGGAAACTTCTCGTTCACCGTCGGTAACCGCCTCGACGGACGGCACGGCCGTTCGGGTGTGATCAGCACGCCGCACGGCGAGATCGCCACGCCCGCGTTCATTCCGGTGGGCACCAAGGCGACGGTGAAAGCCGTGCTGCCGGAGACGATGCGGGAGATCGGGGCACAGGCGCTGCTGGCCAACGCCTACCACCTGTACCTACAGCCGGGATCCGACATCGTGGACGAGGCCGGTGGGCTGAGCAAGTTCATGAACTGGCCGGGACCGACCTTCACCGACAGCGGCGGCTTCCAGGTGATGTCGCTGGGCGTCGGGTTCAAGAAGGTGCTCGCGATGGAGGCGGTCGACGTCCGCAGCGACGACGTGATCGCGAAGGGCAAGGAGCGGCTGGCCACCGTCGACGACGACGGCGTCACCTTCCGCTCGCACCTGGACGGTTCGAAGCACCGGTTCACCCCCGAGGTGTCGATGGGCATCCAGCACGAGCTGGGCGCCGACATCATGTTCGCCTTCGACGAGCTCACCACGCTGCTCAATACCCGCGGCTACCAAGAGAAGTCGTTGCAGCGCACGCACGAGTGGGCGCAGCGCTGCATCGACGAGCACGAGCGGTTGACCGCGGCCCGCACGCACCGCCCGTACCAGGCACTGTTCGCGGTGATCCAGGGCGCGCAGTACGAAGACCTGCGGCGCAAGGCCTGTCGCGAACTGGAGGCGATCCGCGGTAGCGGCGGCACCGGTTTCGACGGCTACGGCATCGGCGGCGCGTTGGAGAAGCACAACCTGGGCACCATCGTCGGCTGGTGCTGCGACGAACTGCCCGAGGACAAGCCGCGGCACATGCTCGGCATCAGCGAGCCCGAGGACATTTTCACCGCCGTGGAGAACGGCGCCGACACCTTCGACTGCGTGAATCCCTCCCGGGTCGCGCGCAACGCCGCCATCTATGTGGCCGAGGGCCGGTTCAATATCAACACCTCACGTTTCCGTCGCGATTTCACCCCCATCGACGAGACCTGCGATTGCTACACCTGCGCCAACTACACCCGGGCCTACCTGCACCACCTGTTCAAGGCGAAGGAAATCCTCGCCGCCACGCTCTGCACGATCCACAACGAGCGCTACACGATCCGGCTCGTCGACCGCATCCGCGCCAGCATCGAGGGCGGCTATTTCGACGAGCACAAGGCCGAAACCCTCGGCCGCTGGAAAGGGCGGATCGCGACGCCGTGACGTGCGCGCCCTGACCGCGGCCGAGGACGAATCAGCTGAGTAGCGCGGAGGTTTCGCTGGGCGCGTAGGTCGGCTCGTGCTTCTTCAGCCACGCGATGACGCGATAGGTGATCGGCAGCACGATGACCTCGGCGAGGGTCTTCCAGAGGAAGCCGACGATCACGTAGTTGACGAACTGGCTCCACGAGTCGATGCCGATGGCGGTGGCGGCGATCGAGCAGAAGATCAAAGTGTCGCCGAATTCGCCGACCACGGTGGAACCGATCAGCCGCGCCCACAGGTGCTTTTCCTTGGTCTTTTCCTTGATCAGCACCAGCGTCGCGGAGTTCAGCATCTCGCCGACGAAGTAACCGGCCAGGCCGGCGGCGACGAGCTGGGGCGTGGTGCCGATGACGGTGCGGAACGCGTCCTGATTCTCGTAGAAGCTCGCGGCGGGCAACTCGATCGCGATCTTGAAGCACACCACGGTCAGCAGCAGCACGCCGAAACCGTAGTAGATGGCCCGGCGGGCCGATTTGAAGCCGTAGATCTCGCTCAGCACATCGCCGAGGATGTAGGCGAGGGGGAACAGGAACCAGGCGCCGTCGGTGCTGATCGGCAGCACCTCGATCGGGCCGATTTTCACCGAGTGGTCGGTGAAGAACTGCACGCCCTTGGTCGCGCAGATATTGGAGATGATCAGGGTTGCCGTGAACAACGCCACGATCGGTGTGTAGTACCCCCGCGCCACCTGGGCAAATGCCGCATGTTCCGGTGCGGGGCGCCCAGGTTCTGGGACTTCGGTTTCATTGAGCTGACTCACGGGCTTCATCCAACCAGGTTGTGGAATACCCTGTAGCAATGACGAATCCCGGCGATTCCGACGAATGGTGGAAACAGTACGGTGGCCAAGGCGTGTCGCCGGAATCGGGGGCGTCCAGCTCGGTTCCGCAATACCCGAACGCTGAGCAACCATCCGGATACCCGTCGGCGCCGCAATACCCGCAGCAGCCCGCCCAGCCGATGACACCCCCGCCGCAACCGCAGTACCAGCCGGGGTATCAGCAGCCGCCCGCCCAGCCCTATGGACAGCCGCAGCCGAACTACGGGTACCAACCCGCGTATCAGCCGTACGGGATGCCGCAGCAGCAGGGCACCAACGGCATGGCGATCGGCGCGCTGATCTCCTCGCTGGTCGGCTTCTTCACCTGCGGTATCGGCTCGATCGTCGGCATCATCCTCGGCGTCGTCGCGCTGGGGCAGATCAAGCAGACCGGTCAGGAAGGCCGCGGCATGGCGCTGGCCGGCATCTGGATCGGCGTCGGCATGATCGTGCTCGCCGTCCTGTGGTTCGTCGTCGTGATCATCGCGGGGGTCAGCGGGGCCTGACCCGCGAAAACGTCAGGGGCGCACCCGGAATCGGGTGCGCCCCTGCTCGCGTACTGCGGCCGATCGGCGTCAGGCCTTGACGACCTGGGTGCCGCCGGCGAACTTGTCGTGCCAGCCCTGCTTGTTCGGGTCCTGCGAGATGGTGACCATGATGTAGATGGCGAGCACCAGCGAGACCAGACCGCCGACGCACGGGATGATGTTCGCCGCGACGAACACGTTGCGCTTCAGCGAGGTCACCGGATCGATCTTGGCCGCGCCGCCGGGCGCGAGCACCTTCAGGCCGAGCACCTTCTTGCCGAGCGTGGTGCCCTGCGAGGTCTCCATGCCGACGAAGTAGCCGAGCTGAACCAGGGTCCAGAGCAGGCCGAGGCCGATGGTCAGGCCGAGGCTGTTCTTCACCAGGATGTAAATGATGAAGTACGGGATGTAGAGGATGAGGGCGTCGATGACACGCGCGCCGATGCGGGTGCCGAGGTCACCCGGCTGTCCGCCGTAGTTGTTGAAGCCGCCCGGTTGCTGCGGGTACTGGCCGTACGGATCCTGCGGCTGCTGGCCGTACTGGGGCTGCTGGCCGTATTGCGGCTGCTGGCCGTACTGGGGCTGCTGACCGTACTGGGGCTGCTGGCCGTACTGCGGCTGCTGACCGCCCTGGGGGAACTGTTGGCCGCCTTGCGGATATTGCTGGCCGCCTTGCGGATATTGCTGGCCGCCTTGCGGGTACGGCTGCCCATACGGCTGCCCGCCCTGCGGATACTGGTTGGGGTCGTACCCACCGCTTGTCATAGTTGTTTGTCCTCGTCGAGTGATCAGTAGTTGGACGAATGCGTACGTTACGGACATCGACTGCGTTGCAACAACCCATTCCCGTCGAGTATCCACGGTTCGCGCGGCAGATGTGCCGGGTCGAAACTGTCGAGGAGCTCTGCCGACGAGGTCGCCGCGTAGCCGAGCGAGGCGGCGATCGCCGCCACTATCTGTTCGGGCGTGTTGCCGAGGGCCACCTGGTCCGCGAGGGTCACCGCGCCGTCCCGTTTGGCCAGCCGCTTGCCCTCGGTATTGAGCACGAGCGGGACGTGGGCGTAGCGCGGGACCGGTAGCTCGAGCAGCGTCGCCAGATAGGCCTGGCGCGGGGTGGAGGAGAGCAGGTCGTCGCCGCGCACCACCTGATCGACGCCCTGCGCCGCGTCGTCGACCACCACCGCGAGGTTGTACGCGGGAACGCCGTCGCCGCGCCGCAGCACCACGTCGTCCACCGCGCCGCGGTAGCGCCCGTGCAGTTCGTCGACGATCTCGAATTCGGTCGCCGTGGACCGTAGCCGCAGCGCGGCCGACCGTCCTTCGGCCAGGAACGCGGCTCGTGCCTGCGCGGTCAGCGTGCGGCAGGTGCCCGGGTAGGCGCCCATCGGCCCGTGCGGCGCCGTCACCGCCTGCTGTATTTCTCTTCGCGTGCAGAAACATTCGTACGTGCGCCCGGCGGCGGTGAGCCGATCGATCGCGGCCTGGTAGAGCGCGAGCCGCTCGGATTGCCGGACCACCGGGCCGTCCCAGTCCAGGCCGATCGCGGACAGATCGGCCAGCTGACGTTCCTCGGCGCCCGGTCGCACCCGATCGAGATCCTCCACCCGGATCAGGAACCCGCGACCGGTCGATCGGGCGAAGGCCCAGGCGAGCAAGGCGGTGCGCAGGTTGCCCACGTGCAGGTCCCCGGACGGGCTCGGGGCGTAGCGGCCCGCGCCCGGTTCAGGCACGAGCCCGATTTGTCAGAAACGACGGGTGCACGCACGTCATCGTAGAGGTCAGCCGCACAGCCGCGGTTTGAGCTCCTCGGGTGCGATCGGGCGTCGCGCGTCGACGGCGGCGAGCAGCGCCTCGGCGTAGGCGATGAGCCCGGCGCGGTCGATGCCGTACGGGGCGTCGGCGTCGTCCTCGGGCCGGAACTCGGTCAGGCGGGTCACCGCGCGGGTCAGCAGGGTGCGCGCGCCCTTCGGATTACCGCGCTGGATGTGTGTGACACCGACAGCGAGCTGCGCGAGCGCCTGCCACAGCATCCGTTCGGCGAACGGTCCGTTCTTCCACGCGGCCTCTAATACCTCGTGCGCGTTGAATGCCAAACCGTCGTCCAGCAGTTGCTGAGCGAAGGTGAGTGTTTGCTGCGGGGGTAATTCAAGATCATCGGGAATTCGGGCAACTCCGACACTTCCGGACGGCAGTGGGCGCCCCAACCGGTCTCGCGGACGAGAGTTCCGGGCGCGACCTGCATCGTCGCGATCGCGGTCAACCATGCCTTCCATCATGCCCGGTGCCGGCGATGTCGTCGATGAGACGTTGTCCAAAGAAAGAATATTTGACGGATCACGGAGCAATTACATCACCGCAAAAGTCACCCGAACAGTGCCGACCGGAATGCTTACTACTGGCTGGCAATGTTTCCGCAACTGGGCATCTTCGCAAACGTGGCAGATACGATGATTTAAAAAGCAAGAATCGGGCAAACTTTCGATAGACCTGCTACTGTTTAGCGCGCGGGGGCAACCTCGTGGGGCGCATTGGCCCCGAACGTACCGTGCGATGACGACGCACCGTGGAGTTGCGCGCTTCCATCAGGCGCACAGGGGATTCGGCGTTCTGGCCGAGTGCCGGTGCTAGTTAGAACGAAGTCAGAAGGAATCTCGTTCTCGACGCAGCAAAGGAGCTAGTGCCGTGGAAGTTGATTTGACTGATGCTGTGTGGCGCAAGAGCACATACAGTGGCCCCGACGGAAACTGTGTAGAAGTCGCATTTCTGATCGACGGCGAAGTCGCGGTCCGAGACACCAAGGACAACGGATATGGCCCGGTGCTCGCGTTTGCCCCGGGGCAGTGGGATGCGTTCCTAACCGGAGTTGCGCAGGGGGAGTTCGGGCGCGCCTGATAACCGCAGGTCACCCAACTAGGCAGTACGGGCCCCGGGTCGGTACGGACTCGGGGCCTTCGCATTGCCTGCCGCATTTCAGCTATCGGACGAACCGTTCCCGTGGGAACCATTGCCGTTGCGCTGATCTCGTTCCTGGTAATCGCGCAGCACCGCGAGTTGTTTGTGTTCTTCGGCGTGGTCGGTTTCGTGATTGCGCTCCGACTCCTGCCAGGGGTCGGCTCGCAGGAAGCTGCCGGTGCCGGGCTTGCCGGCCAGGCCGAGCTTGCTCATCTTCTTGGGGACCGGTGCGCCCTGGTACGCCAGCGGGATCGGGTGGCCGTGCTCGTCGACCGGGCCGAGCGGCTGGTGGATCTCGATGTACTCGCCGTGCGGCAGTCGCTTGATCACGCCGGTCTCCACGCCGTGTTCCAGCACTGCCCGATCGCTGCGCTGCAAGCCGAGGCAGACGCGGTAGGCGACGAAGTAGGCCAGTGGCGGCAGCAGGAGCAGGCCGATCCGGCCGGTCCAGGTGGTCGCGTTGAGCGAGATGTCGAACTTGTAGGCGACGATATCGTTCACGCAGGACAGCGTGAGCACCACGTAGAAGGCGATCGCCATCGCGCCGATCGCGGTGCGCACCGGCACGTCACGCGGACGCTGCAGCAGGTTGTGGTGTGCGGCGGTGTCGCGGGTGAGCCGTTTCTCGATCCACGGGTAGGTGATCAACACCGTGAACACCACGCCCATGAGCAGCGCGCCCCAGACCGGCGCGGGCACCGTGTAGCGGCCCAGATACAGCTCCCACGGCGGGATCAGGCGCATCATGCCGTCGGTCCACATCATGTAGAAGTCCGGCTGCGAGCCCGCGGAGATCTGTGCGGGGTTGTAGGGGCCCATGGTCCAGATCGCGTTGATCTGGAAGACGCCGCTCATGATCGCGACGATGCCGAGCGTGAAGGCGAAGAACGCGCCCTGATCCAGCGAGAACACCGGGACGATACGAGCGCCGATCACGTTCTTCTCGGTGCGGCCCGGACCGGGGTACTGGGTGTGCTTCTGATACCAGACGAGTGCGATATGCGCGGCGATCAACGCGAGCATGATGCCGGGGAACAACAACACGTGCGCGATGAACAGGCGCGGAATGATGATGGTGCCCGGGTAGTCGCCGCCGAACATCAACCAGTGCAGCCAGGTGCCGATGATCGGCATGCCCAGGGTGATGGACGAGAACGCGGCGCGCAGGCCGGTGCCGGAGAGCAGATCGTCGGGCAGCGAGTAGCCGAAGTAGCCCTCGAACATGGCCAGGATCAGCAGCAGCGAGCCGATCACCCAGTTCGCCTCACGCGGCTTGCGGAACGCGCCGGTGAAGAACACGCGGAACAGGTGCACGATGATCGACGCCGCGAAAAGTAGTGCGGCCCAATGATGTACCTGCCGGACGAACAGTCCACCGCGCACCTCGAAGGAGATGTTGAGCGCCGTCTCGTACGCCCGCGACATGGTGACGCCGCGGAGCGGCTGGTAGGACCCGTCGTAGACGACCTCGGTCATCGACGGGTCGAAGTAGAGGGTCAGGTAGACGCCCGACAGCAGCAGAATGATGAAGCTGTACAGCGCGATCTCGCCGAGCAGGAACGACCAGTGGGTCGGGAAGACCTTGTTGATCGACCGCTTCAGGAACGCGGCGGCGCGATATCGCTCGTCGGCGGAGTCCGCCTGTGCGCTGACCTTGTTACCAAGTTGAGTTGCCATATCCGACACCCCGCCCACGAGAAGTGATTTGCTTCTACTACAGACGGTAGCAACGGATCGTGCCCGAATCGATGGTTTTCCCGGATGATCTTGTAAATCAAGATCATTCGCGAGCTTCGCAGACCGGCGAACAGGGCGATAACGTGGGGTTTTCCGGGGTTCGGCGCAGTTGGGCCAAGATCGCGGCCGGACGGCCGTTTGTACGCGCTAAAAGTGGGTATCGTCTTGTGCTGTCAAACAATTCGTGAATTTTATGTCAAGTTCGATTCGGGGTTCGCTATTTGTGCTTCCGAGTGTCCTGGAAGCTGGTTCCGGACTCGGGAGAGCGATGGTCCGGAGGTTTCGTTACTGTCGGGCGGTGCGCAGGATGGCCCCGCAGGACGCGACGATGTACTGGCTGGCGGGCTGCACGCGTAACGACCTGTTCCTGCTGTACTGCTTCGACGATGCCGGGCACTCGTTCGAGCGACTCCGTGCGGATATCGCGGAACGTGTCGCGACCATCGACGCACTACGCGTCCGGGCCAGGGCTGTGCCGGGCGATCTCGACTATCCGTCCTGGGCGCCCGCCGGGTTCGACGCGGAGCAGGTCGTAGAACACCCACTGGCACAGCCGGATCGGCGGCATCTCGAAGCGGCGCTGGGGGACGTGGTCGGCAGCGTGCTCGATGCGGGTGTGCATCCGTGGCGGTTGCATATCTTTCGGGGAATCGTCGGCTTCGGGGATCGGGAACGTGCGGCGGACTTCGAGGGAGCGCCGCCGATCGGGCATGGGCCTGCGCTGGTGGCGGTGCTGCAGATGTCCCATGCGCTGGCCGATGGCAGGCGGGCTGCTGAGATCGCGCGAGAGCTGTTCGCTGCGGCGGAGGCCGTCAGTGCCCTGCCGATTGCCCGCGAGCCAACGGGTGCGCTCGGCGTGGTGCGATCAGGGGTGAACAGTGCGCATTGCGACAATCCTGTCGCCATGAGGCAAGCGTCGGTCCGGGCAGCCAGGGCGGCGGCCACTGGCATGCTCCGTATACCGGTTCATCTGGCCGAGAACGGAATTCGGCGCTATCGGTCCTTCCGCACGCAATGCGCGTCTGCTGGCTGCGGCGTGGCAGACCGGCAGAGAGAGGCCGCCAGTTCAGGAGTTGTGGCTCGTTTGGTTGCGCGGACGGCCCTTACGTCGTGGGTATTCGCGCCCTGGGTGACCGCGGCGATCGCAGTGCCTCGTCTGCCGATCCGAATAGTGCGGACGGCGTATCGCGGATACCTTGCGTTCCAAGCCCAGCGGGAACTCGCGAACCTGACCGCGGCGGGCGAATTACCGGAGCCCGGCGAAGGTTTCGTGCCGAACCGGGTCAACCGCATCGAGGCAGACGGTGCTGCCGTGCATCGTGTTCGGATGCTCGTGTGCGAGGCGTCGGCGTTGCGCGTGCCTGGCCGGACGGTCACCGTCGTCGTGCTGACCGCGGTGTCCCTGGCGCTCGTCCGCTACCTCGAATTGCACGGTGAGCAGGTGGATCGGCTCGGCGCACAGGTGCCGATGGCGCTGTCGGATACTGCGAAAGCGCAGGCGCACAACAATTATCGCAGCCTCAGCGTCGACCTGAGTGCCGACGTCGCAGACCTACGTGCGCGCGCCGACAAGATCACGGCGACGTTGCGCGACCGCCGCGTCCGCGCGCAACACCCGTTGCTCACCGCGCAGGATCGGGTCACCGAGGTCGTCCCCGCACCCCTGCTCCGCCGCGATATCGCCCGCTATCCGCTCGACGTCGTCCCCGAGTCCATCGCCGGCCACACCGTGGTTTCCAGCGTGCACCGCGGCCCGGCGGACCTCACCTTCGGCGGCGGTCGCGTCCGCTGGACCGCCGGTTTCCCCGCCATCGGCTCCGTCATGCACCTCACCCACGGTGTGCACGGCCTCGGCGACACCATCACCATCTCCCTTCACGCCGACCAGGCGACCATCCCGGACCTCGACGTCTACGCGGAACTGCTCCGTGTTGCCCTGGGCGAGGTCACGCGCGGCCTGAAAGCGGAATTGGTCGACTGATCATCAGGTAATGGTGGCGGCATCGACCGAGAGCCCGCCGCCACCATTACCTGGTGATCAACTGTCCAGGTTCGGGCTGCGGCTTTCGATGGTTATGGCCTGTGGTCCGTGCACAGGCAGGCGTCGCCGGGCGCCGGTATCCGGACGGATCTGTTCACCCCGTCTGCGGCGCACAGTTCGTCCCCGTACAGGGGCATCGCCGACTACCGGTCCGTGCGCATCGGCGACAACGAGCACCGGGACGTCGCTTGGGGTATCGCACTGCGCTCCCGGAAAGTCAGAAGATCGCCGGGCTGATCGCGTTCTACAACGGGATGGTCGACATCTATCTCGACGGCGAACTTCACCGAACGCCCGCGCACACTGTTCGATTGATCGCCCGATTTCCTGTGGCCGGCGAAACCGTCGGCCAGTGCCGTTGCGTCGCCGGCACGGTGGACGTCCAGCCGCTGCGGGAACACGGTCAACGGCCGGATGGGACCGTGATCTCGTCGCCCCCCGGACTGAACGTGGCGGGTGGCGAGCTGAACGTGGCGGGTGCCGAACCGAACGTGGCGGGTGGCGAGCTGAACGTGGCGGGTGCCTAACGGCCGTCGTGGTGGGGCGCGCCAGCCGCAACGACCAGGGCTAGGCCCGTGATCCCGGCGATGGCCGCGACCATCGACCTTCCCGGTGTCGGCAACTTCGATGTTCCTGTCCCGCAAGAACATCGAGGCTTCGGCCCAGCAACTCGATCGGCAGATCGAGCAGGCTGTCTCGGCGACGCCGAACGCGCAAGCCCCCGGCGTCCAGCAGCTTGATCCGGATCTCCGGACCGGAAGCCTCGGCCTACGTGTGCGGTTTGTGCCAGACCAAGGAGTAGCGCCAGAAGAGGCGGCGGCGGACTTGTGCGCCGGGGAGCAGGGTGTGTACTTGGTCGCGTACCTGGCGGGTGGTCAAAGGTGGGTCGAGGCGGACCGGCATGTCGGCGTGGGTTGGTTCGCGGGCGTGCCGGTCGCCGAGGCCGAGTTTGCGTAGTAGTGCGAAGGTGCCGCCGAGTACGCGATGCCCAAGTGCGGCAAGAAATTCGGTGGGCAATTCGCGGGGCAGGTCGGTGCGGGGTAGAGCGACGGCGGCGAGCACACCGCCGGGGCGCAGTGCGTCGGCCAGGACCGGAAGTACTTCGTCGAGGGGCAGGTGGTGCAGCGTGCTGATGGAGACGATCGTGTCGTAGGTCGCGGGCGGAAACTGCTGTTCCAGGATGTCGCCGAGGATGCACGTGACGTTCGCGGGCACCACCTGTTTCGCGGCGTCGATCATCACCGGGGACCGATCGAGCGCGTCGACCCGTTCGGCCCGCCGGGCCAGCACGGCGGCGAAGGCACCCGCCCCGCAACCCACATCGAGCACCCGCGACATGTTCTTCGGTAGCTGACGCAGCAGGAGCCGGTGGTAGAAACTGTTGTGGTTCCAGTCGATTCCGGTCACCGCATCCACTCTGCCACGAGGATCATGCCGACCTCACAGACCTTCTGCACGAGGCACCGGCGGGTCACCCGGCGAGTCCCTGTGTGAACTGTGCACAACCTCTGTGGAACTCACCGATTCCGCTCGGGGTGTATACAAGCGCCGGGACTCGAGCGCCGTTCACTGCGGCTGTACGGAACCGCGCTCGAGCGCAGGTAACGGCCGTACCCGTCGGTCAGAACGCGCTTCCTGTCGGCAATCGCTGCGCTGGGCTCTTCCTTGTCGGGACGGCGAATCCCGCTTGAATGCAGGCCGAGGCCCGATCCCAACGCACGGACAGTCGCTGCACCCGCATGACGCCGTTCTGGGACGACCGTTCCCGGTCGTCGAGTTCGCACAGGAAGAGATCGACGCCGCTCATCAGGAGCTGGCCGCCGTGCTGACGCGACGCTGGGGCGCAGCGAAGAGGGTCGACCTCGCGCCGTACCTGGAGGACGAGGACGCCGAAGAACCCATGGGCCAGCTCTGCAACGACATGCTGGTCTGACAGCGCGAGTCGGACTGACTCGCGATCGGCCAGGCGGACGCGGAGTTCCCCCTCCAGCTGCTGGCGGCAGCCGGAACGACCACGCTGTTCGCGTGCGATCGCCGAGCATGCCGCCTGTGCACAACCGCCTGCACACCATGCAGAAGGTGGCGGCGTGAACGCAGCCCTGTCCGTGGGCCGTTCGGGTTCAGCCGAGATCCACTGTCGCGGTGACGGTGTCGCCATCGATGGCGGGTGCCGCCGCGGCCAACAGCTTTCGGGCTGCCGTGTTGTCGATCGTGGTGACCGCGTGGATGCGCCGTGCGCCGATCGCGGCGGCGGCCGTGCGCAGCTGCTCGGCGATGGCTTTACCGACGCCTCGCCCGCGCTGGGAGCGGCCGATCCACACGCCCGCTTCGACCCCGTGTTCGCCGGGTTCCAACCGCGCGGCCCCGACCACCCGGCCGTCCACGGTGATCACATACGTGTACTCGACGGGTGCGTCCGGTCGCAGCGCGCGACCTCGATGGAAGTCGAGGAACGCCTGCTCACTGACCGCGTCCCAGCCGGTCGACCCGGCTACCGGCGGCATCACCTCGAGCGGATCGGCATCGGCGACCGCCGCCGCCAACAGCAGCCGCAGATTCTCCTCCGTCAACGCCTCGAGCCCCACCACCTCTGGATTCCTGTGCACAACCGCGAGCCTCCACGATCAGCGACAACGCGGTCAACGGATTTCCGCCCGGGGTGTCCTTCCGTCGCGTCGCCCCCGACCATGCTCCGCTTGCGGTCGATCGAACCGACCACTCGACGTATTTGTGCCTATCGAACCCATGCTCGCCGTAGGCGGTTGTCGGTGCTCGACGGGCACTGTGCCGTGATTGTCGGTCCGGATGAATTGATGGCATTGCGCTAGGGACGGTCTGCGGCGTGTCGATGCGTACGTGGAGTGCTGCTGCTGGTCAAGCACGTTTCGTCGATGTGCGGGGTGGATTCGAGTGGTGGCGCAGACCGGGCTGTTGGGCGTGGAGTCGAGCTGTGGACGGCTGTGCGCAACTGACGGGCCGGGTGAATTTATGACGTTGCGCTAGCGGCCGTCTGCGGCGTACGTGGGCGTTGCTGCTGGTCAGAGGCGTTTGGTTGATGTACAAGGCGGATTCGACTGGTGGCGGGGACATGGACGTCGGGGTGTGGAGTCGAACTGTGGACCGCTGTGGGTAACTGTCCGGCCGGATGAGTCATCGATACTGCGGTCGAGATCTTCTGCTGCGGTACGGGGTCGCCGCGGACCCAGGTGCCCGCTGGTCAGGTTCGTCTGGTCGAAGGCGGCGGTGATGATGTGCCCGCTGTGCGGGGCGGATTCGCGTGGTGGCGCGGGCTCGGGTTCCGGATGTGGAGTTGAACTGTGGATGGCTGTGCACAACTTCGGGTGCGGGTGTTCGCGTCGGTCAGGTACCCGGCGGAGGGGGATCCGTGTTGCGGGTATGAACGTCGGATTGCGGTGTGGGTGTGCGGGGTTCGTGGCGTGGCGTCCGCATGCGGCGGACCGCGGCTGGGTGGGGCCGGGGGACTGCTGCGTCGGTGCGGGGATCACGGCATTTTCGCAGGCTACGATGACCGGGCCGATGGTCGGGGGACCCTGGGTGGGAGAGGACGGAATGCTGCGCGCTGGTGAGATCTTCGCCGGATACGTGGTCGAGCGCCGGCTGGGCCAGGGCGGGATGGGGTCGGTGTATCTCGCGCGGCATCCGCGACTGCCGCGCCGGATCGCGTTGAAACTGCTCAGCTCGAACCTGCATGCCGACAGTGAGATGCTGGCGCGGTTCGAGCGCGAGGCGGAACTGGTCGCGCGGCTCGACCACCCGAACATCGTCGCGGTGTACGACCGCGGTTTCGACGACGACACCCGCTGGATCTCGATGCAGTATGTGGACGGCACCGACGCGGGCGCGCTCGACCCGCGTTCGCTCGCGCCGCGGCGCGCCATCCAGATCGTCGCCGAGACGGCGAAGGCCCTCGACTACGCGCACGCCGTCGGGGTGCTGCATCGGGACGTGAAACCGGCGAACATTCTGCTGGCCCGGGCAACGGCGGGCCAGGACGAACGAATCCTGTTGACGGACTTCGGCATCGCGCGCCTGCGCGACGAGTCCCAGCAGTTGACCCGCACCGGAATGTTCGCCGCGACCCTGGCGTACGCGTCCCCGGAGCAGTTGTCCGCCGCCCCCGTCGACCACCGATCCGACCAATACGCGCTGGCCTGCACGCTGTTCTGGCTGCTGACCGGCACGGCCCCGTTCGTCGCGGACAGTCCGGCGGGCTTGATCGCGGGTCATCTGCATCAACCGCCGCCTGCGGTCGGCGACCGGCGACCGGGCTTGCCGTCCGCACTGAACGCGGTGCTGGCCAAGGCATTGGCGAAGACCCCGGACGAACGATTCGCCTCCTGCACCGAGTTCGCCACCGCGGCCCTGCACGCCATCGCCGACCCCGCGGCGAACGAACTCTCCGCTCCGCCGACCACTCCGCAAGCCTGGGTGCCGCCCGCCGAACCTCCACAGCGACAAGCCAGTTCGCCCGTATCAGCAGGCGACGCCCAGGCGGAAACCCGAACAGCGAACTCAGCGGCCGCGCCGCCCTCGCCGCCACCTGAACCTCGCGAGAAACCTGGACCGACGCCTCCGGAAACCTGGTCTGCACCAGCCCAAGGCGCACATCTCCAAACCCGTCCCGTCGACCGGTCGACGACGCTGCCCAGCGACCAATCGCACCTGCACGCAGATTCGAGCCGAACGCATTTCGCGCCGGTCCCGGAATTGCTGAACACCCCGGAGGAATCCGCACGCTCGGATTCATTGCGACAGACGTCGGATGCGTTGTCCCGGACCGAGGTCGATACCGCACGACCTGCGACGAGTCGCACGCTGCGGCGGACAGGGATCGGTGGCTCCGTGCTCGTGGTTGCGACCGCGGCGGTGGTGGGGGCGGTGTGGGCCTTCGGTGGGTTCGAAGGCGGGCATAAAGCTCCTGGCGACGCCACCGCGACCATCGAGTGGGCCGGTGCGATCGCGCCGGGGACCGGCGGAGCGCCGAGAACCGTTGCGCCGCTGGCGCAGATCGACGCGCAGGGGCAGGAGCGGCCCAAGGCGGCAGTGGCCGCCGACCCTGCCGGTGACGGCAAGGCGACTTGCGCGCCCGTCACTATCGCGGCGACCGGGCCCACTGGCCCGGGCCGTTATACCTACGGTGCCGTCAAGCTGGCGGTGGACCGGTTCACCAGGGCGAATCCGGGGTGCACGGTCACGGTGCGGGAGGTCGACACCGCGGGCGGCGCGGCGGCGCTGACCGCCGGGCGAATCGTGCAGGACCAGTCGACCGTCGCGCTGGTAGGTCCGATGCTCTCGGACGAAATCCGCACCGTTGGTACAGTTTTCGACAACGCGGGACTACCGTTCCTGACCCCGTCGGCCACCGACCCGACGCTGTCCACCAACGGCTGGTCCAGCTTCTTCCGTGGTTTGGCCGCCGATGACGTGCAGGGCGCGGCACTGGCGAAATACCTGGTCGGCACCGCGCATTTCCGCAAGATCTGCGTCGTCGAGGACAAGTCGGGGTATGGCAGGAGCTTGGCGGGCAGCGTCGTCGCCGGCATTGGTGCCGCGGCGGATGCGCGGTGTGGCGCGGAAATCGCGAGGGGCGAACGCGGTTTCGCCACCGTGGTCGCCGATATCGCCACCGTGCAACCGGACGCGGTCTTCTATTCCGGACTGTACGAAGAAGCCGCCGAACTGTTGCGACAGCTGCGCGGAGCGGGTGTCACCGCACCTTTTGTTTCCGCCGAAAGCACCGTGACCGCGGACTTCGTTGCCGCGGCTGGCGATTCGGCGGGGGGCGCACTGATCTCCTG
This sequence comes from Nocardia brasiliensis NBRC 14402, assembly GCF_000308475.2. GTDB lineage: Bacteria > Actinomycetota > Actinomycetes > Mycobacteriales > Mycobacteriaceae > Nocardia > Nocardia brasiliensis. The sequence goes on along the minus strand of NZ_BAFT02000027.1, from coordinate 241,042 downwards.
TTCCTGCGGACCGGTGATCGGTCGGTTCGCCGCCGACTACGAGGCACTCAACGGTCAGCCGCCGGGCCCGGGCTCCGCCGAAGCCTATGACCTGACCACCATCGTGCTGAAGGGTATCGCCGCCGGCCAGGCCACCCGTCCGAAACTCCTGACCTACCTGCACAACTACGAGGGCGCCGGTTTGGCGCGCACCTATCGCTGGACCGCTACCGGGGAGCCGGCAGGCCCGCACATCTGGCTCTACAAGGTCGACTGACTCCGGCGACCGATTAGTTCCGGTGCGCCGAGTCGTCTGCACGGAAGAAGGACACCTGCCGCGTCGAATCGAAGGAGGACCACTGTGCTCGACCTGAAACCGGCCGGTGCCACCGTGATCGAACTCCTGAACGCCACCACGGACGAGCAACTGGACCGGCCCACCCCGTGCAGCGAGTACACCGTCGCGCAACTGATCGGGCATATCCGCGAGGTTGCGGTCGGGTTCGCGGCGATGGCGCGCAAGGATTCCGATCGTCCGGATGATCCCGCCGGCATCCCGGGCGTTTTCGATGCCGCGCGCCGTCGCGAGACAGCCGAGCTGGTCGACGCGCTCACCGTGGCCTGGGACGCACCCGAAGCCTGGCAGGGCACAACGGCACCGTCCCCGGATGTGGCGCTGCCGAACGAGGTTTGGGGCAGGATCGTGCTCACCGAACTCGTGGTGCACGGCTGGGACCTGGCCAGGGCCACCGGCCGCCCGCTGGAGTTGCCCACCGCGACCTTGCGGGCGTGCCTGGACCACGTGGTCGATTTCGTGCCGAAAGCTCCGGTCCCGCAACTGTGGGGACCCGCCGTGGACACCTCCGACGATGCCGCCCTGATCGATCGAATCGTCGCTGTCACCGGCCGTGACCCGCGATGGCCCGGAACTGCGTCCGGGCACTGAACGCCGGCGAACCGAGCGCTACCCCGATCGAAATCGGGTGCTGGGCAATAACTGTGCGGTGACCACGGCGAATCCACCTTCGCCACACCGAGTTCCGTCCCTCGATGTGCATCATCCACATATAGTCACTTATGGTCGGCTGGAACCTGATACACCTCCGATCTTTTCAGCCGCATGGGACCGAGGTGCGTGACCGGCCTTACACCGTATGGAGCTCACTGTTTTGACCACGTCGCAGACCACCGCAGCCACCACCACCGCACTGCCGGGCGCCTGCCCGGTGCAGCACGGATCGCCGATCGACACCGATGGCCCCCGGGTGCTGCTGCATACCGCCGAGTTCGCGGCCGACCCGCACCGCGCCTACGCCGAGATGCGCGAGCGCTACGGCTCTTTGGTGCCGATCGAGGTGGCGCCGGGCGTCCCCGCGACGCTCGTGGTCGGCTATCAGGCCGCGCTGCGCATCTTGAACGACCCGGAGCACTTTCCGGCCGACCCGCGCACCTGGCAGCAGAACATCCCCGAGGACTCGCCGGTCAAGCCGATGATGGAGTGGTACCCGAACGCGCTGCGCAACAGCGGTGCGGCACATGCCCGCTACCGGCACGCCTACACCGCGGCCATCGACGGAATCGACCTGCACGCACTGCATTCCACCGTCGAGCGAATCGCGATCCCGCTGATCAACACGTTCTGCCAGGCGGGCTCCGCGGATCTGGTGACCCAGTACGCCTTTCCGCTCGTGTTCGAGGTGCTCAACCAAATGGTCGGCTGCTCGGCCGAATTGGGTCAGCGGGTGGCGACCGGCATGGCCGCGCTCTTCGACACCGTCAACGCGGCGCAAGGCATGCAGATGCTCAGCGAGGCCCTGATGGAGCTGATCCAGCTGCGCCGGGCCGAACCCGGTGACGACGTCACCTCACGGCTGGCGCACCATCCGGCCGGGCTGGACGATGTGGAGATGCTGTCGCAGCTGATCAGCTTCTACGGGGCGGGCATCGAACCGCAGCAGAACCTGATCATCAACACGCTGCTGCTGATGGTCACCGACGATCGCTTCGGCGGCGATGTGCTCGGCGGCAGCCTGTCCACTCGGGACGCGCTGGACGAGGTGCTGTTCAACGATCCGCCGATGGCGAACTTCTGCACGTCCTATCCGCGCCAGCCGATCCTGATCGACAACAACTGGCTGCCCGCGCATCAGCCGGTGCTGATCAGCCTCGCGGGGTGCAACAACGATCCGGAGATCCGCGGCGGTGACCGTACCGGTAACCGCTCGCACCTGGCCTGGAGCGCCGGACCGCATGCCTGCCCTGCGAAATCCGTCGCGTACCTGGTGGTGCAGGACGCCATCGATCAGCTGCTGGATGCGCTGCCCGAGATGCAGCTCGCCGTCCCCGTCGCCGAATTGAGCTGGCGGCCGGGGCCTTTCCACCGCGCGCTGGCGTCGCTTCCGGTCATTTTCCCCAAGTCCCCTCCGTTGAACATGATGTAAGGAGCGTCCGATGGAGCATGAACCACTGGTCCTGGACACGACGGGTGTCGATATCCAGGGCGAATCCGCCAGGATTCGCGCGCGCGGACCTGTAGCCCTGGTGGCGTTACCCGGCGGCGTGCCCGCGTGGTCGGTGACCGATGCCGTCCTGCTCAAGACCCTGCTGGCCGACCCGCGCGTCTCCAAAGACCCGCGCAGGCACTGGTCTTCGTTCATCAACGGGGAGATCACCGAGGCTTGGCCGTTGTTGCCGTGGGTGGCGGTGGACAACATGTTCACCGCCTACGGCACCGATCACCGCCGGCTGCGCCGGCTGGTCTCGCCTGCGTTCACGCACCGGCGCAGCACCGCCCTGCGCCCGCGCATCGAGGAGATCACCAGCACGCTGCTCGACGCGCTCGCGGCGACACCGCCGGGCGAATCGGTCGACCTGCGTGCGCGTTTCGCGTATCCGGTACCGATCCAGGTGATCACCGAGATGATCTGCGTGCCCGAACATCTCGGCCCCGGCCTGCACAAGTGCGTCGACGGCTTCTTCGACTCCTCGTTCACCGCCGCGCAGGCCCAGGCCAACTACCTCGAAATGTACGGTCTGATCAGCGAATTGGTCGCGTTCCGCCGCACCACGCCCGGCGACGACGTGACCAGCGTGCTGATCGCCACCCGCGACGAGGACGGTTCGCAACTCGTCGAGAAGGAACTCGTGGACACCCTGATGCTGGTGATCAACGCCGGGCACGAGACCACCGTGAACCTGCTCGATCAGGCGATCTTCGCGCTGCTGACGCACGACGACCAGCGCGCCGACGTGCTGGCCGGCCGGGTGCCCTGGCCGGAGCTGGTGGAGGAGACGCTGCGGTACGAGGCACCCGTCGCGCACCTGCCGCTGCGCTACGCGGTCGAGGACATCGAGCTCGGCGAGATCCGAATCCCCAAGGGGGAGGCCATTCTCGCGTCCTACGCGGGCGCGGGCCGCGACCCGCAGGTACACGGCGCGACGGCCGACACCTTCGACGTGCACCGGGTGAACAAGGAGCACCTGTCCTTCGGGCACGGCGCGCATCACTGCATCGGCGCGCCGCTGGCTCGGCTCGAGGCCACGGTCGCCTTGCCCGCGTTGTTCGAGCGGTTCCCGAAGCTCAGGTTCGCCGTGGACCCGGCCGAACTGGAACCGGTCGGCAGTTTCATCTCCAACGGCCACCGCACCTTGCCGGTGTACCTGACGTAGCCGCGGATCGAATCGCGCACGCACCGGCGTGCGCGATCCGGTGGCAGGTCAATCGAGCGTGCAGATGGCGTTGGCCTGTGGCGCCTGCGCCGCCCGCTCGGTGCGCACCGTGCCGTCGACGGTGATACGGCAGATCAGGTCGGCGTCCTTGCCGCCTTGCGCGGTGAGCGTCAGCAGCACGTCCTTCTGCAAGGTCAGGACCTCCTTGGACCACGGCGAGGCGACCTTGGTCTCGGAATGCGGACCCGCGTCGTCGATGTAGTGCAGCCGCGGCACCGTTCCGGTCGACGAGATGACCTCGTAGCGCACCCTTTTCGGGTCGGTGGGCAGTCCCGTGCGGGTTCCGGTGGGTGGCACCGTCGTCGGCCGGGCGGGTTGCGACGTCGCCTGCACGGCGGTGGCGGAGCCGCTCGCGTCCTTGGTGGCCACCACGGCGGCCGTGGCCACGCCGCCGCCGACCACGAGCGTCACCACGATGAGCAGCACCCACAGCCAGGTCGGTAGTCGCGGCGGCCGGTCCGCCGGTGGGTGCTGCGGGACATGCGGTGGGGTGGTCATGGTGCGCCAATCGTTTGGACTGCGGCCGCGCCGAGGCCAGGAGAACCGGGTTCCGAGTCGGTCGGCGGGGGTCTGCCGCGCTGGACAGTACTGCGCGACGCGCCACCACGCATCCGCAGGAACCGCTATGCCGACGGCCTCGGCGGCACCACGAGTGCGGTGAGCAAAGCCGCGGAAAGACTTTCGGCATTGGCGTGATCGTCGACCCAGGAGCGCGTGGTGATCGTCATGGTGTGCGGTGCGGGCGCGCCGAGGCAGTGCGGGGCGAGTGCGGTGAAGAAGGCGTCGGGGTCGAGCAGGGATTCCGGGGTGTGCACCCCGGGCGAAGTGGGCAGCATACGCGCGGCGACGGCCAGCGGGACGCCCGTGATCTCGGCCATCGACAGGCCGGGGACCTGCCCCAACGCGGTCGCAGCGGTCGCGGGGACACCGGCGCGGGTGCCGCTGAGCACCGCGAACATCGGCGGCGGCGCACCCGGGCGCAGCACACTCGCCGGGCGCGCGGGGGCGCGGCGTTCCACCGCTTCGACGATGCGGGCGGCGCTGTTCGCCGAGAGGAGCCGGTGATCCACGCTGTAGCGCAGGGCCGAGAGCAACGCGATGGTCCAGCGCTGACCGATCACGAGGTTGACGTTCTCCCGCGCGTGCGGATGGCCGCGGTGCAATGTGACCGCCTCCGGATGACCGAAGGTCCAGCCGCGCGCGGGACCGATGCCCGGGTAGTGGAACCTGCGTTGCTCCAACGCGGGCCGATCGACCATCCTGCCGTTGCGCAGTACCCGGATCGTGCCGGTGATCTGGTGGATCCCGTGTGCGACAGCCGCGTTCGGAGTCCCGGCTGTGGCCGCCGGCGGCGCGGATCCGGCGATGTTCCACCCGGTGATGATGTCGTCCACGGTGTCGAGTTCGCGGGCGGCGGTGCACGCCAACAAGTTTGCGATGCCCGGACTCGCACCCATGCCCACCAGCGCGGTGACCCCCGCCTGCCGTGCCGTCTCGTCCAGATCGAGCATCTGCAGGGTCGGTTCCCAGTCGTCACAGATGTCGACGTAGTCGCGGCCCGCGGCGATCGCCGCGGTCAGAATCGGCACGCCGAACCGGAAGAACGGCCCGACCGAGTTGGCCACCAGATCGCAGTCCCGCAGTGCCGCGGCCAGGGCGGTTTCGTCCAGCACGTCGAGGCCGATGCCGGATACCTTGGGCCCCAAGCGATCCGCGACGGCGTGTGCATTGCGTTCGTCGAGGTCGGTCACCACCACACGCTCGACCGCGCCGTCACCGGCGAGGACCGCGGCGGTGACCCGTCCCATCTGCCCCGCGCCGCCGAGCACCAGAATTCGCATTGCTCCCCTTCCCCGGACTGCCCACCATCGTGACAGCAGCGCCCGGTCCTGGCCACCTAAGGCAGCACATCGGCAGTACTGTGGACGGCATGGCTCAGGACCCGGTGCGGTTGCGCCGTCGGATCAACAAACTCAACGGGCTGGTAAAGCTGTTGCAGAAACTGGGAATCTCGTTCAGCGAGATGCACATCCTGACGGTCCCCGGCCGTCGCACCGGTGAACTGCGGACCGTCCCGCTGTCGGTGCTTCCGATCGCCGGCGAGCGCTACGTGTTCCAGGCTTACGGGAAATCCGCCTGGGTGGCCAATGTGCGCGCGGCGTCGACCGTCACGTTGTCCCGTGGCCGACGCTCGTCGGTGGTGCGGATGGTGGAATTGCCTGTGGCAGAACGTCGTACGCTGCTGCATGACCATGTCGCGCACGGCCCGGCCCGGTTGGACGAATGGTTCGTGAAGACCGGGCTGGTCGCGGAAGCGACCCCGGCGGCGCTGGCCGAAGCGGCCGAGCGGATCGCGGTGTTCCGCATCGAGTCCGCCTGACCGTTTCCCAGGTGACCGAGCGCTGATTCCGGCAATTGTTTTCCGGAACCGGCGGCTGCTGTCGCTGATCAAAATCCCGGTGTCCAGCGGGTATCGTTCCCTCGGCTGCTCGTCTCCCGGAAACAGTGCCCCTATCGCCTGACGCGATTCTCCGCATATTCCGGCGCAGTGAAATTGCCGAACGCATACGCGTTGACAGTCCCTACTCATTCGGAGGCGTCATGGATTGGGATCAGTGGCAGGAAAGCTGGGACCGGCAGCAGGAGTTCTATATGCCCGACCGCGAGGAGCGGTTCCGGGTGATGCTCGACATGGTCGAGGCCGTGGCCGGACCGGCGCCGCGGGTGCTCGACCTGGCCTGCGGCACCGCGACGATCAGCAGGCGGCTGTTCGCGCGGCTACCCGAGGCGACCTCGGTCGGCATCGATCGGGATCCGGCCCTGCTCGCGATCGCCCGCGGCACCTTCGCTGACGACCCCCGGATGACCTTCGTGACCGCCGACATCAAGTCGCCGGACTGGATGTCGCAGCTGCCCGACGAACCGTTCGACGCGATCGTCACCGCGACCGCGCTGCACTGGCTGAAGGCCGAACCGCTGGTCCGCCTCTACGGTGACCTCGGCAAACTGCTCCGTCCGGGTGGCATCTTCCTCAACGCCGACCACATGCCCGACCCGAGTACACCGCTGTTGAACGCCCTGGATGAGGCGGTGCAGCAGGCGCATCAGCAGCGCGTCACCGAGGCCGGCACGCTGAATTGGGCGGATTGGTGGGTGGCCGCGGCCGCCGACCCGCAGCTCGCCGCCGACGTCGCCGCCAGCCGGGAAATCCTGAGCATCCACGTCACCGGCGAGACGCATCCTGCCGAATGGCATCTCACCGAACTGCGCGAAGCGGGCTTCCTCGAAGCGGGCGTGATCTGGCGCTCGGTCACCGACGCCTTGGTGGCCGCCATCCGCTGACCCAGAAAGGGGTTGGCTGCGCGTGGGTTGCGCGCGACACTGGGGAAGTGAGCAGTCGCCTCCGGGAGCGAACGTATGAGCGGATGCTCGGGCTGGCCGCGGCGGGCCTGAGCACGACCGATCTGATCGATGAGGCGGCGGTGCTGCTGGCCGCGGCGGTGCCGCACGACTCCGGTTGCTGGCACACCACCGACCCGGACAGCATGGTCGAGACGGGCTATCGATCGTTCGATATGCCGCCGCCTGATGCCGAGGTGGCTCGGTTCGCGTACCTGCCCGACGACTACAACTCCTTCGTCGCCCTCGCGCTCGGCGAACGGCACAGCGGAGTGCTGAGCGAAGAGACCGGCGGACAGCTGGACCGCAGCATTCGCTATCGAGAACTGTTGCGCCCCAACAACATGACCGGCGAGCTGCGCACCGCGCTGGTGATCGATGGTGCCTGCTGGGGCAATATCTCGCTGTTCCGGGAGCGGCCGCACGATTTCACCACCGACGAACGCGATTTCGCGCACGATCTCGCCGCCGTGCTCGGCCGCGGTTTGCGCACCGCGGGCGTGCTCGCTCGCTCGGCGCCCGACAACGAGCTGCGGTGGCCCGGCGTGCTGGTGCTCGATGCGGCGGGACAGATCCTTTCGATTTCACAACCCGCGCGGTCCTGGCTGGCCGAACTGGGTTCGGCCGACGACGCACTGCCGTTCGCGGTGCTCGCCCTGGCCGAGCGGGCGCGCACCGAACAAGAGGCGTCGGCCCGGGTGCGCGGGGGCACCGGGCGGTGGGTGTCGTTGCATGCCTCGGCCACCGATACCCAGGTCGCGCTGGTCTTGCAGGCCGCGCATCCCGGCGTCGTCGCGCCGCTGCTCTACGCCGCCTTCGGGCTCACCGCACGGGAACGGGAAGTCCTCGAGCTGGTCGTCCAGGGCTGCAGTACGGGCGAGATCGCCGAACGGCTGTTCATTTCGCCGCTGACCGTCCAGGCCCATCTCACCGCGATCTTCGCCAAAACCGGCATCCGCAGCAGACGCCAGCTCACCGGCCTGCTGTACGGGCGCGACTAGGTCGGAAATACGAGAAATCTGCGATAGTCCGGGCACTCGGCCGTCCGTAGCGTCCTTTGCACCAGGTCCCGGGAGGTGGACCGTTCCGGTGGGAAGGGTGATTTTGGATGTCGATGGCCGGACACGAGGTGGGCTCCGCGGGCGGAGTCGTCGAATTGAATGTGCTCGACCCGGCGTTCCGGCCGGATTCGGCGGAGGTCGCCGCCGCTCGCGCCGCGAACTGGTACGCCCGCACGCCGATCGGGTTCGCGGTGTTGCGGCATCGCGAGGCCGCGGCCTTGCTCGCGGACCGCCGCGTGCGCTGGGGTGGCGTGGAATCCCTGGCCGCGCAGGGAATTACCGCCGGGCCCGCGGTGGAATGGATCGGCTCGGTGCTGCCGAGCGTCGAAGGCGCCGATCACACCCGGTTGCGGCAATTGGTGAGCAAGGCATTCAACCGAACGGCGGTGGACCGGTTGCGACCGGTAATGCGGGCGGTCACCGAGGAACTCATCGCGCCGATCGTCGTGGCGGGTGAGTGCGAGTTCATGGCGGACTTCGCGGACCGCTATCCGGCCCGGATTCTGTGTGAGCTGCTGGGTGTGCCGCGCGAACGGTGGGAGGACTTCCGCCGACTGCCGAGCGAAATCGGTTTGCTGTTCAGTGTTTCCGCGGCCGCACAGCTCGACCGGATCGAGACCGCCCTGGCGACATTGCACGAAGCGATCGATGAACTGATCGAGCAGCGCCGCACCACCCCGTCCGACGATCTGCTGACCGATCTCATCGCGGCCGAGCAAGCGGGCGAACGTCTTTCACCGCTCGAATTGCGCGCCATGACGAGTGCGCTGCTCTTCGCGGGACAGGACACCACCCGTCAGCAGATCGGTCTGGCGATGCAGATCTTCCTCGACTATCCGGAGCAGTGGCGGATGCTGGCCGAGGATCCCTCGATCGCACCCCGGGCGGTCGAGGAGATCATGCGGGTCGCGCCCGCGGTCAACACGATCTGGCGGATGACCGACGAGACCATCGAATTCGAGGATCTCACCATTCCGGCGGGCAGCTTCATCAACATGCTGACCAATGCCGCGAACACCGATCCCGCCGTATTCGGCGCCACCGAATTCGATATCACCGCAACCAGACCCGCACCACACCTCATGTTCGGCGGCGGTATCCACTATTGCCTCGGCGCACCACTGGCCCGCGCCGAGATCGCCGAAGCCCTCCCGATTCTGGCTCGCCGGCTGCCGCACCCCGTCCTCGCCGCCCCCAGCCGACCCGGCCCCACCCTCGGCCCCACCGGCCCACTCACCCTGCCCCTGCGCTTCGAACCCCCGACCCCATGATCGCGGGCAGCGCCTTCAAAGGCCTGGTCAGCGACGACCACAGCGGGATCGCGAAAGGTTCGGGGGCGCTTTACTCTTCGGTGCGGTGGCGGGACAGGAGGGTGCGGAAGATGCGGAGCCGGGAGGCGGAGCGGGTTGTTTCCTCGACCTGCGGTCTGGATCGCGGGCGGGTCGGCCAGGGTCTGCCGGGTTCGCCGAGCACGTCGCGCTCGTAGACGAGGTACCAGTGTTCGTGGTCGGGCATGGCCGCCTCCTCGATGTCGGGACGCGTAGTGCGTACTGGACCCGAGCGTTGCCGAGACCGGTCGTTCGAAGCAACGGCCGGTCACGGTTTGCACGCGCAGCGTGCTGTGTGCCTATTTGACGCCGATGGGCTTGCCGAAGAACGAGGCCACGGTCTCGCCGAAGGTCTGGGCGAGCAGGCCCAAGCCTTCGGGATTCAAGGCCATGAAGCCCGCATCGGAGGTGCTGCAACCGGGGGCTGCCGGTTTGCCGTCGAGCCGGTCGCGCAGCCAGAGCAGCGCGGTCGCGACGCCCGACACCTCCGTTGTCACATGCTCGCCGAGGTGTTCGCGGACGTACTCGACTTGCGCGTCCGGGCTCTTGCAGTACGTGTCCATCAGGGTGTTGACCGGGCCGACCGGAATCAGCTCGTCCGGATTGGCCTGGTAGATGAACATGGGCATGTCGGGCACTGCCTTACCCATCCGGGTCTTGTCCAGGGTGGCACGCACCACCGGGTTGCGCATCGGGTCGCCTTCCGGAACCCGCAGCATCCCTTTGAGATTCGCGAAGGGGAACAGGCCGGTGTTGTACTGCACGCACAGGCCGCCTTTGACCACGGACAGCACCTGACCGAGCGGATCCAGGTCGCGGTTGAGCAGCGCGCCGAACTCCGGATACTCGCGTCCGATGCCGAGCACGGCGCCCATGATCATGCCCGCCCACAGTTGGCCGTTGCCGTTCTCCAGCGCTGCGCCGAAATCGGCGGGTACGCCACCCTCCGCGGCCGCGACGATGTTGAGTTCGGGTGCGTAGGTCTGCTTCAGCTCGGCGGCGTGCCCGGTCGCGATCGCGCCGCCGGAGTAGCCGTACATGCCGATGCGGGCGTCCGGGGTCAGACGCATGGGCCCGAAATCCCTTGCGGCCCTTATTCCGTCGAGGGTGATCCGGCCCGCCAGCGGTCCGGCCGCGAACGCGCTGTTCGGTCCCTGGTGATCGGGAATGACCACGCCCCAACCCTGTTGCAGCGCGCCCTGCGCGATGACGAATTCGAGCGGTGCGACGATCTGCCCGACGAAGGTGGCCAGCGACCACTGCTGCACCGCGTACGACGGCGAGCAATACGCGGCCAGCGAGTCCTCGGCGATCTGCATCGAGACCAGCTTGTCCGGCGCCGTTCCGCGCGGCTTCAGCACCGTCGCGACGGCGGGGATGGGCTCGTCGCGGCTGTTGTTCGACCGGTACGACACCTGCCAGGCGTCGACATTGACCGGGATCAGTCCCGCGTTCGCGACGTTGACCTGCCGCGCCGCGATGATCTCACCCGGCGCTTTGGCCGCGACCACCTCGGCGGGCGGGCGGTAGAACCCGGGATCGAGTTCCGGCGGCAGCGGTACCGGCGCGGCCGGCTGCACCGGAACCGGCACCGCCCCCTCCGGCGCACCCGCCGCGATACCGGCATTCAACGTCGCCGCCGACGCCGTGATCGCCACCGCCAGCACAACCAACCGCCGAGACCACTTCGTCAACACGGCCATCTCCCTAACCCATTGTGAGACCACATCGACTCACATCTGAGCCGAACCTACCCCGGCATTTGCCGACGAGCAATAGTCCGTCTCGGACGGATCAGTGCCGATCCGTGCCCAAGGCCCCGCCAGTCCAGCCGTGCGGATCTTGCCCCTACCAGGCAATACATGAACTGACCTGGTATTAACTGAGACTGCATGCCTCATGAACCGCCGCCGCAAGGCGCGCCCACGCCGTCATCCAAACCCCTGTGTCCCCGACAGTTGCAGCCGCAAGATCGCGATTGCTGTACACCGCGCGGTGGGATGGGACAGTTCTGGGCAACTGGCGACTTCGCAACGCGAGGGCGGTTCGGTTGGTGGAATCGAGTGGCGACAGCGATGGTGGGTGGCGCGTAATGTAACTCGGGTCACACTTCGGCGGCGCTTGATGGTCGTCAAGGGACGGGGGCTCGGTTATGAACTGGAAGATCGTTGCCGGCGGGTTCAGGGTTCGCAGGGGTGCGCGGGTGCGCCTGACGGTCTTGATCAGCGCGGCTGTGCTGTTGTTGATCGGGGTGCCGCCTGCCGGTGCCGACAGTGGCGACGGTGACTGGCCGATGTGGCAGTTCGATCTCGCGGGTTCGCGCTACAACCCGCACGAGACCGCGCTGACCCCGGCCACGGTGGGATCGCTGAAACTGAAGTGGGCCTTCGCATTTCCCGACACGATCGCCGCGTCCAGTCAACCGGCCGTGGTGGACGGCACCGTCTATGTCGGCGGCCGCAACGGGACTTTCTATGCGCTGGACGCGAACACCGGCGCGACGCGGTGGTCGTTCCAAGCCGAGACGCCGCTCGGCGGAAACCTGCCGACCTACGGACTGCGCAACGGCCCTGCGGTCATGGACGGGATGGTGTTCTTCGGCGACAATTCGGCCAGGATGTGGGCGCTCGACGCGCAGACCGGCGCCCTGCGCTGGGTTCGCCAGCTGGACGCGCACCGGTTGGCGATCATCACGGGCTCGCCGCTGGCCTTCGACGGTCACATCTACGTCGGTGTCTCCAGCCAGGAACTCGGCAGTGCCACCCTCGACCACTACCCGTGCTGCACCTTCCGTGGCAGTGTGGCGGCGCTCGACGCCGCGACCGGTGACGTCCGGTGGCAGCACTACACGATTCCGCCGGCGGAGCCGACGCCGAGCGGGTCGCCGCCGTTCGCGCCCAGCGGTGCGCCGGTGTGGTCGTCGCCCACGATCCACCCGGAGTCACGCACGCTGTACTACACCGCGGGCAACCCCTACACCGGCTACCCCGAAGGGGCGGAAGCGATCGGCGCGCTCGATATCGATACCGGAACCACTCGGTGGGTGCGCCGGATGACGCCCGGGGACGCGCCGTGGAACGGCCGCTGCACCTATCCGCCGCCGGGCGGCAACTGCCCGGATCCCGGCCACGATTTCGACTTCGGTTCGCAGCCCAATATTTTCGAGGTCGGTGACCGGCTGGTCGTCGGCGCCGGGCAGAAGAGCGGGGTGTTCCACCTGCTCGACGCCGTCACCGGCGAGATCATCTGGCAGACCAGGTTGAATACGCCGGTCCCGGTGCTGCCCATCCCGGGTTCGGAGTCGCTGCAAGGAATCCAGTGGGGCGCCAGCTATGACGGCCAACGCCTGTACGTCGCCACGTATCAGGGCACTCCGGGCACGCTTTTCGCATTACACCCGGCGACCGGCGACGTCCTCTGGAGCACGCCGAATCCCGCGCACGGCTGCCTGTTCGACCCACCACCGCTGCCGATGCTGCCGTTGTGCCAGCTCGCCATGCCGAACGCCGTCTCCACCACCCCCGGCCTGGTCTTCGAGGGCAGCATGGACGGCAAGATGCGCGCCTTCGCCGCCGACACCGGCGCCATCCTCTGGGAATACAACACCGCCCGCTTCTTCCACACCGTGAACGGCGTCCCCGGCGTCGGCGGCGGCATCAACGGCCACGGCGCCGTGATCGCCAACGGCATGCTGTTCACCAACTCCGGCTACGGCCGCCAGATCACCACCGGCATGCCCGGCAACGTCCTGCTCGCCTTCGCCCTGTGAACCACCGCCGCAGTGCACGGAGAATGCGAAAGACCCCGCACGGCTGAACCGGCGGGGTCTTTCGTGGCGGAGGATAGGGGATTTGAACCCCTGAGGGCGTTAACCCAACCCGCGTTCCAGGCGAGCGCCATAGGCCACTAGGCGAATCCTCCGTGGAGCAGCATACCGGTAGGGGGAGGGCGGACACCAAATGGGGGCGGGGGGAGGAGGGAAGTACCTGTTCGGGGTGTTTTCGGCGGGTTCGGGGACCCCCGGGGAAGCACGGTGGGCGCGGGAGCGGCTACACTGGCCGACGGATCCCGCGCGGCGCGCATCCTGTGAACTCCCCCAGGGCCGGAAGGCAGCAAGGGTCAATGGGCTCTGCCGGGTGCGCGGGGTCCCCTTATATTTCGGGGGCTGCGCACGGACCTCGTCCGGCTGACGGATAACGCCTCCAATTCCGAGCAACACACGGGTAACGTGAACACGGTTCGTCTGCGCATGCGCCAGACGGATCGAATGCCCGGCCGCCGCACATCGTCCGGCCGACACCCCACGTCCCCGCAAGCTTCGAAAGGCTGCCCAGGATGCCCCGGCAAACGCAGATCGGTTTGATGAGCCACGAGGAACTCGTGTCCGAGCACGAGACTCAGAACGCGAACTACGCGACGCTCAAGACCGAGAAGCTCACGCTGGACCTGACGCGCGGAAAACCCTCTCCGGAACAACTCGACCTGTCCGCGGCCCTGCTCTCGCTGCCCGGCGAGGGTGACTACCGCGACGCCGCGGGCACCGACTGCCGCAATTACGGCGGCCTGCAGGGTCTTCCGGAACTGCGCGCGATCTTCGGCGAGCTGCTCGGCATCCCGGTGGACAACCTGATCGCCGGCAACAACGCCAGCCTCGAGCTGATGCACGACGTGCTGGCGTTCGCGATGCTGCACGGCACCAACGACTCCGAGCGCCGGTGGGCCGCGGAGGAGAAGCTGAAGTTCCTGTGCCCGAGCCCCGGCTACGACCGGCATTTCTCGATCACCGAGACGCTCGGCTTCGAGATGATCCCGCTGCCCCTCGGGCCCGACGGCCCGGACGCGCACGCCGTCGCCGAACTGGTGGCGCACGACCCGCAGATCAAGGGCATGTGGGTGGTGCCGAACTACGCCAACCCGAGCGGCGTCAACTACTCCGAAGAGGTTGTCCGGGAACTGGTTTCGATGCCGACCGCGGCACCGGACTTCCGGTTGATCTGGGACAACGCCTACGCCGTGCACCCGCTGACCGATACCGCGGCCCCGGTGCTCGATGTGCTCGGTCTGGCCGCCGCGGCCGGAAACCCCAACCGGCCCTTGGTGTTCGCGTCGACCTCGAAGATCACCTTCGCCGGCGGCGGGGTGAGTTTCCTGGGCGCTTCGACGGCGAACCTGGACTGGTATCTGCAGCACCTGTCGAAGAAATCGATCGGCCCGGACAAGATCAACCAGCTGCGGCACGTGCGGTTCTTCGGCAACGCCGAGGGCGTGCGCGCGCACATGCAGAAGCATCGCGCGATCCTGGAGCCGAAATTCGCGGCGGTGCTGCGGATTCTGGAGGACCGGCTGGGCGCGTCGAAGGTGGCGTCCTGGACCGAGCCGAAGGGCGGCTACTTCGTCAGCCTCGACGTGCTGGAGGGCACCGCGAGCCGGGTGATCGCGCTGGCGAAGGACGCGGGTATCGCGCTCACCGCCGCGGGTTCGGCTTTCCCGCTGCGGAATGACCCGGAGGACAAGAACATTCGGATCGCGCCGAGCTTCCCGAAGCTGCCGGAGCTGGAAAAGGCGATGGACGGCCTGGCCACCTGCGTGCTGCTCGCGGCCACCGAGAAGCTGCTCGGCAAGTAGCGGGAACAGCGGGGCGAGTACTTCGGTACGCGCCCCGCTGCGCGCTTATTCGGGCTTGTGCGCGAGCACCGCGAACATGGTCACCGAGAGGTGGATGTCGCCGCTGGCCGCGCCCGCCTCGAGATCCTCGAGCAGCCGGTCGCGCTGTTCCTCGGTGATCACGCCGCGGGCCACCGCCATCGCCGAGATGCGGTTGACCAGCGAACCCGCGCCCACGGTGCGATCCTGCACCAGCGCGTGCGAGCCGATCTCGTCGATCACCAGCCCCGCCTTGGTCAGCTGACCGGGCAGCCTGCGGCCGGAGAACGGGTTCGTGGTCGCGGAGACCAGCGTGTCGATCACCTCGCGCACCACCGACCGTTCGCCCGGATGCACGATCGCCGTGCCCCAGTCGCTGTCCACCACCACGACCCGGCCGCCGGGCCGCAGCACGCGCGCGATCTCGTTGGCGGCGCGGGCGGGCGCGGTCAGATGCTGGAACACCCGCTCGCACAGCGCGGCGTCGAAGCTGTCCGCGCCGAACGGCAGGCCGTAGGCATCGCCGGAATGGAACTTGGCGATCGAGCCGGCCTGGGCCGCCCGGCGTTCGGCGGAGGCGAGCAGGTTCGGGTCGGGCTCGACGCCGACCGCGACGCCGTCCGCACCGACCGCGTCCGCGAAGGCCAGCACCTCCGACCCGGTGCCGGAGCCGATGTCGACCGCGCGTTCGCCGGGACGCAGCGCGAGCGCGTCCTGGGCCCAGGTCCGCAACCTGCGGATTCCGGGCAGTGCGGCTTGCAGATCGCGTACGTCTACGAGCTGGTCCTGGCCTGCTCGGTCGAACCGATCCGGGCGCAACGTGTAGGTGTCCATGCTCCCGTTTCCATCTCTGGCGGACCCCGTCGTGTGGGGCGCCGATGTAGGTACTGCCGTCGTCTGAGGCATGCGCTGGAGCCTACGCGCGGCCGTATTGCCCCGCACTCCACCCCTGTGACCTGACTCACTGCCGGGCGGGTGCGCGTGCGATGAATAGTGTGCGCCCGGGGCGTCGGCACTAATGAGATGATCGAGCCGTCCGAGCAGTTTCGGTAACGGTGGGAAGGAACGGCGATGAGTCGCAAGCTTTGCCTGGCACAGGATGTCGAGGCCGACGAGCTATTGACCGAGGACCACTTCGCCACCCTGCTCGGCATGCTGCTCGATCAGCAATACCCGATGGAACACGCGTTCCGCGGCCCGAAGAAGATCGCCGACCGGATGGGCGGCTTCGACATCCACCGTATCGCCGAGGCCGACCAGCAGGAGTTCGAAGACCTCTGCGCTACCCCGCCCGCCATCCACCGGTACGGCCGCTCGATGGCGCGCCGCGCCCAGGACCTCGCCCGCTACATCATCGAGAACTACGACGGCAGGACCGAGAACCTGTGGAAGAAGGACAAGCCGGACGGGAAGGAGGTCCTGCGCCGATTGAAGGACCTGCCCGGTTTCGGGGAGCAGAAGGCGAAGATCTTCCTTTCCCTGCTCGGCAAGCAGCGCGGCGTGCAGCCGGCGGGCTGGCGCGAAGCCGCGGGCGCCTACGGTGACGAAGGATCGCGCCGTTCGGTCGCCGACGTCACCGACGCCGAAACCCTGGCTCAGGTAAGGGAATTCAAGAAGCAGGCGAAGGCAGCCGCCAAGAAGTAGCGCGGGCCGCTCCGAGCCAGTGGCGGGGAACTGGCAGCGAACGGGCATTGCCGGGGACCGTGGTCTACCGGGATTGTTCTGGGCGGAAAGGAGTGGTTTCGATGAGGCGACGACCGGCGGCGATCGGATATCTGCGCCGCGATGTATCCGGTGCCCGGCAACAGTGGGACGAGGTTCTGATCCGGAGCCTGGCCCAGCGATTCGGGTACGACCTGGCGAAGACCGTGGTGTTCGGTGCGGAAACCGACGACGTGCTGCACAGATTGACCACGGTGGCGCAGCGACTGGGGGTGGACGCGGTAATCGTCCCCGCCGCAGCGCATTTCGAGGGCGGCATTCCCGAACAGCTAGTCCAGCTCTGCGACGTGATCACCGTCGCGCCCGAATACACCTACGCCCGGCCCCTCCAGCCGCCGCTAGCCGACGGCGCGTGAGCCTGCGCTAGTTGACCGAACTCGCCGGCGCCGTGAACGTATTGCATTGCGCGGCACGGTTCTTGTCCAGTCCGGTCTCGAACCACTGGCCACCGTTCTCGGCGGTGCCGTGGTCACGCATGTCGCCCGCCTGGTCGCCGCGTCCGTAGGCGTCCTTGCGGGCGACATTCAGTTGCGAGTTGGTCAGCGAACCACCGCCGGACGAGGACGCGATGTACATGCCGTCGAAGCAGTTGGCCTGCAACTCGACTCGGCGCGACAGCTCGAGGCCGCGGGTGCTGCGCGGGCCCGCGTCGGCGCGCTCGCTGTTGGCCTTGCGCAGAATCCCGGACATGGCCTGGATGTGGTGGCCGTACTCGTGCGCGAAGACCGACAGGTAGACCACCCAGTTGTCCTTGAAGAAATCGGTCTGCAACTGACTGACCGGCATGTAGATGGTCTTGTTGGCCGGGCAGTAGAAGGCAGCGAAATTACTGGTGGTGCCGGTGCACGGGGTGGTGATGCCGGTGGTGGTGGCACTCACGTTCAGCGTCGGCGGCTGGAACGGCAGATTCGCCTTCTGCAACACCGGTTTCCAGGCCGCCTCCAGGCACGACGCGGCACTCTCGAAGAACTTGCGCGCGGCATCCACCTGCGTACCCCACGGCGAGTACGGGCAGCGGGCCGGGATCAGCGTCGCGCTCGGGTCGGCGAGCAGCGGGTTCGCGCCGGTCTCGGCGGGGCCGGTCGAACCGTCGGGGGAGAAGGTGAGGCTCGGCGTGACCGTCGACGGACTGCTGTCGTTGCGGCCGACCGAGATCGCGTTGCGGACCAAGCCGCCCACCACCAGGAACACCACGACGACCAGCAGCGCGATCCACGCGCCGCCGCCACCGGAACGCCGGCGCGGCGGGTACGGGGGACGGCCGGGCGGGCCGTACGGCATCGGCGGCGGCGCCGGTGCGCGGTAGCCGGGTGGCGGACCGTAGCCGGGCGGTGCCGAATAACCCGGTGGCGGACCGTATCCCGGCTGGACGTACCCCGGTGGCGGACCGTATCCGGGTGGCGGACCATAGCCCGGGGGCGGGCCGTAGCCGGGCGGCGGCTGACCCTGCCCCGGGGGCGGGCCGTAGCCGGGCGGGGGCGGAACCGGTCGCCCACCAGGCGGAACCGGCCCGTATCCGTACGGTGGTTGTGTCACGCCCCCGTACCCCCTCGTCTCAGTGATCGCCGACAGCCGATGACGCAGAATAGCAAGCTGTCTAAAGTAGGCTGCCATGCTGACTTTTCGGGGGGCCGCCGTAGGCGCGCTGCTACTCGCGTCCGCGGGATTGTTCGCGACGGCCCCGGCGGCGCATCCGGAGCCCGCCCCGAGCGGTGTGACCATCACCGCCGATCTGAAGCTGAACCGCGACGGCGTGCTCGAGGTGGTCGAGCAGGTCGAGGTGCCGCCGGACGGCACGTTCCAGATGTCGCTGCCGCTGCGGCTGCAGGTGCGCGACGATGTCGAGCGCCGCTTCAAGGTCACCGACGTCGACACCAAGGGCGCGGGCACCGCGACGGTCGCCAACGACCAGTTCACCATCGAGGCCAAGCCCGGCACGTCGACCTTCACCTACTCGGTGCACAACCTGGTCAGCGATGCCCCGGGCAGCCAGGTGTTCAACTGGATCGGGGTGGTGCGCAGCGATATCGCCGCGATCAGCGCCACGTTGATCAGTCCCAGCTTCGAAATGGGCATCGTGGACTGCAAACTCGGCCCGCCCGGCAACGCCAGGGCCTGCGCCGACGTGAAGACCGAGGTCGACGGCGTGCTCTACCTGGAGCAGACGGATCTGCACAAGGGCGACGCGATCGACCTCACCCTGCAGTTGCCGCCGAACACGGTGCCGAGCAATGCCGACGTGCGCGACGACAGCGCCGCGGGCCCGTTCGCGTTCACCACGCCGGTGCTGGTCGCATTCGGCGTGCTGGTGCTCGCGTTGATCGGCCTGGCCGCCTTCGCGTTGCGTGCGCGGCGGCAGAACGCCGCGGCGGGCACGGGCTCGCAGGCCCTCGATCCGCTGCTGCGCGAGGGTGAGCGGGTCCAGTTCGTCTCGCCCGACGGGGTGCTGCCCGGCGAGGCCGGGCTGCTGCTGGACGAGCACGTCGATCCGGTCGACATCGCCGCGACGGTGGTCGATCTCGCGGTGCGCCGCTATATCCGGGTGCTGCCGCTCAGCGAAACCGACTGGCGGATCACCCGGGTGAACACGCCCGACGATCAGCTGCGCGACTACGAGAAGGCGGTCTATCTGGCCCTGCTGCCCGACGGCACGGACGCGGTCACGATGACCGAGTTGCGCGCGCCCGGACGGGTGCAGTCCGGTCCGGTGCGCACCGCACTGCTCGACGACGCGGTCGCCCGCGGCACCTTCGCCGACCGGCGGCGGCCCGGGCTGGCCGGCTGGCTCGGCGGCGCGTTGATCGTCGCGGGTATCGCCGCCACGATCGGGCTCGCGCTCACGGCCGGACATGCGCTGGTCGGCGTGGCGATCGCGCTCGCGGGTATCGCCACGGTGCTGCTGCCGAAGTATCTGCCGGTGCGGACCGCGCACGGTCTGGCGCTGTCCGGGCAGATCCGCGCGCTGCAGCGCGGGCTGGAAGCGACTCGGCGCGAACAGGTTCCGCCGATCGATCAGGAGACGGTGTTCTCCCGTGCGTTGCCGTTCATGGTGATCGGCAGTCGTGCCGACAACTGGATCCGGGCCTTCCGTGATCTCAACCCGTCCGCCGACGCACAGCCCGGGCTGTACTGGTTCGGCGGTTTCGAACGCGACCGCAACCTGCAGCGCTTCGCCGGCCACTTCCCGTTCTTCATCACCGCGCTGGAAGGCTTGTTCGCGCCGGAGCGCTGAGCACACACCGTTTCCCGCACACAAGAGATCGTGTGCGGGAAACGAGCGGCCGGAATCCTCAGTCGGCCAACGTGGTTCGGCGGATGGCCGCCAGCGGGTCCGCGTAGAGCACGCTCAGCGAGGTGACCACGGCGGCGAATTCCTGGACCTTGCCGCCGAATCCGCTGATCCGGATATCGGTGGGGGGCAGGCTGGAACCCTGGTTGAAGGCGCGGGCCACGTGCGCGACCGCGGGACGGTAGCCGGTGAAGGCCTGGCCGCCCAGGATCACTCGATCGGGGTTGAGCATGTCCCGGACCATCGCCACGGTGTTGCCGAGGATGGTGGCGCGCTCGGCGAGCAGTTCGCGCGCGGGCTCGGACCCGGACTCGGCGGCCCGGTACAGGTCGGCGATGGTGGAGCCCGCGGTTCCGTTGTGCGCCGGGATGATTCCGCGGCCGACGGCGCGCGAGTGCAGCGAGCGGTCGCCGACGGTGACCTCGAGGCAGCCACGCCTGCCGCAGGTGCATTCCACGTCGGAGCCGGTCGGCAAGTGTGCGATGGAGCCGGGTCCGTTGCTCGGGGTGTGCACGCGACCGTCCAATGTCACTGCCACACCGGCGGTTTCCCGGACATAGAAGTAGAGGCTGCTGCCGCGCTCCGGGCCCGCGGTGCGGCCGGCCGCGGCGTCGCGCGATTCGATGGTGGGCAGCAACAACTCCGAGGCCGCCATCGCCTCGACGTGCGGCGCCACCGAGACCGGCAGCTCCAGCACCTCGCCGAGCACGGCGCCGATCTGCGCGCCCTGCCACTCCAGCTTGGGATGATCGACCACGCCGGTGACCGGGTCGACCCGGCCGCCGATGGCGACGCCGGCCCAGAGCGGCTTGCGGCGATGCCAGCGCTGCAGGAACGCCTTGGCACTGCGGGCGACGGTGGTGGTGGCGAATTCCTGACCGGTCTGCGGGGTGGCGATGGCCAGGCCGCCGAGGATACGGCCGCGCAGGTCGGCGGCCACGATCTTGGTCACCGCGGCGCCGACGTGGATGCCGAGGGTGAGGTACGCCTCGTGATCGATCTCGAAGGGCACCCGGGGTCGTCCGACCGCACCCGAGGCCGTCAGGTCGGGCCGTTCGCGCAGCAGGCCGGCCGCGAGCAGTGCGGATACCTGGCGGTTGACCGTCGCGATGCTCAAACCCGTTGTGCGCGCGGCATTGTCGCGCGAGACGGGGCCGCCGGTCGCGGCGCGCAATACCGCGGCCGCCGGGTTGTCGCCGATGCGCAGTTCGGGTGCGACGACGGGGCGCTGGACCCGGACTCGACCGTTGGTGACCCTAGCGGTGGAGCGTTCAAGGGTAGGGAGGGACATAGTGCAGATTCCTTGCCGAGGTCCCGCACCGGGGCGGGACGTGCCTACGTGGGCGACTGGGCAGTGAACGAGCCGAAAAGGCTGCTCAGCTGCAGCAAGGGCGACAACACAGTTCGCGCGTCAAAGGCAGCCGGAGCCCGAGCGCGGCGGTCACATAGGTGACCCGCAGGGCGGTCGGTCGGCTGGCAGACATGTAAAAGAAATTAACACCGGTTGGCGCGACTCACCAAGCCTCAAACTGCCGCTGTGTTCTCACACACACTGTTTCCGCAGGTCACGCAGGTGCGATGGGTGGGCAGCGGGCGCTTTGTCCGCCGGCCACGAGAAAACCCCGCTCAGCGTGGCTGGGCGGGGCTTGCTCGGAGCGGTTGTGGACTACTTCGGCGGGGCCACGAACGGCTGATTGATCGTGGTGAAGTACTGAATCGCCGCACCGACGGCGACCGGGGCGGTCACGAAGATCTGGCCCGCGACGGTGCCCAGCGCGCCGATGGCGATGATGCCGCCGAGGCAGCCGACGGCGGCCGCGGGGATGAACGGACCGAACAGGCCGATGATGGTGGCCGAGGCCACCGTGGCGCCGGCGATGCCGCCGAGCACGCAGCCGACGGCCGCGCCGCCGAGACCGCCGACCAGGGTGCCGATGGTGGCGCCCGCGCTGATGGTGCTGGTCAAGCGGCTCCAGGCCGCCTGCTCACGGTCGTATTCGTTCTTCCACGGCGCCTTGTCCTCGAACGGCAGCGCGACCGGCTTGTAGACGGCGTGCGCCTGGTCGAGCTGCGGGGTGAGCGTCGCGGTGCGCTGCGAGATCTGCGCGGCGATCGGGAACTCGAACTCGTCGATGCGAAGCGTCAGCGGCGTGGCGGCCACGGTGGTGCCGTCGGCGGCCTTGACCTTGAAGGCACCGTCTTCGACCACGAGCGAGCCGGCGTCGGTCTCGATGATCGATGACGTGTCGGTGGTGCGCGCGGTGAAATTCACCGGGCCCGGGGCAGTTTCGGGCGCGGCGACGGACGTGCCCGCGGCCACTCCGGTCGCCGTGGTCACCAACGCGGCGACCACAGCCAGCTTCCTCATCCTCATCTACTGCATTCCCTCGATCTCGATGTGCGTTTCTCCTGGCGAAGCATCGAGCAGAAAGCACAGGAGAACGAGGGAATAACGCAGGCAGATTCCAACCGGCGACGTCAGTGCGACCGGCGCTGCCCGGCCAGCCAATCCATCAGGTCCGCGGGCGCGGGATCCGCGCCGATCAGGTCGACCACCACGTGGCCGATGCACGCCGCGCGCAGCACGCGATTGGCCACCTCCTCCGTATCGCCCCACGGAATGAACGGTTTGGCGATCAGCAGCGAGGCGATGCCGTGCGCGGCCGCCCAGAGGTCGAGCACGACCGGCAGGGTGTCGCCAGGGGTGAACACGCCCGCGTCCATGCAGTCCTGCACGGTCTGCGAAAAGTGCTGGAACGCACCGCTGGTCATCACCTGATCGATCGCGCTGCTCGATTCGGTGGGCAGGGTCGCCAGCCGGTACTGCTCCGGATGTTCCCGCGCGAACCGGACGTAGGCCAACCCCTGCTGCTGCATCCGGGTGAGCGGCGTGGCGGCGGGATCGGTCGCGGCCACGATCGCGGCGTCCAGATTCTCGAAAACCTGCACGACGACGGCCCCGATGAGTTCGTCCTTGTCGGCGAAGTGCCGGTAGATCGAGGGCGCGCTGACCCCGACCCGCTGGCTGATCGCGCGGATCGACACCGCATCGGCGTGGCCGGTGCGCGTCAACAATTCCGTTGCGGCGTCCAGGATTTCGGTCCGTAGCTGAGCGCCGGCACCGCGGGCCGAACGGGATCGACCGGCACGGATCATTTGTGCCCGGCCAGCACGGGTTCGGTGGGATCGCTCTCCTCGCGCAAGCCGATCCGGGCGTGCAGCCGGGCCAGCGGCTTGGGTGCCCACCAGTTCGCGGTGCCCATCAGTTTCATCAGCGCGGGCGCGAGCATGGTGCGGATCAGGGTGGCGTCGGCGAGCACGGTCAAGGTCAGGCCGAGTCCCATCAACTGGATGAACGACACCTTCGAGGTGATCATCGCGCCGATCACGATGGCCATGAGCACGGCAGCGGCCGTGTAGATCCGGCCGGTCCGCGCGATGCCGACCGCGAGGGCGTGCACGTTGTCCTCGGCGGTGCGCACGACGACGCCGTCGACGACCCGGCCCGAGGCCAGCCACTCCTCCCGGATCCGCGACAGCAGGAACACCTCGTAGTCCATCGACATGCCGAAGGCGACGCAGAACATCAGGATTGGGGTGGTCGGCGTCAGATAGCCCACCGCGGTGAATCCGAGCAGGTCCGCCAGATGGCCGTCCTGGAAGATCCAGACCATCGCGCCGAACGCGGCGGCCATCGAAAGCGTGTTGAGCGCAATGGCTTTCAGCGGCAGCAGCACGCTACCGGTGAACAGGAACAGCACGACGAAGGTGGCGAGCGCGATGAGGGCGACCGCGGGCACCATCCGCTTGCTCAGCGAATCGAGGGCGTCGGCATTCACCGCGGCGGCACCGCCGAACAGGGTCGGGCTGGGGGCGGGCACGTCACGCAGGGCGAGCAACTGCGCCTTGCCTGCGGGGGAGAACGGGTCCGGCCGGGTCGCCACGCTCACGTATTCGCCGGTGTCGTTGGCCATTCCGGGCGGACCGCTCGCCATCCGTGCGCCCTTGATGTAGATGCCCGCGCTGGACAGCACCGCCGAAACACCGTCCACCCGGGACAAACCCTTGGCGTACTCGCCGATCGGTCCTGGCCCGCTGTGATATCCGTCCAACACGATCGTGGTGTTGTTGCCGGAGTTGGCCGCCGGGAACTCGGCCCGCAGCACATCGCCGACCTGCCGGCTCGCCGCCGAGGTCGGCAGTACGCGGTCGTCCGGATAGCCGAATTTCACTGAGAGGAAAGGCGATCCGAGGGCCAGGAACAGTACGACGAGCAGCAGGGCCACCGGTACCGAACGCCGGGTCACCCAGGTCACCGCGCGGTACCACCAGCTCTGTTCCGGCCTTTGGACTTTCAGCGGATCGGGCGCGGGGCGACCGAACATGCGGCGCAACGGAATTCGGACATCCAGCGCGTTCACCCGAGGGCCGAGCAGCACGAGCGCGGCGGGCAGGATCACGATGGCCGCCGCCGCGGCCGCGACGACCACGGCGACACCGGCGTAGGCGAACGAGCGCAGGAAGTAGATGTCGAAGATGCTCAGCACGGACATCGAAAGCGCCACCGTCAGTGCGGAATACAGCACCGTGCGGCCCGCGGTCTGCACGGCGCGGATGGTGGCGCGCACCGGATCGAGGCCGTTGGCGAGTTCTTCCCGGTACCGGCTGACGATGAACAGGCTGTAGTCGATCGCCAACGCCAGCCCCATCGCCGTCGTCATGTTCAGCGCGTAGATGGAGACGTCGGTGATCAGCGTGAACATCCGCAGGATGGCCAGCGTGGCGAGGATCGCGAAGATACCGACCGTGAGCGGCAGGGCGGCGGCGATCACGCTGCCGAACACCAGGATCAGCACGATCAGCGAGATGGGGATCGCCACCCCTCCGCCACCGCGAGGTCGTGCGTGATCTGCTTGTTCACGTCGTGGAAGACCGAGGCGATGCCGCTCTGTCGGACGGTGATGCCGTCGGCGCTGCCCGCGAGTTGTTCGGTGAGCTCGCCCGCGGTGCGCTGGGCCTCGGTGTCGTCGCCGGTCAGGTAGGCGAGCACGAGTGCGTCCTTGCCGCTGGTGCTGCGGAGTGCGGAGCCCACGGCGGGCGGGGCGGTCCAGTAGGACTGCACGCCCTTGACGTCGGGGCGGGCGCGCAGCGTGTCCACCAGGCGGGTGCCGACGGCACGGGTCGCCGGTGCGTCGGCGCCCGCGTCGGAACTGACCAACAGGATGTAGTTGGGTGCCGCGCCGTCGAAGTTGTCCGCGAGCAGCCGGGTGACCTCGGAGGAGTCGGCGTCGGGCGAAGTGAAGCCAGCGGACTTCAGGTGCGATGCGGCCGTCGCGCCGAATGCGCCGCAGGCGATCGCGAGCGCGGCGGCCGCGATCAGGATGGCGCGTGGATACCGCGTGACCAGCTGTGCGATCCGAATCAGCATGCGCGGCTCCCTCGCTCGGCGCAGTAAGGTAACGGCGTTAGCGTAACGCCGTTAACCCTGCGCCGACAGAGGGAGCCGGGACCGGGTCAGTGATCCCGGTCACTCGCAGTGCCGTGGCCGAAGTGCCCGCCCTCGCCTAATCGGCGCGGCGCGTGACCGTGCACGCCCTCGGCGTAGGCGGTCTCGGCATGCAGCGCGAAGTCGATGCCCGCCGTCTCGTCCTCCTTGCTCACCCGGAAGCCGATGACCCGGTCGATGAGCTTGCCGAGCGCGAACGTCACCAGAAACGCGTAGGCCGCGACCACGAGCACGCCGACCAGCTGCTTACCGAGCTGGGCGAAACCACCGCCGAAGAACAGGCCGTCGACGCCGCCGGTCATCACCTGGGTGGCGAGCAGGCCGATCAGCACCGTGCCCACGATGCCGCCGACGAAGTGCACGCCCACCACATCGAGCGAATCGTCATAGCCCGCTTTGAATTTCCAGCCGACCGCGAACGAGCACACCACGCCCGCGGCAAGCCCGACGAGCAGTGCGCCGAGCGTGTTCACCGAACCGCAGGACGGGGTGATCGCGACCAGACCGGCCACCACACCGGAGGCCGCGCCGAACGTGGTCGGCCTGCCGTCGCGGATCTGCTCGACCGCGAGCCAGCCGAGCATGCCGAGACAGCCCGCCACCAGCGTGTTCAAGAAGACCGCTGCCGCAATGCCGTTCGCGGACAGCGCCGAGCCCGCGTTGAAGCCGAACCAGCCGAACCAGAGCAGGCCCGCGCCGAGCAGCACGAAGGGCAGGTTGTGCGGGCGCATCGCGTCGGTCTTGAACCCGATGCGCGGACCGAGCACCAGGGCCAGCGCGAGTGCCGAAGCGCCCGAAGCGATTTCGACGACCAGACCGCCCGCGTAGTCCAGCGCGCCGAACGAGGCCAGCCAGCCGTCCGGACCCCACACCCAGTGCGCGATCGGCGCGTACACCGCCAGCGCCCACACCGGCACGAACACCATCCACGCGGCGAACTTCGCCCGATCCGCGATCGCGCCGCTGACCAGTGCCGCGGTCAGGATCGCGAAGGTCAGCTGGAACGTCGCGAACAGCAGTTCCGGCACCGCGCCGCGCACGGTGCCCGGATCGATGTTCGCCATACCGAAGTGGTCCAGGTTGCCGATCAGGCCGCCGCCCGCGTCGTCGCTGAAGGCCATGCTGTAGCCGAGCAGCAGCCAGGCCACGGTCACCAGCGGGATCGCGATGAAGTTCATCATCAGCATGTTGAGCACGCCGGTCGAGCGCACCATGCCGCCGTAGAACAGCGCGAGCGCCGGGGTCATCAGCAGCACGAGGGCGGTGCTGACGAGCAGCCAGGCAGTGGCCGCGGGATCGAGGGGTGTGGGCACGGTAGCTCCTTCCACGCAGGATGCGTTGCAAGGAAATTACCGAACGGTCACCACCGGATATGCGCTGGTCCGCGTATTGCGCACGGTTCTGGACATGGGATGTTTCGCCCGCACTGTGGGATCAGGGCCGCTTCTGCTACCAGTCGGTAGGGCTCAGGAGGCGCGGGATTTGCGGGCGATCGCGCGCTGGCCGCGCTTGCCCGGCACGGGCAACTCGTCCTCCAGGGCTACCCAGTCGGCGGTGGTCAACCAGAGCTCCTGCGCCCTGGCGTCGGCCGTGTTGTGGAAGACCCGGCGGCCCCGGTCGTCGCGCAACTCCTGGGCCACGGTGCACCAGCGCGGGGCGCGGCCGTGCTCGGTCCGGTAGTCGGCGAGGTAGGCGGCCACGGCGGTGCCGATGGTGTTGACCGGGCGCAGCGACACCCGGTTGCCGTATTGATCGGCGTGGAACCGGCGGCCCGCGCACAGCGAACCCGCGTTGGCGTTGGAGGCGATCCAGCCGGCCCGCTGCGCGCGCTCGATCAGCCACAGGTGTTTGACGGCCGAGGGCGCGATATCGCCGATCCGGGTCCGGATCAGCGACATGACCTCCTCGGAGGACAGCACGTCGCGCCGGGTCGGGCCGATGCCGTGCGCGGTCCAGTGCGCGTCGGCCAGCACGGCGAGCGCGCGGCCGAAATCGTCGATGCTGCGCTGGGCGCGGCGGCCGAGGCGCTCGATGCGTTCGGCCTCGCGGCGCATCTCGTTCTGCGCGGTGAGGGTACGGATCGCGGCCATCGTCGGCACCTGGCCGCGTTCGAGCAGTTCCAAGATGGCGGTGGAGGTGGCGGGATCGGCCGCGGCGGTCACCGGGAGCGAATCGCGTTTGATCGCGAAGTCCTGCGGGCTGATCGCGCGACTCAGCAGGTCTACAGCGGATGGATTGCCGGCGAAATCGGTGCTGGCGAGCAACGCGGCGGCGATGTCGTCGGGCGACACGGTGAGCAGTTCCTCCGATGGACGTGGCACTCGGTGGCGCTGGAACCTTTGGGTGCTGAACTGTGCACTTCGGTTGTGCCCCGGTCGGGATGAGGGACCGGCCGGGGCAACCAACCTGATGAAGGTTTGGCTACCGAAGTTGCCGATTGCCACGGTAGCCAGACGATTGCGTCGATGTCATCCGTGTTGACGCTTTCGTTATCTCCATAAACCTGCGGCAAATCGGGGGATGAGTCTTATTTTCCGGTCTACTTGGGGGAATTGAGCGGTAGTTTCCCCGTCGCGACCGGTGTGGCATCCGTGATTGCCGGTGCGTTGCCAATGTTGTCGTGGGTCGACGGGGTCTAATGGGGGTCTCGGAATCTTGTGAGTTAGATCACATATCAGGCGCTGCGCTGCCGAGTTTCCGCCGCGCCGAGCACCACGACGAGCGGGAATGTTCTTTGTCGGTGCACGCCGGTAGCCTCTGCCCGTGGCTCTGTACCGGAAGTACCGACCGGCAACGTTCGCTGAGGTAGTGGGTCAGGAGCACGTCACCGACCCACTGAGCACCGCCCTCGACACCGGGCGGATCAGTCATGCCTATCTGTTCTCCGGGCCGCGCGGCTGCGGTAAGACCTCGTCCGCCCGCATCCTCGCGCGCTCGCTGAACTGCGCCGACGGGCCCACGTCCACGCCGTGCGGCACCTGTCCGTCCTGTGTCGCGCTCGGCCCGGGCGGCCCGGGCAACCTGGACGTGATCGAACTCGACGCCGCCAGCCACGGCGGTGTCGACGACACCAGGGAACTGCGCGACCGCGCCTTCTACGCCCCCGCCGAATCCCGGTACCGGGTGTTCATCGTCGACGAGGCGCACATGGTCACCACGGCGGGCTTCAACGCGCTGCTCAAAATCGTCGAAGAGCCGCCCGCCCACCTCATCTTCATCTTCGCCACCACCGAGCCGGACAAGGTGCTGCCCACCATCCGCTCGCGCACCCACCACTACCCGTTCCGGTTGCTGCCGCCCGCGACCATGCGCGGCCTGCTCGGCAAGATCTGCGATCAGGAGCAGGTGCCGGTCGAAGAAGCGGTGTACCCGTTGGTGATTCGCGCGGGTGGCGGTTCGCCCCGCGACAGCCTCAGCGTGCTCGACCAGTTGCTGGCCGGCGCGGGCCCCGAAGGCGTCACCTACTCCAGGGCGGTCTCGCTGCTCGGCGTCACCGACGTCGCGCTGATCGACGACGCGATCGGCGCGCTCACCACCGACGACGGCGCCGCGCTGTTCGGCACCGTCGATCGAGTGGTCGAGGCCGGGCACGATCCGCGCCGCTTCGCCGTCGACCTGCTCGAGCGACTGCGCGACCTGATCCTGATGCGCGCCGTTCCCGACGCGGTGGACCGCGGCCTGGTCTCCGGGCCCGGCGACGTGCTCGACCGGATGCGCGACCAAGCCGAACGGCTCGGCCCCGCCACCCTCACCCGCTACGCCGAACTGCTGCACGAGGCCCTCGGCGAAATGCGCGGCGCGACCTCCCCGCGCCTGCTGCTCGAGGTCGTCTGCGCCCGCATGCTGCTGCCCTCGGTCTCCGACGCCGAATCGGCCACCCTGCAACGCCTGGAACGCCTCGAGCGCGGCTTCGCCGGCGGAGCCGTCCCGCCCGCGCCCCCCACCACAAGCCCCGCCCCCACCACCGGCACCCCAGCCCCCGCCCCGATCCCCGCCCCCGGCTCCGGCCCCGAATCGAACCGCCGCCGCGGCGCCGAAGCCCTCGCCGCCATCCGCCGCGAAGCCGCGGGCAAGGGGGGAGCGGGCGCACCACGCGACGGCGTCGCCCCCGATCCGGGCACCGACATCCCGCAGAGCGCCGCGGCCGGGTCGTCGGCGAATGCACGGCAGAGCGGCGAATCGCGCCCTGGCGAGGCGTCGCAGCCGACTGAAGCGTCGCGCTCGGCTGCAGCGCCGCACCCGAACGAGGCGTCGCGCCCGAGTGAAATGTCGCGTCCGGCCGAAGCGCCGCGCTCTAGCGAATCGGACGCGAGCGCCGCGGTATCGGCTGATAGGCACCACTCGTCCTCCGCATCGACGTCGCCGCAGGCCGACACCGCGGTCTCGCAGCATGACCGCGCGGAACTCGGCGCGATGACGGATACCACGCACGGGTCCGCGGCCTCGACGGCTTCCGCGCCCTCTGCGGCAACGTCGGCTTCCGTGGCAGCGGCGGCGGCGCGCGGAGCCTCTCCGGTGGACGCGCCGGCCACCGCCGCTGATGCGGCGAGGTCGCAACAGATCGACGGGGCGGCTGCCGGGCCGGGCGCGCACGCGACGGCCGGCCTTCCCGAGACTGAGCGACCGGGCGAGCCCACTGCCGGCCAGGTGCCTGCGACTCCGAGCGGCGCGACTGCCGAACGCGCCGAATCGCAAGTGGCGCAGCATGTTTCCCCGTCCGCGCAGGGCGGCGGGCCGCGCGCCGCCGGAGCGGCGGACGGTTTCGATGGCAGCGCCGAGGGATCGGCTGCTGCGCCGAGCGGCGATGCGACTTCGCACGGTACCCATGGGGTACCTGGCGGGGCTGCCGACCCCCAAGCGCCCGCCACAGCAGGGGGCGTGGCCTCCGGCCAGGCCGCGCCGACCACACAGGGCGCGCCCGCCGGCCATTCCGCGCAAGTCGCGCAAGGTGCGCCCGTCGAGTCGGCCGCGCCGGTAGCGCAGGGCGGACCCGCCGCGCAGCCGACATCTGCCCCGCAGAGCGCGGCTGCCGCGCAGGGTGCATCCGCCGCACAGGCGGCACCAGCCGTACAAGGCGTATCCGCCGCGCAGTCTGGGCCGACCGCACCGTCCGCGGCTGCCGCGCAGGTAACCGGCGCGCAGGCTGCGCCGAATGCGCAAGGTGCGCAGTCTGCGGCCGCCGCACCAACCGCCCTGGACGTATCCGCCGGGCCGGCTGCACAGGCCGCGCCTGACGCGCAGTCCGGACAGGACGGGGATCTGCTCCGGGAGGTCGAGGGTTCTTGGGGGGATATTCGGGCCAAGGTGCGGGAGTTCGGGGCTGCGGTGCAGGCGATGCTGGCGGGGGCTTCGGTGGCGCGGATCGAAGGCGATGTCATCGTGTTCGCGCATCAGCATGCGCCGCTGGCGCAGCGGCTGTCCGATCCGCGCAACGTGGAGGCGGTGCGGTCGGCGGTGCGCGCGGTGCTGGGACGTGAGCTGGATGTGCGCTGGGAGGCCGGGGGCGCCGCGACCCGACCCACGGCCGCACAGCGGGCGACCGGGCAGGCGAAACCGCAGCGTGCGGCGGGTCAATCGGCCGGTCGCGAGGCCGGTGCCGCGGGCGGGCGGGGCTCGGACGCGCCCGCGCCGCCGCGTTTCTCCCGGCCGAGCCAGGCCAAGAATGCCGCCGCGGATAAGGCCGCGAACCGGCCGCGGTCGTTCGGCGACGACGATATTCCGCCGCCGGACTTTCCCGATCTACCGGATGATCCCGGCCCTTTTGACGGTGCGCCGGCCGAATCGGCGCAGCCCCCGACCGGCAGTGACACAGGCAGCGGCAACGGCTGGGCCGCCGACCGGGCGGTCCCGGTCGACACCCCCGAGGACGAAGAGGAGATGATCCGCGCCGCGGCGGTGCCGGTGGCGCCCGAGGATCGCCGCGACCCCGACGAGGTCGCCCTCGAATTGCTGAAGAGTGAGCTGGGGGCCACACGCCTGAGTGGTTGACAACCACCGCCGTCACGACGTTAAGTTAACCGGAGTTCGCACGCCACGCTAATATGAACGGGTGGCCGTGAGCTCCGGTACGACGAGGTTCTATGGTAAGCCCAGGCGTATGGGCGATCGGAACCTGCGTCCGCCGTCGCATGCCGCGTTTTGTACAGCGTCAGGACGGTCGGTCGCAGGACCGGTCGGCGAGGTTACCCGCGCCTACGCCGCATCGCGCGGGGTAGGCGCACAGAGCGCTCGGGCGGACCACGTCCGGCCGCCGCACCTTTAAGGAAGGAACACTCCGATATGACCACAGAGGCCTACATTTACGAGGCCATCCGCACTCCGCGCGGCCGCGGCAAGAAGAACGGCTCGCTGCATTCGGTCAAGCCGATCGACTTGACTGTTGGTCTCATCCAGGAGCTGCGCGGCCGTTTCCCCAACCTCGACGAGGATCGGATCTCCGACCTCATCCTCGGTGTCGTGAGCCCGGTCGGTGACCAGGGCATGGACATCGCCCGCACCGCCGTGACCGTGGCCGGCCTGCCGGACACCGTCGGCGGCTTCCAGCTGAACCGCTTCTGCGCCTCCGGCCTCGAGGCCGTCAACCTGGCCGCGCAGAAGGTGCGCTCGGGCTTCGACGATCTGGTGATCGCCGGTGGCGTCGAGTCCATGTCCCGGGTCGCGATGGGCTCCGACGGCGGCGCCTGGGCGCTGGACCCGGCCACCAACTACGACACCTACTTTGTGCCGCAGGGTGTTTCGGCCGACCTGATCGCCACCATCGAGGGCTTCAGCCGCGAGGACGTGGACGCCTACGCGGTGCGCTCGCAGGAACTGGCCGCCAAGGCCACCACCGGCGGTTACTTCGCCAAGTCGATCGTCCCGGTCAAGGACCAGAACGGCATCGTCGTGCTGGACAAGGACGAGCACATGCGTCCGGGCACCACGTCCGAGGATCTGGCCAAGCTGAACCCGTCCTTCGCCGTGATCGGTGAGATGGGCGGCTTCGACGCCGTCGCGCTGCAGAAGTTCTACTTCGTCGAGAAGATCAACCACGTGCACCACGGTGGCAACAGCTCGGGCATCGTCGACGGTGCCGCGCTGGTGCTGGTCGGCACCGAGGAGGCGGGCAAGGCCTCCGGTCTGACCCCGCGGGCCCGCGTCGTCGCGACCGCGACCAGTGGCGCCGACTCGACCATCATGCTCACCGGCCCCACCCCGGCTGCCAAGAAGGCGCTGGCCAAGGCGGGTCTGACCATCGAAGACATGGACCTGGTCGAGATCAACGAGGCGTTCGCCTCTGTGGTGCTGAAGTTCCAGAAGGACCTGAACGTCCCGGACGAGAAGCTGAACGTCAACGGTGGCGCGATCGCCATGGGCCACCCGCTGGGTGCCACCGGCGCGATGATCACCGGCACCATGGTCGACGAGCTGGAGCGCCGCAACGGCCGCTACGCCCTGATCACCCTGTGCATCGGCGGCGGCATGGGCGTCGCGACCATCATCGAGCGCGTCTAGTCCCAACCGGCAGCTGAGAATACAAGGAGACACAGAGCTGTGACCAGCACCGAAACCAACATGATCGGTTGGGAGCAGGATTCGGACGGCATCGTCGTACTGACGATGGACGACCCGAACCAGGGCGCCAACACGATGAACGAGCTGTACAAGTCGTCGATGACCGCGACCGTCGAGCGGCTCGAGGCCGAGAAGGACAGCATCACCGGCGTGGTGATCACCTCGGCGAAGAAGACCTTCTTCGCGGGCGGCGACCTCAAGAACATGATGAAGGTCGGCCCGGAAGACGGCCAGGGCGTCATGGACGAGCTCAGCACCATCAAGGGCGCGCTGCGGCGCCTGGAGACCCTGGGCAAGCCGGTCGTCGCCGCCATCAACGGTGCGGCGCTCGGCGGCGGCCTGGAGATCGCGCTGGCCTGTCACTACCGGATCGCGGCCGACGTGCCGGGTTCGCAGATCGGCCTGCCCGAGGTCACCCTGGGCCTGCTGCCCGCCGGTGGCGGCGTGATCCGCACCGTGCGCATGCTCGGTCTGCAGAACGCCCTGATGCAGGTGCTGCTGCAGGGCCAGCGCAACAAGCCGGCCAAGGCCAAGGAGATCGGCCTGGTCAACGAGGTCGTCGGCACCGTCGAAGAGCTGGTTCCGGCCGCCAAGGCGTGGATCAAGGCGAACCCGGACAAGGGCGTGCAGCCCTGGGACGTCAAGGGTTTCAAGATCCCCGGCGGCACCCCGTCCAGCCCGGCTTTCGCGGCCAACTTGCCCGCTTTCCCGGCGAACCTGCGCAAGCAGATCAAGGGTGCGAACATGCCTGCCCCGCGGGCGATCATGTCCGCCGCGGTCGAGGGTTCGCAGGTCGACATCGACAACGCCTCGCTGATCGAGTCGCGCTACTTCGTGCACCTGCTCACCGGCCCGGTCGCGAAGAACATGATCCAGGCGTTCTTCTTCGACCTGCAGTCCATCAACAACGGTGGCTCGCGGCCGAAGGACGTGCCGAAGAAGGACATCAAGAAGATCGGCGTGCTCGGCGCGGGCATGATGGGCGCGGGCATCGCCTACGTCTCCGCCAAGGCCGGCTACCAGGTCGTGCTCAAGGACGTCAGCATCGAGGCGGCCGAGCGCGGCAAGAACTACTCCGAGAAGATCGAGGCCAAGGCCCTCTCCCGCGGCAAGACCACGGAGGAGAAGTCCAAGGCGCTGCTCGACCGGATCACCCCGTCCGCCGACGCCAAGGACTTCGACGGCGTGGACTTCGTGATCGAGGCCGTCTTCGAGAACACCGAGCTCAAGCACAAGGTGTTCCAGGAGATCGAGGACATCGTCACCCCTGACGCGCTGCTCGGCTCGAACACCTCGACCCTGCCGATCACCGGCCTGGCCAAGGGTGTCAAGCGCGAAGAGGACTTCATCGGTATCCACTTCTTCTCGCCGGTCGACAAGATGCCGCTGGTGGAGATCATCAAGGGCGAGAAGACCTCGCCCGAGGCGCTGGCCCGGGTGTTCGACTACACCCTCGCGATCAAGAAGACCCCGATCGTGGTGAACGACAGCCGCGGCTTCTTCACCTCGCGCGTGATCGGCACCTTCGTCAACGAGGCGATCGCCATGCTCACCGAGGGTATCGAGCCCGCGACCATCGAGCAGGCCGGCCTGCAGGCGGGCTACCCGGCCGCGCCGCTACAGCTGTCGGATGAGCTGAACATGAAGCTCATGCAGAAGATCGCCAAGGAGACCATCGAGGCCGCCGAGCACGGCGACACCACGATGGGCAAGAAGCGGCATCCGGCGCAGGACGTCATCGACTACATGGTCGGCGAGGGTCGTCCGGGTCGCCTGGAGAAGGCGGGCTTCTACGAGTACGACGAGAACGGCAAGCGCACCGGTCTGTGGCCGGGCCTGCGTGAGCACTTCAAGACCACGGCGGACTTCACCGTGCCGCTGCAGGATCTGATCGACCGCATGCTGTTCGCGGAGGCGATCGAGACCCAGAAGTGCTTCGACGAGGGCGTGCTGGAGACCACCGCCGACGCGAACATCGGCTCGATCTTCGGCATCGGCTTCCCGGCCTGGACCGGTGGTGTGCACCAGTTCATCGTCGGCTACCCGGGTGGCCAGGCGGCGTTCGTCGAGCGTGCCGACTACCTCGCCAAGACCTACGGCGAGCGTTTCGAAGTTCCGGCCTCGCTGCGCAAGTAGTACGAATGGCAAAGCCCGCCACCGCGACTCGCGGTGGCGGGCTTTCGCCGTCTTCGGGGCTTGACGGACCCGTGCCGCCCTGTACACCGCGAATCGGGGACGGAAAGACTACGGGGATAACGGAATTCGCCGGTTTGTGCGGTGTTCACCCGCCGGTACCGTGCGGTGATTAGCGTGATGCGGATGGGACGACGGGTAGTGCGCGGGCAGACGTTGGTGATCGCGGCGCTGGCGATGGCGCTCGGTGCGGTACCTGCCGCGCGGGCGGTACCCGAGGCGCAGGCCGGGCCCGGCGCGGGGGCCGTGCGGCTGCTCGGCATGCAGCTGGTACCGAACGACCTGGTTTTCCAGGGCACCGCGGTCGGTGGCCTGTCCGGGATCGACTTCGACTCCCGCACCGGCGATTACGTGCTGATCAGCGACGACCGCTCGGAGCGGAACCCGGCGCGCTACTACACCGCCCGCTTCGCCGTCGGCCCCGACGGTCTCGGCCCGGCGAGCTTCACCGGCACCCGCCCGCTGCTGGCCGCGAACGGCGCGCCCTACGGTCCGAAGTCGGTGGATCCGGAGGAGATCCGGGTGGATCCGTGGACCGGCAACTACTTCTGGACGCAGGAGGGTGAGCGCACCGCCACCGTGCTCGCCGACCCCTCGGTGCGCGTGTCCCGGACCGACGGCAGCTTCGCGGGCGAGCTGCCGATCCCGGACAACGAACGGATGCAACCGAATTCGGGCCCGCGCCAGAACAGCGTGCTGGAGGGTGCGACCTTCGCCGCCGGCGGCGCGCTGTTCGTCACCTCGGTGGAGGCGCCGCTGCTGCAGGACGGCCCGGAGCCGACGACGACCGCGGGCGCACCCGCCCGCCTGACCGTGCAGGCCAGGACCGGTGCGCTGCTGGCCCAGTACGTGTATCCGCTCGAGCCGGTGTTCGCCGAGTCCAGGCCGACGCCCGGCCAGGGCGGTAACGGCATCGCGTCGATCCTCGCGGCCGATCCCTACGATCCGTCGAAGATCCTGGTGCTCGAACGGGCCTTCGTGGTCGGGGTCGGTAACAAGATCCGGATCTACGAGGCCGATCTGGGCGGCGCGACCAACGTGCTCGACGCCCCGATCGGCAATGCCCGCCCGGTGACCAAGCGGCTGCTGGTCGACCTGGCCGACGTCGGGTTGCCCGCCATCGACAATGTCGAGGGGATGACCTGGGGGCCGCGTCTGCCCTCCGGTGAGCGCACCCTGGTCCTGGTGAGCGACAACAACTTCGCAGCGAACCAGATCACCCAGCTGATCGCCCTCGCAGTCCGCTAGCCGCATCGGGGCACTGCGACCGCGCCGCTGGACCCGGCGCCCGCCCGAGCGCTGGTCGGCAACTCCTCCCGCGCCTGTACCGAGCCGACGCCGCCGGTCGGTAGCGGATGCCGCGCTTCACCCCACGCCAGGCGTCAGAATGTAATGGAGCGGCTCTCGTTTCTGTGCGCATCGGCGGCGAGTCCCCGCCGCGTGGCGCTGACCTGGGCAGAATTATCCGGAGGGTGGTGGTGGAAATCATGCGGATTCGAAACTTCTGCCGACTGATGCCGGGCCGCGCTACGTTGGAGTATGCGCAGACATATCGGACATCGCGAGGGTTCTCGGGATGTCCGCGGTCGGCGCGCCAGTTGGTCGCCGGTGACGCCGATTCGATGTGAGTTCGAGGTGGTCACATGAATCCACGGACGCGTTCGGACGAGGTCGGTCCCGACTCGACCCCTGCCGACTCGGACACCCAGCGCCACCCGCTGCTCGGCATCGCCGACGAGCTGGAGGCGATGGGGCTCGCCGAGGCGAAGGAGATCGGCCGGGGTGGATTCGGCGTGGTGTACCGCTGTGTGCAGCGGACGCTCGAGCGCGTCGTCGCGGTGAAGGTGCTCTCCTCGGAGATCGAGGTGGAAAGCCGCGAACGCTTCCTGCGCGAGGAACAGGCCATGGGCCGATTGTCCGGCCATCCGAACATCGTCGACATTTTGCAGGTCGACGTCACGCCCAGCGGTTTGCCGTTCATCGTGATGCCGTACTGCACCCGTGGCTCGCTGGAGCAGGTCATCCGCGATCAGGGCCCGCTCACCTGGGCCGATTCGCTGCGGGCCGGGGTGAAGCTCGCGGGTGCGATCGAGAGCGCGCACCGGGCCCAGATCCTGCACCGCGACGTGAAACCGGCGAACGTGCTGCTCAGCGGATACGGCGAACCGCAGCTGACCGATTTCGGGATCGCCCGCATCCCCGGCGGTTTCCAGACCTCCAGCAGCATGATCACGGGCTCGCCCGCGTTCACCGCGCCGGAGGTGCTCAAGGGCGACGATCCGACGATCCGCTCCGACGTCTACGGCCTGGGCGCCACCCTGTTCGCGCTGCTCACCGGTCATGCGGCGTTCGAGCGGCAGGCGGGGGAGAAGGTGGTCGCGCAGTTTCTGCGGATCACCACCCAGCCGGTGCCCGATCTGCGCGAGCACGATATTCCCGCCGACGTGGCCGAGGTGATCCAGCACGCGATGGCGACCGATCCCGCCGATCGCCCCACGACGGCCTACGACTTCGGCCAGCTGTTGCGTTCGGTGCAGCGCGATCACGACCACATGCCCGACGAGATGGCGTTGCTGGAAACCGTCGCCGCGCCCGAGCCGATCGATCGTCCGGCCGAGACCTCGTCGTCGCGCCCCGCGGTGACCGCCCGGCGCAGTTGGCCGTTGACGTTGCGGCCCGCGGTCTCCCAGCACACCGGAGGTGGACGGCAGGCGGGCACGGGGGCGACCCTCCCGCCCACCGCCGCCACGAAGTTCCGGCCGCCGACCCCGGCGCGGGAACCGGCGCCCCGCCCGCGCCTGCTGGACGTGCTGCGGGCCGGCGGCAGGCGCAGGCTGGCCGTGATCCACGCGCCCGCCGGGTTCGGCAAGAGCACGGTGGCCGCGCAGTGGCGTACCGACCTGACCGAGCGCGGTATCCCGGTCGCCTGGCTCGGGGTGGATCACGGTGACGACAACGAGATCTGGTTTCTCGCGCACCTGATCCAGGCGATCCGCCGGGTCCGCCCGGATATCGGCAACGGCCTGGATCAGGTGCTGGAGGAAAGACCCGCCGACGCAGCCGCTTTCGTGATTTCCACGCTGATCGACGAGATCCATGCGAGCGGCAGCACCCTGGTCGTGGTGGTCGACGACTGGCATCGGGTCACCGACACGGGTGCGCACCGGGCGATGGACGCGTTGCTGGACAACGGTTGTCACCATCTGCGCTTCGTGGTGACCAGCCGGGAGCAGTCCGGCCTGCCCACCAGCCGGATGCGGGTACACGACGAATTGGTCGAAATCGGTTCCGCCGCACTGCGCCTGACCGCGGCCGAGACCAGGGAGATCCTGGTGCAGCGGCACGGGTTCGCGCTCACCGACGGCCAGGTGTCGGAGATCCACCGGACCACCGACGGCTGGCCCGCCGCCATCCAGCTGGTCAGCTTGTCCCTGCGGGGCAAGACCGATCCGGTGCAGCTGCTCGCGCAACTGTCCGGCGGTAATCACGGCATTCGCGAGTATCTCGCCGAAAACGTCCTGGACACACTGGAACCCAGGATGCTCGACTTCCTGATGTCGATCGCGGTGACCGAACGGGTGTGCGGTTCGCTGGCTTCGGCGCTGTCGGAGGACGAGGACGCCGAACAGCTGCTCATCCAGGCCGAGCAGCGGGAACTGTTCCTGCGCCGGATCGAGCACGACCCGGAATGGTTCCGGATGCAGCCGCTGTTCGCCGAGCATCTGCGCGCCCGCTTGGAGCGCGCGCAGCCGGGAAAGTCGAAAACCCTGCACCGCAAGGCATCCCGCTGGTACGCCGAACACCAGCTGCTGCGCAAATCGGTGGATCACGCGCTGGCGGCCACCGACCTCAAGATGGCGCTGGACCTGCTCGAGGTCGGCGGCATGGACCTCATCGACCGGTCCCGGCTGGCCACGCTGCTCGGCACGGTCTCGAAACTGCCGATGCAGCAGGTGGCTTCGCGGTCCAAGCTGTTGATGGCGGTGGCGCGGGCGAATGTGAATCTGCAGCAATCCGGTGCGGCGCGCACGGCGCTGGGCCGGTTGTCGAATCTGCTCGCGCGTGGCGCGGCCACCGACGAGGACGTCAAACAGCAGCGCTGCCAGGCCGCCGTGCTCGGCGCCGCCGATCAGATCGCCAGGGACCGGACCGAAGGCGTGCTCGATCGGGTCGCGGACTGCCTGCAGAGCCCGCAGGACCTGCCCGCCTGGACCGTGTCGACCGCGGCGAATCTGACCTCGTTCGTGCGGTTGTGCGAGTTCGACTTCGAGGGCGCGCGGTCCATCCAGGACTGGGCGGCGGAATATCATGCGCGGTCCAAGGATCCGCTCGGTGCGGTGTTCGGCTTGTGCGGGCGCGGCGCGGCCGCCTACGAGCAACTCGACATCGCCACCGCGACACAGTGTTTCCAGGAGGCGTGGGAGGTCGCGAAGGCGCGCTCGGGTCCGCGCTCGCACGCGGTGCGGGTCGCGGCGGCGCTGCTCGGTGAATTGAACTACCGCCGTGGCGATCTGGACGTGGCCGACCAGCTGCTCGACGAAAGCCATCAGCTGGTCGCCCGGGTCGGCCCGGTGGATTTCCTCATCGCGACCTTCGTGGTCGGCGCGCGGGTGAAAGCGGTACTGGGCGACCTGTTCACGGCCGCGGCCCGGCTCGACGAGGGCGCGCGGATCGCCGCCGACAACCGGTTGACCCGGCTCGGCGCGCATATCCGCGCCGAACGGGTGCGCCTCGGACTCGCGCTGGAGCGCGACGACCAGTCCGCGGAAGCACCTGCGGGAGCGCTGCATCCGGGCCACCGGATGACCGGTGCCGCCGTGCTCGCCGCCGAGGCCGAGGAGATCGCGGCCATTCGTACGCTGCTGGCCGAGGGCAGCCTCGGCTCGGATGATCGCGCGGTGCGGCGAGCGCGCGCCCTGTACGCCCGCATGGTCGACAAGCACCGCCCGCGTGCGGAATTGGACGCGGCGCTGTTGCTCGCCGAATGTCTCGCCGCCTCCGGCTGGGTCGGCGAGGCCACCGGCCTGCTCCTGCCCGCGGCCGCGACCTGCGCCGAACTCGGCTGGACCAGGCCACTGCTCGACGCGGGACCCGGTGTCGTGTCCATCCTGCGCGTGCTGCGCGCCGAAATGCCCACCGCCGCAGCACACACCGGAGACATAGAATTGCCCGCCCGGTTCCTGGACGAACTCCTGGACTAGGGCGGGCAATTCAACTGCGGGACGCCGAACCCCGTGTCAGCGGAGTTTCGTCGCGCTCAAGCTGTCCACCAGGGGCGCAAGGGCACGGTCCAGGTGCCGTCCGGCGGGAGCTTGACGCCGAGCACCTGGTGCAGCTGAACCACGTTGCGCTGGAAGCCGAGCCGGCAACCGGCCATGTACAGGCCCCACACCTTGGCGGTGCCCTCGCCGACCTCGGCGACGCAGGCATCCCAGTTCTGCACCAGGTTCTTGCACCATTCGTGCAGGGTGAGCGCGTAGTGCTCGCGCAGGTTCTCCTCGTGCAGCACCTCGAGTCCGACGTTCTGGATCTCGGAGATGATCCGGCCGGAACCGATCAGTTCGCCGTCAGGGAACACGTAGCGGTCGATGAAGTCGCCCGCCTTGGTGGTCCTGGTGTTGTCCGGCCGGGTGATGCAGTGGTTCAGGAACAGGCCGCCGTCGCGCAGCTTGCTCTGGATGAACTCGAAGTAGTACGGGTAGTTGTGCACACCGATGTGCTCGGTGAGGCCGATCGAGGACACCGCGTCGAAGCCGGATTCCGGGATGTCGCGGTAGTCGGAGTGCCGCACCTCGGCCAGCTCGGACAGGCCCTGCTCGGCGATCTTGGCCTGGGCCCATTCGGCCTGCTCGGCCGACAGCGTCGCGCCGATCACCTTGACCCCGCGCTTGGCCGCGTAGCGCACCATGCCGCCCCAGCCGCAGCCGATATCGAGCAGCCGGTCGCCTTCCTTCAGCCGCAGCTTGTCGAAGACCAGGCGGTACTTGTTCTCCTGCGCCTGCTCGAGGGTCTGCTCCTCGTTCTCGTAACACGCACAGGTGTAGGTCATCGAGGGGCCGAGTACGTACTCGTAGAAGGTGTTCGAGACGTCGTAGTGGTGGTGGATGGCCTCGGCGTCGCGAGTCTTCGAGTGCCGCAGGCCTTCCAGTGCGATCCGGCGCCAGCGCGGCAGCGTCTCCTGCGGCGGCGGCGCGATCGGCTTGAGCCGTTCCCAGCCGAGCGAGCGGGCGATGGCGAGCAGCGCCAGCGCGGACGGACGCCGGAACTTCAGGCTGTCCATCGCCTTCAGGATGTCGTACGGGTCGCCGGGGTGCACGCCCTCGGCGGTCATGTCGCCCGCGATGTAGGCGCGCGCCATGCCGAGATCGCCGGGCGCGGTCGCCAGGTAGTTGATGCCGCGCGGCGTCTTGATGTCGAGTTGGTACTTCGAGTCCGCCGGGCCGGTCGTGCTGCCGTCGTAGGCGGTCAGCCGGATCGGGACCTCGCCCTCGATCAGCGTCTCGAAGATCTCGGCAATGCTGAGTTTGGTCCCGAGATCGGCTAAGACGTCAGAACGGTCCTTGAATGTCGTCATTTGCGTTGCACCGCCTTCGAATACAAATCCAGCAGCCGCTGGTCCGGGTCGTAGCGTTTTTTCAGTTCGGTGTAGGTATTGCCGCCGTACAGCGCCGCGAACTCATCTTTGTCGTAATAGGAATCCGAGTACAGCGACTTATGTCCGTCGAAGTCGGTCACGGTGCGCTCGATCGCCCGGTTGGCCGCCCCTTCCGGCGCACCGGGGACGGTGGGCACGGCCGACCAGAATCCGGCGTTGACGTAGGTCCGGTTCGGCTCCAGCGGGTACAGCGGCCAGGTGCGTTCCGTGCTGCCGGAGGTGTCGCCGGTGTCGCGCAGGCGCAGCGGGCACAGCCAGATCGGCTCGATCGGGATCTCGCGCAGGAACCATTCGACGAAGTCGGCGGTGCGCTCCACCGGCACCTCGATGTCCTGGACCACCCGCTCGCGCGGCGGGTTGCCTTTGCGCGCCTCCAGCTTGTCGGCGATGTCGTACTTGTGGTCCAGCGCGAT
The DNA here is from genome assembly GCF_000308475.2 of Nocardia brasiliensis NBRC 14402. Lineage (GTDB taxonomy): Bacteria > Actinomycetota > Actinomycetes > Mycobacteriales > Mycobacteriaceae > Nocardia > Nocardia brasiliensis. The sequence continues at coordinate 198,571 of NZ_BAFT02000027.1, read as the reverse complement.
GAGCTTCCAGTAGAAACTGCTGCGCCGGTAGCGTTTCGGCCAGAACCGGCGGATCTTCGGGTTCTGCGTGCCGAAGGCGCGCGAGCACCAGAACCAGTCGGTGTCCCAGCGCCACAGGTAGTCGTGGATGGTCAGCCGGTCGCGTTTGGGCGCGGCGTCGTCGTGCTGGATGGACCGGTAGTAGATGTCCATATCGGTGTAATCGCTGACCGGGCCGGGCTCGTCGGTCTGCCGGCCCAGCGTCAGATAGCTCTCGTCGGCGGTGAACACGACCCCGTCGAGGTAGTCCACCCGCTCGCCGTCGTAGGAGCGTGCGATGACGATGTCGGCGAGCGTGCGCTCGAGCTCACGCAGGTCGTGGAAGCGCAGATGCCGGAGGGCCACGAAGGGCAGCACCGTCTCCAGCTCGATCTTCAGCCGGACCGAATAGCCCAGGGTGCCGTAGGAGTTGGGGAAGCCGCGGAACAGATCCGCGTGCTCGTTGTCGGGCGTGGCGGTGATGATCTCGCCCGCACCGGTCAGGATGTCCATCTCCAGCACGGACTCGTGCGGCAGGCCGTTGCGGAACGAGGTCGACTCGATGCCGAGGCCGGTCACCGCGCCGCCCAGGGTGATCGTCTTGAGCTGCGGCACCACGAACGGCGCGAGACCGTAGGGCAGGGTCGCCGCGACCAGGTCCTCGTAGGTGGTCATGCCGGCCACGTCCGCGGTCTTCGCGACCGGGTCGACCGCGATGACCCCGGTGAGGCCGGAGACGTCGAGTCCCGGCGCGGGGTTCTTGGCTCTGGCTCGGAAGAGATTGGAGGTTTTCTTCGCTAAACGGACATTTGCGTTCCGGGGAATAGCGCGATAACTCGCCAAGAGTCGCTCGACCCCAGCGTGGTGCGCGGTAAACCCGGATTCGCGTGCGACCGGCGCGCGTCCGGCCTTGCCCAACAGACTCACTGCCACCCCTCGACGCTAGTACGCACCGCATTGTCAGACCACCGCGAGGGCGGGGTCCGGGGAGAAATGTCACGCATATGTTGCGAACCGGAATATCGGCCCGGGTAGAGAAGTTCGCCACACGGCTGCACCGGTATACGGCGTGGCGGCCGCTACAGGGCAGGATGTACACCGGTCGAGTTACCGTACCCGGACAAGGAGCTCATTGTGGGACAGGTCAGCGCCAGCAGTTCGATCGCCGTTGCGGCGGACCCGCAGCGCACCCTCGAAGCCATCGCGGACTACGAGACGGTGCGGCCGCGCATTCTGTCCGCGCACTACCGCGATTACAAGGTGGTCGAGGGCGGCAAGGGCGCGGGCACCGTGGCCGAGTGGACGCTACAGGCCACCGAGAAGCGTTCGCGCAATGTGCACGCCGTCGTGACGGTGTCCGATTCGATTGTCACCGAGCGGGATTCGAACTCCACCCTGGTCACCACCTGGACGGTGACCCCGGACGGCACCGGCTCGCAGGTCACCCAGCGCACCACCTGGCAGGGCGCGGGCGGGGTCAAGGGCATCTTCGAGGGGATCTTCGCACCGCTGGGCCTGAAGAAGATCCAGGCCGAGGTGCTCGGCAACCTGCAGAAGGAACTCGCCTGACGCACCGGCACCGCGCAGCGGAGCCCGGCACCTGATCGGTGCCGGGCTCCGCCGGTGTCGGGCTACTGCGCGCCGATATCGAAGAGGTTGCCTTCCGGATCGGCCAGCGTGGTCCACTGCGCGCCGTACTCGTCGAAATCGCCGATGCGCTTGGCGCCCAGGCTGATCGCCCGGTCGATGTGCCGCTGCCAGTCCGCGGCGTGCAGGTCGAGGTGGATGACGTTCTTGCCGGGAGTCTTGTCGGGCACCCGGATGAACATCAGCACCGGCGCGGCCCCGGCGGTGCGGCCCACGGTGGCGAATTCGGTCGAGGCCGCCGGGTCGACCGGGAGGTCGAGCAGCTCGGACCAGAAGCCGGCCAAGGCGGCGGCGTCGGCGCTGTCGATGGTGATGTGCGCGAGGGTGAGCGTCATGGGGGTCTCCATTTTTCAGAGCAGGCCGATCGGCCAGCAGACTTCGGTGCGGTAGGCGTGCGGGTCGTCGGTGGCGTCGGGACTCACCAGGTAGCGCTCGCGGATCGGTTCGGCGAGCGACTCGTCGTGCTCGGCGACGTGACTGCCGAGCGCGCCATAGGTGCGGTCGAAGTCGTCGAACGGTCCGTCGTGTCGCGCGACCGCGAACCGGCGCGCGGGCAGTTCGATGCGCGAGACCCGGTCGGGCAGTGCGAGCTCGGCGTCGCCGGGAATCGGGACGAAGGCGACCACCGCACCGATGTCGTTCTCGAAGAACTCCGTCGAGTAGGTGGCGCCGTCGACGCCGACCGGCGCGATGCCCGCCGCGCCCAGCGTCTGGTGCAGCAGGGTGAACGCCGCTTCGCACCACGGGCCGATCGCCTCCCGGGTGACCACCTCCGCGATCGCGAGCGCGGGAAAGGCGGCTTCCGAGCGATATTCGACCGCGAGCGGCGCGGTGGGGGTCAGCAGCGCACGCAGCGATGCCACCACCGCGCGGGTGCGCGCCAGTTCGGCTTCCATGCGTTCGAGGTGGGCGCGCAGCGCGGCGTTGCGGGTGTCCTCGTCGGCCGCGTCGAGCACGGCCTTGATCTCGGGCAACGGCATATCGAGCTGGCGCAGCCTGCGGATCAGATGCGCCTGAGGCACCTGATCGATCGAATAGCGCCGGTACCCCGAGCCGCTATCGATCGAGACAGGCGCGAGCAACTCGATGTCGTGGTAATACCGCAGCGTCTTCACGGTCAGGTACGTGAGCCGGGCGAACTCCCCGATGGCGACGGTCGCTGTCATACCTTCAGCGAACACCCTCCAGCGGGGGGAGAGTCAAACTCTCCGAATCGGGACGGTCAGGTCAGCACGAAAGTGAGCAGCATGGTGGTCTGGACGCCGCCGCGCCACCACGAGTAGCCGAACCAGACGCCGGGGGTGACTTCGCGGATCTCGTCGTAGACCTGCGGGGTGGGGGCGGGCGCGTAGTCCAGGGCCCAGGCCGGGTTGCCGTCCAGCAGGGCGGGCGCGGTGTACACGTAGGCGGGCCAGGCTTCGTAGCCGGCACCGGTGACGCGGTTGGTCAGGGTGCCGCCGTCCGGGCCGGTGTAGAAGATCTTGCCGATCCAGAACGCGGACGAAATGCCTTGGATCGAGGGCGGTCTGGTGACCCAGCCGTCTTTCACGCCCGTCGGCACGGCCCCGCGTGGCGCGTCCCGGAAGATCGCGTCCTGCTGCTCGGGCCCGCAGCGGAAGCGCAGGGCGTCGATGGTGGCGGCCCGGTTGTCCGGGTAGAGGACACAGCCGCCGCCGTAGTCGGCGGCCGCCTCGGTGACACCCGGATCGGCGGCAGCCACCGGGCCGCCGACGCCGAGGAAGATGCCGGGAACACCCAGCGAGAGCACCAGCGTGCTCAGGAAACGTGCTCGGATCGCGTGCATAGCTATCTCCAGAACTGCCATACCGGTCTCCCGACCTGCCTCCGATGTTAGGTCGATCTTGATCCGGTTTAGCTGGAACTACCCAACCTGTTACCTGTCATGCGCCGCGGGCGGCTCCCGTCGGCGCCGCGCACCCAGGGACTAGGCTGATCAGTGACACTTTCTTCAGAGAGGACATGCCGTGCAGCCCGGTGGTCAGTTCGACATGCAGCAGCTACTCGCCCAGGCGCAGCAGATGCAGCAGGCAGTGATGGAAGCCCAGGCCGAGCTCGCCGAGGCCGAAGTGGAAGGTCAGGCCGGCAACGGGCTGGTCAAGGTGACCGTCAAGGCGACCGGTGAGATCGTCGCGCTCACCATCGATCCGAAGGCGGTGGATCCCGAGGACGTGGACACGCTGCAGGACTTGGTGATCGGCGCGGTGAACAACGCGATGGCCTCGGCCCAGCAGCTCGCGGCCGAGCGCCTCGGCCCGCTCTCGGGCGGCGGCATGCCGGGGTTGCCGAACTTCTGACCACCACCACGAGTGCCGCAGAGGCGAAGAGGACGTAGCCGTTGTACGAGGGTCCGGTTCAGGATCTGATCGACGAGCTGGGCAAGCTGCCCGGCGTCGGTCCGAAGAGCGCGCAGCGCATCGCTTTTCATCTGTTGCAGGTGGAGCCGCCGGAGATCGACCGGCTACAGGCTGCCCTGCAGAAGGTGCGCGACGGCGTGCAGTTCTGCGTGTCCTGCGGCACCGTCTCCGACGGCGAACTGTGCCGCATCTGCGCCGACCCGCGGCGCGACCGCACCATGATCTGTGTGGTCGAGGAACCGAAAGACGTGCAGGCCATCGAGCGCACCCGGGAGTTCCGTGGGCGTTACCACGTGCTCGGCGGTGCGCTCGACCCGCTCAGCGGCATCGGGCCCGACCAGCTGCGCATCCGGGAACTGCTGGCGCGCATCGGAAACCAGCAGGACGGCGTGGACGTCAGCGAGGTGATCATCGCGACGGACCCGAACACCGAGGGCGAGGCGACGGCCACCTACCTGGTGCGCATGCTGCGCGACTTCCCCGGCCTCAGCGTGACCAGGCTGGCCTCGGGTCTGCCGATGGGCGGCGACCTGGAATTCGCGGACGAGCTGACGCTGGGGCGCGCACTGTCGGGACGCCGCGCGCTCTAGTCTCCCGCAGGCTGATTCAGCCCGTGACCGGCCGGTCCAGCCCCGAATCACCGGGGGTTGCGCTCACTGCGGCGCGGGTTACTGTGTCGGAAATGAGCATCGAATTCCTGCTGACCACGCTCGTCATCGTGGTCACCCCGGGTACCGGCGCGCTGTACACCCTCGCGGCCGGGCTCTCCCGGGGCACGCGGGCCAGCCTGGTCGCGGCGTTCGGTTGCACGCTCGGCACCGTCCCGCACCTGCTCGCGGCGATCACCGGCCTCGCCGCGCTGCTCAATGCGAGCGCGATGGCCTTCCAGACCTTGAAGTATTTCGGTGTCGCGTACCTGATCTACATGGCGTGGAGCACGTTCCGTGACAAGGGTGCGCTCGCGGTGCCGGACGGGCCCGAGCAGACGGGCCAGTCGGCGCGCAAGGTGATCGTGTCGGCGGTGTTGCTCAACCTCCTCAACCCGAAGCTGACCCTGTTCGCCTTCGCGTTCCTGCCGCAGTTCGTGCCGAGCGGTTCACCGAACGCGCTGGCGCGCATGCTCGAACTGAGCGCGGTGTTCATGCTGGCCACGTTCGTCGTGTTCGCGATCTACGGCGTGTGCGCGGCCGCGCTGCGCAACCACGTCATCACCCGCCCGGTGGTGGTCACCTGGATGCGACGGGTGTTCGGTGCTTCCTTCCTCGCGCTGGCGGGCCGCCTCGCGGTGCAGAACCAGTAGTCAGAGTTCCACGCGCGACCAGGGCAGGGTCTGCATGCGGTCGCGATTGTCGGTGGCCCAGTCCCAGATCAGCGCCGAGACGGTGGCGGCGTCGAGCACCGTGGTGCCGAAGTGCTTCTCGGCCGAGCCATCCCGGTATTCGAGGGTGAACGCACCGGTCTTCTCCCGGTAGGTCTGCATGTAGACCTGGTCGTCGCGCTCCACCACCAGGTAGGGGTTCGGCGGGGCCAGCTCGGAAACCCATTGGTCGGCAAGGGTTTTCGTCAGATAGGGGAACTCGCCCGCGCCGCCGTGGGTGACCGTGGCCGGCACGTGCCCGGCCGGGTCGATCAGCCAGGCCAGCTGCGGATCGTAGACCGCGTAATCCAGCGGGGTCGCGACCGAGAAGAGCAACTGCCGCACGAAGCCGATCGCGTCGTAGGGGCACGACACCTGCAAGGCCGCGCCGGTGGCGGCGCCGCCGATCGGGGCGCTGCTGAGGAAGCTGTCGTCCGCGGGCAGTTCGTCGTTGCGTTTGTTCAGCTCGGTCGCGATCTGCGCGACCACCTCCGACTCCTGCACTCCCTGCTGGGTGCTCAGGTAAGCGTCGACCTCGGGGATCGATGACGCGACACCGGACGGCAACAACACGTGGTCATAGCTCACCCGAATAGGGTACGGGTCTGCTCAGGCGCGGCGACGGGCTATGTCGGGCTCCGCGCAGGGACAGCCGCCCGCGACGTCGCCGCAGTCGACGACGAAGGTGTGCCGGGCGTAGTCGAGATCGACGCAGCCCTCTTCGGTGCATTCGGTGCGCCTGGTGGAGTGCACGACGAGGGTGCCGTGGCAGTGGTCGATCGCGGATTCGCAGCATGAACAGTCCAGCTCGCGCATTGCTGACCTCGCAGCGGGGACGAAGGGCTGAGATCGGTCCTCAGTTCGTGTGTAGCACTCCCGAGCCGTGCGGCGGGGGACGTCGGCGCCGTGTGTCGCGCGGCGGCCGCGGTGCGGCGACTCTCGCTGAAACTCCACGTCCATGCCGTGGCCAGGTGTGGTGAACTTGCTGCATGGGCATCAAGGTGTCGCTCGAACACCGGACCGTCTACACCTTCGACCGGCTGGTCGAGGTACATCCGCACGTGGTGCGCCTGCGCCCGGCCCCGCACTCCCGCACCAAGATCGAAGCCTACTCGATGCGGGTGACGCCGACCGGGCATTTCTGCAATTGGCAGCAGGACGCCTTCGGCAATTTCCTTGCGCGGCTGGTCTTTCCGGAGCCTGCGCGGGAACTGTCGGTGACCGTCGGGCTGATCGCCGACCTCGAGGTGATCAACCCGTTCGACTTCTTCATCGAGGACTACGCCGAGCATTTCCCGTTCCGCTACGGCGCGGACCTACTCGCGGATCTGGAGCCGTACCTGCGCCCCGTGGACGAGGCGGAGCCGGGGTCGGGTCCCGGTGCGCCGGTCCGCGACTGGGTGCGCGCGCACACCGGCACCGCGCGGCCGCGCACCATCGACTTCCTGGTTTCGGTCAACCAGGCGCTACGGCACGATGTCGGCTACACCGTCCGGATGGAGCCGGGCGTGCAGACACCCGGGCAGACGTTGCGGGCCGCGCTCGGGTCGTGTCGCGATTCGGCCTGGCTGCTGGTGTCGATCCTGCGCGAGCTGGGGCTCGCGGCGCGGTTCGTGTCCGGGTATCTGGTGCAGCTGGTCCAGGACGTGCCGTCGCTGGACGGCCCGTCGGGCCCGCGCGCCGACTTCACCGACCTGCACGCCTGGACCGAGGTGTACCTGCCCGGCGCGGGCTGGGTCGGGCTCGATCCGACCTCGGGCCTGTTCGCCGGTGAGGGGCACATCCCGCTCGCGGCGACGCCGCACCCGGTGTCGGCCGCGCCGATCACCGGCGCGACCGGGCCCACCGGCGCCACCATGGACTTCAGCAACACCGTCCGGCGCATCCACGAGGATCCGCGGGTCACCTTGCCCTATACCAGCTCTCAGTGGGAGCGGATCCAGCAGTCGGGTGCCGCACTGGACGCGCGGATGGCCGCCGCCGACGTGGGCCTGACCGTCGGCGGCGAACCGACCTTCGTCTCCATCGACGACCAGACCGCGCCCGAATGGACCACCGAGGCCGACGGCGCGCACAAGCGCGAACGCGCGGTCGATCTCGCCGACCGGTTGCGGCGGATCTACGCGCCGAGCGGCCTGACCCAGTACCGGCAAGGCAAGTGGTATCCGGGAGAACCGTTGCCGCGCTGGGAGATCGCGGTGGCTTGGCGGGCCGACGGGTCGCCGCTGTGGACGCGCCAGGACTTGCTCGCCGACCCGTGGACGCCGGTCGGCACCGCATGGCCGCAGCCGGACGCGCCCGCCCCCGGCGGTGCCTCGGCCTCCGGCACGGGAGCCATCGCACTGGCGAATGATGCTGAGCTGTCGAGCGTTTCGGTGAACGGCGATGGTGGCACGGCAGCGGGCACGCAACGTCGCGGCGACGATGCCGCCCAGTCGTCCGTTGCCCCCGCTGCCCCCGCGGCGACCGTGGCCCCCGCATCGTCCGTGGCTTCCGCCGAGCCCGGAGGAGAAAGGGTTGCCGCAGCACAGGTGTCGGCGGTGCAGCCGGCCAATGCGCAGGCGGGATTGCGGCCGCGTGCGTACGGTCCGGCGCGGCCCGATTCGGCACGGGCGGTGATCGCGCACGTCGCGGCCGGTCTCGGTCTGCCGGACGCCCAGGTCCGTCCGGCGTACGAGGATCCGCTGCTCCGGTTGGCCGGGAAAGCGCGTGCGCCGCAAGGTGTTCCGGTCGCGCCGCAGGACGATATCGATCCCGCCGACGACTCGGTGCGGACCCGGGCGGAGCTGCTCGCGCGCCTCGATGCCGCGGTCACCGAACCGGCCGCCTACGTGCTGCCGCTGTACCGCCGCGACGACGGCGCGGGCTGGGCGAGCGCCGACTGGCGGTTGCGCCGCGGGGTGTGCGCGGAGCAGCCTGCGGGGCGAATCGTGTTGACGGACGGGGATTCTCCGGCCGGACTGCGCCTGCCGCTCGACTCCGTGTCCTGGCGTCCGCCGCGCCCGCGCCCCGACGCCGACCCGCTGTTCGTCGGGCCGCGGGTCCCGGCGCCCGACGAGCCGCCCGCGGTGGTGCAGTCCGCCGAATGGGAGCCGACCACCGCACTGGTGGGCGAGGTGCGTAACGGAAGGCTGCACGTATTCCTCCCGCCCACCGAACAACTCGACGATTTCCTCGATCTGATCCGGCGCGTGGAGGCCGCCGTGGTCGCGCTCGACCGCCCGGTGGTGCTCGAGGGCTACCCGCCACCCACCGATCCCGGGCTGCGCACGCTCTCGGTGACGCCGGATCCGGGCGTGATCGAGGTCAACGTGCCGCCGACGGTCTCCTTCGCCGAGCAGTCCGATCTGCTGTCGACGCTGTACGAGCAGGCCCGGCTGGCCCGGCTGAGCACCGAATCGTTCGAGGTCGACGGCACGCACGGCGGCACGGGCGGCGGTAACCACATCACGCTGGGCGGCGCGACGCCCGCCCGCTCGCCGCTGCTGCGCAGGCCGGACCTGCTGGTGTCGATGCTGACGTACTGGCAGCGTCATCCCGCGCTGTCGTATCTGTTCGCCGGTCGTTTCGTCGGGCCGACCTCGCAGGCGCCCCGGGTGGACGAAGGTCGTGCGGAGGCGCTGTACGAATTGGAGATCGCGTTCGCCGAGATCGCCCGGCTCACGCGCCCAGGCGGCCGGTTCCACGCGCCCTGGCATGTCGACCGCGCGCTGCGGCACCTGCTCACCGATCTCACCGGCAACACCCATCGCGCCGAGTTCTGCATCGACAAGCTCTACAGTCCCGAAACCGCCAGGGGCAGAATGGGTCTGGTGGAACTGCGCGGTTTCGAGATGCCGCCGCACTGCCAGATGGCGATGGTACAGTCGCTGCTGGTCCGCGGGCTGGTGGCGAGCTTCTGGGCAGAACCGTTGCGCGCCCCGCTGATTCGGCACGGCGCGAATCTGCACGGCCGGTACCTGCTGCCGCATTTCGTGCTCGCCGATATCGCGGAGGTGGCCGCCGACCTGCGCGCGCACGGCATCGATTTCGACGCCAGCTGGCTGGATCCGTTCACCGAGTTCCGTTTTCCGCGCATCGGCACGGTCGTGCTCGGCGACGTCGAACTGGAACTGCGCGGCGCCATCGAACCGTGGCACACCCTCGGCGAGCAGGCCACCGCGGCGGGCACCGCGCGATACGTCGACTCGTCGGTGGAGCGGTTGCAGGTGCGGGTGGTCGGCGCGGATCGCGAGCGGTTCGTGGTGACCTGCAACGGCATGCCGATCCCACTGCTGGCCACTGACAAGGCCGGGGTGCAGGTGGCGGGGGTGCGGTATCGGGCGTGGCAGCCACCGAATTCGCTGCATCCGTCGATCACCGTCGACGTGCCGCTGGTCTTCGACCTGATCGATGCCGAGACCGGGCTCTCGCGCGGTGGCTGCACCTATCACGTGGCGCACCCGGGCGGCATGGCCTACGAGGATCCTCCGGTCAACGCGGTGGCCGCGCAATCGCGCCGCAACCGGCGCTTCGAGGCGGCGGGGCACACCACTGCCCGCGTGGATCCCGGGGAACTACGTGCGAAAATGGCAGCACAGTCCCTGGACGGCGGCGTGGCGGGCGTGCTCGATCTGCGCCGCGCGCGGACCGTCTGGGGCGTGGTCGGCGACCGGTAGGCACGTCTGACAGGGGAAGCGAGGTCGGCGCGGTGACAATGCGCGAAGCCGAAGCGTCGTCGCAGGATGGGCGGCGGGCACCGAGCGCCGCGCCCGGCGTGCGCGAGCAGGTTGCCGAGCAATTCGCGCGCTACCGCAGCGGCGGGGTGGAAACCGCCCCCTACGACGAATGCGGCCGGCCCACCGAGGGGTACTACGACGAGCTGGTCGACGCCGGCGGCCGGGTGCGCCGCATGTGGTCGGAGCTGTCCGCGGATTTCGTCGAACTCGGCACCACCGGCCTCGGCAGGCTGGACAGCCGCGTGCGCCGGCTGATCGAGGACGACGGCATCACTTATACCGAGGTTACCGGCTCGGGCGAGCAGGCGGTGACGACGCCGTGGCGATTGGATCCGATTCCGCTGCTCATCTCCGCGGACGACTGGACCCGGCTGGAGGCCGGTCTGGTGCAACGGTCCCGGGTGCTCGACGAGGTGCTCACCGATGTGTACGGCCCGCGCCGGATGCTCACCAACGGACTGCTCCCGCCGGAGGTGGTCTTCGGCTACAGCGGCTATGTCCGTGCCGCACATGGCATCACGGTGCCGGGGCGGCATCAGCTGTTCCTGCACGCCTGCGATATCAGCCGGTGGAGCGACGGCCGGTTCCGGGTCACCGCCGACTGGGCCCAGGCGCCGTCGGGCGCGGGTTACGCACTCGCCGATCGCCGGGTGGTGTCGACGGCGATCCCGGAGGCGTTCGAACACTCGAATCCCCGGCCGCTCACCCCGTTCGCCAGGGCGATGCGGCTGATGTTGATCGAGTCGGCCCCCGAGGGTGAGGCCGACGATCCGGTGGTCGTGGTGCTGAGCCCGGGTGTGCATTCCGAAACCGCTTACGACCAAGCCAATCTCGCGTCCATGTTGGGCTTCCCGCTGGTGGAAAGCGCGGACCTGGTGGTGCGCGACGGCGCGCTGTGGATGCGCTCACTGGGCACGCTGCGCCGGGTCGACGTGGTGCTGCGGCGCGTGGACGCGGAGTTCTCCGATCCGCTCGACCTGCGGCCGGACTCGCGGCTGGGCGTGGTCGGTCTGGTGGAGGTCCTGCGCAGGGGCGCGGTGACCGTGGTGAACACCCTGGGCAGCGGCCTGCTGGAGAACCCGGCCCTGACCGGTTTCCTGCCGCGCTTGGCCAAGGCGCTGCTCGGCGAGGATCTGCTGCTGGAGAGCGCGCCGAGCTGCTGGGGCGGCGACGACAAGGAACGCGCCCATCTGACAAAGAACCTGCACCGCTTGATCATTCGTTCCGCCGTCGACGGCGCGACGATCTTCGGCCCCGCGCTGTCCATCCGGCAGCGGGCCGATCTGCGCGCGCGGATCGAGGCCACCGGCTGGCAGTGGGTCGGCCAGGAGCCGGCGCAGTTCTCGGTCGCGCCCGCGGTGGAGGGTTACGGCGGACTGACCCCCGCCCCGGTCGGCATGCGGCTGTTCTCGATGGCCCGGCGCGGCGGCTACACGGCGATGGCGGGCGGCCTCGGTCAGCTGCATCAGCGCACGCTGCCCGATCGGGTGGTGATCAAGATCGCCGCCAAGGACATCTGGGTGCGGGCCGCGCAGGCACCGGTGCCCGCGGTCGGCACCGAGGCCCCGCACGAGGAGCGGGTCTCGCGGCGGCTGCCGATCGTGGCGGCGATCAGTTCGCCGCGCGTGCTCAACGACCTGTTCTGGATGGGCCGCTACAGCGAACGCGCCGAAGCGGCGGCCCGGTTGTTGATGGCCACGCACGAGCGGTACCAGGACTTCCGGTACCGGCCGTGGTTGGAGGGCGCGGAGGCGCTACCGGTCCTGATGGCCGCGCTGGCGCGGGCGACCGCGACCGTCGCGCCGGCCGCGTTCTTATCCGGCACCCCAGCCGGCGATGCGATGCCACTCGTGGACGCCGGAGCGGGCGTGGCGCCGGATCGCATTGCGACGCAAACGAGTTCGGCGGGCAGCCAGACCCAGACCCAGCCGGATTCCGAGAACGTGACCGTCACGACGGAGGCGGGCGTGCTCGGCCAAGCGATCGTCGCGGCCGCGACCGCGGCAGGGATGGCCGACACCGGTGCCGATCCCGTGGATCCGCCGCCCCGGCCGGCGGTGGCCGGGGCCTCCCGCGAGGGGCACGACTATCTGGTGGCGTTGACCGTCGACCGAGATCTGCCCGGCTCCTTGGCCTTTGCGGTCGATCGCTACGCGAACGCGGCGCGGGCCGTGCGCGACCAGCTCTCCAACGACACCTGGATGATCCTCAGCGCGGTGGACCGCGCCATGGCCGAATATCGGGGATTCGGCGAGGATCGGGAAGCCGCGCTGTCGGCGGTGCATTCGCTCACGCTGGCCGCGCTGCTGTCGCTGTCCGGGATCGGTGCCGAGTCGCTGGTGCGCGACTCCGGTTGGTACGTCATGGATATCGGCAAACGCATCGAACGCGGGCTCGCGCTGACCGCGCTGATGTCCGCCGCGCTGACTCAGACCTACCCGGAGGAGACCGAGCAGGTGGTCACCGAGTCGGTGCTGCGGGCGGCCGAATCGCAGGTGAGTTATCGACGGCGGCACCGGGATTCGGTGCGCATCGCGGCCGTCGCCGGGCTGCTGCTCTTCGATACCGCCAACCCGCGCTCGCTGGCCTATCAGCTGGACCGGCTCGACGCCGACCTGCGGGCGCTGCCCGGCGCATCCGGCTCGTCGCGGCCGCAGCGGTTGCTCGCCGACGCGCAACGCATGCTGCGGCGGGTGGATCCGGACGATCTGGAGGTCACCGACGACGCAGGCAGGCGCACCGAATTGGCCGAACTGCTCGACGGTGTGCACCTGCGCCTGCGCAAGCTGGCCGAATCGTTCGAGACCGCGAAACTGGCGCTGCCCGCGGGCTTCCAGCCGCTGTGGGGTAGCACCCGGGTGGTCGGATGAGCGAGCGCACCGGCGCGGCCCGGCGGTATCGCGTCGCCCATCGCACCACCTACCGATACTCCGACGAGGTCACCAGCTCCTATGGCCGCGCGTATCTGACGCCGCGGGAATTCCCGGGGCAGCGGCTGCTGTCACACGAGGTGTCGGTCGATCCGGTGCCCTCGGATCAGTCCATCGGCTCGGATGTGTACGGCAACACCACGTCGTATTTCCATGTCACGGCCGAACATCGAACCCTGGTGGTCACCGGTGAGTCCCTGGTCGAGGTCGACCGGCCCGGTGACGCCGGGGCGGGCCCGGCGGGCAGGCCGTGGGAGACCGCCCGGCCGACCGGTGCGACGGGGCCGCTGGCCGTGGAGTTCACCCTCGATCTGCGCCCGCCCGAGATCACCCCGGAGGTCACGGCGTACGCGGCCGAATCGCTGACCCCCGGGCGGCCGCTGCTGGCGGCGGTGGCCGAACTGAACAGCCGGATCCACGCGGATTTCGCCTACCGGTCCGGCTCGACCACGGTGTCCACCAAGGTCGCCGACGTATTCGCGGCCCGGACCGGCGTCTGCCAGGACTTCGCCCGGGTCGGCGTGGCCTGCCTGCGCTCGCACGGCTTGGCCGCCCGCTACGTCTCGGGCTACCTGGCCACCGACCCGCCGCCCGGCAAGGAGCGCATGGTCGGCGCCGACGCCACGCACGCCTGGGCCGCCGTGTGGGTGCCCGGCGCCGATGCGCACGACCGCACCGGGCGGTGGATCGACTTCGACCCCACCAACGACCAATTCGGCGACGAACGCTACGTCACCGTGGCCTGGGGCCGCGATTACGCCGACGTGCCGCCGCTGCGTGGCATCATCTATACCGACGCCAAAGAGAGCACAATTACCGTTTCGGTCGACGTCTCTCCGGTGGAGGTGTGAGCCAGCGTGCGTGATTTCGCCTGTCCCCATTGCGGCCAGCAGTTGGCCTTCGAGAACTCGGTGTGCCTGTCCTGTTCCAGCCCACTGGGTTTCAGTCTCAGCACGCTCAGCCTGGTGGTGATCGGTGACCCGCCGGGTGACGCGGCGATCGACGTGGCCGCCGGTGTGGTGGACGCGAGCCGGTTCCGGTTGTGCGACAACCTCCATGTGGCGCAGTGCAATTGGCTGGTCCAGGTGCCGCAGGACGGGGCGGGTGACGGCAACGGACAGCCGGTGCTGTGCGCGTCGTGCCGCTTGACCCGGACCCGCCCCAACGATCTCGACGGCGCGGGGCTGGCCGCGTTCGCAGAGGCCGAAGCGGCCAAGCGCCGGCTGATCGTCGAATTGACCGAGCTGGGCCTGCCCATCGTCGGACGCGACCGGGATTCGGCCCGTGGCCTGGCCTTCGACCTGCTCTCCAGCGTCGACAAGCAGGTGATCACCGGCCACAAGAACGGTGTGATCACGCTGGATCTGGCCGAGGCCAACGATCCGCACCGCGAGCAACTGCGCATCGAGATGGACGAGCCGTACCGCACGCTGCTCGGGCACTTCCGGCACGAGATCGGCCACTACTACTTCATGGTCCTGGTCGACGACGACGAGGCGCGCCAGCGCTTCCGGGACCTGTTCGGCGATCCCGACGCCGACTATCAGGCCGCGCTGGAGCGCCACTATGCCGAAGGCGCGCCGCCCAATTGGGAGTCCGACTACGTATCCTCCTACGCCACCATGCATCCCGCCGAGGACTGGGCCGAAACCTTCGCGCATTATCTGCACATCCGCGACACCCTGGACACCGCAGCGGCTTTCGGTATCGCCCCCGCCGGCGCCAGCCTCGACCGTCCGCAGGTCGGCCGCTCCGGCTTCGACAAGATCATCGACCTCTGGCTGCCCCTGGCCTGGTCGCTCAACATGGTCAACCGCTCCATGGGACACCCCGACCTCTACCCGTTCGTGCTCCCGGACCGCGTGCTCGACAAGATGCGCCTGGCCCACGAACTCTGCGCGCGTTCGGCCGGGTGAGCTTGTCCCGGAGCGCTATTCGTGCGCGGCGTAGATCTGGGCCGAGACCTCGTCGCGCATCGTGGCGAACCCGGCCCGGTCGCGGATGGCGGCGAACGTCGGCTCGACGAGATCGGCCTTGAACGAGGTGGGCTCGTCGTAGATCACCCGGCCGGGGCGGGCGCCCATGACCAGGACCCGGGTGCCGAGCAGGAGCGCCTCATCGATGCTGTGCGTGACGAAGACGACCGTCTTGCGGCGATCGCGCCACAGCGTGAGCAGTTCGCCCTGGAGTTTTTTCGCGGGTCAGCGCGTCCAGCGCGCCGAACGGTTCGTCCATCAGGATGATCTGTGGATCGTTGACCAGTACGCGGGCGATCTGCGCGCGCTGCTGCTGCCCGCCGGACAGCTCGTAGGGGCGGCGACCGCCGAGGTGGTCGAGGCCGACCAGGGTCAGCATCCGCTCCGCCTCGGCGACGCGCCGGGCCTTGGGCACGCCACGGACTTTCGGGCCGAACTCGACGTTCTGCCGGACCGAGAGCCACGGGTAGAGGTTGGGTTGCTGGAAGACGACGCCGCGGTCGGGGTCCGGTCCGGTGACGGGACGGTCGCCGACCCGGACTGTGCCCGCGCTCGGCTCGAGGAAACCGGCGAGCAGGTTCAGCAGCGTCGACTTGCCACAGCCGGAAGGGCCGACGACGCAGACGAATTCGCCGCTCTCGATGGTCAGGTCCGTCGGGCCGAGCACCTGCGTCGGGCCGTCGTTGCCGGGGTAGGACTTGCTCACCCCGGCGAGGGTGACCCGGTGCCGCAGGTCGGCATCCGCGCGCACCGTCACGAGCCTGCGCCCTTCGCGGCGTCGACGTAAATGCCGTCACGGTAGGCGGTTTCGTCGCCGACGGCGTCGATGCCGCCCTGGCTCAGCAGGAATTCGGCGGTCTTGCGCAGATCGCCGCTGAAGCCGCCGCCGAGATACTTCGCGTCGGCCTGCTCGGCCGCGCCGAGATAGTTGTATCCGGCCAGCTGCGGCCCGACCAGCTTCGGATCGATACCGAGCTGCGCGCCGATCGAGACGGCCGCGTCCGCGGGCGCGGTCCGCAGCTGCTGGACGGCGTAGTCCTGGAGTTTCGCCCAGACCACCGCGAAGCGCGCGTGCTCGTCCAGGAATTGCCGGTTCGCCACCGCCAGATCGAAGGTGGGCGCCCCCGCCGCGGCGGTATCGGCACTGGACGTCACGACATGCCCACCGGATTCGAGCAGTTTCGACAGGGTCGGATCCCACACCCACGCCGCGTCGATCTGGCCACCGGTCCACGCGCCGGGAATCGCGTCGGGTTTCAGGTTGATCAGCTGCACGTCCGCGGCCAGGCCGGCCCGCCCCAGCGCGGCGAGCAGGCTGTAGTGCGCGGTGCTGCCGAACGGCGTCGCGACGCGCTTACCGCGCAGCCCGGCCAGGTCGGTGATCGCGGCGTCCCGGGCGACCAGCGACTCCGACTTGCCGATGACATCGTGGATCCACAGCACCCGCACCGGCAGCTGCAGCGGCGCCGACAGCGCCTTGGTCGCGGGCGCCGAGCCGAGCGTGCCGATATCGAGGCCGCCCGCGCCGAACGCCTGCACCACGTCGGCGCCCGAAGCGAACTGGCTCCAGGTGACTTTAGCGTTCGGCAGGCAGGCGGCGAGCAGCCCGCGATCCTTCACCAGCAGATCGGCGTTGGGGATCGCCTGGTAACCGATCCGGGCCGTCGTGGTGACACCGGGGTCCGCGGCGAACGGGCAACTCGCCTGCGCGCCCGTGGCTCCGGTGTCGCCGCGGCCGGATTCGACGCACCCCGCCGTGGTCGCGAGGACGGCCGCCACGGCGAGTCCGGTCGTGACGGCACGACGCACAGCGGATTTCATACCTTGCCTTTCCACGGAACTGCTTTGGCGCCGAGAAATTTGATGACCGAGTCGAGCACGAGTGCGGCGCAGCCGATCACGATGATGCACGCGATGGTCAGCGGCGTATTCAGTTGTGTGCCCGCGATATAGGCGAGGCCGCCGATGCCGGGAATGCCGTTGTTCAGCTCCGCGGCGACGACGGTGGTCCAGGCGAACGCGGTGGCGATCCGGATACCGCCGATCACCTCCGGCAGCGTCGCGGGCAGCACCACCCGCGAAATCACCTGCGCCCGACCGGCGCCCAGCGCACGGGCCGCGTTCAGATAGTCCTGCTTGACGCCGGTGACGCCGCTGAGCGTGGCGATCGCGATGGGCGGGAAGGCGGCGAGGAACAGCAGCCAGATCTTGGCGACGTCGCCGATGCCGAACCAGACGATCAGCAGGCCGATGTAGCCGAGCGGCGGCAGCGAGCGCAGGAAGTTCAGGATCGGCTCGGTGATCAGGCGCACCGGTGTGAGCATGCCCATCACGAAGCCGACCAGCGGCCCGGCCACGATCGCGAGGCCCACCCCGGCGGCGATCCGCTGCAAGCTGGCGACCAGGTGTTCCCACAGGTAATAGTTCTGTTCGCCGATCACCGTGCGGTCGACCCCGGCCGCGATCGGGTGCCGGGAGTTGGCCCGCACGAACGCATCCCATACCGCGCGGGGCGAGGGCAGATAGAGCGGATCGACCCAGCCCGCCTCGGTGATCATCGTCCACAGTCCGAGCACGAGGCCGAGCGCCGCGACGCGGGTGAGCACCGGCCTGATCGAGCGACGAGAGCGGTGTGGGCGTCGTACCGGCACGGCGGCCGCCCCGGCCTCGATCGTCGGCGTTTCCGGTGGGCTGATCGCGGTCATCCGGCCCTGCCCAGCAGGCCAACGTCGGACACGACACTCTCCTCACGATGCGCCGCCCAGCACGGCAAACGTCGACGTTATCCGGGCGGGCCGGGGCGGGGGAGAGTTAAGAACGCCGTGAACATAATTCGGGCGCGGCCGGACGTACGACGTCGCGGCCGCGCCCGTCCGAATGATTCAGCCGACCCCGTTCATGCTGGTGTTGATTGTCGCGTTCGGGGTCACGCTCATATTGATGTGCTCGCCGATGTTGCCCGCCAGCCATTGATTCTGCGCCAACGTCTCGAAGACGCAGATCAGCAATAACTTTCGGCTGCGCCTGCTCACCGAGTATTCGAGATCCGGCGCGGTTTCCGGACCGCGCACAGCGTTGCTGATCCCTTTGCGCAGACTGGGTTCGGAGAGCAACCAGAACAATTCCGGTCCGATCAGCACCGACTGCCCGCCGGTTTCGTGGAACCAGCGGCCGGCGAATTCGATCAACAGGTCCGTGAACGCGTCCCCGCTTTCCACCGCCTCGGTGAGCTGGCTCAATGCGCCCGATCGATCAACACTGCTCTGGATCACCGAGGCAAGCCTGCTCGCGACTTCCCGGAACTGATCGACGTCTTGGTCCTGCCAGACTGTGAGAGCCATGTTTACTCCATCGAAGTAGTCGAGCGCGGATGTATTTTCAGCGAGGCCTGTCTATCGGTTGTTGGAGTTGAGCAGGGTGCGGCCGTTCGCGGCTTCGAAACCGTTGAAGCGCAGGGGGGTACGCGGCCCACCGTGGGGGACGGGGCTCACCGCAGTCGCGGGTGTCATCGATTCGTGGCCTTCGAGACGGGGGTCGAGACGGGGGTCATGGCCATTGAGCTGGGGCGATGTCACCGGGTCGGCGATCTCGTCCGGTTCGGTCGAGAGCACCGGCTCGACGACGGGGGCGGGTCGCGCGGTGCTGCGAGCCAGCAGGATGAGGGTGAGGTGGACCGCGAAGAGCAGGGTGAGCGGCATTCCGGCGTAGATGATCAAAGACACCGGGCCGCCGCCGATTTCTCGCGCGTATTCGATATTTCCGGCGACCGAAACGAGGGTGGACAGAACGAATAGTCCGGTCGCATACCACCACCCCGCGCTGCGTTTGGGAAATGATGCGGTGGCCACGATGGAGCCCACCACCAGGCCGTCGATCGCGATCGGCACATTCGAGGCCAGGCCGGGTTCCACCAGATTCCGCACGGCGAGATGATGGAGCGCGGCGAACGACATTTCGAAAGCTTTCATCGCCACCACGGCGGAAACGAGCAACGACAGATACAACGGACGCGGCCGGAGCAGGCTGCGTACCCGCGGCCAAGTGGCAGGACGGGCCGGCTGCTTTATTGGTTCGGCAGCAGCGCCCGGCGTGATCGTCGTCATAGCGGGGAGCGTAGCGCGCGCGACGCGCTATCCGACGGAGCGAATGGTTCGAGTCGCGAGCACATGCAATTGCGGACTCGGCGCGATGAAAGAATTCGGCCCGATGTGCGTTGCGCGCACATCGGGCCGAATTCCGCGTTATCGGGCGATAATCGATACCCGGCGTATCGCCTAGGCGCGCAGCCGCTCCCTGCGCAACTGGTCGACCTCGGGCAGGTCCAGCGGCGCCAGCTCCGAGACGCCGAGCGCGCGCATCAGCAGCAGATCCGCGAGTTCCGGATTGCGCGCCAATGCGGGGCCGTGCATGTAGGTGCCGAGCACCGAACCCTGCACCACGCCCTCCAGGCCGTCGCCCACCCCGTTGCCGACGCCGCGGGTGACCCGCGCCAGCCCGGTCGCGTCGCCGCCGAGTTTGGTACCGCCGCGATGGTTTTCGAAACCGGTCAGCGCCGCGGTGAGGCCGGGCAGCAGCGGTGTGGTGGTCACCTCGCCGATCGCGCGTTCGGCCTGCGGCGAAGTGGTCACGTCGATCATGCCGACACCGTCGACCCGCTCGCCCGAGGAGGTCTCGTACCACTGGCCGAGCACCTGGATCGCGGCGCAGATGGCAAGCACCGGAGCGCCTTTCGCGGCGGCCTGCTGCAGCCCGGGATAGCGCTGCAGATGCCGGGTGGCCAGTCGCTGCGCCGAATCCTCCGCCCCGCCAAGGGTATACACGTCCAGCGAATCGGGTACCGGATCGGCCAGGGTGATCTCGACGATCTCGGCGGCATAGCCGCGCAGCCGCAGCCGCTGGCGCAACACCAGCGCGTTGCCGCCGTCGCCGTAGGTGCCCATCACGTCGGGCAGGACCAGGCCGATGCGTACTGTGGATTCGGTCATGCCGTCCGTCCGTCGAGGTCGCGGTTGAGGTCACGGAACGCGGTGTAGTTCGCCAGCACCTCGACGTGCCCGGCGGGACAGGAGGCGATGGCGCGCACCGGATTCGGCACCGTCGTGTGTTCGACGCCGGCATAGGTCAGGCGCACCGCGAGGTCGGTGGCCCGCTCACCCGACGCGACCACCTGCACCCCTTCGAAGTGCTCGAACCGCACGTCCCAGAGCCAGGACAGATCCTCGCCGTCGGGCACCTGACCGTTCACCGCGATGACCAGTCCGGCCGAGGCGGGCTCGATCATCGAGAGGGCTTCCTGCCAGCCCGCCGGGTTCTTGGCCAGCAGCAGCCGCGCGGCATGCTCGCCGACCTGCACGGTCCGGTAGCGGCCCGCGATTTCGCGCACCGTGCCGGTCGCGGCGACCGCGTCGGCTGCGGTGGCGCCGAGCGCGACGGCAGCGGCGACCGCCTGCGCGGCGTTGCCTCGATTGGCGCGGCCGGGCAGAGCCAGCTCGAGCGGCAGCCGTACTCCGTCGGGGCCGACCAGGTCGTTGCCGTCCAGCCACCAATTCGGCTCGGGCCGTTCGAAATCCGCGCCGGTACTGCGCCAGTGGCTGCCCTCCCACCGGATGGGTTCGCCGCTGCGCGGGCAGCTGGTGGCGTCCATCGACCAGCCGCTGCCCGCGGCCACCCACACCACGTTCGGGTGGTCGTAGGCGATCGAGGTCACCAGCACGTCGTCGCAGTTCGCGATCACCACGGTGCCGGGGTGGCGCGCCAGGCCCGCGCGCAGCCTGCGTTCGATCATATTGATCTCGCCGACCCGGTCCAGCTGATCGCGGCTCAAGTTGAGCAGCACGACCGCCGCCGGATTCAGCGAATCGGTGACATGCGGCAGATGCAGCTCGTCCACCTCGATTGCGGCCAGCGGGGCGCCGCGGTGCGCGCTGAGCGCGGCGACGATGCCCGCGTCCATGTTCGCGCCGTCGGCCTGGGTCGCCACCGCGCCGAGCGTGCTGAGCGCCGCCGTGGTCATCCTGGTCGTGGTCGACTTGCCGTTGGTGCCGGTGATCAGCACCGTGCGCTTGCCGCGCCCGAGCTGGTCCATGATCGTCTTATCGATCTGCAGCGCGATGAGCCCGCCGATCATCGATCCCTTACCGCGCCCCGCCCGCTGCGACGCCCACGACGCTGCCGCCGCGGCTCGCAGCGCGATTCGCCCGCGCACCGAAATGTCTGCCACGCCGCGAGTCTAGTGTCGACTGGCGCAACTGGCTCCGTCAGCTGTCGCCGACCGGCTTTCGTCGCGTTCGGGCGGTATCAGCCCTGGTAGAGCTTGGCGTTGTAGTTGGCGGGGGCGTAGTGCTGTTCGAGCTGCTCGATCGTCGCGGTGACCTCGCTCTGCACCTCCTTGACCAGGTGCGGCCAGCTGGGCAGACCGTCGTCGGGCCACTGCTCGGGCTGCCAGAGATGGCTGCGCAGGAACGCTTTGGCGCAGTGGAAATAGATCTGCTCGATCGACACCTCGACGGCCAGGATCGGGCGGTGGCCGCGCACCACCATGTCGTCGAAGTACGGTGCGTCGCGCACCAGCCTGGCGCGCCCGTTGATCCGCAGGGTCTGCGGCCGCCCCGGAATGATGAACAGCAGGCCGACGTGCGGGTTGGCGAGGATGTTCAGATAGCCGTCGGCCCGTCGGTTGCCCGGCCGCTCCGGGATCGCGATGGTCCGGTCGTCGAGGACCTTGGCGAAGCCCGCCGGGTCGCCCTTGGGGGAGGCGTCGCAGTTGCCCTCGGCGTCGCTGGTGCTCATCACCAGGAACGGCGTGGCCGCGATCCAGTCCCGATCCCTGGGGTGCAGCGCGACGCGCTCCTTGTTCGCCGCGAGCGGCGTGACCTCGCCGAGTAGTCGCCGCAGGTCCGCCGGGTCGGTGATCTGATCGCTGATTTCGCCCACAGCTGATTCAAGCATCTGCGCGGGCGCGGCGATCCGCTTCGGTCCGACGGTGACCGATCGCTCAGATCGGGACGTCGAACAGGTTCGGCTGTCCTGCCGCGTAGCGGTCGGCGTCGATGCGGCGCAGCGGTTCCAGTTCGGGCGCGCGGTACAGGGTGTACATCCGGCAGCGTTCGGAGTTCGAGCCGGCCACGTCGAGCAGGGCGTTCACCGCGGCCCTGGCCGACTCGTTGGCCCCTTCCATTGTCGCGAGATCGACATTGGTGCGCACGTAATCGCCTGCCAGGAACAGGTTTTCGAGCGGGCCGTGCGGTGCGGGCCGGTGTGCCCAGGAGCCTGCCGTGTTGATCAACAGCGGATCGGCGTTGGCGTTGCGGCCCTTGTCCGCCTGCCAGGTGATGCCCGGATCGAGGAACCACGAGTGCAGGTCGGCCTCGCGCAGCAGGTCGCCGCGGTCGTCGAGATGCGCCGCCAACTGCGCCCAGACCTCGCGCGCGATCTCCTCGTGCGTGCACTCCTTGGCGGGCTTGCCGTACAGCAGGCCCGGGGTGTTCCAGTCGGAGATGTCCACCGAAAGGCAGTCCTGCACGGTGCCGTCGCCGAATTCGCCGAATTTCCGCGTCCACAGCTGATTCTGGTTGATCGAGGTGAGCGCCCACGGCGCGTCGATGTAGGCGGCGTGACCGCGCGAGATATCGGCGGGCCTGCGCAGGTAGAACTGGATGCCGTTCATCCAATCGGTGACCAGCCTGTCCATCGCGCCCAGTTCGGGACGGATCTCGAGCACCTCCGGCGACCAGAGCATGCGGGCCCGTTCGGCGGGCAGCGCGACGACGAAGTAGTCCGCCTCGACACTGCGGGGCGTGCCGTGCTCGTCGACGATGCGCGCGGCGCTGATCCGGCGGTCCCGCAGTTCCAGCTCGCGCACCTCGGCGCCGAGCACGAGTTGCACACCCAGCGTGCGCAATCGGTCCAGCCACGGCTCGATCCAGACCGCGTTGGTCGGCCCGTTCAGCACCCGGTCCATCCCGCCGTCGTTGCCGATCTCCAGCGGGTTGCCGAGGAACTGTTCGCCCATGTTGCCGATGGTGCGGACACTGGCGACGTTCTCCTTGGCGGCGACCATGATGCTGGTCAGCGTGCGGGAGAGCAGCGCGCGGAACTCGTGTGAGCGCGCGTGGTTGCCGACGTAGTCGTGCCAGGAAGTGTTGTCCCATTGGCCGTCCCGGCGGGCATCGCAGCTGCTGTTGAACACCAGCAGGCGGTCGGCGAAGTACATGCCCTCGGCGGGCGGCATTTTCAACGCGGTCGACAGGGCCGCGCCGAGTGTCTCGCGGAAGGCCTCCGGACTGAACGGGCCGCGTGCGCGGAAGCCGAGCGGTACCCGGAAATCGTCGCCACCGCGCCGGGCGAAGCGCGCCTCCGGCACTGCGACCAGGTTGTTCCACACCCCGTTCGGGTTGTCGCCGAACGGAATTCGCCGCATGGTGTCGGGCACGTGCTGATAGAAACCGGGGAAGAAGCGGAAACCGTGCTCGCCGGGCAGATCCGGCCGGCCGCCGGAGCCGGTGCCGGGGACCGGCACGCTGCGCGCCTTGCCGCCCCAGGCGCGTCGCTCGAAAATCGTGACCTGAAAACCACGTTCGATCAGTTCGTGCGCCGCGGTCAAACCCGCGACGCCACCGCCGAGTACCGCGACCCGCCTACCGCCCGGATCACCGGCGGCAGGCCCGGATCTGAGCGCGCCGGTCAGCAGTGCCCCCGCTGTTGCTACCCCCGCCGTCACCGTGCCGCGAAGAACATTCCTGCGCGATACGGTCCACCGATTTTCTGCCATGCGCCGCTCTGTGCCTAGCCTCAGGACCTTTGTTACATGTTGTCACTACTGTAAAGCGGCAGGTCCCGAACCGGCGTACCCGCCCCGTGCCTCGCCCGAGGGAACGCTGATTCGGACAATGGCTGTGAGCATAGCGATATCGGCGCCGGGATAGGCGAACCTGTGCCGACGGTTGCCAGAACCCTTTGGCACACATGAATATCCGGGCGGGCTCAGGCCTCGATCAGTTGCGGACGGGCACGATCGGTGGCCGCGTCGGGGGACGCGGCCTGGCCGGTGGCGGTCGCGGTGCGCTTGCCGGAGGTGGCGGCGAACGCACCCGCGATGACGATCACGCCACCGACCAGGGACAGGGGGGTGGGGGTTTCGTCGAGAAACGCCCAGGCTGCGGCGATTCCGACGACGGGGACCAGCAGCGTCAACGGTGCGACGACGCCGGCGGGGTAGCGGCTCATCAGGTAGGTCCACATGCCGCTGCCGATGACCGTGGCGAGCACCGCGATATAGCCGAGCGCTACCAGGGCGGGCCAGCCGGCCGCGGAGAAGGAGCCGGTGAGTGCGTGCCAGCCCGTGGCCGGACCTTCGGCGGCGGCGGACAGCGCGAACAACGGCAGCGGCGGGACCACGGCCAGCCACAGCGTCAGGTGCAGGGTGTTCAGGCCGGGCGACTCGACCGTCGCCTGGCGCGCGCCGATATTGCCGAAGGCCCAGCCGAGACCGCCGGCCAGGGTCAGCAGCACCGGCAGCAGGGTGGCGTGTTCGAGCCGGTCCCAGCCGATCACCGCCATCCCCGCCAGCGCGACCACGATGCCCGCGACCTGGCTCGACCGGATCCGTTCCCGCAGGAACAGGGCGCCGAGCAGCACGGTGAACGGCGCGGAGGATTGCAGCACCAGCGAGGCGAGCCCGGTCGGCATGCCGACCCGCATCGCGGTGAACAGGAAGGCGAACTGCAGGATGCCGAAACCGGTGCCGTACAGCAGGAGCCAGCGCATGCGCACCCGCGGCCGCGGGACGAACAGCAGGACCGGAACCGCGATGACCGCGAACCGCAGCGCGGCGAAGAAGAAGGGCGGGAAGTGATCGAGTCCCACGCGGATCGCGAGAAAGTTCAGGCCCCAGAGCAGGACGACGGTAAATCCGAGCAGTCGATCACGAGCGGTCACGTGGTCCATCGTGCGTTCGGCTAACCATCAGAACAATCGAATAAATACGGATCATTGATGTAGTTTTGCTTCATGATCATTGCTCGGCGCTCGCTCGGTACAGGCGCCGGTGGCTGAGCACCCAGGCGGCCCGCCGATGTCGCTGGACCGGCTGCGGGTGCTGTGCGAATTCGCGGACCGGGGCACCATCGCCGCCGTAGCCGCCGCGCTCTTGATGACGCCCTCGGCGGTGTCGCAGCAGCTCAAGGTGCTGGCCCGGGAGGCGGGCGTGGCGTTGCTCGAACCCGACGGCCGCCGGGTCCGGCTCACCGATGCGGGGCAGGCGCTGGTGGTGCGCGCCGATGAGGTACTCGCGGCGATGGATCGGGCCGTGGCGGAGATGGCGCACTATCGCGGCTCGCCTCGCGGCCGGGTCCGGGTGGCCGTATTCCCTTCGGGCGGAGCGCTTTTGCTGCCCCTGGTGTTGCCCGCGATGACCGACAGCGGCGTCGACGTGGTCGCCACCGACTGGGACCTGCCGCCCGCCGACCTGCCCCGGCTGCTCGCCGACAACGACGTGGTGCTCACCCACCGCGACGAGCGCGCCGCGCCCGTTGCCGACTCACGCATCTCGGTGCACATGCTGATGCGCGAGCCCATCGACGTCGTGGTCGCGCCGACCCATCGGCTCGCCGGGCGCTCCGCGGTGACCCCGGAGGAGCTCGCGGACGAGACCTGGCTCAGCGTCAAGGGCGGCTTCCCGATCGACGACGTGCTGCGCTCGATCGCCACCGTCACCGGGGTGCGGCCACGAATAGCGCAGCGGCTCAACGAATTCCACCTCATCGAAACCGTGGTCGCGTCGGGCTACGCCGTCGCGCTCATGCCGCGCTACGCGGTCTCGCACCCCGGCTTGTCGGTGCTGCGGCTCACCGGGGTGCGCGCCGCCCGCGTCTACGAACTGGCCACCCGCCGCCGCGCCGAGCACCGTCCCGCCATCGCGGCCGTGCTGGCGGCGTTCCGGGATGCGGTCGCCACTGTCACCGCCGGATCCGCGCCGCCGGACGGGAGCCCGGTCGGCCTGCGGTGAATTGTCGAGTTCTTACAGGCGGTTTCGCGTTCGGTCGGGGCCGGCTCGGTGAAGTCACTGGTACCGGGGTCGCGTGCCGAGCTTAGGCGGCGAACGCGCCTGCGTCGTTGGTAACTTCGCACAACTCCCGCGCCCGGCTGTGAGTGTTCCGCACATGACGCGCCGCCGATCGGCCAAATAAATTGCAGGACAGGCTATCCGGCAATACGAAAGGACACGCGACAGCAATGCGCGATATCACCGAGTTCTCCACCCGCAACGGAGGATTCCGGAGCGTGGTGGTGACCGCGGTCGAGGTTTCCTCCGCGCTCGGCGCCGACGCCGAGTCCACCTGGAAGGGGCTCCTCGCGGGCGAGAGCGGGGTGCGCAAACTCGACGACCCGGAGGTCGAGAGCGGGCGCTTACCGATCGATATCGGTGCGAAGTTCAAGGTCGACCCGACCGCCGAGCTGGACCGGGTCAAGAAGCGGCGCATGTCCTACGTCCAGCAGGTGGCCTACGTGATGGGCAAACGCATCTGGGAAACCCTGGGGGCGCCCGAGGTGGACCAGGACCGGCTCGGTGTTTCGATCGGCACCGGCGTCGGCGGCGCGGAGGTGATCGTCGACTCGAACGACATCCTGCGCGATCAGGGTTATCGTAAGGTCTCGCCGTTCGCGATCCCGATGGCCATGCCGAACGGGCCCGCGGCGGTGCTCGGACTCGAACTCGGCGCCCGGGCCAGCGTGGTGACACCGGTGTCGGCGTGTTCGTCGGGGTGTGAATCGCTGGTGCACGCGTGGCGCTCGATCATTCTGGGCGAAGCCGACATGATCGTCGCGGGTGGCGTCGAAGGTCGCATCAATGCCCTTGCGCTGGCGGGCTTTACGAACATGCGGGCGTTGAGTTCGCGGGTCGGGGAACCCGAACGCGCCTCGCGTCCGTTCGATCGGGACCGGGACGGGTTCGTCTTCGGCGAGTCGGCGGCCCTGCTCGTGCTGGAAGCCGAAGAGCACGCGCTGGCGCGGGGCGCGCGGCCGATCGCCCGGCTGCTCGGCGCGGGCCTGACCGCCGACGGCTACCACCTGGTGGCACCGGACCCGGAGGGCCGGGGCAACGCGCGCGCGATGCGGCGCGCGCTGCAGACCGCGGGTGTCGACGGTGCCGAGGTGGATCACGTCAACGCGCACGCCACCGGCACGCCGTTCGGCGATGTGGCCGAGGCCAAAGGGGTTTCGGCCGCGATCGGCAACCATCCGTCGATCTACGCGCCCAAGTCGGCGCTCGGCCACTCGGTCGGCGCGGTAGGCGCGCTGGAGGCCGCGATCTCGGTGCTGACGCTGCGCGACGGCGCGATACCGCCGACCCTCAACCTGGATAATCAGGACGCCGAGATCGATCTCGACATCGTCAGCGGCGCAACCAGATACACCGACGTGCAGTACGTGATGAACAATTCGTACGGCTTCGGCGGGCACAACGCCGCGGTGCTGTTCGGCAAGTACTGAGGTCGCGCGAACGACTGCGGCCCGGCACAGAAGTGCCGGGCCGCAACGTTTTTCAGAGTTTCAGTGACCCATCGGGCCGGGGTGGTGGTACTGCTGGGCGCCGACGTAACCGAAGTCGTCGGCGACCATCGCGGCCAGTTCCAGCAGCGCCCGCCTGGTCGGCTTGCTCACCAGTTCCAGATCGATCTCGGCGCCCTCGGCGAGGTGGTCGTCGAAGGGCACCACCTGCACCGCGCGGGTGCGGTCGAGGAACAGCTTGCGCAGCTGATCCAGGTCGACGGTGGAGGCACCACGCCGGGACGCGTTGACCACCACGACCGTGCGCTCGACGAGTTTGCCGTAGCCGTGGTGATCGAGCCAGTCCAGCGTCGCCGAGGCGCTGCGCGCGCCGTCGATCGCGGGCGAGGTGACCAGCACCAGCGAGCTGGCCATATCGAGCACGCCCGCCATGGCCGAGTGCATCAGACCGGTGCCGCAGTCGGTCAGGATGATGTTGTAGAACGACTGCAGGATGCCGATCGCCTTGCGGTAGTCGGCCTCGCTGAACGCCTCGGAAACCGCCGGATCCTGTTCGCTGGCAAGCACTTCCAGGCGGCTCGGCGCCTGCGAGGTGTGCGCGCGGACATCTGAGTACCGGCTGATGTGCTGGTCTTCGAGCAGGTTGCGCACGGTGGAGCGGGTCTGGCGCGGCACCCGGTGCGCGAGCGTGCCGAGGTCGGGGTTGGCGTCGATCGCGATGACCCGATCGCCGCGCAGCGACGCGAACGTCGAGCCGAGACCGACCGTGGTGGTGGTCTTGCCGACACCGCCCTTGAGCGAGAGGATCGCGATCCGGTAATCGCCGCGCACCGGCTGGTTCACCCGGTCGACCAGGTCGCGGTAGACCACGTCGGCCGCGGACTCACCCGGATTGAGCATGCCGCCGGTGGCCTTGTGCACCGCACGGCGCCAGCCGCTGCGCGGAGCACGCCTGGCCCGCTTGAGCAGGTTCAGGTCGTTGACCGAATGACCGGGCTGACCCGGCGCGGGCACGTGCTGCGGCTGGAACGGTTGCGCGGGCTGATGCGGATTCGGCCCACCCTGCCAACTCGGCGCCGGCTGCTGACCCATCGGCTGCGGCGGAGGCTGCTGCTGGTAGACCGGCGGCGGCTGATGCGACACCGGCGGTGGCGGCGGGGCCCAGCTGTAGATCGGCGCGGCCTGTGGTTCGGGCTGCGGCGCGGGCGCTTCCGGCTGCTCCGGTACGCGCCGGACCAGGCCGTCGGGGCCGATCTCCTGGCGGTACTCGCCGTAGCCGGGGTTCGGCGCCTCCGCGACCTGATGGCTGCCGCTGTGTCCGGCCACCGGCTGGTACGCGCCGGTCTGATATGGCTCATATGCGCCAGGCGGCGCGAACGGACCGGCGTTCGGCGGGGCGTAGCCGCCGTATTGCTCGGCCGGGCCGGGCGGCGGGAAACCCTCGGGCGGGCCGTAGGGCTGCGGCGGCGCGGACGCCTGCGGATAGGACACGGTCTGGTCCGTCGAACCGCTGAAGTCGGGCTGCGCGGGATCCTGCTCCGGCTGGTCCGGCGTCTCCGCCTCGGCCGCCGGCACTTCCACGTCACCGGTCTGCTCGGGCGACTGCTCGGCGGATTTCTCCGACTCCGTGGCGTCGGCCGTGTCCACCGCTTGACTCTGCAGCCAGGGCGGTGAGGTCGGGTTGTGGTCGTTAGTTGTCACAGTTCCCCCATCTGCTCGGGACTTCGAGCAGAGAGCTCGGCGCTTGAGTGCGAAACCAACGCTAGCACGGGGTTCGCGGGCTCGCGTCGCCGTGTGCGGCTGCCGGACTTCGCTTGCAAACGCACTATGGACGGCGGACGCGCCCGGATGACACGCCGCCGATATCTGGTCTCCGACAGCAAGATCGAGAGCCGGGCGCCCGGTCGATCAACGACCGTCGCGCCCGGCTCTCACCGTACTCGACCTGCGCGATCAGCGTGCCCGGGTTGACCCAGGAGCCCGCCGCTCGCGTCGCGGGTCAGTGCGCGCGGTTCACCGCGGAGACCACCGCGCGCAGCGATGCCGTGGTGATCGAGGTGGCGATGCCGACGCCCCAGACCACCTTGTCACCGATCGCGCACTCCACGTAGGCGGCGGCCTGCGCGTCGTCGCCCGCGGACATCGCGTGCTCGGAGTAGTCCAGCACCCGCACGTCGAAGCCGACGGTCGCGATCGCGTCGATGAACGCGGCCAGCGGGCCGTTGCCGGTGCCGGTGATCTCCTGCTCCACGCCGTCGACCTTGACCACTACGGCGATGGTGTCGGTGCCGCCGTCGGTCTCGGACGCGGTGACCTTCTGCCGGATCCGCTCCAGCGGCCGGATCGGGCTCAGGTACTCGTCGGCGAAGACGTCCCACATCTCCTTCGGCGTGACCTCACCGCCCTCACCGTCGGTGATCCGCTGGACCGCCTGGGAGAACTCGATCTGCAGCCGCCGCGGCAGCGCCAGGCCGTGATCGGTCTTCATGATGTAGGCGACGCCGCCCTTGCCGGACTGCGAATTGACCCGGATGACGGCCTCGTAGGTGCGCCCGACGTCCTTCGGGTCGATCGGCAGGTAGGGCACCGCCCAGACGATGTCGTCCACATCGGCGTCCGCGTCGTCGGCCGCGACCTTCATCGCGTCCAGGCCCTTGTTGATGGCGTCCTGATGGCTACCGGAGAACGCGGTGTAGACCAGGTCGCCGCCGTAAGGGTGCCGCTCGGCGACCGGCAGCTGGTTGCAGTACTCGACGGTGCGGCGGATCTCGTCGATATCGGAGAAGTTGATCTGCGGGTCGACGCCGCGGGAGAACAGATTCATCCCCAGGGTGACCAGGCAGACGTTGCCGGTGCGCTCACCGTTGCCGAACAGGCAACCCTCGATCCGGTCCGCGCCGGCCTGGTAGCCCAGTTCGGCGGCGGCCACCGCGGTGCCGCGGTCGTTGTGCGGGTGCAGCGACAGCACGATCGAATCGCGGCGGGCCAGGTTGCGGCTCATCCACTCGATCGAATCGGCGTAGACGTTCGGCGTGGCCATCTCGACGGTCGCGGGCAGGTTGATGATCAGCGGCTTGGCCGGGGTGGGCGCGATGATCTCGGAGACCGCGTCGCACACCTCCTTGGCGTACTCCAGCTCGGTGCCCGTGTAGGACTCCGGGCTGTATTCATAGCGCCAGTTGGTGTCGGGGTACTGCTGCTCGATCCGCAGGCACAGCGCCGCCGCGTCCGTCGCGATCTTCTTGACCGCCGCGCGGTCGGCCCGGAAGACCACCTTGCGCTGCAGGATCGAGGTGGAGTTGTAGAAGTGGACGATCACGTTCTGCGCGCCCGAGCAGGCCTCGAAGGTGCGCTCGATCAGCTCGGCGCGACACTGGGTCAGCACCTGGATGGTGACGTCGTCCGGGATCGCGCCGTCCTCGATGATCTCGCGGACGAAATCGAAATCGGTCTGGCTGGCCGAGGGGAAGCCGACCTCGATCTCCTTGTAGCCCATCCGCACCAGCAGGTCGAACATGCGGCGCTTGCGGGCCGGGCTCATCGGGTCGATCAGGGCCTGGTTGCCGTCGCGCAGGTCGACCGCGCACCAGCCGGGCGCGACGTCGATGATCTTGTCCGGCCAGGTGCGGTCGGACACCGTGACGGGCTCGACCTCCTCGGCGAACGGACGGTACCGGAAGGTCGGCATCGACGAGTTCTTCTGCGCGTTCCACGCGGGCTGGTCGGCCGGCGCGGGCTTGGACGGCGGCGTGATGGTGCGGGAGCCGGATACGAAGGCGTCAGCGGGGGACATGGCGATTTCTCCGAGGGGGTGTGGTGTTTCCCAAAGGTTTGGGTCGACCGGCGCGGCAAAACCCCGCGACGGGAGCCGGTCCAATCAGAACCCGTCGCGGCGGCCGAGAAGAAGTGCCCGCTGCATGATGTCGGCGAGTTTACCGGGTGGCAATACACGGGCGGAAGCCCGGTCCCGTCGTCGGGTCATCCGACGTCGGCGCTAGCGTTCCGCAAAGAAGCAAGGAACGGATTTTCCTATGACATGGCTCGAACAGCTCGCCATCTTCGGCGCGGGCATCGCGGCGGGCGGGATCAATACGATCGTCGGGTCGGGCACCCTGATCACCTTTCCGGCGCTGCTCGCCTTCGGCTTGCCGCCGGTGACCGCGAACGTCTCCAACACCATCGGCCTGGTCCCGGGGGCCATCAGCGGCGTGCACGGTTACCGTCGTGAGCTGGCCGGACAGCGCGAACGCCTGGTACGCCTGGGTACCGCGTCCCTGCTCGGCGGCATCACCGGCGCGGTTCTGCTGCTGACGCTGCCCGCGAACGCGTTCAAGGCGATCGTGCCGGTGCTGATCATCCTGGCGCTGGTCCTCGTCGTCGTGCAGCCGCGGCTGTCGCGCTGGGTGAAGGCGCGGCGCGCGGACGGCGAGGGGCCCGCGCCGAAGCACGGCGGGCCGGTGCTGTTCGTCGCGGTCTTCGCGACCGGCATCTACGGCGGATACTTCGGGGCTGCCCAGGGTGTGCTGCTGCTCGGTTTGCTCGGTGTTCTCGTGCACGAGGACATCCAGCGGCTCAACGGCGTCAAGAACGTGCTCGCGCTGATCGTCAACGGCGTGTCCGCGCTGATCTTCATCGTGATCGCCGACGTGAACTGGCAGGCGGTCGGGCTGATCGCGCTGGGCTCGATCATCGGGGGTCAGCTCGGTGCGAAGATGGGCAGGCGAATGCCGCCGAACGTGTTGCGCGCGGTCATCGTCGTGGTCGGCACCATCGCGGTGGTCCGGCTGTTGATGTCCTAGGAGGTGGTCAGTGCCGGCTCAGGGTGCAATTCATCCCTGCGGGGGACGACGGCCGCGTCCGCGCGGCACAAGATAATCGATATGCGTGGGTGGAGGATCGTCGTTGTCGCTGCGCTCGCCCTGTTGGTGGCGCCGCTGAGCGGCTGCGGCACCCCGGACGAGCACGAACAGGCCGTGGCCGACCTGGCCGGGCAGGCCGACGCCGTCGCGACCCCGCGGCTGGACTGGGCGTCGTGCCAGGACAAGGCGTTGAGCAAGCTGCAATGCGCGAGCGCGACTGTTCCGCTGAACTACGCGCAGCCGCAGGGGGAGACGATCGAGCTCGCGGTCGTGCGCCAGCCCGCGGCGGATCAGTCGCGCCGGATCGGCACCCTGTTCACCGCCGCGGGCGGGCCGGGCGGTTCGGGCCTGCAGTGGGCGGCGCGAGGCGAGATGTTCCCCGGCGAGATCGCGCGCCGCTTCGACGTGGTGACCTTCGATCAGCGCGGTACCGGCCGCAGCGCGCCGGTCCGCTGCTTCGCGAATCCTGAAGAGCAGCAGCGCTTCTGGGCTGCGGCATGGCTGCCGCCGGTAACCGCCGAGCAGGAGGCGCAGCAGGCGCGGGCCAGCCGCGACCTGGCCGCGGGCTGTGCCGCGCACAGCGCCGCCTTGCTGCCGCACCTGACCACCGTCGACGCCGCCCGCGACCTCGACCTGCTGCGCCGCGCGGTCGGCGACCGCCAGCTCACCTTCGAAGGAGGTTCGTACGCAAGCTATCTCGGCGAGGTGTACGGCGCGCTCTTCGGTGACCGGGTGCGGGCGCTGAGCCTCGGCTCGATGATCGACCCGGACGCCTACACCTCTGATACCCGCACCGAGGTCGCGAACTCGGCGGCCGGCACCGAGGAGGTGCTCGCGGAATTCTTCCGGCTGTGCGCGCAGGCAGGCCAGCCGCGCTGTGCTTTCGCGAGTGCCGGTAAACAGACCACCGCCGATCCGGTCGGCCAGATTCGCACCGATCAGAAGCCGACCGGCGGTGAGGATCTGCGCGCCAGAGACAACGCGCTGCTGGACCGATTGCAGCAGGGGCCGATCGTGGTCGGCACCGGGGACCGGGCTCGTTCGGTCACCTATCACGAGGTCATCGCCCCGCACGCGCTGCTGCTGTACGACTCCGAAAAGGGTTGGCCCGCACTGGCGCAGCTGCTCACCGAGCTCGAGCGCGGCGCGGAGGGCAACCCCGACGTGGTCCGCACCGTGCTGGCCGCGAGCGCACTGCCGCCCGGGTTCCTGGACTCGTTCACCGCGATCTCCTGCGCGGACAACACTTTTCCGCGCGACCCCGCGCAATGGCCCGCGATGGCAAGGGATTTGAGTGCGCAGAGTCCGATCTACGGCGCGTTCTGGCTGTCCATCCGGCAGCCGTGCGCCGCGTGGCCGGCTCCCGAGGGCGGCTACCCGCAGCGGTACGCGGGCCCCTGGATCATGCGCTCGGACGTGCCCGCGCTGCTGTTCAGCAACCGATACGACCCGGTGACGCCGCTGTCCGCAGCCCGCACCGCGCAGCAGGCCCTGGTGAACGCACGCCTCGTGGTCATCGACGATGGCTATGGCCATGACACCACCACCGACTGCACCCGGCGGCTGCAGGAGCGCTACCTCATCGATCAGCAACTCCCGGCGCCGGGCGCGACCTGCGAGCCGGACGAGGTGCCGTTCGCGCGGTGAATCCGGCTCGGCGACCGTGCCGTCAACCGGGGTCGACCCGGCTCGTTGCCCCGGTGTCACCTGGACGTTGCCCGCCGCGCGCGCCCGAATGCGGAAGTCCGCCAGGGCAATAGCAGGCGGACAACCGGTGACGGCCCGTGAACGACTGTTCAGCGCACGGGAATACCGGTAATCTGCGCTCGGCCATGCGTGATGAGGGAGGTGGCTGGGTGCGTAGACGCGCCTTCTTCAAAGCTGCGGGTGCAGCCGCCCTGCTGGGCGCTGCCGCGGGTTCGGCTTCGTCGCTGACGGCCGGCGTGGGGTCCGCGGATCCCGTCTGGAATCTGCTGTTCCAGGCCTGGGTGCCGGAAATCTTTGCCCCGCTGCCCGATCCGCCCGAGCATTCGCCGGCGATCGTGATCGGCTCCGGCTTCGGCGCCGCGGTCACCGCCTTGCGGCTGGCCGAGGCCGGTATCGCGAACACGGTGCTCGAACGCGGCTCCCGCTGGCCCAACGATCCCTGGCGCGAGATCTTCACCGGCGATGACCTGCCCGACGGCCGTGGTTTCTGGCATCGCACCAGCTTCACCGGTGTCTCCAAGGTGCCGGTGCATTTCGCGAGCTTCGGCGGCGTGCTCGACTGCACCAGCTACCCCGGCATCGATGTCTGGCGGGCGGCGGCGGTCGGCGGCGGCTCGGTGATCTTCACCGGGGCGATGGTCGCCCCGGAGCGTCGCTTCTTCGACCACGTCTTCGGCGGCACCGTCGACTACGGCGAGCTGGACCGCGTCTACTACCCGCGGGTGCGGGAGATGTTGCGGCTGAACACGATGCCGCCGGACATCTACGGTTCGACACCGTTCACGCACTCCCGGGCCTGGGACGATCAGGTGCG
This sequence comes from Nocardia brasiliensis NBRC 14402, assembly GCF_000308475.2. GTDB lineage: Bacteria > Actinomycetota > Actinomycetes > Mycobacteriales > Mycobacteriaceae > Nocardia > Nocardia brasiliensis. The sequence continues at coordinate 163,660 of NZ_BAFT02000027.1, read as the reverse complement.
CAAGGCCGGCTACCAGCCGCTGCCCAACGACTCGATCTTCAACTGGGACATCCTGCGCGCCGAACTCGGCGGCGGCTCCCGTCCGTCTGGCACCGCGGCGCGCAGCAACCTGGGCAACTCCAACGGCGCGAAGTTCGACCTGAACCAGAATTACCTGCGCTACGCCCAGGGCACCGGCCGATCCGCGATCTTCCCCGGTCACCAGGTGGAGTCGATCGCCCAGGAGCCGGGCGGCCGGTACTCGCTGACCGTGACGAAGCTCGCGCCGACCGGCGAGGTGCTCGGCACCCGCACCCTCACCTGCGATCAGCTGTTCCTCGGCGCCGGCTCGGTCGGCACCTCGGAACTGCTGGTCCGCGCGCAGGCCACCGGCACCCTGCCCAACCTCAACGAGCACATCGGCGACGGCTGGGGCACCAACGGTGACGTGGTGCTCGGCCGCGGCGCGAGCGCGCTGGCCGGTCTCGGGCAGGGCGTGCCGAGCGCGAGCCGGATCTTCGACGAATCGGGCGCGCCGCTCACCCTGGAGAGCTGGTACATCCCCGGTATCCCGTTCGAGACGGGTGCGCTGGCCTCGCTCGGCATGGTGCTCGACGGGACGCGCGCGCGGTTCGGTTACGACCGCGCGGCGAACCGGGTCGGCTTGAGCTGGCCCGCCGAGAACCGCGCGGAGATGGTGGCGGCCGCCCGCGCGGTCGATCACCGGATCGCCGAAAGGGCCGACGCCGTCCTGGAATACGGTGCGCTCGGCTACGACGCCAACGCCCTGTTCACCGCGCATCCGCTGGGCGGCGCGGTGCTCGGCCGGGCCACCGACGGCTACGGCCGGGTGCACGGCCATCCCGGTCTGTACGTGATGGACGGCGCCGCGATCCCGGGCAGCACCGGCACGGTGAACCCGTCGCTGACCATCGCCGCGCTCGCCGAACGCAATATCGAGGCGATCATCCGCCAGGGGAAGTAGCGCCGTCGCGCGGTCCGTGCCGTCGCGCGGGCCGCGTACTACCCTCGGCCTGACCATTCAGTGTCGAAAGGGATCCGCGTCGTGGCCTATGTCAGCCCCACTCCGGTCGGCGAGGAGCTTCCGGAGGGCGATTACCCGCGCAAGCCGCCCGCGCTGTGGACCGATTTCGTGATGCTCGCGCTGGCGATCGTCTCGGTGGTGCTGGTCGTCTGGATCACCTTCTTCCCGGTCGCCACGCAGACGCATCGGGTGATCGTGCTCGTCGACTGGTCGATCTGCGGGATCTTCGCGGTCGAGTTCCTGTGGCGTTGGCGCCGGGCGGGCTGGCCGTGGACGTTCCCGTTCGTCTACTGGTACGAGGTCCTCGGCATGATCCCGGTGACCAGTCCGTTCTTCCGGGGGTTCCGACTGCTGCGGATCGTGGTGATCCTGGTCCGGCTCGGCCGCGTCGCCGACCGGATCTTCGGCGACCGGATCACGGCCGCGGTGGTCAACCGGTTCGTGACGACCATCGTGGACGTGATCAAGCGCCCGATGACGATCGCGGTGATGGACGAGGTGGCGCACGTGCTGCGCACCGGCCACTACACCCGCAACATCGCGGCGGCGCTGGAGGAGAACCGGGCCGAGATGGACGAGATGATCCTCGAGCTGATCAAGAAGGACCCGCAGGCCGGCCGGGTGCGCTACATCCCGTTCCACGACGAGATCATCCGGTTGATCGCCGACACCACGTTCCGCATCGTCTTCCAGGTGCTCGCCGATCCGCGCACCGACGAGCTCGTCTCGGATGTGTTGCGGGAGAACATCGATCAGATCCGGGACGCGGTGCGCGACGGGATCCGGGTGGCGCCGTCGGCGTATGGGCCGACGGCGGCCGAACACGGTGTCGCGCACAAACTCAGTCAGGTACGCCGTGCCTGATCTGGTCGCGGGGCTGGGCGAATCGTACGGTTTCGAACAGGGTCAGCACCGCGAGCACCGCGCAGAGGATGCTCAGTGAGATCAGTGCGGGCAGCGCCGCGGCGAGCGGGATCAGCGCGAGCAACAGCACGACGGTGACCACCCGGGGCACGCTGATCGCCCCTGTCGCATAGTGTTTCGCCCCGATCAGCGCGACCAGATACAGCACCACACCGCCGTACAACGCGAACAGCGGGATGCCGTAGAGCGCGTCTTTCAACGTGTGGTGCGAGGTGTCGCCCACGTAGTAGAGCACCTTCTTCAAACCCAGGGACAGCCCGATGATGCCGACGATCATCGGGAAATGCCAGAAGGTGTAGGCGCCCCGCGCGATTTGGATCTGCCGCGCGCCGGTGGCGTGTTTGAGCTCGTGTTCGATGGACAGCGCGGCCACGTCGAAATAGGTCCACCAGAGTAGACCCGAGATCGCCAGCCCGAGCAGCGCGCCCACCGTGATCGGCCAGGAGATCGGCAGCCCGGCCACACCGATGCCGATGGAGACGATCGATTCGCCGAGCGCGACGATGATGATCAGCCCGTACCGCTCGGCGAAGTGGCTGGCCGAGTTCAACCGCCAGTCGTTGCCCGCGATCATCGTCCACAGGTAGTCACCGGCGATGGCCGCGATCCACAGCGCGATCTGCACCCTGCCCTCGGTCATCGCGGCGATCACCAGCAGCGTGGTGCCCATCGTGATCGAGCCGAGCGACCAGCGCAGCACCTGGGTGCGCAACTGCGCGTCCTGGGCGCTGGCCAGCCAGAACATGAAGACGTGCACCAACCGTACGACCAGATATGCGATGGCGAACACCAGCGGGCCGAACCAACCGCCAGCGAGGTCGTGGAACGCCTCGGGGATGGTGAGCGCGGCGAGGAACGCACCGCCCATCGCGGTGAACATCGCGACCCTGGCGAAGCCCTCGTCGGCCCGGATCACGTTGCCCAGCCACGAGAAGGAAATCCACAGCCACCACATCAGGGCGAGCACGAGGAAAGCGCGCAGCAGGTTCTTCGCGCTGGTCTCCTCCGCCGCCAGGTCGGTGACCATGGTGAATGCGAACACGAGCACCAGGTCGAAGAACAGCTCGAGCTGCGTCACCGACGCACCCTCGGCCACCGGCTGAAGCCGCACCCGTTTGGAACCGATCATGGTGCACATCGTCGCACTCGGACGCCGTCTATGCCGGTCAGGCGGGGCGCGCGTGGCGGTGATTTCTCTCAAGGCGCACGCGGTCGTGGTTATTCGTCATGGCTATACGGCTTGAAAGTTTTCCGTTTCCGGAAACCTTTCGGCAAACTCGATGAAATTCTGCACCGCGGTCTCGTTGAGCTTTCGCACGGTGCGCTTGAGTAGTAGACCGGGCACCGGGATGGGTAAGTAGATCTCCGCGTGATACCAGACCCGGGTGCCGTCCGCGCCCTCGGAGATCTCGAAGAAGCCGCCGCCCCTCGCGTTCCTGGTGCTGTCGGTGACCTGCCAGGACACCCGATCTTCGGCCCAATCGTATTCCAGCACCTGCATATCGGAGCTGCCCAGGATTTCGGTCTTCACGAATACGCGCAGTGGCCGTCGCGCTTCGTCACGGGACGCGACGCGGGCATCGGTATAACCGGGTGACCATTCCGGCAGCATTTCCACGGCGGCCAGGGCATCGAGTACCTGTGCGGAATCGGCGTCGACGACGAATCGGATATCGGTTCTGGTGCGCATGAAAAACCTTCCGACCCCCGATGGACAACGGCCCGATTGTCTCCAGCACTTCTCGGTCCGTCAACCTTCTGGTACGGATTGGTGGTTCGTACACACCCGCGACGTGCACTTATGTGTTCGAGGTGAAGATCGACTACGCGGTGTACAGCTTCCGCGTGGAAGGTTCGAGGGGCGTCGCGATCTTCAGTCCGCCGGTTCGACTATCGCGTCCGGCCCCGGATACACCAGGGATTCGCGCCCGTCGGTGTAGCGGACGAGATAGGGCGGCGACCCGTCCGGGCCGCGCACCTCGATGATCTCCCCGTGCCGATCACCCCGTCCCACCACGTGTCCGTGCACGAGCAACCGGTCGCCGACCTTCGCCATCATCGACTCATTATCGAATGGGTGTGACGGCGCTCACCGGGTTTCCGGTCGTTGCGACCGTTTGGTCTCAGCCCCGGATGACCCGATCCACCGCCGCCTCGATGAGGTCCTGGCTCTGCTCCTCGGTGAATACCTCGGGCAGCGTGAGCCGGTCCACGATCAGCCAGTTCAACGCGAGATAGAGCAGTAGGACCGACTTTTCGTCACCGGGCAGCCCGGCGTCGAGGTGATTGCGCACGTTGAACTCGATGTCGGCGCGCACCCGATCGGTCAGCACCGCCCGCAGCTCGGGCCGCCGGGTCGCCTCCAGGCGCAACTCCAGTAGCGCGAGGTAACCGGTGCGGAAGGCCTCGATGCGACCCACGACCTCTTTCATCAGCGTGACGATGTGCTCGCGGGTCTGCGGCCCCGTGGCGAGTTCGGCCATGGTGGCCTCGCTCGGCTGCAGTCGTTCGTAGAAGCGCCCGCCGGCCTGGGTGAGCAGATCGTCGCGGTTGGCGAAGTAGTTCGACGCGGTACCCGCGGGCACTCCCGCGTCCTTGTCCACCGCGCGGAAGGTGAGGCCGCGCGCGCCGTCCCTGGCCAGGACCTCGATGGCCGCGTCGAGCAACGCCTGCCTGCGCTCGTTGTTGGTCCGCACTTGACACCACTCCATCCATAGTACTACATTCTGACCACTACAAATAGAGTACAACAGTTTAGGTGGTACCGGAATGCGAAAGCTTGTCTACTACGTCGCCGTGTCGCTCGACGGCTACATCGCAGGTCCGGCGGGGGAGTACGACTTCTATCCGCAAAGCGACGAGATGGGCCGCTGGTTGAACGCGGAGTATCCGGAGTTCGTCCCGACCGGACTCCGGTCGCAGGTCGGCGTGGCTCTGGATCAGCCGAACACGCGGTGCGACACCGTGCTGATGGGTCGCCGCAGCTACGAACCCGGCCTGGCCATGGGTATGACCAGCCCGTACGCCCATTTGAAGCAGTACGTGGTGTCGAGCACGCTCGGCCGGATCGACGATCCCGCAGTGGAATTGGTCGAGTCCGACCCGCTCGCGCTGGTTCAGCGGCTCAAAAAGGAAGAGGGCGGCGACATTTGGTTGTGCGGCGGCGGCAACCTCGCCGCACAGCTGCTGAGCGAACTCGATGAACTGATCATCAAGAGCTACCCGGTGGTCGCGGGCAGCGGGATCTCGGCCTTTGCCGGCGCGTTCCAGCCGACCCTGTTCACCCCGGACCGGCGCAAGGAATTCGACAACGGCGCGCAGGTCACCTGGTTCACCCGCGCCTGATCGCTCCCCCTACGAAAGAGGCTCTGTAATGCGAAAACTCACCTACTTCGTCGGCATGTCGCTCGACGGCTACATCGCCGCACCCGACGGCGACATCAGCTTCTATCCGTTGCCCGAGGACTTCGTCGCGTGGATCGGGCAGGACTATCCCGAGACCCTGCCCACGCACGCGCGGCCGCACTTCGGTGTCGCCGTCGACGCGCCGAACCAGCGGTTCGACACGTTGGTGATGGGCCGGGGCACCTACGAACCGGCCCTGGCGGTGGGGCTCACCAGCCCGTACGGCCATATGCGGCAGTACGTGGTGTCGAGCACGCTCGGCCGGATCGATGATCCCGCAGTGGAATTGGTCGAGTCCGATCCGCTCGCGCTGGTTCAGCGGCTCAAAGAGGAAGAGGGTAAGGACATTTGGCTGGCCGGCGGCGGCAAACTGGCTGCCGCGTTGCTCGATGAGATCGATGAGCTGGTGATCAAGAGCTACCCCGTGGTCGCGGGCCAGGGCGTGCGCGCCTTCGACGGCGCGTTCCAGCCGACGCTGTTCACGCCGACCGCGCGCCGCGAGTTCGGCAACGGCAACCAGGTCACCTGGTTCACCCGCGCCTGACCCGACAATGGCGGCGGCCCAGCGCTTTTCGCTGCGTCCGCCGCCATTCGGCGGTTCACGCGCCGCGGACCCGGTCGTAGATCAGGTACAGCGCGCCGGTCTCGGTGCTGGACAGATCGGTCAGCGTCCAGCTCGTCGCGGGGAAGCCGTCCTCGAACAGGCGCGCGCCGCCACCGGCCACCTCGGGACACTGCGTGATCGTGATCCGGTCGACCTCGTCCGCCGCGAGCAGCGCCTTGATGATGCTGCCGCTGGCGAGCACGACGATGTCGCCGCCGGGCTGGGCACGCAACTGCCGGACGGTCGCCACGGGATCGGTGTCGGCGATCCGCGAATGCTGCCACGCCGCCTCGGTGAGCGTGCCGGAGAAGACGACCTTCTCCACCTTGTCGAGCCACTGGCCGAACGCGCGGTCGCGCGGGTCGGCGTCCGCGTCGGCGGCGACGACCGGCCAGTAGCCGCCGAAACCCTGGTAGTTCTTGCGGCCGAGCAAGGCGGTGGTGGCCGCCTCGGCCATCTGGACCATTCGGTCGCGCGCGGTGTCGCTCACCGCGTGCGGCACGATCCAGCTCATGTCGTAGTCGCCGCCCGGGCCGTTGGTCCGGCCGTCCAGCGAGAGGGTGATATTGGCGACTACCCGGCGGTTTCCCGTGTTGATCATGGTCTGTTCCTTCTGGTCTGTGACGCCGTCCGCGTCGTTGGCATGAATACTTCCGCCGCTCGGGTCGCGGAACATCTGCCAGCTGGCCGATATCCGGAAGACGGAATGGCACAGCTCGTGGCTCGCACCCGCCGGACCGGCGTGTCAGACTGCTGACGCAATGTCAGCCGCCATCGACACACTTCCCGCCGAGCTGTCCTCGTTCGTCGGCCGGACCGAAGAACTCGCGGCGATCACCGCTGTGGTCGCGCCGGGCACGGTCGTGACCCTCGCCGGGCCCGGCGGCTGCGGCAAGACCCGGCTCGCGCTGCGGGTCTGCCGCTCCGTCGCGGCCGCGTGGCCGGACGGCGTCTGCTGGGTCGCACTGGAGGACGAACACGACGATGCCGCCGTCGCGTATCGAGTCGCCGCGGCGCTCGGCGTGCCGGTGCCGGTCGGTGCGGATCCGGTCGCGACGGTGGCGCGCGGGCTGGCCGACCGCGAAACACTGGTGGTACTGGACAATTGCGAGCAGCTCGGCGCCGCGGTCGCAGCGCTGGTCACCAGCTTGCTCGGCCGTTGCCCACGGCTCGGCGTGCTCGCCACCAGTCGCGCGCCGCTCGGGGTCGGCGGCGAGCAGGTGCGTCGGGTGCCCGCCCTCGCGCTGGCGGACGCGTTGACACTGTTGCTCGAACGGGCGCAACCGGCGCAGGCCTCGGCGCAGGTGCGCACCGCGGCCCGCCGGATCTGCGATCGGCTCGACCGGCTGCCGCTCGCCCTCGAGCTGGCCGCGGGATGGGCGAGCACGTTGTCGCTGCCGCAACTCGCGGACGTGCTGCACGAGCCGTACGCGGTACTCGAAGGTGGCGCGCGCACGGCGCCGTTCCGGCAACAGACGCTCGCGGAATCCATGCGCTGGAGCCACGACCTGCTCGATGACGACGAACGGGTGCTGTTCCGCAGGCTCGGGGTGCTCGAGCCGGACTTCGCCGCCGAGGCGGTGGTCGCGCTGGACGAGCGGCCGGGCCGTGCGCTGCGCACGCTACGCGGGTTGATCGACAAGTCACTGGTCTCCGCCGACACCACCGGCCCGGTGGCTCGCTACCGAATGCTCGGCGTAGTAAGGGATTACGCGTTACAGCGCCTCGCCGAGGCCGCCGAAACCGAAGAACTGCGCGACCGCCACCTCGCGGCCTACCTCGCGGTGGTCGAGGGGGCCGAAGCCGTGCGCAGCACCGATCAGGACGCGTGGCGGGTCCGAATCGCCGAGGAGCTCCCCAACATTCGTGCCGCTCTCGACTGGGGATTGGGTCGCGACGATCCGACCGCGGGGCGCAGGCTCGCCGCCGCGATGGCCTGGTTCTGGTACCTCGAACCGCGCGGCCTCGAGGGCGTCCGGGTGCTGCGCACCGCCGTCGCTCGCGGAGCCGGGGCGCGCGACGAGCTGCAAGCGCGGGTACTGGCCGGGTTGGCGCTGGTCTGCGACACCGGCGTCTACGGTTTCGTCGGATACGAATCGGCCCGTGCCGCAGCGGAATTGGCCGCCGAGATCGGTGCCGAGCCGGTCGGCCGGCTGGCCCGCTCGCTGTGCGCGGTAGAGCAACTCGGTATCGACCTGGACCGGGCCTACGCCGACGCCGAAGCGCTGCACCGGGAGGCCGTGCACGCCGCGGACGGGTTCGTCGCGGATTCCATGCAAGCGCTGACCGGCCTGATCCACCTGTTCCGCGACGAATATCGCGCGGCCGTCGAACAACTCGACGCGGCGCTGGTCGGCATGCGCGAGCGCAACGACCGCGGCTTCGCCTCCTTCGCACTGACCTGGCTGGCCACCGCGACCGCGCAGTCGGGCGCGCTGACCCGCGCCGCCGAGATCGCGGAGCAGGCCGTCGCCACCGCCGCCCCGTTGCACGACTTCCATCACCTGGGCTCGGCGCGGGCGGCGCTCGCCGAAATACGGGTGCGACAGGGACGACTCGACGCGGCGGCCGCGGCCCTCGAGCCGATCGATCGGTTGCTCGAGGGGGAGGCGACGCCGTTCGTGCCCGGCTGGGAGCGGGTGCACGCGTTGGCGGCGCTGGCGGCGGGCCGTCCCGAGGAGGCGGTCGAGTGGTGCCGCCGGGAGGGACGCACGCCCGGCACGGCTGCCGACGGGGTGCTGACGCCGTGGACCCAGGTGGTGCTGGCGACGGCGTTGCGGTTGCGCGCCGAAGCCGCGCCGGACGTGCCCGAAGGTGCGAGTCCGGCCGAAACCGATTCGGCTGCAGCGCTACTCGAGACCTTGGCCGCGACACCGATGCTGCGCGCACTGCCCTCGGTGCACGCCGAGATGCTCGATCAGCAAGCATTCCTGTTGCACCACAGCGATATCGAGCAGGCGCTGCGGTTGCATCACGAGGCGCTGCGTATTCGTTCCGCACACGACCTGGTACTCGGCTGCGTGACGAGCCTGGAGTCGCTCGCGGTGGCCCTCGCGCGCCGTGGCACCGCCGATTCGGCCGCGGTGCTGCTCGGCGCGGCCGAACGGGCCCGCGCCGACACCGGTTCGGCCCCTGGGCCGTCCGCCGAGCTCGCTCGATCACTGCTGGATTCCACTGTCGCCGTACCGGATTCGACCGAGTTGCGGGAACGTGGCCGCGCCATGGGACTCGAACCGGCCATCGACTACGCGACCAAAGCGCGCGGCAAACGCAACCGCCCGGCGTCGGGCTGGGCCAGCCTCACTCCGATGGAACGTTCCGTCGTCGATCTCGCGGTCGCTGGACTGTCGAACCCCGATATCGCCGCGCGTTTGTTCATCGGCCGCGGCACGGTGAAGACCCACCTGGCGCACGTCTACGCCAAACTCGGCGTGGCCAACCGCACCGAACTCGCCCGGCTGTCCGCGGCCGACCCGCAACGCGGGCTGCGCCGGCTCCGGTAGGCCGCGACGCCGGCCCGGTGGGCGCAGGTGCGGGTGCTGAACGATTTCGCGCAGTACCGCGCCACCATCGATGGGCTGGGCATCCACTTCCTGCACGTCCGCTCGCCGGAGCCGGACGCGTTCCCGCTGGTGCTCACCCACGGGTGGCCGGGGTCGGTGCTCGAGTTCCTGGCGGTGCTCGGCCCGCTGACCGACCCGCGCGCGCACGGCGGCGACCCGGCGGACGCCTTCCACGTGGTCGCGCCGTCGTTGCCCGGGTACGGGTGGAGCGACAAGCCGTCGACGACCGGGTGGGGCGTCACGCGCATCGCGCGCGCCTGGGACACGTTGATGGTCTCGCTGGGTTACGAACGGTACGGCGCACAGGGCGGTGACTGGGGTTCGGCGGTGTCCGGCGCGCTGGGCGAGGTGGCGCCCGAGCGGGTCGCCGGCGTGCACCTGAACCTGGGCTCCGTCGCGGCGGGCGCGTTCGACGATCCGACGCCCGCGGAGCAGGCGAACCTCGCGGCCGAGCAGGAGATGCAACGCACCGGCCGGGGATACTCGGCGATCCATGGAGCAGCCGGAGTCGCTGGTCGAGCGGGTGCGCGGGTTCTTCCGCCTCGTCCGGCCTTAGGCCCCTGTCTCGCAGTCCCATTGGCGCTTCCGTGGTCCGGCCGGACTTCGAGACAGGATCTAGTCGCTGAGGAAGGACAGGCGCACCTGGCGGTCGGGGTTGTCGACATTCAGGTCGACCAGTGCGACGGACTGCCAGGTGCCCAGGGCCAGCGCGCCGTCGATCACCGGGAGCGTGGCGTAGGGCGCGATCAGGGCGGGCATCACGTGCGAGCGTCCGTGCCCGCGCGATCCGTGCGCGTGCCGCCAGCGATCGTCGGCGGGCAGCAGCTCGCGCAGCGCCGCGAGCAGATCGTCGTCGCTGCGCGCGCCGAGTTCCATGACCGCGATCCCGGCCGTCGCGTGCGGCACGAACACATTGAGCAGTCCGTCACCGCCACCGGAGGCTTCGCGCACGAACGACGCGCACTCCCCGGTGATGTCCTGCACGACCTCGGTCCGTCCGGTGGTCACCGCTAATACCGTGCTCTTCATCACTCCATCGTGCGCCATCGCTCAGTCCTCGGCGGTGCGCAAGGCCTTGGTGACTCGAACCGATGTCTCGTGCAGCCGCCCGAACAGCTCGAGCAAGAGTTCCAGTTGCTCGTCGGTGTAGTCGGCGGTCACCGCACCGAATTCCTGGGCCAGCAGTTCGTAGTGCGGGGCCAGCTCGTCGATCCGGGCGGGGACCGCGGTGATGATGACCCGCCGGCGGTCCTGCGCGTCGTGTTCGCGCTGCACATACCCCGCCTGCAACAGCCGGTCGATCATCCGGGTGATCGCGCCGGTGGTCAGCCCGGCGGTGGCGGCCAGCTCACCCGCGGTGGCGGGCCCGCCCAGTCGCAGCATGTTCAAGCAGCGCAGATCCGTCACGTGCAGCCCGGCTTTGTCGGCGACGGCCTGGTGCATCATCACCGCGTCCGTCGCGCTGACCTGGGCGGCCACGGTCAACGCCGCGCCCAGTTCGGCTCGTTTCGATTCCGCGTTCTCCGGCATGGCTTGACACCTTAGTCTCACTCGAACAATATCTTACTAACTCAACTATTGAGTAATGCAGTTAATGAACTGGTCAGTTTTTTCGAGGAGTTCGCGATGTCCAGCACGCAGCACACAGACGAGGCCGCCATCCACGCGTTGTTCGACCGTCAGGCCAAGGCGTGGAACGAGGGCGACGCCGCGGCTTTCGCGGCGGTCTTCGCCGAGGACGCCGACTACGTCACCTGGTTCGGCACGCACAGCAAGGGCCGCCGGGAGATCTACGAGTCTCACCTCCCGGTCTTCGAGAAGTACTTGAAGAACACCCGCCTGGACGGGGAGATCACCGGCTTCCGCTTTCTCACCCCGGATGTCGCGGTGGTGCACGGGCGCGGGGCGGTGCTCAAAGGAAGGCGCCGCCGCACACTGCGCAACACGAAGGTGCAGACCACGATCGTGGTGCGCGCCGACGGCGAATGGCGGATCGCGGCCTTCCAGAACACCAAATATCACTGGCTGTTCGCGAAGTTCGCGACCAAGTCCGACCAGCGCGTGGGCTCCCGCCCGGCGGCCGGCTGAGGAGGTAGCGGCGATCCGCTGGACCACGGCCGGTACGCTGGGTGGCTGTTAGCAGCTGGTTGTCGATCTTGGAGGACCCTGTCGTGGCTCTCGTTGTTCAGAAGTACGGAGGATCCTCGGTGGCAACCGCCGAGCGTATCCGGCGCGTCGCTGAACGGATCGTCGAGACGAAGAAGCAGGGCCACGACGTGGTGGTCGTCTGCTCGGCCATGGGTGACACCACCGACGAACTGCTCGACCTCGCCCAGCAGGTCGCGCCCGCGCCGCCCGCGCGGGAAATGGACATGCTGCTCACCTCGGGTGAGCGCATCTCCAACGCGCTGGTCGCGATGGCCATCCACTCGCTCGGCGCCGAGGCTCGCTCGTTCACCGGCTCTCAGGCCGGCGTGATCACCACCGGCGCGCACGGCAACGCCAAGATCATCGACGTGACGCCGGGCCGGCTGCGCCAGGCGCTCGACGACGGCCAGATCGTGCTCGTCGCCGGTTTCCAGGGCGTCAGCCAGGACAGTAAGGACGTCACCACGCTGGGTCGGGGTGGTTCCGACACCACCGCGGTCGCGCTGGCCGCCGCGCTGGAGGCCGACGTCTGCGAGATCTACACCGACGTGGACGGTGTCTTCACCGCCGACCCGCGGATCGTGCCGGACGCGCAGCGGCTCGAGCAGGTCTCCTACGAGGAGATGCTGGAACTCGCGGCCTGCGGCGCGAAGGTGCTGATGCTGCGCTGCGTCGAATACGCGCGCCGCTACAACGTGCCCGTGCATGTGCGTTCGTCCTATACCGACAAGCCGGGCACCTACGTTTACGGATCGATGGAGGACATCCCCTTGGAGCAAGCAATCCTCACGGGCGTCGCGCACGATCGCAGCGAGGCCAAGGTGACCGTGGTCGGTCTGCCGGACGTGCCGGGCTACGCCGCCAAGGTGTTCCGCGCGGTCGCCGACGCCGAGATCAACATCGACATGGTGCTGCAGAACATCTCCAAGATCGATACCGGCAAGACCGACATCACCTTCACCCTGCCCAAGACCGACGGCGCGCGCGCCGTCGAGATGCTCACCAAGCAGCAGGACGAGATCGGCTTCTCCCAGGTGCTCTACGACGACCACATCGGCAAGGTGTCGCTGGTCGGCGCGGGCATGAAGAGCCACCCCGGCGTCACCGCCAAATTCTGCGAGGCGCTGGCCGACGCGGGCGTGAACATCGATCTCATCTCCACCTCCGAGATCCGGATCTCGGTGCTGGTCAAGGACACCGAACTGGACGAGGCCGTCAAGGTGCTGCACCGGGCCTTCGAACTGGGCGGCGACGAGGTCGCCGTGGTGCACGCGGGAACAGGACGATAAGCCATGGGTATCCGAGTAGGCGTTGTCGGCGCGACCGGTCAGGTCGGCGCCGTCATGCGGAAACTGCTGGAAGAGCGCAACTTCCCGGCCGACGAGGTGCGATTCTTCGCCTCGTCGCGTTCGGCGGGTAAGACGCTGCCGTGGCGCGGCGGCGAGATCGTCGTCGAGGACACCGAGCTGGCCGATCCGGCCGGGCTCGATATCGCGCTGTTCTCCGCCGGCGCCACCATGTCGCGGGTGCAGGCCCCGCGCTTCGCGGCCGCGGGCGTCACCGTGATCGACAACTCCTCGGCGTTCCGCAAGGACCCCGATGTGCCGCTGGTGGTGAGCGAGGTCAACCCGGAGCAGACCCGCAACCTGGCCAAGGGCATCATCGCGAACCCGAACTGCACCACCATGGCCGCGATGCCGGTGCTGAAGCCGCTGCACGACATCGCGGGGCTGCGCCGCCTCATCGTGTCCAGCTACCAGGCGGTGTCCGGGAGCGGCCTGGCCGGTGTGGAAGAGCTCGCGACGCAGGCGCGCGCGGTGATCGACGACGCCGAGCAGCTGACCCACGACGGCAGCGCCCTGGACTTCCCGGCCCCGAACAAGTACGTCGCGCCGATCGCGTTCAACGTGCTGCCGCTGGCCGGCTCGCTCGTCGACGACGGCTCCGGCGAGACCGACGAGGACCAGAAGCTGCGCAACGAGAGCCGCAAGATCCTCGGGCTCCCTGATCTTTTGGTGAGCGGCACCTGCGTGCGCGTCCCGGTGTTCACCGGGCACTCGCTGTCGGTGAACGCCGAATTCGATCAGCCGCTCTCGGTCGAACAGGCCAAGGAGATCCTGGCCAAGGCGCCCGGCGTCAAGCTCGTCGAGGTGCCGACGCCGTTGCAGGCGGCGGGCGCCGACGACTCGCTCGTCGGCCGGATCCGGCAGGATCCCGGCGTGCCGGACGGCCGTGGCCTGGCCCTGTTCATCTCGGGCGACAACCTGCGTAAGGGCGCTGCGCTCAACACCATCCAGATCGCCGAGGTCCTGCTCAGCAATCGCTGACCCGGTACCGCGGCCGTGCTCGCGCACGGCCGCGGACAGGTGTGCCTACGTTTCGATCTGCGTGGTCAGCGGTCGATCGGCGAAGGAGTGGCCCGCCTCGATCTCGTACACGCCCGGTACCGGCCGCCACGCGTCGCGGTCTTCGTCCCAGATCTGGAACGCCCGGTCCGGGAGGGTGATTCGTGCCTCGACCAGCTCGCCCGGGTCGGCTTCCACCCGCGCGAACCCCGCCAGCCAGCGGGCCGGTCGCATCACCGAATCCGCGACGGGCGCGAGGTAGACCTGCACCACCTCACCGCCGTGGCGGGCGCCGGTATTGCGCAGCCGCACGGTCACCGTCGTCGCCTCCCGCTCGATCGACTCGTATTCCCATGTGGTGTAACCGAATCCGTGCCCGAACGGGTAGGCCGGCGTGCTGCCCGCCCGCTCCCAGGCGCGGTAGCCGATGAACAGATCCTCCCGATAGACCAATTCGCCGTCGGTCGGCGTGACCTCGGAGACCGGGCAGTCGGCCAGGGCGACAGGCCACGTGGTCGGCAGCCGTCCGCCCGGTTCGGTGACACCGAGCAGGACCTCCGTCAGCGCCGCCCCGCCCTGCTGGCCGGGGAACCAGCTCAGCAACACCGCCGAAACCTGGTCACGCCACGGCATTTCCACCGGCGAACCGGCGTTGACGACCACCACCGTGTGCGGATTGACCTCGGCTACGCGGCTTACCAGCTCGTCCTGTCGGCCGGGCAGGCGCAGGTTGGTGCGATCGAAGCCTTCCGATTCCACCTGCTCGGTGGTGGCGACCACGACCACCGCGACGTCGGCGTTGCGGGCCGTCTCGACGGCCTCGGCGATCAACTCGTCCGGGTCGCGTGGGGGATCGGCGTGCCCGAGGGTGAAAAGGACGGCCTGGATGGGCATGTCCGCGAACTTCATCGGAGTGTGCGTCATTGTCACTTCGACCGTCGTCCCGGCGGTGAGCTCGACGGTGCCGCGCGTAGTGGGGGTGCCGAAGAAGGCTTCGAAAGGATCGGAGCCGGTGAGGGTTTCGGCGCCGTCGAACAGCACCGAGTCGCCGACCGTGAGCCGGAAGTCGCCGATTCCCTTGGTGCCGAACGCGTGCGCGCCGGTTTCCTCGGGCGTGAAGGTGCCGTGCACCTCGACCGTGTGCAGGTCGGCGTAGGCGACGCCGTCGGGTAGTTCACCCAGCCAGTTGACCGTGCCGTTGGGCAGCGAACTCTCGCCGAGCAGCGCGCCGTCGGCGTCGAAAATGCGGGCGTGCAGATCGAATCCGCGGGCGGCGGCGCTGAGTTCGTCGCTCGGGGCGGCGCCGATCGCGTAGCTCAGGGCGCCGGGCGGCAGCGCGGCGGTCAGTCCGTCGAGCGGGGAGACCACCGACGCGGGGAACACGGTCGCCGAGCCGCCGCCGAGGATGCGCGCGTCGCGCGCGGCCAGCCCGAGTAACGCCACCTTCGTCCCGTCCTTCGCGAGGGGGAGCGCGGGCCGCCCGCCGACCGGCTCGTTGCGCACCAGAACGAAACCGCGAGCGGCGATTTCGTGCGCCAGCGCGACGCCGTCGATCTCGTCCGGCAGCGTGGTCACCGCAGGCGCGGCCCCGTCGAGCAAGCCGACCCGCGCCGCCAGCCGCAGCACGTTGCGCACCGCGGCATCCACCACGGACTCCGCGACCTCGCCGCTGCGCACCGCCGCGGCCAGCGCCTCGCCGTACACGCCACGCGGTCCCGGCATCGCGACATCGAGTCCGGCGGTGATCGCCGGGACCGTCGAGCGGGCGGCGGTCCAGTCGGAGACGACGAAACCGTCGAAACCCCATTCGGCGCGCAGTATTCCGGTGAGTAGTGCGTGGTGCTCGGTCATGGTCGGACCGTTCACCCGGTTGTACGCGGCCATGATGCCCCACGGCTCCGCGTCGCGGACGATCGCCTCGAACGGCGCCAGATACAGTTCGCGCAGTGCGCGGGCGGACACCACGTTGTTCACGGTGAAGCGGTCGGTCTCCGCGTCGTTGGCGACGAAATGTTTGACGGTGGTGCCGATTCCACCGTCCTGCACCCCGCGGACGTACCCGGTGCCGATCTGCCCGGTGAGGTACGGGTCCTCCGAGTAGCACTCGAAATGCCTTCCGCCGAGCGGAGATCGGTGCAGATTCACCGTGGGCGCGAGCAGCACGTGCACACTCTTGCGCCGCGCCTCCTGCGCGAGCAGCCTGCCCGCGCGCCGCGCCAGCTCCGGATCCCAGCTCGCGGCGAGCGCGGTCGGCGAGGGCAGCGCGATCGACGGATCGTCGGCTGTCCAATGCACCCCGCGCACCCCGATCGGCCCGTCCGACATCACCAGCGAACGCAGCCCGATCTCCGGCAGGGCGGGCAACGACCACATGTCCTGCCCCATCAGCAGCCGGGCCTTCGCGTCCAGGTCGAGTTTGCCGATGGCCGCCGCCACGACTTCCTCGCGGGCCGGGTCAAGCTGGGTCATGGTGAACTCCTTTGTCTCGCAATGACAATGCGCGTGGCGGTCGCGAAACAGGCGGCGGTCGCCACGAAGGGCGGAGCGTGCGGCGGGCGACGCCGCCATGCTCACCTAATCAATAGTAGGTGAAGTTATGATTTCGTTACCTTAGGCTCAGTCTGCGGGGTCGGCGCCCGGTCCGAGCAGAGCGATGAAGTCCCGAAAGGAATCACCCATGTCAACAGTCTGCGGGTCGAGCAGCCATTGCGTCTGCAAACCGTCCATCACCGCGAGCAGCAGCGGCGCGACCTGTTCCGGAGTGCGCTCGCCCGCGAGTCGGTCCCCGAATTCCGCTCGCAGCAGCTCGGTGACCTTCGCCCTGGCGTTCGCGTACCGCTCGACGAAGTAGGCGCGGGCCGGATGCTGTCCCGTCACGCTTTCGGCCGCGAGCGCCGCGAACGTCTGCACCACCCCGGGCCGCATCGCGTTGTACTCCACCAACTGCGCGATCGAGGACAACTGCGAACCCGCCGCGGGCCCGGCCAGGAACGCCGCGGTATCCCAGCGATCCCTGGCCTCCAGCACCGCGACCAGTAGTTCCTCTTTGCTCGCAAAATAGTGCAGCAGCCCGGGCTGCGTCAGCCCCACCCGCTCGGCCACCGCCGCCAGCGAAGCCCCCCGATATCCCCGCTCCGCGATGACCTCCCGCGCCGCCTCGAGAATCTCCTCCCGCCGCCGATCCGCCTGCGCCGCCCGACCTCCACGTCCCTCAGTCACCGCCCGAGCCTAATCCGGGGGTCGCGCTGTGCCCTCGATCCCGACCGCGGGCGAACCGGTCACGGAACCCGCCGGTCAGCGCAACTTGTCGACGACGAGTTTCGTGGCGGCAGCCACCAGGTCGTTGCTGGGTTCGGCTGTTTTGGTGGATTTGCGGGTTTGGATGGCGAGGACGAGGGGTGCGCGGCCGCCGTCGGGCCAGGTGACGGCGGCGTCGTTGGCCATGCCGTAGTCGCCGGTGCCGGTTTTGTCACCGGTGGTCCAACCGGCCGGAACACCTGCGCGAATTCGCTTGTCGCCGGTGGTGTTCGCCTTCAGCCACTTGGTGAGCTGTTCGCGTTCGGGAGCGCCCAAGGCATCACCCAGGACCAAGGCGCGGTAGTCGGCGGCCAGCGCGGCGGGGGTGGTGGTGTCGCGTTCGTCGTCGGGCAGGGCGGTGTTGAGATCCGGTTCCCAGCGGTCGAGGCGACTGACCTGGTCGCCGAGGGTGCGCAGGAAGGCGGTGAGTCCTTGCGGCCCACCGAGTTCGCGCAGCAGCAGGTTGCCCGCGGTGTTGTCGCTCTGGGTGATCGCGGCATCGGCGATCTGGGCGATGGTCATGCCCTCGGCCACCTTGGTGCTGGTGACGGGCGAATAGGTGACCAGGTCGGCTTCGGTGAAATGCACGACCTTGTCGAAGTATCCGGTGGCGAGCGGGTGTGCCTTCAGCAACGCGCCCGCGGCGAGCCCTTTGAAGGTGGACAGGAAGGGCATGCGCTGGTCGGCGCGATTGGTCAGCGTCTTCCCGCTGCCGGTGTCGACGGCGAACAGCCCGAGCTGCGCGTCGTACTGCTGCTCCAGCGCCGTCAGGTCAGCGGTAGCGGCAACGGCCGCGGTGCTCGCCGCGGATGATTCGGTATGTGCCGCAGGAGAATCGGTGCCGCAGCCGGCCAGCAGCGGCAGGACCAGCGCGGCGGCGGCCAGTGCCACCCGGGTATCACGTGTGAACCGAATCATCCCACCACTTTCGCAGGCGGGTGATCATCCGGCAAACTGCGACCGCGGTCCGGTTGATCTGCGAAGATGGTCGCGGGATGCGCATGTGCGCACCCCGCGACCAGGAACTCAGCCCTGTGCGGGCGGCGGTGTCGGCGCGCCGTCGAGCCCGGCGCGCACCCCTTCCTCGATCCGCTTGCCGATCTCGGGATCCACCTTGGTCCAGTATTCGAAGACCCGGCTCAGCACCGGCTCCTGCACGCCGCCGAGCACATGCCCGACGACGTTGCGCACCAGGCGATCCCGCTGCTCATCGTTGAAGACCTCGCGCACCAGGGTGCCCGGCTGGGTGAAATCCCCGTCTTCGGCGTGCTCGAGGTAGCCCGCCCGCACCATGGTCGGCTCGAAGTTCCAGAGCCCGCCGTCGGGCGCCTGCGCCGGATCGGCGTGCGGCCCGCCGAACGAATTCGGTGCGTACACCGGCACATTCGCGTCGTTGTAGAAGTACCGCATGGCGCCTTCCTTGGAGTAGGAGTTCACCTGCGCGGCGCGCGGCAGGTTCGGCGGCAGCTGCGCGTAGTTGGTGCCGATCCGGTAGCGGTGCGCGTCCGCGTAGGCGAACACGCGGCCGAGCAGCATCTTGTCGGGCGAATAGCCGATGCCGGGAACGACATTCGACGGCTCGAACGCGGCCTGCTCGATATCGACGAAGTAGTTGCCCGGGTTGCGGTTCAGCGTCCACTTGCCGACCTCGATCAGCGGATAGTCCTTGTGCGACCAGACCTTGGTCAGGTCGAACGGATTGAACCGGTAGCTCTCGGCCTCGGCGACCGGCATCACCTGGACGTGCAAGGTCCAGCTGGGGAACTCGCCGCGTTCGATCGCGTCCCACAGGTCCTTGCGGTGGTAGTCGGCGTTCTCGCCGGCGATCCGGTCGGCGTCGGCCTGCGTCAGGTAATCGATGCCCTGATCGGTCTTGAAGTGGTACTTCACCCAAAAACGTTCGCCCGCGGCGTTGATCCACTGGTAGGTGTGTGAGCCGTAGCCGTTCATATGCCGGTAGGTCTTCGGGATGCCGCGATCGCCCATCAGCCAGGTCACCTGGTGCGCGGTCTCGGGGCGCAGCGTCCAGAAGTCCCACTGCATGTTGTGGTCGCGAAGTCCGTTGCCGGGCAAGCGCTTCTGCGAACGGATGAAGTCGGGGAACTTGATCGGGTCCTTGATGAAGAAGACCGGGGTGTTGTTGCCGACCAGGTCGTAGTTGCCGTCTTCGGTGTAGAACTTCACCGCGAAACCCCGTGGGTCGCGCCAGGTGTCGGGGCTGCCCTGCTCACCGGCGACGGTGGAGAAGCGGGCCAGCGACTCGGTGCGCGCGCCGGGCTGGAACAGCTTGGCCTTGGTGTAGCGGCTGACGTCGTTGGTGACGACCAGTTCGCCGTAGGCGCCCGCGCCCTTCGCGTGCACGATCCGCTCCGGCACCCGTTCCCGGTTGAACTGGGCGAGCTTCTCGATCAGGTAGTGATCGTGCAGCAGGATCGGGCCCTGGGTGCCCGCGGTGAGCGATTCGTTGTCGCTCTCCACCGGGGTTCCGGTGTTCGTCGTTGTCGGCTTGGTCATGTTCGAAGCCTCCTCGTCGGTGCGAATGTCCCAGGGGTGGGCTGTCCCCCGGGACTCGATCAGGATTCTTGCCGCGTGGATGTGCGGCATTGCGGGCACAGACCCCAGAAAACGACTTCTGCCTCGTCGATCGCGAATCCGTGTGCGTCGTCGGGGTCCAGGCACGGGGCTGCGCCCACGACACAGTCGATGTCCACGACCGTGCCGCAGCTGCGGCACACCAGATGGTGATGGTTGTCTCCGGTCCGGGTCTCGTACAGCGCCGCCGATCCGGCGGGCTCGATCCGGCGCAGGATCCCGGCGTGTACGCAGGCCCGCAGGACGTCGTAGACGGCCTGGGTGGAAACCGAGCCGAGCGCTTGCCGGACGGTCGCGGCCACGCGATCCGCATCGGTGTGCGGTGCGGCCGCGACCGCGTCCAACACCGCGATCCGCGGGGCGGTGACCCGCAGACCAGCCGCGCGCAGCTGCGCCTTGGCGTCGGTGTGGTTGGTGTGCATGACTTCGATACTCCCCCCTTTTCTGGAATGAGTCAAGAAAAGAAGGGGTGCGTCATCCCTGGAATACTTCCGGGCCGGTGGTCGTTGATCACCACTGTCGGCGTCCGGACAGCCCCGGGCCTCACCCTTTGTCGCTGCGTGCGACCACTCGCCGAGAGGCGCTTGTGGGACGTCGACACGAGTCGTGACGCTGGCGTGGCGTCCGGCGACTCAGCGCCGCCAGGTCGTAGGACCTGGCGGCGTTTGTGGTTTCTGACGCGCCGGGCCGGGCTGGCCCGATCCGGGGGAGCGCGGCGATAGCCTCGTGCGTATGGGGCGATGCAGTGGATTCCTGGTCGGGTTCGCCGCGCTGGCACTGGTGGCCGGGAACGTCTGCACCGGGGCCGCGCAGGCGGCCCCCGACCGCGCGTCCGGCGACGTGCGCTGTGCGGTGTCGCCGGGTCGTGAGTTCGCCCGCGCCGAACCCGAGCAGGTCGGCCTGGACCGCGATCGGCTCGCCGGCGCGCTGACCTTCGCCGCCACCCGTGCCCGTTTCAACGTGCAGGTGTTCCGGCACAACTGCCTGATCGGCGAGGGGCCGACGAATGCGCAGACCGGCAACGTCGCGTGGAACATCTGGAGCTCCACCAAGAGCATCGTGTCGCTGCTCGCGGGAATCGCTTGGGACCGTGGCGAACTCGACCTCGGCGCGCCGATCGACCGGTACCTGCCCGCGGGACTCGGGGACGCCGAGCATCGCTCGATCACGGTGGAGAATCTGCTCACCGAATCGTCGGGCATGCGGGTCGGCGCGCTCACCGAGGGCATCACCGGCGTGATCCCGATCGACCCGAACAGCGCGGTGCAGGCCTTGGGCATGCCGCTGGACCATCCGCCGGGCACCACGTTCCGGTACAGCCAGCGCAACGTCGACCTGCTCACCTATGTCATGGAGCTGGCGGTGGGGGAGCCGTTGCAGCAGTTCGCGCAGCGCGAGCTGTTCGACCCGCTCGGCATCGAACGCGGTGACTACTACTGGGCCCGGGATCGCGCCGGGCACACCTACGGCTACGCCCACTTGATGATCCCGCCGAACGATTTCGCCAAGCTCGGCTTGTTGGTGAGCAACGACGGGCGCTGGGGCACAAAGCAAATCGTCTCGACGGAGTATCTGCGCGCGGCGCTGCGGCCCTCCGAGCCGAACGAGTGTTACGGCTACCTGTTCTGGCTCGGCCCCGAGTGCGCGGCGCCGCTCTACAACGTGCCGGAAGACATCTTCATGATGGACGGGCTCGGCATGCAGAACGTCTTCGGCATCCCAAGCCTCGATCTGACGGTGGTCTGGACCGGCTTCTTCGGCAACAAGAGCAGTGGCGGGCTGACCGGCACCCTGCAGAATCAGGCGGAGCTGCCCTACGAATTCTTCCGGAGACTCTTCGCCGCCTTCCACGAGCGCCCCATGCCCGACCCCGGCCCGTTCGTCGAGCCGCCGGTGCGGCTGGACCCGCGGACCTACGTCGACGAGGACATTCTGCTCGCGGTGTTCGGCATCGGCCCGAACGCCTATCCGGGTTGCAACGTCTTCTCCTGCCTGGACTATCCACTGGCTCCGCCCTTTTGGGATATCGCGCCGGGCTGTGCGATTCTGCTGTGCACCGGGCCGGGTGCGCCAGGAATTCGCTGAATCTCAGCCGGGCCGGCATCCGTCATTCCCCGGTCTGTCCTGGACGCACGCGATAACCTCGTGTCCATGGGGCGATTCGGTGGATTCCTGATCGGGTTCGCTGCGCTATCGCTGGTGGCGGGCCACGGCGTCGCCGCGAGCGCGCAGGCGGAGCCCGGCCGGATATCGGAGACGGCGAGTTGCGCGGTGTCGTCCGGTCGCGATTTCGCCAGGGCCGAACCGGAGCAGGTGGGTCTGGACCGTCAACGGCTCAGTGCCGCATTGCAGTTCGCTGCCACGCGAAACCGGTTGAATGTCCAGGTGTTCCGGCACAACTGCCTGATCGGCGAAGGGCCGACGAACGCGCAGACCGGTGATACCGCGTGGAACATCTGGAGTGCCACGAAAAGCGTGGTCTCGCTGCTCGCCGGAATCGCCTGGGACCAGGGCAAGCTCGATATCGACGCCCGGATAGACCGGTATCTGCCGCCGGGCCTGGGCGATGCCGAACATCGCTCGATCACCGTGGCGAATCTGCTCACCGAGACCTCGGGGATGAAGGTCGGCGTGCTGACCGAGGGTGCCACCGCGGTGATTCCGATCGATCCGAACAGCGCGGTACAGGCGCTGGGGGTGCCGCTGGACAACCCGCCCGGCACCGTCTTCAGCTACAGCCAGCGCAACGTCGATCTGCTCACCTACGTCATGGAACTGGCGATCGGCGAACCGCTCCAGCAGTTCGCGCAGCGAGAACTGTTCGACCCGCTCGGCATCGAACGCGGTGACTACTACTGGGCTCGGGACCGTTCCGGACATACCTACGGCTACGCCCACTTGATGATCCCGCCCAACGACTTCGCCAAGCTCGGACTGCTCGTCGGCAATGACGGGCGCTGGGGCGCAGCGCAACTCGTCTCGCAGGAGTATCTGCGGCAGGCGCGCACGCCGTCGGCGACGAACCGGTGCTACGGCTATCTGTTCTGGCTCGGGCCGGGTTGCGCCGAGTCCGCGGCGATGCTGCCGTCCGATGTGTACATGATGGCCGGGCTCGGCATGCAGAACGTCTTCATCATGCCGAGTCTCGATCTCACGGTGGTGTGGACCGGGTTCTACGGCAACGTCAGCCAGTACGGTCTGTCCGGCGTGATCCAGAACACCCAGGAATTGCCGTACGAATTCTTCCGCAGGCTCTTCGCGGCATTTCACGAGCCGCCGATCCCCGATCCGGGTCCGTACGTCGAACCGCCGATCCGGCTCAACCCCGGCCAGTTCGTCGACTTCAACTTCGTGCTGGCGGTTTTCGGCGCGGGGCCGTTCGCCTATCCCGGCTGCAATGTCTTGTCCTGCCTGAATTCGCCACTCGCCCCGCCGTTCTGGGACACCGCGCCGGGCTGCGCCATCATGGCCTGTCTGGGCCCCGGCGCGCCCGGCATCCGCAGGTAGCGCTCGTTCAATCCGCTCGGCGCAGTGCGCCTTCCAGGCCGTCGAGGATGAATTCCAGCTGGCGGACGAACAATTCGTCGCGTTCGGCCGACAGGTCCTCCGTGGGCGGTGCGGCATAGCGTTTGTGCAGATACGGATAGCCGCGGGCGGCGGACTCGGCGGCCGGCCAGATGCTGGCGTACCACTGCGTTTCGCTGAGGCCGCTGCGCTGCACCACCCGGAGCGAGGCGGCTTCGGACATGGTGATGCCGAAGGCGTAGCCGAGGACGGTGCTCATCGCGAGATCGGCGGTGGCCGAATCCATTCCGGCCCGCTCCAGCACACCGAGAAAGCCGTCGGTGCCCCGCATCATGTTGGGCCCCAGGTACAGGGTGCCGATCTCGCCGATCATCGATGAAAGCCACGGGTGCCGCAGCATGGTACGGCGCAGTGCGACAGTGAAATCGGTGACCGCCGCACGCCAGCCGCGCGGGTCTGCCGGATCGGGAACCGGCAGTGCGCCCAGCGCGGCGTCGGCGACCAGTTCGATCAGCTCGTCTCGATTGGCCACGTGGGTGTACAGCGAGGTCGCGCCCGCATTGAGTTCGGCCCCGAGTTTTCGCATGCTCAGCGCTTCGAAGCCCGCGCTGTCCAGCAGTTCGAGCGCCGCCGCCACGATCTGCTCGCGGCTGAGCGCGGGCTGTTCGCGTCGCGGTTTACGCGGCCGCGCCCACACGGAAGCGATCGGTTGTTCCTTCGCCGGCATGCGTCTGCTCCTTTCGGGCTTCGGCTCAGCATAGCCGCCGGGACCGCACATCGTGCGGATGACCGCACGCTGTTGGGTATTGCGCACGATGTTCGCCGACCGTACAGTGTTCGGATATACGCACGGTGTGCGGTGAGGCTTATCCGAAAGGGTTCACGAACATGACCGAATCGACCGAAGAGGTGGCAGTCGCGGCGCGTGATCCGCGCCGCTGGCTCATTCTGATCGTGCTGTGCTTCAGCTCATTGGTGCTGGTCATCGACAATATGGTGCTGAATGTGGCGATCCCGCAGATCGCCACCGACCTGGGCGCGGGCGCGCAGGACATTCAGTGGATCATCGACTCCTACATCCTGGTTTTCGCCGGACTGCTGCTCACCTCCGGCAGCCTGTCCGACCGGTACGGCCGCCGGCTGGTGATGGTCATCGGCCTGTTCCTGTTCGGCGCGGCGTCGGGGCTCGCGGCCTTCGCCACCACCTCGGAGCTGCTGATCGGCGGCCGGGTGCTGATGGGGATCGGCGGCGCGTTGATCATGCCGAGCACGCTGTCGATCCTGATCACCGTCTTCGACGAGCAGGAGCGGCCGAAGGCGATCGGCGCGTGGAGCGCGGTCTCCGTGGTCGGCATGGTCGGCGGACCGGTGTTCGGCGGCTTCCTGCTGGATCACTTCTGGTGGGGCTCGGTGTTCGTGTTGAACGTGCCCATCGTGGTGGTGGCGATCATCGCGGCGTTCGTGCTGATGCCCGAATCCAGGGGGCCGTGGCGCAAGCCGGACCTACCGGGCATGCTGCTCTCGGTGGTCGGGATGACCGCGCTGGTGTGGACCATCATCGTCACCCCGATCGACGGATTCACCGCGCGGGGCACCTTGACGGCATTGGTGATCGCGGTGATCTCGTTGGCGGGCTTTGTGATTCGTGAGCTGAGTACCGAGTCGCCGATGGTGCCGCTGGAGTTGTTCCGCAACCGGATCTTCACCGGCTCCAGCTTCTCGCTGGTGCTGCTGACCTTCGCCAGCGGCGGACTGCTGCTGGTGCTGACCCAGTACCTGCAATTCGTGCTCGAGTACACGCCGACGCAGACCGCGTTCGCGTTCACGCCGATGGCCGTCGCGGTGCTGGTGTGCAACGGAATCGGGGCGTCGCTGGCCGGCCAGGTCGGCAACCGGTGGATTGTGGCGACCGGCCTGGTGATCACCGCGAGCGGGTTCGGCGTGCTGGCGACACTGGACGTGGACGAGAGCTTCTGGCTGCCCGCGGTGGCGCTGGCGCTGCTCGGCAGCGGTATGGGTCTGGCCATGCCCGCCGCGATCGGCGCGCTGATGAGCGCGGTGCCCGGGGATCACGCCGGCGTCGGCTCCGCACTCAACGACACCATCCAGCAGGCGGGTGCCGCGCTCGGTGTCGCCATCCTCGGCGCGGTGCTGGCCGGTAGTTACACCGGCCAAATGCCGGACACCGCACCGGAACACGCCAGGGAAGCCATCTCCGACGCATTGGCCGTGGCGGGCGCCACCGGTGACGGTGCACTGGCCGCCGCCGCACGGTCCGCGTTCACCGTCGCCATGTCCACCACGTTCGTCGCGGGCGCCTGCGCCGTGCTCGGCGCGGCCGCCCTGGCGCTGGTGCTGATGCGTGAACGTGGCGGGCGCGCAGACCATTCGGAGGAGGGGGAGAAGATCGCGCCGGAGCCCGTCGGCGTGGACCGCTGAATCTGCCGAATCTCACTGCGCCTCCGGCACTTTCGCCGGGGGCGCGGGTGCGTTGCGCGGCGGGTGAGTCGACGTTGTTCGGTGGAACCGGGGGCGGGTGGGCAGCCTGCTGTGGTAGGGGTGCGCCGCGACTACTTCCCCCGGTCTCGGCGCGAACGTCTACGACCGCATGTAGTAGGCCTGGTCCGGGTGGACCAGGCTTTCCGGCCGGCTGCTACAGCAGGCCCCACCAATACAGCACACAGGCCAATACCCAGACCACCACGGTTTCCATCGTCGTTCCAATCTCCTTGGCGCACTTGTCTCCATCATCGGCTATCCGGGACCGCGTGCTACAAACTCCGCACATTCGTCGCCGTATCGGCACCATCACCTGCAATTTTTCCCCTACAAGGTGTTCTTAAGTGCGTGCTAAGCCGCCGACGGCATTGTTTGAGTCACACCGAATACACCGGGTGCTCCGGTTGACGGGGTGCAGAGCCACCACCGGGGGTGGGAACGGGGCTCGACCTGTCTTCGAGGGGTTGGCAGGTCGGGTCCCGGGGGTTGAGAGTGCCTGCCGGGCCGGTCCACGAGGGGTGACCGGCTCGGTAGGCCACTCGGGACGCGGGCATACGCCTTCGATGGCTCTTCCCGGAGCTGGCCGGCAACTCGATATTGCCACTGCCGAAGGTAACCACGGGGTGCGCAGGCGCTGGTCTCGGGTCGGACGGGCGGCCGGACCGGTTTCGGAGGGTGATCGGTCCGGGTCAGCGCGACTAGAACTTGTTCTAGACACTTTCGTCATTTTGTCTTACCGTCACTACATGTTGATCGATGCGTATCGCCCGGCTCCGGTCTTCGAGTTGCGTTCCGGCCCCACCTGGGTTTCCCCGTGGGAGATGTATGCCGCGCTGCGCGCACAGGATCCGGTCCATCACGTGGTGCCGCAGGCCCGCCCGGCCGGCGACTACTGGGTGCTGACCACCCACGAGCACGTGTACGCCGCCGCCCGCGACAGCGAGACCTACTCCTCGCGCGACGGACTGACCGTGGAATACGGCGAACTGGAACAGATCGGCCTCACCGACAATCCGCCGCTGGTGATGCAGGATCCGCCCGAGCACACCGACTTTCGCAAACTCGTCGCCCGCGGCTTCACGCCGCGCCAGGTGCGCGACGTGGAGCCGGTGGTGCGGCAGTTCGTGCGCGAACGGCTGGACGGCCTCGCCGCCGAGGGTGGGGGCGATATCGTCGCGCGGCTGTTCAAACCGCTGCCGAGCATGGTGGTCGCGCACTACCTGGGCGTGCCCGCCGCGGACCGGGGCCGGTTCGACGGCTGGACCGACGCCGTCGTCGCGGGCAGTACCGATCGGGCGAGCACCCAGGCGATGCCCGCCTCGATGGCGATGATGGGTTACTTCGCCGAGCTGATCAAGCGGCGCCGAACCGATCCGGGCGACGATACGGTGTCGCTGCTCGTGCAGGCCGGGATGGCGGCCGACGACGCCGATGTCCGTGGCCTGGTGCAGATCCTGGCCTACACCTGGACCATGGTGGCCGGGGGCAACGACACCACGACGGGCCTGCTCGGGGGTGCCGTCCAACTGCTGCAACAACATCCGGACCAGCGGGCGGCGCTGGTCGAGGACAAGGACCGGATCCGGGTAGCCATCGAGGAATTCGCCCGGCTCACCGCGCCGGTGCAGTGCTTGGCGCGCACCGCGACGCGACCACTTCAGCTGGGCGGCAAAGAGATTCCCGCCGGACGCAAGGTGCTCCTGGTCTTCGGCTCCGCCAACCGGGACGAGCAGGCGTTCGGCGCCGACGCCGCCGAACTCGACATCGAGCGGAATCCGCAGCGCATCCTCACCTTCGGCCACGGGGCGCACCATTGCCTCGGCGCCGCGGTGGCCCGTATGCAAGCCCGGGTCGCGTTGGAGGAACTACTCGACCGCTTCCCCGACTATGTGGTGGATATGGATTCGGTCGAATACGCGACCGGACCGTATGTCCGGCGGCCCACCACCCTCGCGTTCCGGTGCGCGGCATGAGCGGCTGGCTGGCGGACGGTCGCGCGGAGTTGGCGAGCGAGCGCATCCTCGACGCGGTCCGCGCGCTGTTCATCGAAAAGGGTGTCAGCGGTATCGGCATGGCCGAAGTGGCCGAGGCCGCAGGGTGTTCGCGGGCGACGCTCTACCGCTACTTCGAGAATCGGCAGGCGCTGTACGTGGCCTTCGCCGGGCGCGAGGCGCGCCAGGTGGTCGAACGGGTGTGGCGTGATCCGGCCCGCCCGGCGGCGACGGACCCGGCGGACCGCTTGCTCGACGGGCTCACCGCCTTGCTCGCGGAGGTGCGCAAGACCCCGCACCTGGCGGTATGGTTCGCCGCGGACAATGCCGGAATCGTTGCGCAGCTGTCGAATTCGTCCGCCGTGCTGGACGCGCTCGCTGCCGACTTCGTGTCCGGATTCCGCCCCGGCCTGCCCGCGAAGGCGGCGCAACGCGTCGGCCAGTGGGTGATCCGCGCCATGGTCTCGCTGCTGACACTGCCCGGGGACGGCGAAGACGAAGAGCGAACCATGTTGCGTACCTTCGTGCTTCCGTTTCTGCTGGACGAGCGGACCGTGGTCGAGTAGCCCTGGCTACCCCGCGGTACTGTGTGCCGGGTACTCGGGCAGCTCGTAGGACTCGGTCTTGGTGAACATCTTCATCATCAACGGCCGCAGCACCTTCGAGGTCATCAGCTTGCTGAGCGTCTGACCTGCCCGGATGCCCAACGCGGTCGCGGGCGTCATGGCCTTCAGGCCGCCGGGGGCGAGTTCCTGCGCCTTCGCGATGAACGGCCGCAGCACCTCCTCGTAGCGGGCCAGCGCCAGCTCGGGATCCGCGGCGTGCGAGGCGATTTCACCGGCCAGCACGTAGGCGCCGAGCAGCGCCATCGCGGTGCCCTGCCCCGACAGGGGCGAGCCGCAGTAACCCGCGTCGCCGAGCAGCACGACCCGGCCCTGCGACCAGGCGGGCATATCGATGCGCGCCAGCTCGTCGAAATAGAAGTCGGTCGCCTCCGGCATCGCGGCGGCGATCCGCTCCGCCTCCCAGCCGCCGCCCGCCAGCTTGCGCCGGAGCAGGTCCTGCTGGGCCACGACATCGCGGCGCAGCGCGGGGTCGGCCGGCGTGCGCACCGTGATCAGGGCCTTCGAGGTGGCCGGGTCGGCGTCCGGGCGCAGTCCGATATTGGCCGCGCCGACCAGTGAGTGCATGGTGAACCAGTGGTCCTCCGCGTCCGCGGCGCTGGGCATGGTGAAGAAGGACATGTACCCGCCGAGGTAGGTGGAGAACTGTTCCTCGGGACCGAACACCATCCGGCGGGTGGCCGAGTGCAGGCCGTCCGCGCCGATCAGCACGTCGTAGCGGGCGCTTGTGCCCGAGGCGAAGGTGACTTCGACGCCGGTTCCGTCCTGGCGGACGTGGGTGATCCACTCGCCGTAGCGGTAGTCCACGCCGCCCTCGGCCGCCAGCGCGTCGAGCAGGACCTGGTTCAAATCCCCACGGGTGATCTCGATTTCGGCGATCGCGCCCTTGCCGTCGAACAGCTCGGTCGGCATCCGGACGATGTCGCGTCCCGCGGCGTCGACGAACTTCATGCCGCGCTCGTCCAGCTGCACGGCGCGGATGCCCGGCATCAGGCCCATCCGTTCGGCGACCTCGGCGCTCGGCCCCCGCAGGTCGACCGCTTGTCCGCCCGGCCGCGGTGCGACGGCGCGCTCGACCACGGTGGCCCGGATGCCGGCCCGAAGTAGTTGCAACGCAACGGCATTGCCGCCGATGCCGCCGCCGGCGACGAGAACGCGGGGCTGGGTGTGGGTGCTCATCTGCTGTTCCCTTGCTTGCTCGAATGTCTTAGACATATGTCTACAGCAGGCTGAGACATATGTCTAGTACAAATGTTCAAGACGAGCGTTCAAAGGCGATCAGTGCTGGATATAGGCCTTCCACCCGCCGAACGAGGTGATGTCGGTGCCGGTGACCGCGGCGTCGTAGGTGCACGCGAAACCAATTACCGACCGGCCATCGGACAGTTCGATGCTGGTCAGCGCCATGGGGGCGGGCAGGGCCGCCAGGAACTCGCCCAGCCCGGCGGTAGCGACGCGGAACAACTCACCGGCGATGGGGACGCCCAGGCCCGCGCCGTGCCGCACGAGTCCGGGTTTCGGCGGCGTGGTGTCCAATGCGGTCAGGCGGTAGGCGTCGGTCGTGTGGACGTCTCCGGCGAAGCGCGCCCCGATCTGCTCGAGCTGCCAGTGCAGCGGTTGACCGCGCAGGTGCGCGCCGAAGACGGCGAGTTCGACACCGCTCTGTACCAGCAGCGGCGCGGATTCGGCGCCGAGCAGGCGGGCGGCCAGATCGATGCCGACCTGATCGGCGAACGTGGCGGTCACCAGCATGACGCCGAACGGCGCACCGTCGGCGGTGGGCGCGCCCGGCACCGCCACGGCCGCCAGATCGAGCAGGTTGCAGAAGTTCGTGTAGGTGCCGAGCCGGCGATTGATACCCAGCGGATCCGCCTGCACCGCAGCAATACTCGGATGCTCGGTGGTGGTCGGCAGCAGCAGAGCGTCGTAGTCCGTCAGTAGTTCGGCGGCGGCCGCACGGGCGCGTGCCAGCGTGTCGAGATCTGCGGCGAATCCCGGACCCGTTGTCGCACCGGCGGATTCGATGATCGCGGCGACCGTCGGGTCCGCGCCGGTGGGCGCGGTGGCCAGGAACTCGCCGACCGCGGCATGGCGTTCGGCGACGATCGCGCCGTCGTAGAGCAACCGCGCGGCGTCGAGCAAGCCGGAGATGTCGACCTCTTCGAGCTTCGCGCCGGAAACGGCTGCGGCGGCCACAGTTCTGGCGAAAGCTGCGCGATACGGTGCGCACAGTGCGACGAGGTCGGCGGCCCGCGGGACCGCGATACGCGCCGCCGCCGGTGCCGCCAACCGGACATCGGCCGGCCAGGCGCGACTGCGCGGATCGCGTGGCTCGGGCCCGCACATCACCGCGGCTGCCGCCACCGCCGTGTCGAGATCGCGGGCGAAGACGGTGACCGCGTCGTAGTCCGCGCACGCGGGTACCACGCCGTGCGTCGGGATGATGCCCAATGTCGCCTTGACGCCGACGATTCCGTGATAGGCCGCGGGCACGCGGCCGGAACCGGCGGTGTCGGTGCCGATCCCGAGATCGGCGATACCCAGCGCGACGGCCACCGCCGAACCCGAACTGGACCCGCCGGAGATCAGCGCCGGGTCGTGCGCGTTGCGCACCGCGCCGTACGGGCTGCGTGTGCCGACCAAACCGGTCGCGAACTGGTCGAGATTGGTCTTGCCGAGCACGATCGCGCCCGCCGCGACCAGCCGCTCGACCGCCGCCGCGGTGTGCTGTGCGGTGTAGGCGAATTCGGGGCACGCCGCCGTGGTCGGCAGGCCCGCCACATCGATGTTGTCCTTGACCGCGACCAGCAGACCGGCCAGCGGCAGCGCCGCGCCCGCGGCCAGCCGCGCTTCGATCGCCGCGGCGTCGGCGGCGA
This sequence comes from Nocardia brasiliensis NBRC 14402, assembly GCF_000308475.2. Lineage (GTDB taxonomy): Bacteria > Actinomycetota > Actinomycetes > Mycobacteriales > Mycobacteriaceae > Nocardia > Nocardia brasiliensis. Next base: position 132,244 of record NZ_BAFT02000027.1, on the reverse strand, counting down.
CCGCCTGCTGGTCGCGCAGCGTGATCCATACCTCGGGCCGGTCCACCTCGGCGATCCGCTGGTATGCGGCGCTCACGCGTTCGGTGGGTGTCTTGGCTGGGTCGCCGGTGGTCATTCTGTCGACTCCGATCACTGCTGGTGGGATTCCGGTTCGGCGTGGTCTATTCGGCGGCCATCGCGGCGATGGCCCGGGTGACGCGGTCGAGCACCACGTCGAGCGACTCGCCGATATGCGTGTGCAGCAGCTGGTAGGCGAGCGAAAGATCTTCGGCCAGTACGGCATCGAGGATGCCGAGGTGTTCGGCGATGGTGGTCTCGATGCGGTTGTTGACCATGAAGTCGTACATCCGGACATGGCGGATGCGGGAGTTCACCGCCTGCAGGGCACGCACCATTTCGGCGTTGCCCGCGGCGGTGAGCAGCGTGACGTGGAATTCTTCGTCGCGCACCACGAAACCCGGTTCCTGTGCCGGCGGGTCGGCGCGCAGTGCCAGCCACGCGTCGCGTTCCGCCTCGAGCAGGGCACGATCGTGGGACACCGCGGGGTTCGTCAGCGCACGCTGTATGCCGCCCAGCTCCAGCGTGATTCGCAGTTCGTAGAGGTCGCGGATCAACGGAATGCTCGGCCGCACTGGGCTGAACCCGAACTCCTCGCGTTGCAGCAGCCCGTCCGCGCAGAGCACGGTCAACGCCTCACGGATCGGTGTCCGTGAGATCCCGAACCGCGCCGCCAGTTTCGGCTCGGTCAACCGTTCGCCGAACTTGATGTCCCCATTCATCAACTCCCCGCGCAGCGCCGCATACACCACATCGCGCAGCGCCCGCCCACCCGCACTCTCCAGCGTTCCCACCCGTGTCGACATACCTGTATACGCTACCGACCTCGCATTTCATCCACATGACCCCAGGTAAGCACCCCGTAACCACCCACCCCCTAAAGCATCAGCAACTCGACCCGCAGCCCGGGATATGGATCCACAATCCGCCGCGGCACTTCCGCCCGGACGACCGATCTGAGCTCCAGCAGCTCGGGCTGGCGACGTAGTGGCGTGCGCGGGTCTCGCCCCGCGCGGCCAGCAGTCCGATCTCGGTCAATGCCTTGAAGTCCTGCGCGGCGGTGCGCGCCTCTTCGTAATCGACGGCGGCCGCCGCGTCATCGGTTTCGACGTGGTAGCCCTCGATGCTGTTCGAGCCCCGGATGGCGCGGGCCATGAGATTGCGGTGCAGCAGCCCGGGCCATCGTTTCGGCACCCGCATCGCCGAGGCCAGATCGTCCCGACGGCGGTAGATTCCCGCGAGCACGATCTGGTCGGGGCGTGACCGGCCATGGCAGGCCCTGCCGCGCGTCGATAACGGTGCGCCGGGGGTTGGCTGGGGGGTGGGAAGGGGCGCACACTTTTAGGGTCGGCGGGCGTGGGAACGGGGCTGGTCCAGATGAGGTGGCGTGGGCGCGCCGGGACGCGGTGGGGTGCTGAGTCGTGATGGGCTACCGCGAGCACGGGGAACAGGCCGGGATCGAGCAGGTGCCGCTGTCGCATCTGTCGCTCGAGGTCGGCCACTTCTCGGTGCCTCAGATCGCGCACGATATGGACCAGGTGCTGCGCCGGTTTCGCGGGATCGCGCCGTTGGTCGAGGCGTTCATCGCCGTCGCCCGTGCGGAATTCGGCTCCCGGGTGCGGGTGAGTACCTGCTATTTTCTCGACGACTACACCGCGCCGAACGCCGATCCGCGGGATATCCTCGGCAAGTTGCTCACCGCGGCGGACGAAGCCGGTGTGCGGATCGACTATCTGGCCCGCCAATCAGGTTGCGCGACTGTTATTCCGGGGGACGACGGCGGGCCGTCAGATGCGCCGATCAGCCTCGCTGAGCTGGTCGTGGCCAGTATCGTTGCCGAGCCGGACGTTTCGTCGTCGACCGGGCGTCGCCCGCCGACCGCGGAGTCCGGCTGGTTGAGCAACGGCCGCCGCCCGTCGGACGGCGAACAACCGCGGCACACGTGGATGTTGCCGTTTCGTCCCGCGGAGGAGTTCGGCCGCAGCGAGCATTCGATCTTCCTGGATGTGCAGTTGTGGAGTGAGCGCACCGAGTCCGCCAACGGGCGCAACGAAACTCACCGCCGGTGGTCGGCGCCGATGCTGGCCGCGGTCTGGCAGCTGCTGCGGCTCGGCGTGCTGCGTTACCACGGTGCGGCGGTCGTGCGGCCGCAGGTCGTCGCAATGGAAGCGCAGTGGCCGGGCCGGTGGCAGGAGCTACCGGCAGTGATACAGCTGACCCCCGACGCGCCTCCGTTCGCTGCCTATCGGTCGATGTCGTTCGTGCCCAAACATCGTGCCGCTCTGGTCCATTCGACGCAGCTGATCCTGGATCACCTGGATGTGGATCGTGCCGTGATCGATCAGCTCATCGCCCGCGGAGCCGCGGAGGAGGTGCCGGTGACGGTGTCGCGCAAGATCTCCGACCGCATCTCCCATTTGCTGTGGGACGGAACGTGAATGGCACCGCTCGGCCGCCGAGTCGGTCGGCACGGTCGCCGGTCGCGTGATCGTGGTGGGTGGCTGCCCGGTGCAGATTCCCCGCGGCCGCGCCGCAGAGATCCCGGCTGCCGTGCTGCAACATCTGGCGAGCCTGTGGATGCCCGAGGCGCATGCTCCCGCGAGTTACGCGGACTGTGGAAGGGTCTGCATCCGATCCGGGATTCTTCCGGCAGTGAACCGCGCTGATCGGGTGGCTTTCCGTGGCGCAATGGAATTCGCTTTATGAACGGGGCGCGCGCTCGATGTTCGAGAATGGTGTTCCGGTCAGAGTTTGTACTCGAGTATGTCGCGAGGCTCGCCTATGCCGAAGTAGTGTTCCTCATAGGCGGTCCAGGTGAAACCCATTCGCTTGTATAGGTTATAGGCCGACTGGTTGGTTGGCCGGACGGTTATCAGGATGCTGCGCACCGAGTGTCGGCTGCACAGCTCGATCGCCTGCGCCAAAAGGGTTGACCCGTAGCCCCGGCCGCACTGGCTCTCGGTGACGGCGAAGCTGAGCAACCAGGCACGCCGATCGGGGGTGAGGGCGACCAGCAGGTGCCCGCAGACGACGTCGTCCACCTCCGCGACAAGCCAGTCGCAGCCGTGCAGGTCGAAGAGCTGGCGCAACACGAAATAGGGGTAGGCGTCGGCGCCGAACCGTTCCTGCTCGACCGCCGCGACACGGGCGAGATCGGAGAGTGCGGCCAACCGGTACACGGGCGTCGTTGACGCTGTCGCGATGTCCACTGTGTTCCCTTGCGCGGTAACGCGGGTCATAAATCAACAGCGTAGGCGTTTGCTCGCATGTTCGGCGGGCGCACGGCACACGCTGTCCGGATCGAGGTAGTTTATGCGCCATTGCGTTATTCCGTCGGGGCGGCCCCAGGATGACCGGGATGGCCCCGGTGGTAATTCGGCGGAATATCTCGTTGCTCGATATTCGCCGATATGCGGTTCAGGCGGTCTTTCCGGTTCCCGCGCCGCCCTCGGCGACCCGAATGTGCTGCGCAGTGACCGCTTCGGCGGCGTCGCTCGCCAGAAACGCGACCACTTCCGAGATTTCGGTTGTTTCGCTCACGGGACCGAGCAGCTGCGCCGTGGCGGCGGCGTTCGGGTCGGGGCTGCCGGTCGCCGCGCTCACCGCGTTGACGGCGATGCGCCGCGGCGTGAAGTCCGCGGCCAGTACGCGGGTGAACTCCGCGATTGCCCCCGCGGTGGCCGCGTCGACGATGTTGCCCGGCGGGGCGGCGTGCGCGACCGTGATGACCCGTCCGCCGTCGGCCAGATGAGCCGAGGCGAGTTGCAGGCCGTGCAGCACGCCTCGCGCCGGTGTCGCGAACGCGCTGTCGAATTCGTCCGCGGTGAGTTCGGCCAGGGGAGTGGTGAGCGCGGCAGCCGTGGTGGTCACCAGCACATCCCAGTGCCCGCACTCTTCGAGCAGGGCCTGCACCAGTTCCTCGTATTCGAGGCGATCGCCGATATCGGCCGCGAGCGCCAGCGCCGAACCGCCGGAACCGGTGATCTCCTTGACCACATCGGCGGCCGATTCCGGTGCGTGCGGATGCTGGATCACCACCTGCGCGCCCTGCACGGCGAGCGAAACGGCGATCTTCTTGCCGACGCCGGTGTCGCCACCGGTGATCAGTACCGTCTTCCCGGCCAGCGTTCCGGTGACGTCCTCGGCGGGTGCGCGCATGATTCAGCCTTTCGGAGGGGGCGAAACCGATTCTGCCCCAAGGTGAGCCACCCTCCCGGCCGAACCGCGCCGATCGACGCGATGGTGAGGGGTGTCACCGCGGCGTGCTGCGCCAGGCGGGGCGGCGGGCATTGGTGAGCCACCGCAGGATCCACTCGGCGGGACCGTACCGGTAGCGGCGCAACCACACCGCGCTGACCACCAGCTGGAGTCCGAAGACGAGCACCGCCACCGCCATGGTCGCGGCCGGTGACAGGCGGCCCGCCCAGCCGAGACCGATGCCGGTGAACAGCAGCAGACCGATCGCGGATTGACCGAGATAGTTGGTCAGCGCGATCCGTCCGGCCGGGGCCAGCGCGGTGCGGAGCCACGCGGTGCGGGGGCTGTGCATCAGCCGCAGCAGCGTCGCGACGTACGCGGCCGACAGCAGCGGCGCGGTGGCGACGCTGACCGCCACCGCGAGCGTCGTGCCGGTGCCGCCGCCGAGGGTGTAGAGCACGCTGCCCGCCAAGCCGATCGAGAAGCCGATCCACTGGATACGGCGCAGCACCGGTTCGTCACCACGCACCCGCGCCAGCAGCTTGCGTCGACCCGCGACCAGGCCGAGCAGGAACATCGCCAGCGCGGTCGGCCCCTGCAGGGTGATGGCCTGCAGGATCAGCAGCGGGAGTCCGTCGAGGTGGGTACCGATGATCTCGCCCCAGCCACCGAGCATGGCCGCGGTTGTTTGCTCGGCGTTGGCTCGCGCCTGTTCCGGCGCGGGCAGCCACGCCGAGGTATCCAGGAACAATCCGCTGATCAGCAGGCTTGACAGCACCAGGCCGTAGAGCACGCCGGCGATGCGCAGCGCGGTCCGGTCGGTGACCCGGCGCAGCAGGAACAGGGCGAGACAGGCGAGCGCGTACGTGGTGAGCACGTCGCCCCCGTACAGGAACACGATGTGCGCGACACCGATGAGGAACAACCCGGCGATGCGCCGCAGCATGCGCGGCTCGAACGCCGCGCCCGCGTCGGCCGCCGAGGTCAGCTGCAGGGTGAAGCTGTAGCCGAACAGGAACGAGAACAGCAGATAGAACTTCATGTCGACGAAGACCGTGGACAGTCCGCGGACCACCTCGTCGACCGGGCCGGCGAACGCCGGATCGGTCACCAGGTTCCCGGGGTAGCCGGACGACATGAACGTGATGTTGACGATGAAAATGCCCAGCAGGGCGAAGCCGCGTAGCGCGTCTACGTCGTAGACACGGGTGCGCGGGGTGACCAGTTGATCGGTCATGGGTGCCAGCTTCCTCGATCGACCGCGAGTATTAAATATCTAATGGATACTATCCAATAGATACTATCTGGACGGCTAGTATGCAACCGGTCCTGATGTGCCGATCCCGAGGAAGGTGCCCGCAGTGCCCGACGAGGCCATGCCCGCGGAACTGAGCAGGTTGTGGCGGCTCGCTTCGCCACCGCAGCGGCTGGGACGGCCCGCCGAGCTCGACGTCGACCTGGTGGTGCGCAAGGCCGTCGAACTGGCCGACCGCGACGGGCTCGGGGGCGTCACGCTGATGAAAGTCGCTGCCGCCCTGGGCTTCACGAAGATGGCGCTGTATCGGCACGTCGGATCCAAGGACGAACTCTTCGAGCTGATGGCCGATCACGCGGCGGGTTCGCCACCGGAATTCCCGCTCGCGCCCGCCGATTGGCGCGCGGAGCTGCGTCGCTGGGCGCACGCGCTGCGCGCCACCCATCTACGGCATCCGTGGCTGCCGCAGCTGCCGATCTCGGGTCCGCCGCGTGGCCCGAACACCGTCGGCTGGATGGACGCGCACCTGCGCGTGCTGGCCGGCACACCACTCGACTGGGCCACCAAGGTCGCGGTCATGATGCTGGTCAGCGGCCACGTCCGCCAAGCCAGCCTGCTCACCCAGCAGCTGGCCGAAGGGCGCGCGGACACCGGTCTCGACGAGGCCCAGGTCAACCAGGCCTACACCCGCTCCCTCGCCGCCCTAGTCGACCCGTCCCGCTACCCGGAAGCCGCGAAACTCTTCAGCTCCACCGTCTTCGACCCCCACCCGCCACCCCCGCCGACCCCACCGAGGACCCGGACTTCACCGTCACCCTGGAGATCATCCTCAACGGCATCGCCCAAGAAATAACCGCCGCCGAGCGAGCGTGACCTACCCCGGATACGACTCTGCCCCGGCCGATGAAGGCCGGGGCAGAGTGTTCGTCTCAACCACGAGTCGGGGTGACAGGATTTGAACCTGCGACCTCTTCGTCCCGAACGAAGCGCGCTACCAAGCTGCGCCACACCCCGTGAATCGAACCTGCAGTAGCTTACAACAGGGACGGCCTGGACGTTAAACCGCCTGTTCAGCGGGGGTATCGCGACGTGGTCTAGCCGTCGTGCGCGCGGATGCTGGTGAAGATGCGCTTGGCGGTGTCGGCGTCGAGGGCGTTCGGCACGCCGGTGTCGGCGGCGATCACCATGACGAAGTTGCCGCTGTCGGTGGGGTAGGCCACGGTGAAGACGGAGTAGGCCGTCGCGCAGCCGGGCTTGGCCTGGGTGACGGTGCCCTTGGTTTCCACGAACATGCCGTGCTGGGTGCCGTCCAGCGATTCGAGCGGCACCGGCGCGCTCGGTGTGCCGTTGGACGAGGCGGTGTAGGCGAGTTTGGCCGTTCGGGTGCCGAGATCGGTTGCCGCCGTGGCGGAATCGGGGCTCTGCGAACCGGTGAGGAAGGACACGGTGCGGGTGGAGCCGGGGCAGTAGCCCTTGCCGTCGCTGGCATATCCCTTGCCCGCGACCGCGTTCGGTGGTTCGCCGAACCCGCCGATGGCCGTCTCCGGCGCGATCGTCCAGCCGCTGGGCACGTCGTACGCGGCACCGCGGTCGGGCGCGACGACGACCTGATAGCCGGGGATCACGGGGGTTTCGTTGCGGCCGTTGGGGTTGGTGGTCGGCGCCGCAGAGGTGGTCTTGGTCGGCGCCGGCTCGGTGCTGGCGCTCGGCGTGAGCGCGCTCACCATCGACGGTGAGTTCTCTTGCGCCGCAGAGTTGTCCGAGCCGCGCTTGGCCAGCGTGACCGCTGTTACCGCACCCGCCACGACCAAGAGCACCACGAGCCCGATCAGCAGCGCCGCTTTGCCGCGGCCACCCGGTTGTTGTCCGCCCGTGCCGTGGCCGGGCGCCTGCGGCGGCCCGCCGAACCCGCCCTGCGGCCCGTAGCCGCTCGGCCGACCGTACTGCGGCGTGCCGTACGCGGGTGCTTGATATTGCTCGATCGGCGGCACCTCGCCGTACTGGCCGGGTGCCGGCTGCCATTGCAGTCCGGGGTCGGGCTGGCCTAGTCGAGTGGCCTGTGGATAACCGAGCAGCGTCGGCGCGGCTTCGGCCGCACGATGCTGATTCGGGTCGGCCCCCAGGCTCGGCTGCCACAGCCCTGCCGGTTCACCACCGAGACTGCCGCCCGGCGCGGTGCCGCCTGACACCGGCTGTGCCAGCAGCGTCGGGTCGGCCTGCGCCGGGGACTGCCATCCTGCGGGCTGGGCGGTGCCGCCCGGCTGCCACTGCACCGTCGGCGCGGGCGCGCTCGGCCCCGGCTGCCACTGATAGTTGGGGCGTGCCTGATTCGGGTCGGCTCCGGCATGCTGGTCGGGCACAGCGGCATTCGGCTGCCATTGCAGCGTGGGATCGGCGCCCTGGCCCGCTTCGGCCTGGCGTTCGGCCCAGCCGGCCGGCGGCTGCCAGGTTTGATGGAAGCCGGAGTCCCGCTTCCACGGCCGGCCCTGCTGTTCGGCACCCGCGTCCTGGGGTGCGGACGGGTCGAATTGGGCGTCGCCGGACGGGTACGGGTACGGCACACCGGGCTGGCCCAGAACCGTCGGGTCGTTGCGCCGGTCGTCGAATCCACTCACAGTTGTCCCCTGCCTGACACAAGTCTCGGCACGCGACCTTAGCGGGCGATGGCCTCCGATGCGGACACGCCCTGGCCCGAGTCTGTCGCCGGACGCTTCGGGGGCGCGGCGACCAGCGTCAACAGGGTCGCCTCGGGGCGGCAGCAGAAGCGGTACGGCGCCCACGGCGAGGTGCCGACACCCGCGGAGACGTGCAGCTGGGTGTGCTCACCCCACTTCGACGGACCCTTCACCCGGGACCGGTCGATCCCGCAGTTGGTGACCAGCGCGCCGTAACCGGGCAGGCACAGCTGACCGCCGTGCGTGTGCCCGGCCATGACCAGGTCGTAGCCGTCGTCGGCGAAGCGGTCCAGCACCCGCGGCTCGGGGGAGTGGGTCAGGCCGATGCGTAAGTCCGCCAACGGGTTCGGGGTGCCGGCGATGGTGTCGTAGCGGTCCCGCTGCAGGTGCGGGTCGTCCACGCCCGCGGTGGCGATGCGGATGCCGGCCACCTCGAGGTCGCGGCGCACGTGCGTCAGGTCCAGCCAGCCGCGCTCGGTGAAGGCCGCGCGCAGGTCTTTCCACGGCAGCGGTGCGCCGTAGACGCGCCGGTGGTCCTTCTTGAAGTATTTCAGCGGGTTCTTCGGCACCGGCGCGAAGTAGTCGTTGCTCCCGAAAACGAAAAGCCCCGGGCGGGAAAGCAATCCGCCGAGGGCCTGGACTACCGCGGGTACCGACTTCTGGTGGGAGAGGTTGTCGCCGGTGTTGACGACCAGATCCGGCTCCAGCCGGTCCAGTTCGCGCAGCCACTGCTGCTTGTGCTTCTGGCCGGGCGTCATGTGCAGATCGCTGATGTGTAGCACCCGCAGCGAGGACGACCCCGGCGCGAGCACCGGCATGGTTGCCTCCCGCAGAACGAAGGCGTTGCGTTCGACCAGCGAGGCGTAGCCGATTCCGGCCACCGCCGCCCCAGCGGCTCCCAACGCGGTCGTGCGGACAGCAGAGGTCGAGATCACGGGCATTTGCCCAGCATAGGTGACCCCGCTGCGGATCGCCGAGTGTGTTTACGCACAAGGCCTTGCGCGAGCGCCCTCGATCGGCGTGCGCGCGAGCATCGATATTCGCCCGCGGCGGGGCAAATGTGGTGGGCGCTGCGCGCGCGAGCGGCTACCGTGAGCCTCATGTCGGAACTCAAAGCGCAACTGCGGACGGATATGACCGCCGCGATGAAAGCCAAGGATACGCTGCGTCTTTCCACCTTGCGGATGCTGCTCGCCGCGATCCAGACGGCCGAGGTGGCCGGCGCCGAGGCCCGCGAGCTCTCCGACGCCGATGTGATCGCCGTGTTGCAGAAAGAGGCGAAGAAGCGCAGCGAGTCGGCCGAGATCTACACCCAGAACGGGCGTGGCGAGTTGGCGGCCAACGAACACGCCGAGGCCAGGATCATCGACGAGTACCTGCCGACCCAGCTGTCGGAGGCCGAGGTCGCCGATCTCGCCGATACGGCGATCGCCCAGGTGGCTGAGCAGCTCGGCGAGCGTCCCGGCATGCGCCAGATGGGGCAGGTCATGAAAATCGCCACGGCGCTCGCCGAGGGCAAGGCCGACGGCTCGCGCATCTCCGCCGCGGTCAAAGCGCGCCTCTGAGCGGCGCGTGCGGCGACGGCCACGTAACGCGAAGGGCCGCGAACTTCCGAGTTCGCGGCCCTTCGTGCGTCAGCGGGGGATGGGGATCGGGATCGGGATGGGCGGCAGCAGCGGGGGCGGCGGCAACCCGGGGATCCCCGGCGGTGGCGGCGGACCGGGCGGCGGTGCGGCCCGTTGCGTGCCGTCACTGACGTAGAGCGTGATCACCGAGCCGGGGATGGCCGAGCCGTTCGGCGCGGTGCCCATCACGGTGCCCTTGGCCTGGGCGCCCGGCCCGGTCACCGGCGTCACCTGGAAACCGGCGCCGACGAGGGCTGCGGTCGCCGCGCCCTGGGTCATGCCCACCACATCGGGCACCTGGGCGTTGTTCGAGCCGCGCACGTACTTGTCGTCCAGCGGGGGCAGCGCGGGCGGCGGGAAGTGGCCGAGCACGGGCTTGATCGAGTTGAACCAGCTGCGTGCGGGCTCGTTACCACCGAACAGGTTGCCGTCACCGCAGTTGCGCAGCGGGAACGAGCAGATCTCGCCCGGCGTCGGGCTGTCGCCGTACACATAGGTGGCGGCGGCCAGCGAGTTGGTGAAGCCGAGGAAGGCCGAGGAGCGGTGGCTTTCGGTGGTGCCGGTCTTGCCGGACAGCGGCGCGGCCCACCCCGCGGACTGGGCGGCGCCCGCGGCGGTGCCGCTGATGTCGTCCTTGCTCATCGCGTTGGCCAGGGTGTTCGCCAGCCCGGGTTCCACGACCTGCTCACAGGCCTGCTGGGTGAGCGGCACCTGCTTGCCCTGGCGGTCCACGACCTCCTTGATCGGGTTCGGCGGGCACCACTTGCCGCCGGAGGCGAGCGTCGCGGCGACGTTGGACAGTTCCAGCGGGTTGATCGCGACCGGGCCGAGGGTGAAGGAGCCGAGGTTCTGCTCCTTGATCATGTCGGCGAGGCTCTGGTTGCCGTGGCCGGAGGTGCCCGCCTCGGTGTAGGAGCGCATGCCGAGCCGGACCGCCATATCGACGGTGGGGGTCACCCCGACGGCCTGGATCAGCTTGACGAACGCGGTGTTCGGTGAGGTCGCCAGCGCCTCGGTCACCGACATCGGCGACTTGTACTTGCCCGCGTTCTCCACGCAGTAGGTGGCGGCCGGGCAGCCGCGGGCGCCACCGTTACCCATGCCCTTGGCCTCGAAGCGGCCGGGCACGTCGAGCTGGGCGTTGATGCCCAGGCCCTTCTCCATGGCGGCCGCGGTGGTGAAGATCTTGAAGATCGAGCCCGCGCCGTCGCCGACCATCGAATACGGCTGCGGCTGCACGGTTTCGTTCGCGTCGCGGTTGAGTCCGTAGGTGCGGCTGCTCGCCATCGCGATCAGCGGATGGGAGTCCTGGCCGGGCGCGACGACGGACATCACCTGGGCGATGTTGTCCAGATTCGGGTTCGCCGAATCGGTCACCGAGCGCTTCACCGAGTCCTGCACCGCAGGATCGAGCGTCGTCCGGATCAGGTAGCCGCCTTTGTCGATCTGCTCGCGGCTGATGCCCGCGTTGGCGAGGTACTGCAGCGCGTAGTCGCAGAAGAAACCGCGGTCGTGCGCGGCGATGCAGCCGCGCGGCAAACCCTTGGGCTCGGGCAGCACGCCGAGTGGCTTGGTCTTGGCGTCGCGGAACTCGTCGGCCCGGCTGGGGATGTTCTGGATCATGGTGTCCAGCACAGTGTTGCGCCGGGCCAGCACGCCTTCGGTGTTGGTGTAGGGGTTCAGCTTCGAGGAGCTCTGCACCATGCCGGCGAGCATCGCCGCCTGCGAGACGTTCAGCTCCGAGGCGTCGATGCCGAAATAGGTCTGCGCGGCGTCCTGGATGCCGTAGGAGGAGTTGCCGAACGGGACCAGGTTCAGATACCTGGTCAGGATCTCGTCCTTGGTGAGCTCGCGGTCCAGGGTCAGCGCCATCCGGATCTCGCGGATCTTGCGGGCGGGGGTCGTCTCGATCGCGGCCCGGCGTTCGGCGTCGGTCTTGGCCACGACCAGCAGCTGGAAGTTCTTGACGTACTGCTGGTCCAGCGTCGAGGCGCCCTGCTGCACCTCACCGCTGGAGGTGTTGGTCAGGAACGCGCGCAACGTGCCCTGCCAGTCCACGCCCTCGTGTTCGGCGAAGCGCCGGTCCTCGATGGAGACGATCGCCAGCTTCATATCGTTGGAGATCTTGTCGCTGGGTACTTCGAAGCGGCGTTGCTCGTACAGCCAGGCGATCGGTGCGCCGCTCGCGTCGACCATGGTGGAGACCGCGGGCACGGTGCCCTCCACCAATTCCGAGGACACGTTGTCGACGGCGTCGGCGGCCCGGTTCGAGACGAACCCGAAACCGCCTGCGAGCGGGAACAGCAACCCGGCGACGAGCACGGCAGCCAGCAAGCAGCTGCCGGCCAGCCTCGCGAGCGTTTGTGTGATCGGCACGATCCTCAGACTACGGGGTGCGCTCCGAGCTCTCTTCCGTGCGTTTACCGGAGCGAGATTGATGACGGGTAATGGGCGTGTCGCGCGAGCGAGTCTGGCGTGTCGCGGGACGGCGCGCCGCGAATAACCCGGCCTCGCCGCCGCTCCGGGGATTTTGCAGGGACGGACGTACCAAAAAATCCGGGGGCGGTCTTGCGCTAGCCCCATACCTTTACCTAGATTGAGAACCCAGTGTGATAGAGCTAACACTCAAAGTGGAATGTGGTGCAGTTCGCAGCGGGGTTTGGGTTGCTGCGACGCTGACACGCGATTCTGGAGCGCCGTTGACCCGGTGTTCGGACTGCAAAGGGGCACACCAAATGCACATGACAACCCCCATCGCTCGATTGGACGTGGAGCAGGCCGAAGCAAGGATCGCCTGGGTAGCCCAGGCCCGATGCAAGGAAGTGGATCCCGATCAGTTGTTCGTCCGCGGCGCTGCCCAGCGCAAAGCCGCGACGATCTGCAGGCACTGCCCGGTGCTGATGCAGTGTGGTGCCGACGCGCTCGACAATCGAGTGGAGTTCGGTGTGTGGGGCGGTATGACCGAGCGGCAGCGGCGCGCGCTGCTCAAGCAGCACCCGGAAGTGACCTCCTGGGCCGACTTCTTCCAGGCCCAGCGCCAACATCAGGTGGCAATGTAGCCCCCGTGAACCCTCGGAACTGAGCCTGCGAAAGCGGGCTCAGTCCCGTTTGGGGGCAAAAGCTTCCGTTTGGACCTATAGCCGATGCGTCTATGTATCAAGCAGATGCTCGGTTGGTGGTCAGTTGATCACCAACGGCACGCAGCGCCTCGAGATCGGACACCTCGAACGGCAACGCGGTGACCGCGACGATCGGTACCCGCGGATGCGCCCCCGTAAACCGGTGCAGCAGATGCTGTTCGCGCTTGTCCGTGGCCACGCGACGGGCGTGAATGCGCAGCACCGCCGCGGTCAGCGGATCCGAGTCCGCCAGTTGCTCCGCCACGGTCGCCGCCCGCCCGGCCGACAACGTGCTCAGCGCCGGATGCGTCCGGTTGAGCACCAGGCCCGCCAGCGGCATCCGTTCGGTGGACAGCCGGTCCACGAAGAACGACGCCTCGCGCAGCGCGTCCGGTTCCGCGGCCGCGACCACCAGGAAGTGGGTGCCCGGCTTGGAGAGCATCGCGTAGGTCCGGTCCGCGCGATCCTGGAAGCCGCCGAACAGCGAGTCCAGCGATTGCAGGAAGTTCGAGGCGTCCTTGAGCATCTGGCCGCCGACGATGGTGGACACCCCGCGCACCGCCAGGCTCATCGCGCCGGTGACCAGCCGGGTGACGCCGCGACCCGGCGCCATGATGACCCGGATCATCCTGCCGTTCAGGAAGTTTCCGAGCCGCTTCGGCGCGTCCAGGAAGTCGAGCGCGTTGCGCGACGGGGGAGTGTCGACCACGATCAGGTCCCACTCCTTGCGCCCGGCCAGCTGACCGAGCTTCTCCATCGCCATGTACTCCTGCGTCCCGCCGAACGACGAGGCGACGGTCTGGTAGAAGGGGTTGGCGAAGATCTGCTCGGCCTTCTCCGGGCTGGTGTGCTCGAGCACCATGTCGTCGAAGGTGCGGCGCATGTTCAGCATCATCGCGTGCAACTCGCCCTTGGCCGCCGGCCCGAGCGGCACCCGCTGCGGCGAATTGCCGAGATCGGCGACCCCGAGCGACTGCGCCAGCCGGCGCGCCGGGTCGATGGTGAGCACCACGACCTTGCGGCCCTGTTCGGCCGCGCGCAACGCGATCGCCGCGGCGGTGGTGGTCTTGCCGACCCCGCCCGAGCCGCAGCAGACCACGACACGCGCCGTCCGGTCTTCGATGATGCTCGAAATATCCAGTGGCGCGGTCATTTGACCCCTTGGGTACTCAGGTGTTCGGCCAGTTCGTATAAGCCGCCGAGGTCCATGCCCTCCGGCAGCGCGGGCAGGTACAGGCGGGACACGTCGACCTTGGCGAGCTCGGCCGCGCTGTCGTCCTGCGCCTGCAAAGTGGCGGCGTGCTCGATGGTTTCGGTGATCAGACCCTGGAAGTCGTTGTCCGGCAGGGTGATCCCGGCGGCGGCGAGCCCAGTGCGGACGGCGTCGGTGTCCACCGCGCCCCGGGCGGCCGCGGCGCGCAGTTCGGGCGGCAGCTGACCCTCGGTGGCCCGGTTCACGATGACCGTGCCGATCCGCAGATCCGCCGCCTTCAATTCCGCGATGGCGTCGGCGGTTTCCTGCACCGGCAGCGCTTCGAGCAACGTAACCAGGTGGATCATCGTCTGATCCGAGTGCAGCAGCTTCGAGACGCCCTCCGCCTGGGAGGCGATCGGCCCGCCCTTGGCCACCTCGAGCATGGCCTGGGTGACGTCCAGGAAGCTGGCGATCCGGCCGGTCGGCGGCGCGTCGACCACGATCTCGTCGTAGACCCGCTTGCCGTCCTTGCCGACCCGGACCGCGGTCTCCTTGATTTTGCCCGTCAGAATGACGTCGCGCAGGCCGGGCGCGATCGTGGTGACGAACTCGATGGCGCCCATCCGGCGCATCGCCCGGCCCGCGAAGCCGAGGTTGTAGAACATGTCCAGGTATTCGAGAAAGGCGTGCTCGATGTCGAGCGCGAGCGCGACCACCTCGCCGCCGCCGTCCGCGGTGGCGATCCGGGTCTCGGTCGGCGGCAGCGGCGGCAGGTCGAACAGCTGGGCGATCGACTGCCTGCTCTCCACCTCCACCAGCAGCACCCGCCGCCCGCCGGCCGCGAGGGCCAATGCCAGCGCCGCGGCCACGGTCGACTTGCCCGTGCCACCCTTGCCCGAGACGTAGTGCAAGCGAGCTTTCTCGGCACGTTCCGGCCAGCCTTTTTCGAGCTCGGGCTCGGCCGAAAGCGGCACTGCTGTTGGTACTCCCACGTTCGCGAGCCTATAACCCGTTCTGAGATCGCGCCCGAGGGATCCGCCTAGTGCCTGGTCCAGGCGGTGCATCTGTACCAGACAGTAGGATTTCGGGACGTTTTGCCCACTGTCGGCGGGCGGGCGGAACGCGATGCCGCAGGCGCGCTCCGGCGGTCAGCAACTACGCTCCTCCCATGAGTGAAGCGAGCTTGTGGGAGTACGCGACCGTGCCGCTGTTGACGCACGCGACCAAGCAGATTCTCGACCAGTGGGGCGCGGACGGATGGGAGCTGGTGACCGTGTTGCCGGGGCCGACCGGTGAGCAGCACGTCGCCTACCTCAAGCGTCCGAAGTAAGGAGACGCCGCAGATGACCACAGCAACCCAGTGGGAAAGCAATCTCGCCCGGCTCGGCCTGACCCTGCCGCCGGTCGCGCCGCCGGTCGCCGCCTACATCCCGGCGATCCAGACCGGTTCGCTGGTCTACACCTCGGGTCAGCTGCCGTTCGTGAACGGTGAGCTGTCGGCGGTCGGCAAGGTCGGCGCCGAGGTGAGCACCGAACAGGCCCAGGAAGCCGCCCGCCTCTGCGCGCTCAACGCGCTCGCGGCCGTGCACGGACTGGTCGGGCTCGACCGGGTCGTGCGCGTGGTGAAGGTGGTCGGATTCGTCGCCTCCGCACCGGGATACAACGACCAGCCGGTCGTGATCAACGGCGCCTCGGAATTCCTCGGCGAGGTCTTCGGCGACGCGGGCGTGCACGCGCGCTCCGCCGTCGGCGTCTCCGAACTGCCCAAGAACACCCCCGTCGAGGTCGAGATCATCGTCGAGGTGGGGTGATTTCTCCCGCGCGGGAGGACGGTCACGTGCGCGGCAGGTGAAAGCCGCGCGCGTGGTTGTCTTTCGGGTAGACCACTCCGGATCGGCAGATCGCATTCGAGGACGATGGCATGGCACTTGAACATCCCGCGTACGGGCAACTACGGCAGGTCACCCCGACGGCAGCGGTGTTGCTCGCGGACAATCCCGGCCAGATGACGTTGCAGGGCACCAACACCTGGATCCTGCGCGCGCCGGGGCGATCGGACTGCGTGGTGGTCGATCCCGGGCCGAAGGACAAGGCGCACGGCGCGAAGATCGCCGAGGTCACCGGGGGCGAGATCGCGCTGACGCTGATCACGCATCGGCATCACGACCACACCGGCGGCATCGACCGCCTGGTGAAACTCACCGGAACCCCGGTGCGCGCCAAGGACTCCGAGTTCCTGCGCGGCTCGACCGCACCGCTGGTCGACGGTGAGGTGATCGAGGCCGCGGGCCTGCGCATCACCGTGCTCGACACCCCGGGCCACACCGGCGACTCGGTGAGTTTCGTGCTCGACGACGCGGTGCTGACGGGGGACACCATTCTCGGCAGCGGCACCACCGTGCTCGATTCCAGCGACGGCACCCTGGCCGACTATCTGTCCTCGCTCGACCGTCTGGTCGAGGTGGGCGCGGGTAAGGCGCTGCTGCCCGCGCACGGGCCGGATCATCCCGACCTGGAGCCGGTGGCCCGCTACTACATCACGCACCGGCAGGAACGACTCGAACAGGTCCGGGAGGCGTTGCGGGTGCTCGGCCCCGACGCGGGTGCGATGGCCGTGGTGCGCCGGGTGTACGCCGACGTGGACAAGCGGCTGTGGCTCGCCGCCCGCAGCTCGGTGCAGGCCCAGCTGGAATACCTACGCGCCGAGGGCTGACGCGTATCGAAACCGGCCTGCCGGATTCATGGAGCTGTGAATCCGGCAGGCGGTACACCTGTGGACTAGCGCGCGCGACGGGCCAGGCGCTCGGAGTCGGAGATGAGCACGCTCTTGCCCTCCAGCCGCAGCCAACCGCGGTGCGCGAAGTCGGCGAGCGCCTTGTTCACGGTTTCGCGGGAGGCGCCGACCAGCTGGGCGATCTCCTCCTGGGTGAGGTCGTGGGTGACCCGCAGCGCACCGGCCTCCTGGGTGCCGAACCGCTGTGCGAGCTGCAGCAGCGCCTTGGCGACCCGGCCGGGCACGTCGGTGAAGATGAGGTCGGCCAGGTTGTTGTTGGTGCGACGCAGGCGCCGGGCGAGGACGCGGAGCAACTGCTCGGCGATCTCGGGTCGCTGGTCGATCCAGGACTTGAGGGCGTCCCGGTCCATCGTCACGGCACGCACCTCGGTCACCGTGGTGGCGGTGGAGGTACGCGGGCCCGGATCGAAGATCGACAGCTCACCGAACATGTCCGAGGGACCCATGATGGTCAGCAAATTCTCCCGGCCGTCGGGAGAGCGACGTCCGATCTTCACCTTGCCCGAGGTGATGATGTAGAGCCGGTCACCCGGTTCACCTTCGTTGAAAATGACATGACCACGTGGGAAATCCACGGGCTGCAATTGCTTGGCGAGGGCGGCCACCGCAGTGGGCTCGACGCCCTGGAAGATGCCTGCTCTGGCGAGGGCCTCGTCCACTTATGTGCTCCTTATGGGAAATGGCTCTGTACTGGACCGAAAGCGACTCGGCCAACAGCGCAGTCTACGCGGCATGATGACAGCGTAGTGACAGACACCACGTAACGTGTGGATTGCATGGCGCAGCGAGGAACCGTACCAGTTTCTGATCTTGGCTTTCGCGGGCACCCACGTGGTTACCGCAGCTCTAGCCGCCGGGTCCGTCGGTCACTTCGGGGTCAGCTTGCTCGGGCCACATCCAGCTCTTCGCCCCGGGCGCGGCGCTTGCGCATCCGTGCCACGGCAGCGGGCAGGCCGAGCCTCGTCAGCTCTTTCACTTCTGCGTTGCTTGCCTTGTCCAGGTACTGCTGAACCTCTTCGTCGGGTTCGAGAAGTTTGCGGAGCCGGTTCTCGACCCGCTCCATACCCAGTGCGAACAGCATCAACAGCACTGGGAAGAGCACCACAGCGAGTCCTTGCATACGGAGGAGTAAACACGGTCTAGGTCTCAGATGGAACACGGCAACCGAACTGGACGGGCAACGCCGTCCGACAGTTCCGTATGGTGGACGAGTGCGTGTCACCCCTTCCAATGCCGCCGGAAACGGACGTGCGACTGCCGCCGCGGCGACCGATGCGCAAGCCGCCGCGGCCGCTGCGCCGAAGCGGAAAACCCGCGCGCGACAGGCGGAAACCCAGCTCGGGCTGGTCCGCCGCGCGCGCCGGATGAACCGTGTGCTGGCCGAGGCTTTTCCGGACGCGCACTGTGAGCTGGATTTCACCACGCCGCTCGAATTGGCGGTCGCGACAATACTTTCCGCGCAGTCCACCGATGTGCGGGTGAATCTCACCACGCCCGCGCTCTTCGCGAAGTACCCCGACGCCCGCGCCTACGCCGAGGCGAACCGCGCGGAGCTGGAGGAATACGTTCGCTCGACAGGTTTCTACCGCAACAAGGCGAACTCGCTGATCGGCCTCGGACAGGCCCTGCTCGAGCGGCACCACGGTGAGTTGCCTCACACCATGGACGAATTGGTGCAGTTGCCCGGCATCGGGCGCAAGACCGCGAACGTCATCCTGGGCAACGCGTTCGGCGTGCCGGGCATCACGGTCGACACCCATTTCGGTCGCCTGGTGCGGCGCTGGCAGTGGACCGCCGAGGAAGACCCGGTGAAGGTCGAGCACATCGTGGGCGAGCTGATCGAGCGCAAAGAGTGGACGATGCTCTCGCATCGGGTGATCTTCCACGGCCGCCGGGTGTGTCATGCCAGGAAGCCGGCCTGCGGTGTGTGCGTGCTCGCCAAGGACTGCCCGTCCTTCGGCGCCGGTCCCACCGATCCCGATACCGCCGCGGATCTGGTCAAAGGTCCCGAGAAGGAGCATCTGCTCGAGCTGGTCGGCCGGTGAGGGGAGTCCCGGTTGCCTGGCGATGGGCGCTGGCCGGATTGATCGCGGTGCTGGCGCTGACGGTCGCGCTGTGGCCGCGCGGCAACCGCGACGCCGACCCCGCGACGGATACCGCGCGATCCCCGCGCAGCGCCGGAGTTGCCGAACAGCAACGCGCCGCCGCGGATCTCGCGCCGTGCCCCCACCCCGTCGCGGGCGTGCAGAGCGCCGGCCCGCTCGCCGGCCTCACGCTGAACTGCCTGGCCGACGGTGCGCCGGTGGAGCTGGCCGCCGCGCTCGCGGGTAAGCCGGCGCTGTTGAACCTCTGGGCCTACTGGTGCGGGCCGTGTGCGCAAGAATTGCCGTATTTGCAGCAGTTCGCCCGACGCGCCGGAAACGCGATTACCGTGCTGACCGTGCACAGCGACCCCGACGAGGCCAAGGCGATCGCCCGGCTGACTGGACTCGACGTGAAACTGCCTGGTGTACTCGATGCCGACACGCGGGTGCGGACCGTCGTCGGCGCCCCTGCGGTACTGCCTGTTTCGGTGTTGGTGCGGGCGGACGGTTCGGTGGCACGGGTGGAGGTGCGCGCGTTCACCGGGGTCGACGACATCGCGAACACCGTCGCCCGGGAGCTGGGAGTAGCCGCATGACCATCCCTGTGCCCCAGGACATTCCGAAGTGGCTGAGCCGGGCCACCGAGCCCGACACCGACTCGTCGGACACCCTCACGCTGGCGCGCACGCTGCGCCGCGCCATGACGATCACCACAACCCCGCGGCAGGCGGCGGTGCTCGTGCTGTTCGGCGGGTCGCCCGAAGCCGACCCCGCCGCGCCCGGCGGACTACCCGCGGACGCGGAGGTGTTGCTCACCCAGCGCGCCGCCACCCTGCGCCAGCATCGCGGCCAGGTCGCCTTTCCCGGCGGCGCGGTCGATCCCGGTGACACCGGGCCGATCGACACCGCGCTGCGCGAAGCCTGCGAGGAGACGGGGCTGGACCGCTCCGGTGTCGAGCCGCTGGCGATCCTGCCGAAGCTGTTCGTGCCGCCCTCCCGATTCGACGTGACACCGGTCGTGGCCTACTGGCGCACGCCCAGCGCGGTCGGGGTGGTCGACGCGAGCGAGACCGAGCGCGTGGTCCGGGTGCGCCTGGCCGAGCTGCTCGATCCGGCCAATCGCTTCCTGGTCCGCGGCAGCCTCGGCTACCAGAGCCCCGCCTTCCAGGTGGACGGCATGCTGGTCTGGGGGCTGACCGGAGGCATCCTCGCCGGAATCTGTAAAACCGCGGGCTGGGAACAGGAATGGGACCACACCGACGTACGTGATCTGGAGACGGCACTGGCTGCAGTGGGAATGACCTTATGAGGGAGCGTCGGTGAGCTCATCCGCATGGCTCGATATCGCTGTCGTGCTGCTCGCGCTGCTGGCCGCCTCGTCCGGGTGGCGGCAGGGCGCGGTGGCCTCCGCCCTGGCTTTCCTCGGCGTCGTGCTCGGCGCGGTAGCGGGCATCCTGATCGCGCCGCACATCCTGGTCCATGTCGACGAGGGCCGCACCCGGGTGCTGACCGGTGTGCTGCTCATCGTGCTGCTGGTGATCATCGGCGAGGTCGCGGGCATGGTGCTCGGCCGGGCCGCGCGCAGCGGTATGCGGCATCCGTTCACCCGCAGTGTGGACAGCGTGGTGGGCGCGGCGTTGCAGGCGGTGGCCGTGCTGGTCACCGCGTGGCTGCTCGCGTTGCCGCTGGCCACCTCGTCGCAGCCGTCGATCGCCACGGCGATCAACGGCTCCCGGGTGCTCACCGACGTCAACCAGGTGGCGCCGAACTGGTTGCGCCGCTTGCCCAACGAGTTCTCCAAGCTGCTCAACACCTCCGGCCTGCCGGACGTGATCGGCCCGTTCGGCCGGGCGCCGATCGCGGCCGTCGAGCCGCCGGACGCGAGCGTGCTCGGCAGTCCGGTCGCGGGCTCGTTGCAGCAGAGCGTGCTGCGCATCCGCGGTGTCGCGCCGAGTTGCCAGCGGGCGCTGGAGGGTTCGGGTTTCGTGATCGCCCCGGAGCGGATCATGACCAACGCGCACGTGGTCGCGGGCACCACCAGCATCCAGGTCGATTCGGCGACCGGGCCGCTGGACGCCACCGTGGTGCTGTTCGATCCGTCGACCGACGTCGCGGTGCTCGCGGTGCCGGGGCTGACCGCCCCGCCGATCCAGCAGGCGCCGGCGCCTGCGCGGTCCGGTGACAGCGCGATCGTGCTCGGTTATCCCGGCGGCGGGCGCTACACGGCCAGCGCGGCCCGGGTGCGCGAGACGCTGGATCTGACGGGCCCGAACATCTACCGCGACGGCACGGTGGAGCGGCAGGTCTACACCGTGCGCGGGTTGGTGCGCGCGGGCAATTCCGGTGGGCCGCTGGTCGATACGGAAGGCCACGTGCTCGGCGTCGTGTTCGGTGCGGCCGTCACCGACGACGACACCGGCTACGTGCTGACGCTGGCCGAGGTCCGTGCGCAGCTGGACGCCGCACCGGGCGTGAACGCCCCGGTCGGCACCGGAGCCTGCGTGCTGAGCTGACGTGGTTCGAGGGCGGTCGCCGAGCGGCCGCCCTCGAGTCTTGCTGAACGGTCGACGCGAGTCGTGGGCTTTGGTTGTGCAGTGACGCGGCGCAGCGCGGATCCGTGGTCACCGCAGACCCTGAACGTGCGCGGACCGGGGACGTGTGTGGATTCCGGACGCGCGTGAGTCCCGGACGCCGACGTATGTGGACCAAAGCCGTACACGGACACCGTCTGCCCGCCCCGGGCCCGCGGTGGCCGTCGCCGAAAGTTATGCCAGCAGTTTCGCCAGCTCCGCGGTGACCATCTCCGGATTCTCCTGGTGCGCATAGTGTCCGGCGGCGGGGATGGGCGTCAGTTGCCGATTGGGGGACAGATGCTGACCGCGCCGGAAGGTGCTGGCGAGCACATACGGATCCAGATCGCCGCGCATGGCCAACACCGGGATCCGGATCGGTTCGCGCATGGTGGCCATGAACCGGCGGCCGTCCGGCCGCCACTGGCTGCGGAAGGCCCAGCGCTGATACTCCAGCGCACAGTGCGCGGCGCCGGGGATCTGGATGGCCGAGCGCATCCGCCGGGCGGTGTCGACGAATTCGGTGGTGCCCGACCATGATCCGCTGACCCGCTGCCGCAGCAGTCGTTCGGCTTCGAAGCCGTCACCTGTGGTCAATAGCCGTTCGCCGTAGCGTGGCAGCTGGTAGCGCAGGAAGTTGGGCAGCCAGGTCGCGCGCTGGTGGCGGTTGTGCAGCACCGCGCTCTTCAGGGCGGCGGGATGCGGTGAACTCACCACCGCGATCGAGCGGACCAGCCGGGGATGCAGGACCGCGGTGGCCCAGCAGACCAGTCCGCCGTCGGCGTGCCCGACCAGGGTCGCGTCGGGATAGCCGAGGGCGCGGATGAGTCCCGCGACATCGCCGGCCAGCGTCCAGCCGTCGTAGCCGCGGGGCGGTTTGTCGCTGTCGCCGTAGCCGCGCAGATCGACGGCCACCGCCCGGTAGCCGTGCGCGGCCAGCCCGGTGAGCTGATGGCGCCAGGACCACCAGAAGTCGGCGAACCCGTGCAGCAACACGACCAGTGGGGCGTCGGTGCGGTCCGGGGCCGCGTCGACCACGTGGAAGCGGATGCCGTTGGCGTGGACGTCCCGATGCGCCCACGGACCGTCGTAACGGACGCTGGACGGATCCGGAATTGAGTGCGACGACACGCCGATGCAGCCTAGTTGTCGAGGTATCCGCGCGCGAGCGAGCGGTTACGAAGCGGGTTTGTCCAGGGCGGGACGGCCGTCGTGGGTCAGCGCCGGACGATCCTCGTGCGCCGCCGCGCCGAGACCGTGCGGCAGCACCGCGCGGGCCTGCTTGAGCGAGTCGATCGTCTTCTCCGGTGCGCGCAGCTTCTTCACCCGCAGATAGCCGAGCAGCGCCAGCAGTGCGGTCGCGACGATCATCAGCGCGAACACGATCAGGAAGGCCGCCCAGCGGGCCAGCCACACGTCGAGCAGTTCGCCGAGGAAGAAGAAAAAGAAGAACGTGCTGAACAGCAGGACGGTCAGCGCGAGGATGAAGTAGACGCTGCCCTGCAGCCCCTTCTTGATCTCGCCGGTGACCTCCGCTTTGGCGAGCGCGACCTCGGCCCGGACCAGCGTCGACATCTGCTCGGTCGCGTCGCGCACGAGGCTGCCGAAGCTGGCGCTGCCGGTGGGGTTCGCGTCGGACAAGGGAATGGAGGTCACTGTACGACCGCGCTGCGCGTCGTTCCCGTTACCGCCGTTTGTGTAACTCACTTGGTCGACCCTTCTCCCTGTCCCGGCACTGCGTCCTCGTCTTCTCGTTGTAGCGCACGCGCGTCTCGACGCGCCTGGTGGACACGCCCTCGCCGCAACAGTAGCGCCGAACCGGCGAGCGACGCCGCCATTGATGTGACCAACACAGCGGCCTTCGCCAATTCCGCGGCCGAGCCGTCGCCGACATCGGCCAGTGCGAGTTCCGCCACGAGAAGGCTAACGGTGAAGCCGATCGCGCCGAGCACCGACAGGGCGAACATGTCGCGATACCCGAGCCCGGCGGGCCGCTTGGCCACGCCGAACCGGATTGCGAGCCAACTGATCCCGAAGATGCCCAGGGTCTTGCCGAGCAGCAACCCGAGAATTACCGCCAGCGCCAGCCTGTCGCTGAACAGCTCGCCGAACACCTTGGCGTCCAACGGAACTCCGGAGGCGAACAATGCGAACAACGGGACGCACACGCCGGCCGAGATCGGCTGGATCAGATGCTCGAGCCGAGTGGCCGGCGCCTCTTCTTCCCCGGGGTCGAGGCGCACCCTGGTGAGCAGGCCGAGGATCACCCCGGCCAGGGTCGGGTGGATGCCCGCCTCGTGCAGCGCGTACCAGGCGACCAGTGCCAGCGGCACGTACAGCCACGGGGTACGGAGCCGCTTGTGCTGGGCCAGCGCCCACAGCGCGAAGCAGGCCGCGGCGGTCAGCAGCCACAGCAGCGCCAGCGTCGTGGTGAACAGCACGGCGATCACGGTGATGGCCATCAGATCGTCGACCACCGCCAGGCTCAGCAGGAAGACCCGCGCGCTCGCCGGGATACGGGAACCCGTCATGGCGAGCACCGCCAGCGCGAACGCGATATCGGTGGCGACCGGGATGGCCCAGGCTCGGTCCATCCCGGGCACGCCGAACCCGACCACTACGGCGAGGAGCGCGGGCGTGACCACGCCGCCGACCGCGGCGATGATCGGCAGGGCCGCGCGTTTCGGGTCGGCCAGCTCGCCGACCACGAGTTCGCGTTTGAGTTCCAGTCCCGCGACGAAGAAGAAGACGGCGAGCAGACCATCTTTGGTCCAGTCGGCCAGGGTGAGATCCAGGTGCAGCGGCGGGATGGCGAGCACCGTCTCGGTCATCGTCACGTAACTCCCGCCCCACGGCGAGTTCACCCACAGCAACGCGACCGCGGCGGCGATCAGCAGAATGGCGCCGCCGACTGTTTCGGTGCGCAGATAGCGGGACAGTTCCGAGCGCACTTGCGTGATCACGGGGAACCTTTCGGCAGGGTCGGTCGGGGCTGCGACCACGCCCTCCCGCCGCCTCGGCTGCGGGTGCACGGCCGCATGCCGACCAGACTTCCCGGCACACCTTACGCAATCCTAACGGTTGAAGCCGGTGACCAGAACAGCCACCGGCCTTACCATGCGTGCCGCGGTTCCGTGAATTATGACTTGCTGGCCCGGATCGCCTCGAAGACGTTCGGATCGACCAGCGTCGAGGTGTCGCCGAGCTCGCGGCCCTCCGCGACGTCGCGCAGCAACCGGCGCATGATCTTGCCGCTGCGCGTCTTCGGCAGCTCGGGCACCACGTGGATCTCCCGCGGCCGCGCGATCGGGCTGATCTCGCGCGACACCTCCGCCTTCAGCTCGTCGACCAGCGCGCTGCCGGTGTCCTGGGTCTCCGCGGTCAGGATGACGAACGCGACGATGCCCTGGCCGGTGGTCTCGTCGCTGGCCCCGACCACCGCGGCCTCGGCGACCCCGGAGTGCCCGACCAGCGCCGATTCCACCTCGGCGGTGGAGATCCGGTGGCCCGACACGTTCATCACGTCGTCGACCCGGCCGAGCACCCACAGGTCGCCGTCGGCGTCGAGCTTCGCGCCGTCGCCGGCGAAGTACCAGCCCTGCTCGGCGTAGCGCTCCCAGTACGTGGCCCGGTACCGCTCCATGTCGCCCCAGATGCCGCGCAGCATCGACGGCCACGGCTGGTCGAGCACCAGGTAGCCGTTGGCCTCGGTTTCCCCGCGCTGCACCGGCTTTCCCTCTTCGTCGACGACCAGCGCCGAGATGCCGGGCAGCGGCGCCATGGCCGCGCCGGGCTTGGCGGCGGTGACGCCGGGCAGCGGCGAGATCATGATCGAACCGGTCTCGGTCTGCCACCAGGTGTCCACGATCGGCGTGCGGCCCGCGCCGATGGTGTCGCGGTACCAGCGCCAGGCCTCCGGGTTGATCGGCTCACCGACCGAACCGAGCAGCCGGATGCTGGACAGATCGTGCGCGGCCGGGATCTCGCGACCCCATTTCATGAAGGTGCGGACCAGCGTCGGCGCCGTGTAATAGATGCTGACGCCGTACTTTTCGATGATCCGGAAATGCCGGTGCTCGTCGGGCGAGTTCGGGGTGCCCTCGTAGACGACCTGGGTGGCGCGGTTGGCCAGTGGTCCGTAGACGATGTAGCTGTGGCCGGTGACCCAGCCGATGTCGGCGGTGCACCAGTAGACGTCTTGTCCGGCTTTGTGGTCGAAGACGTTGTGGTGGGTGTAGGCGGTCTGGGTGAGGTAGCCGCCGCTGGTGTGCAGGATGCCCTTGGGTTTTCCGGTGGTGCCGGAGGTGTAGAGGATGAACAGGGGGTGCTCGGCGTCGAAGGCCTGCGCCTCGTGCTCCGGCGAGGCATCGGTGACCGTGTCGTGCCACCAGAGGTCGCGGCCGTCGGTCCACGGCACCTCGATTCCGGTGCGCCGCACCACCAATACGTGCTCCACCGTGGCGGGCGCCCCGCCGAGCGCCTCGTCCACAGCTTCCTTCAGCGGCGCGGCCTTCCCACGCCGCCATTGCCCGTCGGTGGTGATGATCAACCGGGCTTCGGCGTCGTCGACGCGTTGGCGCAGAGCGGTGGGGGAGAAGCCCGCGAAGACCACCGAGTGGGTGAGGCCGAGCCGGGCGCAGGCCAGCATCGAGACGATCGCCTCGGGCACCATCGGCATGTAGATCGCGACCCGGTCGCCCGCCTCGAGACCGAGCTCGGTCAGATAGTTCGCGGCCCGGCTCACCTCGGCGAGCAGCTCACGGTAGGTGATGTCGCGGGAGTCGCCGGGCTCGCCTTCCCAGTGGATGGCGACCTGGTCGCCGTGTCCGTCGAGCACGTGCCGGTCGACGCAGTTGTAGGCGACGTTCAGCTTGCCGCCGACGAACCACTTGGCGACCGGCGCGTCGGTCCAGTCCAGCACCTGATGCCACCGCTCGTGCCAATGCAAACGATCGGCCTGCTCGGCCCAGAACGCGTCGCGATCGGCCGAACCTCGCTGGTACAGCGCGGCGTCGGCGTTCGCCGCGGCCGCGAAGTCCGCGGCGGGCGGGTACGAGTCCCTGTGGTCGGCTGTTTCGGTCATCTCGCTTCTTCTTTCCACGTAGCCTGAGCCCACGATTCAAACGCAGCCAGTTCGACAGTAGACAACTGTGACCTACGCCGCGTCCGGTGTGTCCACCGGGTTTCCGTGCCGTCACGCCGTTGCGCGATCCGCAGCGATGAGGGGGTGTCAGGGAGACGCCGGAAGGCCCCATACGGAGGCAATGTTTCGGCAGATCGGCCGTTTTCGCGCGATGTTTTTCGTGTTTCGGCGATGTTGCCGAATTGGTAATTAGTGGAACGAACTCTGGTCAATCTGCTGACAGAGTCCCTTCCAGGTGGATAATCTCCGAGGCACCCAAGGCGGATCGTGCCGGCATGCGCCTGGTTGACCTCAACGCGTGCCACCAGGCTCCGCCCTTCTCGAAAACGGGAGAACGCGTTGAGATTCAACAGAGCAATGGCGCTGACTGCGGCAGCACTACTGGCCACAAGCCTCGGACTGGCAGCTTGTTCGTCGGACGACAGCGCCGACGCGAGCATCGTCACGACCAATGGTGGTGAACCGCAGAACCCGTTGGTACCGACCAACACCAACGAGAACATGGGTGGGCGAGTCGTCGACCGGCTGTTCGCGGGTCTCAAGTACTACGACGGCAACGGCGTGGCGCACGACGAGATGGCCGAGAAGATCGAGACGACCGACCGCAAGACCTACAAGATCACCATCAAGCCGGACTGGAAGTTCTCCGACGGCACCACGGTGAAGGCGAAGTCGTTCGTCGACGCGTGGAACTATGGCGCCCTCGGTACCAACGCCCAGCTGCAGAGCTACGTGTTCACCCCGATCCTGGGCTTCGAGGAGGTGTCGGCGGAGAAGCCGACGGC
Source organism: Nocardia brasiliensis NBRC 14402 (assembly GCF_000308475.2). Lineage (GTDB taxonomy): Bacteria > Actinomycetota > Actinomycetes > Mycobacteriales > Mycobacteriaceae > Nocardia > Nocardia brasiliensis. The sequence goes on along the minus strand of NZ_BAFT02000027.1, from coordinate 104,745 downwards.
TCAGACGATGAAGGGCCTGAAAGTCGTCGACGATCGCACCTTCACCGTCGAGCTCAAGTCGCCCTCGATCGACTTCGAGACCGAGCTCGGCTACGCGCCGTTCTACCCGCTGCCCGAAGCGGCCTTCAAGGACATGAAGGCCTTCGGTGAGAACCCGATCGGCAACGGCCCGTACAAGTTCGCGCACGAAGGCGCCTGGCAGCACAACGTGCAGATCGACCTGGTGCCGAACCCGGACTACAAGGGTGGCCGCGCGCCGAAGAACAAGGGCCTGCGCTTCGTGATGTACCAGTCGTTCGACACGGCGTACGCGGACCTGCAGGCGGGCAACCTCGACACCCTCGACACGATCCCGGACAGCGCGATCACCTCCTACGAGAAGGACCTGGGCGACCGCGCGATCACCAAGCCGACCGCGCAGAACCAGCACATCGGCATCCAGGCCAACGTCCCGCACTTCAGCGGTGAAGAAGGCGTGCTGCGCCGCAAGGCCCTGTCCATGGCGATCAACCGAGAGCAGATCTGCCAGAACATCTTCCACGGCACCCGCCTGCCGGCGCGGGACTTCACCTCCGCCTCGCTGCCGGGCTTCCGCGGTGACCTGCCGGGCTCGGAGTTCCTGAAGTTCAACCCGGACGAGGCCAAGAAGCTGTGGGCCCAGGCAGACGCCATGTCGCCGTGGTCGGGTCGCTACGAGATCGCCTACAACTCCGACGGCGGCCACCAGGCCTGGATCGAAGCGGTCGCGAACAGCATCAAGAACACCCTGGGCATCGACGCCATCGGCACCCCGTACCCGACGTTCAAGAACATCCGCGACGAGGTCAACGCCAAGACCATCAACAAGGCGTTCCGCTACGGCTGGCAGGGCGACTACCCGACCATGCTGCAGTTCCTCACCTCGCAGTACTACAGCTACTCCGAGACGAACAACGTCGACTGGAAGGTCCCCGAGTTCGACAAGCTGCTCGACGCCGCGCTGGCCGCGCCGACGCAGGAGGAGTCCTACAAGATCGTCGCGCAGGCGCAGACCATGATGCTCAGCCAGATGGCCGACATCCCGGTGCTGGACTACATCGCCGCCGCGGGCCGCTCCGAGAAGGTGAAGGCGAACCTCGCCTGGAACGGTCTGTTCGACTTCGAGAACATCGAGAAGTAGCCGCCAGATGAGCCGCGCCTGCTCCGGCGGCGCGGCTCATCTCCGACCCAGGAGACGAAATGGCCTGGTATGTCGTGCGGCGTCTGCTCCAGATGATCCCCGTGTTCCTCGGGGCGACGCTGCTCATCTATGCCCTGGTATTCCTCGTCCCCGGCGACCCGATCCACGCCCTCGCCGGCGACAAACCGATGACCCCCGCGGTGGAGGCGCAGTTGCGCGCCCGGTACCACCTCGACCAGCCCTTCTTCATGCAGTACCTGCTGTACCTGAAGGGCATTCTGACGTTCGACTTCGGCACTGCCTTCTCCGGCAGGCCGGTCCGCGACGAACTCGCGCGGGCCTTCCCGATCACGATCAAGCTCGCCTTCATGGCCGTGTTCATCGAGGCCGTCTTCGGCGTCGTGTTCGGTCTGGTCGCCGGCCTGCGCAAGGGCAAGCTCTTCGACTCGACGATGCTCGTCATCAGCCTGATCGTGATCGCCGTCCCGATCTTCGTGGTCGGCTTCCTCGCCCAGTTCCTGCTCGGCGTGAAGTGGGGGATCGCACCGGTGACCGTCACCGGTAAAGCGAGTTTCACCGAACTGCTCGTCCCGGCCTTCGTGCTCGGGTCACTGTCGTTCGCGTATGTGCTGCGCCTGACCCGGAACTCGGTGGCGGAGAACATGACCGCCGACTTCGTGCGCACCGCCACGGCCAAGGGCCTGAGCCGGCGCCGGGTCGTCACCGTGCACATCCTGCGCAACTCGATGATCCCGGTGGTCACCTTCCTCGGCGCCGATCTCGGCGCGCTGATGGGCGGCGCCATCGTCACCGAGGGGATCTTCAACATTCCCGGCGTCGGCGGCACGATGTATCAGGCGATCACCCGCGGCGAGCCGCCCACGGTCGTCTCGTTCGTGACCGTGCTGATCATCATCTTCCTGGTCTCGAACCTGGTCGTAGACCTCTTGTACGCCGCACTCGACCCGAGGATCCGCTATGCCTGACCTCGAAAAAGGAATCGACCTCGCCGACAGCGCGGCGCGGGGCAGGCAGGTCTACTTCGTCGCACCGCCGGACGAGGTCGAGGTGCTCGCCACCGACATGGTCGTCGACGGCGGCTCTCCGACCAGCATCTGGTACGACGCGTGGCGGCAGTTGCGGCGCAACCCGATCTTCATCGTCGCGGCGCTGATGATCCTGTTCATCCTGGTCGTCGTGATCTGGCCGGGCCTGTTCACCAGCCAGGATCCGCGCTACTGCAACGGCGACTTCAGCATGGACCCGCGCGGTGCGGGTCACCCGTTCGGCTTCGACAAGCAGGGCTGCGACATCTACGCCCGAACCGTCTACGGCGCACGGGCTTCGGTGATGGCGGGCGTCGGCTCGACGATCATGTTCGTGTTGATCGGCGGCATCCTCGGCGCGCTGTCCGGCTTCTACGGCGGCCTGCTCGACTCGATCGTCTCGCGCGTCTCGGAGATCTTCTACGCGATCCCGCTGATGCTCGCCGCGATCGTGATCATGCAGCTGCTCGACGACCGCACCATCTGGACCGTCATCCTCATCCTCGCCTCGTTCACCTGGCCGCAGGCGGCCCGGATCGCCCGCAGCGCGGTGATCCAGGCGAAAAACAGCGATTACGTCACGGCGGCAAAGGCTTTGGGTGTCTCGCGGATACGCACGCTGATCCGGCACGTGCTGCCGAACGCGGCGGGTCCGCTGATCGTGGTCACCACGATCTGGCTCGGCGTCTTCATCGTCACCGAGGCCACGCTGTCCTACCTCGGCGTCGGGTTGCCGCGCACCATCGTGTCCTGGGGCTCCGATATCTCCTCGGGGCAGAAGGAGATCCGCACCTCGGCGATCCTGTTCTATCCCGCAACGGCTTTGGCGCTCACCGTGCTGAGCTTCATCATGCTGGGCGACGCGGTGCGCGATGCCCTCGACCCGAAGGCGAGGAAGCGATGAGCGCGGAAACGCCGCTACTCGAAATCAAGGATCTCAACGTCTGTTTCACGTCCGAGGGGAAGAAGATTCCTGCGGTTCGGGATGTGAATCTGCAGGTGTACCCCGGCCAGACGGTCGCGATCGTCGGCGAGTCGGGTTCGGGTAAGTCGACCACGGCGCACGCGATCATCGATCTGCTGCCCGGTACCGGCAAGGTCACCTCCGGCTCGATCCTGTTCGACGGCAAGGACCTCGCGACGGCCTCCAAGAAGGACGTCATCGCGGTGCGCGGCAACGGCATCGGCCTGGTGCCGCAGGACCCGATGTCGAACCTCAACCCGGTGTGGAAGATCGGCTTCCAGATCCGGGAGACGTTGGAGGCCAACGGCATCGCCAAGGGCAAGGCAGCCAAGCAGCGGGCGATCGAACTGCTCGAAGAGGCGGGCATGTCCGACGCCGGCCGGCGGGTGAACCAGTACCCGCACGAGTTCTCCGGCGGTATGCGCCAGCGCGCGCTCATCGCCATCGGCCTGGCCTGCCGGCCCAAGCTGCTCATCGCCGACGAACCCACCTCGGCGCTGGACGTCACCGTGCAGCGGCAGATCCTGGACCACCTCGACGGTCTCACCGCCGAACTCGGCACCGCCGTCCTGTTGATCACCCACGACCTCGGCCTGGCCGCCGAGCGCGCGGAACACCTGGTGGTGATGTACCGCGGGCGGGTGGTGGAATCCGGTCCCGCGCTACAGATTCTGCGCGAGCCGCAGCACCTGTACACCAAGCGGCTGGTGAATTCGGCGCCCTCGCTCGCCTCGCAGCGGCTTTCGTCGGTGAAGCAGCGCATCGAGATCCGCGAGCAGGCCGAGAAGGTCGCCGAGCAGATCGCCGCGGCCGATACCGAGATCGCGGCCGCCTCCGACGACGTGGTGGTGGTCGAGAACCTCACCAAGGTCTTCCAGATCCGCGGCAGCACGCCCTGGAAATCGACGGATTTCACTGCGGTGCAGGATGTTTCGTTCCGGCTGCGGCGCGGCACCACCACCGCGATCGTCGGCGAGTCCGGTTCCGGCAAATCCACCGTGGCGCAGATGATTCTCGGCCTGCTCGAGCCGACCTCGGGCAAGGTGCTGTTCGACGGCAAAGAGGTCGCGAAGCTGGATCGCAAGGGCGCCTTCGCGTTCCGGCGGCGGGTGCAGCCGATCTTCCAGGATCCGTACGGCTCGCTCGACCCGATGTACTCGATCTTCCGCACCATCGAAGAGCCGTTGCGCACGCACGACATCGGCACTCCGAAGGAGCGCGAGGCGACGGTCCGCGAACTGCTCGAGAAGGTGTCGCTGCCGTCCTCGGTGATGCGGCGCTACCCCAACGAGCTGTCCGGCGGTCAGCGCCAACGCGTCGCGGTGGCCCGCGCGCTCGCGCTCTCGCCCGAGGTCGTGGTCTGCGACGAGGCGGTCTCCGCGCTCGACGTGCTGGTGCAGGCGCAGATCCTGCGGCTGCTGAACGACCTGCAAGCCGAACTCGGCCTGTCCTACGTGTTCATCACCCACGATCTCGCGGTGGTCCGCCAGATCGCCGATGACGTGCTGGTCATGCAGAGCGGCAAGGTGGTCGAGGCGGCTTCCACCCAGGAGGTCTTCGACTCGCCCCGGGAGGAGTACACCCGGCGGCTGCTCGACGCCATCCCCGGCCGGGATCTGCTGGCCGGCTGAGAAACGTTGGCGGGCTGAGGATCAGCTCGTCGGAGGTCAGCGGCTCACCCTGCTACGGGGTGAGCCGCTTTCTCGTTCTCGGCCTGAGCTCGACCTTCGGCCGCAGGTGCTCGCGATCGGGCAAGGCGTTCGCCCGCAGTATGCCGGGTCGTGTGTGGCCCGTCCGGGTGCTGAGCCCTCAGCTCCGGGCCGTGTGCGCCAGCAGGGCGGGCACGACCGCATCCCACTGCCACGGCGGGGGCACCTGGTGTCCGGTCTCCGGCAAGGGCAGCAGTTCCGCGCCGGGAATCGCTGCGGCCAAAGCCTTTCCGTGCTCGAGCGGGAACAGCGGGTCCTCGGTGCCGTGCAGCACCAGCGTCGGCGCGGTGATGTCGCCGAGCCGATCCCGCCACGGCGCACCGGCGTCCAGCAGGAACGGATTGGTCAGCTGCGCCGCGATATCGGCTGCCCGCTCGACCACCTGGGCCGCCAGCTCGGTGCGGTGTGCGGTATCGAAGACGCGGCTCGCCGCCGCGAACGGGCGCTCGGATTCGACCAGGTACTCGACGACTGCGGCGCGGTCCGACCAGTCGGGTACCGGGGCCTCGGCCGAGAAGTACGCCAGCAGTTCGGGAGTCATCCCCGGCAGGTCCGGGTTCTGATGGCCGGGGCCGCCCGGCGACGCGGAGGCGAGGACCAGCGAGAGCACCCGATCGGGGTGATCGAGCGCGATGAGCTGGGCGGTGGCCGCGCCCTGGGACATGCCGAAGATATGTGCGCGTTCGATGCCGAGTGCGTCCAGCAGGCCGACCGCGTCGGCGACCAGCGTGCGCAGATCGTAGCCGGGTGCCCCGACCGGGAAGGTGGTGGATTGCCCGGAATCCCTTGTGTCGTACCGGATCACTCGTCGTCCACCCTCGACCAGCCCGGTGATGAAGCCGGGTTCCCACGCGAGCATGGATTCCGCGGCACCGTGGATCAACAGCAGTGGCGGCAACGTCGAATCGCCGAAACTCTCTGTGCACAGGCGAATTCCATTGACTTCGACGATCCGCTCGTTGCCCTGCATCTGTACATCCTCCAGGTGTGTTACATGTAACGAGAACCGTAGCCGAAGATTCGTTACATGTAAACAAGTCGCGTTAGACTGGGTGCATGACCGAATCCACCGTGTCTGGACCTGTCGCGCTCGGAGCTGCCGTGCCTGGACCTGCCGCGGTCGGATCTGCCGCGTCTGGGCCTGCCGCGCCTGGATCTGTCGGGGCTGGATCTGCTGCGGCCGGATCTGCCGCGCCTGGATCTGCTGCGCCCGGAACTGCTGCGCCTGAATCTGCCGCGCTCGGATCGCCCCAGCGCCGGGCCGCCGAGGAAGGCTGGGCGGCGTATCAACGGATGCGTCTGCTCGTGGACGCCGAGATCGCCCGCGATCTGGAGCGCAGCACCGGTCTGTCGATGCCCGACTACGACGTGCTCGCCGCGGTGGCCGAGGTCGCCGAGACCGCGGAGTGCGTCCGGGTGAGCGGCCTCGCCGCCCACATGCGCTGGCCGCACAGCAGACTGTCCCGGCAGCTCGGCCGGATGGAGCGGCGCGAATTGATCGCCCGCGAGCCGTGCGAGCGGGACGGCCGCGGCGACGACGTGCTGCTCACCGCCGCCGGTCGGCGCGCCCTCGAGACCGCGGCCCCCGCGCATCACGCCTCGGTGCGCCACCGTTTCACCGATCTGCTGACGCCGGTGCAGCTGCGGATGCTGGCCGAGATCGAGGAGTCCATCGCCCGGCACTCTGCGCCCCGCAAGTAGCCTCGTATGCCGTGACCGATCCGCTACAGCCCCTCGTCGATCTGCCTGGCGTGCGTGCCGCCGCCGACCGTGCCAGGGACGCGCTCGCCGCGGTGCACCGGCACAAAGCGAATCGTCGCGGCTGGCCGACCACCGCCGCCGAGGCCGCGGTGCGGGCGGCCCGCTCGTCCGCCGCCATCGACGGCGGCAGCACCGAACTCCCCGCCGACGGCAACGTCGCCGATCCGATCCTGGCCGGATCGTTGCGAGTCGGTCAGGCGCTGGACGGCGACGCGTTGCGCAACTTGGTCGGCACCTGGCAGCGGGCACCATTGCAGGCCCTTGCTCGTCTGCACCTACTTGCCGCCGCGGATCTGGTTGCCGACGAAGAGCTGCTCGGCAGGCCGCGCGCGGACGGGGGAGTGGCAGAGCGTCTCGATCTCCTCGCGCAGACGGTCGTCGGTTCCCGCGCGCCCGCCCCGGTGCTCGCCGCCGTGGTGCACGGCGAGCTGCTTGCCCTGCGACCCTTCGGCACCGCCGACGGTGTGGTGGCGCGCGCCGCGTCCCGCCTGGTCGCGGTGTCCAGTGGACTGGACCCGCACAGCCTCGGCGTGCCAGAAGTTTTCTGGCTCCGCCGCCGCCAGTCCTACCTCGACACCGCCGCCGGTTTCGGCACCGGCACAGCCGAAGCCGTGGGTAGCTGGGTCATCCTCTGCTGCGGCGCCCTCGAAGACGGTGCCCGCGAAGCCACCTCGATCGCCGACTCCGCCGCCTAGTCGCAACCCTTCCCGCACCACTTCCGCGCTCCCGCACCCGCTGTGCCAGGGCAGAGGGGGTGCGGGACCACAGAACCGGTGCGAGAAGACAGAAGCAGTGCGGCAATTGGCGCGGTCCGCCACCCAGCCCGCCGCTCAACCGCAAGCTTCCCGCACTACTTCCGTGCTCCCGCACCCCTTCTGCCCTGGCACAGCGGGTGCGACAAGACAGAACTGGTGCGAGAACTCAGAAGCGATGCGCCAACTGGGCGCGGGTCCGCCGCACTGCCCGCCCTCGGGCGGAGCGAAACTTGATGCGGGTCCGCTGGCCACCCCACCCCTCAGGCGGGAACGAAACCCAGACCCAGCGCGAACCACCCCCCCACACATCAAAGCGGGCGGCGTGTCGTTTCCGACCTCACCGCCCGCGTAGCACGGACTACCTGGTTACCAAGCGTGCTGAGTGGGTTGTGTTCCTATCGGCCTCGGCGATAATCCGAACTCCGGCGGTTCATCCCCGCAACCTGTGCGAGGCCCTCGCCGACGAAACCCGAATCTCGCAGGCCCACAACGCTTCTGCCCTTGTCGCGGCGCGCTCCGCGTGGGTGCCTGGTGCCCGTGCTGGGAAGGATGGCTGGGAGACTGGAACCTTCTCTTCCGGTCCTGCCTTGGCCTTCCGACCCTTCCGTAGTTACCTTTCTACACCTGTGACCACCCTCACATCAAGACCTCAGCGCACATTCGATTAGCGGCGTGTCGGTCGGCGTTTCGTGGTTAAATGCCTGGTCGCGTCCGGGTGTCGCACGTGGACTGCACATTGCCCGGCAAGCGCTCCGCTTCCCCTCGAACAGCGTGCCTCGCGCCGCGGTGCGCAGTGGCTAAAACTCAGCTCCGCTTGCGCAGCAGGCGATAGCTGATCGCGCCGGCGACCAGCGCGCTCAGCCCCACCACCGCGGTGGCCGCAAGGGTGGTGGACGAGGGCGCCTGGAAGCGCGCCCACAGCGACACCGGGTTGGAGAACGTCAGAATGGGCCAACCCTTGGCCACCGCTTCGCGGCGCAGATTGCGGTCCGGATTGACGGCGGTGGGATGGCCGACCGCGTTCAGCAGCGGCAGATCGGTGATCGAATCCGAATACGCGTAGCAGCGCGAGAGGTCGTAACCCTCACTGGCAGCGAGCTTTTCGATGGCGGCGACCTTGCCTTCGCCGTAGCAGTAGAACTCCACCTCGCCGGTGTACTTGCCGTCCGCGACGACCATCCGGGTCGCCGCGGTATGGGACGCGCCGAGCACCTCGGCGATCGGTCCCACGATCTCCTCGCCGGAGGCCGACACGATCACCACGTCGTGGCCCCGGATCTTGTGGTCGGCAATGAGATCGGCGGCCTCGGCGTAGATCAGCGGATCGACCAGCTCGTGAAGCGTCTCGGCCACAATGGTTTTCACCTGCTCGACATCCCAGCCCGCGCACATGTTCGTCAGATGGGCGCGCATGCGCTCCATTTGGTCGTGGTCGGCGCCGGAGAGCATGAACAGGAAGTGGGCGTAACTGCTTTCGAGCACGTCACGGCGATTCAGCAGCCCCTGTGCGTAGAAGGGCTTGCTGAAGACGAACGTGCTCGACTTCGCGATGACGGTCTTGTCGAGATCGAAGAAGGCGGCGACGCGTCCGTTCGCGTGGGGTGAGTCCACCCGACCAGAATAGGCGGCCCGCTGTGACCCGTCGCCGACGGTGCTGTCCGGGCCCGATCGGTGGCCGCGAGCGGGGAGTTTGCTCAGCGAATGTGGAGCATGCGAGGCTCACAAAGTTCTCCGACAACAGACTTGCGTTGTGGCCGGGGCTTGGGTGTAGTATTGCTGGCACCTGGACATGGTCCAGGCGCGTTCAGCCCGACCCCCCGGGGCTGAACCCGACGGCCCCAGCCTCCTCCCCCCCCGGCTGGGGCCGTCCTCTATTCAGGGGACGGTCGGGTCCCTGCTCGGGAACAAACAGTTCTCCACACCCCCGAGTTATCCACATTCGGCATAGTGCCCCTTCTGTCGGCCCGCCGATTCGGCGACGCTCAACTGCATGAATCGTGAAGCGGCGCCGGACAACAGCACGCCACCGGCCCTCGTGCTCCTGCACGACCCACGGCTGCGCGACGAGGTGCGCCGCGTCGCCGCCGCGGCCGAACGCACACTCGACGAACAAGAGCTCCCGGTCGGCCGACCCGCGTGGGCCGGTGCGCCGCTGGTGATCCTGGACACCATCGCCGCGCGCGAGTCCGTCGCTGCGGCATACCTGCGCCGCGTCGGCGTAATCCTGGTCACCGATGGGGAACCGGCACTGGCCGACTGGCAGGCCGCGGCAGCAGTCGGCGCCGAACGAGTCATCGCGCTGCCGGGCGCCGCCGTAGGACTTATCGAGAAGTTTGCTGAGTACGGCGAGCACCGTGACGGAGACGGCATCGTGGTCGCCGTGGCAGGGGCAGGCGGCGGCGCGGGCGCGTCGACGTTGGCCGCCGCGACGGCGCTGCGTGCCGCCGCCGAAGAGTTCCGTCACGACACGATCCTGGTCGACGGCGCACCCCTCGGCGGCGGTCTCGACCTGCTGCTCGGCATCGAGACGAGCGCCGGGTTGCGCTGGCCGGACCTGGTCGTAGAAGACGGCCGGGTCTCCGCTGCCGCACTGCACTCCGCGCTCCCCGCCGCCGCCTCCGGGCTCGCGGTGCTGTCCTGCGGGCGCAGCGGTGCGGGCCGGTTGCCGCGCGAGATCGGGCCCGCCGCCGTCCGCGCGGTCCTCGAAGCAGGCCGTGCCGCAGGCGATTTGGTAATTTGCGACATTTCCGGCGAACGGGGCCCGCACGCCGACCAGATGCTCGACTCCGCCGACCTCGTCGTCCTGGTGGTGCCCGCCAAGCTGCGCGCCGTCGCCGCCGCGGAAGCCGTTTCCGCGCACATCGCACGACGAAACCCGAACCAGGGCTTGATAGTCCGCGGGCCCGCTCCGGGCGGATTGCGCGGGCCCGAAGTAGCGGAGGTACTGGACCTGCCGCTGCTCGCGGCGGTGCGCGCCCAGGCGGGACTCGCCGCACAGCTGGAACGTCGCGGCCTCACCGTGCGCCGTGGACCGTTGCGGGAAGCTGCGGACGCCGTGCTCAGCGTCTTGAGCGCACCGGCTGGACAGCGCCGATGAACATCACGGTTCGCGCGCGGCTTGCCTCGCTGTCCGTATGTGACCGGTGCGAGCGACGGGGTCTCGGCGCTGGGCAGTCAGGCGCGCGGGGTGACCTCTCATTCGGGACGGCCGGTTGCGGGAGTTCGGAGCGGGGGCGGCGATGAGTGCGCTGGTGACTTCGGAGTTGTTGGATCGGGTGCGGGAGCGGCTGTCCGGTGCGGCCGGGGAACCGGATCCGGCTCGGGTGGCGGCCGCGATCCGAGCCGAGGCCCGCGGCGTGCTCGGCGATACGGACCTGCTGCGGGCACTGCGGTTGTTGCAGACCGAGATGACGGGGGCGGGGTTGCTCGAACCGCTGCTGCACGATCCGCAGGTGGCCGATGTTCTCGTCACCGGACCGGATGCGGTGTGGATAGATCGTGGGCACGGTCTGGAGAAGACCTCGATCACCTTCCCGGACGAGGCAGCGGTGCGTCGGCTCGCGCAGCGGCTGGCGTTGTCCGCCGGTCGGCGGCTCGACGACGCGCAACCCTGGGTGGACGGCAAATTGTCCGGAACCGGAGCGGCCCTGGGTGATTCGTTCGGCGTCCGCCTGCACGCCGTGCTCGCACCCGTCGCGCACGACGGCACCTGCCTGTCCCTGCGGGTGCTCCGGCCCGCCACCCAAGGTCTGGATGCCCTGGCCGCAGCCGGAGCGGTGCCCGCCGACGCCAAACGCCTCCTGGAACGAATCATGCGCGCCCGGCTGGCTTTTCTGGTGGTCGGCGGTACCGGTGCGGGGAAGACCACGCTGCTGTCCGGACTGCTCGCCATCGTGAGCCCGCACGAGCGGATCATCTGCGTCGAGGACGCGGCCGAACTGGCGCCGCCGCATCCGCACGTCGTGCGACTGGTCGCGCGCACCGCCAACGTCGAGGGTGTCGGTGCGGTCACCGTGCGCGACCTGGTACGGCAGGCCCTGCGCATGCGGCCGGACCGCATCGTGGTCGGCGAGGTACGCGGCGCCGAGGTGGTCGACTTGCTGACCGCCTTGAACACCGGCCACGACGGCGGCGCCGGCACCGTCCACGCGAACTCGCCCCAGGAGGTGCCGGCCCGCCTGGAAGCCCTTGCCGCCCTCGGCGGCATGGACCGCGCCGCCCTGCACAGCCAGCTCGCCGCCGCCATCCAGATCGTCCTGCACGTCCACCGCCGCCCCGACGGAACCCGCGGACTCCGCGAAATCGGCCTGCTCCACCGCCGCCCTGACAACCAAGTCCACATCACCCCCGCCTGGCACGCCACCGCCCCCGCCCCCGCCGCCGAAGACCTTTCGCAACTCCTCGACGAAAGACTCCGCTGATGCACACCGGCGCGATCCCAGCCCAAGGGTTACGGACCCGCCGCAATCAGCGATCAGGGTGTTCGCCAATGGTGACTACGAATCCTCCAGTGCCACTGCGCCTTTGCATCCTCCACGAGGAGGTGTGGTGCTGGACATGCCGTTCATGCCGTCCGGCGACGGGCACTGATCGCCGCGCTGGTGTGCCTTGCTCGCAGGTTGCCCGCAACCCCGGTGTCGTTGTCACGCCATCGGTTCGCCGTAGTGATCGTGCGCCGGGGTTGTCGGCGTCGGGTGGTGTTCGGCGCGTTGATGTTCCTTGCTGCGGCGCGGTTTCGTTGTCGTGCTGTCGGTTTGTGTCGTGGAGTTCTTGTCCCTGTGGCGCGATGGTCGGCGGCAGGTTGGCTCTTGCTATGGCGTTGCCGAAGGCTCGGGTGTCGTTGTCGCGCAGCCGGTTAACCCTGGCGATCAAGCTGCGGGGTCGTCATCGTTGGGTGGTGAGCTGATGGTCAGCGGGTTGGTAGGTCCTGCTGCCGCGTGGCTCGTGCCGCCGGTGTCGTTGTCGCGCAGCCGGTTTGCGCGGGTGTTCATACAGCAGGGTTCTCATTGTTCGGTGGTGGGGTGATGATCGGCGCGTTGATGTGTCTCGCTGTGGCGTTGCTGGTGGCCCCGGTGTCGTTGTCGCGTCGTCGATTCGCGTCGGTGTTCGTGCGGCGAGCGGGCACGCGACGTCGGCAACGCAGCCGGATGTTTCGCGGCGCAGGTGTCGTGATGGTGCTGGCCGTGCTGCTCGTCGGGCCGGGTCCGTTCCTCGCGGCCGCGATGGTCGCTTGCACCGTCGGGTTCCGGGTCCGGCGCGCGCGTCGCGATCAGCGCAGACATCTCGAACGCACGCACCTGCTGGACGCGTTGGAGGCAGTCGTCGGCGAACTCCGGGTAGGCGCGCACCCGAGCGCCGCCGCCGCGCTCGCCGCCGCCGAAGCGCGCGGCGAATCCGCGAAAGCGTTCGCGGTCAGCGCAGGCCGCAGCAAGCTGGGCGGATCGGCCGCCGCAGGGCTCCGAGACTCCGATTCCGTTGTCGCGGTGGAATTGTCGCGTATCGCAGACGCCTGGCAGGTCGCCGAGCAGCACGGTCTCGCGCTGGCCGAACTCCTCTCCGCCGCCCGCACCGACCTGTCCGGCCGAATCCGCTTCCACAGCCGCACCACCGCCGCCCTCGCCGGCGCCCGCGCCACCGCCACCGTCCTGGCAGCCCTCCCGCTACTCGGCCTAGCCCTCGGCCACCTGATGGGTGCCGCCCCCCTCCACGTCCTACTGGCAACCCCAACCGGCACCATCCTCCTCCCGCTGGGCGCCGCCCTGGCCTGCACCGGCCTCCTCTGGACAGACGCCATAACCCGAAAGGCGCTCACATGAACCACTCCCCGTGCGCCCCGCCCCACACACCCGCCAATGCGTCTCCCGCAAAGACCGCCCGCATGAAGCAGCCACCGGCAGCCACCGGTACGCGCTGGATAGACGCGCTCGTCCCGAGAGGTGCTCGCATGATCAGCTCGCGGTGGGCGCTGTTCGCCACAGCTGCAGGCGCTTCCCCTGCAAAGGCGGCTCGTATGAGTCGAGTTTCGGCCAGTGCCAGTGCCAGTGCCAGTGCCAGTGCCGGTGTGCCCTGGGCGGATGTGGTCGGCCCGAAAGACGTTGGTGTGGAGCGGTTGTGGGCGACTCTGGCGTGCGTCGTTCAACTGCGGACCGTTGTCGTAGCCCGCGAGGTGTTCGCATGAACCGGTCGGTAGCGGCGCTGGCCTGCGTCGTTGGCCCATGGGCAAATGCCTCTCGTGCGAGGGCTGCTTGCGTGAAGCAACCACTGGCCGGTGCCGGTGTGCCCCTGACGGAGTTGGTCGGCCCGAAAGGTGTCGGTGCTGAACAGCTGACGGCAGTGGTGGAGTGCACCGTTCACGTCGGGGCAGACGCGTGGACTAGTGGGGTGCTCGGATGAGTCGACTGCTGTGCGGTTCTGAAGTGGTGGTGCACTCGCTTGGTCGCGGGGGTGTTGCGATCGACGTGGGGTATCCCGAGGTGCCGGTGTTGTTGCTGGCTGTGGCGCTGGTGTTGTTGCCCGGCCGGGTGGCGGTGAGTCGGCGGTGGCGGGCGCTCTGGGCGGGCGCAACTGTGCAGGCCGCCGCGCCCACCAACCGGCAGTCCCTCGACCCGCTGGCATCTGCATCCGTGTTCGATTTGCTGGCGGCCTGCCTGCGAGCCGGTTTGCCGATGGCGGGGGCGGCTCGGGCGGTGGCGTCCGGCGCGCCTGAGCCGCTCGGTACCGCTTTACTGCGCGCCGCTGACTTGCTCGCTCTCGGCGCGGACGCCACTACGGCCTGGGAGCGGGCAGCCGCGGAGGGCAGCGGCCGCGCGGGTGCGGAAGAGATCGAGTCACTGGCCCGGATGGCGCGACGCTCCGCTCGCTCCGGCGCCTCCCTCGCCGTCGCGGTCGGCGAACTGGCCGAACAGCGCAGAGCCGCAGTGGAAGACGCGGCCGCCGCCCGCGCCGAGCGAGCCGGAGTACTGATCGGCGGCCCCCTTGGCCTGTGCTTCCTACCGGCCTTCGTCTGCCTCGGCATCGTCCCGGTCGTAATCGGCCTGGCCGGTCGCGTACTGGACGGCGGCCTCCTATGAACCCGCGACACGCAGCGGGGTGTGTGGTCAGGACAGAAGCGAGCAGCAGCGAGGGGGAGTGGTGCATATGAATGTTTCGGTTTCGGGAACCTGCCCGGGGATTGGCGACGAAGGATCGGTTGACCGGGCGACGGGAACGTGCCTGTGCGGAGCGGCCGCATGGGGCGGAATGAGAGGGGAGTCAGGTGGGAATCGGGCATGTAGTGCACAGCACGGTCGGCGGCGTGCGGGCTGTCTGTATGGAGGCGCGGGTGCGGATGCTGCGGGCGGCGGTTGCCGAAGACGGCATGAGCACAGCCGAATACGCGATCGGCACTATCGCAGCCGCGGCTTTCGGCGCGGTCTTGTATGGCGTCGTGACGGGCGACAGCATCGTGAACGCGTTGACGCGGATCATCGATCGGGCATTGAACACCGCCGTCTGAGCAGGGAGCAGACCCAGTTAAATCATTGCGGTGGAATAGATCTCGGCGATGACCGTGGTTCGGTCACGGTCGAGGCGGCAATCGCCCTCGCCACTGTGATCGTGGCGGTGGTGCTGTGCCTAGGTGCATTACTCGCGGCGTCGGCGCAGGTGCGCTGCGTCGACGCTGCCCGCGAGGCGGCCCGGCTTGCGGCCCGCGGCGACGAGGCGAACGCCCTGACCGCCGCCCACCGCGTCGCCCCGCCCTCCGCCGACATCTCACTCCGCACCGAAGGGACCTACGTGATCGCCCGGGTTACCGCCCGCGCCCCACTCCTCCCACTGCTCACCCTGCACGCCGATGCCGTAGCCACCCGCGAACCCGGCTCGGCGCGATGAGCGAGCACTTGCATCTAGTGCGCGGGCGTCGATGGCACCTGCGAACGTGGTTCAGCTCGGTGCGTGAGCGGGTCGCCTTATGCGGACGTCGATGTCGCCTCCGAACCAGGCTCGGCTCGATGACCGAGCGTGTGCACCTCGAGCGCGGGCGTCGATCTCGCCTGCGAAGTTGGCGCGGCTCAGTGGGTGAGCGTGTGCGCCTTGTGCGCGGGCGTCGATGCCACCCACTGGTCAGCGGTGTCCCGGTGGGCTCGTGCCTGCCGAGGAAAGCACAGGAGAAGGCGGCGAAGCCCTCGAGCACGCGGTATGTCGTACCCCGCAGCCTTGTCGGCGTCATCGAATGGGACCGACGCTGTCCGCCTCGGCGGTTCTCGACACCTATCGGACAAGCAGACCGGGGTGCAGCGACGTTGTTCGCCAGCTTGACTCGCCTCTTCGAACGGGACCGACGCTGTCGGACTGTGCGGTTCCGGGGCACGTCTCGGACCAGGGAGGTGGCGACTGTGTTCGCGGTTCTGACCCGTGTCTTCGGACGGCACCGACGCCATCGCCCCTGTCCGTGCTGGGCACGTCTCCGACACGATGACCGAGGTGCGGCGACTGTGTTCGCCTGTCTGGCGCTGGCCGGGCTGATCGCGGTGACACTGTTGATCGGGCAGGTGGGCGTGGCGGTGGTCACTCGGCATCGTGCGCAGGCGGCGGCGGATCTGGCGGCGCTCGCGGCGGCGGCGCGGTTGATGGAGGGGGTGGAGGTGGGGTGTGCGGAGGCGACGGAGGTGGCGCGGCGGATGGGCGCTCGGGTGCGCGGCTGTGAGGTCGCCGAGTGGGATGCGACGGTGATTGTCGAACGGAATGTACCAATAGGTCTGTTAGGTGTTCGGATGGTGCGCGCAGTCGCACGAGCAGGCCCAGTTGTGAAGTGAGACAGATCAGAGTGTGTGTTCGCTGTGAGAACGTTGTCGCGAGTAGCGGAAATCGGTAATTCCCCAGGCCGATTAATTTCATCGGGGACAATTGTCCGCAGGGGTCCGGATAAAGAATCGGATGAATGCGCATGTACGCAGACGACGATGTCGGCAATAGCGTAGTTAACCTGAATTCATTCCTCTTTATTCGGCGGTGGGTGGCCGTGCTCGGGCCGCCGCGCCTCGCGCTGCGGCCGCCCATGCAGGTCAGATGGATATCTGATCACACCTCGGGCTCGACCTCGTCACGAGGAAGGCGCGACGGCGTCACCGAACCGCCAGCTCGGCCAGCACCGCGCTCAGCAGCCGCGCCGCGCCGGCCTTGTCCAGCGGGTGGTTTCCGTTCCCGCACTTCGGTGACTGGACACAGGACGGACACCCCGCCGCGCAGGCGCAGGCGTCGATGACGTCGAGGGTCGCCGAGAGCCAACGGTGCAGCTGGGCGAACCCCCGCTCGGCGAAGCCCGCGCCGCCCGGCTGGCCGTCGTAGACGAACACGGTCGGCAACCCAGTGTCCGGATGTTCGGCGATGGAGACACCGCCGATATCCCAGCGATCACAGGTCGCCACCAGCGGCAACAGTCCGATCGCCGCGTGCTCGGCGGCATGCAGCGCGCCGGGCACCGCCGCCGGTTCGATCCCGGCCAGCGCCAACAACTCCGGGCTCACCGTGTAGAGCACGGCCCTGGTGGGCAGCGTGTGCTCCGGCATATCGAGTTCGACCAGGTCGAGGACCTCGCCGGTGACCAGGGTGCGCAGATAGCCGATCACCTGACTGGTCACCCTGACCTTGGCCAACGCCGTCGTCACGTGACCGTGCCGGTGCTGCTCGGTCATCGCGTCGATGGCGATGGAGGTGACCGAGCGGGCACTGGTGGTCCACCCGGGTTCGGCGGCGTGCACGAACGCGACGCCGTCCTCGAGATCGAGTTCGTCGACCACGTAGGACTCGCCTTGATGCAGATGGACGGCGCCCTGATGCAGGGTCGCGGGCGCCCGTCCCGCGTCGGCGGTGCCGAGCAGCCTGCCGGTTTCCCCGTCGACGATGGCCACCGGCGTGCCGATGCCGCCGCGCACGTCGACGGCGTCGTGCGGCTGCGTCTCCGCGGTGACGTACCAGCGTCCGCGGTCCGCGGCACCTCTGACGGCACGGCGTCGGATCAGTCCCTGTGCGGCGAGTTCGGTCAGTATCTCGCCGGCGCCGAACTCGTCCACTTCGGTGTCGGTGAGCGGTAGTTCGAGTGCCGCGCACAGCAACTGGGGACCGAGGACATAGGGATTGTGCGGATCGGTGATCGTCGCCTCGACCGGCTTGTCCAGCAGTGCCTCCGGGTGGTGCACGAGGTAGGTGTCCAGCGGATCGTCCCTGGCGACGAGCACCACCAGCGAGCCCTGGGTGCGGCGTCCGGCCCGCCCCGCCTGCTGCCAGAACGAGGCGACGGTGCCGGGAAAACCGCAGATCACCGCCGCGTCCAAGCCGGCGATGTCCACGCCGAGTTCGAGTGCGTTGGTGGTCGCCGCGCCGAGCAGCGAACCATCGGACAGCGCCTGTTCCAGGTCCCGCCGGTCCTCGGCCAGATATCCCGCGCGATAGGCCGCGACGCGTTCGGCCAGGCTCGGATCGACCTCTAGTAGCAGCCGCCGGGCGTCCATCGCGGTGAGTTCCGCGGCGCGACGGGAGCGCACGAAGGTGAGTGTCCGTGCGCCTTCGACCACCAGATCGGCCATGATCCGCGCCGCCTCCGTGGTGGCGGCCCGACGCACCGGAGCACCGTTTTCCCCGGTCACGGCGGTGAGCAGCGGTGGCTCCCAGAGTGCGACGGTGCGCGGGCCCTGCGGGGAGCCGTCCTCGGTGACCGCGGCGCAGGGCGCTCCGATCAACCGCGCGGCGGCCGCGGCGGGCTCGGCCGTGGTCGCGGAGCAGAGCACGAACACCGGATCGGCGCCGTAGTGCGCCGCGATGCGCCGCAACCTGCGCAGTACCAACGCCACGTGCGAACCGAAAACGCCCCGGTAGGCATGGCATTCGTCGATCACGACGTAGCGCAGCCTGCGCAGCACCCTGACCCAGCGCTGATGCGAGCGCAGGATGCCGACGTGCAGCATGTCGGGGTTGGTGAACACCCAGCGGGCGTTGGCCCGGACCCACTGTCTGATCTCGGCCGGCGTATCGCCGTCATAGGTGGCCGGATGGATATCGCGCAGCGCCCCCTCGTGGGTCAGCGTGCCGACGGCCCGCAGCTGGTCCGCGCCGAGCGCCTTGGTCGGCGACAGATAAAGGGCCGTGGCCCGGGGGTCTCGTTGCAGCGCGGTCAGGACGGGCAGCTGGTAGCCCAGCGATTTGCCGGATGCTGTGCCGGTGCTGACCACCACGTGCGCGCCACCGAAGGCGAGATCGGCGGTGCGGGTCTGATGGCTCCACGGCGTGTCGATGCCCGTGTCCTGTAATGCGGCCACCACCTCCGGCGATGCCCAATCGGGCCAGGTGGTGACGGCGGCGGCACGTGCCGGGAGTTCGATCGCGTGGGTCAATCGGGCGTCCGAACCGGTCCCCTCCGCCAGGACACGATTCAGCAACGATGTCCCGTAGCTGAGGCTCTCGTACTGGGCTGTTCGGGTGTTAGGGGCCGTTGGATTCATGCGGCGCGCGCCACGACACGCTGGGAAAGTGTGAAACGTGTGCGGTTAGGAACCCTCACCTGCCATTTCGATACCCAATAGCGACCTGGGTCACAGGCTGTTTGCCATACGCGGACTCGGTTATCGGGAGGCAAACGAACCTGAAGTCTGGATTCTGGCATTGTGTCCCTCACCTGCGCATTCGCAAGATCAACTTTTTTGCAAATTGTCGGTAACTCGACTGTTGAATTGCTCGAAGACATGGTTCACTGGTTCCTGGTCGCAAGCTTCTGTGTTCGAGGGACGGATCCAAAGTCCAAACCGTCAGCAGGATCGATGTTGCGAACGGTGTGCTTGGTGCTTTCCTGCAGGGGGAACCAACAGTACAGCGGTCGGAACGGACCCGGTGGACGAACCCAGTTGTCCGCCGTTCCGGTAAGAAAAGAGAAGGAACAGAATGGCACAGGGAACTGTGAAGTGGTTCAACGCGGAGAAGGGGTTCGGCTTCATCGCGCCCGAGGACGGCTCCGCTGACGTCTTCGTCCACTACTCCGAAATTCAGGGGTCGGGCTTCCGCACCCTCGAAGAGAACCAGAAGGTCGAGTTCGAGGTCGGCCAGGGCACCAAGGGCCCGCAGGCCACCGGAGTTCGCGCGCTCAGCTGAGCGACGCAATCCAACACTCGTCCCTCACCGCCGGTAACGGAGGTGGGGGACGAGCTATATCCGGGGTAGGGCACAACCCGCCGTGCTGGGGCGAAGTACCTTGTGAACACGCCGTGGCGTAGCCGCGGTGAAAAGACAGGGCATACTGATTCCCAGTGACGCGCGTACGCTCTGTGGTTCAAGTCGCAAGTACTGGGCCACACGTAGCGTCAAGGTATAACCGTGTCTGGTGGCGACGCCCAGCCGTCGTCGTCGCTTGCCCCAAACCCGTGTCGGCGCGGTAAGCGCCCCGCGCGGGTCGACAGGAAAGGTGTATTCGCCGGTGGCAACACGAGACCGCGGTGCAGCCGACCAGGGCCGTCCCCTGCGTCGTCTCGTGATCGTCGAGTCCCCTACCAAGGCCCGAAAGATCGCGCCTTATCTCGGCCGTAACTACACGGTCGAGGCCTCGGTGGGACACATTCGAGACCTACCGCGCGGTGCCGCGGACGTGCCCGCCAAGTACAAGGGCGAGTCCTGGGCGCGCCTGGGCGTGGACGTCGACCATGACTTCGAGGCCATCTATGTGGTGAGCCCGGATAAGAAGGCCAAGGTCGCCGAGCTCAAGAGCCTGCTCAAGGACGCCGACGAGCTCTATCTCGCCACCGACCCCGACCGCGAGGGCGAGGCCATCGCCTGGCATCTGCTGGAAACGCTGAAGCCCAAGGTCCCGGTCCGGCGCATGGTGTTCCACGAGATCACCGAGGCGGCCATTCAGGCGGCCGCGGCCGATACGCGTGACCTCGACAACGACCTGGTCGACGCGCAGGAGACCCGCCGCATCCTGGACCGGCTGTACGGCTACGAGGTCAGCCCGGTGCTGTGGAAGAAGGTCATGCCGAAGCTGTCGGCGGGCCGCGTGCAGTCCGTCGCAACCAGGGTGATCGTGCAGCGCGAACGCGAGCGGATGGCGTTCCGGTCCGCCGAATACTGGGATATCGCCGCGAAACTCGA
Source organism: Nocardia brasiliensis NBRC 14402 (assembly GCF_000308475.2). GTDB lineage: Bacteria > Actinomycetota > Actinomycetes > Mycobacteriales > Mycobacteriaceae > Nocardia > Nocardia brasiliensis. Next base: position 84,238 of record NZ_BAFT02000027.1, on the reverse strand, counting down.
CGCGGGTCCCGGCGAGGACGGCGACACCAGCAACCCGCGGACCTTCGGCGCGCGGTTGGTGAGCGTCGCCGGTGCGCGCGTCGCGACCGGCCGTGACTTCAATTCCGACGGTCAGCTCAAGTCCGCCTCCGGTGTCGTCGTGCTCGACGAGGCGCATGCGCGCCGCCTGGCTCAGGCGCTGGACGGCGTCGACATGGTGGTTTCCTCCGCCGAGGCGAAGCCGTACACGCGTAAGCCGTATCCGCCGTTCATGACCTCGACGTTGCAGCAGGAGGCGGGGCGCAAGCTGCGCTTCAACTCCGAGCGCACGATGCGGGTCGCGCAGCGTCTCTACGAAAACGGCTACATCACCTATATGCGTACCGACTCGACCACGCTGTCGGAGTCGGCGATCGCCGCGGCTCGCTCGCAGGCAACGCAGCTGTACGGCTCCGAATACGTGCATCCGACGCCGCGCCAGTACACCCGCAAGGTGAAGAACGCGCAGGAGGCACACGAGGCGATCCGCCCGGCCGGCGACACGTTCGCCACCCCGGGTCAGTTGCACGCGCGGCTGGACAACGACGAGTTCCGCCTCTACGAGATGATCTGGCAGCGCACGGTCGCCTCGCAGATGGCCGACGCCAGGGGCACCACGCTGACGCTGCGGATCACCGGCGTCGCGGGTACCGGCGAGGAATGCGTGTTCTCCGCCTCCGGCCGCACCATCACCTTCGCGGGCTTCCTGAAGGCCTACGTGGAGAGCGTGGACGAGGAGGCAGGCGGTCAATCCGACGATGCCGAATCGCGGCTGCCCGCGCTCAGCGAAGGCCAGGGCGTCACGGCGGTCGAGCTGAATCCCGATGGGCACAGCACGAATCCGCCCGCCAGATACACCGAGGCGTCGCTGATCAAGACGCTCGAAGAACTGGGCATCGGCCGTCCGTCGACGTACTCGTCGATCATCAAGACGATCCTCGATCGCGGCTATGTGTACAAGCGTGGTAGCGCGCTGGTGCCGTCGTGGGTGGCCTTCGCCGTAATCGGTTTGCTGGAAGAACATTTCGGCCGATTGGTCGACTTCGACTTCACCGCGGGCATGGAGGACGACCTCGACGCCATCGCGGGCGGTCGCGAACAGCGCGGAAGTTGGCTGTCCAACTTCTATTTCGGTGGCGACACCGGCGTGGAAGGTTCGGTCGCGCGGTCCGGCGGTCTGAAGAAGATGGTCGGCGAGCGGCTCGACGATATCGATGCGCGAGAAGTCAACTCCATCAAGCTGTTTGCCGACGAGGCGGGCCGCGACGTGGTTGTCCGGGTGGGCCGGTACGGGCCGTACCTGGAGCGGATGGTCCCGAATCCCGATGACCCCGAAGGCGATTCGGTGTCACAGCGGGCCAATCTGCCCGACGATCTGCCGCCGGACGAGCTCACCCCCGAGGTCGCCGAGAAGCTGTTCTCCACCCCGCAGGAAGGTCGCTCGCTGGGTATCGATCCGGCGACCGGGCACGAAATCGTCGCCAAGGAAGGACGTTTCGGCCCGTACGTCACCGAGGTGCTACCCGAGCCCGCCGCGGACGAAACCGCCACGCCCGCAAAGAAAACCGCAAAGAAGGCGGCCGCACCCAAGCCGCGGACCGGCTCGTTGTTCAAGTCGATGGACCTGGCCACCGTAACGCTCGACGACGCACTCAAGCTGTTGTCGCTGCCGCGGGTGGTCGGCGCCGACCCGGCCACCGGTGACGAGATCACCGCGCAGAACGGACGTTACGGCCCATATCTGAAGAAGGGCACCGACTCTCGCTCGCTCACCAGCGAGGACCAGATCTTCGACGTGACGCTCGAAGAGGCGCTAAAGATCTACTCCGAGCCGAAGCGCCGGGGTCGGCAGGCCTCCGCGGCGGCGCCGTTGCGTGAACTCGGCAACGACTCGGCCTCCGGCAAGCCGATGGTGATCAAGGACGGCCGCTTCGGCCCATATGTCACCGATGGCGAGACCAACGCCACCCTGCGCAAGGGCGACGAGATCGAGTCGATCACCCCCGAGCGGGCGATGGAGTTGCTCGCCGACCGGCGCGCGCGGGGACCGGTGAAGAAGGCGGCCAAGAAGTCGGCCGCGAAGAAGGCGCCGGCGAAGAAGACCGCGGCCAAGAAGACGGCCGTCAAGTCGACGACCACCAAGACGGTCGCCAAGAAGTCGGCCGCGAAGAAGGCGGCGACCAAGAAGACGGGCGTCGGGAATTCCTGAGTTCGCGGGTCGGATGCTGGAGCCGTAGTACGGTCTCGAGTGCACGACCCGCGAAAGGATGTACCTGTGGCCGACCAAGAGCGCGAAGACCTGATCAGCATGCTCGCCGACCAGCGAGACCTGTTCCGGATCACTCTGCGCGGCATCGACGACGACCAAGCCCGCAAGCGCACCACGGTCAGCGAGCTGACCCTCGGCGGCCTGCTGCACCATCTGATCAGCTGCGAGCGGCACTGGGTCACGGTGCTCGTCGAACGGGACGAGAACGCCGCGATCGATCCGGCACGGTTCGAGGGCGAATACGTGATGGCCGAAGGCGAGACCGTCGCGGGGCTGCTCGCCGAGTGGGACGAGGTCGCGGCCGCGACGGCGGAGCTGATCCGCACGGTGGACAGTCTGGACACCTCGGTGCCCACGCCGACCGCGCCGTGGTCGCCGCAACGGGTCTGGTGGACCGTCCGCTTCACGCTGCTGCACATCCTGCGCGAGATCGCGCACCACAGCGGGCACGCCGACATCATCCGCGAGGAACTCGACGGCGCGAACAGCACCTACTCGCGCTGAACCGTTATTTGCCCAGCACCCTGAGGAATTCGCGCATCCACGCCGGATGATCCGGCCAGGCGCGGCCGGTGACGATGTTCTCGTCGACGTAGGCCTCGCTGTCGACGAATTTCGCGCCCGCGGCTTCGATGTCCGGGGCCAGCGCCGGATACGCGCTGCACGAGCGTCCGGTCAAAACGCCTGCGGCAGCGAGGATCAGCGGTCCATGGCAGAGCGCGGCGATGGGCTTGCCCGCCTCCGCGAAATGCCGGGCCAGGCGCCGGCACTCGGGGTTGTTGCGCAGGTATTCCGGCGCTCGGCCGCCCGGCACCACCAGCGCGTCGTAGGCGGCGGGGTCGACGTCGGCGAACGCGACATCGGCCGGCCAACTGTGCCCGGGTTTTTCGGTGTAGGTGTCGAAGCCGTCCACGAAGTCGTGCACCACGAACTGGAGCTTCTTCACGGCCGGGGCCGCGATGTCCACCTCGTGCCCTTCTTCGAGTAGACGCTGATACGGGTACATGACTTCGAGGTCTTCCGCCGCATCGCCGGTGATCAAGAGAATTCGCACGGTGATTGCACCTCCTTCTCGAGGATCCGCCCGGGTGGCACGCGGGTCAATAGGGACGGGTGTGTCCCGTGCCCGGCGATCGGTGTCGGTGCGGGCCGCTAGGGTGTACGGCGTGGCAGGTGTCTTCGATCGGTTGGTCGGCCAGGATGCGGTCGAGTCCGAGCTGACGGCTGCCGCGATCGCGGCCCGTGCCGACGTCGTCGAAGGCGCGATGACGCATTCGTGGCTGTTCACCGGCCCGCCCGGGTCCGGGAGATCCGTTGCGGCACTGTGCTTTGCGGCCGCGTTGCAGTGCACCGATCCCGGGTCGCCCGGCTGCGGCCGCTGTCATGCCTGCACGACGACCATGGCGGGCACGCACGGCGACGTACGCCGCGTCATCCCCGAGGGGTTGAGCATCAGCACCAAGGAGATGCGCGAGATCGTGCAGGTCGCGTCGCGCCGGCCGAGCACCGGCCGCTGGCAGGTCGTCGTCATCGAAGACGCCGACCGCCTGACCGAGGCCGCGGGCAACGTCCTGCTGAAGGTGGTCGAAGAGCCGCCGGATCGCACCGTGTTCCTGCTGTGCGCGCCGACCGTCGACCCCGAGGACATCTCGATCACCCTGCGTTCGCGCTGCCGGCACGTGCACCTCGTGACCCCGTCGGTGCCCGCCATCGCGCACGTCCTGCGCGAACGCGACAACCTCGACGAGAAAACCGCCAACTGGGCGGCCTCGATCAGCGGCGGCCACGTCGGCCGGGCCCGCCGCCTCGCCACCGACGGGGAGGCACGCGCCCGCCGGCAGCGCGCACTGGCGCTGGTCGCCGCCGCCTCGAAGCCCGGTGCCGCCTACGCCGCCGCCGACGAACTGGTCAAGGCGGCCGACGACGAAGCCAAGCAGATGAGCGCCACCCGCGACGACCGGGAACGCGAAGAACTCGCGACCGCCCTCGGCGCGGGCGGCACCGGCAAGGGTGCGGCCGGCGCCACCCGGGGTTCCGCGGGCGTGCTGAAAGATCTGGAACGCCGCCAGAAGTCCCGCGCCACCCGCACCGGCCGCGACGCCCTCGACCGTGCCCTCATCGACGTGGCCGGCGTCTACCGCGACGCGCTGGCGGTCCGCTTCGGTGCCGCCCGCAACGGCTCCGGCGTGGCCCTCACCCACCCCGACATGTCCGACCAGATCCACGACCTGGCCCGCCGCATCCGCCCCGAGGGGCTCCTGCAATCCATCGACGCCGTCCTGGCCTGCCGCGAAGCCCTCGACCTCAACGTCAAACCCCGCTTCGCCCTGGCCGCCCTCGCCGCCGCCCTCATGGCCGCCCAAACCCCCTGACCACCCGTTTTCGCGATCCACCCCCGAAGACGATAGACTCGCCACGCCGAAAGGCACGCCGCCTTAGCTCAGTCGGTAGAGCGCTTCACTCGTAATGAAAAGGTCGGGGGTTCGATTCCCCCAGGCGGCTCCACAAACTTCACCCCACGACAGGTCTGGTTGCGTGGGGTTCTCGCACCACTTCTGGTTCGTTCGCTTCCTAGGCTGATCGCCCGCGCGTGTTCTGTTGTCGTGCGTCCGCTCTGTTTCCCGTAGCAGATGTGTGCTGCCGCGCCAGTTCTACGTCCCGCGCCCGTCCCGGGGAAACGGGACGGGCGCAGGGGGTTAGGAGGGGGTGGGGTGGAGGGTGAAGGTGGGGTCTATTTGGGTGAGGAGATCGGGGCCGGCCCAGGCGTTGGCGTTGCGGATGTGGAAGTCGACGGCTTGCTGCTGGTAGGTGGTCCAGTCGCGGGTGCGGGCGTCGAGGGCGGACTGGAGGGTGGCGAGGGTGGCGCGGTTCTCGGGTTCGAGGTCGGTGATGGGGCGGATGTCGCCGCGTTCGGCGGCGCGCACGTGTGCGGAGCGGCCGGTCCAGCAGAGCAGGTTGTCGCCGACGTGTTCGCGGAGGAAGGCGAGGTCGTCGGCGTCGCAGATCTTGTTGCCGACGACGGCGATGTGGATGCCGAAGTCCTTGGCGTAGTTGAGGTATTGGCGGTAGACGCCGACGCTGCGCAGGGTCGGTTCGCACACCAGCGCGGTCAGGTCGAAGCGGGTGAACAGGCCGGAGGCGAAGGAGTCGGCGCCCGCGGTCATGTCGACGACGACGTACTCGCCCGCCCCGTCGACCATGTGGTTGAGCAGCAGCTCGGCCGCGCCGACCTTGGAGTGGTAGCAGGCGACGCCGAGGTCTTCGTCGCTGAACGGTCCGGTCACCATCAGTCGCGCCCCGCCGACATCGCGCATGCACGCGGCGTAGATCGGGTTCTCCTCGACGACGCGCAGCAGCCGTGAACCGGATCCCGGCGGCGTGGTCTTGATCATCGCGTCGGCGTTGGCGATCCGGGGGTTGTCGCCGCGCAGATAGTCCTTGATCAGGGGCAGGTGTGCGCCGAGGGTCGGCAGGGTCAGTGACTCTTCTTCCCCGGCACCCAGCGCGGCCGCCAGATGCTGGTTGATATCCGCATCGATCGCCACGGTGGGCAACCCGCGCTCGACCAGATGCCGGATGAACAGCGAAGACAGGGTCGTCTTCCCGCTGCCACCCTTGCCGACGAAGGCGATCTTCACCGCCACACTCCTCTCGTATCGGTAACGACATTCATATTCGTACTAGCGGCGACAATGTACTCGACGGGCGGTCGCGTGCGCATCCGCCTCAATCTCTGAGGCGCTGAAACCACTTCTTCCGCAACGGGTTCGAGTACGACACGCGGGATGCGAACCGCCGCGTCCGGCGGCGGGGGAGCCGGCGCCCGAAGACGTCCGGAAAAACTTTTGCGGACGTGTCGATCGAGACCGGTCCCCGTTCGACCTAGGGATGAGAGGGTCCAGAAGGGGCCCGGGATGATGACCGAGGAGACGGAATCATGAAGTACATGCTGGTGATGCGGGCGACGGACGAGGCCTACGCGAAGATGGGCGAGGTCGACTTCGACAAGATGCTGGAGATCATGGGCCGGTTCAACGACGAGATGCTGCGGGCCGGGGTGCTGCTGGCAGCCGAGGGGCTCGAGGATCCGGCCGAGGGCGTGGTGGTCGACTATTCGTCGGAGCCGCCGATCATCACCGACGGCCCGTACGGCGAGACCAAGGAGTTGTTCGGCGGGTTCTACATTCTCAATGTCGCGTCCAAGGAGGAGGCGATCGAGTGGGCCAAGCGGATGCCGATGGCCGGACCGGGCTTCAAGACCGAGATCCGGCGCGTCTCCTCGATCGATGAGTTCCCGCAGGACAACGAGTGGATTCAGAAGGAGCGGGCGTGGCGCGAAGCCACCGGCCAGCTCTGAGCCGGACGGCGGGCGATGGCCGAACGTAGTGGACGGGCGGCCGTCGCCGCGGTCTGGCGGATCGAATCCGCGCGCATCGTCGGTGCTTTGGCGCGTTACACCGGGGACTTCGCGCTCGCCGAGGACCTGGCGCAGGAGGCGCTGGCCGAAGCACTGGTGACCTGGCCGCGCGACGGGGTGCCGGGCAATCCCGCGGGCTGGTTGCTGACCGTCGGCAAGCGGCGTGCCATCGACGGCTTCCGCAGGCGGGCCGCGCTCGATGAGCGGTATGCGGCCCTCGCCCGCAACCTGGGCGAGGGCGGTGCCGTATCGGGTGGCGAGGTGGTCGAGACCGCCGACGACGTGCTGTGGGATCCGGACCAGATCGACGACGACGTCCTCGCGCTGATGTTCATCTCCTGCCATCCGACGCTGTCCCGGGATGCGCGAATCGCGTTGACGCTGCGCGTGATCGGCGGTTTGACCAGTGACGAGATCGCGAACGCGTGCCTGGTGCCGACGGCGACGGTGCAGGCGCGGATCACCCGCGCGAAGAAGACCTTGGCCGCGGCCAAGGTGCGATTCGAGGTGCCGTCGGGGCCGGAGCGGGCCGCGCGCCTCGGGTCGGTGCTGAACGTGGTGTATCTGATTTTCACCGAGGGCTCGTCGGCGAGTTCCGGAAGCGAGCTGATCCGGTTCGATCTCGCGGGCGAAGCGCAGCGCTTGGCGCGGATCCTGGCCCGGTTGATGCCGAACGAGACTGAGGCACAAGGACTTCTGGCGCTGCTCGAACTCACCGCCGCCCGGTTCCCGGCGCGCACCGCACCCGACGGCAAGCCGATCCTGTTGGAGCAGCAGGATCGTCGGCGCTGGGATCGGGCCGCGATCGAGCGGGGCCGTGCGGCCCTGGAACGCGCGGCACGAGCCGGGCGCGGGCTCGGCGCATACGGCCTGCAGGCCGCGATTGCCGAATGTCATGCTGTCGCACCATCGGTGGCGGAGACGGCGTGGGAGCGCATCGTGCTGCTGTACGAGGCCTTGGGGCGGCTGGCCCCCTCGCCGGTGGTCGAGCTCAACCGGGCGGTGGCGGTGTCCATGGCGCGGGGCCCGGCCGCTGCCCTCCGCATCGTTGACGAATTGCGCTCGGCAGCAGCACTTTCGGATTCGCACCTGCTGCCCGGTGTGCGCGGCGAACTACTGATCCGCCTAGGGCGTACGGCAGAGGCGCGCGCCGAATTGGCCCGCGCGCTCGACATGTGCGGCAATGACCGCGAACGCGAGGTGCTCGCGGACAAGCTCGCCGCGCTGGACGACTGAAGATGGTCGGTTGATCACCAGGTAATGGTGGCGGCAACGGCCGAGAGGCTGCCGCCACCATTACCTGGTGATCGACTGTCCAGGTGGTGTCAGCCCGCCAACGCTATGACGCCGCGTTGAGCACCGCCAGGTAGGAGCCGGGATTGGGGACGCGGTGGCGACCGCCGAGGGTGATACGGGTGCGGATGCGGCCCGAGGGTGTGGTGTGCGGTGCCTCGACGGTCAGCGACGTGGTTGCCGGAAGGGCGAGGAACTGCGTGGCGAATGGTGCGAAATCCGTTATCTCCCAGAGCGTTCGGGACGACCAGGCACCGTGGTCGTGGTCCTGTGCGCACTGGACCCGCCAGCCCGAGAGCCGGGCGTCGTCGGTTTCGTCGCGGGCCAGCACGAGCGCGGGCAGTCGATCGTGCACGCAGGACGCGACGGCTGCCGACTGGTGTTCGGCGGGGAAGTCCAGGTCCTCCTCGGTCAAACCGAGGCTCGCCGCGACTTCTCGCTGGTACCAGGTCTCCCGCAGGGTCAGTTCGACATGTTCCGCCCACCCGTCGGTACTCACTCGTTCGTGCAGGCCGAGCAGGCCGTCCGCTCGTTCGATGATCCGCAGGGTGCGCCACCCGACCCGGATCCGCTCGCCGGGTGTGAAGCGTGTGCCCGTACTGATGGATCGCTGGAAGTCGTCCAGAATCCACTCCACCAGCACATCATCGACATCCGGTAGCGCGGGCTCGCTGAGTCGTGCGACGATTTCCGGGTGCCGATATTCGGCGCCGATCGTGGTGCGGTACAGGCCCGGAGCGGATTGCCCGATCGCGAACCGCGCCCAGAGATCGAAGTTCAGCGGTTCGGGCGCGGGCCCGAAATGCAGGCCGCCGTCCGGTGTCACCGGTGTGTCCTGATACATCACCTCGGCCACCAGGCCGCCCGTCTTCTCGACCCGGTCGCGTTCGATGAACACCCCGGTTTCCGGTGGCAGCGCGAGGAATTGGGTGACGAACGGGAACGCCACCGAGAGCTGGTGCAGGTCGACCTGGATCCAGTCCCCGTGTTCGTGGTCCATGCCGCAGCGCATCGACCAGCTGCCGTATTGCGGTGAATCCGGCCCCATCCGGTTCAGGACGAGCAGCTCGGCAGCGTAGGCGCACGACTGCACGGTGGCGGACTGCTGCTCGCCGACGGACGAGAAATCAACGGGTAGACCGAGTTTCGTGCCCGCACCGGTCTGCCACCACAGGTCACCCATGGTCTGGTCGACGTGCTCTTCCCAGAAATCCGCGACGACGCGCTCTTCGAAGCCGAGCGTCCCGTCCTGGCGATCGATGACGCGGAGCACCCGCCACCCGAGCGGGAAATGCATTCCCGGGGAAATGCTGACGCCCTGCGACACGGTCCGCTCGAGCATGTCCAGGATCCTGCCGACGGCCGTCGGCGTGGGTGGTTTCTCGGCGAATACCACGGTGAACTCGGGATGCCCGGCGGCGGCACACCCGGTGGTACGGAAGATCTGCACCTTCGCCGTTCTAGCACTCGGCAGGTGGTGCCCCCAGTTCTGGGGCGACTCACTCGGCGGCCGGTAGTTCGTCGATGCCGAATGCGACCAGCTGGCGGATCGGGTCGTGGTAGGTGACCCATTCGGCGATCTTGCCGTCCCGGAAGCGGAAGACGGTGAGGTAGTCGTTGCGGTAGGGGCGGCCGGTGCTGCGGACCACGAGATCGCCCTTGACCGTCACCAGCCAGACGTTCGGATCGAGCATCGGCTCGATGGAGGTCACGATCTGCCGGTAGGAGTCGTACATCTCCAAGGCCTGCTGCGAGATGCCGCGTAGCACCTCCTTTCCGTTGACCTCGCGGACAGCCACCACGGGATCGAACGGAATGCGCATCCGCAGATCGTCGGTACACAGGTCGAGCACGCCGGTCATGTCTTTGGCGGAGGTGCGGTCGTAGAAGGTTTCGATGACTGCGCGCATCCGGTCCCGATCTTCGTCAACTCGAACGTCAGTGGAAGTCATGTCCTCAGCGTAAGACAATAAGGGCGAACGATCGTACGTATTGTAGTCCAGATCACGGCCGACTCCAGGATCGGCCGGATCGGTGCACCTCAGCCGAACGGCGGACGGGCCGAATCGACGGTGTATTCCATGACGTCCGCGTCGAAGGGGATGCCGGTCTGCGGCGGATCGGAGATCGCGCGCCAGGCCTCGAGGTTCTCCCGGTTGTCCCAGCGCTCCAAGATGTTCACGCGGGACGGATCGACCGAATCGGCGGTGATGGCGATGTCCAGGCAGCCGCGGGCGGCGCGACACCGGTGGATCATGTCGTGGAATGCGGCGACATAGGCGTCGCGCTGGTCGGCATCGACTCTGGCGTGACCGGCGATGATCAACACTCGTTGAACCTCTTCTCCCAGGGGTGCTTACGCGTTCAGCAGTAAGGACGCCGTGAAATCGAGGGACTCATCGCTGCGCCGGGAATCGGTGCTCCTGAGCCGGGCGCCGTTGACCGGCCCAGGAGAACAGGCGGGGTCAGCCCGCGGCGGCGGCCGGCAGGTGGGCCTGCCGGGCGACGGTGGCGAGGACCTCGTTGAACTTGTCGGCGGCTTCGATATTGCCGAGATGTCCGGTGGGCCAGCTGTGGTACGCGGCGAGGTGGCCGGTCCGGGCCAGGTCGTCGGCGATGCGCCGGGACATCCGTTCCGGCAGCAGGTGATCGTAGGTGCCCGCGATGACGGTGGTGGGCACGGCGAGCTGCGCGGCGGCGTCGCTGACATCGATATCGGCGAGGGCTGCGGCGTGCCTGCCGCGGGTGAGCGGCCGACAGGAACGCACGATGCCCAGCGAGAAGTTCACCTCGTCGGCCGTGGCGTGCTTGCACATCACGCGCGCCTTCAGGATGGCACTGGCCAGCAGACCGCCGGGCAGCGGAACCGGGGAGGTCAGGACCGCCTCGGAGAGGATCGTCGGCATCCGCACCGGAGCGCCGAGCAAGGTGATCGGCTTGTTCTGCACGACGAGCTGCTTGTTCAGCAGGGGGAGCAGGTCGGTGTCGTAGCGGATGTTGCCCGAGGTGGTGTTCAGCAGGATGGCCGCGGCGGCGCGGCGCGGCACCTGTTCGGGGTAGTGCGCGGCCCAGGCCTGAATCGTGATGCCGCCCATGCTGTGTCCGGCGAGCACGGCGCGCTGCCCAGGCCGCAGGACGGCGTCGAGGACCGCGGCCAGATCGTCGGCGAGGGTTTCCCGGCTCGGCATCCGCTTGCCGAGCTGGCTCTCGCCGTGTCCGCGCTGGTCGTAGCAGACCACCCGGTAGCGGTCCGCGAACGCGTTGATCTGCGGATTCCAGTACTCGATGCTGCAGCTCCAGCCGTGGATCAGCACGATGACGTCGCCGTCGGCGGGGCCGTAGGCGTGCACCCGCAGCCGCGCGCCGTCGACGGTGGTCACCGGGATGACCTCGGGCGGGGCGGTGGGGGTGTTCAGGGACGCGGTGCGAAAGGTGCGGGATCGCAATCCGGCACGGTAGGCGGCGGTCAGCGCGCCGTTTCGGGCGTCCGCCAGCGTCTTCATCGACTTCACCAGCATCGAGCACTCCTTTGTGTCTGCCGCCACAGTACAGTGCAAGCTCAGTGCTTGCTAGTGCAAGCGCACCGCGGCGGAAATTCTGGCTCAACGGAGTAATACCCGTAAACCAGTGCAGTGACACTGTCTCTCTTCACAAATAGAGCCGCGTAAAAGAGGGTGGTCAGTGGGTTCATCGCCGCACCGGTACCGCGCCGTTAGCCTCTGAAAGTGGCAATCCCGTAACGACTTACGCGAGCCGCGGGTCGACCGGTGGGTACATCGCGGCGATGCCCTCCGGCAGGACGAGACACACCTGATCGTCGGGCTGGAAGGCGCTCGGCGGACCCCCGTCGTCGGCGGGGACGAAAACCACGAGCGAGGACCCGTCGCCGGGATCGATCTCGACCGCGACCGTCGGGGGACAGTTGTCGTCGAGATCGTGGTGCCGGGCTGCGGACCATTGCCCCACATGCCCGAATTCGAGCCTGCGAGCGGCGCTCATCGCGCGGTGGTCGAGCCGGGCAGAACCAGCGGCATCCACAGGCCGAATTCTACTCTACCTGCGGAAACGGCGGTCCTATTCGATCTTGAAGCGGCCGGATCGTGATCATCGGAACGACCCGGCCCGAGAACCGTTCTGCCCCTGGCGCGTTGCCGTGGTGGCGGCGGCCGACGCACCCCGGTTACGGTTGGTGCTGTGGAAAGCACGCACGTCGCACCGGAACCGGCGGCGCATGAGGGAGCCACGCACCCGTCCCGGTCCGGTTGGCGCGGCGTCGGAGTTCCGCTGCTGGTCGCAGGCGTCGGTGTCGGGCTCGGCGTGCTGCTGCACGTGCGGGATCCGCACGTCGAGGGTTCCTATGGCGTCTGCCCCGTCTACGCGCTGACCGGGTACTGGTGCCCCGGCTGCGGCGGCATGCGGGCGATCAACAACCTCACCGACGGCAACCTGCTCGACTCGTTGCACAGCAATCTGCTCGCGATTCCCCTGGTGCTGGCCTTCGTGCTGTGGGTGGGCGACTGGACCCGGCAGGCCTGGCGCGGGCAGAAGATGCGGCTGCCGTCGATCAATCGCGTGACGATGTGGACCTTCTTCGCGCTGCTCACGGCCTACACGGTGTTGCGAAATACGCCGTGGGGCACCTGGTTCACCCCGGTCTAGCCCGGTACGGCGCGCCGTGCGCGGTTCGATCCGTCGGCACCGGGCAAGCTGGCACTATGAGTGACTCGCTGAAAGACCGTGTCCGCGCGAAGCTACAGCGCCAACTGGCCGAGGACGGCGCGCCCGACACCGAACACGACGACCCACGTCAGGTCTCGGTCGAATCCGATCTCGAAGCGTTGAACCGCGTTTCCGACGACGATCCGCTCATCGAGGAGCTCGCGTCGCGCTATCTGGTGTTCTGAGCGGGCGGCAGCTGCGGCAGCGGCTTGGCGTTCAGCCAGCTGTCCCACAGCGGACGCAGTGGCACCCGGCTGTAATGCCCGGCCAGGTCGGTGAATTCCTCGGTGGTGACCGAACCGTGCCGATAGCGAATGGTCCACTCGCGCAACAGATCGAAGAAGGCGGTGTCGCCCAGCTCCAAACGCAGGGCGTGCAGGGCGAGGGCGCCGCGCTTGTACACCCGGTCGTCGAACATCCGCTGCGGCCCGGGGTCGCCGACGATGATGTCCTGCGGTTGCCTGGCCAGGTTGTGCCGGACGCCGCGGGCGAGCTGATCGGCGGTGGGGCCGCCCGCCGCTTCGGACCAGATCCACTCGGCATAGCAGGCGAAGCCCTCGTGTAGCCAGATATCGCGCCACTGCCGGATGGTCAGGCTGTTGCCGAACCACTGGTGCGCCAGTTCGTGCGCGACCAGTCGTTCCGCGCCGCGCCTGCCGTCGCAGTGGTTGGCGCCGAAGATCGAGATGCCCTGCGCCTCGATCGGAATCTCCAGTTCGTCGTCGGTGACGACCACGGTGTAACCCTCGAACGGGTACGGTCCGAACCGCTCGGTGAACAACTCCATCATCTGTGGCTGCCGGGCGAAGTCGTGTTCGAAGTTGGTGCGCAGCCGCGGCGGCACCACTGCCTGCATCGGCACCGCGCCCAGCGCCGCACCGATGCGGTGCTTCTGATACGCCCCGATCTGAATGGTGGCCAGATAGCTGGACATCGGTTCCACCTGCTCGTACACCCAGGTGGTCTGGCTGGCCTTGGTCTGCTTGCGCAGCAGCGTGCCGTTGGCCAGCGCGTAGTACGGGGTGTCGGTGGTGATCGAAATCCGGTAGCTGGCTTTGGAACTCGGGTGGTCGTCGCACGGGAACCAGGACGCGGCGCCGTTGGGCTGGCTGGCGACCAGCGCCCCCTCGGTGAGTTCCTCCCAGCCGACCTCGCCCCACGGCCCGCGCACCGGTCGTGGCGTGCCGCCGTACTGCACGACCAGCGACAGCGCGCCGCCCGAGGGGATCCGCTGCTGCGGCGTGATCGTCAGTTTGCCGCGCTGGTGCACGTATTTCGCGGCCTTGGCACCGTTGACGAACACCTTCGTCACGGTGAGCGCCTGGGCGAGGTCGAGCGCGAACCGCGGCTGCACGGCGGTGGTCACCGCCGTGATCGCCGCCCGGCCGGTCAGCCGATTGCTCGCGACCTTGTAGGTCAGCTCCAGCTCGTACCGCGATACCCGATAACCTCGATTTCCGTTCTGTGGCAAGTAATCATCGATGGGCTCCGCGTAGAACTTGCCCGGCATCAGGAGGCAGCTCCGGGGTCGCCGCGGAACCAAGGCGCGATCGGATTACCCCACCAGCGGGTGGACGGCGGCACGGTATCGCCGCGCATGACCAGCGAGGCGGGGCCGATCGTCGCGCCCTCGCCGATGGTGGACGCGGGCAGCGCGACGCAGTGCGGGCCGAGGGTGGCGCCGGCCCCGAGGGTGACGGTGTCCATGGACATGATGCGGTCGTGGAAAAGATGGGTCTGCACGACGCAGCCGCGTTCCACGGTCGCGCCGTCACCGAGTGTCACCAGGTCCGCCTCCGGTAGCCAATAGGACTCGCACCATACCCCGCGGCCGATCTCGGCCCCGAGGCCGCGCAGCCACAGATTCAGCACCGGGGTACCCGTCGCGGCGCGCGCGAACCACGGTGCCGCAACGGTTTCCACGAAGGTGTCGGAGACCTCGTTGCGCCAGACGAACGAGCTCCACAGCGGATGCTCCTCGGTCCCGATCCGGCCGATCAGCGCCCACTTCGCGGCCACCGAACTCGCGCCGGCCACCGCACCCGCGGCCAGCAGCACCACGCCGCAGAGCAGCGCGGTGGGCAGGTGGCCGAGGGTGTGCGCCAGCCAGGCGAGGGTGAACAGCACGCCGAGCCCGATCGCGAAGGTCACCAGCACCGGGATGAGCCGGCAGGTCTCGATGATGCCGCGGGCCACCCGCAGCCGCGGTGGCGGATCGAAAGTACGTGCGGTATCACTGCTTTCCGGTGCACGACGCAACCGGACGGGTGGGCTGCCCAGCCAGGACGAGCCCGCCTTGGACTTGGACGGCGCGGCCGAAAGCACCGCGACCAGGCCGTTTTTCGGTACCCGCCGACCGGGTGCGGTCATCCCGGAATTGCCGAGGAAGGCGCGCTTGCCTACCTTGGCCTCGCCGATCCGCAGCCAGCCGCCGCCGAGTTCGTAACTGGCGATCATGGTGTCGTCGGCCAGGAACGCGCCGTCGGCGACGACGGTGAACTTGGGCAGCAGCAGCACCGTAGAAGCTTCCACGTTCTTGCCGATCTTCGCGCCGAGCAGGCGCAGCCAGATCGGCGTGAGCAGGCTCGCGTACAGCGGGAACAGGAAGGTCCGGGCCGCGTCGAGCAGGCGTTCGGTGGACCACACCTGCCAGCCGGTCCGGCTGCGCACGGGGTGATAGCCCTCGCGCAGGCGGAAACTGAGCAGCCGCACCAGGATGATGGTGATCGCGGCGTACACGGCCAGGCTGAGCAGCGTCGCCACCGGCAGGATCGCGAAGGCGCGGCCCAAACCACCGGCGAGCGTGCGGGTGTCGCGGATGAACCAGGCGATGAACAGGCCGCCCGCGCCGAGCCCGAGGATCGGCACCGCGGCCAAGGCCATCGAGGTGATGCCGAAGATCGCCACCCAGTGCGCCGCCCGGTCGGGTGTGTGCGCTGGCCAGCGGTGCTGGGCTTTACCGAGTTTCACGGCGGGAGAGCCCGCCCACTCCTGCTCCGCCTTGACCTTGCCGGACACCGCGGAGCCCGGCGCGACCTCGGCGTTCTTGCCGATCCTGGTGCCGGGCAACAGGATCGATCGGGAACCGACCACCGCACCGGGGCCGACGACGACCGGCCCGATGTGCACTACGTCGCCGTCGATCCAATAGCCGGACAGGTCGACCTCGGGTTCCACGCTGCACCCGTCGCCCAGTTCGAGCATGCCGGTGACCGGTGGAATGGTGTGCAGGTCGACACCCTTGCCGATCTTCGCGCCGAGCGCCCTGGCGAATGGCACCATCCACGGTGCGCCGGAAAGGTTTTCGGCCCCGCTGGCTTCTGCCAGCCGGACCGCGGCCCACAGCCGCAGATGTACCGGCCCGCCGCGTGGGTACTGTCCCGGCCGCACCCCGCGCAGCAGCACCCGCGCACCCGCCACGCAGATCGCCATCCGGCCGATCGGGGAGATGAAGAGCAGGAACGCGACCAGTGTCCACCACCAGGACAGCTGTGGCAGCCAGGGCAGCGAGCCGGACCAGGCGGCGATATTGCCGACGATCGCCAGCCAGGTGAGCCACTGCAGTCCGGTGAGTGTGGTGAGCGGGACGGTCGCGAGCACCTGGATCGTCTGGGCTCGCAACGGCGTCGGGCGCACCACGCGCTCCTCGACCGCGACGGCGGGGGTGCTCTGCTCCAGCAGTTCGACCAGTGCGCCGAGGCGCGGGTGGTCGTAGAGATCGGCGACGGTGATCTGTGGATAACGTTCGCGCAGCGCGGTCACCAGCTGCGCGGCGGCCAGCGAACCGCCGCCGAGGTCGAAGAAGTCCGCGTCGAGATCGACCACTTCGCCGCCGAGGATCGAATCCCACAGTCCGGCCACCCACTGCGCGGTGCCGGTGAGTTCGTTGTGCTCGTCGTCGTCGGCGCTGTTGGGCAGTGGCCAGGGCAGCGCGTTGCGGTCGACCTTGCCGGAGGTGCGGGTCGGCAGTTCGGCGACCACCGCGAGTCGCGGTACCAGCGGGGCCGGCAGCTGTTCGGTGAGTTGGGCTCTGGCGGCTTTGAGGTCGAAGTCGGGGCCGGGCCCGGTGAGGTAGCCGACCAGGATCTTGTTGCCCGCCTTGGTGCTTCGGATCGCGGCGGCGGCGCCGGTGACGCCGGGCAGGTGCTGCAGCGCGTTGTCGATCTCGCCGAGTTCGATGCGGCGGCCGCCGAGTTTTATCTGGTCGTCGGCGCGGCCGAGGAACACCAGGCCCGCGCTGTCGTTACGGACCAGGTCACCGCTGCGGTAGGCGCGGTCCCAGCCGACCGAGGGCAGCGGGGCGTACTTCTCGGCGTCCTTGGCCGGATCGAGATAGCGCGCCAGGCCGACCCCGCCGATCACCAGCTCACCGGATTCGCCCTCGCCCACCGGGTTTCCGTTCGCGTCGATCACCACGAGGTCCCAGCCGTCCAGCGGCAGGCCGATCCGGATCGGCCATTCGCCGTCGAGCAGGGCGGCACACGCGACCACGGTCGCCTCGGTGGGGCCGTAGGTGTTCCACACCTCGCGCTCCGAATGACCTTTGCCCGCAAGGCGTTCCGCGAGTTCGGGCGGTACCGCCTCGCCGCCGAAGATCAGCAGCCGGACCGCGTCCAGTGCCTCGGCGGGCCAGGTCGCGGCCAGGGTCGGCACGGTGGACACCACGCTGATCTCCCGGCGCACCAGCCACGGGCCGAGGTCGGCGCCGGTGCGCACCAGGTCGCGCGGGGCGGGCACCAGGCAGGCGCCGTTACGCCAGGCCAGCCACATCTCCTCGCAGGAGGCGTCGAATGCGACGGACAGGCCGGCCAGCACGCGATCGCCCGGGCCGATCGGCGCGTCCGGCAGGAACAGATTCGCCTCGGCATCGACGAAGGCGGCGGCGTTACGGTGTGTGACCGCAACACCTTTCGGCGTCCCGGTGGAGCCGGAGGTGAAGATGATCCACGCGTCGTCGGCGGGCGTGGGCAGCGTGCTCTCGTGCGGGGCGAGCGAATTGCCCTCGGCGGCACGGATTCCGGCGGCCGTGGTCTCGATGCCCGCGGCCGTGACGATCGCGGTGACCTGCGCCTCGCCGAAGACCAGCTGGGCCCGCTCGTCCGGGTCGTCGGCGTCGACCGGCACGTAGGCCGCGCCCGCGTACAGCACCGCGAGGATGGTGAGATACACCTGCCGGGAACCCGACGGCATCCGCACCCCGACCCGGTCGCCCGGCCGCACGCCCGCGGTGGCGAGACGCGCCATGGTCTGCTCGATCTCGACGACGAGTTCGAGGTAGCTGAGCACCACGTCGCCGTCGTCGATCGCGGGCGCGTCCGGATGCGCGAGGGCCGTCGCGGTCAGAATGTCGACGAGAGTCCGGGCCTGCGGTGTGTGCGTGCCGCGGAGCAGGGGGTCCACCGTCGCATCAACCTGTGGCTGGAGCATGACGCCCTGCCCACCTCCCATTCGACCTGCCTCGCACTTCCCTGGTCTTGTTGTGTCATAGCCGGGTTACCAGTGGGCAAACACCACGGTGACCAGTTGTCCACGGTACTCGGGGTTGTCGACGTTTGTTGTTCACCGGCGTGGTGGCCGGGTCCCACGGGCCGGGCGGAGTCGTTGCAGGTCGAGGCGGTTTCCGGCGGACACGCCGAAGCAACCGCTGGTGGGCGGGTTGCCCGGCGGGTTCGCTGGCCGGTCGCTACGGCCGGGCGGTCACAGCGATGTGATTCCGCTCATCGGCTGGGTGATCTTGCAGCTCAGAGCGTTTCGGGACGCTCTGGATCAGGCCGCGGAGGCCGCCGTGCCGACTCCGAGAGTCGCCAAGATGGCCGCGCTGGCCTGTTCGAGCCGCTCCCGGATCTTCGGCCGGCGCAGCAGCGCGACCGCGCGCGAGGCGGCCAGGGCCAGCAGCACCATCTCTACCGCGGCGATCGAGGATTCGACGGCACCGAGCACCAGGGTGTTGGCGAAGGTGACCTCGGTGAGGAACTGGGGGAGCACGGCGAGATAGAACAGGCCCACTTTCGGATTGAACATGCACGAGACGAGGCCCGCGGTGAACGCCGAGCGAACCGACGCGCGGGCGCCCGCCGCGGCCTGCGCCGCGTCGTCGGTGTGCAGGCCGGCCCGGCGCGCCCGCCGCTGTTCCAGCAATGCGCGAATCCCCAAGTACACCAAATAGATTCCGCCGACCACCTTGAGTACGCGATACGCCGTCGCGGACTGTTCCAGCAGTGCCGCGACGCCCGCCGCGACCACCACCGCCCACACGATGCCGCCCACCGCCGAGCCGATCGCGGCGGCGATCCCCGGTCGCGCGTCCACAATCGAGAAGCGCAGCACCAGGAACGAATCCGGGCCCGGGGTGATCGAGAGCAGGATGCACACGCCGATGAAGCTCAGCAGCAGGGAAAGCGACATTTCCTGAATCTGGTCCTCGGCCGGCGTCCGCGCAAGGTGTTTTCGGCGGTGCGGGCGCGTGTCCGGTCGCGGGTTGACAGGGCAGGGCGGTGTCTGTCAATCTCGGGACAGGTCATGAGTACCAGCGTTCAGCCCCGGCTTGCTGGTCGGCAACCCTCCTCCGCGGTGGGGTGCTCCGGGTGACGACCGGGCCGTCGCCCGACCGGGTGCGGCAAGCGCGGACTCGATGAATCTTCCAGATCATGGGTCCCAGAGCCGACGGGATTTTCGTGATGACTGCTGTTGTGGACCAGACCTGTGCCGCCCTCGCCCGGGTTTCCGGTGACGACCTGCGGGTGCCGCTCGTCCAGGGCGGAACCACCACCTACGCCAACTTCGACTATGCGGCGAGCGCGCCCGCGCTGGCCCAGGTCACCGACCGCGTGCAGCAGCTGCTGCCGTTCTACGCGAGCGTGCACCGCGGCGCGGGCTATGCCTCGCGCATCTCCACCGAGTGCTACGAGGCCGCGCGCGGTTCGGTGACCCGCTACCTCGACGCCGCCGACGACCAGGTCGTGGTGTTCACCCGCAACACCACCGACTCGCTGAACCTGCTCGCGTCCTGCGTACCCGGAGACACCGTGGTGCTCGACATCGAGCATCACGCCAACCTCCTGCCCTGGACCCGGCACGGACGCCGGGTGGTGCAGGCCGCGGCGACCGTCGAGGAGACCATCGGCCGGTTGGTCGCGGAGCTGTGCAGCAAGCCCGCCGCGCTGCTCGCGGTGACCGGCGCGTCCAACGTGACCGGTGAGGTGCTGCCGCTCGAGCGCCTCGCCACCGTGGCGCACCAGTGTGGTGCCCGCATCCTCGTCGACGCCGCCCAGCTGGCCCCGCATCGCCGAATCAGCCTGCGCGACACCGGCATCGACTACATCGCCTTTTCCGGGCACAAGTTGTACGCGCCGTTCGGGGCGGGCGTGCTCGTCGGCCGCCGGGACTGGCTCGACCGGGCCGAGCCGTACCTGGCCGGTGGTGGCGCGGTCCGCGAGGTGAGCACCACCGGTGTCGAGTGGGCCGCCGCGCCGCAGCGGCACGAGGGCGGTTCGCCCAACGTGCTCGGCGCCGCCGCGCTCGCCGCCGCCTGTGACGCGCTCTGTGAGATCGACGCCGAAACCCTTGCCGCGCATGAACACCGCCTCGCCGATCGCCTGCGCGCGGGCCTCGCCGCGATTCCCGGCGTGCGCCTGCTGCGGATCTGGCACGACAGCCCCGACACCGTCGGCATCGTCGCCTTCACCCTGGACGGATTCGTCCCCGGCCACGTCGCCGCCTACCTGTCCGCCGAACACGGCATCGGCGTGCGCGACGGCCGCTTCTGCGCGCACCCCTTGCTCGCCCGCCTCGACCTCGACGGCGCGCTCCGCGCCAGCATCGGCCTCGGCACCACCCCCGCCCACGTCGACCGCCTGATCGACGCCGTCGCCACCCTCGTCCGAACCGGCCCCACCTGGAACTACGCCACCACCAACGGCCTCTGGAACCCCACCCCCGAAACCCGCCCTTTCACCTCCCAGGCCCCCACCGGCGCCGCCCCCTGCCTCGTCGACTGACCGGTCTGCCAAAACTCGCGAAACCCGACAGTTCATAGCGAATTGTTATATAGCATCAACGCTATGGGATGGGTATCGTTGAGCTCGAACCTGAGGTGCGTGATTGGCTGGAAGAACTCCCGCCGGACATGTTCGCCCACACCGCGTTCTATGTCGAGCTCTTGGCCGACCATGGGCCGCTGCTAGGCGAACCCCATACCCGCCAGCTGGACGGTAAGCTGCGCGAATTGTGGTTCTACCTCGATGGTTCCGCGGTCGGGCTGACCTACTGGATCGCTCCGGGGCGCCGGATCGTGATGCTCACTGTTTTCGTAAAGTCACGAATGCGTGAGCGTGCACAGGTCGGGCGCGCCCGGCGGGCGCTCGACCGCTGCATCGCTGAGCGGCATACCGCCGAGGAGGATGAGAGCTATGGCTGAGCGCAGCGACTGGTCGGAGATCAAGAATCGGCGGATGCAGGAGCCGGGGGCTGTTGAGGCCTTCGAAGCGGCGCGCCTGGCATACGAACTCGGACGGTCCGTCCGGCAAATGCGTGAAGGCAAAGGCTGGAGCCAGACAACTCTGGCTGAAGCCGCCGGTATGACGCAATCCGCGGTGGCTCGGTTCGAGGCCGGTGGCACTATCCCGAGCCTGATCGTGCTCGAGCGACTCGCTCACGCGCTCGATGCCGACCTGGTTGTGCAGGTTCGGCCCCGAGTCGCCTGACAGCCCCGCTCAGTCGGACAGTTGGGTGGGGCGGTGGTAGCGGCCGTTGTAGTAGAGGAGGGGGGCGGCGGCGGGGGAGTCGTTGGTGTTGTCGTGGACTCGGGTGACCAGGCCTACCACGAGGGTGTGGTCGCCGAGGGGGATCAGTTGGTGGATGGTGGCGCGCAGCCAGATGGGGGTGCCGTGCAGGACGGGTTCGCCGGTGTCCAGGGTGGTCCAGAGGGAGCGATCGGTGAACCGCTCGTCGGCGGTGCGGGCGAAGCGTTGCGCGATATGGCGCTGATGTTCGCCGAGGAAATGGATGACCACCGAGCCGGCGTCCAACAGGGCGGTGAGGCTGGACGAGGTGTGCGCGATATTGAACGAGACGAGCGGCGGCGCCAGCGACAACGAAGCGAACGACGTCGCGGTGAAACCGATCGGCCCGTTCGGCGAATTCAAGGTGACCACGGTGACGCCCGCCGGATAGTGCCGCATGGACGCGCGGAACTGCTCGGCGGTGATCCCGCTCAAATCGTCGGGGATCTGGAAATCCACGGGTCGTTCAGCCTCGGTCACCTTAGCCAACCTACGCCGGGTTCGTCCGCTTCGCGTTCCCCCGCCCGGGGGTTTCCGCCCGAACCTTCGACCTCGCACACCGCATGGCACGCCGAGAGGACTGGTGAAAGCCGGTGCGCGCGCTGCCTATACGACGTCGATGGGCAGGCCCGCGGTGATGCGCACCAACTCGTGAAAAGAGGTGCGGAACACAGTGTTCGGATGCCCGCCCGCGGCCCACACCTCGCGATGCCGGGATAGTTCCGAATCCACCCAGGTGGGCAGGTTGGTGGGATGGCCGACGGGGGCGACCCCGCCGATCGGCTGGCCGGTCACCTGCCGGACCAGCTCGGCGGGCGCCGGGGTGAGCGTGCCCTCCAGTCGTTTTCCGGTCGCGGCCAGGTCCACCTCGTGCGCGCCGGAAACCAGCAGCAGCACGGGATCCTCGTCCAGCAGGAACACCGCCGCGGTCGTGATGGCCCCCACCTCGACGCCGAGTGCGCGCGCCGCGTCCGCGACAGTGGGCGTCGGGGCCGGCTGGGTCACAATGACACCGTGATGGCCTCGGGCGATGAGGGTGTCCGCGACTCGGCAGGCGATCGGTGGCAATGTCGACCTGCGCATGAAAACCAGAGTAGAGCGATCGCGGGGAATGCGTCAGTATTCCGGATAGCCCTCGCTCGGCCCGAGCAGTTGTGCGATCCGCGCGTGCGTGCAACGTGCCAGCTCGGACACGCTGTGGTCCGAGACTTGTTCGTGTGCAACCGCTTCGAACGCTCGATCCAGATCGTCCGGCGAGAGCGCGAGCAGGCCGATGTCCGCGGTGGCCAGCAGCGCGTCCCGATCCGGGAAGGGTCTGGCGTCGGCGAGTTCGGTCGCCCAGGTGACATTGCCGCAACAGCCGAAAAGCGCGTGTATCGCGCGGGCGCGGGGAAATTCGTTGAACCGGTCGAGACCGATTCCCTGATGCATCAGCATGGTGGCCTCCGAGCCGAAAGTGAGGTTCGATGACGTGGTTCCATGATCCGCGCACTACCGGCTCGGAACTACTGCACTGCAACAATTTTGCGCAGCTTTAACAGGATTCAGGTGCCACCGGGGCACCGTGCGGCGGGCGTCGTGGCCGAAGCGTCAGGGTGTGTGCCCCGGGAGAGGTGTGTTCGTCTTCCATCCTCTGGAATACGCTGTACAAATGACTGACTGGCAGGCATTTACCGTCGAGATCAAAGATCATGTCGCGCAGGTGACGCTGACGGGTCCCGGCAAGGGCAACGCGATGGGCCCGGATTTCTGGCGGGAGCTGCCGGAGATCTTCCAGGGGCTGGACGCGGATCCGGAGGTGCGCGCGATCGTGCTGACGGGTGCGGGCCCGCATTTCTCCTACGGCCTCGATCTGCCCGCGATGAGCGGCATGTTCGGCCCGCTGCTGGGCGATCGCGCGCTGGCCGCGCCGCGCACCGAATTCCTGGTCGAGCTGCGCAAGATGCAGGGTGCGGTGACGGCGGTGGCGGACTGCCGCAAGCCGGTGATCGCCGCGATCTCCGGCTGGTGCATCGGCGGCGGTCTGGACCTGATCGCCGCGGTCGACATCCGCTACGCGAGCGCCGAGGCGAAGTTCAGCCTGCGCGAGGCGAAGGTCGCGATCGTCGCCGATATCGGCTCACTGCACCGGCTGCCCGGCATCATCTCCGAGGGGCATCTGCGCGAGCTGGCGTACACGGGCAAGGACATCGACGCCGCCCGCGCGGAGAAGATCGGCCTGGTCAACGACGTGTTCGCCGATCAGGCCGCGGCGCTGGACGCGGCACACGCCACCGCACGCGAGATCGCCGCGAACCCGCCGCTGGTGGTGCAGGGTGTGAAGGATGTGCTGGATCAGCGCACCAAGAACGAGGTCGCCACCGGACTGCGCTACGTGTCCGCGTGGAACTCCGCGTTCCTGCCCTCGGAGGATCTCACCGAGGCGATCAAGGCGGTGTTCGAGAAGCGGGCTCCTGAGTTCAAGGGCGAGTAAAGCGCCGTCTATCGCTTGCCCCAGTTCCGGTTCCGTCTGCATACTTGCATCGCGCAACTAGTTGATTGATGCAAGCAAAGGTGAGGGTGTGGACGACCAGACGATCGACACGATCGCGATGCAGCTCACCCGTTTGCAGCGGATCCGGGACCGCACCGCGGCCCAGATCGGCATGTGGACCAAGGACGGGCTGGATCCCGCCGCGTTCGGCGCCCTGATCCGGCTGTGTTTCGACGGACCGATGCGCTCCGGCGAACTCGCGGCCGCCCTGCACTCGGACGCGTCGACGGTCAGTCGTCAGGTGGCCCAGCTGGTCGGCAGGCAGCTCGTCGAGCGGCAGGCCGACCCGGCGGACGGCCGGGCGACCGTGCTCGTGGTCACCGAACGTGGTCGCGCCGTCGCGGAGCAGATCCGCCGACGCCGCAACGACAACCTGAGCAAGGTGATGGCGAAGTGGGCACCGCAGACCCGGGCCGAGTTCGCCGAGCTGCTCCGGCAGTTCGTCGACGATTTCGAGCGAACGCGACCGGAGATGATCGCCGCCATGCGCCGCAACTGGGACGAGGCCCTTACCGAGACGGAGAACGACAAATGACCGCAGCAGCGCCGACCGCGGCAGCGCCCCCGGCTTTCACCCATCGTCAGATCCTGGTGATCCTGAGCGGATTGATGCTCGGGATGCTGCTGGCAGCGCTCGATCAGACGATCGTCTCCACCGCCATCCGCACCATCGCCGATGACCTCAACGGTTACTCGATGCAGGCGTGGGCCACCACCGCCTACTTGATCACCGCGACGCTGGCCACCCCGCTGTACGGCAAGTTGTCCGACATGTTCGGCCGCAAGCAGTTCTTCATGCTGGCCATCGCGATCTTCATCGTCGGTTCGCTGCTGTGCACGATGGCCCAGTCGATGTATCAGCTCGCGGCGTTCCGTGCGGTGCAGGGTATCGGCGCGGGCGGTTTGATGTCGTTGGCGCTGACCATCCTCGGCGATATCGTCGGCCCGCGCGAACGTGCCAAATACCAGGGCTACTTCCTCGCGGTGTTCGGCACGTCCAGCGTGATCGGCCCGGTGCTCGGCGGCGTGCTCGCCGGACAGCAGACGATCCTCGGCGTCAGCGGCTGGCGCTGGGTGTTCCTGGTGAACGTGCCGATCGGCCTGATCGCGCTGGCCGTGGTGTCGCGCGTGCTGAAGCTGCCCAAGCGGCCGAAGTCGACCGACCGGGTGGACTGGTGGGGCGTGCTGGTGCTCGCGATCGGCCTGGCGCCGCTGCTCGTGGTCGCCGAGCAGGGACGCGAATGGGGTTGGGGCAGTGGCCGTTCCATCGCCTGCTACGTGATCGGCGGGCTCGGCATCATCGGCTTCGTGCTGGTGGAGAAGAACCTGCGGGACGCGGCGCTGATCCCGCTGCGGATCTTCAAGAACGGCACTTTCGCACTGGGCGTGGTGATCTCGTTCGTGGTCGGCGCGGGCATGTTCGGCGGTATCTCGCTGCTGCCGCAGTACCTGCAGGTGGTGCGCGGGGCGAGCCCGACGCTGGCCGGCCTGCAGATGCTGCCGATGGTGCTCGGCCTGATGACCGGTTCAGTCGTGTCCGGCCAGTTGATTTCACGGACCGGCCGCTACCGTGCCTTCACGATCATCGGCGCGACCATGCTGACGCTCGGCTTGTTCCTGCTGCACTATCTGACCGCGGACAGCCCGCTGTGGCTCGCGATGATCTTCATGGCGTGCACCGGTTTCGGCCTCGGCAACCTGATGCAGCCGCTCACCCTGGCCCTGCAGAACGCGTTGCCGCCCAAGGACATGGGTGTGTCGACCGCCGCGGCCACGTTCTTCCGGCAGATCGGCGGCACGCTCGGTGTCGCGGTGTTCCTGTCCATCCTGTTCGCGCAGCTGACCCCGAACATCTCGGACGAAATGCGCAGTGCCGCAGCCGATCCGCAGTTCCAGCACGCGGTGGTCGAGGGTGCGCGCAGCAGCAACCCGGCCGATGCCGCGCTGGCGAAAGGCCTACTCGCGCAGGATACTTCGGCCGCGGGACAGGTGCTGAAGGACAGCTCGATCATCCAGCAGCTGAGCCCCGACCTGGCCCGGCCGTTCAAGATCGGCTTCGCCGATTCGATGTCGACGGTGTTCCTGTCGGCGACCGGTGTCGCGCTGATCGCGCTGATCCTGGTGTTGTTCTGGCGGGAGGTGCCGCTGCGGATGACGGGTGGTATCGAAGCTGCGCACGCCGCCGCGGCGGCGGAGAACGACGAGAGTGTCGCGGCCGGCGAGGCCCGCGTGGTCGATGAGGCGGGACTGGTGCTCGGCGGGGGCGAGGTCATCGAACCGCCGGAGCGTGGCGGCGCGCGGGACGACGCTTCTCGCCGCCCGGCGGACGGCTCAGGCTCTGCGTGACCGAACCCGGCACCGTGGCCACCGCGCCGGACCGCTCGTTGGTCGGCGCGGTGGCCGTCGGTGCGACCGTCCGCAGCTCGCGGACTGATGTTCTGACAGCATGACGAGGGTGAAAGAGGTCCTGCGTTCCGCGCTGGCACGGCTACGGCTGTTGCCGGGGGCGATCGGGTACCTGGCGGTCGGCAGCGTGACCTCGCTGGCCGCGATGTTCGCGGTGATCGGCCTGCTCCTGGTGCTCGCGTTCTGCCTGATCGGGGTCGGCATCCCGGCGGTACCGGAGGCGCTCCGGGTGGTCCGGCCGCTGGTCTCGTTCGAACGGCGCAGGGCGGCACAGCGACTCGGCACACCGATCGAGGAGAGCTATCAGCCCCTCGTCGGCGGGTTGCGCTCGCGGGTGCGCACGGCGGTCACCGATCCGGCGAACCGCCGCGACGTGGCCTGGCTGATCGCGCACGGTCTGACCGGCATCTATCTGGGCGTTTTCGCCGTCGCGCTGCCGGTGTCGGTGCTCGTTCAGCTGGCGACCCCGGCGCTGTGGCAGCACCTGCCGCCGGGGGAGTTCATGACCTTCGGCTACGCGGTGAACTCGTGGCCCTCGGCATGGCTCAGCGCTCTGCTCACCCTGCCGCTCCTCAGCTTGACGCTGCTGGTCCCGGTGGTGGCGCGGTGGCAGGCGCAGCTGGCCCGCGCCCTGCTCGGCCCCGCCGAAGGGGTCGTGCTCGCCGATCGGGTCGCCGCGTTGACCGCGACCAGGGCGGCCGCGCTGGACGCGCACGGTGCGGAACTGCGCCGGATCGAACGCGACCTGCACGACGGCGCGCAGGCCCGGATCGCGGCGGTGATCATGCAGCTCGGGCTGGCCGATCAACTGCGCGAACAGAATCCGGCGGCGGCGCACGAGCTGGTGCGCAAAGCCCAGGACACCGCGACGGCCGCGCTCGCCGAACTGCGCGATGTGGTGCGCAACGTCTATCCGCCGGTGCTGTCCGATCGCGGCCTGGTCAGCGCCGTGTCGGCGATCGCGGCGCGCAGCCCGATCCCGTGCGTGCTCGAGTTGGCCGAGGTGGGCAGGCAGCCTGCCGCGGTGGAGGCGGCCGCCTACTTCGTGATCACCGAAGCGCTCACCAACGCGACCAAACATTCCGGGGCCGCGGGCATCACCGTGGCGCTCGGCGGCCGGCCGGAGCTGTTGACCATCGAGGTCCGCGACGACGGCGTCGGCGGCGCGGTCGAGACCTACGGCGGCGGACTGGCCGGCATCCGCCGCCGCGCCGAGGCGCTCGACGGACGGATGGTGCTGACGAGCCCGGCGGGTGGCCCTACTGTGTTGCGGGTGGAGTTGCCGTGCGGGTCATGATCGCCGAGGACGACGCCCTGCTACGGGAGGGTCTGGTGCTCTTGCTCAGCACCGCGGGCATCGAGGTGGTCGCCGCGGTCGGCAATGCCGACGACTTCCTCGCCGCCGTGGCCGCGGACCGGCCGGACGCGGTGGTGGTCGACATCCGGATGCCGCCGACCTTCACCGACGACGGGCTGCGCGCCGCGGTGCGCGCCCGCGAACTGCATCCCGGTCTGCCGGTGCTGGTTCTTTCCTCGTGGGTGGAGGACAGTTACGCCGCCGAACTGCTCGGCGACGGCCTGGGCGGGGTGGGCTATCTGCTCAAGGAACGGGTCGGGAAGGTGGACCGGTTCCTCGACTCGCTGCGCCGGGTGGCGGCGGGCGGCACCGCGATGGATCCCGAAGTGATCTCGCAACTGCTGGTGCGACGCAAAGCCGACGACCCGCTTGCCGCGCTGACCGCGCGGGAGCGGGAGGTGCTCGCCTTGATGGCCGAGGGGCACAACAACGGCACCATCGCCGAGCGGCTGGTGGTCAGCGAAGGCGCTGTGCACAAACACATTCGGAGCATTTTCGCGAAGTTGGGGCTGTCCACCGAGGAGGTCGGGCACCGCCGGGTGCTCGCGGTATTGGCCTACCTGAACGCGTGAAGGCCTGAACCCGTGTGGAATTCAGGCCTGCACGCGTCCGGACTAGTCCGCCTTACAGGTGAGTTCCCCGGCGGGCAGCGTGCCGTCGCGCAGGTACGCGTTCACCGCGCCGTACGCGCAGGTGTTGGGGTAGCGGCCGAAGATGTAGTGGATCGGCACATCCTGCAGGGTGACGAAGGCCGAGCCGGTCATCTTCTGGTGCAGCACGCGCGCGCCCTCGTACGCGGTGCGGGTGTCGCCGGTGGAGTTCAGGATCAAGCTCGGCACCGAATTGTCCACCACCGTAGGCGGTTCCAGCGGCGGCGCCCAGAACGCGCACGAGGTGATGTTGTTGGCGAACGCGCCGAACACCGGCTGGCTCGCCCGGGCCGCCTCGATATTGCGCAAGTAGAACGCCGGATCGCGGGGTGCGGCGACGTCACCGCACAGCACCGCCATCTGCGGTGAACCGTCCTGTTCGACCGGCTTGAAAATGTGCTCGAGGCTTTCCCGCAGCGTGTCGTCGGGTTGCACGGGTATACCGTTCGCCGCATCGCGGAGCTGGCGGACCTGACCTGCCAGCAGTTCGTAGTTGCGCACGTCGTCCAGCCCGACGAACAGCAGCATCGGCGCGATGTGATCGTCGACCTCGAACTCCCCCAGCCGAATCGGCTGCCGTGCCGATCGCTGGATCAGATCCATGATGGTGGCCCGCACCGCGGCGCGGGAGTCGCCGAAGTGGTAGTCGCCGTCGTGCGCGGCGGCCCAGTCGGCCCAGAGATCGAGTGCGGCCTCGTTCGCCGGGCCCATGGCCTGCATCATGCCGACCGGGCCGTAGGTCTCCGGATTCGCCGCACTGTCCAGCACGATCCGGTCGCTGCGCTGCGGGAACATCTGGGTGAACACGGCACCCAGATAGGTGCCGTACGAGGTGCCGAAGTAGCTGACCTTGTCGACGCCGAGCGCGCCGCGGATCACGTCCATGTCGCGCGCGGTGTTGCGGGTGCTGATGTACGGCAGCCTGGCCGCTTCGGTCGCCGCGCAGCGCGCCGCGAAATCCGCGTTGGTGGCCACGGATTCGGCGTAACTCGCGGCGTCGACACCGGCCGACTCCAGCGCGAAGCCGCGCGGCCAGTGGCAGTTGATCGCCGCGGAGCGCCCGATGCCGCGCGGGTCCATGCCGATGAGGTCGTACTGTGCGCGCACGTCGGGCGTCATCGCCTCGCGGACCCCGAGCATGAAGTCGAGCCCGGGGCCGCCGGGGCCGCCGGGGTTGGACAGCATGACGCCGCGTCGTTTCGCGGGTTCCGGAGACGCGAGCCGGGAGATGGCGACGGTGGTGGTGGTCCCCTGGGGGGCAGCGTAATTCAGTGGCACCGTGACATCGGTGCACTGCGCGCCCGCTTGGGCGAGTTTCGGGTCGTCGCAGGCCTTCCAGTCGAGCTGCTGGCTGTAGAAGCGTTCCAGCGCAGGGGGTTCGGCGTTGGCGTCGGTGCCGGTGCAGCCGGCCAGGCCGGCGCAGAGCGCCAACCCGGCGGCGACGCTCGCGACGGCGCTGCGCCTGCGGGTGCGATTCACGGTCGATCCTCCGATGTCGTTCGGCCGCACCGGAATCGGGTGCGGAGCGGGTAGCTGTGTGGTCACTGAGCGCACAGGGCGGTATCGAGCACGGCCTCGATCAGCTCGGACGACTCGTCCGAGTTCGGCAGCTGGTTCACCGCCACGGCGACCGCTTTCCCGTCGGCCGTGGCGCTGTTGCGGGTACCGAAGCCGGGGATGCTGCCACCGTGGCCCCAGACCTCCTTGCCGCACGAGGTCGTCCGATGGATCAGGCCGAGGCCGTAACCGGCGCCGGGCATCCGGTCGAACGGCACCGTCTGCTGCATTTGCGCCAATTGCGCAGGCGGCAGCAGCTTTCCGGACAGCAGCGCGACCGTGAACGTGTTGAGGTCCGCGTTGCTGGCGACCATCGCGCCCGCCGCGCCGCCCCAGGACGGGTCCAGCTCGGTGAAATCGATCTGCTTGCCCTCTCGGACGTGGTAGCCACGCGGATGCGGATCGCGCAGCGTGCGCTCGCCGGCGGCGGGGGAGTAGGTGGACTTCAGTCCGAGCGGGGTGATGATCCGGTTGGTGATCTCGTCGATGTAGGGCCGTCCGGTGACGCGTTCGATGAGCATGCCGAGCAGCAGGTAATTGGTGTTGGTGTACACCGATTTCGCGCCGGGCTCGAAGTTCGGCGGCATGGTCATCGCGTTGCGAACCAGCTCCGCGGCCTCGAAATGCTGTGTCCGGATGGCGTCTTCGTCCGGGTCGAGCTGCGCCGGGCCGTCCCGGTCGATGCTGGTGCCGTTGCCGCGGCCGAGGTAGTCGGGCAGGCCGCTGGTGTGCTGCAAGAGCTGGCGCACCGTGACCCGGTTGCCGTCGTTGCCGTTGCCCTGCACCACCCCGGGCAGGTAGCGCTCGATCGGCGCGGCCAGGTCCACCTTGCCCTCGGCGACCAGCTGGAGCACCACCGTCGCGACGAAAGTCTTTGTGTTGCTGCCGATCCGGACGAGTGCGTCGTCTTGGAACGGCGCACCCGTGCCGATGTCGCCGACGCCCGCGGTGTAGACCCGATGCCCGCCGGGGCCGTCGAGGACGACCTGCACCCCGGGAATCCCGCTCTGCACCACGCGATCCAACGCGGCGGCGAGTGCGGGCGGCGCCGCGTGGCCGGGAGTCGGCGCACTCACCGACGTCTCCCCGCCGCACGCGGCCGCGGCGAGTACCGCGCCCATCACGAGCGCCGACCGGGCCGCCCTTGTGCCATTGCGCCGAAATGGGTTCATGAGCAGTGCTGTCCTCCTGTTCGAGTCGGGAGGCATCGGTGCTCCGCGACGGTTTCGAGCCTAGGAATTCCAGGAGGTCGCGCCCATGCCGCGCACACCCGAATATCGGGTAACGCCTACGGGTCCGCGATGGTGGTGCCAGCACCACCATCGCCCGTCTTTCGTCGGTACATCAGCATCCGATCAGCTGTTCGTCACCGAAAACTCACGGAATCCTCGGTTTGATGCGGTATCTGTGGCGATGGATCATTGGTGGCTCATCGTCCGGTATCAGGGCGAGGTTGCCGCAAACGTCGGACGATTGGTTACCTTCGAGGCCGAACGTTCGACGGTCGGAGAGAGAGGGCCGCATGCTGAAGTTCGCTGTGCTGGGTGAGGTGCGTGCGTGGCGCGATGACCTGGAGCTCGATCTCGGGTCGAAGCAACGCAGAGCCTTGCTGGCAGCGCTGCTGCTGCGCAGTGGACGGTCGGCCACGGTACCCGAACTCATCGACGGCGTCTGGGGCGAGCATCCGACGCCGAGCGCGATCGGCGCGCTGCGCAACCACATCCTGCATCTGCGCCGCGCGCTCGAGCCGGACCGCCCGGCCGGCGCGCCCGCGACGGTGCTCGTCGGGTTCGGCGGCGGCTACGCGTTGCGGCTCGATCCCGGCGCGGTGGACGTGGAGATGGTCGAGGATCTGCTGCTGGAGGTGCAGCAGGAGCGGACCGGCGCAGCGCAGCCGCATTCGGTCGAACAGGTCCGCGAGCGGCTCGATGCCGCGCTGCGCCTGTGGTCCGGCACGCCACTGGCCGGACTGCCCGGCCCCTACGCCGATCGCCAGCGCACCCAGCTGATCGAGCGCCGAGTCGCGTTGCTGGAGCAGCGGATCGAGCTGGACCTGCGGCTCGGCCGCTACACCGAGGTGATCGCCGAACTCACCCCGCTCTGCGCCGAGCATCCGATGCGCGAGCAGACCCGCGGCCTGCTGATGACCGCGCTCTATCACGCGGGCCGCCAGGCCGAGGCGCTCGCGGTGTACGCCGAGACCCGCAAGGCGCTGATCGACCGGCTCGGCATCGAACCCGGCCGGCAGCTGACCGAGCTGCACCAGCGCATTCTGCGTGCGGACCTGACCGCGCCACACCTCGCTACGGCGCGCAACTCGGCGACGGTGCGTCCGCAGCGGCGCGCGGTCACCCGGGTCGCGCAGCTGCCCGCCGATGTCGTGGACTTCACCGGCCGGGCCGATACGGTGCGCGCGATCAGCGAATGGCTCACCCGCGCAAACAGTTCCGCGGTGCCGGTGTGCGTGATCGGCGGCATGGGCGGCATCGGCAAGAGCGCGCTCGCGGTGCACGTGGGGCACCTGGTGCGGGACCGGTTTCCGGACGGGCAGCTGCACGTCGATCTGCACGGCTTCGCGCAGGCGCGCGGCGGCCACCCGGCCGGGCGGGCCACCCCGGCCGCCGATGCGCTCGGCGACTTCCTGCGTGCGCTCGGCGTACCGGAGGGCGAGATCGCGCCGACGCTGGCGGAGCGGTCCGGTCAGTTCCGCAGCTTCCTCGACGGCAAGCGGGTGCTCGTCGTGCTGGACAACGCGCACGACGTCGATCAGGTCACACCGCTGATTCCCGGCACTCCGGGGTCGGCGGTATTGATCACGAGCCGCTCGTCCATGCCCGAATTACCCTGTGTCGTAGGTATTCTCGGGGTGCGGCTGGACGTGCTCGCACGCGCCGAAGCCCGCACGCTGCTGGCCGGGATCGCCGGGCTGCGGCGGGTCGCCGCCGAGCCGGCCGCGGTGGACAGCGTGCTGGACGCGTGCGGCGGGCTGCCGCTGGCGGTCCGGATCGTCGGCGCGCGGCTCGCGGCCCGGCCGCAGTGGACGATCAGCAGCCTGGCCGAGCGGCTGGTCGACGAGCAGCAGCGGCTCGGCACGCTGCGCAGCGGTGACCTCGCGGTCGAGGCCGCGTTCCGGCTCAGCTACGACCAGCTCGATTGCGCGCAGGCCAGGGCGTTCCGGATGCTCGCGGTGCCCGAGGTCGCACAGATCTCACTGGACGGCGCGGCGGCGGTCCTCGGCTCGGACCGGATGCTCGTCGAGGAGCTGTGCGAGTCGCTGGTCGACCTGAATCTGATGGAGACCAGCGCACCGGGCCGCTACACCTATCACGACCTGCCACGCCTGTTCGCCCGCGAATTGCATCAGGCCGCCGACGAGCCGGCCACGGATGCGTTGATCCGCCTGCTGGACTTCTACCTGGCCAGCATGAAAAACCTGATGGTGGTGTGCAACCCGGGTACGACGCTGTCGGAGCATCTCGGTGAAACTGTGGCGCAGGGGATTTCGTTCGTGGACACCATCGCCGCGCAGTACTGGCTCGATGCGGAGCGCCCGAACCTGATCTCGCTGTACGAGCAGGCCGCGCGGGTGGGCGGTGCCGCGCTGCCCGCCGCCGCCGATATCGCCTGGGCCACCGCGGAATTGATCGACGGCGGCCCGCACGGCCAAGAGCTGTCGCGGGCCTTGAACAAGCTGCTCGACGCCGCGCTGCGGGTTGGGGACCGGCGCGTCGAATGCCGGATCCGAGTGACGCTGGGCTCGATCTTCAGCTACTCGCTCGGCACGCTGCGGCAGGGGCGCGACCACCAGCGCATCGCGCTGTCGCTGGGCGGGGCCACGCCGGGCGACGTGCGCTTGGTCGCGTTCGCGGCGCAGCTGCTGGCCTCCTCGACCCGGATGGGCACCGAGACCGCGGCGTCGATCGCGCACGGCGAGCGTGCGATCCGGCTGGCGCAGCGGGTCGGCGATCCCGCGGTGGAATGCGCCAGCCTGGTGCACATCGCCAAAACCCTCTCGGACGCAGGCGAATTCGCCGAGGCACAGGAGCGGGCCGGCGCCGCGAAGACGCTCGCCGCGAAGATCGGCAACGCGGCACTGGAGGCGATGGCGACCCACGAACTCGGCGTGTGCCGCAGTTTTCAGGGCGACCACGCACAGGCCATCGAGCTGTGCACCGAGGCGGTGCGGCTGGCCCAGCTCAGCGGCGTCGAACTGCGCGAGGGCTGGGCGTTGGCGCGGCTCGCGCACGTGCACATGATGGCGGGCGAGCTGGCCAAGGCCGAACCGATCGCGGAAGCGGCCGTGCGCACGCTCAATCGCGCCATCGGGCCGCTGAGCCGGGCGCGGGTGCTGGTGATGCACGGGCTGATCCTGCAGGCGCTGGGGCGGACCCATCAGGCGTACTGCGTATACCGCTCGGCGGCGGAGACTTTCGCCTCGATCGAGGACGCGCACTTCACCCACGAGCGGCTCGACGGCGAAGTGGAGGCGCCGATCCTGTCGCTGCTGCGCGAACACCTGGACGAGGTGATGGCCGAACGGGCCGAGCGGCGTACTCGCGCCATGGGGGCGTGAGGCCGGCGCAACCGGCCTGGGGCACAACGCGAAAGCGGGAAGCCGGGCGACCCGGCTTCCCGCTTGCGCTCCGGCTCAGTGGCCGCCCTGGTCCTTCAACCGCTGCACCGAGGCCTCGACCTCGGCCTCGGCCTCGGCCCGGCCGACCCACTCCGAGCCCTTGACGTACTTGCCCGGCTCCAGGTCCTTGTACCGCTCGAAGAAGTGCTTGATCGCGGCCAGCTCGAACTCGGGCACATCCTTCAGGTCCTGGATGTGCTCCCAGCGCGGGTCGCCGGCGGGCACGCACAGCACCTTGTCGTCGCCGCCTGCCTCGTCGACCATCTTGTACATCGCGACCGGGCGCACCTCGATGAGGCAGCCGGGGAACACCGATTCGGGCAGCAGGACCAGCGCGTCCAGCGGGTCGCCGTCCTCGCCCAGGGTGTTCTCGATGTAGCCGTAGTCGGCGGGGTAGACCATGGAGGTGTAGAGGTGCCGGTCGAGCCGGACCCGTCCGGTCTCGTGATCGACCTCGTACTTGTTCCGAGAGCCCTTGGGGATCTCGATGGTGACGTCGAACTCCACGCCATCTCCTTCGGTGCATCTATGAGCATGAGCAGTCGCGACTGCCGACTCGCCAGGTTGTTCAAGGGAACGGTTGCGCAACGAGGATAGTGTGGTCGGCGGGGACATGGGTGCGGCAGGCGGCTGCTGCGGAAATCGGTCGAGGAGAGCTGCGGTCAGTGGTGGGTAAGAACAAAGGTGGCTTGGCCAACCGGCGGCGCCGCAATCTCTGGATCGCGTTCGGCGTCACACTCGCCGTCTTGCTCGCGGCGGGCACGGGCGTGCTGCTCACGGTCAAGCCGTGGACCGACGAATTCCGGCACGGCGGGCGCACCGTCGCGGCCCCGCCCACGCCGGTCCGGCCCTTCCCGCAGGTCGCCCCCGCCCCGTCCAACGCGCCCGCGCCGAGCCCGGCCGGTATCGCCGCCGCGCTCGCACCGGTGATCGGCAATCCGGATCTCGGCGCCTTCGCCGGACAGGTGACCGACGCCGACAGCGCGACAGTGCTGTGGAGCGGCGACCCGGGCAAGCCGATGATCCCGTCGTCCACCGCGAAGATCCTGACCACGGCCGCGGCGCTGCTCACCCTGCCGGCCGACCATCGGCTGATCACCAAGGTGGTCGCGGGTACCGCGCCGAACGAACTGGTGCTCGTCGGCGGCGGCGATCCGACGCTGACGGCCGAGCCGGAAGGCAAGGGGTACTACCCGAACGGCGCCAAGCTCGCCGACCTGGTGTCGCAGATCAAGAACTCCGGCCGCGCGGTCGACACCATCGTGGTGGACACCTCGGCCTACACCGGGCCGACCATGGCGAAGGGCTGGGATCCGATCGATATCGGGGACGGCTCGATCGCGCCGATGGAGTCGGTGATGATCGACGGCGGCCGGTTGCAGCCGCTCGTGGAGTACTCCCCGCGCACGCCGACGCCCGCGCTGGACGCCGGGCGCAGGCTGGCCACCGAACTCGGCCTCGATCCGGCCCGGGTGCGTACCGGCACCGCCGCGCCGGGCGCGGCCGAGGTCGCGAGCGTGCGCTCGGCCCCGCTGCGGGACCGGTTGCGCGACATGATGGTCTACTCCGACAACATCCTCGCCGAGGCGGTCGGGCGCGAGATCTCCGTCGCTACCGGTGGCGAGGCCTCGTTCAGCGGTGCGGTCGCCGCGGTGAACACCGCCCTCGGCAAGGCGGGCTTCGATCTGACCGGCCTGGACATGCACGACAACAGCGGACTCTCGGTCGACGACCGGATTCCGGCGCGGCTGCTGGACCGGGTCGTGGCGACCGCGGCCAAACCCAACGCGAGTAGCGCGGTGCAGCCCGCGGGCACCATGGCCCGGCCCGAGAACGACCGGCTCGCCGCCACTTTGGCGCCGCTGCTGGACGCCCTGCCGATCGCGGGCGCCACCGGCTCGCTGACCAGCCGCTACGTCGACCACAACCGGCAGGCCGCCGGGTTCGTCCGGGCCAAGACCGGAACTCTGTCGGTGTCCAGCGCGTTGGTCGGGTATGTGCTCGACGCCGACGGTCGGGTGCTGACTTTCGCGCTGATGTCGAACGATCGACCGCCGGAGGTGAGCAGGCCCGCGCTCGACGCGATCGCGGGCACGCTACGCAACTGTGGATGCTCGTGACGGGTGGTTGACATGCACGGAGACAGTTCCGACCCGGCCGGTACCGGCGCGGCGGACGCGGTGATGCCGACCGGAACCGCGGTCGAGCAGGCGAAGCGACGGTCCGGATTCTCCGGCGCGGTCGACTGGCGCCTCGCGGCGAAGACCGGCGCCGCCCTGGTGCCCGCCGGCCCACGGACCTCCCGCTACTCGGCCGAGCAGGTCGTTGCCGAACTGGCCGCGGCCTCGGTGCGGGCCGAGGGCCCGGTCCGCGAAGTGAGCCGGCTGCTCGACGATCAGCCGGTGCCCGCCGCCCGGATCGTGGACCGGCCCGGCTGGATCGCGGCCGCCGCCGATTCCATGGCCCAGCTCACCGGCAGCGACGGCACGGGCGCCGAGCGCGGGCTGTTGCAGGGCAAACCGGCGGGCGTGCAGGCGGGCGCGATGCTCGCCTTCCTGTCCACCGCGATCCTCGGCCAGTACGACCCGTTCACCGGCCCCGACGGCACCTTGCTGCTCGTCGCGCCGAACATCATGGCGGTGGAGCGGGCGCTGGGCGTCTCGCCCAGTGACTTCCGGCTCTGGGTCTGCCTGCACGAGGTGACCCACCGGGTGCAGTTCTCCTCGGCGCCCTGGCTGGCCGAGTACATGCGCACCAATGTCGAGGTGCTTGGCGAGGTCGGGGACGAGCCGCTCAACGAGATGCTGTCGCGGCTGCTCGAGGAGGTCCGCGACCGCCGCCGCGGGACCGTGCCCGACGACCCTGCCACCCGCGGCGTGGTCGGCCTGCTGCGCGCCACCCAGGCCCCGCCGCAACGCGCGGCGCTCGACCGGCTGCTCATGCTGGGCACGCTGCTGGAGGGCCACGCCGATCACGTCATGGACGCGGTCGGGCCCGCCGTGGTGCCCTCGGTCGAGCAGATCCGCTCGGCCTTCGATCAGCGCCGCAAACGTCCCACCAACCCGATCCAGCGCATCATGCGCGCGCTGTTGGGCGTGGACGCCAAGGTCGCCCAGTACGTCCGCGGCAAGAAGTTCGTGGACGACGTCGTCGGCCGGGTCGGCATGACCGAGTTCAACACCATCTGGACCGACGCCGAAACCCTCCCGCGCACAGACGAAATCGAGACCCCCGAACGCTGGGTGGCGCGCGTCCTGGGCTGAGTCCCGCACCCGTTCCGTCTTCCCGCACCCGTTCTGGCATGGCACAGCGGGTGCGGGAAGACGGAACGGGTGCGCGAACCCGTAGGGTGCGCGTATGCGTGAACCGGCGGAGCCGCGCCGTCTGCCGGAGACGGCGGCGGTGCTGGCGGTGCGGCGCGCGGTGCGCGCGTGGCGTGCCGCGTACGGTGGGGCCGAGGTTGCTGTCGCGCTGTCCGGCGGGGCGGATTCGCTGGCGTTGACCGCGGCGGCGGTCGTTGAGCTGGACGCGGTGGACGCCCTCGTCATCGACCATCAATTGCAGCCCGGGTCCGACGCCGTCGCCGCGGCCGCGGCCGCGGCCGCGCTGTCCCTCGGCTGCCGCACGGCCCGAATCCTGCCCGTGGTGGTCGGCAGCGCGGGCGGGCTCGAGGCGGCGGCCCGGCAGGCCCGGTACGCGGCGTTGGCCGCGGCTCGGGCCGGACTGCCGGTCTTGCTCGGGCACACGCTCGACGACCAGGCCGAAACCGTGTTGCTCGGCTTGGCGCGCGGGTCGGGCGGGCGGTCCATCCAGGGGATGACCGAGTGGGCCGAGCCATGGGGGCGGCCCTTGCTCGAGGTGCGACGGGAGACGACGCGGCGGCTGTGCGCCGAGGCGGGGCTGACCCCGCACGAAGATCCGCACAACCACGCGCCCGAATTCACCCGGGTGCGATTGCGCACCGAGGTGCTGCCGCTGCTCGAGGACGTGCTCGGTGGCGGCGCGGCCGAGGCGCTCGCCCGCACCGCCGCCCAGCTGCGCGCGGACGGCGCCGTACTGGACGCGCTTGCCGGGGAGCTGCTGCACACCGCGAGTGATGGCGGCGCCCTCGTCATCGAGACCCTCGCCACTGCGCCGGCCGCGCTGCGCCGCCGGGCGATCCGGGCCTGGTTGCTCGAAGGTGGCGCGAAAGCCCTGACGGGCAAGCATTTACGCGCGGTGGACGAGCTGATCACGGACTGGCGCGGCCAGGGCGGGGTGGCGGTCGGCGGCGGAACCGGGGGTAGCAGGTTGGTCGCGGCGCGCGAACATGGCAGGCTGACACTGCGTCTGCGCAGCGGCCGATGACACATAATGGGTCGGCCGTCCGGGAGCGAAAACCAGAAGGGAACAGCTGACGTGTACGGGGACGACATCGCGTCGGTGCTGATCACCGAGGAAGAGATCGCCACCAAGACCAAGGAGCTGGCCGAGCTCATCGCCAAGCGCTATCCCCCCGGCGCGCCCGAGGGCGATCTGCTGCTGGTGGGCGTGCTCAAGGGCGCGATCTTCTTCATGACCGACCTCGCCAAGGCGCTGCCGATCCCGACCCAGATGGAGTTCATGGCCGTCTCGTCGTACGGCTCGTCCACCTCGTCCTCCGGTGTCGTGCGCATCATGAAGGACCTGGACAAGGACATCGCGGGCCGCAATGTGCTGATCGTCGAGGACATCATCGACTCGGGCCTGACGCTGTCCTGGCTCAAGCGCAACCTCTCCACCCGCAACCCGGCCTCGCTCGAGGTGGTCACGCTGTTGCGCAAGCCGGACGCGTTACGCACGCACGTGGACGTCGCGCATGTCGGCTTCGATATCCCGAACGAGTTCGTCGTCGGTTACGGCCTCGACTACGCCGAGCGCTATCGCGACCTGCCCTACATCGGCACCCTCGATCCCAAGGTCTACTCCTGACGCAGGCCTGTCAGGTGCCCGGCAGTATCCCGAAAATCGTTGCGGGAGAGCCGGAGCCGTCGCGATAGAGCGGCGCCCCGACCAGGATCCACGCCCCGGTCACCGGTAGGACGGCCAGGTTGGCCAGGCATTCCAGGCTGATCCGGTGTTCGCGGTACAGCAGTTTCGAGACCGCGTAGGTGTGGTCGGTGCCGAGGTCGGGCCCGAACGTATCGATACCGAGCGCGCCGCGCCGGCCCAGCCGCCCGGTGCGCAGCAGCCATTCCATCGTCTCCAGCGCGAAACCCGGTTGGTGCTCGGCGGATTCGGCGGTGCCGAGGAATTCCGGGGTGCCCCACTTGGCATCCCAGCCGGTCCACGCGACGACGGCGGCACCGTTCGGAATCCGGCCGTGCCGCGCTTCCCACTGCTTCAGGTCCGCGACCGAGATCGCGTAGTCGCGGTCGCGGGCGCAGCGGTCGCGCACGTCGATCTTCACCGCGGGCAGCAGCAGGTCGTCCAGCTCCAAGTGATCGGCGCCCAGACCGTCGGGATGGAAATGGATCGGTGCGCCCCAATGGGTTCCGGTGTGTTCACCCTGCTGGATGTAGCGCAGGTAGTAGCCGTCGTTGGCGACCGTCGCCACGATATCGGTGCGGAACTCCGGATCGTCCGGATACAGCGGCGTCGTGGCCGGATCATGCACATGCGACAGGCTCACCAGCCGCCCGAGCGGCCGCGGCGAGGTCATCGCCGCCGCTGCGGGATGGCCCGCGCCAAGGCGAGCAGATCGGCCTCCAGCCAACGGAACAACCGGTAGGTAACCACGAATGCCAGAATGCCACCGACGCTGAGCCAGCGCACCGGAACTATAACCAATCCCAGATCCGCGGCATCGACAAAGGTCGCGCCGGCCACCCCGAGCAACGGCACGGAAGCCGCGACGCCGAGGTAGAAGTTGCCGCGCCGGGCCAGATTTCGGAGCTGACGCTCGTCGCCAGGCCCGACGCCGCCGCGCACCAGCAGTTGCGGATACACCACCCGTACCGCGAAGAGCATGGCCGGAAAGAACGGATAGGCCAGTGCGATGGCGGCGCAAACCAGCTGTGCCGCAAAGAAATGCAAGAAGGTCCCCGGCGGGAGCGAGACGCCGCTGGCGGCCAGGGCCAGCGGCCAGGCCACGCCCGCGATGACCCACATCGCGAACGGCACCAGCACCGCCCAGTCACCGAGCAGCAGGGTGTCGCGTCGCGCCTTGGCCAACGTGCGCGCGGAATACTCACGGCCACGGGCCAATCGGAACGAGACGGTCAGCGGCCTGCGGCTGAGCACGATCAGCAGGACGGCCGCGAGCGGAAAGGAGATCAGATTGTTGATCAGGCCGACGGCGAAGAACTTCTGCTGATCGCCCGCCGCGAGCCGATCGATGATCAGCGACTGATTGAGCTGGATGTTGTACCAGCTGGCGAGCACGTTGGGCACGCCGACACACAGTGCCGCCACCGGGATGAGCCAGCCGCGGACCCGGAACCGCAGGCTGGCCGGCGGCGGGTCGGCCAGATCGCGGGCGCGGGCGTCCAGGCACAGATCCAGCTGCCCGGCCAGCTCGGCGCCGTTGCGCCAGCGGCGTTTCGGCTCGGCGCGTAGGCAGTCGAGCAGGACGCGGCGCAGCGCCGCCGGGGTATCGGCGGGCAGCTGGGCCAACGCGGAGCCGGGCAGGCCCGCCCTGCGGGCTTCGAGCATGCGCGCGAGAGCATCGGGCCGCGCCTCGGCCGCCTGCCGCCGGTCGTCGAACGGGTGTGCGCCCGTGAGCATTTCCCATAACAGCAGGCCGAGCGAGTAGAGGTCGCTGCGCGTTCCGGGCGCGGGGGCCGCCGGGTCGAGCAGGCGGGCGAGTTGTTCCGGGGATCGGTAGCGCAGCGAATCCGCTTCCAGCTCAGCATGATTCGTCACATCGGCGGTCGAGCCGGATTCGCGCAACGCGAAATCGGCCAGCTTCGGCACGCCCTCGGCGGTGAACAGCACGTTCGCCGGTTTGATGTCGTGGTGCAGGACGCCGAGATGCGCGGCGTGATCCAGTGCGTCGGCCAACCGCCTGCCCACCCACGCCACTGTCTCCGGCCAGCTCAGCGCCGCGATCTCGGCCCGCACACTCGAATCCGACGGCCGGATTTCCCCTTTCGCCGCCATCGCCGCGTCGACCGCCCGCAGCAGCAGTACCCCGCCATCGGACTCGAGGCCACGGCGGCGCTGCGCGAGCACCCCGAGTGCCGTGCCGCCGGGCAGGTACTGCATATAGACCAGCCGCGGTGCGGCCGCGCCGAGCATCGAGTTCACCGGCCCGGGACGCGCGCGAACAGCGGAACTACCTGGCACCGCCGCCCCGGTGCCGGTCGCGTCGGGATCAGGGGAGGTTGCGTCCACCTGGAAGCCGAAATCGGCCGTTGCCCAGCCTTCCTCGAAGACCCCGGCGATGGCGTCGGTGTGCAGCAATCGTTGATCGAATACACGGACGATGTGGGGGTGGTCCAGCTGTGCCATGGTCTGGGGTGCGCTCGCGCGGCCCGCCGAAAGGCGCACCGCGACAAGGCGTTGCATGGACCGCTGCCGGGCCAGGAACACTCGGCCGAGCACTCCGGTACCGAGGTCGGTCAGCAGGTCGAAGTCGTCGATGCGACGGCCGGGGGTGAGTTCGGCCAAGGCGGCGACGGCGGCGGCCGATTCCGCCGCACCGAAATCCGCGGTGCCCTCGTCGATGTCGAACGCGGCGAGGCGCTCGCGGAGCTCGTCGGCGAGTTCGGGGTATTCCGCGATGAACTCCGCGACCGGCAGCGGCGCGTGGCGGCGGCGGGCCGTGAACTCCGCGCAGACCAGATCGGCGAGGTCGGGACTGTGCTCCACCTCCGGAAACTCCTTGCGGTACTCCGCGATCCGCTTGCCGAGATCGGCGGCGCGTCCCCAGCGTTCGCGCAGGTCGATGCGCAACAGCTCGGTCAGGATGGCCAGCCGCGTCTGGGCGCCGTCCGGCACGTAGTCCGCGATCCGCGGCGGCTCGAGCCGGTCGTCACGCAGGCTGCGCTGCCAGTCGGCGGCGAACCGGGCGATCGCGTCGGCCCGCGAAGCCGTCACGTGCGCGGCTCCCGCGCAGCGGAATCAACCACTGCCACCGTGGAGTCGGCCACTGCGACCGTCGAGTCGGCGTCTGCGACCGTGGGGTCGGCCACCGCTGCCGTGGAGTCGGCCCGTGCCTCCGTGGGGTC
The DNA here is from genome assembly GCF_000308475.2 of Nocardia brasiliensis NBRC 14402. Taxonomy (GTDB): domain Bacteria; phylum Actinomycetota; class Actinomycetes; order Mycobacteriales; family Mycobacteriaceae; genus Nocardia; species Nocardia brasiliensis. The sequence goes on along the minus strand of NZ_BAFT02000027.1, from coordinate 41,417 downwards.
GGCCACCGCTGCCGTGGCGCCGCCCCGTGCCTCCGTGGGGTCGGCCACCGCTTTCGTGGAGTCGGCCACCGCCATCGTGGAATCCGGCACTGCCGCAGCAGATTCCGCACTGGAATCCGGCCCCGCGGACCCGGGCGCGACCACCCGCTCCAGTGCGCGCAGATCCGCCTCCAGCGCGCGGAACAGCAGGTAGGACACCACGAACGCGATGATGCCGCCCACGCACAGCACACGCACCGCGAAGATCACCATCGGGATGTCGGCGGGCGGCAGGAAGGTCACCCCCGCTACCGCGAGCAATGGCACCGAGGCGGCGACCGCCAGATAGCCGTTGCAGCGGCGGTCCAGCCCGCGCAGCCAGATCGCGTCTTCGGGGCTGATGTCGCCGTGCCGCAGGAACAACGGGTAGATGCAGCGCACCATGTAGAAGGTCAGCAGGAAGAACGGATACGCCACCGCGATCGCACCGCACACCACCAGCGACGCGAGGAAGTGCACGATCGCCCGCGCGGGCAGGTCCCCGGTCACCAGCTGCAATGCGATCGGGAAGGTCACCCCCGCCACCACCCAGAGCGAAAACGCCACGGCCACCGCGCGATCCCCGAGCAGCAGCGCGTCGCGCCTGGTCCGGCGCAACGTCTCGGGATCGTATCGGCGACCCTTGGCCAGGCCGTGCGGCACCGTGAGTAGGAACCGCGACATGTACAGCAGGATCGCGATGCCCGCGGGAAAGACCACCGCGTTCACCACGCCGGTGATGATGCCGAAACTGTGCTGCGCGTCCTCGTTCAGCCGGTTGATGATGAGGTGCTGGTTGTGCTGGATGTTGTACAGCGAGGCGAGCACATTCGGCAGCCCGACGGCCAGCGCCGCGACGAGCAGCCGCCACGGGCGCAGCCGCAGCCGCCAGCTGGTGGGCGCCGGGTCGACGAGTTCACGGGCCCGCGCGTCCAGGCACAGCTCCAGCTGCCGGGCCAGTACCGCGCCGTTGGCCCAGCGCATCGTCCGCTCGGGCGCCAGGCAGGTGAGCAGTACCCGGCGCAGCGCCGCCGGGCAGTCGGCGGGAATCCGTTCCAGCGCCGCGGCTTCGACGCCTGCGCTGCGCCGCTCCAGCATCGCCTCGAGCGTGGTGTCGTCGCCGTGTGCGTCCGCACCCGCGGTGCTGTCGTCGAACGGTTTCGCGCCGGTGAGCAGTTCCCAGAGCACGACGCCGAGGGAGTAGATATCGGCGCGGGTGTCCAGATCGGCCGCGCTGCGGCCGAATCCGGGATGGCAGGCCTCCAGCTGCTCGGGCGACATGTAGGACAGCGAGCCGCCGAAATAGGCCACCGGACTGGTGCCTTCGACATTGCGGCTGAAGCTGATGTTGAAGTCGGCGAGCTTCGGCACCGCCTCCGCGGTCAGCAGCACGTTCGCCGGTTTCACGTCCCGGTGCAGCACTCCGTGCGCGGACGCGTAGTCCAGCGCCTCGGCCAGCCTGCGCCCGAGCCAGGCCACCGTCTCGGGCCAGCTGAGCGTGGCGATCTCGGCCCGCACGCTCGAATCCGTCGGCCGGATCTCGCCTTTCTCCTCCATGGCCGCGTCGACCGCGTCCAGCAGCAGCCGGCCGCTGCGCTCGGCGGGCGGGGTGGCGCGCACCCAGCGCAGCACGCCGAGCAGTGTGCCACCGGGCAGGAACTGCATGTAGAGCAGCCGCAGCCGGCGCGCGGCACCGCTGCCGGAACCGAGCACCCGCTGATCGAAGACCCGTACGATGTAGTCGTGGTCGAGCTGGGCCAGGGTCTGCGGTTCGGTGCCGTGATCGGTGGAGATCTTCACCGCGACCAGCCGCTGCAGCGAGCGCTGCCGGGCCAGGAAGACCCGCGCGAACGCGCCGCTGCCCAGACCGGTCAGCAGGTCGAAATCGTCGATCCGCTGGCCGATTTCGATCCGGTCGAGCGCGTCGAAGCGGCCGGGACCGGTGCCGAGCGTGGTCGGCACGGCGGTCGCCGTCCCGGTCAGGTCCGTGCTCGCTCGCGTCACCTCTGGACTACGGGTCGACGCGACGGTTCGGTTCAATTCGCTGTGGGCGAGGGCGGTTCGGGTGCGGTCCAGCACGGCCAGGGTGGAATCTTCCAGCACCGCCCGCCGCGTACTCTGCTCGACGTCGTCGGCGTTGAGCAGGTCGCGTAGTTCCGGCGCCTGGTCCGGATATTCCCGCAGACAATCGCGTGGATCCACGCGTTCACCGCTGTGCCTGCGGATGACGAACTCTTCGTACACCAGTCCGGCCGGGATACTTTTCGGTTGCAGTTCGGGAAATTCGCGGCAATATTCGGCGAGCCGTTTGCGCGGTCGCGGTTCGGTGCGTTCGGGCGCGTCCGGGTCGAGCACGGTGCGGCACAGCCAGCGATGCCGCAGGTCGATCCGGATGAGTTCGAGTAGTGCCGCTGTGCGCAGCGTCCGGGCGTCGGGCAGGAACTCGGCGATCTGCGGCGGCTGTTTGCCCGCGGTGCCCGCGGCATCCTCCCAGGCCGCGGAGAAGGCTTCCACCGCGCTGAATTCGGTGCCCAGCGCGGGATCGCCATAACCGGAAGTACTTCTATCGGACTCGGCACTCATTCTCGGACCTTAATTTTTCCGCCACACCCGATGTCATCATCCCCCGTGCAGTATTCGGAATGATAACTTGCGGCTGAACAGCGATCACCCGAATTCGACGACGATGCGACGGGGGACGACCAGCACATGTTCGAGAAGGCCACAGCGGTGGCAGACGGTTCGGCACAGACATCGGCACAGCGCCCGGCGGTCGAACGGCCGCGGGTCGGTCACCCCCCGGCGCCGCCGGTCAGATCCGCGGCCGTGCCGGTCGAGGAGCACCCGGACGGCAACCGCGGGCCGGCCGCGGCGCTCGCGGCGGGCGTGCGCGACGGCTCGCTGACCGCGCGCGAGACGGTCGACGCCACGCTCGCCCGGATCGTCGCCGAGCACCGGAACACCAATGCGTTCAGCGTTATTCGCACCGACAAGGCCAGGGCGGAGGCGAGCGCGCTGGAGCAGCGCGCCGACCTGGACGTGCTGCCGCTGGCCGGGGTGCCGATCTCGATCGAGCACCACATCGCGGTGGCGGGGGAGACGATGCGGTCCGGGTCGGCCGCCACCGATGCCCGCCCGGTCGCCGACGACCACGCGGTGGTGCGCAGGCTGCGCGCGGCGGGCGCGGTGATCGTGGGGCTGACCACGGTGCCGGAACTCGCACTGTGGGGCACCACCGACACCCCGGACCGGATCACCGGCAACCCGTGGAATGTCGCGCGTAGCGCGGGCGGTTCGTCGGGCGGGGCGGCCGCCGCCGTTGCCGCCGGGCTGGTGCCGATCGCGCACGGCAGCGACGGGCTCGGCTCGGTGCGGGCGCCCGCGGCCTGCTGCGGCGTCTACGGTTTCAAGCCCGGGCACCACACGGTGCCCGCGCAGATCGGTGTCGACGACTGGTCCGGCATGATCGAAAACGGGGTGTTCGCAACGACAGTCGGTGATGCCGCGCTGGCGTTGTCGGTGCTGGCCGCGCGCCCGGACCTAGCCGAGGTGGAGCCGCCGGGCCGACTACGCATCGGTCTAGCCGTGGCCCCACCATTGCGCTTGTTCCCGGTCGACCGCCAGTGGACCAACGCCGCCCGCACCGCCGCCTCGGTGGCCGCGGCCGCGGGGCACCTGGTCGAACCGACGGCGTTGCCCTACGGTGACGCGCTGCTCTGGATCTTCTTGCGCTGGTTGGCCGTCGGCGCGCGCGAGGCCGCCGCGCTACCCCAGCCCGACCGACTACAACCGCGTACCCGACGGCATCTCGCACTCGGTCGCACCGTCACCCGACTACGCCTGGTCCGGCAGAGCCAGGTCGATCGGGTCGAGGCGCGTCTGCTCGAATTCTTCGAACGCTACGACGTGGTGATCACGCCCACGCTCGCCGGCCCGCCGCCCAAGGCGCGGGCCTGGCACCGCCGCGGCTGGCTGGCCAATGTCCTTGCCTGCGCGCGGTATTCCCCCTTCACCCCGCTGTGGAACCTGGTCGGCTGGCCCGCCGCCTCGCTCCCGATGGGCATGCACCCCGATGTCGGAACGCCGCTGGCCGCTCAGCTGGCCGGGCCGCCGGGCAGCGAATCCACCCTGCTGCGGTTGTCCGCACAGCTGGAAGCGCAGCACCCGTGGCGGCGCACGATCAACTGATCAGGAGGCGCTGACGGCGGGTTGCGGCTGCTGCACCGAGAACCCGCCGTCGACCGCGCGGCCGGCGAATTCGAGGATGGTCGGCCGGGTGTCGTCGGCCCGCCACGCGACGGCGAGTTCGCACGGCGCGAGGCCGGCCACCGGGCGAGCGGTGAGCCCGGGCCAGCGGTACATCGGCACGTTGTTCTCGGCCAGCAGGCAGACGCCGAGGCCGAGGCTCACGGCCTCCAGCTTGTCTTCGGGGGTCGCCGCCTCGGCGCCGATCTTCGGCTGCCGTCCGCTGCGCGCGTCGTTGCCGAGCCAGAAATCACGGACCGCGCCCGCCTCGGTGGGCAGCGCGACGAACGGCTCGTCGAGCAGATCGGTGAACTCGATCGTCTCCTGATCGGCCAACGGGTGGTTCTCCGGCAGCAGCACCCAGCGCGGCTCGGTGCGCAGCACCTGCCAGCGGTAGCGGTTCGGGTCGGGCAGCGGCAGCCACACCAGCGCCAGATCGGCCTGGCGGCCGGACAGGCCGCTGGACGGGTCGGTCCAGGACGCCGCGTGCAGGGCCAGCCGATGGCCGCTCGCGCTCTCCAGATCGTTCAGGAGGCCGCGCCCGAGCGCGGACTGGATGCCGACGCGCAGCACCTCACCCGCCTCCTGCAGCGAGACGTTGGTGATCTCCCACAGCTCCAGAATCTTGCGCGCGCCCTCGAGCAGTTCCTTGCCCGCGACGGTCAGGGCAACGCTGCGCTGGTTGCGGTCGAACAGGACCACGTCGAGCTGGCGTTCCAGCTGCCGGATCTGACGCGACAGGGTGGGTTGAGCGATGTGCAGCCGCTGAGCGGCGTTGGTGAAGTGCAGTTCCTCAGCGACGGCGACGAAATACCGCAGGTCGCGCAAATGCGGGTCCATAGCCCCTTGCTATCAGAATCAGTCCTGAATTTCCAGCCTTATCAAGCCGGAAAGTTCGGATACGGGTACCAAAACATTCGACAGGTTTGTTAGAGACAGCATATTGCCTGTGATGGTGTGGCGCACCACCGCCTCCGCGAATGATCGGCATACCGCCGCTCAGGTGGCGGCAAAGATCAATCGGTCACTAGACCAGCATGAATAGCCGATTTTGCGCAACATCAAGTTGGGCTAAAGACCGACCGACCGATTGCTGAGCGTCCGCTGACGGCCTGCTTCTGGCCGCCACGGAGTCATTTGCACCCTCTATGGTGATTTTCGTCACATTGTGGTTTGACCGACCGCTCAGACCGGTTTGCCGGTGCATAAAAAAGCGCTGCGGCCCCGGACGAATCCGGGGCCGCAGCGCTCGGCTACGGGAGCGATTCAGACGCTGCGGGCGCGATCCTCGTACGCCTTGCGCTGATCGGTGTCGACGTCGTCGAGGAACGCGCGACCCGAACCCAGCGCGCGGGCCACGGTATCGCCGACCGCGTCCGGCAGGATGCCGAACAGCTGCGCCAGCAGGCCCGCCACCGCGGTCACCCTGACCTTCGACTTGGGCGCGGCGATCAGCCCGACGATGGCGGCGGCGATCTCCTCCGGCTCCGCCGGGCGCAGCAGCTTGGGCGGCGTGACGCCCGAGCCGAGCTCGGTGTTGGTCAGCGTCGGCAGCACCGAGGAGAAGCGCACACCGGAGTCCCGGTACTCCTCGCGCAGCGTGTCGGTGAACCCGAGCACCGCGTGTTTGCTGGCGTTGTAGGTGGCCAAGCCGGGGATGTGGCTCTCGCCCGCCAGCGAGGCGATGTTGATGATGTGCCCGCTCTTGCGGGCCAGCATCCGGGTCAGCCCCAGCTTCGAGCCGAGGATGACACCGTAGACATTGATGTCCAGGATCCGGCGGGTGATCTGATCCGGTTCGTGCACCAGCCGGCCGGTCGGCATGATGCCCGCGTTGTTGATCAGCACGTCGATCGGGCCGACGGTGCGCTCGACCTCGTCGAGGAAGCTCTCGAACGAGGCCGGATCGGTCACGTCGAGCTTGCCGTAGTACTCGAAACCCTGCGCGGTGCCCGACTCTTTCACCGTCTTCTCGTCGATATCGCCGATCGCGATTTTTGCGCCGAGCGCCCGCAGCGCGGTGGCGGTAGCCAGCCCGATGCCACGGGCCCCACCCGTGATGGCAACGACCTTGCCGCGGATCTTCGAAGAGTCGCTCACTTCTTGCCTCCCTTGAGTTTCAGAACAGCCGGAATATCGATGCGGCGCAGACCGCGGGCGCCGGCCGCGCGCATGGCGCCGACCGCGAACAGCAGCTTCGGCATCTGGTACGGGAACCAGAACAGCTCCTTCTGCTGAGTCGGCAGGATCGGCGTCGTAATCGCTTGCCGGCGGCAGTATTTGCGGACGCCCTCGGCCCCGCCCCAGCGCGCGCCGACACCGGACTGACCCCAGCCGCCCATCGGCAGCGCGAAGCTGAACAGGTTGCTGAAGACGTCGTTGATGTTGACCGCGCCCGCGTTGAGCTGCCGGGCGATCCGCTCGCCCCGCTCCTTGTCGCCGGTCCACACCGAGGCGGACAGGCCGTAGATCGAATCATTCGCCAGCCGAATGGCTTCCGCCTCGTCGGCCACCTTCATGACCGGCAGCGTCGGGCCGAAGGTCTCCTCGGTGATACAGGACATCGTGTGGTCGACGTCGACCAGCACGGTCGGCTCGAACGCGGTGCCGAATCCGGCCCGCTTGCCGCCGGTGAGCACCTTCGCGCCGGCCGCGACGGCCTCGTCGACGTGGCGCTGCACGATCGCCGCCTGATTCTCGTTGGCCAGCGCGCCCACGTCGTGCGCGGCCTCGCGATCGTCCACGCCTTGGCGCAAAGCTTTGACATTCGCCGTCAGCTTGGCCACGAACTCGTCGTAGACCGGCGCCTCCACGTACACCCGCTCCACCGAGATGCACACCTGGCCGGAGTTGAACATGCCGCCGAAGGTGATGCCGTGCGCGGCGCGGTCGAGGTCGGCGTCGGCGAGCACGATGGCCGGGTCCTTGCCGCCCAGTTCCAGGCTGTAGGGCACCATCCGCTCGGCACAGGCCACCGCGATCCGGCGGCCGGTCGCGGTCGAGCCGGTGAACTGGATGTAGTCGGCGTGCTCGACCACGGCGGCGCCGGTCGCACCCGCGCCGGTGACCACCGCGAAGACCGGCGGTGCGCCGATTTCGGCCCAGCCCCTTGCCAATTCGAGCGCGGACAGCGGCGTCACCTCGGACGGCTTCAAAATCACCGCGGCGCCCGCGGCCAGCGCGGGGAACACGTCCAGCGCGGGCATCGCCAAGGGGAAGTTCCACGGCGTGATCACCCCGACGACCGGGTACGGCTTGTACGCGGTGGTCAGCTTCTTGACCCGGGCCAGCGGGCTGTGCGGGGAGGGATGGTCGTCGCTGAGGAACTTCGCCGCGCGGCGCGCGTAGTAGCCGACCAGATCGGTGGCGAACGCCGGGTCGATCAGCGAATCCACCCGTGGCTTACCGGTTTCCGACTGCACCACGTCGGCGATCTGCTCGGTGTTGTCGATCAGCCAGTCCTGCAGTTTCAGCAGCCATTCCTTGCGGCCGTCGGCGCCGATCGCCTCCCACTCCGGCTGATACAGGCGCAGCTCGCGGACCTTCGCCGCGACCTCGTCGGCGCTCACCGCGGGAACCGTGCCGACCAGCTCACCGGTCCCGGGATTGCGCACCTCGATGACGGTGGGGGCGGGCTTCTTCGCGGTCGCCTTGCGCGCCTGCGCCTTTTTTGCGGGTTCGGTGTCGGTCACGGTTGTTCTCCCACTGACGTTGTGCGGTGAGCCGATGGCGGAATGTGAAAGGCGCCACTGGACTATGATGTTGACACAATCGAACTGGAGTTTCTTGGCTCAGTTTGTCAACTGGACCGGGCAATTTTGTACTCGAAGTACAAATGGGAGGACCTGTGACGGGCGCATCACCGGGCCGGACCGGGGCGGATCTCGAGGTGGTCCGCGACTGGCTCGCCGAATACGTCTACGAGACGATGCGGGCCGAGACGCTCGAGCAGATCGTGGCGCGCCTGGACAGCACGATCGTCGCGCGCGTGCCCGAACTCGCCGATCGTGATATGCGCCGCGACCTCGCCGCGAGCACCCGCGCGCACGCCCGGCTGATGTTGAGCGGAATCACCAGCGACACCTACGAATTCACGATTCCGGAGGAGGCGCACGCGTTCGCGCGGACGATCGCGCGGCGCGGATTCGAGCTGCGCGTGCTGCTGCGGACCTATCACGTCGGCATGGAGGGCGTGCTCGACTACATGACCGACGCGATCGATCAGCGCCAGGCCCCGCCGGAGATCGAGCGTGCGGTGATGCTGCGGATGTTCGAGCGTTCGACGAAATGGGTGAGCACCTCGGTCGAACTGCTCACCGAGACCTACATGGAGGAGCGCGAGCGGGTGATGCGGGCCGCGCTCAACCGGCGCACCGAGACCATCCGCGCACTGCTGGCCGGCGACGAGCTGGACGCCGACCTGGCCTCGGCCCGGCTCGGCTACCGGCTCGGCCAGCGCCATGTCGCGTTCGTGCTGTGGACCGACGAGGGCGAATCCGGCAGCGGGGACGGCGAAGCCATCGGATTGCTGGAAAGGGTCGCCACGCGGGTCGCCGCGGGCCTCGGCAGCAACAGGCTGCTCACCGTCGCGTCCGGCGCCAGCGGCATGTGGGCCTGGGCCGGGCTCGACGAGGGGCCGAATTCAGATGGGGCACAGGGCAGCCGAGGTGACGCGGGGGAGGCCTGCGCGCTCGGGCGGATCGCCGCCGGACTGGTCGACGCACCGGTCCGGGTCGCGTTCGGGGTTCCGGCGGGCCAGCTTGCCGGATTCCGGCAAAGTCATCGCGAGGCGGTCGCCGCCAGGCAGGTCGCCGATCGGGGTCCGGCCCGGCCGGACCGCGTCATCGGTTATCGCGACGTGGAGATCGCCTACCTGGCGGGCGCCGACGAAACGGCGATGCGCGGCCTGATCGCCAGGGAGTTGCGCGCGTTGTCCGGCTCGGACGCGAACGCGGCACGACTGCGCGCGACACTGCACGCCTACCTGAAGAGTCATCGCAGCCCGGAGGCCACGGCGAAACTGCTCGGCGTACACAAGAACACGGTGCGATACCGGATCCAGCGGATCGAGGAACTGCTCGGCCATCCGATCGAACAGCGCAGCTTGCCGCTGGAACTGGCACTGGCCTGCGTGGCCGCCTACGGCGCGGCCGCCCTGCTTACCGGATGATCACTCGGCCGCCTCGCCCGCGGCCACCCGCCGCAGCGGCGATTCGGTCGGCGCGACGGCCGGGCGATCGGGTAGGTCTGCCAGCAGCTGCGTGGTTGCCGCGGCGATGGCCGTGACGGCCTTGTCGACGGCGGCCTTGGTCGTGGAGCTCAGGCCGGACACACCACCGACCGTGCGCACGTACTGCAGTGCGGCAGCATAGATTTCCTGCTCGGTAGCGGCAGGTTCCAGGCCACGAAGGAGGGTGATGTTGCTACTCATGCGAGCACAGTAGCTCTCTGGCCCGGTATGCGGCAGGGCAAGAAACTCCTCGGCCGAAATTGGACCTCCGGCGACCGCGCCGCGGCGAACCACACCGCGCCGCAGGCACGGCCAATAGACTCGGGCTCATGCCTGCCCGCGGTGTACCCACGTTGACGACTTTCCCGTACGACGAGCTGGATCAGCGCGAAGAGGACCACTGGTCCGGCGCGGCGGTCGCGGACGACGAGTTACGCGCGCTCGCGCTCGGCGCGTTCTACTCGGCCCGCTGGGACGCCTTCCACGACGCGCTGTTGCTCGGCCCCGAGCGCGAGCATCCGCTCGGTGACCGCCGCGAGCTCGCCATCGACACCCTCACCGGCGCCTGGGGCATCACCGACGGCACCGAGGCGCAGGCCTCCATGGAGCAGCTGCTGGACGGCATGCACGCGCCGCTCTACGCGCTGGTGCACCCGCTGGTGATGGCCTCGATCAACGCCAGCGAGCGGGACCGCTTCGGCGAGCGGGCCGATCGGCACCGCGCCTTCCTGCGCCAGGTCGGGTCGTTCCGCGGGATGGACAACCCGGAGGCGCTGGTGCGCGACTACGACATCTGGTCGCAGGCGATCAAGATCGGCTTCACCGATCATCTGGCCCGCCCGCTGCCCAGCGATATCCACGCCTGGGACCTGGCCCGGGTGGTCGCGGTCGCGCGGATGGCCTTCACCGCCGGCTACCTCGACGCGGACCTGGCCTGGGACTACCTCGCGCGGGCGCTGCCTATCGCCCAGGCCAAGTACCGCAACTGGCGCCAATTCGGCGACGCCTACCTCACCGGCTGGACCTACTGGCAGGCCTGCGAAGACCTGGCGGAACTGAAGAACGGCGGGGTGGACCGGCGCATGGAACTGCTGCGCCTGTGGATGCGCCCGACCAGCCCCTGGCGGCGCATCAGCCTCACGCCGACGCCCGTCGCGCAAACCTGATCGGCGGCCCCCGGGTCGCTACCCGCCGTCGGGTAGCGACCGGAGGATGCCGCGGCCGTAACGCTGGAACTGCGCGTCGTCGACCATGCCGAGCGAGTGCCGTTCGACCAGCAGTTCCCACTCCGAATACAGCTGTGCCACACCGGGATCGGCCGGGCCCGCGGCGCCGTCGGCGGAATCGCGGCGGACCGCGAAATTCACCGCGAGCGTGACGCGTTCGGTGTCGGCCCGATCCGTGCCGGTGAAACGTAGCGTGACGTTGCCGTCGTGCACTTCCATGCCCGCCTCGCCGCGGGGCGCGCCGATCTCGCCCGCCGCTACCGGCGTGCCGTCGGTATTGCGCGCCCACAGCACTGCAGGGATGGGCAACTCGTGCGCGTAGCGGTTGCCGGCGCCGATGGAAATGAACAGCAGCCGACCGGTGGTCGCGGCGAGCAGGCCGGGACCGCTGCCCGCGGGCGGGTGCGCCACGGCGATCGCGGTCTCCAGCACGTACTCGTCCGGGGTGACGTAGCGATGCAGCGCGGCTATCGCCGCCTTGGCTTCGCGGTGCGGCGCCATCCGGCGCACCGCGCGCTCCACGTCGGCCCGGGTCGGCCCGGACTTGCCCCAGCTGGGTGCGGGCGGGTTGAGATCCGGCGCGGCGACATCGATGCGCTGCGTGGACAGGATCTGACTGTTGATCCGGTCCACGATCTCGCTCGCGGCCGGGACATCGTGCTCGGCGATGAGCACCGGTAACGGCGTACGGTCTGCGGGCACCCCGGTCAGCACGGGCGTCGGATATCTCAGGTAGATCTCGATGACGACGGCGTCGTCGGCGCGCCGATTCAGCCGGACCTTCAACAGGTCCGAAACCGGTACGTCGAGCACCCGCTCACCATCGGATCCCGGCCGCAGGACGATCAATCTCCCGCGACCGTGACGCACTATCGCTGTGGGTGTCCGTAGTTCGACTATGTCCATACCCCCTGCGCTCTGTTGGATTTGCGGTGCTCGCGGGGCACTACGTGGTTACGCAAGCTACCGCCTTCGCGCCCGTCGCTCGCATCGCGGTGTTGTGTCGTCGCTCACGATAGGCCGAACATGCCATGATTGTGACCACTTGGAGTAACACAGCCGGAGGACTTCGGGAACCACCGACGTCCCTTCGCCGTTTACCTCTTTAACTGCACCTGCAGCCGAACTGCGCGATGTATCGACTAGACCGTACGCGGTAACGTGGCATGTCCGCATCCGAACCCTCCCGGAGCCGGACGCGCCCGACGCATCGCTTGCACGAACCGGAGACACCGGAAAGGACTGGCCGGCCGGCCGACGCTCTATGAACCGCAAGACAGTGTTTCGCACCCTGGCCATAGTCTCGGGCATTCTGCTCGTGATCTATGCGTTCAGCTACTTCGGCAATGACACGCGCGGCTGGAAGAACGTCGACACATCCGTCGCTTTGAGCCAGCTGACCGACAAGAACAACGTCAAGAACGTCCAGATCGACGACCGCGAGCAGCAGCTGCGCATCGAGCTGAAGAACGGCAACGACGCGACCGGCGGTCAGAGCAAGATCATCGCGAAGTACCCCGGCGGCAGCGAGACCTCCAGCCAGGTCTTCGACGCCGTGAAGAACTCGGGCGCGCCCTACAACACCGTGGTCAAGCAGGAGAGCTGGCTCACCCAGATCCTGCTGTTCGTGTTGCCGATGATCATCCTGCTCGGCCTGTTCATCTTCGTGATGGCGCGCATGCAGGGCGGCGGCCGCGGCGGCATGATGGGCTTCGGTAAATCGAAGGCCAAACAGCTGTCCAAGGACATGCCCAAGACCACATTCGCGGATGTGGCCGGCGCCGACGAAGCAGTCGAAGAGCTCTACGAGATCAAGGACTTCCTGCAGAATCCGGTGCGCTACCAGGCGCTCGGCGCGAAGATCCCGAAGGGCGTGCTGCTGTACGGCCCGCCCGGTACCGGTAAGACGCTGCTCGCGCGCGCCGTGGCCGGCGAGGCGGGCGTGCCGTTCTTCACCATCTCCGGTTCGGACTTCGTGGAGATGTTCGTCGGTGTCGGCGCGTCCCGCGTGCGCGACCTGTTCGAGCAGGCCAAGCAGAACAGCCCATGCATCATCTTCGTCGACGAGATCGACGCGGTCGGCCGCCAGCGTGGCGCGGGCCTCGGCGGCGGCCATGACGAGCGTGAGCAGACGCTGAACCAGTTGCTCGTCGAGATGGACGGCTTCGGCGACCGCACCGGCGTCATCCTGATCGCCGCCACCAACCGGCCCGACATCCTCGACCCGGCGCTGCTGCGCCCCGGCCGGTTCGACCGTCAGATCCCGGTCGGCAACCCCGATCTGGCGGGCCGTCGCGCGATCCTGCGGGTGCACTCGCAGGGCAAGCCGATCTCGCCCGACGCCGACCTGGATGGCCTGGCCAAGCGCACGGTCGGCATGTCCGGCGCCGACCTGGCCAACGTGATCAACGAGGCCGCGCTGCTCACCGCGCGGGAGAACGGCGCAGTCATCACCGGCGAATCGCTCGAGGAGTCGGTGGATCGCGTGGTCGGCGGTCCGCGCCGCAAGAGCCGGATCATCAGCGAGCACGAGAAGAAGATCACGGCCTACCACGAGGGCGGGCACACGCTGGCCGCCTGGGCGATGCCCGATATCGAGCCCGTCTACAAGGTGACCATCCTGGCCCGCGGCCGCACCGGCGGCCACGCCATGACGGTGCCCGAGGACGACAAGGGCCTGATGACCCGCTCGGAGATGATCGCCCGCCTGGTGATGGCGATGGGCGGCCGCGCGGCCGAGGAACTGGTGTTCCACGAGCCGACCACCGGCGCGTCCTCCGATATCGACCAGGCGACCAAGATCGCCCGCGCGATGGTCACCGAATACGGCATGAGCGCGCGCCTCGGCGCGGTCCGCTACGGCCAGGAGGCGGGCGATCCGTTCCTCGGCCGTTCGATGGGCCAGAGCTCGGACTACTCGCACGAGGTCGCGGGCGCCATCGACGAGGAGGTGCGCAACCTGATCGAGGCCGCGCACACCGAGGCGTGGGCCATCCTCAACGAATACCGCGACGTGCTCGACGTGCTGGCGACGGCGCTACTCGAGCGGGAGACGTTGCACCGCAAGGAACTCGAGACACTGCTCGCCACCGTGGAGAAGCGGCCCCGGATCACCGCGTTCAACGACTTCGGCGACCGCGTGCCGTCCAGCAAACCGCCGGTCAAGACCCCGGGCGAACTGGCGCTCGAGCGCGGCGAGCCGTGGCCGCCGCCGGAGCAGGTGCCCGCACCGCTGCCCGCGGGAGCGGCCAGGGAGGGCCAGCCCGCCAACGGCTACCCGGACGACGGCGGATATCACGCCCAGCCGCAGTACGGCTACCCGGCGCAGCCCGCGACCGGTTACCCGCTGCCGCAGGCGCCCGCGCCCGGCTATCCGCAACGCGGCGGCACGCACGGCTCGCGTCCGGACTATGGCGCTCCGGCCGGTTGGTCGGCGCCCGGCTGGCCGCCGCGCGAAGAGCAGCAGCCCGGCCAGCCCAGCGGCTGGACCGAACAGCCGCAGCGCGGTGGCCACCAGCAGTGGGCTCCGCCGCAAGGTGGTCCGCAGGACGGCAATTACGACCGTCGCGGCAGCTACGGCGATCGCCCCGGCTACGACGAGCAGGGCCGCCCGAACCAGAACGGCGAGGGCGAGAACAATGAGTGGGATGGACCGAACGGTCGGCACTGACCCACGGGCGGCCTCGCCCGGCCTCGCGGCCGGGCGAGTGGTCGTCTCCGGGCCTATCGCGCTCGTCAGGAGCAGCGCCGATTAGGCTCGACCACCGGGGTGCCGAATGATTGCCGGCGCCCGAGATTTTGGAGGTGTCCTCGATTGTCGGCCAACAATCACCTCGGCGGTCACGCGCTCGCCGATCCGGACGGTGCCGCGGAAAACGGGTCGGCCAACGGTGTGACCGGCCCGGAACTGGTCGCGCTGGCGACCGGTAAATCGTTCGACCAGGCCAGAGCCGAAGCCGCGGTCCGGGAGTTGCTGCTCGCGGTCGGCGAGGATCCCGACCGGCCGGGACTGATCGACACCCCCGCGCGGGTCGCCCGCGCCTATCGCGAGATGTTCGCCGGGCTCTACGTCGAACCGGACGCGGTGCTGAACACCACGTTCGACGAGGGGCATCAGGAACTCGTGCTGGTCCGCGACATCCCGCTGTACTCCACCTGTGAACATCACCTGGTCTCGTTCCACGGTGTCGCGCACGTCGGGTACATCCCCGGCAAGCACGGCCGGGTCACCGGGCTGTCCAAGCTGGCCCGCGTGGTCGATCTCTACGCCAAGCGCCCGCAGGTCCAGGAGCGGCTGACCAGTCAGATCGCCGACGCCGTCATGCGCAAGCTGGATCCGCGCGGCGCGATCGTGGTGGTCGAGGCCGAGCATCTCTGCATGGCGATGCGCGGTATCCGCAAGCCCGGCGCGAGCACCACCACCTCGGCGGTGCGCGGCCTGCTGCAGTCGAGTCCGTCTTCGCGTGCCGAGGCCCTCGACCTCATTCTGCGCAAGTGAGCGGATCCCGGATGAGCGTGCGTGCGGGCCGGTCGGCGAGCTTCCGGCTCGACGCGACGGCGGGCGTCCGGTGTGAGGCAGCATCATGAATTTCGCGCGCGACGGCCGCCACTGCGTGGTGATGGGCGTCGTCAACGTGACCAGCGACTCGTTCTCCGACGGCGGGCGCTATCTGGATCCGGAAGTCGCGATCGCGCACGGCGTCGAGCTGTACGCGGCGGGCGCCGACATCATCGACGTCGGCGGCGAATCCACCCGGCCGGGTGCGGTGCGAGTCGATCCGGAAACCGAGGCGGGCCGGGTGGTGCCGGTGATCCGCGGCCTGGTCGCCGCGGGCGTGCCCACCAGCGTCGATACCATGCGGGCCCGGGTGGCCGAGGCCGCGCTGGCGGCGGGAGTGTCGGTGGTGAACGATGTGTCCGGCGGTCGCGCCGATCCCGATATGGTGAAAGTCGTTGCCGCGGCCGAGGTCCCGTGGATCCTGATGCACTGGCGGGCGGGCGCCGACTACCGGCACACCGGCCCGGCCGATCACTACGACGACGTGGTCGCCGAGGTGCGCGCCGAACTCGCCGGTCAGGTCGACCTCGCGGTCGCCGCGGGAGTCGACCCGGCGCGGCTCATTCTCGACCCGGGGCTCGGCTTCGCCAAGAACGCCGAGCACAACTGGGACCTGCTCGGCGCGCTCCCCGAACTGGTCGGGGCCGGTCTGCCGGTGCTCATCGGCGCCTCGCGCAAACGCTTCCTCGGCGCGCTGCTCGCCGACGACTCGGGTCCGCGCCCGCCGGACGGGCGCGAGACCGCCACCGCGACGATTTCGGCGTTGGCCGCCATGCACGGCGCGTGGGGGGTGCGCGTGCACGATGTGCGCGCCTCGCTGGACGCCATCACCGTTACCGACGCCTGGCAGCGCGCGGCCGCGGCACGCGCCGGCCGGCCGAGCCCGCTAGGAGCGCATCGATGAGTGGAACCCGGACCGACGCCACGCGCCCGGTGGCGCAGCAGGATTCGCCGATCGGCCGCGGCGCGACCCGGATCGAACTGCGCGGTCTGCGCGCGTTCGGCTATCACGGGGTGTTCGAGCACGAGCGGCGCGACGGTCAGGAGTTCGTGGTCGATCTGACCGTGTGGGTGGATTTCGCGCGCGCCGTCACCACCGACGACATCGTCGACACGGTGCACTACGGCGAGCTGGCCGACAATGCCGTGCGAATCATCGAAGGCCCGCCCCGCAATCTCATCGAGACCGTGGTGTCCGAGATCGCCGACGACGTGATGACCGATCCGCGGATCACCGCGGTCGAGGTGGTGCTGCACAAGCCGTCCGCGCCCATCCCGCACACCTTTGCCGACGTCCGGGTCGTCGCCGCGCGGCACCGCGAGGAGCAGCAGGAATGAGTCGCGTCGTCCTGTCCATCGGTTCGAATCTGGGGGACCGGCTCGCGCATCTGCGCAGCGTGGTGCACGGCTTCGGCGACCAGGTCGTCGCGGTCTCACCGGTTTATTCGACCGCGCCCTGGGGCGGAGTCGAGCAGGACGACTATCTCAATGCCATTGTCGTGGCCGAGGATCCGGAGCTCGGCTGCCTGGACTGGCTGCGCCGCGGTCAGGCCCTCGAGCAGGCCGCCGAGCGGGTCCGCGAAGTGCGCTGGGGCCCACGGACGCTCGATGTCGACGTGATCTGGTGTGCCGAACGGTCCGGGGACGGACTCGTGGCGCGTTCGAGCACCGACCCGGTGCTCACGCTGCCGCACCCGCGGGCGCACCGGCGGGCGTTCGTCCTCATTCCGTGGCTGGATCTCGAACCGGACGCGACGCTCGAGGTCGACGGCGGCGCGCGACAGGTCGCCGACCTGCTGGCCGAGCTGCCCGTGGCCGACCGCGCGGGCGTGCACCGGACCGACCTCGTGCTGACCGAAGGACCGGTCGGATGAAACTGAAGCCGACGCGCGTGCTGGACCTGGTCGCGAACGTGGTGATCGCCGCGATCGTGGCCTGGATCGCGACGCGGATGGCCTACAACAGTTTTCCGCCGATCTCGATCTTCGCGGGCGCCTCGTTGTATCCGGTGGCCGCGATCGAGGCGGTGCTGGCGTTCGTGATCCGGTCCCGGGTCAACGACAACGACCTCGGCAACGGCAGGCATCAGCTGCATCCCATCACCGCTGCCCGTGCGGTGGCGCTGGCCAAGGCCTCGTTGCAGGTCGGTTCGATCGCCGCGGGTGTCTGGCTCGGCTTCCTCTGCTGGGTCTTCCCGCAGCGCGGCACGCTCGGCGCGGCCGCGGCGGACAGTCCCGGGGCGATCGTCGGAATGCTGGCGGGGGTGGCTTTGGTTGCTGCGGCCCTGTGGCTCGAGTATTGCTGCCGGGCTCCGGAGGACCCGACCGACGATCCCGCAACTACTTAGCAAATACTATCGGCGGAATCACCGGACGAGACTGTGGGCGCGGCGAGACGATCAAGCTACCCTGGCGTGCATGGTTTCACCCTCCCGTACCAGCACTTCCCGTCGCCGACGGGAAGACGCGGGAAAATTCTTCATCGGCGTGTTGATTTTGCTCGGGCTGGTTGCCAGCGTTTTCCTGATCTTCAGCAACAGCCTGCAGTATGTCCGGATCGGTCTGGTGGCGGCGCTCTGGGCGGCCGTCATCGGCGCATTGGCCGCGACGAGGTACCGCAAAGAAGCGACGATCGACAAAGCCAAGGTGCGCGACCTGCAGACGGTCTATGAGTTGCAGCTCGAGCGGGAGGTCACCGCGCGCCGCGAATTCGAACTGGGGCTCGAGGCCCGGGTGCGCGAGGAAGTGGGCGCCGACGCTGCCGAACTGGCTGCGTTGCGCGCCGAACTCACCGTGCTCCGGCAGAGTCTGCAGCGCCTTTTCGACGGTGACCTGCTGATGGAGCGGCCCGCGCTGCGCGCCGACGCGACCCGGATCCAGGAGCTGACGAGCACCGTCGGCGACCCGGCGAACAATAGCTCCACGAATGCCGGAGTCTGGTCCTACGGCCCCAACCAGCAACCACGCAGCAGCGTCACCCCCGTCTTCACCCCCGACCATCCCGAGCCGCCTGCCTTCGCCAGCCCCTTCGACGACCCGGTCACCGCCGAGACCTCCGTGGTCTCCCTCGACGACGAAACCGATGCCGAGATCACCGACATCGATATCGCCGCCGAGCCTGCCGCATCCGCCGAACCCGCCGAACCTGCCGACGAGGATGCTGCCCCCGCGTCCCACGGCTGGGCCGACGCTTTCACGGAGGGCCCGGTCGTCGAGCAAACCCCCGACCCCGAGCCGACGCCGCCCTCCGCCTCCAAGCCCGCGGTCACCCCATGGCCGATCGCGTCCACCCCGTCGACCCGCCCCTCCGCCTGGCCGACCACCACGTCCCCGACCGTCGGCACCGCCAGCTCCCGCCGCCGCAGGCGCGCCGAACCCGACCCCGACTCCGCCACCCCCGAACGCCGCCTCTCGGTAGCCGAAATCATGGCCAACCTCCAATCCGAGGAACAAAGCCGCGACCGCCGGTAATCAACGCGCCCGCAATCGATGTCTGCAGCTCAGAAGAACAGAGCCGCGACCCCTCCTGAACAACCCTGCGACGTCGACCTCAGGCGAAACTCCCCTCCCCGACAGCACCACAACGGAGCGAGGCCCACCCGTCACCCGACCACCGCCCCCCATAGAATCGCTCCGCGATGCTGAGCCGATGGCCGCGAACCCCGCCGCGCCCGCGCGGCCAAAAGCACTGCGGTGAATATCACTGCCCAGGGGCGTGGCATCGGGAAACGCCGGGCCGATATTCTCGATGGCGAAACGTCCGGTACCCGCACGGCGGGACTGGAACGACATCGAGAGGACAACGTTGACCTCTAGAAGCGTTAATTCTGACGACGCGCCTTCGAGTTACGACCCTGCTCCCGCACGCCTCACGGTAGGCATCGTCTCGGCGGGCCGGGTGGGCTCGGCACTGGGTGTCGCACTCGAGCGAGCCGGACATGTGGTGTTCGGTACCGCGGCCATTTCCGATGCGTCGGTGCACCGCGCGCGGACCCGGCTGCCCGATTCGGAGATCCTGCCGGTCGAGGACGTGGCCGTGCGCAGCGAGTTGCTGCTGCTCGCGGTGCCCGATACCGAGCTCGCGGGTCTGGCTCGCGGTTTGGCTGCGGCGAAGGCGGTCCGGCCGGGCACCATCGTCGCGCACACCTCGGGCGCGAACGGTATCGGCGTGCTCGCCCCGCTGGCCGAGGTCGGTGCACTGCCGCTGGCAATTCATCCGGCGATGACCTTCACCGGTCACGATGAGGACATCACCCGGCTCGGCAACGCGTGTTTCGGCATCACCGCCGCCGACGAGATCGGTTATGCCATCGCGCAGGCGCTGGTGATCGAGATGGGCGGCGAGCCGGTGCGGGTGCCGGAGGAGCATCGCGCGCTGTATCACGCCGCGCTCGCACACGGCAGCAACCACCTGGTCACGGTGATCGTGGACGCGGTGGCCGCGTTGCGTGTCGCACTGTCGGGGCCCGGTCTGCTCGGGCAGCAGGTGGTCGATGATCAGCCGAACGGGCTGGCCGAGCGACTGCTGGCTCCGCTGGCGTCGGCCGCGCTGGACAACGCGTTGCGGCGTGGTCAGTCGGCGTTGACCGGTCCGGTCGCGCGTGGTGACGCCGATGCGGTGGCCGCGCATCTGCGCGCGCTCGAATCCGTCGATCCCCGCCTGGCCGAGGGCTACCGCGCGCTGTCGCTGCGCACCGCCGAACGGGCAGGCACCAATCCCGCTGTCATCGAGCTGCTGAAAGGGCGCTGATGTTCGATCCGAAATTACGTGGCGCCTTCCAGCCGGGCGAGCTGACCGTGCACCACGATCCGGCCGTGCTCACCCAGGTGTCCACTGCGCTGCGCGGGGTGGGCCGCACCGTCGCGCTGGTCCCCACGATGGGCGCGCTGCACGAAGGCCATCTGGAGATCGTGCGCCAGGCCAAGAAGACCAACCAGGTCGTGATCGTCTCGATCTTCGTCAATCCGCTGCAGTTCGGCGCGAACGAGGATCTGGACAAGTACCCGCGCACCCTGGACGCCGATGTGGCGCTGTTGCGCGCGGAGGGCGTCGAGCTGGTGTTCGCACCGAGCGTGTCCGATATGTACCCGGACGGCCCGCGCACCACCGTGCAGCCGGGCCCGATCGGTGCGGAGCTCGAAGGGGCAAGCAGGCCAACCCATTTCGCGGGCATGCTGACCGTCGTCGCGAAACTGCTGCAGATCGCGCGGCCGACCGAGGTGTATTTCGGCGAGAAGGACTATCAGCAGCTGACGCTGATCCGGCAGCTGGTCCGCGACCTGAACTTCGACGTCCGGATCAAGCCCGTGGTGACCGTGCGCGAGCCGGACGGACTCGCGATGTCCTCCCGTAACCGTTTTCTCGATGCGGCGCAACGGGAATCGGCGCTCGCGTTGTCGGCCGCGCTGGCAGCGGGCAAGCACGCGGGCGGTCTCGGCGCCGAGGCGGTGCTCGCCGCGGCCCGTCAAGTGCTCGACGCCGCGTCCGGTGTCGACGTCGACTACCTCGAATTACGTTCGGCCAACCTGGAACCCGCGCCCACGACCGGCAATGCTCGATTGCTCGTCGCCGCCAGAGTCGGCCAGACCCGGCTGATCGACAACACCGCCGTCACCCTCGGCGCCCCGATCGACGG
Organism: Nocardia brasiliensis NBRC 14402; assembly: GCF_000308475.2. Classification (GTDB taxonomy): domain Bacteria; phylum Actinomycetota; class Actinomycetes; order Mycobacteriales; family Mycobacteriaceae; genus Nocardia; species Nocardia brasiliensis. The sequence goes on along the minus strand of NZ_BAFT02000027.1, from coordinate 20,505 downwards.
CCATCCCAACGTTTCCGCCACCCGGACCTCCCAGCCCGCCTGAGCCGCACCAACGAAAGGGCGACGCCATGCTGCGCACCATGATGAAGTCGAAGATCCACCGCGCCACGGTGACCCACGCCGACCTGCACTACGTCGGTTCGGTCACGGTCGATCAGGACCTGCTCGATGCCGCCGATCTGCTGGAGGGCGAGCAGGTCTGCATCGTCGACATCGACAACGGCGCTCGCCTGGAGACCTATGTCATCGCGGGTGAACGCGGTTCCGGCGTGATCGGAATCAACGGCGCCGCCGCTCATCTGGTGCACCCCGGCGATCTCGTCATTCTGATCGCCTACGGCCAGATGAATGAGCAGGAAATCGCGGAATACGACCCGAAGGTAGTTTTCGTGGACGAACGCAATCGACCGGTAGAACTCGGTTCGGACCCCGCGCACGCGCCCGAGGGTTCCGGATTGACCTCGCCGCGATCCCTGTCCTTCGCGGGCTGAGCAACCGGCGGGCATGAGATGCTGCTGACGATCGACGTCCGCAATACCCATATCGTTCTCGGGCTTTTCTCGGGCAGCGGCGCGCATTCGAAACTGGTGCGGCACTGGCGGATCCATACCAATCCGTTACTGACCGCCGATGAATTCGCCATGCAGGTGCGCGGCCTGATCGGCGCGCAGCTGGACGAGGTGATCGGAGTTTCCGCGCTGTCCACGGTGCCGCCGGTGCTGCGGGAACTGCGCACCATGCTGACCCAGTATTGGGCGCATGTGCCGCACGTGCTGGTCGAACCTGGTGTGCGCACGGGCATTCCGCTGCTGGTGGACAACCCGAAAGAGGTGGGCGCGGACCGGATCGTGAACTGTCTGGCCGCCTATCAGCATTATTCGTCGCCGACGATCGTCGTCGATTTCGGCACGGCCATCTGCGTCGATCTCGTGTCGGGTAAGGGCGAGTTCCTCGGCGGCATCATCGCGCCCGGGGTGGAGATTTCGATGGAGGCCGTGGTCGAACGCACCGCGATGCGCCGGGTCGAGCTGACCAGGCCGCGTTCGGTGGTCGGCAAGAACAGCATGGAATGCATGCAGTCCGCGGCGGTCTTCGGTTTCGCCGGGATGGTGGACGGACTGGTGGACCGGATTCGGGACGAGTTCGAGGCTTTCGCCGGCGACGATGTCGCGGTGGTGGCGACCGGGCCGAGCGCGCCGTTGATCGTCCCGGAATCGGAAACCATCGAAGATCACGACCCCTATCTGACGTTGACCGGCTTGCGTCTCGTATACGAGCGCAACCAACGCCGCAAGGGTGCCGCCTGAGTTCCGGGATGTCGGATTCGTCGCACCGGAACGGACTTGCCGAGTCCGCGTCCGGTACTGATACACTCACCGCTGTGTATTTCCGCGTGCGCACCCAGGAGTGTTGTCGAGGCTGATCTGGCCTCGACCGTTCGAGGCTGACCATCTGCCCTCGACCGTTCATCAACTCCTGGAGATTCGCTCATGCGTTCTTCTGTTCTTTCCCTTTCCTCCGCACGTGACGACTTTTCGGCTACCCCGCCGCTCGATCGTGCCGTGGCTTCCGCATTACCGACGCGGCTGCGTCCCGCCGACCTGTTGCGGTTGACCGACGAAGGCGCCGAAGACGTACTGTCCGGTCGATACGACCATCTGCTTCCCGCGCATGGCGTCTGGCCCGCCGATGAACGCTGGGCGGCCCGGCTGCTCACCGACGACGAGGTGGATGTCTGGCTGATCAGCTGGACGCCGGGGAAATCCACCGAATTGCACGATCACGCCGGCTCGCTGGGTGCGTTGACCGTGCTCAGTGGCGCGCTTTCGGAATTTCGCTGGAACGGCACCGAACTGCGCCGCCGCATCCTCACCGCCGGCGATCAGGCGTCGTTTCCGATCGGCTGGGTGCACGATGTGATGCGCGCCCCCGCCCAATCCGTGACCAGCACCGCCGACGCCGCAGCGGCGGACCCGGCACTGCTCGAACCGACGCTCAGCGTGCACGCGTATTCGCCGCCGCTCACCGCCATGTCCTATTACGAGGTCACCGGCCACGGCACCCTGCGGCGCTCCCGAACCGTTCTCACCGACCAGCCCGAAGGTGATATGTGATGGAACATTTGACTATCGATCAGATGCTCGACAACGCCCGGGCGCAACTGACCCGGATCTACGCTTTCGAATTGCCGAAGGCCCTCGCCCGCGGCGCGATTCTGGTCGACATCCGGCCGCAGGCGCAGCGGGTGCGCGAAGGCGCCCTGCCGGGCGCGCTGGTGATCGAGCGGAATGTGCTGGAATGGCGGCTCGACCCGTCGAGTTCCGCGCGCCTGGCCCTGGCCACCGATCACGAGATCGAATGGATCATCGCGTGCTCGGAGGGCTATACGTCCAGTCTCGCCGCCGCCTCGCTGCAGCAACTGGGATTGCGCCGGGCCACCGACTTGGTCGGCGGTTTCCACGCCTTGAAGGCGGCGGGTCTGCTGCACATCGGAATGCGCGCGCCGCACTTCGCCCGTGAGGTCGCCGCGCTCGCCTCGCTGTAATTGCGGCGTAATCGCTTCCAGCTCGAAAGATCCGGGCCGCCACGAGTTTTCGCAGCTCGCCGCACCGTGACGGCTATTTCGGACCGCGCGGTACCGCACAAATCCGGCAGGCGCACCGGCCTGTTCCGAAGCCGCCGGTGTTACCTCGCGCGTTAGTGCTGTGGCCGGGACCTTCGCCGGACGCGGTACCGGGGCGGGCGGCCCGCAAAACGATTTCCGATGCACGCTAGGGTTGTTGGATGTGAGCACCGCCAACACTTCCCCAGCCGGCGATCCCGCATCGGATTCGCGGCCTGCCGTGGCGCCCGAGGCCGACGACGCCCCCGAGCAGATCCGGATTCGCAAGGAGAAGCGGGAACGGTTGCTCGCGGCCGGCGGTGACGCGTATCCCGTGGTGGTGCCGCGGACGCATACCCTCGCCGAAATTCGCGCCGCATATCCCGATCTCGCCGCCGACACCCAGACCGGCCTGCAGGCCGGTGTCGCCGGACGCGTCATATTCATGCGCAATACCGGCAAACTGTGTTTCGCGACGCTGCAGGAGGGCGACGGCACCAAGTTGCAGGCGATGATCAGCCTGAACGGTGTCGGCGCGGACGCGCTGGCGGCCTGGAAGGCCGATGTGGACCTCGGGGACTTCGTTTTCGTGCACGGCGAGGTGATCTCTTCGCGAACCGGTGAATTGAGCGTCATGGCCGATTCCTGGTTCATGGCCGCCAAGTCGCTGCGACCGTTGCCGGTGGCGCACAAGGAGATGAACGAGGAGTCGCGGGTCCGGCAGCGCTATGTCGATCTGATCGTGCGACCCGAGGCCCGGGAAATGGCGCGCACCCGGATCGCGGTGGTGCGTGCGCTGCGTAACGCGCTCGAGCGCCGCGGTTTCCTCGAGGTGGAGACGCCGATGCTGCAGACGCTGCACGGCGGCGCGGCGGCCCGGCCGTTCGTCACCCATTCCAATGCCTTGGATATCGATCTCTACCTGCGTATCGCGCCGGAACTGTTCCTGAAGCGCTGTGTGGTCGGCGGACTCGAGCAGGTCTTCGAGATCAACCGGAACTTCCGCAACGAGGGTTCGGACTCCACGCATTCCCCCGAGTTCGCGATGCTGGAAACGTACCAGGCGTACGGAACCTACGACGACTCCGCGCGGATGACCCGGGAATTGGTGCAGGAAGTCGCCCAGGAGGTGTTCGGCACCCAGGTGGTGACCCTCGCCGACGGCACCGAATACGACCTGCGCGGTGAGTGGGCGACCGTCGAGATGTACCCGTCTCTCTCGGACGCCCTCGGCGTCTCCGTGACACCGGAAACTTCGATAGCCGAATTACGCGCGCTTGCCGATCGGGTCGGTCTGGAAATTCCCGAGGACAAGGGCTATGGGCACGGCAAACTTGTCGAGGAACTGTGGGAACACCAGTACGGCGACAAGCTGTACGCGCCGACTTTCGTGCGTGACTTCCCCGTGGAGACATCACCGCTCACCAGGCAACATCGGTCCACCGCGGGCGTCACGGAGAAGTGGGATCTGTATGTCCGTGGCTTCGAGTTGGCTACTGGCTATTCGGAGTTGGTGGATCCGGTGATCCAGCGCGAGCGCTTCGTGGATCAAGCCCGGCTGGCCGCCCAGGGCGACGACGAGGCGATGGCCTTGGACGAGGACTTCCTCGCCGCGATGGAGCACGGCATGCCGCCGACCACTGGTACCGGTATGGGAATCGATCGTCTCTTGATGGCGTTGACGGGTCTCGGAATCCGGGAAACAATACTGTTCCCAATTGTGCGACCGGTCACTCGCTGACGAGCTGATTGCAAAATCTCGGCCTCGTCTTGGAAATTTGGGAATTCGAGGTATTCTTGCCTCGGGTAATCGGCCTAGTATGCGGGTCGCACGATTTCGAGAGGACGTTCATCTCATGGCAAAGAAGGTCACCGTTAGCCTGATCGACGATGTCGATGGTGAGTCCATCGCGGACGAGACCATCGAGTTCGCGATCGACGGTGTGTCGTACGAGATCGACCTGTCGTCGGCAAATGCCGCGAAGCTGCGCGACGGGCTGGAGGAGTGGGTTTCGAGCGCACGCCGAGTGAGTGGCCGGCGCCGGGTCAAGGCCGCAGCCGGCGCCACGGGCGCCCCGAAGGGCCGGGTCTCGATCGACCGGGAACAAAGCGCGGCAATTCGTGATTGGGCACGTCGGAATGGGCACAAGGTGTCCGCGCGAGGCCGTATCTCCGCTGACATCACCGACGCGTACAACAAGGCCGCCAAGGGTTAGTTTCGTATTTTTCACACCGCCGCCCCCGCGAATCGTGCGACGTCGGGGCGGCGGTCTTGTATTTAACGGTTGCGGTCCCGTCGTCGTTCATAGGCAGCGGATATTGCCGCAGCGCCGGCGGACACGCGGTCCGGCGTGGCGCGCGGCTCGATCTTGCTCGTAGTTCCAGGACACGGCACCATGGAAACGTGCAACGGTCACTGGCGGTATGGAGAGGCGAGGTATCGGCGCAGTGACTGGATTCGTCGGATCATTTTTGCGATTCCAAGATGACACGGGACGGCAGCAGGAGTTCATGCTGACGCCCGAGCAGGAGCGCATCACGATCGGCCGCTCCCCGCAGGCCGACCTCGCTCTGTCCTGGGACGCCGAGGTGTCCCGCCTGCACGCCGCGATCGAATATCTCGGCGCCCAGTGGACCATCGTGGACGACGGTCTTTCGCGCAACGGCACTTTCGTCAACGGCGACCGACTGGTCGGCAGGCGCAGGCTGATGGCCGGGGACGTCATCCGGGTCGGCACCTCGCGGGTGTCCTTCCACGATTTCGGTGGCGTGGCCGACGACATCACCCGCACCTCCACCGGCTCCACGCCCACCACCAGCCAGCTCACCGATACCCAGCGTTCGGTGCTGATCGCGTTGTGCCGCCCGTACAAGAACGGTGCGGCCTTCGCCACCCCCGCCTCGAACCAGCAGATCGCCGAGGAGCTGTTCCTCAGCGTCGACGCGATCAAGACCCATCTGCGGGTGCTGTTCGGCAAATTCGGGGTGGAGGATCTGCCGCAGAACGCGAAACGGGTCCGCCTGGCGTTTCTGGCGATTCAAAGCGGCCTCATCTCCGACCGCGACCTGTGAGACTCCCGTAGACGATTGCTTAGCCGGCCGAGCTTCTCGGCCATGGATAGCCGTGTCCGAACCGGCTTGACTGAGAACCGGCAACCGGAGCGATGAGGGCTCCGGCCGGGTTTCGCACAGGAGGAACAATGACCGCCGCACGTCTCATCGCCCTGGTGGTGGCCACGCTGGCCACAGGCCTGATCGCAGGCCTGTTCTACGGGTATGCGAACTCGGTGATGCCCGCGCTGCACCGCACCGACGACCGCACGATGATCGACGTGATGCAGAAGATCAACGTGGTCATCATCAATCCGGTCTTCATGATCGGGTTCCTCGGCACCGTCGGCTTCTCGATCCTCGCGGCGCTGCTGCACCTGGGCAAGGAACAGCGCACCGTATTGCTCTGGATCGGTGTCGGCCTGGTGATCAACGTGATTGCCTTCGCGGTCACCTCCGGCCTGAACGTGCCGCTGAACAATCAACTCGCCGCCGCCGGCGACGTCTCCCAGATCGCCGATCTGGCCGCTGTGCGGGCCGATTTCGAATCCGTCTGGGTCCGCTGGAACATCGTCCGCGCGGTGCTGCACACGCTGGCCTTCCTGGTGCTGTGCGGCGCGCTGTTCGTCGCGGGCAGTCAGCACGGCAAGGCGAACGCTGCGGCAGGTCCCGCCGCGACCGGACCGCAGGCGGCGCAGGGACAGTTCCCCGGCCAGCCCGGTGTCGCGGCCTACCGCCAGGGCTGAGGGCAACCGCCGCAACAGATTCGATGACCCCCGTCCCCGCTCGACCTCAGGTCCGGCGGGGACGTTGTCGTCGGGTGCCGCGAAGCGCCTCGGCGGCAACCGCTCTGCGTGCCGGACCGGCTCGGCCTGCCGTTCGGCGAGCTCGCCGTTGTCGCCGCGCCGGCTCGACCACAACGTTTCGGCGGCCCGCACCGGGTCGCACCAACTTTCGCGACTCGCCCCGACTGAGACACCTCCTGCGGTACTTTCTGTAACACGTTCTAGATCTGGAGGCCTCCGTGCGGCACATTCCCGGTTTTTCCCTGCTCGTCGTCCTGCTCGCCGCGCTGTGTACGGTCACCGCGAGCCCCGCGCGAGCCGACTACCCGGTCGACTACAACTTCTTCGCGGGTATCCCGAACGAGCTGCTGCATCACGGCGGTTCGCTGCCCGGCAGCAACGACTGGTCCTGCCGCCCGAGCGCCGCGCACCCCAACCCGGTCGTCCTGGCGCACGGCACCGGCGGTGGCGCGCAGACGAATTGGGGCGTGTACGCCCCGCTGCTGGCCAATCAGGGCTACTGCGTGTATTCACTCACCTTCGGCGCCTACGACCTGCCGTGGCCGATCTCGGCCATCGGCGGGATGCTGCCGATCGAACAGAGCGGACCGCAGTTCGCCGCCTTCGTCGACCGGGTGCTCGCCGCCACCGGTGCGCAGCGGGTCGACATCATCGGGCACTCGCAGGGCAACCTCATCGGCAACTACTACGTCAAGCGGCTCGGCGGTGCGGACAAGGTCGACAAGCTGGTCGCCCTCGCGCCGCCGTGGCTCGGTTCGAATGTGCTCGCCACCGGGGATATCGCGGCCTTCAGCAAGCGCCTGGGCGCCGGGCCCGCGTTCGATGTCATGGTCGGATCCCTGTGCCAGGCCTGCCGTCAGGCGGTGCGTGACTCGGACTTCCTGCTGGCACTGAACGCAGACGGCGTCTACCACCCCAGCGTCACCTACACCAATATCGCGACCCGCTACGACGAGATCGTGGTGCCGTACACCGCCGGACTGGTACCGGGGCCGAATGCTACGAATATCGTGGTGCAGCAGGGGTGTTCGGACGACTACTCCGAGCACGCCGGTGTCGCGGGCAGTCCCCGCGCGGCGGCATACGTGCTGAACGCGCTGGACCCGGCCCACCCCGGTCCGGTGCCGTGCGAATTCATCCCGCCGTTCACGGGATAGGGCGTACCGCTGCCCGCTCGACTCGAGCGGGCAGCGTGCGCACCGGTCAGGCGATCGCCTTGCGGAGCAGGTCCAGCGCGTCGTCGGCGATGCGCACCGCCCGCTGCTCGGAGACGATTTCCTCGATATAGGTGAAGTTCCAGAACAGCTGCCCGTGACTGGAATTCACCGTTCCCACGTAGTACCCGCTCATCGAGATACCGGCGATGAACTGGGCGCCGGAGACGGTCCACCCGCCGACGCGGCCGGGGAAGTCGAACCGGCCGATATTGGACAGGCAGATATTGCCCGGCCCGCGCTGTTCGGCCATCTTCATGGTCTTGCTGCTGTGCCCCAACGACTTCGGCGTGACCACGCCGAGCATCGCGACCAGCGCGAAATGCTGGCTCGCGGCGGAGCGTTCGCGCAGGTCCTGGTTGGTCTGCGCGGCGACGTCCCAGAAGTCCACGGCGGGTCCGTAGGGCAGCACCGTCGGCAGCGTGCACACATAGGCGCCCGCTTCGTCCGCCCCGACGGGCGGCTGTAACTCGCCGCGGAAATCGACCGGTGAGCCGATGGCCAGTTTGCCCGCTCGGCCCGGGGTCATCTGTTCCCCGATCGCGGCCGCCAACGCGGCGCTCAGCGCACCGTGCACTGACACGCCTTTGGCCCGGCACGTGCCGGCCAGCCGGTCGAGTTCGTCGCCGTTCAGTTCCCGTCGGAGGAACCGGGTGCGACGCCGCGAAGGCTCCACGGCCGCTTGCGCTTCCAGCCGCTTCGGCCGGGCCGCGGTCATCCGCAGTTCCTCGGCGAGCGCGACCCGCATCGATCGTGCCGCGCCGATCGCACCCCGGAACTTCTTGGGCAGCCGCGCTTCCGGCGGATCGAACGTGGCCAGGCTCGTGACGGGAGCCGGATCACGCTGTGCGGCTTCGGCATAGGTCACCAGGTCCTGGAGCAGGCGCAGTGCCGACGTGCCGTCCGCGATGACATGGGACACCACCAGCACCACATCGTGGTCCGCACCCAGATCGATGTGCAGCACGCGCGCCAGCGGGCCGCTCGCCCAGTCCGTGCCGGTCGCGAGTTCGACCTGATCGACCTCGTGGGTCCAGGTCGCGTCGTCACCGGCGATCGTGCGCACCTCGATCCGCGCGGCGGTCGGGACGAATCTCGGGTCGGTGCCGTCGGCGTCGGCCGCGATGGCGACGCGCAGGAACGGGTGCCTGGCGGCCAGCGCGTCGGCCGCGGCGCGCAGCAGCGTGGCGTCGAGCGCGCCGTGCACCCGGACCCGGGAGATCACGTTCAGCGGCGAGACCTGGTCGAGAATCCAGTACCAGCGTTCGATCGGGCTCAGCGGGCGCGACAGTGGGCCGGGCATCAGTCCACGCTGCCTTGCACGCGCGCGGGCAATGGGTCGACGGTGAAGCGCATCGGTTCCATGTTCACGCGTTTGACGACCGAGGCGGGGGCGTAGCGCAGCACCAGATCCCGGGCACCCACCGCCACCGGGTTGGCCAGCTGCTCGGTCATGCTCAGCCGCCGCGAATCGGCGACCAGCTGTTTCGTCCGGGGAACACGCTTGGTCTCGTAATCACGCAGCGCCGCAACGATATCGGTGGCACCCGCCAGGGACTGGGCAAGCACGTAGCCGTCCTCGATGGCGGAACCCGCGCCCTGGCTGAGACTGGTGAGCATCGGGTGCGCGGCATCGCCGAGCAGCGTCACCGGTCCCTCGCCCCACCGGTCCGAGAACGGCCGGTCCTGGGCGGGTACCGCCACGATCGCCGCCGGATCGGTCTCCGCGATGGCCTGGCGCACCTCCGGCGCCCAGCCCGCGAACGCGGCCACGATCTCGTCCTTGCCGCCCTGCCACTCGCGAGCTTGTGCGGCGGGCATGTTCTTGGTGCCCCACCAGTACGCGCGGCCACCGCCGATGTCGATGAGCCCGAAGCGCTGGCCCGGTCCCCAGTAGTGGCCCGCGTACCCCTCGGTCATCCGCGGATGCCGGAACGGGATGATCGCCAGCCAGCACAGGTAGCCGTACTCGCTCACCGGCTGCTCGCCCTGCAACTGGGCCCGCACAGTCGACCGGATGCCGTCCGCGCCGATCAGCAGGTCACCGGTGGCCACCCGCCCGTCGGCGAACGCCACCTCGACACCGCCGTCCGCACGCACCGTGTACCCGGTTGCCTTGGCGCCGTAAGTGATCGGATGCGGCCCACCCGCGGCCTGCAGCGTCTCGATCAGCTCGTTGCGGTGGATGCTGACCACCGGATGGCCGAGTTCGGCGGTGATCGCCGCGATCGGCAACTCGCGCAGCGGTTTTCCGGCCGCGGTCCGCAGTTCGAAGGTCCGCAGGGGTTGCCCGACGGTGGTGATGTCGAGGTCGAGCGCGGCGAGCACGGCCGTCGCGTTCGGTGCGAGCCCGAGCCCGGTGCCGGTCTTGCGCTGCTCGGTCGCCGCCTCGTAGAGCTCGACCTCGACGCCGACCCGGCGTAGCGCGACAGCGGCGGTCAGTCCGCCGATACCCGCCCCGAGCACAATCGCTTTCGTTGTTCCCATTCGTCCTACCGCCTTGCCGTACTCGTAGCAGATTCCGCCGTGTCGAGGCTGGCCGAGAGCTTCTCGGCCAGCGTCCGCACATGCGGGTCGATCATCATGTTCAGGTGATCGCCGGGGATCGATACGACCTCGAGCGCGCCCTCGATGTAGTCCGCCCAGCCGTTGGAATCGCTGTCGAACATGGTGCCGACGATCTGGTGCGCGATGTCCACACCGGGCGGCAAGCCCTGTTCCGCGCGCAGGAGCGTGACGTCCCGGTCGAGCGGTTCGAGCCGGTAGTCCCGCGCCGCAGCGGAATTGGCCTCGAAGACGTCGTAGAGTCGGCGGATCGAGCGGGCGGAGCTGCCCGGCGGCAGGATGCCGACGGCGATCGCCTCGGTCAGCATTCGATCGAACAGCTCGTCGGTGTCCTCGATGTCCTCGTCGAACTCGAACTCCGCGGCCGCCGCCCCGCGGGCGTACCAGAGCAGTTCCAGGAAGAACCACTTCATCTGCGCCTGCTTCTTGATCGGCGCGCGCTCACCCGGCCGCAACGCGATGGTGTCGAGCAGCGTGACGCTGGCGACCTCGGATTTCGGTAGCTGCCTGGCGATTTCGAGCGCGACATAGCCGCCGAACGACCATCCGGCGACGTGATACGGCCCGTCGGGACGGACGCGCCGGATCGCCGCGAGATACGAGGCGGCCATCTCCTCCATCGACCGGATCGGCTCGCTACCGATGTCCGCACCCGCCGCCTGCAACGCGTACACCGGGCGATCCGCGGGGAGGTGCTTCGTCAAAGCCAAGTAGCACAGGACGTTTCCGCCGATCGGGTGCACCAGGAAAAGCGGTGCGCCCGCGCCGTCGGCCCGCAGGGTGACCAACGGATCGAAGGCCCGGCGTCCGTCATTGCGCACGATCGCGGCGAGCGCCGCCGCGGTCGGCGTGCTCACGAACGTGTCCAGCGGAATCTCGGTGTCCCACCGCCGATTCAGGCTCAGTACCACGCGCATGGCGCCGACCGAGGTGCCGCCCGCGGCGAAGAAGTTCTGATCGGCGCCGATGGCGGGGATACCGGCGAATTCGGCCATGATCGCCGCGACGGCGGCCTCCACCTCGTCGCGCGGTGCGAGGTACTCGGGGGTGTCCGCGGCGAAGTCGAGCCGCATTTCCCGCAACGCCCTGTCGTCGCGTTTGCCGCTCGGCGTCTTCGGCAGTTCGTCGAGCCAGGCGAATTGGGCCGGCACCAGATGCGCCGGGAGCACGGTACGCAGCCGGTCGGTCAGCGCCGCGACTTCCGTGCCGAGTTCGTCTCCGACGAGGAAGGCGGTCAGGACCGCGTCGATACCGCCGAACTCCCGTGCCACCACCGCGGTTTCGGCGATGCCCGGGAATTCCGCCGCCAGCGCGGCGATCTGCAACTCCACCTCGGCCGGTTCCACCCGGAAACCACGAATCTTCACCTGGCTGTCCGCCCGGCCCCGGCACACCACATCGCCGGAGGCCAGGCGTACCCCGAGATCGCCGGTGCGGTAGAGGATCTCGCCGTTCGGCCCGGCGGGCACGAAGCGCAGCGCGGTCAGATCGCCACGCCGCTCGTACCCGGAGGCGAGGGCCGCACCGCCCAGATAGATCTCGCCCTCGATACCGGTCGGCACCGGCCGCAGCCGATGATCGAGCAGGTGGGCCTCGGCCCCGGCGATGGGACGTCCGATCGGCGGCAACGCGGGGAACCGGTCCGGTGCGCCCTGCATCGAATAGCTGAGTGCGACGTGGGTTTCGGTGGGGCCGTACTGATTCTCCAGCAGCACTCCGGGGATCGCGGCCAGCAACTTCTGGATCTCGGGGGTGATCCGCAACTGCTCACCGGAGGAGACGATCACCGCCAGGTCGGTCGGGTAGCGGCCGGTCGCGATCGCGGCCTCCGCGAACGCCTGCAACGCCACGAACGGCAGGAACAGCCGTTGCACCCGCTCGGTGATCACGGTGTCGAGCAGCGCCGTCAGATCGGAGCGATGCGCGGCGTCGGCGAGGCGCAGTAGACCGCCCGCGGTGAGCGTCGCGAAGATCTCCTGGAACGAGACGTCGAAGCTCAGCGGCGCGTACTGCATGGTGCTCATCGCCCGGGTGCCGGACTCCGCGCTGTTCTGCCACTCGACCAGGTTGGCCAGCGCGCGGTGCGGCATCACCACCCCCTTCGGCTCGCCGGTGGAGCCGGAGGTGAACAGCACGTAGGCGGGGGCGTCCGGCGCCACCACCGGGAGCGGGCCCGCGGGCTCGCCGGTGCCGTCGGTGAGCGTGGCGGCGGCGAGCAGCAATCCCGGATCCGGGACCAGGTCGACGTATTCGGCGTCGGCGACGATCCGGGCCGGCGTGCTGCGCTCGATCATCGAGCGCAACCGCTGTTGCGGATAGTTCACGTCCAGCGGCACACAGACCGCGCCCACCTTGGCGATCGCGAGCACGGTGGCGATCAGTTCCGGTCTGCGCTGCATCAGCACGCCGATCCGAGCCTGCGGCGGTAGGCCGAGCGCGGCCAGCTTGCCGGCGATCACCTCGACGCGGAACGCGAGCTCGTCGTAGGTCCAGGCCTGCGACTGTGCCCGGATGGCGATCGAATCCGGCTGCCGGGCAGCCTGATCCGCGATCAGCTGGGCCAGATCTCGGGCATTGGCACGGTCGGCGCCGACATCGATCGCCGCATGTGGTTCGGCCACAATGCAACTGAGCAGCCGCAGGCACGCGGTAGCGAGCGCCGTGCACTGCTGCTCGGTGAGCGAGGTGTCGCCGTCCACCCGGACCAGCATCCGGCCGTCGCGCGGATCGGTGGCCACGGTGAGCAGCACCGGGAAATTGGTCTCCTCGCGTGCGTCGAAGCCGAGGAACTCCAGGCCGTCGACCGCCGTGACCGCGCTGAAGACGTGGTAGTTGACGAAGTTGAACGCCGTCTCGAACACCGGGGCCCCGCGATCGGCGAGGATCGACCGCAGCGGATAGCGCCGATGGGGGTAGCTCTCGCGCTCGCGCCGCGCCACCTGATCCACGGCGTCGAACCACGTCGCCGCGGTGTCGTCGAGTCGCATCGGCAGCGTGTTGAGGAACAGCCCCGCAATGGATTCCGCGTCCGCCCGGCCGGGCCTGCCGTGCCCGATCACGCCGGTGGTGACGTCGTCCTGCCCGGTCAGCGCCCGCAGGGCGAGGCAGTGCGCGGCCAGGAACAGCGATTTCAGCGGGACCTGGTGCTCGGTACTGAAACGTTGTGCGGCGGCTTGCAATCCGCGCGGCAACAGCAGGGTGGTCTGCGGACGGACGGCGGGGCCGTCGTCCGGCAGGTGCTGCCACAGCGACGGCAGCGCGGTCGGGTTCGCGTGGTCCAGGAACTCGTGCCAGTAGGCCCGGTGTGCCGGATCGTCGGCTGCCTGCTGTTCGATCTGCGCGTACTCGGCGAGCACCGTGGTCGGCAACGGATCCGCCGCGACGTCCGGCAACGCAAAACCTATGTGGCTCAGATAATCCTGCAGCAGGCTGCGCATCAGGCCGGCCACGCTCCAGCCGTCCAGGATGGCGTGGTGGAAGCTGAGCACCAGCTCCACCCGCTCGCCCGCGTGGTAGACGCGCAGGTGGAACAGCGGCGCGCTGCGGATGTCGTAAGCGAAATGCCTGCGCTGCTCGACGTATTCGTCGATCTGCGCCGCATCGTCGGCCGACGCCACCGACAGGGCGTCCTCGACGCGGTGGCGCACGATCTGCAGCGGGACCGAGTATCCGGTCAGGTCGAACGCGGAGCGGAGCGCGGGCTGGCGGTGGACCAGCCGATCGAAGGCGGCGCGGAACCGGTCCTCCTGCCACGGCATTACGAGCCGGTATCGGAAGACATCCTTGTAGAGCGTGGAATCGGCGCGCTCCGCGGCGTGGAAGAGCATGCCGAGCTGCAGCGAGGTCGCCGGGAACGCGTCCGCCGCGGCGTGCAGCGCCGCCCGATCGACCAGGGGCAGCAGCGCGAACGGCTCGGTCACCTGATCGGCTTCGGCCGGCGGCGCCGCGGTCACCTGCGCGGCGAGTTCGGCGATGGTCGGCGTGGCGAACAGCAGGTCCACGTCCAGATAGAGGCCACGCTGTTCGGCGGCCGTGCGCAGCGCGAGCGCCAGAATCGAGTCACCACCGTGGGTGAAGAAGTTGTCGTGCACCCCGATCGGGGTGCCGAGCACCTGCGCGCAGATCTCGACGAGCGCCGCCTCGGTGGCGTTGCGCGGCTGCCCGGCACCCGCACCGCGCGCGGCGGCCTCGGCAGCGACCAGCGCGCGGCGATCCGCCTTACCGTTCGCGGTGAGCGGAATGGCGTCGAGTTCGATGAAACGGCTCGGCACCAGGTAACCGGGCAGACGGGCGGCCAGATGCGCGGCCACGGTGTCCGCGCTCGCGCTACCCGGCTGCGCCGCGACGAAATAGCCGACCAGGTACGCGCCGTGCGTGTCCGAGGGGCGGTCGAGCACGGCGGCGGCTCGCACACCGGGTGCGCCGAGCAGCTGGTTCTCGACCTCGCCGAGGGTCACCCGGTTGCCGCGGATCTTCACCTGATCATCGGTGCGGCCCAGGTATTCGATGGTGCCGTCGGCGCGCCAGCGGGCGATATCGCCGGTCCGGTACCGCCGCCCGCCCGGCGCCGCCTGGTCCGGGACGAACGCCGCCGCGGTGAGTTCCGGTTGGTCGAGGTACCCGCGGGCGACCCCGACACCCGCGATGTTCAGCTCGCCCGGCACGCCCGCCGGGACGCGGTTGCCCGCGGTGTCGCGGATCGAAAGCGAGATGTTCTCGATCGGGCGGCCGATCGGCACGACCGTCAGCGCCGCCGGGTCGGCCGGGCAATCGAAGTACGAGACGTCGATGGTCGCTTCGGTCGGGCCGTAGAGATTGACCAGCTGAGGTGCCCGCGTGGTCCCGGCGAACACCTGCGCGAAGCGCGACACCAGCTCGGCCGGCAGCGCCTCACCGCTGCAGAACACCCGGCGCAGGGTCGAAACACGCTGGAGCGCAGCGGGATCGGCACTCAGCTCGGCCAGGAACGGACCGAGCATGGACGGTACGAAGTGCAGCACCGTGACGCCGTGTGCCGCGATGGCGTCGATGATCCGGCGGGGATCGCGTTCGCCGTCCGGGCCGAGCAGCGCCACCTTGGCGCCGGTCATCGACCACCACAGCAGTTCCCACACCGAAACGTCGAAGGTGGCCGGGGTCTTCTGCAGGATCACATCGGTCGCGTCCAGCGGATACCGCCGCTGCATCCAGGTCAGCCGGTTCACCACCGAGCGGTGCTCGACCATGACGCCCTTGGGCTTGCCGGTGGACCCGGAGGTGAAGATCACGTACGCGAGATCTGCTGGGGCGGTGGTCGATTCGGTGAGAGCCGCGGGCTGCTGGTCCACCGGGATCCGGCGGACCGGCTCCGGTGTCGCCGTCTCGTCCAGGTCGGGTGTGGTGATGACGAACCGCGCGCCGCTCTCCGCGATGACCATGGCGATCCGGTCGGCCGGGTAGCCGGGATCGATCGGCACGTAGGCGGCGCCCGCGCGCAGCACGCCCTGGATCGCGATCAGCAGTTCGGGGGAGCGGGGCAGCACGATCGGAATACGCTCGTCACGCTGTACCCCGCGTCGGAGCAGTTCGGCGGCCAGCCGGTCCGCCTTGTCGCGCAATTGCCCGAAAGTCAGTGTGCCGGTGTCGGAGAGCACCGCGGTGGCATCGGGGGTACGTGCCGCCTGCGCGGCGAACAGCTGATCCAGCGTGGTGTCGGGAAACTCGGCGTCGGGCCCGTGCTCGAAGGCTTCCAGCGCGGCGAGATCGGGTCGTGGCAGCCAGTCCAACTCGGCGATCGGCGCGTCCGGCGCAGCCAGCGCCGCGCGGAGCAGCCCGCCGACCTGCCGGATGGCGGCCGTGATCGGGAAGTTCTCGTCGAACACGTCCCAGGAGTCGAAGACGTGCAGATCCACGGTGCCGTCCCGTTCGTGTTCCACCGCAACGATATTCACCGCCTCGGCGACGGTACCCGCAGAGAAGAACTTGGAGCGTTCCATCAGCCGCTCGATATGGTCGGCGGAGGGCATCCGGTTGTAGGAGTACGTCACGTCGAACAGCGTCGGCACCATGGCGTGCCGCTCGGCGAGCGCGCGCACGATGTCACCGTACGGAAAACCCTGGCGCTTCTTCAGTTCTCGGACATCGGCGGCGATCTGCGCGGCCACCTGCAGCAGCGTCGGCGCGTCCGTCAGCCGCACCCGCAGCGGCGCCACATTGGTGAAATCGCCGACAGTGAGCATCTCCTCAGGTGTGTTCCGGTTCAGCATCGGCACGCCCAGCACCACCTCGTCGGTCCGGTGCGTCATGGCCAGATAGGCGGCGATCGCCGCGGAGGTCACCGAGAACAGCGAAATACCCGTTGCGCGTAGCCCGTTCACCAGTTCGCGGTCGAGCCGCAGCGAGTGCATGCCCCGCTCGACGGTGTCCAGTGTCGCGGTCCTGGGGAACAGTGCGGGCCGTACATCGGCCAGATAGTCGACGTACCAGTCGCGATCGGCGGCCCAGCCCGGCGCGGCCTGATACTCGGCCGTCCGCTCGGCGTAGGTGAGGTACGACGGCATCTGGTAGAGCGGCAGCGTATCGGTCGGTGCCTCGCTCTCGTACTCG
Source organism: Nocardia brasiliensis NBRC 14402 (assembly GCF_000308475.2). Lineage (GTDB taxonomy): Bacteria > Actinomycetota > Actinomycetes > Mycobacteriales > Mycobacteriaceae > Nocardia > Nocardia brasiliensis. The sequence goes on along the minus strand of NZ_BAFT02000027.1, from coordinate 3,682 downwards.
GTAATGATCTGTCCGGTAACGATATTCAGCGCCCAGCCGTCGCCGCCGGCGTGATGCATCCGGCCGAAGAGGTAGAACGAGTCGGGGCCGTCGACCAGGACGGCGAAGCGGAGCATCTGGCTGTCGGCCGACACGACACGGCGATTGGCGGCCAGCATCCACTCCTGGCAGGCCTGCTCGGGATCGGGCGCGGTGCTGAAGTCCAGCACCTCCACCTCGGGCGGGTCGTCGCTGAGATGTTGCCGGAGTTCGCCGTCGACGGTCGTGATACGCAGTCGCAGTGCGTCGTTGCGGAGATATGCGAGTTCGATGCAGCGAGTGATCCGCGCGATATCGACCGGCTGCTCGATATGGCTGTAGCCTGCCGCCTGGACAATCGGGAGATCCGGGTGCCGCGAGGCGATGGCCATGATGTCGCGCTGATAAGCGGTCAGCGGCCAGCTTTTCGTCGGGGGGAGGGACGAATGGGAACGGTCGATCATCGAAGCCTCTCTAGCATTTGGCGCACTGCACAAACCGGCCGCGAAAATGCGTCCCATCTGCACGAAAGCCGGTGTTGCCACGAGAAATTCGGGCAGCGCCGTCCCCGCCCCACGCCCCATTGCGCACATTTGCTGCCCAGTTTGCGGCACCCCACCGTTATGCATACCTTGGCGGGTGGTGCCCGTGCGTAGCAAGCCCCGAGACTCGGGATCGTGACTTGTTTCACGTTGGGCGGCAGATGGTTTGACGTAGATGAGGTGGATATGCAACCCAGTGATCGAACAGCGCGTGGTGCCGTCGTACTGACCGGGGCGTCGTCCGGTTTGGGGCGGGCCGCCGCAATTCATCTCGCACGCAGCGGTTTCACAGTTTTCGCCGGTGTGCGATCGAAAGAAGCTGCGAAAGATTTGGCAAACGAATCCGAACACCTGATCCCGCTCGAACTGGATGTCACCTCGGCGGCGGCGATTTCGGCGGCCCGGGAAAAAGTCGCCGAAACGTGTGGTGAACAAGGGCTGCTGGGCTTGGTGAACAATGCGGGCGTGTGCGTCTCGGCCCCGCTGGAATGCGTTTCCGCGGACGATCTGCGCTATCAGCTCGAGGTGAACGTGGTGGGCGCGATGGCGATGGCGCAGGCTTTCTTGCCGCTGCTGCGCGCGGGCCGGTCGGCGGGCGGCCCGGTGGGCCGGATCGTCAATGTCAGCTCCGGTGTCGGGCGGGTTGCCTCGCCGTTCCTGGGCGTCTACGCCACCTCGCAATTCGCCAAAGAGGGCCTGTCCGATTCGCTGCGCCGGGAGCTCACCGCGCAGTCGGTGAGTGTGTCGGTGATCGAGCCGGGCGCCATTCTCACGCCGATCTGGGACAAGGTCTCCGACACCGCCGAACGCATCCTGGGCGAGTCCGCGCCCGAGATCGCGGCCGTCTACCGGAAGCCGTTCACCGCGTTCGTCGCGATGAACGAGCGCCGCGCGAAAGCCAGCCGCACCAAGCCGGACCAGTTCGCCGCCGCGGTGGCGCACGCGATGACCGCGCAGCGTCCCAAGGTGCGCTACCGGGTCGGCATCGACTCGTGGGCAGCGACTTTCGCCTCGCGCCTGCTGCCGGACAGCGTGCTCGACACGGTGCTCGTCAAGGCAGCCGCTAGGTGAGGACCCGCTACCTCGGCCTGGCGGTGCTCTGCCTGGCCGAGGTGCTCGTGGTGATCGACAACACGATCATCAACATCGCCTTGCCGACGCTGAGCCGGGAGTTGGGCGCCGGCGTGAGCGGGCTGCAATGGTCGGTCGACGCCTACACCCTGACCTTCGCCGGATTCCTGCTGGCCGCAGGAAATTTGGGAGATCGATACGGACGCAGGCTGGTGCTGTTCATCGGCATGGCCGGCTTCGGGGTCGTTTCGGCGATCGCGGCCTCGGTGGACTCGCTCGGGGCGCTCATCGCGGCCAGAGCGGTGCTCGGTGTCTTCGCCGCGGCGGTGTTCCCTGCGACGCTCGCGCTGGTCACCGTCTTGTTCACGGAGAAGCGGGAACGTTCGATCGCGGTGGGGCTGTGGGCCGGGGTGGCGGGCATCGCGATCGCGTGCGGGCCGCTGGTCAGCGGCTGGCTGCTGGCGCATTTCAGCTGGCATTCGGTGTTCTGGATCAACGTGCCGGTGGCCGTGCTGGCCTTCGCCGGCACCGTCCTGTGGGTTCCGGAAGCCAAGGCGGACAACCCGTCTCGGCTCGATGTGCTCGGACTCGGGCTTTCGGTGCTCGGCGTGAGTTTGCTCGTCTGGTCGATCATCGAGGCGCCGCGGCACGGCTGGGCCGCTCCGGTGACGCTGGCCGGTGGCGCGGGCGCGGTGCTCGCGCTGGCCGCCTTCGTCTGGTGGCAGCTGCGGGTGCCGTATCCGCTGCTCGACGTGCGCCTGTTCACCCACCGCCGCTTCGCCATCCCGGCCGCGGCGATCTCGGTGGCGTTCTTCGCGCTGTTCGGTTTCGTGTTCTTCTTCACACTGTATTTCCAAGCGATACGCGGATATTCGACGCTGGAGACCGGTGTGCGGGCGCTGCCGTACGCGCTCGGCGTCGCACTGACCGCACCGGTGGGCATGTGGGCAGGCCGCCGCTTCGGCACCGCCGCCCCGGTGGTGCTCGGTCTGGCCATTTTCTGCGGCGGGTTCATCGTGGCCGCCTACTCGGACGAGTACACCTCTTACGTCGGCGTGATCCTGCCGGTGACGCTGGTGATGGGCGCGGGACTCGGCCTGGTGCAGGGCCCTGCCACCGAATTGCTGATGTCCAACCTCGCCGAGGCGGACATGGGCGTCGGCGCCGCGATCAACGACACGACCCGCGAGATCGGCGGCGCGCTCGGCGTCGCGGTCATCGGGTCGGTGCTGGCCTCGAACTATTCGTCGGCGATCCGGCCGCGGGTGGAGGGCTCCGGCCTGCCGCAGGAAGCGGCCGAGGCCGCGGTGTCCTCGGTGGTCGGTGGCTTGGAGGTGGCCCGGCGGATCCCGATCCCCGCGCTGCGGGAGCAGGCATACGACGCGGTGCGCGAGGCGTTCTCCGGCGCGATCTTCTGGACGTCGATGACGGCGGCGATCGCGACCGGAGCCGGTGCGCTGCTGGTCGCGTTCGGTTTGCCATGGCGCGAGGGCAGGCACGACACGGCGGCCGCACCGCTCGACGTGGTGGGCAAGCGCTGACGGTCACGGCCTGCCCGCGGCCGGGACCGCGCGCGGCGGGCCGGCGACCGCGCGCTGCCGGACGCCTGCGCCCCACCGTCGACGGGTCGGTTCCCGTAGGGTGGAAGGGAGCGCCAGACCCGCCGGTGACCCATCCGCTCGCCGATCCGCCAGGTCGACCCCGCGCCGAACAGTCGTGCCGCCACGAGCCGCCAAGCGAGGGCGAGCAGCGGTGCGGTGACCGTGGTGGGCCGAGATCTGTGCACGGCCGCTCGGGTTGCCATGTTTTCATCTGTTCGCTGAGGGCAAAACCTTGTCGGAAACGAATCATGCAACGCTCACGTTATGAGTGAATGACCGTGCTGACGCCGGTCGCCAATAGGGTGGACTGGCGGCGGCAGTACCCCCCGGCAACTAGAGTGGAGTCGGGGGCCACGACCCCCGGGCTTCATGGCAGGCTGACGCCCACGGTTGTTACACAGCACACTGCGGCGTCTGTTGCCAGAATGTCGGAAGCAGGAGAGTGAGGGA
>NZ_BAFT02000028.1 GCF_000308475.2 Nocardia brasiliensis NBRC 14402 | reverse complement strand
GGCGACGCGGCCGATCATCAGGTCCACCATCTGCACGATCTGGTCGGTGGTGAGCTGGTGGAAGACGATGACGTCGTCGATGCGGTTGAGGAACTCGGGGCGGAAGTGCTTTTTGAGTTCGTCGTTGACCTTGAGTTTCATCCGCTCGTAGTTCGAGCCCTCGGCGTTGGACTGGGTGAAGCCCAACCCGACCGCCTTGGAGATATCGGAGGTGCCCAGGTTCGAGGTGAAGATCAGCACGGTGTTCTTGAAATCGACCGTGCGTCCCTGACCATCGGTGAGCCGGCCGTCTTCGAGGACCTGCAACAAGGTGTTGTAGATCTCCTGGTGCGCCTTTTCGATCTCGTCGAACAACACCACCGAGAACGGCTTACGCCGCACCTTCTCGGTGAGCTGACCACCCTCCTCGTACCCGACATAGCCGGGAGGAGCACCGAACAACCGCGACGCGGTGAACCGGTCATGGAACTCGCCCATATCGATCTGGATGAGCGCGTCATCATCACCGAACAAGAAGTTCGCCAAAGCCTTGGACAACTCGGTCTTACCCACACCCGAGGGGCCGGCGAAGATGAACGACCCCGACGGGCGCTTGGGGTCCTTCAACCCCGCACGCGTACGCCGGATCGCCTTGGACACCGCCTTGACCGCGTCCTCCTGGCCGATGATCCGCTTGTGCAGCTCATCTTCCATCCGCAGCAGCCGAGTGGTCTCCTCCTCGGTCAGCTTGAACACCGGAATACCGGTCCAGTTCGCCAAAACCTCGGCGATCTGCTCGTCATCGACCTCGGCGACCACATCCAGATCACCGGAACGCCACTGCTTTTCCCGCTCGGCCCGCTTGGCGACGAGCTGCTTTTCCTTATCCCGCAACCGCGCCGCCTTCTCGAAGTCCTGCGCATCGATCGCGGACTCCTTCTCCCGGCGCGCATCAGCGATCTTGTCATCGAACTCACGCAGATCCGGCGGCGCGGTCATCCGGCGGATCCGCATCCGCGCACCCGCCTCATCGATCAAATCGATCGCCTTGTCCGGCAAGAACCGATCATTGATATACCGGTCAGCCAACGTCGCCGCAGCCACCAGCGCACCATCGGTGATCGAGACCCGATGATGAGCCTCATACCGGTCACGCAAACCCTTGAGAATATTGATCGTGTGCTCCACCGTGGGCTCACCGACCTGCACCGGCTGGAACCGCCGCTCCAACGCCGCGTCCTTCTCGATGTACTTACGGTACTCATCCAGCGTGGTCGCGCCGATGGTCTGCAACTCACCACGCGCCAGCTTCGGCTTCAAAATCGACGCCGCGTCGATCGCGCCCTCGGCCGCACCCGCACCCACCAAAGTATGCAACTCATCGATGAACAAGATGATGTCACCACGAGTGTTGATCTCCTTGAGGACCTTCTTCAAACGCTCCTCGAAATCACCACGATAACGACTACCCGCCACCAACGACCCGAGGTCGAGGGTGTAGAGCTGCTTGTCCTTGAGCGTCTCAGGCACCTCACCATTGACGATCGCCTGCGCCAAACCCTCGACCACCGCCGTCTTACCGACACCGGGCTCACCGATCAACACCGGATTGTTCTTGGTGCGCCGGCTCAACACCTGCATCACCCGCTCGATCTCCTTCGAGCGACCGATCACCGGATCCAGCTTGCCCTCCAACGCCGCCTGAGTCAGATTACGGCCGAACTGATCGAGCACCAGCGACGTCGACGGCGTACCCGCCTCACCCCGCGAACCCGACTCCACCGGCTCCTTACCCTGATACCCCGACAACAACTGGATCACCTGCTGACGCACCCGGTTCAAATCAGCGCCCAACTTGACCAGCACCTGCGCCGCCACACCCTCACCCTCACGGATGAGACCCAGCAAAATATGCTCGGTACCGATGTAGTTATGGCCCAGCTGCAACGCCTCACGCAGACTCAGCTCCAAAACCTTCTTCGCCCGCGGCGTGAACGGAATATGACCCGACGGAGCCTGCTGCCCCTGCCCGATGATCTCCTCCACCTGGCTACGCACACCCTCGAGCGAAATCCCGAGCGACTCCAGCGACTTGGCCGCGACACCCTCACCCTCATGAATCAGCCCCAGCAGGATGTGCTCGGTACCGATGTAGTTGTGGTTGAGCATCCGGGCCTCTTCCTGGGCCAGGACAACGACACGCCTCGCACGGTCGGTGAACCTCTCGAACATCGC
>NZ_BAFT02000029.1 GCF_000308475.2 Nocardia brasiliensis NBRC 14402 | reverse complement strand
CACCCTCGACAGCATCACTTCTTCTGCGGCCCAGGGTGTTCCGGCCGGTGTCCACGCGGCCGGCAATCACCACTCCGATACCGATGCACCCACGCCCGATCCGAGTATCGAAGATCTGGGCAACACTCCGCCTGCCCCGAGCACGCAGCAACCCGAAGGCACTCAGCCCGCAGCACAAGCTGAACGGAGCGAAACGCAGAGCGCTCCTGCGCCGGACAGCACAACGCCTGCGTCCGCCGACACCACGTCTCCGGCGAACCTCCCCGATACGAATCAGGTACCCGCGCCAGACCACAACGAATCCACGAATCCGGCGTCGAATACAGCGCCGTCCGAAAATGCTGGTACCCGAACCGATCCGGCCACACCAGCCACCCCGGTGGCAGACGCGCCCACGGAATCGGCGACGAGCAACCCGCTGTCGCAAAACCCGTCCGTCACCGACGGGGTCGCACCCGCCCAATCCGGCATCGCCACGGACAACCCGGTCAGTCAACAGGATTCGAGTCCATCCACGCCGAGTACTGGTGCTGGTCCCGATACTGCCGCCTCAGGGATTTCGAGCGTCGCAGACTCGCCGCAAGCATCGGTGCCGACGACCGAGGAGCCAGTATCAACGCAGCATTCCGCCGATACGACACCCGATTCGCCTGCCGGGCAACAGGTCTCAGCTCATAGTCCCCAACCGGCGCCGGCCGACTCGCTTGCAGGTCAACCGACGCAGGCGACCACTTCGCCGACGGACAATGGTCCAGCGCCGACGACACCCGGGACATCTCCGGATCGATTCGAATCGTCGACGACGGCTCTGCCGCTGCCGGACACGGCCGCTTCTGCGCCGCACCAGGCCGAAAGTTCGGCCAACGCCACTGCTCCCGTCTCGACCACCACCGCGTCAGCTCCGACCATCAGCCCACCGTCGACCCATGCGCCCGCTGCCGACTCCGGACCTCGCGCGACCGTGCCCACGGCCGAGGCAGCGACGCCCGCGCAGTCCGCGAATCCGGCACAGGCGGCCAATCCGGCACAAACACCGGCGACTTCGACACCGGTGGCGGCTGGTCCAGTGCCAGGACCTCGTGCTGTCACGCCACCCCTTGCTCCTCTCGGCTCCACCAGCGCTGGGCCGGCGAACCTGGCTTCGGATCCCGCGCGCGGTCCCAGCACAACGCAGGCACCGCTGTCCGCCGAGCCGACTCGTCCGTCGGAACCCGCTCGTCCGTCGGATCCCGCTCGTCCTCAGCCGAACCCTGCGCCGGACTCAGCACGCACGACACCGATGAGCCCGACCACAGCGGATCCGACCCGTGCGGTGCCGAGCAGTCCCACCGCTACTCCGAGCACCCAACGTCCGCCTGCGGTCGAGCAGACTCGAACAGATGCTGCCGAAGCATCAATGCGTTCGGACGGGTGGGACCGTGACGATTCCGATCCGTCCGATCGCACCCCGCCCACGGACCCCACGCCAGACGATCCCGCAGCCGATGGTCTTTCCCATTCCGGCGGCGCGGTCCGGCCACGCGACGATTACGCCGCCTTCGAATGGGCCGAAGAAGCCTACGACCAGTTCCGCACGGGCGACAACGACATCGACGACATCGCCCAGCACCTAGCGGACCAGCCGCGCGCGGACGGTTCCACTTTCACCCGCTCCGAGATCGACCAGATCAAGAACCACCTGTTCCGCACGGAACACCCCATCCGCGACTACGACGACAACATCGTGCACCGCAGGTTCGACGCCGATCCCGGCATTGCCGAGGCCTGGATCCGGCTGCGCTCGGGCAGGCCACTACCTGCCGATATGGTGTTGCTCGAGCACGAACTCGCCGAGTCCACCTACTTGAACGCACATCCGGGATCGACGTATCAGGATGCGCACGCGCACGCCAACGTCGACCACAACTGGTCCACCGACATCCCGCCGCGTACCGGCGAGCGATACGACACCCTCTGGGGAGCAGAAGATGGCACTGCTGATCTACTTCAACCAGATCAGGGACGACCCTACCGAGGTGGAGTACCGATTCGGGGAGACGAGGGACAACCTCGATCGGAGCCTGATCATCGACAAGACGGACAACACCGTCCGGACGGCCCAACCGGAGGACGGGATTTTCCGCTCCGCCGCGGGGCAGATTCTGATCAGAGCCAAACGCGAGAAGACCTGGCCGCCGAACGGCGTGATCGCCTCGTAGATCCGTCCGCGACCACCCTCGCGACGCCGACCGACACCGGATCGACTTCCGCTCCGCGCCCAGCGCATTCGACGGCGCCGGTTGACGCCACCCAGAGTGCGCCGAGTACCGCTCTCACGCAACCACATTCGACGTCGAATCGAAGCGTGCCGTACCACACCGAACCCAGTGTCTCGGCATTACCGCCCGGCTATAGCCATCTCGACCCCGACTTCCACCAACGACAGGCGCGGCTGCCCGACTGGTGGCCGCGCGAGGGGGCACCGACCAGTACCCCACAACCGAGTGAAACTCGGGCACAGCGTGATTCCGAGCCGGGAACCCATCCCGACCAACCTCGCCGCAATCCCAGCCCCGTCATCGACAACTTCATCGCCCGCGCCCCGGAGTCCCTGCCACCGTCCCGCCAACCCGGTCGCGAAACCCCACCGAACCAGTCACCGGCGCAGGCTCACCGCCCACCGAATCCTGCCTGGACTCACCAGGATCAGGTCCGCGCAGCCCGCGAGTTCTTCCGCAACCAACGGCCCGACTCCGACCGAGTCACCGAGGTAAATCCCGCACGCCATCCGTTCTCCCCCAACGCGCCGTCATTCGATGTGCGGCGCTACGCCGACCGCGGCATCAGCGTGATCAGCGTCCGGGTGCATCTCACCCCCGGCCCCTACGCCTCGCCGTGGGAGATCCGGAACCTGATGGAGTCGGCACAACGCGCGACCGACCAAGCCTTCAACACCGCACCACGTCTGCTCAACGGCGACCGCCTACTCGTCGACCTCGTCTTCACCACAGACGCTTCGACCGCCCACCTCCAGGCGAACGTCACCCAAGCCCCCGGCGACCTCAGCAACTGGTCGGTCCACGCCCGCCCAGAAACCTTGGCCAACAACATCCGTCAACAATTGGGCCTGCTCTCGAACGAGCCCGGCACCCACCCCGGACTCACCGCGACAGACCTGCGCCAAATCAGCAACGACATCGCCGCGGCACATACCCCGAGCAGCTTCACCGACCTCCCCGGCACCCGAGTGATCGACCATCATCGGCTGCGCGACCTGGAAAATGATGCCTACCAGGCAGCGGTCGAAGACGCGCTACGCGACGGTGACCGCTTCATACGAGGGGCAGACCCTCGAACACATCCATACGGTCAGTTGATCAACGATGGTGGGCCGACCCGCCCGGGCCGCGGCAACAATTGCCTCGATAACGCACTGGCGGCACTGTCCTCATTCTTCGGTCGCCCACAGGTCGCATTGCCACGCTGGCTGGATCGACTTCCCAATGGCGCCGTAGACATCCGCAGCGGCGAGCGCGGCGGCTTGGAGCGTGCCGCGAACTGGCTGGGCAGCGGCCTTACCGGCTACAACAACCGAGGGCTGACAGTCTCCGAACAGTTCGACTCGGTACACAACTGGATCGCCCATCTCGGTCCAGGCTCAGCAGCTCTCGTCGTCAACGAATGGGCTGCTCGTGATCGGAATGGGGAACTCCGATACGACCAAAACGGAGACCCGATCACTGCCGGGTCTCATGCCACAGTCATTGTTTACCCGCCAGGCGCAGCCGGACCGCTGTGGTGGTGCCCGCAATCCGGCGCTATCTCCGACCACCCGCCAGCATGGATGGTCGACGATTCGTCCGGAGTTTGGTTTACCCCGATCCCACCCGACCGAGGAGCGCGCAATGCCGGAGCTGTTTCCAACCAGCGACCAAGTGGAGCAATACCTGGCACAGATCTTCGGCCCAGAGCGGGAACACCAGCTGTTCCAGTTCGAGAACGGCTGGGTGGCGCTTCCGATCCTGACCGACGAGGAGATAACGGCGGGACAAGGACTCGGGCTGACGAAACTAGTGATCGATTCCGAGACCGGAGTAGTAATCGAGTACCCGAGCTGGTCGGTCAGGATGGTGATGGACAACTACATCGAGGCGAAGCGGACCGGTCGACCGCCGATGGGCGGGCAAGTCTATCCACCCCAGTGGGAAGTGACCTTCGAACGAACACGGGAAGACCAGACCGAACTGGAGTACCTGGTCCAAGCATCATCTACGACAGAACCACCCACCCATCACCAACTGATCATCGACAAGCAGACACTCCGTTCACGAACGAACACCCCAGCGATCCATCCCGCGTGCGCACAGACGACAGCCTGGGCCCACGCGAACCGGAATCCGGACGGTACGTGGCCCCAACGAGGGACGTTCACCTTCTGAATTCAGCGCACAACACTGATCAACCGATAGCCCCGAGCCTCGCCTCCGACGCGCCTCCGGACGACCCTGGAAGCAGGCGGGATCGCTCAGGTCGATCTATAGACACCGGCGGCCGCCAGTACCCGCCATACATCGACCCCACTGCACACAACCGCCCGGACACACCTCACGTCGAACGGGCTGACGACCCGAACGCGGCGAGCCGCTTCGCCGAAGAACATCGGATCGCCCACCCGACACCGGACGACCGGCCTGCACCGCGTGAAACTCCCACCGTCTCGGATCCTGAGGCTTTGAGACGAGGCGAGGAAGCATTCCGGCACGCCAACCCACACACCCGAAACGAGCGGCCTCCGGAGCACCCCATTCCCAAGACGGTTGACCCCGAATCGTCCAAGCGGGGCGAAGAGGCATTCCGGCACGCCGACCCCCACACCCGAAACGACCGACCCCTCGAACATCCCGTTCCCGCAAGCGAAAACTCTCGTTCAGCCGCACTATTCGAGGAGCAACTTCGGATAACTAACCTGGGGCAGGATACTCGTCCACAGCATTCAGCTGAGGAACGATCGCCCGATCAGCCGGTCGACACCGCCCATCACCAAGCGATTACTGACAAGCAGATTCCCATCAGAGAGATCATTGACCAGATCCGCAGCCGGATTGCAGATGAGGCGACGAAGTTTTCAATCAATTACAGCGACCGTGAACTGCAAAAACTGGTTGAGCAAGGACGTCAGCTCGGCCTTAGCGATCGGAGCATCGCCGATCTGATACAGACTGGATCGCGAATCGCAAAGCCTCTCGCCGCAGAGACTCTCGCACGCCAGATGGAAAACTGGGCGAATATTGTTGCCGAGCGTGGATACCCGTTCAGGTTCGAAAGCGCAGAGCACTTCAATGCTTTCGCTAGAGACTTCCGTGATGCCCTGGACCGCGCAGGACTGAGTGACTTCGCCCCATTCATTCAAGGGTCCGCACTACGCAGACCCGATGCTAACGATGTCGATTTTGCGATAATTATCGACCGCGACCGATTCCATGACATATTAGCTAACCGCTTCGACGGCCGTGTCGCCCTTAGACCCACGGAAACTTCGTCCGGCGTGCCATTGAGCTTGAAAGGACTGTCACGTTCCGAGATATGGGACCTCGCCCAACATATCGATGCCAATCGCGACGCATACAATGGCCAGGCGAAAACCTTCTCAAACGCGGTCCTCAAGGGTGTAATCAGATCGACCTCAGATATATCCAAGCCGCTGAAAGCAGCCGGAAAGGAACTTCAGGCGAAATATCCAGAACTCAATATCGAAGACATCTCACTTATTGTACCGGACAGCGCATTCGATTCGAGCCCCGAGCTACCGATAATAGAGACAACCGACAGAGATCAGACACAGGCTATTGTTGATCGGCTGAACGAAGCTCGCGAACAGGAAGCGCGGCGCCAGGTCCAGGATCTGTACCGTATCCCGGGGGAGCCTGACAGCACTGCGGCCCCAATACCTCCCGAGCGCAAAGACCTACCACCGGCCCGCGGCATCGGGCCAGTCGCGGACCGTATAACCGAACTCGCCCAAGAAGTCTCAGAACAGCGCGCCCGAGTCCTGGAAGGATTAGACCCCGATCAGCGCGAAATCGCGGAGTTGGCCGCCGAGCTAGCCGGCAACCATATATCGGACAGCGAGGCGCTGATCGAGCACGCACGCAGCAAAGAGGCAATCGACCGAGCTTGGAGGGCCCTCGAATCCGGGGCACCGCTATCCGAAGCAAGTAGAGATCTTGCTACCGCGAGAGAATATCTCTTCGCAGGTCGACAGTTCGAGCTCGACCAGAGACTGGCAGCATTAGCCGAATTGAACCTGGGCGAAACGGAAATAATTGCCGACCAGATCGTGCGCTTAAATATCGCCGAACAGAACATAACCTCAGTCGCACAGCTAGAAGTTGCCGAACGCCTACTCACCGAGAGCTCGGTCCAGATAATACACGAAGGTCGCGAAACATACCCCCAAGGTCGAGCCAAATTCATCGAGCATCAAATCAATCTCGCGAATGAAATCGGCGTCATCACAGCACAGGGCAGGAATCCCGATCTGGTTGTAGTGTTGCAGAATTTCGATGCCGTGGAACGAGTTGTGCGGTACGAACAGGAAGTAGAATCTCGCACAATTCGTGAATTAGCCCTGCATCCCACCCATGAACAGCTCGTGACCCGAGCACTAAACCTTGAGCGTAACGACGCTCTTCAAAACGTCAGAACCGTGCTTCGGGATGAATTCACACGGCAAGCGACCGAAAAGGTCCTGGAAGCACGCGAATCGACCAGGAGGGCAGATGTTCAGCCCTTCGCGCAGATCCAGGAACAGATACGGCAGGTCGAACATGCCATTACGAACCACCAAGAACCAGATCCCATACAAGTCCGCGAAACGCACATGCAGATTCAACGCAGCCTAGAAGCCGAACGCGCGATCGACGCGGTTACGATCGAGCATCTCGGATTCAGCCCTGAGCAGGTAGCGATCACGACTCAAATACTGGAATCCGAGCGTGATCGACTGTATGGACATTCCCTTGACGTCATACATCGAGAGCAGGCTCGACGCAATCACAATGAGCTTACTAAGCAAACCAGGGTGCTAGAACTCAATGTAGACCGAATGCAGACCATCGATCACAATGTTTACGCATTGGTCAGAACGAGTGAGCCCATTGGCCGAGATATCGAAAGGGGTATCCTGATCTACGAATCAGGACCTGAGCGGATAGAAATTCCGTACGACTCACAGGCACGTCGTTATGCAGAAGCGGCCAAGCAAATCGAGCGTGGTTTCCCTAGCGAGGTTGTCGCACAGCGATTCCTCGCGGAGCTCGGTCAGGCGCGCGAGGCGCGCGAAGCTGTCCGAGAGGCACCAGCAAAAACTCCGGAAGTGACACGAGCACGCGAGAGTCAGGTGCTCGAGCGCGAACGGGAACGGGAACGGTGACTACAGAAAGCCGCAGCGACAAAAGCAATACCAACACTGCCCCGAGCATGCCCAGCCGGACCGGGATGGATGTGACGTGAAGTTCTTGAAGAATCAACTCAAGCTTACGCTCTGCGGGTTTCTAGACGAATCAAATTTAGATGAACTGAGGCAGTCAATAGGGCTGAATGCATCTGGAAAAGCCACAGATCCGATTGGCACCGAGTTGGGGCGCCGCACTGAGCAGCACTCTAAATATTCAACGATCACCGCTATGGTTCTGACTTTGGTACGCACAAGGTCCGACGAATACACCGTCACGCTGGATGCAATACCGGGCACCGATTGCAGCCAGTGGCGGCGTCTTATCGAATCGAGCTGCTGCTCACTAGGGTTCACTTTCCAAGTACAACAGGTTTCCGCCATCGAGACTGACCCAAGTGCGAGAAAATCAGCATGGGCCAGAAGCTCGCAATTTGCTCCTACAACGGCTGAAGAATCCGACGTATACCGGCCAACGATTGAACCGAAGCCAGCTCTCGATCCCAATATTTACGTGGTTCCCAGCCTGCGACAGCTGGGGCCCACCGATATCATCGATCCGATAAAGCGACAGCGGGCAGATCAAGTGGTTAATCGCTACCTCCGAAGCGAACTTGCAACGCCGATGAACCGCGCGAATCTGGCAGGTATCTTGATCGACCCGCTACCACTAGCCCCGCTACCCATTCCACCAAACCGGCAATCGGTATTAAATGCCGATGATATTGTTACCTTAGCGCGCGGACTTCGGAACATGATTTGGTCATGGCGGATGGACGACCTGCTCGGACTGGGCGAGCCAACAATGTTCTGGACATTGGAAAGCGCGGTACCTGGCCAGCTGAGCTTCGACATCGGCGCTGTTCCAGGCTACGGCTATATCCGTGGGCGCGGAAACGATGCCGAACTCATCGACATCCCGGTGGCAACCTTGGACGCACCCAGCAACGAGTACTCCGAACTGAATGATGCTTTCGATCGCATAGCAACCGCTCTCAGTGCAGCCTACGGGGAGCCAACCAGCCAGGCCGAGGGTCCGTCCCGGTGGATACAATGGGACGGAGTCGAGAACACACTGATGCTTGAATTTCACCCTCCTTCGGTACGCATGGCCGTGCGGCTGAATCGTGATGTCAGAATCATCTACGGTGAGGACGAAGCAAGGCGCCGCGCGAACGGTAGTCGCGAAGGTGAGATACGAGGAGACACACGTTGAGAACGTCATTCCACGGGAGCCTCGAAACGAGTGATCCTGAGATCGTGGAGCAGGTGCTGCGGGCATGGCTGTCAACTGACACCCTGCGGATGCGACCTCGCCGCGGCTGGGAGACGTATTACGAAGCCGACGGCTTCGAGCTTCTCTGTTACGAAGCGGAATCGCCGAGTTCTCCTGACTACTTCCTACTCGAGGGCCACATCGACGGCTCGGTCGAGGCAGCGGTGCATCGATTGCATCAGCTTGTCGAACAATGCCGGCAGGCCAACATCGGTTTCGCCATCGACTACGAAGAAGTCGATGATGACGGCAACCCGGTGAGCGCAGAGAAGACCATCAGTTGATGAAGCAGTAGTTGTCTTGCACCACAGGCGCACCGCCGCGCCGGAGTGCAACCACCTAGGGCACCGAGCGGAGGACCACGGGAACTATCTGGCTGGTTTGGGCGCAGGCGTCGAAGGGGAAGGGTGGGCTGGCGGGGGCGATGTTCATCGATACGTGGATGAGGTGGGCGTTGTTGGCGGTGGGCGGGTCGGCGCGCCGGTAGTTGAGGGTGATTGCGCAGCTGGTGTTTTGGCGGGTGGGGTCGGTGGATTGGACGGTGCGCAGTTCGGTGCCGGTGAGACCCTCGAGGGTGAGGTGGCGGCCGTACTGGATGGATTGGCCGCCGTCGACACCGGACGGAAGCCGTAGTACTTCGCCGGTTTTCACCATCTGCTCGTTGTTTCGTTCGAACGAGACCTCGACGGTCACGCGGTGCGAACCGCCCGGCTGGACGATGGTGATCGCACACTTGTAGGCCTTGCTCCAGCCGACCGAGGTCATTTTCCAGCCGAGGAACTGCGCGCTGATCTGGGGTTCGGCGGCGCACGGATCACGTTGCGCCAGTGACCTTCCGGTCGGTTCGGCGATGGGATGGGGTGGGAGGGCGAGGAGGCCGTCGAGGGTGGCGGCGAGATACCCCTTGGTGAACTGGCAGGGTTGCGACCACGGGACGGGTGTCTTTTTCGGGCCGGTGACCTTGGCGACGGCTACCGTGTGCGCGAAACCGGTGTCGTCGGCCGGGATTCGGTAGTCGCAGCGGTACGCGTCGGGCCTGCTGTCGTCGCTGACCGCGCTGCGGTAGACGGTGCGGCCGTTGATCAGCTCGGGCTTGTCCAGCGCCTGCTTGTCGGCGGTGTACAACTTGTCGAGTTCAACGTTGAAGTAGTAGATCGCGTCCGGATCGTCGGCCGCGGCGATGGACATGCCACAGCCGGTCCAACTGCCACCGCGCTCCCAACCGGGAGCACGGTCGAAATTCTGGAATGTGCCGAGGCGTTGGGCGATATCGCGATTCAACAGCGTGCACGCGTCGGTGGCCCGTATTCGCGCCATGAGATCGCCGGTACCTGGTGCGATAGCGGCTAATTCGGCCGAGCCGGGAATACCCGACGAGGCCTTCGCGGCTTTCGGAGCGCTGACTTCGACGCTGGTTTGTACGGTGTCTCCCGTGGTGATGGTGCCGCAGCCGCACAGCGTGATGACAACCATGCCTATCACCGCCACGGTCGACCATTGCCGTCTGCCGCCCACGATCACCGGCAACTCCCTCGGCTTATCGAACGATCTCCGGCAGGTTAACCGACCGGAAGACGCCGCTCTATCGGTTCACGAATACCCGAGACTGCCAACCCGAATCGTTACCGTGCGAATACAATTCATGATCAGGATCCGCTCGGCAGGCGACGCCGGCCCGTCGCGAGTTCGGCGACGAGATCTTCGTAGCCGACCGCCAACTCGGCCAGCCGCTCCCAGGCGAACCAGATGTCCCAGTCGGATTCGGCGGCCAGCGCGGCTTCGGCGCAGGCGGTGAGCCGGGCCAGCCGGTCGAGTACGGCGCCGATCGTCTCGGTGTGCAGGTAGGCGCCGCCGTGCGCGACCGGTAGCCGCGGCGCGACCCACCGGTCGATGGCGCGGACCTGCTGAGCACGGTATTCATCGATCTCCCCGGTGATTCGGCGTGCCAAGATCAATCTACGCCGATGTAGCGCGGTCAACTCACCGGCGGCGCGCAGCAACGGATGGCCGGTGCTCGCGGAATCCCGACAAGCTTGCAGCACTTCACTTCTCGTGGGCAGCGGGTCATTCCCCAGTTGGCTCCCCAGTTGCGCGCTCGGGCCGTCGGTTGCCGCGATGGCGTCCCGCAGCCCGCTCACCGCACTGTCCTCGCCGCTACGCAGGCACAACGAAGGCCGGCCCGCGCCGGGTCGTACAAGGTCAACGTCAACTCCCCCGATCGGTCGCTTGGTGCGCCCGGTCGGTGTGGACCTGGACCCGTTGTCGCCGATAAGGTTTCAGGACTTCGATGACACGGACCGGGGCGCGCGTTCAGTAGAGCACCGGGGATTGATCGGCGGGAACGTCTCGACAGCGAGGCGCGGAGAAAATTCACAGGGTTCCAGGATTCCCGTCCTAGAGGTTCCAGTTGCAACCTGGCCAATAGTGAGCCTTACGAAAGGGAACTGCCGTGACCCCCACCGGATCCACCCTGTCCCGCCGCATTCTGGCCCGCCAATTACGCGAGCTTCGCGAAAAAGCAGGCGTCACCGCCGAATACGCCCGGACGTCGATCGGTGTCGCGAAACAAACACTCTGGCGGATGGAGACCGGGCAGCCGGTGCGGTTGAATCCATTGTTCATCGAGCGACTGTGCCAGGTGTACGGGGCGGACGAAGACGTCACCGGGATGCTGCTCGAGCTCACCGGGGAAACCCGGCGCACCGAATGGTGGCATGCTTACGGCGACGCCGTCCCGAAGCATTTCGGCACGTTCCTCGGCCTGGAAGAGGCGGCGACGCGGACCATTTCCTACCACGCGACATTGATCCCCGGACTGCTACAAACCGCGGACTACCACCGCGCGCTGCTCGAGGCGAGTTCGCCCGGCCTGACCGAAGAGGCGGTCGAACAACAGATCGAACTGCTCGGCCGCCGGAAGTTCCGGCTGAGCAACCCCGCCGACCCGTTGCGCGTCGAGGCGATCGTCGACGAATGCAGCCTGCGGCGCCCGATCGGCGGCCGGACCGTGATGTCGGCTCAGCTGCGGCACCTCGCACGGGCCGGACACCTACGCAACGTCTCGATCCGGGTGATCCCGCTCGACACCGCCTACGGCGGACTGGCCGTCGGCCCCTTCATGATCCTCGAATTCCCCAGCCACCCAACGACGCAGCTCACCGAACCGCCGATCGTCTACCTGCACGGGCACCTCGACGCCCAGTACCTCGAAGAAGCCGACGATGTGCGGCGATACCAGCAGATCTACGACGGTCTGCGGCGAGCCGCGCTCGACGAAACGCGCAGCCGGGCCCTCATCAAATCGATCGTGAAATCGATCGTGGCGGAGTATGCGACCTGAAAGTTGCCCCGGCTGCGAGCTGAGCAGGAGTACCGGAGCCGCACAACCGTGACAATCCGGACTCCTGCTGCTCACCGCCTCGGGAGCGGGTGCCAAAAGGCTGCCGACCTGCGCTGGGACGCTTGCACGCAGGTAGACGCAGTGGGTAGCGTCAGGGAGAGCTGACAGGGGGCGGAAAAGCCGGTCCGACCCCGCGCGATCCGAATCGGCACCGGCGGGCGAAGGATCTGATGACGCGCAGGTCGAAGTCTTGGAGGGTGGGGGTCCTCGTGCTGGGTGCGGTGTTCGTGGTGGGGGGATGTGGGCCCTCGGAGGGCGACGGCGCCCCCGATACGTCCCGGAAGGGTGAGAGCACTTCCAGTTCGAAACCTGGCCTCGCTGCCGACGTACCGAGTGGCTACGACCCTTGCAATGACATCCCTCAGAGTGTTCTGGATTCAGAGCAGCTTCGCAGCAAAGACAAGGAAGATTCAAACGCAGCGGGCGGCGTAAAATGGCGGGGCTGTGCCTGGATACAGACAGACGGCTACTCACCGACGATACGAACCACGAACATAACCGTTGACATGGTGCGCGACAAGCAGTTTCAAGATGCCGTTGAGTTCACGGTCAATGGGCGACGCGCGATCTCTACTCGCCAAAATAGTGACCATCCGGAAGCTGTGTGCACAGTGAATGTGGAGATGAAAGGCGGCAGCCTGGAAGTCTTCCTCAGCAATCCGCCGTCCCGAAAAAAGACGGGGGCACTCGATACCTGCCAACTCGCCCGCACGCTGACCGAGAAGGTAGTACCGACTATGCCCGCGAGCGTGTGACTACATACCGATCAGATTCGCAGGGAGGTTGGTAGATGAGCGACAGCAGCATCGAAGTGCCACGGCCGATGTCCAACATTCTGACTGAGGCACGCGAAGGGCGCTTGGCGATCGAACTTAAGGCCGAGGATTTTGTCTATATTGACCGCGACTGCGAATACTTCAAAGATGCTATACAGAAGATCCAACGAACCATGGATTTGGTAGCAAATCAAGACCATTGGGGCCTCGGCGAGGCTAACGACCTCATGGTGTCTGCGAGCACTCTGGTCGGACGGTTCAAAGGAAAGGCCAACGGCGCGAAGGACGGCAACAGCGTCTACGCGGTCATGGACCAGCATTACAAAATCGTCGAGGACATCCAGGAAGTCCACCGGGTGGTCCGAGAGCGAATGATGCAGGCGGACAGCGCATTCGCACAGGAGTTCACTCATTTGAACGAAACCCTGCCGCAACGTCCACCGGCGCAGCTCCCCGCCGGCCCATACCTCCTTCCTGACGGGACCGGTCGATGAGCGGATACGAGCCGACACAGATTCCCGGCGGCGGGGAGCACACGGACAGTTGGGATCATCCGGAGATCAAGGACGCTTTCGAGCCGTTGGATACCACGAGCGCGATCGAACAAGCCGAAAAGTACTGGCAGGTGCATCAACTGTGGGAGCAGGGCGTCGAGACCTTTGCGCGCTCGATCCAGGCGTCCATTGCACAAGCATGGTCCGGCCCCGCGGCGGAAAAATCGAAGGAATCGATAGCGAACTACACCAGTGATGCGCAGACGCTGACTCCTGCTTTGGCTGAACTGCACACCCGGGTTCGCGACGCTGCAACGGCGATCGTGAACACCAAGAAGGCGATTCCGGATCCGGTGATCATCACTTGGACCTCATGGGGTTGGCCTCCGCGCCGGTGGGATCTGCAGCGGGAGCAGTCCGAGGAGACCCAAAAGGCCCGGGAGGCAATGGATCAGCACTATGTGAAGCCGTTCAGTCAAATGGACGGCAAGATCCCTGTGCTTCCCACCCCCACCAGCCCAACGAAGGCAATCGACATCCCGGCCCCTCCCCCCGGCGGCTACAACGCCGAGAACACGAGCAGCGGGCAACCGTCGCAGTCCAGAACTCCTGGTACTGATCCTGGTTCGACGAACTCCGCGGTTCCTGGCGATACGAACGGTGACGGGAAGCCCGACGAGCCGGGAACTACCGAGCAGCAGACCGATCCGACGAAGACCGGGGAGCAGACGAACCCGGCTTCGACCACTTCCCCGAGCAGCACGCAGACGCCGTCGAGCACCGCCCCGACAACGCAAAGCCCGAGCACCACCACGGACCCGGCGAAGACCGTCCCGACGAGCACCGGCACGCCGTACACCCCCGGCACACCCGGCACACCCGGTACTCCCGGCACCCCGCGCACCTCGGTCAGCCCCGGCTCCCCCGGCTCCCCGAGCACCACACCCCAACCAGGCCGCAGCATCCCCGGCACCGGTATCCCCACCGCCCCCGGCACCTCGCCCACCCCGGCCGCTGCGGCAGCGACCGCAGCGCGCGGCGCGGCAGGCACGTCCGGCATGGGCGTGCCGGGAGCGGGTGCTCGCGGCAAATCCGAGGACGACGAGGAACACAAGATCCCGGACTATCTGATCACGCAGGAGAACACCGACGAACTACTCGGCGAGTTCCCGAAGACGGTGCCCGGCGGCGTGATCGGCGGCGATATCCCCACCTGACATACGTCGCACGAGGGTGGTTGCGGCCCGCGCGGGCTTTCCCGCGGGCTAGATCGAGCCAGGTGAAGGAGACCGGAGCAGGAATGGCTGAGTGGAGTTGGGAGCCGGACGATTTCGCGTCGCTCTGGTACTCCGAGGCGCATGACCGGTTGCCCAGCCCGCTGCGCTACACCAGCCGGTTCGCCCTGCGGGACGAGTTCGCGGCGCACCGGCGCGCGGTCCGCGAGCGCTACTCGGCCGACGAACTGGAGGAGATCCAGCTGGCGTTGCACACACTGAGTAGTTCGGAGCTGCGGATCGAAATCCTCGGTGGCACAAGCAGACACAAGAACAGCACCGGGCCGGGGGATTTCCGGGAGTATCGGATCATCGGCGCGCGTAACCCGTATCGCGCGGTCACGTTGATGCAGGCGGGGACGGAAACCGAGCACGGGCCGATCCGCGTGCGCATGTTCCGTCCGGAGAGCTTGCCCGCCCGGGTGGTTCAGTCGATCCCGTCGTGCGCGCCGGGCAGCGCCGCACCAGCAACGTTTCATCCGGACGATATCGGCCGGCGACGCAACGGCTATTTCGAGGATGTCGCCCGCCAAACCCCGCGGGAGCAGTATCAGCGTCTGCTCGGGCGTCCCGCCGACGGTGGCGGAACCGCCGTCCTGGTCGCCGCGCCCTGGCACACCGGTGCCGAGCCGTGGCAGGTCTTGCAGTGGCACGACATCACCGACGACGGCCGCTACACCGAGACCCGCGGCTCGCACATCGCCGTCCGACCGGCGACCCCGGCGGACCTCACCGCACAGTTCACCACCTGGATCGAGCGGTCCCTCAAACGTTTGGCGGACGCACACGACGCCTGGTAGCAAAATCAGCGCTGTTCCGAATCCGCGCCGGAACCCGGCAACACGGGCCCGACGACACCGGCATACTGCGGCAACTCGTCGTCTCGCAGCGGTTCCGGACCGGTCGGCAAAGCCGTCCACTGCACCGAATCCGGCGGTTCGAGTTCCCGCTGTTCCACTTGGACCGGAACCGACTCGCCGCGTTGCGCGTCGGCGGGTGCGCGCCCGTCGGCGATATTGAGCCCCACCGCGCACAGCACGATCAGCACTCCGCCCGCGATCCCGGCCCAGGTCGGCACCTGACCGAAGAAGACCAACCCGAACAGCAGACCCCACACGCATTCCAGGGTCAGCAGATTGCCGCCCTGCACCGGATCCACGCGTTCGAAGGCGTAGTTCATCAGGAAGACGTTCAGCACGCTGAGCCCGCCCGCAATCCCGATCGCGGTCCACAGCATCGCCGGCGAAACATCCGACGGCAGCCGCGGCAGACCTTCCCATTGGCACAATGAGGTCAATGCGACACCCAGTGCACCGACACCGACGGTCAACGCGGTGATCTCGTAATTGTTCAGGATTCCGCTGTGCCAATCACGGCCCAGATAGCTCAGCGAAATCGCGACCATCGCGACCAAAGCGATCGCGTCGCCTTGTTTGCCGGAGCCCCAGCTCATGCCGAAGCCGGACAGGATCGCGACCCCGATCGCGGACCCGCTGACGAAAAACACCCGGACCGCGGTCACGGGCACTCGGCGCAACAGCAATCCGAGTGCCGCGACCAGCGGTAGTGCGGCGATGAACGAGATGTTGCCGACGGTCGTCATCGTCGCCGCCTTCGCGAACAACGTCGTTCCGAAGACATAGAGCAGGACGGTGCGCACCACGATCACCGACCATTCCCGGGCACCTGCGTGGAGTATCACCCGCCATCGGATCCAGCGGCCGAAAACGACCGCCGCGATCACGAATGCGACACCGGCGCGTAGGTAAACTTGTTGGGCGACAGTGAAACCGGTGTCGAGATACCGCGAGAACACGGTGAGCATGGCGAACGACGCGGTCAGCAAGATCAACGCACCGATACCACGCAGGTCGATAAGTGTTCTGCGTTGTGCGAGCGCGGTGCCGTTGATGCGCTGAGCCTACCCAGCGCGACGCACCGCCAGTTCCGTACTGACGGGTATTTTTCAGGTGTCGCTTACGTCTGAGCAGGCACCTCAGGTTGTCAGGGGACTAGACAGATCCCTCCATGACATGGTGGCTGCGGGCATGCTTTCGATCGGCGGCACAGTGGCACCGACGACCCCGCGCCAGCCAACCTGCCACCACCCACGCCGCGGCCAATACCGTGACGCTCAATGTATTGAGTGCCGCCGCGCAGGCGACAAAGGCCGCCAACGCGGTCACAACGGTCCCAACAGCGGTCAGCACGTGCGCGATCTGCGTGACGAATGACGAGTGCTCATCCTCACCGGCTTGGCACGGGCTCGCCGGGACCCCACCGACGATTCTGATTCTTTTCATGCGCAACAGCGTGCCGCCGCCGCACCGACCAGGCCAGAGACACCGCATCGCTTGCACGTATCGCGCGCAGAACTGCCGGAAAGTGGACGTTGGACCAGCTCAGGGATACCGTCGAAAGCGCGGATGTTGCCGAGGCCAGCGCACGTCCGCTCAGTGCATAGCCAGTCATCTGGAGCAGGGGTGAGCAGTCAGCACAGCATTGCGTGCGGGCGCCGTGTCGTACGCGAATTCGAAGCCGCTGGGTCTTCGACCTGGGAGACGGTCCATGCCGTGCGCGCGCATTGCGGGGTGTCGTTGCTGCGCGCGCATCGCATCGCCTACGGATTCACGCTCGTCGACGTCGCGCAGCAATTGCAGGAACTCGTCAAAATCGAATCACCGTGCCGCGGGTTGTCCCATCAGAGCGTGTCCCGCTGGGAGACCGGGTTGGACATGCCGTCGTATCAGTTCCTCGACGCGCTCTGTCGGCTGTACCGTACCCGGCCGGACCGGCTCGGGTTCGGCCACGACTACACCGACGACGAACCCGAGCGCCGAATCGTGTTGCCCGCGGTGGTTCGAGGCGGTCCGACGGCGTGGGAGATCCTGCGCGCCTTGGAATCCAGCCTCGAGCTCTGCGGGTATCTGGTCTATGTGCTGCCGCCCTCGGAGTACATTCCGGCGCGCATGCGGGATCTGGCGCAGGTCCAGCAGTTGCAGCTGACCGACCACTCGGCCGACATGCACCGGCGGTTGCATCGGATCGAGGCAATTCTGGCCGGGCTCATCGCCTTTCGGATGAACGACGTCGCAGATCTGCACGACACGTTCATGTGGTTCTACAAGGCGCGCCGCGCCGCCCGCTTGGCCGGCGACCGGGAAGTGGAGGCGTGGCTGCACGGACATATGGCGCACACGCACGAGTGTTACCGCCACGCACTGGATCAGGGCTTGGCCATGGCGCGCGCCGCGCAGGCGTCCGGCGGTGCGGGCCCGGATTCGGCTATGGTCTTCGGGTTGCTCGCGGAGGCGGGAATCCAGGCCCGGATCGGCCGGCGCCGGGAGGCGATCGAAGGGGTGCAGGCCGCCGAGCGGATGTTCGCGAACCTGCCGTCTGACGTGAAATCCGATGACAACCTGGGTATTTCGGAATACATCCTGCGCTGGCACCAGTCGCACGCGTTGAGTTCGATCGGCGACTGGCGCGCGGCGGAGGAACTGCGTCAGCGGATGCTCAGCCTGCCGATGGCCGACAAGGATCAGGTCGGGCGCTCGCTGCTCGACCTGGACATGGCGGCGATGCGCACCCGGCAGGGCGATCCGGAGCACGCCCGCGCGCTGATCCGGCAGGTCTGGCAGACACTGCCCGCGGAACTGCGGGTCGGCCAGGTCCGCCGCCACATCTCGCAGCAGATCGTCGCGCTACCCGCGCCGATGCGAAACAATTTGCTGGAGCCATGATTTCGGCATATCCGCGGAATTCACTCCGGCGGTAGGTGCCCGCGCTCATCGTAGGATTCCAGACGATAGCCGTCCGATATTCGCCGCCAGCTGGTGAGCGACCCATTGCCCGCGAGTCCCTCGGCGGTTATTGCCAAAATTGCTGTGTCGTCGATGTTTTCGAGTATTTGCCGCAGATACAGCACTACCGCGTCGTGCGCCACGATCAACACGCGGCGGTGCTGCCGATCGGCCGCGAGGTCGGCCACCACGCCGCGTAGCCGCGCCGCGACATCGCGGAACGATTCCCCCTCGGGTGGCCGATACCCGAGCGGATCGCGCGCTTCCTTCGCCGCTTCTTCGGGAAAACGCTCCCGCACAGCGGCAGACGGTAGCTGCGCGAGCTGACCGCGATACCGATCGTAGAGGCTGGGGTGAACCGCGTAGCACGGCAAAGGTATTGCCGCAGAACGTAATTCCGCCTCGGCCAGCTGCCAGGTGCGGACCGCGCGCAGATATGGGGAACACAACACCAGTTCGGGTCGCTCGTCGGGTGCCATGGCCACCAGCCGCCGCCCGACGGCCGCGGCTTGCCGCTGCCCGAGTTCGGTCAGGTCGATCGCCATATCGTCGGTCTCGCGGTAGACCCCGGCTACGGCAGCGACATTCGCCGTGCTCTGCCCGTGCCGCACCGCGTACAGCACATCGACTCGCCCACTGTCTTTTCGGTGCCCACAGTCCACCGCAACTCCCCCGTTTCGAAGTCATCCACGCTAGCGCGGCCGCCCCGAGCACACCAGCCACCTCCGCCGGTCGCGACACCCAGCGGAGCCGCGAAGCATTGATCCCGCTGACCCGCGCTGCGCCGTGAAGCGTTGCGACGCAGGCGAAATATCGCGATCGGTGGCCGAGTCACGCTGGGTGTGTCCAATCACGACGGCGCGCCGGACGACCCATGGCCGACCGCGATGGAGTGCTGGTGCGCAATCATGTCGGCCGCGCTGACGGGCCGACATCAATGAACAGCCGGGCGCGCTGACGGCCCCGCAACTCGGGTCGATGGCACGCTGCGCGCACCGGCTCGGACGACCCGACCGGGCCCGAACTTTAGTCGCAGACCCTGGCTTGTTTGCCCGCTAGGGCGTCCAAGCCGAGCATCGCCAATAGGGATTGGCAATCATCGGCATTCTGTGAATAACTGGCGACCGTGCGGGCGGCCACTGCGCTCTGTCGCGCATTTTCGGCCTTTTCCGCTGCCCGCGCCTCGGCGAATTCGCCCGGTTCATGGATGAGGGTGATGTGTCGTGCCGGGGACATGAATCTCCTTGGGGTTGGTCCGAAGCCTACAAGGGTCATCGGCTCCGCGATAGCCGAACCAACCCAGGAGTCCGCGGAAATCCCTAACGGCGCGATAGGGGCGGCGTGGTCAGGGGACGAGCAGACGGCGGACCACGCCGTCGGCGAGGAGGCGGCCGCGGTCGGTGAGCACCAGGTTGTCCTCGTGTCGAGCCGCCAGGCCGTCGGCGACGATCTGGTCGGCGGCGGCCGCGCCGAACTCGTCGAGTTCGGTCAGCGGCAGACCGGTGCGGAGCCGGACGGCGAGCATGAGGCGCTCGGTGTAGCGCTCGTCGGCGGTGAGGGCCTCCCAGCCGGCAGCGGGCAGGCCGCCCGCGGCCACCCGGTCCGCGTAGCGCGCGGGATGCTTCACGTTCCACCAGCGGACGCCGCCGACATGGCTGTGCGCGCCGGGTCCGGCGCCGAGCCAGTCACCGCCGTCCCAATAGCCGAGGTTGTGCCGGCAGGCCGCAGCCGGACCGGCAGCCCAGTTGGACACCTCATACCAGGCGAGACCGGCGGCGGTGAGGCGGGCGTCGATGCGTTCGTAGCGGGCGGCGAGGACGTCGTCGTCCGGGGCGGGCAGTTCGCCGCGGCGCACTCGACGGGCGAGCGCGGTGCCGTCCTCGACGATCAGCGAGTAGGCGGAGACGTGATCGACGCCCGCGCTGAGCACGGCATCGAGACTGGCATCCAGGTCGCTGTCGCGCTCGCCGGGCGTTCCGTAGATGAGATCGAGATTGACGTGCTCGAATCCGGCGGCGCGGGCTTCCTTCGCGGCCGCGACCGCCCGGCCCGGGGTATGCGTGCGGTCGAGGACCTTCAGCACGTGCGCGGCGGCGGACTGCATGCCGAGCGAGATCCGGGTGAACCCCGCGCCGCGCAGCCGCTCGAAGAACGCCGGATCGGTGGATTCCGGATTGGATTCGGTGGTCACCTCGGCATCGGCGGCGAGGGTGAAGTTCGCGCGGACGGCGTCGAGCACGTCGGCCAGCCCGTCGCCGCCGAGCAGCGAGGGGGTGCCGCCGCCGACGAAGATCGTCGCCACCTCGGGGGTCGCCGTCGGCAGTGCCGCGAAACGTTCTGCCGCCGTGGACAACTCACCACGCAACGCGTCGAGCCAGGATTGCGGCGACGCCGACGTGCCGAGTTCGCCCGCCGTGTAGGTGTTGAAATCGCAGTATCCGCAGCGGGTGGCACAGAACGGCACGTGGACGTAGATCCCGAACGCACCGCCGCCGAAGTCGCCGAGCACCGGCTCGGACGTTTCGGTTTCGACAGGGACAGCCGCAGGGGAACTCACCCCTCCAGTCTGCCGGTCCCCCGCTCCCCGGCCGCACGCGGGCAACGGGGGCGGGGCATCAGTCCGTGACGGGCGTGTTCTGGTTGGCGGTGAGCAACCAGCGGCCGTCCTCCTTCGCCATCACATACATCGGGGAGCCCTGACCGGTGAGTTCGCCGTCGTGGTTCAGATAGCGCTGGACGACTTTCACCGCGGCCACATCGGGCCGGATGAACAGGACGTGCTCGACCTCGTAGGTAGCTGTGCCGTCGCGCATGGCGCCGGGCAGGGCGGCGGCGGTGAACTCGGCGATCGCGGCCCGGCCGAACAGCCGCCGGCCGTGGCCGGTGGTCCAGATGGCGTCTTCGCGGAACAGACCGACGAACTCGTCGACGAGTTCGTTCTGCTGGGCGTGCTGGACAGTGGCGACGACTGCGCGGATCGCGTCGAGTTCGGTGGTTGCAGTGCTCATGCCGACAACGGTTACACCTCAACATTAGTTGAGGTCAAACGGCGAATCGAGGTGCCTGACCCCTTGTGAGACAGCTCACTTCGGCAAGTCTTCCGCATCACGAGCCGCTATCGCCGGTTGATCTATGACAGCCGTCACATCTCAGGGGAACGGTCCAGGGGATTTCCCGGCAAAGTGCGGAAAATATGGGCGAGGGGTCGGAACGCCGTCGCTGACATGGCACAATAATCCGTATGCGCGCATCGGGAGTACGACTTGTGGCACGTCGCCACGTCGACTACAAGCGCGTCTGTAGCGCCTGCTGTCTGACCAACTCTTCTCGGTAGTTCAGCGCGCCCATTCCCCGGGCTCAACCGGCGACCCTCAAAGTTCCGCATCGCCTCCGCTGCACACCGCAGGTGCGAGATCAGCCCCTCGCGCCCTCTGCACGGCAATCACCAACCCGCAGGAGCGACCCCATGACGTCGAGCACCGACGCCGGTCCGATCGATCAGTCCGGCCCCGAGTCCCGGCCCGGCCCGCAAGCGCGACCCGACCGCCCCGCCGCCGAACGCCGCGTCCGACCCGACCGCCCGCGCCCGGAAGCCTCGGCGGCGCCACGCGCCCGCACGGGTAAGCCGGTGCGGCGCAGGGCCGAAGGCCAGTGGGCGCTCGGCTACCGCGAGCCGCTGAACCCGAACGAGCAGTCCAAGAAGGACGACAACCCGCTCAACGTGCGCGCCCGGATCGAGAACATCTATTCGAAGGCCGGCTTCGACAGCATCGACAAGGGCGACCTGCGCGGACGCTTCCGCTGGTGGGGTCTCTACACCCAGCGCGAACAGGGCTACGACGGCACCTGGACCGGCGACGAGAACATCGACCTGCTCGAGGCCAAGTACTTCATGATGCGGATCCGCTGCGACGCGGGCGCGTTGAACGTCGAGCAGCTGCGCACGCTCGGCCAGATCTCCACCGAATTCGGCCGCGACACCGCGGATCTGTCCGACCGCGAGAACGTCCAGTACCACTGGATCGAGGTGGAGAACGTCCCGGAGATCTGGAAACGGATCGAAGCGGTCGGGCTGAAGACCACCGAGGCGTGCGGCGACTGCCCGCGTGTCGTCCTCGGCTCCCCGCTGGCGGGGGAATCGCTGCAGGAGATCATCGACCCGACGCCGGCCATCGACGAGATCGTGCGCCGCTACATCGGCAAAAAGGAATACTCCAACCTGCCGCGCAAGTTCAAGACCGCGATCTCGGGCCAGCAGGACGTGGTGCACGAGATCAACGACGTCGCGTTCGTCGGCGTGGAGCACCCCGAGCACGGCCCAGGTCTCGACCTGTGGGTGGGCGGAGGTCTCTCCACCAATCCGATGCTGGCGCAGCGGGTCGGCGCGTGGGTGCCGCTGGACGAGGTGCCCGACGTGTGGGAGGCCGTGGTCTCGCTGTACCGCGACTACGGCTACCGGCGGCTGCGCACCAAGGCGCGGCTGAAGTTCCTGGTCAAGGACTGGGGCATCGAGAAGTTCCGGCAGGTGCTCGAGGACGAATACCTGAAGCGCAAGCTGATCGACGGTCCCGCGCCGGAGCAGCCGACCAAGCCGATCGACCACGTCGGGGTGCAGAAACTGAAGAACGGGCTCAACGCGGTGGGCTTCTCCCCCATCGCGGGCCGCGTCTCGGGCACCATCCTGACCAAGGTCGCCGACGCGGTGGAGCGGATCGGGGCCGACCGGATCCGGTTCACGCCATACCAGAAGTTGATCGTGCTCGACGTCGCCGACGACAAGGTCGACGCGCTGATCGAGGAGCTGGCGCCGCTCGGACTGCAAGCGCGCCCGTCGCTGTGGCGGCGAAACCTGATGGCCTGCTCGGGCATCGAGTTCTGCAAGCTCTCCTTCGCCGAGACGCGCAAGCGGTCCCAGGCACTGGTGCCCGAACTCGAGGACCGGCTCGCGGATCTCAATGCGCTGCTGGACGTTCCGGTGACCATCAACATCAACGGCTGCCCGAACTCCTGCGCGCGTTCCCAGATCGCCGACATCGGATTCAAGGGCCAGCTGGTCGACGACGGCGACGGGAACCAGGTCGAGGGCTTCCAGGTGCACCTGGGCGGCAGCCTCGGCTTCGACAGCGCCTTCGGGCGCAAGCTGCGTCAGCACAAGGTGACCAGCAGCGATCTCGGTGACTACATCGAGCGGGTGGTGCGCAACTTCATCAAGCACCGCGAGGACGGCGAACGGTTCGCCCAGTGGGCCGTTCGTGCCGACGAGGCGGATCTCAAATGAGCCTCGATTGCGCCGGGCACGTGATGGGAGATCAACTGTGACAACGGAACTGGTGGCGAAGCTGGCCGAGGACGAGCTCCGCGCGCTCGCCGCGCAGGGCGCCGCCGACCTCGGGCCGGACGCGTCCGCCGTCGACCTGCTGCAATGGACCGAAGACACCTTCGGGTCGGGCTATATCGTCGCGTCGAACATGCAGGACGGCGTGCTGGTCCATTTGGCCGCACAGGTGCACGCCGGCGTGGACGTGCTGTTCCTGGACACCGGCTACCACTTCGCCGAAACCATCGGCACCCGCGACGCCGTCGAGGCGGTGTACGGGGTGAACGTGGTCAACGTACGGCCGGAACACACTGTGGACGAACAGGATCGGCTGCTCGGCAAGGACCTCTTCGCGCGCGACGCCGGGGAATGCTGCCGGCTGCGCAAGGTCGTCCCACTGCGCAAGTCGCTGTCCGGCTACAACGCGTGGGTCACCGGCATCCGCCGGGTGGAAGCGCCGACCCGGGCCAACGCCCCGCTCATCTCGTTCGACGAGGCGTTCGGGCTGGTGAAGATCAATCCGATCGCCGCGTGGTCCGACGACGAGATGCAGGCCTACATCGAACAGCACGGCATTCTCGTCAATCCCCTTGTCGAAGAGGGATATCCGTCCATCGGCTGCGCTCCGTGCACGCGGAAGCCGGAGCCGGGATCCGATCCGCGAAGCGGCCGCTGGGCCGGCCTCGCCAAGACCGAATGCGGGTTGCACCAGTCATGACGGAGATGATTGTGAACGAAGCCTCGAACGTTACCCAGCGTGCCCTAGGGATCAGCGATTTCGATACCCTCGCGGCGCTGGAATCCGAGTCGATTCACGTATTCCGGGAAGTAGCAGGCGAATTCGAGCGGCCGGTGATCCTGTTCTCCGGCGGCAAGGACTCCACCGTGCTGCTGCATCTGGCGCTCAAGGCCTTCTGGCCCGCGCCGCTGCCGTTCGCGCTGCTGCACGTGGACACCGGGCACAACCTGCCCGAGGTGCTGGAGTTCCGGGACCGGATCGTCGAGCGGTACGGGCTGCGGCTGCATGTCGCCAAGGTGGAGGACTACCTCGCCGACGGCAGGCTCACCGAACGCCCCGACGGCATCCGCAATCCGCTGCAGACCGTGCCGCTGCTGGACGCGATCAGCGAGCACCGCTTCGACGCGGTGTTCGGCGGCGGCCGCCGCGACGAGGAGCGTTCGCGCGCCAAGGAGCGGATCTTCTCGCTGCGCAACGCCTTCGGGCAGTGGGATCCGAAGCGCCAGCGCCCCGAGCTGTGGAACCTGTACAACGGGCGGCACGCGCCGGGCGAGCACGTCCGGGTCTTCCCGCTCAGCAACTGGACCGAGCTCGACATCTGGCGCTACATCGCCCGCGAGGACATCGACCTGGCCAGCATCTACTACGCGCACCAACGTCCGGTGTACCAGCGCGACGGCATGTGGATGACCCCCGGCGTCTGGGGTGGGCCGCGCGAAGGTGAAGCGCTGCAGACACTCTCGGTGCGGTACCGCACCGTCGGCGACGGATCGTCCACCGGTGCCGTGCTTTCCGACGCGGCCGACAACGAGGCGATCCTCGCCGAGGTGGCCGCGTCCCGACTGACCGAACGCGGTGCGACCCGCGGCGACGACCGGGTGTCCGAGGCCGCGATGGAAGACCGCAAGCGAGAGGGTTATTTCTGACATGTCCGACCTACTGAGGCTGGCCACCGCCGGTTCTGTCGACGACGGCAAGTCCACTCTGGTCGGACGGTTGCTCTACGACACGAAATCCGTGCTCGCCGACCAGATCGACGCCGTCACCCGCGCGTCGGTGGACAAAGGCCTGGCGACGCCGGACCTTTCGCTGCTCGTCGACGGCCTGCGCGCGGAACGGGAGCAGGGCATCACCATCGATGTCGCCTACCGCTACTTCGCCACGCCCCGGCGCTCTTTCGTGCTCGCGGACACCCCCGGGCACGTGCAGTACACCCGGAACACGGTGTCCGGCGCGTCCACCGCGCAGCTGGTGATCCTGCTGGTGGACGCGCGCAAGGGCGTCATCGAGCAGACCCGCAGGCACGCCGCGGTATTGGCGCTGCTCGGCGTGCCGAAGCTGGTGCTCGCGGTGAACAAGATCGACCTGGTGGACGACGCGGCGACCGTCTTCGCCGACATCTCCGCCGAATTCAACCGGCTCACCAGCACGCTCGGCTGGTCCGACGAGGACGTGCTGGAGATCCCGGTCTCCGCGCTGCACGGCGACAACATCGCGACCCGCTCGTCGAACACCCCGTACTACACCGGCCCGTCGCTGATCGAGCACCTCGAGTCGGTGCCGGTCGATGCCGACAGCACCGGGGATCACACACTGGGACTTCGTTTTCCGGTGCAGTACGTGATCCGGCCGCGCACCGCCGACTACCCGGACTACCGCGGCTATGCGGGCCAGATCGCGGCGGGCTCGGTCGCGCCGGGCGACGAGGTGGTGGTGCTGCCCTCCGGCATCCGCAGCACCGTGGAGCGGATCGATACGCCCGACGGCGAGCTCGCGGTAGCCCAGACCGGGCGCAGCGTCACCCTGATCCTGGCCGACGACGTCGATATCTCCCGCGGCGACATCATCGCCTCGGTGGCCGACGCTCCGGAGCCGATCGACACCTTCGACGCCACCGTCTGCTGGCTGGGCGACAAGCCGCTGCACCCGGGCGCGCGCCTGCTGCTCAAGCACGGCACCCGCACGACCCAGGTCATCGTCGGCGGACTGCTGGAGCGCTTCGACGAGCAGCGGCTCGCGGCCGAACCGAACCCGGAGTCGTTGGCGCTCAACGACATCGGTCGCGTATCGCTGCGGGTTGCCGAGCCGCTCGCGGTCGACGACTACCGGGTGAACCGGCACACCGGCAGCTTCCTGCTCATCGATCCCGCGGGTGGCAACACCCTGGCCGCGGGCCTCGTCGGCGACGTGCTGTCGACCGTCGAGGTCGGCACCGGAGCCTGAGATGCGCGGGCTCGCCGCCCACCGGGGCAGGCCCGCGCTGATCGCGGTGGCGCACGGCAGCCGGGATCCGCGCTCGGCCGCGACGATGGCGGCGGTAGTCGCCGACATCGCTGCGGCGCGGCCGGAATACGATGTGCGACTGGCGTTTCTGGATCTCAATGCGCCGTCGGTCGAGCATGTGGTGGCCGCCGTCGCGGCGGCGGGACATACCCACGCGGTGGTCACGCCGCTACTGCTCGGCAGCGCGTTCCATGCCCGGGTGGATCTGCCCGGACTGCTGGCCGCGGCCCGCACCCGGCATCCGCAGTTGCGGCTGACGCAGGCGGATGTGCTCGGGCGTGACGCCCGATTGATCGGCGCGCTGCGGGATCGGGTACTCGAGCGCCGCACCGCGTCGTCGCGCCTCGGCATCGCGGTCGCCGCCGTCGGCTCCTCGTCGGGGGCGGCGAACGCGCTGACCGCCGAGGTGGCGCGGCGACTGGCGGCGCGCACCGGTCAGCTCACCGAGATCTGCTTCGCCACCACGGAACCCACTGTGAACCAAGCTATTTCACGGTTGCACGCGCGCGGTGCCGAAGAGATCATGGTTGCGCCGTGGTTCCTGGCCCCAGGGCTGTTGACCGATCGCCTCGTGGCGGCCGCCCCGCACGTGGTGCACGCCGACGTCATCGGGGCGCATCCGGCGCTGTCCGAAATCGGGTGGGAACGCTACGACGCGGCGCTCGCGAACACGCTCACCCTGTCCGCCTGAACCGATCCGCCGGGGTCAGTCACTGAGCAGGTTGTCGACGATCGAGCGGGCGGTCGCGACGCCCCATTCGTCACCCATCTGCTGGGCGCTGTGCGCCGCTGCGATCACCGCGCCCAATTCGAAGGCGATCACGTCGGCATTGCGTCCGGTGAGATGGCCCTGTTCCTGTGCGAGGCGAATCTCGTTGGACAGGAAGGTGGCGAAGTCGCGGCTGTCCGCCGCGATGGCGTCGCGCAGCGGCCCCGGACGGCTGTCGAACTCCGCGATGGTGGCCACCCGGAAGCAGCCGCCGGGAAACGCGGGCGCGGCGACCTGGCCGAACCACCGCTCGACCACGGCCCGCAACCGTGGCATCCCGGCCGGCTCGCTCATGCTCGGTGTGACGACCGCGTCGATGAAGACTTCACGGGCGACCTTGATCGCGGCGAGTTGCAGGCTTTCCTTACTGCCGAACAAGGTCGCGATGCCGCTCTTGCTGACGCCCAGATCGGTCGCGAGCCTGCCGATGCTCACGCCCGTCAACCCCTCGACCGACGCCACATCGGCGGCATGCCGGGCGATCGAAGCCCGGGACCTGGCGCCTTTCGCCAGCCGCTGGTCGGCGCCGGACTGCTGGTCACCGGCGGTTTTCGGCTCGGTCATACTGTCATTGTTCCACGAAATTCCACGAACACGAACGGTCGGTCGTACGCGGAGGTAGGAATTGTGGGCGCCGCCGGGTACGGACGGGCCGGCCGGACTATGCGCCAGGTCCGGCCTACCCGCCGCCGTACCGGTCGAGAAGTTCGGTGCCGATGCGGGCCAGTTCGGCACGCACGTCCGGTGGGTCGAGGACCTCGATGGACGCACCCCACCCGGCGAGTTGCTGGGCGAGCATCCATGATGTGGGAGCGGTGACCTGGACGCGAATGCGGCCGTCGGAGATCGGGCCGTCGACCACGCAGTTCCTTCCCTGCTGATTACGCAGGATGGGCAACAGGCGTTCCGGGATGAGGACGGTGGCCGCTGTGCTCGCGCGACGCTGTTCCATCTCGTCCACGACTTCGCGCCAAGCAACGGATAGATCGAAATCGACTGGACGATATGCCGTTTCCGTGGTGATTACCGCCTCCGCGATCCGGTCGACGCGAAAGGTGCGCTGACCGTGGTCCGTCCCGGCGATGAGGTACCAGACGGCGTCCTTGTCGACCAGGCCCCACGGATCAACCAGGCGCTCAGTGCGTTCCCGATTCCTGCCCGTGTAGTGCAGGCGAACCTTGTTGCGCTGCACCACCGCTCGCTGCAGCAGCGAGACCACCTGCGGGAGTTCGCGGTCCGTCTGCCCCCAGCGGGACGGATCGATCACCATCGCGTCGGCCGCTGCCGCCGCGTCTGAACGGAAGGTCTGCGGCAGGGCCCGAACCAGTTTGCGCAGTGCCGATTTCGCCTCGGGGACCGACCCCGCAGAGGGCCCCGCCAGCAGGAACAGCGCCCGCGCCTCCCCCGCCGTCAAACCGGTGAGATCGGTGCGCGCTCCGCCGACCAGCGACCATCCACCGCCGCGGCCCGGCTGCGGATACACCGGGACACCCGCCATCGACAACGCTTCGAGGTCACGGCGCGCGGTGGCGACCGAGGTCTCCAACTCCGCGGCGACCTCGGCCGCGGTCACCCGCCCGCGCGTCTGCATCATCAGCAGGATCGCCACCAATCTGTCCGCTCGCATGCGCACAATTCTGCCGGAAAAAGTGCTCATTCCGTGCGCACTTTATCCCGGATCATTGATTTCACCAGCAAGAACGAACCGACGAAGGAGATCAGAGATGCTGCGCGGAATGGCGACGAGCACCTTTTACGCCGACGACCTGGAGGCCGCCAAGGACTGGTACACGGAGTTCTTCGGCATCGAGCCGTACTTCCACGTCCCCAACGGTTACTACGAATTCCGGATCGGCGACTACCTGCACGAATTCGGCATCGTCAACCGTGCCTACGCCCCGGCGGGCGCCCGGAACGCTCCCGGCGGCGCGATCGTCAACTGGCATGTCGACGACCTCGCGGCCACCTTCGCCCGCCTGCTCGAACTCGGCGCGACGGAATACGAGCCGATCATCGAGCGCGGCACCGGAAGCGGCTTCGTCACCGCGGCCGTCGTCGACCCGTTCGGCAATGTCCTCGGCCTCATGTCCAACCCGCACTACCTCGAGGTCCTCGCGAAGACGGGTCCGGCGTAAGCGGCCGTTTCGGGGTAGCCGGGGTGGCGCGGCAAAGGGGGCGACATATGATCTGGGCCACATTCGCCGTGATCACCGTGCACGGCTTCCGGCTCGGTCAGGCTTGGAAGGACACCACATGGTCATCTCCGCCCGAGCGGTACCCGGCGCCGCCACCCCGGAACTACTGATCCGGCAGGCCGGACGCGGCGACGAGCAGGCCTTCGCCGAGTTCTGCGACCTCGTCGCGGCACCGGTCCTCGGCCTCGTCACGCGGGTGATCCGCGACCACGCCGAGTCCGAGCTGGTCGCGCGGGACGTGCTGCTGGAACTCTGGGAGCAGGCCCCGCTGTTCGACGAGCAGCACCAGCCGGTCCTGGCGTGGGCGATGACGATCGCGCATCGTCGCGCCGTGGACCGGGTGCGGGCCGCGTGCGCCGACCGGGACGGACAGACCGAACTGCGCTGGTGTTTCGATGAAGCCCTGCAAACCACGGTAGACCGGATCGAGGACGAGGTGGTCCGCCGGTCCCTGACGGAACTCACCGACTCAGAGCGCCGGTCGCTGATCCTCGCCTACTACGGCGGCTACTCCACTCGGGAAGTCTCCGAGGTACTCGACACGCCGGTCGGCACGATCGAGACCAGGCTGCGCGACGGTCTGCTCCGGTTGCGCGAGAGCATCGGCGGTCAGTCGTGACGGCCGAATTACACCACCGCACCGGCGCATACGTGCTGGATGCGCTGGCCGGCGACGCACGGGCAGACTTCGAACGCCATCTTCTCGAGTGCCCGCCCTGTCACGTCGAGGTCGACGCGTTACGTCCGGTCGCGGTGCGGCTCGCGACCGCCCTCGCCCCGGTGCCGGCGACGGCGGTGCAGGAGCGGGTACTCGCCGAGATCGCCACGCGCCCACAGGTTTGCGGCTCCGCGAGCGCACTCGGCCGGACGCAGATCATCCCCACTGTCGGCGAGTTGGAACGCACAGTGATCTTGCCGCCGTTGGAAGAGTTGTCGGACAACGATTCTCCGGCCGACATCGATCGGCGTGGATGGCTGGTCCGAGTCTGGATCGGTGTCGCGGTGGCAGCGGCCGTCGTCGCGGTGGGGTTGGTCCTCGTCGATCGGACCGCGGGGCCGGACGTGACGGTGGCGGAGCAGGTTCGCAACGCCCGCGACGCCGTCACCCACACCGGCGTGGTTTTCGCCGGGGATGGTTCGGTGACGGCGGTGCTGTCCCGCAGTGTCGGCAAGGTGGTGGTGTCGGCGACCGGGCTCCCCGCGCCGGGTTCCGGTCACGGCTACCAACTCTGGCTGATCCATGCCGACGGCACGCCACGCTCCGCGGGCATGATGCACACCGCGGACACGACCACCGAACTCACCGCCGATCTGCTCCGCACCACCACGGCACTCGGCATCACCGCCGAACCGGTTACCGGCTCGGCAACACCGACCAGACCACCCGTCGTTCGCATCGAAATCCACTGAGCTGCAACGCTTTATGCCGAGTACCGACCTCGCTCTTCAGGCCGAGTATCGAGCCACGCCCTTCACACCGGGCACCGAGCCACGCCCTCCACGCCGAGCACCGAGCACCGAGCACCGAGCCACGCCGACCACTGAGCCCTGCCCTCCACGCCGACCACCGAGCCGCAACCGTCCACGCCGAGCACCGAGCCACGCCCTTCACACCGAGCACTGGGCACCGCCCTCCACGCCGAGCACCGAGCCACGCCCTCCACGCCAAGCACCGAGCCGCACCCTCCACACCGACCACAGAGCCGCACCCTCCACACCGACCACAGAGCCACGCCCTCCACACCGACCACAGAGCCACGCCCTCCACACCGACCACTGGGCCGCGCCCTTCACGCCGAGGGTCTTTCGCAACCTTGCATGGTCCAACCGCTGAGGCGTGCCTGGCGCCGGTCCCGAAAACCGCACGCCCGCCGGAGAGGTAGGTCGGGCGTGGCGACCTCGCCGGCGCGCAGGAGTTATGGCCGAAACCAGCGTTCGAGGACGGTGGCGACGCCGTCTTCGTGGACGGTGCCGGTCACCTCGGTCGCCAGGGTCTTGACCTCGTCCGGTGCGTTGTCCATAGCCACGGAATGGGCGGCCCAGCGCAGCATTTCGCGGTCGTTGTAGCCGTCGCCGATGGCCAGGGTCGCGGTGTGCGGGACGCCGAGGGCGCAGCGGAGACGTTCCAGCGCCCAGCCTTTCGAGACACCTTGACGGGATACGGTGAGCCAGGGCCCGAATTCGCCGTGCACCCAACTCGCACCGGGTACTTCCAGTTCGTGCAGCAGGGCTCGCATCTGCGCCAGCGTGCCCTGCGGCCACCAGCCGTTCAGACGCGGCGTCGGTTCGCTGCTCAGAGCGCCGTGATCGACCAAAAGGTACTCGCCGATGGAGAATTCGCCGGGACTGGCACCAGTTGCCCAGTGCCCGACGCCCACCTTTTCTACCGCGAAGATCATCTCCGGAATCAATGCGCGCAGCGCGAGCACGGCGGTCGCCGGATCGAACGCCTCGATGGCGACCGGCTGACCGTTCGCGACGTCGACCTGCACTGCTCCGTTGGAGCACAGCGCGTGCCCCTCGATAAGGCCCAGCTCCGCGAGCACCGGCCGGGTGGTCAGCACCGTCCGCCCCGTGGTCACCACCACGTGCGCGCCCGCCCCGATGGCCGCGCGCACCGCCGCCGCCACCCGCTCGCTCACCGGACTACCGGTATCGAGCAACGTGCCGTCCACGTCCAGCGCGATAAGCCGCGGACCCCCTACTGCCATCAAATTATTGTGCCAAGGGGGTACGACACCCGTCAGCCATTCACGACGCCACCGCCCCAGCGACACCCGTCAGCCATTCACGACGCCACCGCCCCAGCGACACCCGCGCAGTTCCCGTCACCCCGCGCGCGTCATTCGAACGACACGCGCGCGGGACGCAAAAGCGCGCGCGGCAGGTTCCGCGGAGCGACCCTGCCGACGCACAGTCGGCACAGCGGGCAGCGCCGGAGCGGCCGCGCACCCCATCTGAGCTGACGCACCACTTCTGTTTTCCCGCACCGCCTG
>NZ_BAFT02000030.1 GCF_000308475.2 Nocardia brasiliensis NBRC 14402 | reverse complement strand
GGCCGGAGTTGCCCTGCCGGGCCGGAGTTGCCCTGCCGGGCCGGAGTTGCCCTGCCGGGCCGGAGTTGCCCTGCCGGGCCGGAGTTGCCCTGCCGGGCCGGAGTTGCCCTGCCGGGCCGGAGTTGCCCTGCCGGGCCGGAGTCGCCGTCCCGCGCACAGGTTCGCGCGCGCGGGACGGGGCTTCGCGGGCGCGGGCTTGCGTGCCGTGTACGAGTTCGCTTGGCGCGCACAGGTTCGCCTGTCGTCGCTACAGTGCTCGCCGCGTGCGGATTCGCGCGGCGCGTGCGGATTCGCCTGACGAATGGGTGCGCGTGATGCGAATTGGTGCGCGGAACCGATGCTTCGTGGCCTCGGCTAGTGGTTTGCGGGGAGGGGGAGGGTGGCTAGGCGTTCGGGGTGGGCGATCAGGTCGATCGCGGTGATTCGATCGTCGGCGACGGTGAAGGCGAGCACCGACTTCGGTGCGCCGTCGACGGTACTCAGCAGGCCCGCGCCACCGTTGACGATCGCGGGCGCGACTGCGTACCGGTTGGCGAAGGTGTGGAAGGTGTCCAGCAGCCCGGCCACCGCCGACGCACCGCGGATGATCTGGAGTCCGCCGGAGCCGCTGTCCGCGCGCAGCACCACGTCGGGGTCGAGCAGGGAGAGCAGCGCGTCGAAGCTGCCCTCGCGCGCGGCGGAGAGGAACGCCGCGACCGCGCGGCGCTGGCGGGGCAGATCCGGGTCGAGCCGCGGCGCACCGGCCTGCACGCGCCGCCGGGCCCGGCTGGCGATGGTTTTGGCCGCGGCCGACGACTTGCCCAGGATCGGCCCGATCTGATCGAACGGCAGCGCGAACATGTCGTGCAGCACGAACGCCAGCCGCTCCGCCGGATTCAACGAGTCGAGAACCACCAGCAATGCCAGGCCGACCGAATCCGCCAGCACCGCTTGCTGTTCCGGGTCGGCACCGTCGTCGAGGCGGACCACCGGATCCGGCAGCTGCTCCTCGAACGAGTCCTCGCGTCGAATCCGCCGCGAGCGCAGCATGTCCAGGCACACCCGGCTCACGGCGGTGGTCAACCAGCCGCCCAGATTGCCGATCTCGGCCGGGTCCACCCGGGCCAACCGCAGCCACGCTTCCTGCACCGCGTCGTCCGCTTCGGTCAGCGAGCCGAGCATCCGGTAGGCCACCGCCGTCAGATGCGCGCGGTGCGCCTCGAACCGGTCGGCCAGGTGTTCGTCCACGTGTTCTCCTCCGCCTCGTCCCATACTTATGACGGTGCGCGCGGGCAGAGTGTGACAAGGCTTGTTACCTTTTCGTTCCGCCATCCGTCAGAGGGGCAGCACACTCGACGGAAGGACTACCCATGCACAGCCGCGCGAAGGACCTCGCCTATCTGGGCGCCTCAGGTCTGCTGCTCACCGAATCGGTGGTCGGCGCCTACTGGGATCTTGCTCGAATCCCCCATGTCCGTACCGCTTTCGAGCATCTCGGCTATCCGATGTATTTCGCGAGCATCCTCGGTGCCGCGAAATCTGCGGCGGCGGCCGCGATCGTGCTGCCGGGGCAGCCGCGGGCCGAGGAATGGGCCTATGCCGGGCTGACTTTCGTTTTCGTGGGCGCGGCGGCCTCGCATCTCGCGGTCGGCGACAAGCCGAAGGCGTGGGTCGGGCCGCTGGTGTTCGCGGGAATCACCCTCGTGTCCTGGCGGCTGCGCCCGCCGGTCGGGCAACGAAATCCTTTGGCGCTGTTGCGTCGCTCGGGGCGATCCGCATGAGCATCGATGTACAGGGCACTGTCGCACCGGGATTCGAAAGCATACGCACCGAATTCGCGGCGGTCGTCGCCGCGGAGAACGGCGAATCCGGCGCGCAGCTGGCCGCTTTCGTGCACGGCACACCGGTGGTCGACCTGTGGGCCGGACCGCAGGTGACCGGGGACACGCTGACGGGTCTTCTCTCTTCTACCAAAGGCGCGGCGACGATAGTGGTCGCGCTGCTGGCACAGGAGGGCAGAGTGGAACTGGATCAGCCGGTCGCCGCCTACTGGCCGGAGTTCGCCGAGGGCGGCAAGGAGGAAATCACCCTGCGGCAGGTGCTCACCAACAGATCCGGGGTGATCGGCGTCGACGGCGGGTTCGACCGCGCGGAACTCGCCGACGATCGACTGATCGCGCGTCGCGTGGCCGGTCAGCGCCCGTACTTCCGGCCGGGCGAGGTGCAGGGTTACGGCGGATTCGTCACCTTCGCCATTCTCGATGCCGTGCTCCGGCGGGTCGTCGACCGTTCGATCCAGGAACTGTTCGAGGAACGCGTCCGCGCACCGTACGGATTGGATCTCTACCTGGGTTTGCCTGCCGCGCAAGACGATCGGTACCTACCGGTGCTGCCGTGGCTGGCCGCGCCGGCGCTCGAGGCCGCGTTCGAATCGAATGCGCCTGGACCGCACAGCATTCCGGGCATCGCCTACAACCTGAACGCAGCCGGCTTCACCCCGCACGACGTGCTCGCCCTACCGAACGACCCGCGCCTGCGCGCCAACGGTCCCGCCTCGATGGGCGGCGTCGGCAGCGCCCGCGCCTTGGCCGCCATGTACGCGGCGGCGATCTCGGCGGTCGACGGCCGAGCGCCCCTGCTGAAACCCGATATCCTCGCCGAGTTCACCACCATCCAGACGGACGGCCGGGATCTCGTCCGCGGCGATCACACCCCCTACTCGGTCGGTTTCGAGGCGAAAGGTCTGATCTATCCTTTTCTCGGCGCGCAGGCGTTCGGTCACACCGGTGCGGCAGGCTCGGACGGCTTCGCCGACCCGCACAGCGGCCTGACCTACGGCTACACCCGCAGACGCGCCGCCTTCGGTTTCCAGGCGGGCGAAAACGAGAGATTGGCCGCAGCGTTGCACCGTGCGGTGCGGGATCTGAGCCGGTGAGCGGGGGTCGATTTTTCTCGCGACCTGCCGATCTGGCACAATGCTCAGGTTGCCCTGGGTGCGTATCGGCCCGGCGCACCCCCTTAATCGGAGCATGAACCGGTCGAGCACGTCCCGT
This sequence comes from Nocardia brasiliensis NBRC 14402, assembly GCF_000308475.2. GTDB lineage: Bacteria > Actinomycetota > Actinomycetes > Mycobacteriales > Mycobacteriaceae > Nocardia > Nocardia brasiliensis. Next base: position 89,790 of record NZ_BAFT02000030.1, on the reverse strand, counting down.
GCCGCCAGGGTCCTCTGTTCGCGCGAACCCAGAAGGATGGAAATGAACACCCTTGACTTCGTCGACGAGAAGTCGCTGCGCAGCGACGTCCCCGACTTCCGGCCGGGCGACACCCTCAATGTGCACGTGAAGGTCATCGAAGGCTCGAAGGAGCGCATCCAGGTCTTCAAGGGCGTCGTCATCCGACGCCAGGGCGGTGGCATCCGCGAGACCTTCACGGTCCGCAAGGTGTCGTTCGGTGTCGGCGTGGAGCGCACCTTCCCGGTGCACACCCCCAACATCGACCACATCGAGGTCGTTACCCGCGGTGACGTCCGCCGTGCCAAGCTCTACTACTTGCGTGATCTGCGCGGCAAGGCCGCCAAGATCAAAGAAAAGCGCTGACCCAGCCGTCCAGCACAAGCTTTTTCGTAGCCCGGCCCCGGACCCCAGTCCCGGTGCCGGGCTACTGTTTTTCCCTGAACCAGTAGGGGGAGCCGGACCACGCCGCGCCCGGCGTCGGACGCGTCACAGGATGCCGGGCTAATCTGTTCGGCGTGGCAGACGAAAGTGGGTCGGTGTCGGTGTCCGATTCGGGCGACGAAGGGGTATCGCGGCGTCGCGGGAAGCGGCGGCGGGAGAAGAAGCAGCGGCCGTTCTGGCAGGAGCTGCCCATCCTCATCGTGATCGCCGCGGTGATCGCCGCGCTGATGGTGACTTTCGTCGGGCGGCCGTACGTGATTCCGTCGCAATCGATGGAGACCACGCTGCACGGCTGCGCCGGGTGCACGGGCGACCGGATCTACGTGCAGAAGCTGAGCTACTACTGGGGCGATCCGCAGCCGGGCGACGTGGTCGTCTTCGTCGGCCCGCCGTCGTGGAACACGCACTACCAGTCGATCCGCTCGGACAACGCCGCCGTGCGCGGCGTGCAGAACTTCTTCTCGTTCTTCGGCCTGGTGCCGCCGGACGAGAACGATCTGGTGAAGCGGGTCATCGCGGTCGGCGGCCAAACCGTCGAATGCTGCGACGCGCAGGGCCGGGTCAAGGTGGACGGCAAGCCGCTCGACGAGCCGTACGCGCGCTACATCTTCCCCTACGTCCCCGGCCAGCCGTACGGCCCGGGCGGCGGCCGGGAATTCAAGCCGGTCAAGGTGCCGGAGGGGCACCTGTGGGTGATGGGCGACAACCGCAACGAGTCCGCCGATTCGCGCGCGCACATCAGCGACGAACTGCAGGGCACCGTCCCGGTGGACAACGTCCGGGGCAAGGCTGTGTTCAAGATCTGGCCGCCGAACCGGATCGGTCCGGTGCGTTCTGAGAACGCCCAAGCGAACTGATCATCAGCGGCCGCAGCATAATTGGACGGTGGGGCAAAGCCGAGTGGTACACAGCAATGGGTGGCCGCCGCGCGTGGTGATGCGCAAGGCCGGTGGCTTGCGCACGCTCGAAGCAGCGCTGATCCGGAGCGGACTGGGTCCCGTCGCGGGTGTCGACGAGGCCGGCCGCGGACCGTGCGCGGGGCCGCTGGTCGTGGCGGCCTGCCTGCTCGCGCCGAAGGCCTACGACAAGCTGGCCGGACTGGACGACTCCAAGAAGCTCACCGAGTCCGTCCGCGAAGAGCTGTACCCGGTGATCCTGCGCCTGTCGCTGGCCTGGAACGTGGTGGTCATCCCGGCCTGGGAGATCGACTCGATCGGCATCCACGTCGCCAATATCGAAGGCATGCGGCGCGCGGTGGCCGGACTAGGGGAGCGCCCGGGGTACGTGCTCACCGACGGCTTCCGGGTACCCGGCATCCCGGTGCCGTCGCTGCCGGTGATCGGCGGTGACGCCGCCGCGGCCTGTATCGCCGCCGCCAGCATCCTGGCCAAGGTGACCAGGGACCGGATGATGGTCGAGCTGGACGAGCAATTCCCCGGCTACGGTTTCGCGTCGCACAAGGGCTACAACACGCCCGACCACATCGCCGCCCTGCACCGGCTCGGCCCCAGCGATGAGCATCGGCGCTCATGGCGAAATGTGCGGGAGATGGCCGGTCTCCGGCCGGTCGACGCCGGGACCGAGGCCGCCGACGCGGTGCTCGCGGGCGAGGTCGACCCGATGCTGTCCGATGAGTCAGAAGCCATGCGTCCGGATAGCCGAGTGGCTACCGGCGCGACCCATGCGCGATGATGTCAGCAACTGACGCAACGCGGCGAGAAGGAGGACGTCCCACCCGATGAGTGCCGAGGACCTCGAGAAGTACGAAACCGAGATGGAACTCTCGCTGTATCGCGAGTACAAGGACATCGTCGGTCAGTTCTCGTACGTGGTGGAGACCGAACGCCGCTTCTACCTGGCCAACTCCGTCGAGTTGCGCCCGCAGAACGCCGACGGTGAGGTGTATTTCGAGGTGCGGATGAGCGATGCCTGGGTCTGGGACATGTATCGTCCCGCCCGCTTCGTCAAGCACGTCCGCGTGATCACCTTCAAGGACGTGAACATCGAAGAGCTGGAGAAGCCGGACCTGCGGCTGCCGGAGTAACCGTCCGCCCGTGCACGGCGAGTTGTGCACAGGACGCCCGCTCTCCACAGCCTTTGTATTTCCCCAGGTCAGCGCCCAGGCCCGCAGCGCGGCGCCGAGCACGCTGAGCGGGTGACAGATAAACAGGCACTCGGTGCGCACGGAGAAGAACTGGCCGCGCAATTCCTGCGCACGGCGGGCATGGAGATCGTCGCCAGGAATTGGCGCTGCCGCTACGGCGAACTGGACCTGATCGCCCAGGACGCCGAGGTCACCGCCTTCGTCGAGGTGAAGACCCGGTCCGGGCTCGGCTTCGGGGTACCCGCCGAATCGGTCACCTTCGCCAAACGGCAACGCATCCGGCGCCTCGCGTTGCTGTGGCTGGCCGAACAGGAAGGCCCCTGGCGGCGAATCCGCTTCGATGTCGTCTCGGTGCTGCTGACCCGCGGCCACAAACCGGTGATCGACCATCTCGAGGCGGTGTTCTGATGGCCCTCGGCCGGGCCCACTCGGTCGCGGTCACCGGTGTCGACGGACTGCTCGTCGAGATCGAGGCCGATATCGGGCAGGGCCTGCCCTCGGTGCATCTGGTCGGGCTGCCCGATACCGCGCTGCAGGAGTCACGCAACCGGGTGCGGTCCGCCGTGGCGAACTCGGGGGAGAAGTGGCCGGACGGCCGGGTCATCCTGGCGCTCTCGCCCGCGACCCTGCCGAAGATCGGCAGCGTCTACGACCTGGCCCTGGCCGTCTCGGTGCTGGACGCGGCCGGGGCGGTGCCGTCGGAGCCGCTGGCGAAGACGGTGCTGCTCGGCGAGCTCGCGCTGGACGGCCGGGTGCGCCGGGTCCGCGGCATCCTGCCCGCGGTGATCGCCGCGCGTAACGCCGGCTGGCCCGCGGTCGTGGTGCCGGAAGCGGCGCTGGCGGAGGCCGGGCTCGTCGACGGCATAACGGTTTTCGGCGCGGCGAGCCTGCGCACGGTGATCGCCTGGCTGCGCGGCGAAGGTTCGCTGCCCGAGCCCAACGGAGACCTGCCCGCCCCGGTGCACCAGGGCGGCGATCTCAGCGAAGTGGTCGGGCAGGAGGAAGCACGATGGGCGCTGGAGGTGGCCGCCGCGGGCGGTCACCACCTGTTGCTCACCGGTCCACCCGGCATCGGCAAAACGATGCTTGCGCAACGTCTTCCGGGCTTGTTGCCGCCACTGTCGGAAACCGAATCGCTGGAGGTGACCGCCATCCATTCGATGGCGGGCGTGCTGTCCGGCGACCATCCGCTGATCACCATGCCGCCGTTCGTCGCGCCCCATCATTCGACCTCGGTGACCGCGATGATCGGCGGCGGCTCGGGCACCGCGCGTCCCGGCGCGGTGAGCCGGGCGCATCGCGGCGTGCTCTTTCTCGACGAGTGCGCCGAGATCGGTACCAAGGTGCTGGAGGCGATGCGAACCCCGTTGGAGGAAGGCGAAGTTCGCATCGCGCGCCGCGACGGCGTCGCTCGCTATCCGGCGCGTTTCCAACTGGTGCTGGCGGCGAACCCCTGCCCGTGCGCCCCCGCCCGCGATATCGACTGCATCTGCGCGCCACTGGCGCGCCGCCGCTATCTCGGCAAGCTCTCGGGTCCGCTGATGGACCGAATCGACATCTGGGTACAGATGCGTGGCCAATCCGGGGCCGCGTTCAGCACGGACCAGTCCGAGAGCAGCGCGGTGGTACGGGAGCGGGTGGCAGCGGCCCGCCAGGCGGCCGTACACCGCTGGCGCGAATACGGCTGGCTCACGAATGCCGAAGTCCCCGGCCATATTCTGCGGCAACGCTTCCGTCTACCACCCGAGGCGATCGCGCCCGTCGAAACCGCCCTGCGCCTGGGTCGCATGTCCGCTCGCGGCGCGGACCGGGCCATCCGCGTGGCCTGGACCATCGCCGACCTTCGCGCCGCGGCGCTCCCCACCGACCGAGATGTGTTGGCCGCCCTGAACTTCCGCCAGCGAGGTGCGCCGTGAAGCCGGGCTACTCGATGCGGCACAGCACCGGTACGCCATTACGCAGCGAAGGGACGGTGTGCGCGACCGTGCTGCGGTGTGGCGATCGCGCTGTACTGGCCGAAGGGTGCGGACTCGTGCGGGGTCGCGCTGAACGGCACGGTCCAGCACGGCAGACAGGTCGTGCTGCGCTGGGCTCTCCGCCGGGAGATGCGCGGTGAGCGGCGCAACGGAGCCGGGTGCGCGCCCTGCGGGGTCGGCGGCCGAGGATGAGGAGCGACGGCTGGCGTGGGTCTACCTGTCGCGGGTGGTCGGTGGGCCCTGTGCGGCACTGTCGGCACTGATCGAGTCGGTGGGGGTGGTGGAGGCGGCGCGGGCGGTGCGCGAGTGCGTGCTGCCGGAATCGCTGCGTGGGCCGACCGAGCAGCGGCGTGGCACAGACTCGGCGGTACGGGATCTGGAGTGGATGACGCGCATCGGCGGCCGGGTCGTGACACCCGACGATCCGGAGTGGCCGTCCTGGCGGTTGCTCGGTCTCACACAGCTCGAGGCCGCGCGCGATCGCGACAGCGCGGTGCCGCTCGTGCTGTGGGTGCGTGGCCCTCGCTCGCTGCGGCAGGCGAGCGAGCGTGCGCTCGCGGTGGTGGGCGCTCGATGCAGTTCCGGGTACGGCAACCACGCCACCGCGGAGATCGTGGGCGAGCTCGCGGCGCAGGGGTGGACGATCGTGTCCGGTGCGGCCTTCGGCATCGACGGGATGGCACACCGTGCGGCCCTGACGGCCGGCGGCGGCACCATCGCGGTCCTCGCCTGCGGCATCGACCGTCCGTACCCCGCGCAGCACGATCGTCTGCTGGCGGAGATCGCCGAAACCGGTGCGGTGGTCAGTGAATACGCACCGGGGACCGCGGCACTCAAACATCAGTTCCTGTCCAGGAACCGTTTGATCGCCGCCCTGGCGGACGGTGTCCTGGTGGTGGAGGCCGGTGCGCGCAGCGGTGCCCGCAACACGGTGAAATGGGCTCGGCGCCTGGGCCGTCCGGCATTGGCGCTGCCGGGCCCCGTCACCTCGGCCGCCTCCGTGGGCTGTCACCGCATGATTCGTGACGGTGAAGCACGACTGGTCACCTGTGCCGAAGAGGTGATCGAGGAGGCTGGTCCGCTCCGATTGCCACTACCCGGCGCAGCGGACCCGACCGCCGAAATCCTGTCCGGCGACGAAGCCGTCGTCTTCGCCGCACTACCGGAGACCGGCACCCGGACCCCGCGTGAGCTCGCCGAGGCATCGGGCCTGTCGTTGGCGGTGGTGCGGGCCGCACTGCCGGCCCTGGAACTCGCCGGAGCGGTCGGCACCGGCGCGGGCGGTTGGTTCCGCATGCCGACCGATCGCCCAACTACCGAGAAAGCCTGACCACATGCACACAACCCCCATAAAAGAGGCAGGTCACAATGTATGGCACTGGTACCATAACCACCATGCTGAAAAAGACGACGGTCATGGTCGACGAGGAGGACCTGGCCCTGATCAAAGCCGCTGCCGCGCGGGAGGGACGCCCGGAGTCGGAGATTTTCCGCGAGGCGTTCCACATCGCCGCACTGCGTACGAAGCGCTGGAACAAGGACTGGGACATCCCGACGTTCCGTTCCGGCCGCGAATGGACGCACGACGAGCTCAAACAAATAGTGCACGAGGAGATCGTCCGGCGGAATACGTGATCGTCGTCGCGGACACGTCGGGCCTCTTCGCCGCCTTCGATGCCAGCGCACCCGAGCACGACCGGGCGCGGTCCGCGTTGGCGGCCGCGGCGTTGACGGTGGTCTGCCCGCTGGTCTTTCTCGAACTCGAGCACCTCGCGAAACGAGACTTCGACTGGTCGACGGCGGGTGTGATCAACGACTGGCTGCTCGAACACGAGCCGACGGGCCGGGTTGCCGTGCCCGCCCTGCTCAGTGACTACCTGCGTAAAGCGCGTGCGGTGCAAAACAAATACGCCGACCTACGGCTCGATCTCACCGACGCGGCGAACGTTGTGCTGGCCGCAGAGTTCGAGACCGACGTGATCCTGACCCTGGATCAGCGGGATTTCCGGGCGATCCGCCCGCTGACGGGATCCGAGGCCTTCCGCATCCTGCCGGAGGATCTGTGACGGCCGCGGCCCAGTGCCGCGGCCCGAACCCGCGCCGCGGCCCGAACCGGCGCGGTGGCTTGCCAATCGGGAGGACGGTGGGGACGGTGGTGTGATGGACGAACTACCCGAAGACCTGGAAGCACTGCTGACGGAGTACGGCAGGCATCTGCGTCTCGGGCGGAATCGCTCGGCCCACACGGTGCGCGCCTACCTCGGTGACGCGCGCGCACTGCTGGGCCACCTGTACGCCCGGTCCGCGGATTCCGCGGTGCGAGAACTGGATCTGTCGCTTCTGCGCTCCTGGCTCGCGCAGCAATCCGCGGCAGGTGTCGCCCGGACGACGATGGCCCGGCGTGCCTCCTCGGCACGAACGTTCACCGCATGGCTCACCCAGACCGGCCGCCTGACCGTCGACCCGGGCCTGCGCCTCGGTTCACCCAAGGCGCATCGAGTGTTGCCCGCGGTACTCGGCCGTCAGCAGGCTGTCGGCGCCATGGACGCGGCGGAATCGGGTGCCGCCCAGCACGAGCCGATGGCGCTGCGCGACCGGTTGATTGTAGAACTCTTGTACTCCACCGGAATTCGAGTGAGCGAGCTGTGCGGCCTGGACATCGAGGATGTCGATCGGGAACGCCGCGTGGTGCGCGTGCTCGGTAAAGGCAACAAGGAGCGGTCGGTGCCGTTCGGTGTTCCGGCGGACGAGGCGATCGGCGCCTGGCTCCGGCACGGTCGCCCGGCGTTCGCGACCCCGGAGTCCGGCCGCGCGCTCCTGCTCGGCCGCCGGGGTAAGCGCCTGGATCAGCGACAGGCCAGAACCGTTGTGCACGAGGTCGTTTCGTCCATCCCGGGCGCGCCGGACATGGGTCCGCACGGTCTGCGGCACACCGCCGCCACCCACCTGCTGGAGGGCGGCGCCGACCTGCGCGTGGTCCAGGAATTACTCGGCCACGCCAGCATGGCCACCACGCAGCTGTACACGCACGTCTCGATCGAGCGCCTCAAGAAGGTGCACGATCAGGCGCACCCCCGCGCCTGATCTCGGCACCGGTTCTGCGGTCCGGTATTCGCCGAACGTGATTCAATCGTGATTAGACAGGCTTAATCTGTCCTATAGAAGCACCAGCTTTGCTGGGCTTATGCGGTCCGCCGCCCTACGCTCGCTGTCGGGAAATGGGAACTCGCGCAACATTATTGCGCCCGAAAATCACCGACCGACGTAGGAAGTTGTCTTATCTTGAGATCGACCGATCCACGCCGATCCAGCGGCTGGATAATTTCGAGTGTAATCACAATCTTGGTCAGCATCACCATCATCGCCTTGGCGGTGGCCGCCGGACCGGTCGGCGCCGAACCCACCCCCGACGGCTTGGACGACGCGATCAGCGACACCCTTGTGCGCGAACAGGTTCCGGAGGCCACCGAAAAGGATCCGGTGATCGATCGCATGCGCAGCGACGGTGAATGGGTGTTCGGTGCGGCGACCGTCCCGCAGGACGGCGATAGCGAAGACGCACCGAAATCGACGTTATATGTCGCGAAACTCGACGATGACGACGATTGGACCGTCGCGTTGGAAGGAACGCCGGAGTTCGGCCACCTGGTGAGCGCGGCCCCGGAATCGGTGGTGAGCCACGGCGAGAAAGCGGCATTGACCGCGCCGCAACCGCGTTCGGCGAACACGGCGCTTTCCCTGCCGTGGCCGCAGGGGCAAGCGTGGTACATGGGTGGCGGACCGCACGGCATCTCCGGTTCGAGCCGTCCCTACAATTCTTTGGATTTCAACGGCGGCGACGGCCGGGTGGTGGCGCCCGCGTCCGGCCGGGTCTACAAGACGTGCGTGCGCAATGGCAGTGCAGAGGTGAAAATCGTGCACAACAACGGACTCAGCACCACCTACTACCACATGACCAATGTGATCGATGCCGCGAACGGATCCGAGATCGCGGCGGGAACGTATCTGGGACATATCGGAACCCAGTTGCCGTGCGGCGGTTTCGCCAGCGGTCCGCACGTGCACATGTCCCTCTACCGAGGCAACGAGCCGATCAGCTTGAACGGTACGACCATGGGCGGCTGGACTTTCCGGGAAGGCCCGGAAGCCTACGGCGGTTTCGCCGAGCGCGAGGGCAAACAGGTCCGGGCCGGCGGCCGATTGATGAATTACGGCGGCGGAGACGATGCGAATCCTGCCCCGCCGACCGCGACCCCCAAACCGCCGACCACCCCGAAACCCCCGACCACCCCGAAACCGCCCACGCCGGCACCGCCGACCCCCAAACCACCGACAACTCCCGAACCCCCGACGCCCGAACCCGATCCCACGCTGGCCAACGGCATCGTGCGCCCTTATCCGGACCGGAACCGAAAGGTCAACCTGCGCTCCGGCCCTGGTACCCGCAACGCGATCGTCGGCACGGTCCGTGACGGCGATTCCGTGACGATCGTCTGCACCGCCCGCGGCGACCGGCTCGATGGCAAGTGGGGCCCCACCGATCTGTGGAACAAGCTCGACACCGGCAAGTGGATCAGCGACGGCTTCCTCTACACCGGCAGCAACGGCCCGGTCGCTCCCGACTGCGCCGAGCCCGCGCCGCCGACTCGCCCTACCCCGGGGACCGGCACCGACGGCGAGGAGAACCAGGCCGAGGACGAATGGCCGGACAGCGAGTGGCCGGAGCCGGAGTCGCCCGGTGACGACTGGCCGGACGACGGCTGGACCTGGGACTGGTGGCAGTACGACTGGTGAACGACTCGCGCCCGGACCCACCTTCGAGGTGGGTCCGGGCGGGGTGACTATCCGACGTCGACCGGATCCGTTTGCGGCTGTTCGGCCGGTTTCCGCGGCGTGCGCAGCAGCGTCAGGCCGAGCAGCGCGGCCGCGAGGCTGAAGCCCGCGCTGATCCAGGAACCCGTGGACATCGCCGCGGTGAACGCTTCCTTCGCGGGTTCGGCGAAGCCGAGTTGGAAAGCGGCGCCGATGGATTCGCGAGCTGCCTCGGGTGCGTCCGCGGGCATGTGCTCGGTGAACACGCCCGCCAGCACGCTACCCAGCATCGCGATGCTGATCGCCATGCCGACCTGCTGCAGCGTGTCGTTCATCGCCGAGCCGACGCCCGCGTGTTCGAGCGGGATGGCGCTCATGATCGCCGCGTACGCGGCGGGTCCGGCGAGGCCGCCGCCGATGCCCATGACCAACATGCTGACCAGCACCCACAGGTAACCCTCGCCGACCGCAAGGATCGCGAAGGCGCCGCTCATCACCAGCAGGCCGGAGACGATCAGCGTCTTGTTGCTGAGCGTCTTGCCCAGGGTGGCGCCGAGTCCGTTGCACACGGCGGCCGCCACCGCGTAGGGCAGCAGGGCCAGACCGGCTTTCATCGGTCCGTACCCGAGCACGAACTGCAGGTACTGGGTGAGCATCAGCATGACCGCGCCCATCCCGAACACCATCAGCAGCAGGGTCAGGCAGGTGCCGGTGAAGTCGCGGTTGCGGAACACCGCCAGCGGCAGCATCGGATGTTCGGATCGGCTCTCCCACACCACGAATCCGACCGCGGCGAGCGCGGCGAGCGCGATCATCCCGATGTTCCACTCGCGCTCGATGATCACGTAGACCGTCGAGACGAGCGCGACGATGGACAGCAGCACGCCGACGAGGTCGACCGGTCGCTGCTCACCGGTGGTTTCGGGCATCAGCACCACCGCGGCGACGATCGCGAGGATCGCGACCGGGATGTTGAGCAGGAACACCGAGCCCCACCAATAGTGCTGCAGCAGAAAGCCGCCCAGGGTGGGTCCGGCCACGATGCCGACCATCGACACCGTCGACCAGGCCGCCATCGCCTTGCGTCGTTCGTCCTCGGCGAACGTGGTCATCAGGATGGACAGCGTGGACGGCATCAGCAGCGAACCGCCGACACCCATCGCCACGCGGGCGCCGACCACCTGCCACGGTTCGGTCGCGAGCACGGCGGCCAGCGACGCCACACCGAACACGGCCAAGCCGAGGATCAGCATCCGGCGCCGGCCGAACCGGTCGGACAGGCTGCCCGCGGTCAGCAGCAGTCCCGCGAAGACCAGGACGTAGGCGTCCAGGATCCACTGGATGTCCGAGGGCGTGGCGTTCAGTTCCCGGATCAGGGACGGGATAGCGAGATTGAGCACAGTGCCGTCGAGCATCAGCACCAGCAAGGACAGACAGAGGACCCCCAGAATCCACCAACGGCGAGGATCTCGTACAACGTTCGATTCCACTCGCACAGCGTACGATGAACTGGAACAGTGTGCGAGTCAATATAGGATTGGGCCTGTGACCAAGCAGTTCGATTCGGTATGGCTCCGCGAACCGCGCCGGCCCAAGGCGTCGGGCTTACATCGCGAGCAGATCGTCGCCGCCGCGGTAGAGATCCTCGACGCCGAGGGGCTCGAGGCGTTGAGCATGCGCAAGCTCGGCGCCAAACTCGGCGCGGGCGCGACCAGTCTCTACTGGTACGTCGCCAACAAGAACGAACTGCTGGAACTGGCCCTCGACGAGTTCTGGGGAATGGCGGATACGCCGGAGCCCGACGACGTGCCGTGGCGAGAGCTGTTGTCGGCCTTCGCCTACAACTTCCGCACGGTGCTACGGGCGCATCCGTGGGGCGCGATGCTGATCGGCCGGTTACCGAGCATGGGGCCGAACGCGCTGCGCGTCACCGATCGCCTGCGCCGCGCCTACGTCGGTGCCGGGTTCCGCGGTACGGACATCTATCTCGCCAGCGGTACGGTGATGTCCTACGTACTCGGCGTGGTGCTACCGGAGATCGCCTGGCGAAACTCCTACGGCCAACTCGAATTCGACCGCGAATCCGTGGTGGAGATGATGGACCACGCGGCCCGGGACTACCCCGAACTACAAGCGGACTTCCGGACCACGACACCCACCGATCCCGAGTTCGCCCGGGCTATGGCCTTCGACTTCGGCCTGCTCTGCGTGCTGGACGGCCTCGAGGCGCGGCTGGGCCACGACGTGGAATTCCAGCAGAGCTACACGCCGCCCGGGTAAAGGGTGGCTTCCGGAGTGATCGCGCCGTCCGGCTCGTCGGCGTATTCACCGGCGCACTCGCCCGCGAGGGCCTGTCGAACCTGTTGCCAGACAGCCGGGTTGGCCGGTTCGAGAGTGTGGTCGAGGCCGCCGTTGCCGAGCGAGGGGAACGGTGTCATCCGGCATTGGCCGCCGTCGAGCCGGCCGTCGGCCCACTCGCGGGCGCTGCGAATCGAGTAGTACCTGGTCGGTCCCGGGGTGTCGTCACCTGTGTTGAGCGCGGTCATGAACTCGGTCCTCGGGCAGGCTTCCGGCGCGGCGGGTTGGCCGCACGCACCCGGTGAACCGTATTGCGGCGCGCCGATCGAGACGTAGGTGCCGATGTTCCGGGCGCCGCCGCGGGACTTCAGATAATGGCGGGAGCTGATCGCGCCGATGCTGTGGGTCACCAGATCGATCTCGGCATTCGGGCGCCGGGCACGGGTTTCGGTGACGACGCGGTCGATGGTCGCGGCGTCGGCGGTGAGATCGAAGCCGTTCAGATCCAGCACCCGCACCTCGGTTCCGTCGGTGCGCAGCGCGTCGGCCATCGGTCCGTAGGGCAGTGCGCCGATGTACTGGCCGGGCACGATCAAGACGACGCGGTTCGGCTCGGCGGCCGCGTGTGCTGTCGCGCTCGTGCCGGTGAGCAGCGCGGTGGCGATGGCAAGGAAGGCAGGCAGCGAGCGCACTGTCATGGTTCGGGCAACCCTTCGGCCTCGGCGGTGGTCGGGTGCACCGCGGATCTTGTTTGCTCCACTATTGCCGCAATCGCGGCGTCGCAGGGAGTGCTGACACGTGTTCCTTTTCGGATTACGCCCTTTCGGTCGCAGGCGGGTTGATAAACTAGAACGCGTTCTAGATCCAGATCAGCGGTACTGTCGCACGTCGCGCGGTGCACGGGAAGGCGTTCGAGTGAGCACCCACACGGTCCTCGGCCAGGAAGTTCGTATGCCCGTGCGGATCCGGCTGGCACACGCGTTCATGGCGAGCTATCTGGTGCCCGCCGACGCCGCGCAACGACTGATCGACTACTCCGGTCTGCGGGTGCTGCGGCTGCCCGCCGGGCGAGCGATGTGCTCGCTCGTCTTCGTCGAATACGTGGACGGTGATCTCGGTCCCTACAACGAGTTCGGCGTTTCGTTCATGGTCCGCCACCACCGGGCCGATCGTGGTCGCGGCGATCTCCGCGCGCTCGCGACGAACCAGGCCGGGGTGTTCATCCATCAACTGCCGGTCGACGGCGATTTCACGCTGGCCGCCGGGCGCGGCATCTGGGGATTCCCCAAGCAACTGGCCGACTTCGACGTGCACCACGGCGGCCCGCTCCGGCACGGCACACTCCATCAGGACGGCGATCTCATCGTCGATCTGACCGTTCGACAGGGTGTCGCCACGCCGCGCCGCACGAGTGCGGGCACTTCCTTCGAGGCCTACTCGCATATCGACGGCGTAACCCGATGCACACCTTGGCGAATGGAACCGTCCGGCGTGCGCGGACGACCCGGCGGCGCCACCCTGACCCTCGGCGATCATCCCATCGCCGCCGAACTGCGCTCACTGCGCTTGCCGCATCGCGCGATCATGACCTCGACCATCGCCGGGCTGGCCATGACGTTCGAGGACGCCGTCCCCGTCTGAGTCGGGATAACCGCATGGTCACGGCGTCGCGCGGTGCATGGATTCCCCACGCGTGCCCGGTTAGGGTGACTTAGCCGAGCGTTTGCCTGTGTGGGAAGGTGCCCAGTGGATTCCGATGATCAGTGCCGTGCGTCGATGACGGTGCTGTTCGGCGCGACATGACGCTGCCGAGCCCGGACGCCGAATCCGAGGACGGGGAAGCGGACCTCGACTACCGGTTCACCCTCGCCAACGAACGCACCTTCCTGGCCTGGATGCGCACCGCGCTCGGCTTGCTCGCCGGCGGCGTCGCGGTACACACACTGGTGCAACCCTTCCGGATGGGCGGCGTGCGGCGGGCGCTCGCGCTGAGCTGTCTGGTGCTCGCCGTGGTCGTCGCGATCGGTGCGTACGCGCATTGGCGACGAGTCGGCGTGGCGATGCGGCGGGGGCAGCCACTGCCCGAAACCGTGCTGGTGCCGATCCTTTCGGCCGGGATCGCCGTGGTCTCGATCCTCGCGACGGTCGCGGTGTTGCTCCGATGAACCGCGCCGGACTCGCCGCCGAACGCACCGCGCTGGCTTGGCGGCGCACGGCGATCGCCGCGATGCTCACCGGCGCGCTGTTCTTGAATCACGCGGTGACCAGCGGGTGGCGCCCCGCGATGCTCGCACCGATCGGTGCCGCGCTCACCATGGCGGCGTTGGCCTGCGCCGGTTTCGCCCGCAACCGCAGCTTGCGTTCGGGCCACTACGGCCACGGCAGAACCGTTGTCGCCGTGGCGACCACGGTCGTCGTCGCGGTGGCCGTGCTGGCCGCGGTCATCACGCTGACCGATCCATGGCCCTAGCACATCCACGGCACAGCATCTTTCGGCACTCGACTTCCAGGAGGATGACATGAGCACAGCGACCGAGCCGAGCGATTTCATCGTCGCGGAGCAGCAGCGTGCGGCCGCCTCGATGCCGTTCGCCGACACCACCGACTTCGCCGACGCGGACCGGGGGTTCATCGCCGCACTGGAACCCGGCGTGGTGACCGCCGCCGACGGAACCGTGCTGTGGGACAACGACTCCTACGAGTTCCTGCGCGAACCCTGTCCCGCCTCGGTCAACCCGAGCCTGTGGCGGCAATCCGGGCTGGTGACGAAACAGGGGCTGTTCGAGGTGACCGAGGGGATCTATCAGATTCGCGGGCTCGACCTGTCCAATATGACTTTGGTCGAAGGCGAGACCGGGGTGCTCGTGATCGACCCGCTGATCTCGGCGGAAACCGCCGCGGCCGGGCTCGCGCTGTATCGCGCGCAGCGCGGGGATCGGCCGGTGACCGGGCTGATCTACACCCACTCACACGTCGATCATTTCGGTGGTGCGCTCGGAGTGACCACCCTCGACGAGGTTGCGGCGGGCCGCTGTCCGGTGCTCGCGCCGGCCGGTTTCATGGAACACGCGGTGGCCGAGAACATTTACGCGGGTACGGCGATGGCACGCCGGGCCGGATACATGTACGGGGCGGTGCTGCCGCGCGGACCGCTCGGCGCGGTCGGCGCCGGGCTCGGGCAGACCACCTCGGTCGGTACGGTCACCCTGATTCCGCCGACCACCGATATCACCGCGACGGGTCAAACGGAGACCATCGACGGCATCCGTATCGTCTTCCAGGTCACGCCCGGCACCGAGGCGCCCGCCGAGATGAACTTCTACTTCCCGGATCGGCGCGCGTTGTGCATGGCCGAAAACGCTACGCACACACTGCACAATCTGCTCACCCTGCGCGGCGCGCTGGTCCGCGACCCCTACGTCTGGGCCAACTATCTGACCGAGGCGATCAACCTGTTCGCCCGGGAGTCGGATGTGGTGTTCGCCTCCCATCACTGGCCCACCTGGGGAACCGACCGGCTGGTGGAATACCTTGCGCTGCAACGAGACCTATACGGGTACCTGAACGACCAGACCTTGCGGCTGCTGAACCAGGGTTACGTCGGCGCGGAGATCGCCGAAATGCTCACGCTGCCACCGGCGGTCGACGGCGCCTGGCACACCCGCGGGTATTACGGATCGGTCAGCCACAACGTCAAAGCCATCTATCAGCGATACATGGGATGGTTCGACGGCAACCCCGCTCATCTCTGGGAACACCCACCGGTCGAATCCGCGAAGCGGCATGTGGAATTCATGGGCGGGGCCGAGGAAGTGCTGCGTAAAGCGCGGAAGTCCTATGACGCCGGGGACTTTCGGTGGGTCGCCGAGGTGGTCAACTACGTCATCTTCGCGGATCCGGCGAATGATGCCGCCAAAGCGTTGCAGGCCAGCACCTTCGAACAACTCGGCTACGGGGCGGAGAACGCCACTTGGCGCAACTTCTATCTCAGCGGGGCCTACGAGCTGCGCTACGGCTCGTTCGGCACCCCGACCAAACCCAGCTCGCCGACGATGCTCGCCGCCATGACCGTGGAGCAGATATTCGACGCGATGGCGCTGCGCGTCGACGGCCCGAAGGCGTGGAATCAGCGGGCGCTGACGGACTGGGAGCTCAGCGACGAGAAGCGCACGCACCGGCTCGAACTGCGCAACGGACGCCTGACCCATTACGAAGTGCCCGACGGCATCGGCCTCCCGGCGCCCGACGCGACGTTCACCTTGACGAAGGCGACGCTGGTCCGGGTCCTGTTGCTCGGCGAAGACTTCGGGGTCGCAGCCGCCGCGGGCGATATCCAGATCGAAGGCGATGTCACCAAGCTGGCCGAGCTGGTCGGCGTGTTCGACGCACCCGACCCGGACTTCACGATCGTCACGCCGCGCGGGACGATCGGGTAGACCGCCTGCGAAAACCGTTCGACGCCGACAACCCCTCTCCTTACGGTGGTGATCATGTCAACCGAACGCCCCCCGCTGCGGACGCGGCTCCGCGACGCGCTGTCGGTGGCGATGAAGGCCCGCGATCGCTCAGCGGTCTCCGCGCTGCGGTCCACCCTCGGCGCCATCGACAACGCGGAGGCCGTCGATGTCGGCGAGCACCGCGCCGGTTCGGTGGAAAGCTCCCCGGTCGGACTCGGCGTCGCCGAGGTGGCGCGTCGCGAGCTCACCGAATCCGACGTAGAGCAGATCGTCCGCGCGGAAATCGCCGAACGTCGCACTGTCGCAGCTCAGTACGAGACGCACAAACGCACTGAACAAGCGGCGGACCTGCGTGCGCAAGCGGAAGCGCTGGAGGCGCAGCTCTAGGGGACGTACCGGTCGTCCGGAACTCGGCCGGGTTCGGGCTCGGCTTGCGTTGGGGCGAACCCGCCTCAGTCTGGACGACGGCACAGGTACTTCGGGATCCTGCCGAACGGGACATATCGCGGGCGTATCGAAATTCGCATATGCGCCCGCAACACCGCACTGCCTTCACTGGAGGCATGAATCAGAGTCAGCCGGCCGGGCTCGACCGGGTCGGGTCGGCCGTTCGCGTGGGGGTCGGGGCGCGATCCCTCGAATGCGAAGCGCGCCAGATCGAACCCTTCGAGCGGCGCTGTGCAGTCGGAGATCGTGAGCGCCCGGTTCGGATCACCTACCTCTGCGGGGTGCGGCGGTGACGGGTCAGCGGCTCACCGAGGCTACGCACGCCGCCGAACCCGTTGCCACGCAGAATGATTGGCATCCGGCCACACAGATCGCGTTCCGGTTCTGCGTCGTCTATTTCGGTCTGTACAACCTGCTCCTGAATTTCGTTCCCTTCACGGTGATCGGACTCTTCGGGCCGTGGTTCCGCAGATACAGCGGGTGGTGGATCCCGTCCCATACGGATCCGATCACCGGTTGGGTGGGCCGGATGGTTTTCGGGGTCGATACCGCGCTGCACCAGGACTCCGGCGCCGGCGATCAGACGGCCGCCTGGGTGCTGATGTTCTGCGTCCTTGTCATCGCCGTGGTCGCCGCCGCGGTGTGGACGGTCTTCGACTCTCGTGCCTCGCACCCCCGGCTGATGGCGTGGTTCACGCTGTTCCTCCGGATGTCCTTGGGTGCGACGATGCTGGGGTTCGGGTTCGCCAAACTGATCCCCACACAGATGCCCGGCCCCGGGTTGGCTCAGCTGTTGCAACCGTACGGCGATATGAGCCCGGCGTCGGTGCTGTGGTTGCAGGTCGGCAGCTCTTATCCGTACGAGATGACGCTCGGCGCAGTGGAAGTCGTGGCCGGGGCACTGGTCTTCGTGTCTCGGACCACGGTGCTCGGTACCGCGTTGAGTCTGGCGAGCTGCGCGCAGATTCTGCTGATGAACATGGCCTTCGACATACCGGAGAAGCTGCTCGCCTCGCACCTGTTGATGATTTGCCTGATCCTGCTCGCGCCGTATCTGCGTCGGCTGGTCGATGTCTTCGTGCGCCAACGTGCGTGCGAGCCGCTGACGCAACCCGCGCTGTTCGCCGACGACCGGAAGAACCGCGTCGCACTATGGCTCACCGTGTGTCTCGGTATCTGGATTGCGCTGATCAGCGGCACCGACCGCTGGCGGGTCTGGCAGGAACAGTACGGTCCCGCCAGCCCCAAATCCGAGCTGTACGGCATCTGGGACGTACGCGAGTTCGCCCTCGACGGCCGAACGCTCCCGCCCCTGACCACCGACGAAACCCGCTGGCAACGGCTGATTTTCGATGATCCAGAGCAGGCGACCTACCAGGAAATGGACGGCGACCTCGTCCCCATCGGTGCGAACTTCTTGCCCAACGGGATCGTTGAACTCAGCACAGTTGAAACCACCGGCACAACAACGCCTTTGGCGATGCTGTCGCACGAACAACCCGTCCCGAACCAACTGCTTCTGCGCGGTACCCTCCGCGGTCTCCCGGTCGTGATCACCCTCGAACGCGTCGACCTGAACAGCTTCACCCTCCGCAGCCGTGGGTTCCACTGGGTCCAGGACTACATCTACTTCCGATGAATCACTACTCGTCCGAGCAGTGACCCGGGCATCCAGGCAGCTCGGTGGCAGGGCACAGAGGGTCCAGGACGCAGGTGGGTGAGTGTCGGTCCAAGCCACGAGAATCGGCCGGTCGCGCAAGGCTGCTCGGGTGTTGATGCCGGGCCTGTGACCCGCTTCACCATGCGGGTTGAGCAGCGTCGGATGGCTGGGTGGCCGACTCGCTTCGAAATGTGTGCGTGGACAGCGGGGCTGGCCTCAACTGCGCGTGTTGGACAGCGGTGGAGGCCGGAGTAATTGACCTGTCTCCAGGTGCGTGTGGTGGACGGCGCTGGATGGCGGGGCAGCGGGCGTGGTTCGAGAGGCGCGGGTCGAACAGTGTTGCTGGGCAACCCCTGTGGGCGCACGCCCGCACTTCTGGTGAGTCGGACATGCGCCTTGGGTGCGCTTACACGCTGGTGGACAGGGTGCGGATGTATCGACCCGCGAAGAACCGCTGAATCCCGCGGACCACGGGACCGCCGAGGCGGGTGTACCAGGTGCCTGGGCGGGAGAACGCGGTGACCACGCCGTAGACGCTGTCGTCTGACGGGTCGTATTCGACGGCGAACAGTTCCTCGCCGATCTCCGGGTGTCCGGGCAAGGTGCCGTAGGCGAAGCCGCGTTGATTCGGCGCGGCCAGCACGTACACCACCTGGCATGGCGCGATGATGCTCAACGGTCCGATGCCGAGTCGTACCGTCAGCCGGGTACCCGGCTCGGCCGTCGGCGTGGACGCGGTGTGAAAGATGTGGGTTCCCTTCTGCATTCGATACCCGAGAATCTCCACCGCCGCATGCTCGAACAGCGCCCGCCCCTGCCCGATCCGCCGCCGTAACCGGAAATGGTGATACCCCTGCGGCGGTTCACCACTGGTGGCACCGACTTCCGGATAGGTGAACGAAGGCTCGCCCGGCGCATACTCCATCCCCTGATCTTCACCCGCCACCCCCGATCGCGGAACAATTCGGCCCCGTCTCCTCCGACACACCGCCGCCTCGCGGACGAACCCGACCCACCGCGTTCCCTAGCGCTCCGGCCGTCGGTCGTGAGCGTCGCCCGCGGAGCCGCCGGAAGACGTCGCGGAGGTCGTCGACGAACAGGGGTCGGGTCAGCTCTCCGAGCGCGAGCGCGGTCCGTTCGAGGTGCCAACCGCGCGCGGAGAGCGGGCTGGAGAAGGCGAAGCCGGGCAGCGAGGGATGACGAGGGGGAAGGCGTCGGCCGGGTCGCCGCCGTGTGCGCGCGGGTCGGTCAGCGGTCCGCGGGCTGCGAGGAACTCCACGAACGAGGTGGGGTAACTGTGATTGAGCAGGAGCGGGAGCGCGTGTGGCTCCGGCGAACACAGAGGCAGGAAATGGATTGTCCGGCCGGGGTCGTCATCATCCAAGACAGATGGTGGGGACTAGGGCGAGGTGGGTTTCAGGCGTAGGGGAGTGAGGTGGAGTAGGCCGAGCGGGTCGAGGTATTCGCGTTTGCGTCTGCCGGAGCCTTCGCTGCGCAGACCCCAGTGGAGGCAGGTTCCGCAGCCTTCGTGTCCGGGTTCGAGTGTGCCGATCGGTGTGCCGCGGGTGACCCGGCGGCCCACCGACACCTCCGCTCGGACCGGTTCGTAGGTGGTCCGCAGACCGCCGGGGTGATCGATCGAGACCACGGGTTTGTCGGCGACAGTTCCCGCGAACACCACGATCCCGTCACCCGCGGCCAGCACCACTTGTCCCGCCGCGCCCGCGAGATCGACGCCGCGATGTCCGGGCAGCCAGTCCTGCGCGGGTTTGTCGAACCGCCGGACCACGGCGGGCCGCGGTTGCAGCGGCCAGCCGAACGGCCCGACGGGTTCGGCGACAGCAAGCGATTCGGCACCCGCTACTAGCGCCAGCACCATCCCCACCACCGGCGTGAACCGAAGCGCGCCAGCCCATTTCATCCCGCCGGTCGCCCCGCGCCCACCGACGGCACCGACAGCGGCGCAGGCGACACGAACCCGCAGAATTCGGAATCACTCGGCGACAGGAAAAACGGTGCCGGGCCGACATACTCGCAGTACTCGCGATCAAGGGGAGTGCGCTCGAATGGATCCGACCCATTCGCCGCACAATCAGCTGCGGGCGTCGGAATCACCGTGATCGGCCCCAGCGACGCACACCAGGCGGGCCCCGCCGGACCCGCAGGCAAGTTCCCGCCGAACCCCTCGTCCACCGCCCGCGGCGCGAGCCGCCGCAACTCGCAAGCCGAACCCGAGCACTTCCGCCCGACCTCATCGGGCGGCCAGGGCATACCGGCGAGAGCGGTCGTGGCGCTCGTGCTCAGCGGCCCGGCCGTACCGGGCGGCGCACTCACCACGCCCAGCACGAAGAAAAGGGGAATGACCAGTGTCATCAGTGTGGAGATCGGATGTGGAGGCATACGAAAAGCCTCATCGCCCGGACGAGATCCCGGTACCCCCACCACCCCGAATGTGCACAACTTTCCGACTTGTGGACATCGCCCGTTCCACCTCGCGTGCGCCCCCGATTCACCCCGTTGACAGGCCGATTTAGCAGCTGGCGGCGGACCCGATAGACTGGTCGAGCGGTCTGTGCCTGCATGGACCGACTTCGCGCGCCACCCCGTGCTTGTTCGCAACGGCGCTGTTCGAACCAGTCACATCCTCGGGTTCGCGGCAGCTCCTGTGCGGAGCAGGGAGTCGTCGGCTGGTCCCCACCCTCGCGGTCGGGTCCGACGATTCGGAGGCGCCAGGGCAACGAATCACCGATTCGCTGCGTCAACCGGCAACGAAAGAGAGATACGAGAGCCATGGCTGTCGTAACAATGAAGCAGCTGCTCGACAGCGGCGCACACTTCGGGCACCAGACTCGGCGCTGGAACCCGAAGATGAAGCGGTTCATCTTCACCGACCGCAACGGCATCTACATCATCGACCTGCAGCAGACGCTGACCTACATCGACAAGGCCTACGAGTTCGTCAAGGAGACCGTCGCCCACGGTGGCACCGTCCTCTTCGTCGGTACCAAGAAGCAGGCCCAGGAGTCGATCGCGGCCGAGGCGACTCGCGTCGGGATGCCCTACGTCAACCAGCGCTGGCTGGGTGGCATGCTCACCAACTTCTCCACCGTGCACAAGCGTCTGCAGCGCCTCAAGGAGCTCGAGGCGATGGAGCAGACCGGTGGTTTCGAGGGTCGCACCAAGAAGGAAATCCTCATGCTCACGCGTGAGATGAACAAGCTGGAGCGCACCCTCGGCGGTATCCGCGACATGGCCAAGGTGCCTTCGGCCATCTGGGTCGTCGACACCAACAAGGAGCACATCGCCGTCGGCGAGGCGCGCAAGCTGAACATCCCGGTCATCGCGATCCTGGACACCAACTGCGACCCCGACCTGGTCGACTACCCGATCCCGGGTAACGACGACGCGATCCGTTCCGCCGCGCTGCTGACCAAGGTCGTCGCCTCCGCGGTGGCCGAGGGCGTGCAGGCGCGGGCCGGCCTGTCCTCCGGTGACGACAAGCCGGAAGCCGGCGCGGGCGAGCCGCTCGCCGAGTGGGAGCAGGAGCTCCTCGCGTCGGCCGCCCCGGCCGCCGAGGCGCCTGCCGAAGCTCCGGCCGAGGCTGCTGCTGCCGTGGAGACCCCGGCCGAGGCCTGAGTCTCGTAACTCGCTGTTCCAGCGGTGATCACCAACGCGTGCGATGGTGATCACCGCTGCCCAGTACTCGAAGAACTTTCTCCGAAGGAGGCTCGCCACCGATGGCGAACTACACCGCTGCCGATGTGAAGCGGCTCCGCGAGCTCACCGGCTCCGGAATGATGGATTGTAAGAACGCGCTGGCCGAGACCGACGGCGACTTCGACAAGGCCGTCGAGATCCTGCGCATCAAGGGCGCGAAGGACGTCGGCAAGCGTGCCGAGCGGACCACCGCCGAGGGCCTGGTCGCCGCCAAGGGTGGCGTGATGGTCGAGCTCAACTCCGAGACCGACTTCGTCGCCAAGAACGCGGAGTTCCAGGAGCTGGCCGACCAGATCGTGACCGCCGCCGCGGCCGCCAAGCCCGCCGACCTGGACGCGCTGAAGGCCCTCGACCTCGGTGGCAAGACCGCCGACGAGGCCGTGCAGGCGCTCGCCGCGAAGATCGGCGAGAAGCTCGAGCTGCGTCGCGTGATCGCGCTCGACGGCCCGGTCGCCACCTACCTGCACAAGCGGGCCTCGGATCTGCCGCCGGCCGTCGGCGTGCTGATCGAGTACCAGGGCGAGGGTGACGCGGCCGCCGAGGCCGCCCGTGCCGCCGCCATGCAGGTCGCCGCGCTCAAGGCGAAGTACGTGACCCGCGACGAGGTTCCGGCCGATGTCGTGGAGAACGAGCGTCGCATCGCCGAGCAGACCGCGCGCGAGGAGGGCAAGCCCGAGGCCGCCCTCCCGAAGATCACCGAAGGCCGCGTCAACGGCTTCTTCAAGGACGTCGTGCTGCTGGAGCAGTCGTCGGTCACCGATTCGAAGAAGACCGTCAAGGCCCTGCTGGACGAGGCCGGTGTCACCGTGACCCGCTTCGCCCGCTTCGAGGTCGGCTCCAACTGATCGTGCCCCGCACGGTCAGCCCGACCTGGTCTGACAACCGCCCTATGGCTATATCGAGCAGACCCCTCGTCGACCGTTTCGCCGGTTGACGGGGGGTCTTCTCATGCCGCCGAACCCGCATGAGGCAGGATAGGAGCCGCTCCGTGTCGAGGAGCCTTTCCGAGCTGCCGAATTCTTTGACGCACTTGCCTGCCGAGAACAACGTTGACCGCCGAAGGAGAAGAACACCCATGACGGACCCGGGGAACGACCGCCCAGGATATCGCCGGGTACTTCTCAAATTGGGTGGCGAGATGTTCGGCGGCGGCAGGGTGGGGCTCGACCCCGACGTCGTGGAGGCGGTCGCCGAGCAGATCGCCGAGGTCGTCGCGACCGGCGTGCAGGTGGCCGTGGTGATCGGTGGCGGCAACTTCTTCCGCGGCGCCGAGCTCGAGGAGCGCGGTATGGAGCGGGCCCGCTCGGACTACATGGGCATGCTCGGCACCGTGATGAACAGCCTTGCGCTGCAAGACTTTCTGCAAAAGCAGGGGATCGAGACCCGGGTGCAGACCGCGATCACCATGGGTCAGGTCGCCGAGCCCTACCTCCCGTTGCGCGCCAAGCGGCACCTGGAGAAGGGGCGTGTGGTGATCTTCGGTGCGGGCATGGGCATGCCGTACTTCTCCACCGACACGACCGCCGCGCAGCGTGCACTGGAGATCGGCGCCGAGGTGGTGCTGATGGCGAAGGCGGTCGACGGGGTGTTCACCGCCGACCCGAAGGTCGACGAGAACGCCACCATGTTCTCCGAGATCACCCACAAAGAGGTCATCGAACAAGGTCTCAAGGTGGCCGACGCGACGGCCTTCAGTCTCTGTATGGACAACCAGATGCCGATGCTGGTGTTCAATTTGTTGACCAAGGGCAATATCGCCCGAGCGGTCGCCGGTGAGAAGATCGGCACATTGGTTCGGTCCTGACCCCGCGACCCGCGGACGATGACGATGACGACGCTGTGGAGCCGGTGTCTAAGGAAGGACATGGTCGTGATTGAAGAAGCGCTCTTCGACGCCGAGGAGAAGATGGAAAAGGCTGTCACGGTGGCGAAGGACGATCTCGGATCCATTCGCACCGGGCGGGCCAACCCGGGTATGTTCTCCCGGATCGTGGTCGACTACTACGGTTCGCCGACGCCCATCACCCAGATATCCAGCATCACCGTGCCCGAGCCGCGCATGGTCGTGATCAAGCCCTACGAGCAGGCTCAGCTCGGCGCGATCGAAACCGCCATCCGCAACTCGGATCTCGGCGTGAACCCCACGAACAACGGTGACATCATTCGGATTTCGGTGCCGCAGCTGACCGAGGAGCGCCGCCGCGAACTGGCCAAGCAGGCCAAGGGCAAGGGCGAGGACGCAAAGGTGTCAATCCGCAATGTCCGCCGCAAAGCCATGGACGAACTGTCGCGCATCCAGAAGGATGGCGAGGCGGGGGAGGACGAGGTCGGGCGCGCCGAGAAGGACCTCGACAAGACCACCGCCAAATATGTCGGCCAGATCGACGAACTGGTCAAGCACAAGGAAGCGGAACTGCTCGAGGTCTGACGCCACGGCGTGCGCACCGGGGCAGTCGCCGCGGGTTCGAACGCAGCCGAAGGCCCGCTCGGGCGGAGGACGAACGGAACGACGAGTTGAGCGACGGGACAATCGTGGCCGAGAACGCCGCCGCGACCGGTGCGGCAGAGGAGCCGATGCCGGTGGACGGTACAGCTGAAGCGAGGCAGGAGCACGTGCGCGATGCGGGAGCATCTGGTCACGAGGCTCTAGCCGACGCGACGGTCGGCTCGGCGGTCCCGGGGTCCGAATGGTCCGCGACCGGGGGTGAGGCTGCCGTGGTCGCCGCCGATGAGCACGACCCCGAGGCGCACGGCCCGCAGGCCGTGGTCGCCGGCGCTCCGGCGTCCGGTTCGCGGGCAGGCCGGAACCTGCCCGCGGCGCTGGCCGTCGGGTTCGGGCTCGGCCTCTCGCTCATCGCGATCCTGCTGTTCGTGCCGAAGGTGTTCATCGGTGTCGTCGGCGTCGCGGTCGGCGTCGCCACCTGGGAGGTCGCCAAACGACTGCGCGAGGCCGACGTACTGGTCCCGCGCATCCCGCTCATCGTGGGCGGGCAGGCGGTGTTCTGGCTGGGCTGGCCGTACGGGGCCAGTGGGGTCGCCGGTGCGTTCGCGGCGACCACGCTGACCTGCATGGTGTGGCGGCTGTTCGATCACGGCCTGCAGACCGCGCCACGAAACTTCCTGCGCGACACCGCCATCACGATCTTCACGCTGGCCTGGATCCCGCTGCTCGCCTCCTTCGCCACCCTGCTGCTGCTCGAAGACGACGGCAACCTGCGGGTGCTGACCTTCATGATCCTGGTCGTCTGCTCCGACGTCGGCGGCTACGTCGCGGGCGTCCTGTTCGGCAGGCATCCGATGGTGCCGTCGATCAGTCCGAAGAAGTCCTGGGAAGGTTTCGGCGGGTCGCTCGTCTTCAGCGTCATCGGCGGTTTACTCACCGTCACCCTGCTGCTCGACGCCAACTCGATGATCGGCGTCGTGCTCGGTGTCGGCCTCGTGCTCGTCGCCACCTGCGGTGACCTGATCGAATCCCAGATCAAACGCGAACTCGGCATCAAGGACATGGGCACCCTGCTCCCCGGGCACGGCGGCATCATGGACCGCCTCGACTCGATGCTCCCCTCCGCGTTCGTCTCCTGGTTGGTCCTGAGCACCCTGCTCTGAACGAGCATCGAGAAGCAGCTCTGAACTGCAGGTATAAATTTTCTCGCACATCCCCGTAAAAATTTATACACTCGGCGCATGTCCGAGAAACGCTTGGCGCACGCCGAGGTCGCGGTGCTGGCCTACCTCCTCGGCAACCCTACGCCGCAACGCCAGGTCCATATCGCCGCGGCCACCGGCGTCACACAGGCGCGTATCTCGCAGATTCTGACCGCGGCCGACGCGAAAGGCTGGACCGAGCGATCCGCTGACGGCTGGCAGGTCCGGCGACCTCGCGAATTGTTCGATCGACTGGTTGCGGCCCGTGCGCCGAGACAGGAAGCTGCCGAAGCCTGGTACAGCCTCGACAGCGCGCAAAGGCAGATCGAGCTGGTGCTGGAACACGCTACGGCGCAGCACGTCTCGGTGCGGGTCTGCGGTGATTGGGCAGCCGACCTCGTCGCGCCGTGGCGGATCCCCGACATCGTGCTGATTCATGCCGATAGCCGCCTCGACCTGGAAAGTGCCGGATTCGTCCGGGTGGAAACCGATCCGTCCGATGCGACCCTGGTGGTCAGTGTCGGTGCGATTTCGCCGGGATGGCATCTGGATTCGAGGCTTGCGGCCGCGATGGGCGGTCCGCGGGATCTGGCGTGGCCGCTGGCGCCGGTCATCGAGGTGGCCAGGCATATCCGCACCGTCGGCGGTCCCGACGCGCTCGACGCGGTCGCCGAACTGGAACAGCGATTTCTCAGCGCGCGCGCTGACCTCGAGGTCTCGTCGTGTACGAGCTGAATGTCGTCAGCGGATCTCGCGCGGAAGACGGTGCGTACGTTGCGCTGGCCGATGCCGCCGGCGCCGCGGTGGCGTCGGGTTCCTGGGCGGTGATCGGCGGGCACATGGTCAATCTGCACGTCCTGCGCACAGGCGTGTCGGTGCCGTTGCGGGCGACCAGGGACGCCGACCTCGCCGTCGAACTGGTCAGCATTCGCGGCGGTGCGCTCTTGGACCGCCTACGTCTGCTCGGTTACGACAATCCCCGGTCCGGCAACAGATTCGAGCGATCGGTCGGCGGGACATTCGCGACCATCGACCTGCTCGCTCCCTCGTTCACCAATCGGCACGTACCCGATCTCGACGCGGGTCCCATTGCGGTGAACGGGATCCCGGCGGTCCACGTCGCCTTGGCACAGGAGCCGATCTGGATCGCGCTCGCGGCCACCCTGACCGACGGCAGCCGCCTCTCGGCGCGGGTCGCGATCCCCGGCGTGGCAACCGCGCTCTGTATCAAGGTGTTCGGCTATCTGCAGCGGCGGGTACCGCGCGACGCCGAAGACATCGGCCGACTGCTGGAGTGCAGTTATGCAGACGGCGGCCGGTGGCCCGAAGGGGCCACGTTCACCGAAGCGCTCGGCTTGTTGCAGGAGTACTTCGACCGGCCCGGGCAGGCCTTGCGGAAGTGGAGCGGGAACCCTGCTCGAATCCGCGCACTGGTGCGGGCGCTGGCGCGGTGACCTACTTCTTGGCTGCGCGGCGCAATTGGAGGATGCGGACACCGCCGACGAGGGCCATGACGAGTGCGCCGCCGATCACCGACAGCAGGACCGCGACACCGAGCGGCAGCGAGAAATGCCAGAAGAACAGGCCCACGTTCACCTGGTCGAGGTTCTGCAGGATGAAGACCAGCAGGACGATCAGGATCAGTGCGCCGGCGATCAAGGCCACCCAGGTGTTGCCCGTGCGTGACGACAGCGACTGGCGGTGCTTGGTCGGAACCGTGGTCGTCGGCCCGGTTGTCACAGGTGGGGCGACCGGGTCGGGGTGGGGGCGGTGCGCTCGTCCGTCAGATCGGGATCGGGCTCCGGCAGGTGGTCAGGATTGGTCGACATGGGTCGATCATTACCCACTGCTATTACAACCACACGTATTTCCTGGCAACGAACTGGGCATGTCGTCCGGCTGGAGCGGGCGAGTGTGCGGCGCATTCGCCCAGATGGGAGAATGGGGGAACTATGACCGTCTCCCTGCCCCTCGTTTTCGATGCTCCGCGCCGTGGCATGCCGCCGCGGCACCTCGCCGACCTCGATGCCGAGGGCAGGCGGGCGGCCGTCGAGGAGCTGGGACTGCCGAAGTTCCGCGCCGACCAGATCGCCCGCCAGTACTACGGCAGGCTGCAAGCCGACCCGGAACAGATGACCGACCTGCCCGCGCAGGTGCGCGAGAAGATCGGCGCGGCACTGTTCCCGCCGCTGATGTCGGTCGTCAAGCACGTCGCCTGCGATGCGGGCGAAACCCGAAAGACGTTGTGGCGCGCGGGTGATGGCACGCTGCTCGAAAGCGTGCTGATGCGCTACCCCGACCGGGCGACGCTGTGCATCTCCAGCCAAGCCGGCTGCGGTATGGCGTGCCCGTTCTGCGCGACCGGCCAGGGCGGCCTGAACCGCAACCTGTCCACCGCCGAAATCGTCGACCAGGTCCGTGCCGCGGCCGCCGCCATGCGCGACGGCGAGGTCACCGGCGGCCCCGGCCGACTCTCCAACATCGTCTTCATGGGCATGGGTGAGCCCCTGGCCAACTACAAGCGTGTAGTTTCCGCTGTGCGTCGCATTACCTCGCCCTCGCCGGATGGTTTCGGGATTTCGCAGCGGAATGTGGTGGTGTCGACGGTGGGTTTGGCCCCGGCGATTCGCAAGCTGGCTGATGAGGATCTTTCGGTCACTCTCGCGGTGTCGCTGCACACTCCCGATGATGAACTCCGCGATACCCTGGTCCCGGTTAACAACCGCTGGCCGGTCGCCGAAGTTCTCGACGCCGCACGCTATTACGCCGATAAGTCGGGTCGGCGTGTATCGATCGAGTACGCGCTGATTCGGGATGTCAACGATCAGCCCTGGCGTGCCGACATGCTGGGCGAGAAGCTGCACAAGGCTCTCGGTTCCCAGGTGCACGTGAACTTGATCCCGTTGAATCCGACACCGGGCAGCAAGTGGGATGCTAGTCCGAAACCTGTTGAGCGGGAGTTCGTTCGGCGGGTTCAGGGGCAGGGTGTGCCGTGTACGGTGCGTGATACGCGGGGCCAGGAGATCGCCGCGGCCTGCGGGCAGCTCGCTGCCGAGGGATAGCGCTCCGATACAGCGCCATGTCGGCGACCGTCGCTTTCCAGAGAAGTCAATGTGCGGCTTTCCTTTCTGATCAGGCCGAATCGCGCTGTCCCCGGTGGTATTTCGGCCTCCATGGGCTGATCCCACGGGCTCGCAATGTTCCCGGCTGACTGGCACCGTGCAATTCCGATTCCCGGCGAAACGATCCGACCTGGGAAAATGGGTGAGGATAAGGGTGCGACCAGTGGTCTGTCGGGATGTGATCGCAGTCGAATAGGGTCGCAATCAGCAATCGAGGAACCTAGTCGACCTTTACTCATCGACCACCGCGTCGGCAGTTGCTCGCGGTGCGGATTCGCACAGCGCTTCACGCACAGCCGCCGACAGTGTCGGGATTCGTTTGGTCCGACTGAACGAACACGACGTCCACTGCGCTGTCACGCTTGGACCATCACACGCTTACAGTCGTGGCCGGGGTCAGTCGCCTCGACCTCTGCCCGGACACGCTGCGCCCGGCTGTGGTGAGGTGGCTTCGCGGCGCGAGCGATACGCGGCTGTCAGCGTAGTTGCGCTGTTTGCTAAACTTCGCAATCAACAGGGCGGTCATCGGTCCCCGCCGTCAGCGGAAGGAGTGGCGCGCACATGCCAGGACTGCAACGGCCGCTCTATCAGATGAAGGCCGACTTCTTCAAAACCCTCGGCCATCCGGTGCGCATCCGGGTGCTGGAGTTGCTCAGCGAGCGTGAGCACGCCGTGTCGGAAATGCTCACCGAGATCGGCGTCGAGCCAGCCAACCTCTCCCAACAGCTGTCGATCCTGCGCCGCGCCGGATTGGTCGCCGCCCGTCGCGAAGGGCTCTCGGTGACCTACGAACTCACCACCTCCGACGTCGCCGAACTACTCGCCGCCGCCCGAGCCATCCTCACCGGCGTGGTCGCGGGCCAGGTCGAAGCGCTGGAACAGCCCGCGTAAACGAACCCGCACACCCGGTCGGGGGGTGTGCGCGTCCTCACTGATTGCAGCTTTTCTAAACTCACTACCTAGCAGTTTTGCGAAGGAGAACTCGCCGTGACCAATCAGTCCACCGCTGTCACAGGGGCCGCTTCGGCACCGACCGAAAACGAGGGCGTGCTCGCCTGGGTGGCCGAGGTCGCCGAACTCACCGCACCAGAGCGCATCGTGTTCTGCGACGGCTCCCGCGAGGAGTGGGACCGGCTCACCGGCATCCTGGTGGGCAAGGGCACGTTCGTGCCGCTGGAGCAGAAGCCGAACTCCTTCTGGTGTGTCTCCGACCCGGAGGATGTAGCGCGGGTGGAGGACCGGACGTTCATCTGTTCAGAGAACAAGGACGATGCCGGGCCGACGAACAACTGGGTCGACCCGGTCGACATGCGCACCGTCATGACCGAGCATTATCGCGGGTCGATGGCCGGTCGCACCATGTACGTGATCGCCTTCTGCATGGGGCCTTTGAACGCCGAAGACCCGAAGTTCGGTGTGCAGATCACCGATTCGGAGTACGTCGCGGCGTCCATGCAGATCATGACCCGCTCCGGCGCGGCGGTGTGGGACAAGCTCACCGTGGACACCGAATTCGTCAAGTGCCTGCACTCGGTGGGTGCGCCGCTGGGCGACGGTCAAGACGATGTCGCGTGGCCGTGCGACAAGACCAAGTACATCTCACATTTCCCGGAGGCCCGCACCATTTGGAGCTACGGCTCCGGGTACGGCGGCAACGCGCTGCTGGGCAAGAAGTGTTTCGCGCTGCGCATCGCCTCGGTGCTCGGGCGCGACGAGGGCTGGCTGGCCGAGCACATGCTCATCCTGAAACTGACTTCGCCGCAGGGTAAGACGCACTACATCGCGGCGGCGTTTCCGTCCTCCTGCGGCAAGACCAACCTCGCCATGCTCGAACCCGCACTCCCGGGCTGGAAAGCCGAAACGGTCGGTGACGACATCGCGTGGATGCGTTTCGGCGCGGACGGTCGGCTCTACGCGGTGAACCCCGAAGCCGGATTCTTCGGTGTCGCACCGGGAACCGGAGCCAAGACCAACCCCAACGCCATCGCCACCATCGACCGAGGCAACTCCATCTTCACCAACACCGCCCGCACCGACGACGGCGACATCTGGTGGGAAGGGCTGACCGACGAAGCACCGGACCACCTGATCGACTGGCACGGCAAGGACTGGACCCCGGCCTCGGGAACCACTGCCGCACACCCGAATTCGCGTTACTGTACCCCGATCGAACAGTGCCCCTCGGTGGCCCCGGAGTGGAACGACCCCGCTGGCGTGCCGATCTCGGCGATCTTCTTCGGCGGCCGCCGCGCCTCCACCATCCCGCTGGTGACCGAAACCTTCGACTGGGCCCACGGAGTGTTCACCGCCTCGGTATTGTCCTCGGAGACCACCGCCGCCGCAGCCGGCAAAGTCGGTGTCGTGCGCCGCGACCCCATGGCCATGCTGCCGTTCCTGGGCTATCACGTCGGCGACTACTTCGCGCACTGGCTCTCGCTCGCCGACCGCGAGGGTGCGCAACTGCCGAAGATCTTCCAGGTCAACTGGTTCCGGCGCAGCGCCGACGGCAAGTTCCTCTGGCCCGGCTTCGGTGACAATGTGCGGGTGCTGAAATGGGCGTTGGAGCGCTTGGACGGCACCGCGCCCGCCGAGACGACGCCCATCGGCTACGTGCCGACCGCGCAGGCCCTCGATCTCGACGGTCTGTCCGCCGCCGAGCGTGAACTCGCCGCCGCCGCGCTCGCGGTGAACACCGACGATTGGGTGACCGAAATCGGATCGATCGACGATTGGTACGCCACTATCGGCGGCAACCGGCTGCCCGAACAACTGCGTGAGCAGCTGGCCGCGCTGAAAACTCTTCTCGCCGAGGCGCCTTCGGACGGCACCGCCGCCCAGGGGCGCTGACCGTGCGAGCGCTGCTACCGGCCTGGTCGGACTGGAAACCCGCGGTCCGCTCCCCGGGAGCGGACCTGCTGTCCGGATTGATCGTTGCGCTGGTGGCGCTGCCACTGGCGCTCGGTTTCGGCATCTCCTCCGGGCTCGGTGCTGCAGCCGGTCTCGCGACCGCCGTCGTCGCGGGCATCGTGGCTGCGGTGTTCGGCGGCTCCCGCTTCCAAGTGTCCGGGCCGACCGGCGCCATGACCGTGGTCCTGGTGCCGATCTTCCACCGGCATGGGGGGAGCGGGGTGCTGGCCGTGGGGCTGATGGCCGGCCTCGTGCTGGTGGTGCTCGCGGTCGCCGGGGTCGGACGGGTAGTTCGATACATGCCGGCTCCGGTGATCGAGGGTTTCACCGCCGGTATCGCGGTCGTTATTGCGCTGCAGCAGTTCCCGTCCGCCCTCGGCATCACCCACGCCGAAGGCGAGAAGGTGTGGCAGGTCGCGATCGATGCACTGCGCCAATACATCTCAGGGCCGCATCACCTGACACTGGTCACCGCGCTCACCGTGGCCGCGATCATGCTGATCGGCGGTCGCTGGCTCCCGAAACTGCCGTTCGCGTTGATCGCCGTGGCAGCCGCCACCGTGGCCGCGCGATTGTTCGATCTCGACCTGGCTCCGATCGGCGCACTGCCGGCCGGGTTGTCCGCTCCCACACTGGGATTCGTGCACCTCGACCAACTGGGTTCGCTACTCGCGCCCGCGATGGCCGTGGCCGCGCTCGCGGCGTTGGAGTCGCTGCTGTCCGCGACCGCCGCGGATTCCATGGCTGTGGGCACCCGGCACAACCCCGACCGGGAACTGCTCGGCCAAGGGCTGGCCAATATCGCCGCACCCCTGTTCGGCGGCGTCCCGGCCACCGGCGCGATCGCCCGCACCGCGGTCAATGTGCGCTCCGGTGCCCGCACTCGCCTCGCCGCGCTCACCCACGCGGTCATCCTGGCCGCGATCATCTACCTGGCCGCGCCACTGGTCGCCGATATTCCGCTTGCCGCGCTGGCCGGGGTGCTGCTGGCGACGACCGTACGGATGGTCGAGACCGCGTCACTGTCCGCGATCGCCCGGGCGTCCAAGGGCGATGCCGCCATCATGGCGGTTACCTTCGTCGTCACCGTCGCGCTCGACCTGGTGACCGCGGTCGCCGTCGGGGTCGCGATCGCGGTGCTGCTCGCACTGCGGTCGGTGGCCAAAGAGGCTCGGCTACATCAGATCCCGCTCGAACTGCCGATCGAGGACACCGATCACCTGGCCGAGGAACACGACCTGCTGCACGACCACATCGTGGCCTTCCGTCTCGACGGACCACTGTTCTTCGCCGCCGCCCACCGGTTCCTGCTCGAACTCGCCGAGGTCTCCGACGTCCACGTCGTCATCCTGCGCATGTCCCACGTCACCGCCCTGGACACCACCGGCGCGCTGGTGCTCAAGGACGCCATCAGCAAACTCGAACACCACCACGTCATCGTGTTGATGTCGGGCCTGCGCGAAGACCACCAGCGGCGGCTGACCGCCATCGGCGCGCTGCCCGCCGGAGGCACGGCACACCTGTTCGACCACACACCCGACGCCATCGCCTGTGCCCGGGAGCTGGCGCCCGCCCTCGCCCGGAGCACCCCATGACCGAACGCACCACACCCAAACTCACGCAACGGATCCGCTACATCACCGGCGGCACCTTGCCGACATCGATGTCGGAGTGGGTGATCCAAGATCTCACCGGAGCGGGCGCAGCGCGACGCTACCTGCTGCGCATCCTGATCCCGATCATTCCGCCGCTGTGCCTGTTCCTGCTGATCCCCGGCCCACTGTGGATGGGGCTGGCGATGATGGCACTGCTGTACCTGCCGCTCATCTACTTCACCACCGCGCTCATGTACGTCTACCGTCGCGCTCGCCTCGCCAAACACGGCCTCGACCCGGCACTGGCCGACCAGCGCGAACGCCAACGAGGTGCCGCGGCCCGGGAAGCCTACGAACGACGTCACGGACGCGGCTGACCCGCCCGTCGATCACCGCTCAGCGCGCTGGCGGTTGGTTTCGGATTTTCCAAGATCCATACATCACGTCCGCGCCCGAGTCCGTGAGAGCGAGGCATCGGCAATGACCAGTCACATCGATTCCGGCACGAACCACGACGTCGCGCCAACCTCGAATTCCCTCGGTGTCGCGGTGGTCGCGGTGTGGGACGGAAGCGGCCTCCACGAACGGACGAGTCGCTCGTGCTGGACGGCAATGGAGGACTACACCGCACTCCTGACCGAACACACGGCGATTCGAGCCTCGGTCGTCCCGGTGACGTCGAGTCGCCCATATCCCGTCGCCACGCGCATCTCAGAACTGCCCGAGCACATCACCATGGTATTCCTGATGGGGCTCGACGCGACGAAATCGGCTGCCGTGCAATCGATCACCGCTGCCACCGGTCAGCGATTGGTGCTCTCCGAAACCGACGCACTCACCGCGACAGCGGCAGCTGCGACGGTAACAGCGCTGCGGCGCAGAGGAATTCCACCACGGCACGACAGCCTGGCGGTCGTGGGTGCGGACCGGGCACCGGGGAAGTCGGCACGACGGTGCCAGTCGGTGAAAGATCGACGTCGCCGCTGGGACGTTCGCCCATACCGTGCACACGGATGGCGTAACCTCCGGCCAGCGCGAAGCCCTGGTCACCGGCTACCGAGAGTGCGATTTCGGCGAGTTTGCGATGGTGTGGCTCCACTGGACGCGTACGCCGAAGCCAGTCGGCTCAGTTGGGCGAGCTCGGGAAATCGATTCTCTCAGGCGAGTTTGGTCTGCACGGGAAGCCACATGTAGGACCAGAGTCGCTCGAGTACTGATTCGTTGAGATAAGTGTGCAGGTCACTCGCGCTGGCAGCTTCGTTGATCACCGTGCGGTAGAGATCGACGATCCGACCTGGGCGGTCGAGATCGTATTCCGCATGACCGGACCAATCCAGGTGAGCAGGGAGGTGGACGACGCCGGTGGTCGGACCGACCAAGAGGTGTAGGTTTTCCGGGACGGCGACAGGCTTGTGGTATCTCCGCTCGCCGTGCGTCGGGTCCATCTGTGGTCTCTTCTCGATGAGAGTGCTTGCACGATCAGTCTATCGCCAGGACCGGCCGACGAAGTGGAGCCACACCTTCGGCGGGAATTCCCCTTTGTCGTGTCGAATCGACAGTTGGGTATCCGACGACAGCAGTTGAGCGCCCGAGGCTCTGCGTCGCGCCTCACATCGCACCGAGGGTGCCGGCGAGGAGGATGCCGCCGATGATGATGGCGGGGACGCCGAAGGCGATGGTGCCGACTATGGCGCCGAGGGCGGCGCCGGGGATGGCGGTGACGATGCAGCCGCCGAGGAACCCGGGGATGGTGAGGACGCCGAAGGTGGGGAGGGTGGCGGCGCCGCCGACGAGGAGGCCGCCGAGGAGGCAACCGAGGGACGCGCCGACGAGGGTGCCGATGATGGTGCCCAGGGCGGTGCCGATGCCGACGACGGTGGAGAAGGTCGACAGGGCGGCGCCGAACGCGGGGGAGGTGGGGTCCAGGGCGACGTCGTGCAGTTGGTCGGTGGTGCCGGGGGCGGGTGTCGCGGTCGCGGGGTCGACGCTCGGGGTCAGGGTCGCGGTGTTGCCGTCGATGACGGCGGCGATCGGGTAGCGCTGGTTGTCCCGGTAGTAGCCGAGCGGGAACGCGGCCATCAGGTTGCCGTCGTTGTCTCGGATCTCGAGGCGGTCGTCGGCGGTGTCGAGGGAGCCTGTGTCCGTGGTAAGGGTCATCGAAGTGCCGACGGCCTGCGCGGTGTACCGGAGGCCCGCGGGTTCCGGGTCGGCCTGGGCCGATGTGACCGAGCCGGCCACGATGGCAGCCGTACATGCCACCACGGCAACGAGTTTCGTCGATCGGGTCATGCGCACTCATCCTCGGTTTCGGCCTGTCGGCACGGCGGTACCGCGCATCGGTTCGGGATTGCGGACTTGTCCCGCGACGGCGTGGGCGTCGCGCAGCCCCGCTGACGATAGCGATTCCGCATGAATGTATGACTTCAACGGTAGTCGGCGAGTCGTCACAAGCAAGACTTGCTGAGTGTTAACCGCAGCACAGTATTGGACCACCGTCCAGTTTGTTGGAGCTACGCCGCGACCTGCGGAGTCGGCCGATTCTCGAACAGCTGCCAGGCGGGCAGACGATACCCTTTCCGCTGCGTACCGGATGCTGTCAGCAGCGCCGCACGTCGCTGCTGGGGCCGGAGATGGCGGGCGAACTCCTCGGCTGAAGCGGCGCCGGTATCGAGGACGACCGCGGTTGCCGCCCCGGTGTCGGTCGTGACCAGTGCGTCCATGACGTACCCGGACCGGCGCACCGCCAAGTCGACCCGGCTCCGTCCTGTTTCAACCGTTGATGGAGCAGGTCACGCAACTCGTCACCGTGCGATCGCGCGACATCGCCAAGCGCGGCGGCGATTTCATCATGCAGCCGACGGCCGAGGCCGCCCCGGCGCACCCAGAATTCGCTACTGCCGACAATTAGCAGGTGGCACCCGCCGGCAGGGGCGTTGCGTAGGAACGCCGTCCGCACACTACCCAGCAGGCGAACCGGTGGGCATCCAACCTGAAACCCGTTGCATGGGAGTCTGTTCGGCGGGAGAGCCGAAGCGCGCAGGTCGGCGTTCGTGTCGGATTCGTGAGCATCGGCTCAAAGGAGCCGGTGATTTAGCTACCCTCAGAGGACCAACTCGTGCGGAGGGCTCCCTTGAGCGATGTCGGATCGTTGTGGAAGGCATTGGACGAGCAGTTGCTGCCGTTGCTCGGCGGGTATCGGAAGAATCTCGCATCGTTGCAGGTAGATCGGAAGGCCGATGACACGTTGCTGTCGGAGGCGGATCTCGCGACGCAGACGGCGATCATCGAGACCATTCAACGGCACTATCCGGGGTCTCGGTTCGTCGCGGAGGAGGACGAGGCCGAGCTGCCGAGTTCGGGCGAGCCGACCTGGATCATCGACCCGATCGACGGCACCAGCGAGTTCGTCTCGCCGGACGGGCGTGAATTCTGCAGTGTCGTGTGCCTTCTCGACGCGGGCGTGCCGGTGGCCGCCTATGTGCTCGCGCCCGAATTGGGTGCCGGCCGGACGCCGATCGCGATCCACTGGTCCGGGGAGGTCGTCGTGAACGGGCAGCCGGCCCCGCAGTTGACGGCGGCGGCGAAACCGCGACGCGCGTCCGTCACACGCAGCAAAGGTTCGGTGCCCCGGAATTTCGAAGCCCCGCTCGCGGATATCGGGTGCGCGATGAAGCTGCGCACCACCTCTCAGACGCTGGACATGGTTCGCACCTGCATCGATCTGTCCGCGTGGACACAGGCGCCGGACCAGCAATTCGACCTGTTCTACCGGCCGAACCAGAAGGTTTGGGACGGGGTGGCGGGCATCGGGTTGGCCACTGCCATGGGCCGCACGGCGACCGGCGGCGACGGGCGGAGTCAACTACCACTGCAGCCGCAGTTTCTCGCGCAACGCGAACCGACATTCGCCGAAACAGTTGCGGGCGAACCCGATTCGGTCCGTTGGTTCATTCAGGTACTGGCGGAGTCGCGGAGCGGTTGATGTCGAATCGTGTCATGGTGGACGTCACGACGTTCATCAGCGCGGAGGAATTCATTCTTTCGCAGAATTCCCGGCAACCGGCAAGGCCGCGCGATCCTTTTGCGCAGCAGTGTTATGCGGAACTCGTACAGTCCCTGATCTACTTCGACGAAGTGCTGGTGCCGCACCCGACAAAATTGAATCCGGTGGCCGCCGACTACGGTACTTATCCGCGAATCCTGCGTCATCTGTTCGACCTCCGAATCGCGGTGCCGATGGCGATCGGCCCGCAGGATCGGCCCGCGCTCGACGCCGCCGAAGCCGCGGCGATGGAGACGCTGAAGACAACCGGTGTCGAGACCATGCTGCGGTTCATCGACAAGACCCGCAGAGCGGATCGAGAGGTGCAGGAGCGCGGCGGCGGTCAGCGCATGCTGGCGAACATCGCGGCGTGGGCGGACTACCAGTGGGAAAACGTCCGGATCGACGACCATCACCGCGCTCGGATCGGCGGCGTGGACGGTGTGGAACTCGACGCGTTCGGTCAATGGGCGCGGGCCTCGTCGTTCGCGATGGAGGGACAGTTCCGCAACCTGATCGCGGACACGCACCAGCAATTGTGGCTGATTGCCACACTCGTGCGTTCGCTGCGTTACTCGGCGCGGGCGAAGGTGAATGGTGTTGCGTATACGCCGCATCCGCTGCGGCGTGATTTCTCGGTCATGTTCGATCTGTTCGACGACGGCGTTCCGGAGAACACGATCGAGGAGGTTATTTCCGCGGTTCGCGGGATTCCCAGTGATATCCGCAAGGTCGCCGGACCGCGGGAGGGACGACGCCTGCAACTGCTCGAGTATCAGCTTCCGCTGCTAGGTGGGCGGCTGTGGTCGTTGCAGGATCGCGGGCGGTCGAGTCCGGACCGCTGGCTGGAGATGGTGTGCGGTCGAATCGATGAATACCGTTCTCGTGCAGTCGATTTCCGTAGGGCGCTGTCTCGTTGTGATACCGAGGAGGAAGCGCGGCGGCTGGAGCTCGACGTGGAAGGGGTACGGGATCAGTTGCTGCGGCACCTCGGACTGGACTCCGCCGAGCGGAACGCGACCGAGGACGGGTTGATCGAAACGGTCGCTTCGGTGGCGGAGTGGGGGACCGGGGTGCCGGTTACGCGGCCGTTGCGGCTGGCGATGGTGCCGTTTCGGCGGCATGCGGGCAATCTCGAGGGGTTGCATCAGAAATTTCTGTATCGCGAGTTCGTTCGGGAGATGCGGGCGGGTTAGTGGACTGGCTGGTTGTTGTCAGGGCGCAGCGTCCCCATGGCGGCGGCGGGCTGTGTAAGCTGCACTCGTGCAAAGGCTTCTGCTGACCAGTGACCGGGTCGTCGACCTGGTTCGTGTCGCGGCCTGTGCGTGTCGTCGGTGACGTAACCCGACCTTGCACGCCACACCTCTGCCAGGAGCGCACTGTGACCACGTCACTTCCGGTGAAATTGAAGCACGCCAAAGACCTGCACCCTGATCTCGATCTGCCGCTGCTCGACGAGCTCGTCCGAGCGGATCGCACCCTGTGGACCCCCGATGAACTGCACGAGCTGACAAGTGTGGTGACGCGCGAGCTGACCGTGCCGCTGCTCGACATGGTGCGTTTCGATCCGGCGCAACGCTGGTGGGTGCGGCTGGCGCTGACGATGGGCGTCGAATTGTGGCTGCTGTCCTGGATGCCGGGGCAGGGGACGGAACCGCACGATCACGGGGGCGCCTCGGGTTCGTTCACGGTCCTGCACGGCGAACTGGACGAGGAATTCGCGTTCCCGAACAGTCCGGTCCGTGCCGCTCAGCGCCGCGCCGGGAGCACGGTGGCGTTCGGTCCGGAGCGGGCGCACCGGCTGCGCAACACCAGCGCCCACGACGCCGCGACGGTGCACGCCTACTCGCCGCCGCTGCGGCCGATGCGCGAATACCGCACTCTCGCAGATGTTTCCGGCGCATGAGCGCCGAGGCGTTGCTCGCCCGGGCGCGCGAGAACCTGGTGCGCGTCAGTCCCGAGCAGGCTGAATCGTTGCGCACCGCAGGCGCCTTGCTGGTCGACATCCGGCCCTACGCGAACCGGTCGGCAGAGGGCGAGATTCCCGGCGCGGTCGTGGTCGAACGCATCGTCCTGGAATGGCGCCTCGACCCGCACGGCGACCATCGGCTCCCCGACCTCACCCCGGATACACCGGTCGTGATCTTCTGCAACGAAGGCTACGCCTCCAGCTTCGCCGCCCGCGACGCCCGCGAACTAGGCATACGTGACGCCACCGACCTGGTGGGCGGCTTCCGAGCCTGGAAAGCCGCCGGACTGCCGGTGGTGGCGGGCGGCTCCCCAGCCGTGCCGTAGCGGCTGCGGCACTTGTTCTACCGGCCGCGGCCGACAACCCGCAGCGAGCAGAACGGTCAGAAGCGGTTCTTGGCCGGGCGGTTGGTGGCGGCGCGGCGCTCGGCTTCCTTGGTGGCGATGCGCTCGTTTTCCTTGCGGACTTCGGCGTAGGTTTCGCGTTCGCGGGTCAGCCATTCCGGCGGGTCGGCGAGGAGGGCGGCGATCTCGTCGGCGGTGAGGGCGTCGGCGACGCCGGCGCGGGAGAGGCCGGAGTTGGAGATGCCGAGTTTGCGGGCGGTGATATCGCGCGGGAAGGGGCCGGTGCGGCGGAGTTCGGTGAGCCACTCCGGGGGATCGGTGCGCAAGGCCTCGAGGTCGGCGCGGGACAGGGGAGTGGTTCGGAAGGATTCGGGAGCCGCGGGGAGATAGATGCCCAGCTTGTTGGCTGCGGTCAGGGGCTTCATCTGCTGCGGGTCCAGGCTCACGGCTGCGCCTCGCTGACGCTCGGCTCCGTCGTAAGCCTGAGGGCGCCGTGCCTTCGATTCACTCGCTGTCGCTCGCTCACTGCACCAGCCTATCCGGTACGGATACGCTTCCCTGCATGAGCCGGTTCGAGTCGATCGATATCGCGCGCCTGCGGTGGTTTGTCGCGGTTGCCGAGGAATTGCATTTCGCGCGGGCGGCGAAGGGGCTGAACATTTCGCGGCAGCGGTTGAGTCAGACGGTGATCGATCTGGAAGCGGAACTCGGTACGAAACTGTTCGTGCCGGGCGCGCAACCGACGCAGCTGACGGCGGACGGGGTGGAACTGCTGGAGGCGGCGCGGGAGTTGATCGCGCGAGCGGAGGAGGTGGCGGCCGAGACTCCGGCGGCGGCGCCCGCGTTGCGGGTGGGGTTCGTGCCCGGCGTCACGGTGTCGAAGTGGACGCGGATCTGGGGTGAGCGGTTTCCGGACATCCCGCTCGAGGTGGTGGCGCTGCCGATGGCGGAGCAGGAGTCGGCGTTGCGCGACGAGCGGGTGGATCTGTGCTTCGTCCGGCTGCCGATCGATCGGGACGGGATGAGCGCGATTCCGCTTTATCGGGAGGTGCCGGTCGTCGTGGTGCCGAAGGATCACCCGATCTCGGCTTTCGACCAGGTCGGCATGGCGGACCTGTCCGGCGAGTGGATGCAGGACGCCACGGATATCGACGCGGCTGCGGACGCCATCGAATTGGTGGCCGCGGGCGTCGGGGTGACCGTGGTGCCGCATTCGATCGCGCGGCTGCACGCCCGCAAGGATGTCGTCTACCGCACCGTCATGGATCGTGCGGACACCGAGATCGCCCTGGCTTGGCCCGCTGCGCGCACCACGGACTTGGTCGAGGAGTTCGTCGGCGTTGTGCGGGGCCGCTCCGAACGCAGCTCCCGCTCACCGGCCACGCGCGCGAAAAGCCCTGCGCCACAGAAGAAGACACCGGCCAAGCGGCCGACTGCCGGGAAATCTCAGCCCAAGAAGAAGCCGGCGAAGCGCCGCGGACGCTGAGCGAGCGGGGGCCGCTACATCGACGTGTCCCCACTCGCCACTTCACGCGTTGCCGCCGGAGCACGTCGGTGACCGGGTCGAGGTCGGTCACCCCGCGCGTTCGCAGAGGCCATGATGCGCCTTGCCGGCAACCGCGGCGATCACCGAAGTCAGTGTGATGCGGTGGCGCCGTCGAGCAGGCGTCGTCCGCGGCACCACGTCCGCGCGGGCGGGACGATTCCCTACCGCGGCTTGCGCTTGAGGATCGAGTCGCGGATCAGGATGGCGACGATGGCGGCGGCGAAGCCGATCAGGAAGATGTCCTCGACATGTCCCTTGTGGTTGCCGATCACCATCGCGATCAGGATGAGCGCGGTGATCCAGCCCGCGACGCGGAAGGTCTTGGGCGATTCGCCGCTCCAACCCCAGGCGGCGGAGGGGACCTCGGCGGTGTCCACGTGAGTGACGATGCCGCGCTCGGTGCTGGCGGGTTCGAGTTCCGTGGCGGCCACGATCGCTCCTTAGCTGGTTCGGGTACCGCGGGTTCCGGTACGACCTCGAAGGGACTGCTGCTCGATATCGTGACATACGACGGGGCGTCGTTGACAGTCGGGCCACGCCCGTCGCGCGAACTTTTCTGTGCGCCACAATGAACGGGTGTCCGACATCGTGAAAGTCCTGCTCCTCGGCAGCACCGGATCCATTGGTACCCAAGCGCTCGAGGTGATCGCCGCCAATCCCGACCGGTTCGAGGTGGTCGGCCTGGCGGCGCGCGGCGGTAATACGGCGCTGCTGGCGCAGCAGATGGCGGCCACCGGGACGCGCAATGTCGCGGTTGCCGACCCGGCCGCCGCCGCGCAATTGGATCTGGAGCTCGCCGGGCCCGCGGCGGTGACCGAACTGGTCCGCCGCACCGAGGCCGACGTCGTGCTCAACGCGTTGGTCGGCTCGCTCGGCCTCGAGCCCACCCTGGCCACCCTGCACTCGGGTACCAGGTTGGCGCTGGCCAACAAGGAGTCGTTGGTCGCGGGTGGTTCACTCGTCACCCGCGCGGCCGCACCCGGCCAGATCGTGCCCGTCGATTCGGAGCATTCCGCGCTGGCCCAGTGCCTGCGCGGCGGGCGGGCCGACGAGGTGGACCGTCTCGTGCTCACCGCATCGGGCGGTCCGTTCCGCGGCTGGACCACCGAGATGCTGGAATCGGTGAATCCGGCTGAGGCCAAGACACATCCGACGTGGTCGATGGGCCCGATGAACACGCTCAATTCGGCCTCGCTGGTGAACAAGGGCCTCGAGTTGATCGAGACGCACCTGCTGTTCGGCATTCCGTACGACCGCATCGACGTCACCGTGCACCCGCAGTCGATCGTGCACTCGATGGTCACCTTCACCGACGGTTCCACGCTGGCGCAGGCGAGCCCGCCGGATATGAAACTGCCGATCGCGCTGGCCCTCGGCTGGCCGGACCGGGTGCCCGGCGCGGCCGCCTCCTGCGATTGGGGCACTGCCTCCACCTGGACCTTCGAGCCGGTCGACAGCGCGGTCTTCCCGGCCATCGATCTGGCCCGGCGGGCGGGCGAGGCGGGCGGCAGCGTCACCGCCGTCTACAACGCCGCCAACGAGGTCGCGGTGCAGGCGTTTCTCGACGGCAAGATCCGCTTCCCCGAGATCGTGCGCACCGTCGCGGCGGCGGTCGAGGCCGCCGACCAGTGGCGGCCCGAACCCACGTCGCTCGCCGAGGTCCTGGCCGCCGACACCTGGGCCCGCGATTTCACCCGCGGCCGGGTCGATCCCGCGTAGGCGGGGCCGACCGTGCCGTCCGGCGCGGACCCGCGTCCGAGGGTTTCCGACTCGCGAAGTGAGCCTCGGCTGGCAGACTGAGCACCCGGGGCTGATGGGTGTCCGGTTACTGTGGTCGTGGGCTCGCGGCCGCGACGGACTCGCGCACCCGGGTTTGTGGGCGGCCGGACCGGGCGGCCGCATGTCATCAGGCGAGCTGCGCACAGCAGGAGGGCTGTAAATCACATGGTGTTCGCGTTGGGTTTCGTGCTGTTCGCTCTAGGCATCACGATTTCGATTGCGCTGCACGAATGCGGGCACATGTGGACCGCGCAAGCCACCGGTATGAAGGTGCGGCGGTACTTCATCGGATTCGGGCCGAAGATCTTCTCGTTCCGGCGGGGTGAGACCGAGTACGGGCTCAAAGCGCTCCCGCTCGGCGGTTTCTGCGATATCGCGGGCATGACCGCGCTGGACGAGTTGCAGCCCGAAGAGGTCGAACGCGCGATGTATCGCCAGGCCACCTGGAAACGGATGGTGGTGATGTCGGGCGGTATCGCGATGAACTTCCTGCTCGGCTACATCCTGGTGGTGTTCCTCGCCGTCGGGTGGGGCCTGCCCCGGTTCGATCAGCCGCCCGCCACCGCGCTCGGGGTGATGGACTGTGTGGCGCAACAGAATCCGGACGGCAGCATGCAACCGTGCACCGGTACCGGTCCGGCGCAGCGCGCGGGACTGCAACGCGGTGACCTGGTGACCGCGGTCAACGGGGTGAACGTGAAGACCTGGAAGGAATTCCAGTCCGAGACCCAGAAGCAG
The DNA here is from genome assembly GCF_000308475.2 of Nocardia brasiliensis NBRC 14402. Classification (GTDB taxonomy): domain Bacteria; phylum Actinomycetota; class Actinomycetes; order Mycobacteriales; family Mycobacteriaceae; genus Nocardia; species Nocardia brasiliensis. Next base: position 46,170 of record NZ_BAFT02000030.1, on the reverse strand, counting down.
AACGGTCCGTTCACCTACACCGTCGATCGCAAGGGGCAGAGCCTCACCATCCCGGTGACCCCGGAGCGGGTCGTGCGCTACCCCGAGGGTGGCGGTGCGGGGCGTGAGGTCAGCGCAGTCGGCGTCGGCATGGACTTCTACGAGCCGGTCCAATACAACGTCCTGGCCGCTATTCCCGCGGCCGGCGCGTTCACCGGTGACATGTTCGTGCGCACTTTCCAGTCGCTGGCCCAGTTGCCGCAGAAGGTGACCGCGCTGTGGAGCGCGGTGACCGGCGGCGAGCGCGACGCGGAGACCCCGGTCAGCGTGTACGGCGCCAGCAAGATCGGCGGCGAGACCGCCGAACGCGGCCTGTGGAACGTCTTCATCCTGGTGCTGGCCAGCCTGAACTTCTTCCTCGGCGCGTTCAACATCCTGCCGTTGCTGCCGCTCGACGGCGGCCACATGGCGGTGGTCCTCTACGAGAAGGTCCGCAACACCATCCGCGGCTGGAAGGGACTCGCCCCCGGTGGGCCGGTGGACTATCTGAAGTTGTTGCCGGTCACCTACGTCGCGGTGGTGATCGGCGGCGCGTACATGGTGCTCACCCTGGTGGCCGACATCGTGAATCCGATCAAACTGTTCTGAGTTTCGCCGGCGCGGTACCCTGTCGCCGGCCCTAGGGGAGAGCACGTTGTCGCGGGCGTCACAGGGTGGCCGTTCGGCGGGCGCGACTAAGCTCGTAGGCGAACGGCCCGGAATGTACGGACGGAAAGTAGGCAGCCGAAGGTGACCAGCACAATCGGATTGGGGATGCCCGCCGCACCCGCGGCCGTTCTCGCACCTCGACGCAAGACCCGCCAGCTGATGGTGGGCAATGTCGGAGTGGGCAGCGATCACCCGATCTCCGTGCAGTCGATGACCACCACCAAGACCCACGACATCAACGCCACCCTGCAGCAGATCGCGGAGCTCACCGCTTCGGGCTGCGACATCGTGCGGGTGGCCTGTCCGCGTCAGGAAGACGCGGACGCGCTGGCGACGATCGCGCGCAAGAGTCAGATCCCGGTGATCGCCGATATCCATTTCCAGCCCCGCTACATCTTCGCCGCGATCGACGCGGGCTGTGCCGCGGTGCGCGTGAATCCCGGCAACATCAAGGAATTCGACGGTCGAGTCGGCGAGGTCGCCAAGGCGGCCGGCGCCGCGGGCATCCCGATCCGGATCGGTGTCAACGCCGGTTCGCTGGACAAGCGGATGCTGGAGAAGTACGGCAAGGCCACCCCGGAGGCGCTGGTCGAGTCCGCGCTGTGGGAGGCGAGCCTGTTCGAGGAGCACGGCTTCGGCGATATCAAGATCTCGGTCAAGCACAACGACCCGGTGATCATGGTGGAGGCGTACCGGCAGCTGGCCGCGCAGAGCGACTACCCGCTGCATCTCGGCGTGACCGAGGCGGGTCCGGCGTTCCAGGGCACGATCAAGTCCGCGGTGGCATTCGGTGCGCTGCTCTCGGAGGGCATCGGCGACACCATCCGGGTTTCGCTGTCCGCGCCGCCCGCCGAGGAGATCAAGGTCGGTGGCCAGATCCTGCAGTCGCTGAATCTGCGGCCGCGCAAGCTCGAGATCGTCTCCTGCCCGTCCTGTGGGCGCGCTCAGGTTGACGTGTACACCTTGGCCAACGAGGTGTCCGCCGGACTGGAGGGCATGGAGGTGCCGCTGCGGGTGGCCGTGATGGGTTGCGTCGTCAACGGACCGGGCGAGGCCCGGGAAGCGGATCTCGGTGTGGCCTCGGGCAACGGCAAGGGCCAGATCTTCGTGAAGGGCGAGGTCATCAAGACTGTGCCGGAGGCGCAGATCGTCGAAACGCTGATCGAAGAGGCCATGCGGATCGCCGAGGAAATGGGCGAGGACGTCGGCTCGGGCGAGCCCGTGGTCACGGTCGGCTAACGGCGGGACTGTTGCGTTCGGCATAGCCGTACCACATCGCGGATATTCGTGGCAGGCTGTCAACGTGCGGAGTCTGCTGGAGCCGACGCGAAGGGCGAAATATGTCCCCGCGCGGCAGCTCGCGAATCGGGACCTGGCGCAGGTCCTTCGAGTTCTGGACGCCGATCCGGTGGCCTCGTGTATGGTCGCGGCCCGGCTCCAGGAATTCGGCCTCGATGCCGCGCGCTGCGGGCAGGGTGAATTGTGGAGCCGCGGCGGGCCGTCGGAATCGCTGTGTTTCTCCGGCGCGAATCTGGTGCCGTTGCGTGGCGACCACGACGCGTTGCGCGCCTTCGCCGATCGTGCCGTGCGCTGGCCTCGAATAGCGTCCTCGGTGGTCGGGCGGCGCGAATTGGCTTTGCCGCTGTGGGAAATGCTGGCTGGTCATTGGGGTCCGGAACGCGAATTACGCGGCGAGCAACCATTGCTCGCGCTCGCGCAACCGCCACTGGCGACTCCTGATCCGAATGTGCGCCGGGTGCGCCCGGACGAAATAGATCGCTATCTCGGTGCGGCGATCGCCATGTTCATCGAGGAGGTCGGCGTCGATCCGCGTGCGGGTGACGGCGGCCGCGGATATCGGCGGCGCATTCAGAGCTTGATCGAATCCGGCCGGGCCTGGGCACGTTTCGAGGACGGCGAGGTCGTGTTCAAGGCGGAGGTGGGGGCGCTGTCGCGGCGCACCGGTCAGATCCAAGGTGTCTGGGTGCATCCGGAACATCGAGGCAGCGGGCGCGGCACCGCAGGCACTGCGGCCATCGCGAACGCCGTGGTGGCCTCCGGACGGACCGCGAGCCTGTACGTCAACGATTACAACGCGATCGCCCGCCGGGCCTACAGCCGCGTCGGATTCCGGCAGATCGCGACCTTCTCCACTATCCTGCTCGACTGAAACACGGTGTGCCGCCGGGGTTTGCCCGGAGGTGGCCACTACCATCGGTGCCGATGCAGACCAGGACGGTACCGTTGCGAAAATCGCTGCTCGGCGCGCTGAGCGTGGCGGTGCTCACGCTGTCCGCCGTCGGCTGTGGCGGCGGTCCGCAGGGACCGACGCCGGTCGCCGACGATTTCGTCGAAGCCTTCGCCTCGCGCGACCCGGCGGCCGCGGCCCGGCTCACCAACCAACCCGAAAAGGCCACCGCCGCACTGAATTCCGCGTGGGACCAGTTGCAGGCGGAGGGACTGGACGCGCGCACCGGCTCGGCGCGGGTCAGCGGCGACACCGCGACCGTCGACTACACCTACGAGTGGCGGCTGCCCAAGAACCGGACCTGGCGCTACACCGGCCAATTGCAGATGGGCCGCAGCGAAGGCCGCTGGGTGGTGCGCTGGACCTCCTCGAACATCCACCCGAATCTCGGCAACACCCAGACGCTCGCGCTGCGTGCCACGCCCGCGCCGCGGGCCCGGGTGAACGAGCAGGCGGGCAGCGATGTGCTGGTGCCCGGCAAGGTGTCCCGGGTCGCGTTCACCGCGGCGAGCGCGCCCGATCCCGGCGCGGTGGCAACGGCCCTGGCGGCCGCGCTGAACCGCTTCGATCCGAAGCTCACCCCCGAAGCCATCCGGGACGCGGCCACCGCTACTCCGGGCGCGTACACCGTCATGGTGCTCAACGAGAACGAATTCGACCAGGTGAGTACCGATCTCATCGGTTTGCCAGGAGTGCAGCTCACCTCCGAATGGGATCTGGTGCCCACCGATCGCAATTTCGCGCCGGACCTGCTCGCGCAGGTGCGCAAGACGGTGATCGCGGAGGTCGACGGCAAGGCGGGCTGGAGCGTGGTCACCATGAACGCCAACGGCGCCGATACCGACGTGCTCACCGAGGTGCCGGCGCAACCTGCGCCGTCGTTCTCGCTCAGCGTGGACCGCAACGTGCAGAACGCCGCGCAACGCGCGGTCGACCTGCGCCCCGACCAGACCATGATGGTGGTGCTGCGGCCCTCCACCGGCGCGATCCTGGCGATCGCGCAGAACAAGGCGGCCGATCGGGACGGGCCGGTGGCGACCATCGGTCAGTATCCGCCCGGCTCGGTGTTCAAGACGGTGACCGCGGCCGCGGCGATGTCCACCGGTATCGCGACGCCGGACACGGTGCTGCCCTGCCCGAGCCGAATCACCATCGGCGAGCGCATGATTCCCAACTACAATCTCTTCACCGTCGGGGACGTACCGATGATCACGGCGTACGAGCGGTCGTGCAACACCTCGTTCGCGACCATAGCCAGCAGATTGCCGGGTACCGCCCTGCACAACGCCGCGATGAAATTCGGACTCGGCACCGGCTACACGATCGCGGGTCTGCCGACGTTCACCGGGTCGGTACCGCCCGCGGATGAACTGGTGCAGCGCACCGAGGACGGCATCGGCCAGGGCAAGGTGGTGGTCAGCCCGTTCGGCATGGCGCTGATGGCGGCGACGATCGCGCACGGCTCGCTGCCGGTGCCGTACCTGATCGCGGGTCGCACCACGACCATCGATGATCCCGGCGACGCGCCCGACCCGGCGGTGATCGCCGGCCTGCGCGCGATGATGCGCCGGGTGGTCACCGGCGGCACCGCCGAGCGGATCGCCGACCAGGGCGAGGTGTACGGAAAAACCGGCGAGGCCGAGGTGGAGGGCGGGTCGCACTCATGGTTCGTCGGCTATCGCGGGGATATGGCGTTCGCGACTTTGCTGGTCAAGGGCGGTAGTTCAGACAACGCGGTCGCGGTCACCCGCGATATGTTCGCCGCGTTGCCCGGTGGTTACTGACGGCGGCTACCGCTGGGTGCTGCCGGGGCCGGCCTGCTGATTGCTGGAGGACGCGCCGTGCTCCAGAATGATGGCGCCGGCATCACCGCCGTCCAGGATCTCGACGGTCGCCGCGCCCCCGAGAATGATGGCGACGCTGGCCAGAACGGTGGTGGAACGCTTCATTGTTCGGCTCCCTCAGGTCAGGGGTGTCGACGGGGTTCTTGCATCGAGTGGGTTCGCCACGCGAAGTTGACTGAAAGTTTGCTGGCTGATCGAACCGTAATCTCTGGGCGATTCGGTGAACAAGGACATGTGGCCGATGGCACAGCGTGGGCCATAGTGGTATGGGTCACATTCTCGAATGGTCTGCGGTGAGACTACCCAGCTGGCGCGCGACCTTGTCGCGAAATCCATCGATGCTGGAACAAGTACACGGAACGGGCCATTCGGACAGATAAAATCGCGCACTCTTTGCGCTCGAGCGGACGCTATCCGGATTTTGCCGGATCGGTCTGTTCTGTCGAGGCGCCGGAATCGCCCGGGGCGGCGAAATGTCCCCTTCGGAATCGGCGCAACGCGGCCTCGGTGCCGAGTTCGCGGCGGAGCTCTCCGTGGTGCAGGTAATAACGCAGTGCGTGGAACACCAGGGTGGGGTCGGTGTCGATTTGCTGATGGGGTATTTCATAGGCGAGGTAGCCCGCATCGGGGAAACGTTCGTCCGGTGTGGTCGTCGGATCGTCCGGACCGAGTACTGCGGGATCATCGACCAGGACGACGATCATGTTTGTCGCCGCGGCGGTAGCGAGCGCGGCCGGACTGTTGCGGACATGGGCGGCGTGAATGCCGGAAATATCGGTCCAGTCGAGCACGACCGGGCCGGCGCCGTGGTCGGTGCGCAATTGCCGCGGGGTGAGCAGTATTCCGGTATTCGCTCGCGTCACGTGCGGCCGAAATGTATGGCGTGCCAGGAAAAGACACAATGCGCCCGCGGCACTCAGCCCCGCACATACGAGATATCCGAGCGACGGATCGGTGCCGAATTTCCAGGCCATGAACCATGCGCCGCATCCGATCAGCAGCACGCCGCCCGTGGCCAGCGCCACCGGCCGGATCCTGGACGGCAGCCGCACCGGGATCGCCAGCGCGGACTGGGCTTCGGGGCCGGTGAGCACGGTGCTCGCCTGTACCACGGCGTCTTTCGGCCAGGCTCGCCACAGCGCGCAGAGCACGCCCGCGGTCACCGCGGTCCAGATCGCGGCGCCGAGCAGGGTGCCCGCGTCGGCTGTGCCGTGCACCAGGCGGCCGAGCCCGAGCACGGCCGCGCTGAGCGGAATGAGCAGTACCACCGCGACGCAGCACGGCAGGACCGCGTACCGATATGAGTAGAACGCCCGCCGATCCCATCCGCCGGGAAACGGCAGGTCGAATCTGCTCCGGTAGCGGTTATTCGAGCCAGCCACGGCGCCGATGGTCCTCGAAGTACCGGTCGTCCGCGTCCGGCTCGCCCGGGTCGGCGATCGGGTCGCGGTTCGGTGTGTCGGGCCGCACCGCCGCCTGGGGTTCGGATTGCTCGTGCGACGCGCCGGACTCGCGCAGCTGATCCAATTCCGCTTGCCCGAGCGCGGCCAGTCGTTCGCGCTCGGCCGCCGACATCGCGCCGGCACGATGGAACATGCCCTGGGCGATACCGTCGAGCAGTCGCGCGAACCCGTCGGATTTGCCGAACTCGCGCATGCTCGCCCGGCCGGCGAGCACCTCGCCGAGGGTGCGGCGCAATTCCGGGTCCGCGGTCGAGGACGCGAGCACCTCGAGCGAGCGGCGCAGGTGGCGTGCGGCGCCGAGATCGCCCTGCGCCACATCGAAGACGACTTCGGGTTGCTGCGGCATTCGGTCACGCTCCCGGGTGGTCGTAGGTCGCGGTGCCCAGCGGCGGCAGCTCGCTCGGCGGTCTGTTGGACAGTTCCAGTGCGGTGGCGCCGAGGCCGACGACGGTTTTGAACGCGCCCGTCGTCACGGTCAGGATCTGCTCGAATCGGGCGAAGATCATCACGGCGTGGGCGGCGGCCACCGCGGCGGCCGCGGCCGCGCCGGGAGCGCCGACGAGCGTCGAGGACAGCACCGTGGCCGCGGCCATTTCGGCCAGCCACATGATCGTCCAATCGACGATGTCCTGCAGCAGGTCGCCGAGCAGCCGAGCCAGGTTGAGCATGGAGTTGCCGATGTTGTTCAGCGTGCGTTCGATCTCCCGGAGTGCCGTGACCTGGAATTCGACGCCGCCCGCGAGATGGTGGAAGTAGCCGCGGGCTTGGTCGGCGGCGTTGCCGCGCCACGACTCGGACAGCAGGCGCTGGCACTCGGTCTCCAGCGAATCGTGGAAGGCGGCGTTGAATCCGGCCAGGTTTCCCGCGGCGTCCGCGGCCTGCTTCACCCCCGCCCAGTCGCCCGCGACGAACTCCGAGGCCAGGCCGAATACATCGGTGCCGGTGATGCTCTGGATGGCCTGACCGATGTAGTAGGCCGGGGAGACGTAGTTCCCGCCGAGGAAGAAGGGAATCCAGCCGGGCAGCGGATCGGTGGCCTCGGGAACCTGCAGGGCCGCCGCCGGGCCGGTCACTTCGGCACCCCGACGTAGGTGCGGTCCAGGCGGATCGCCGTGGCCAGATCGGTGGTCCGGTACATCTCGGCACTGTTGGCGAGTTCCGTCGACGCTGTCTCGCTCAGCACCCGCAGGTGGATGTAATTGGACTCGAGATTCCGGCGTACTTCCTCGAGCATGCCTTTGACCTGCGCATAGATCCGGCCGTCGTGGTCGCCGAAGGCGAACCAGGTGGCCGCGTAGTCCTTCGCGGAGCCGACCTGGCCCGCCAGGTCGCCTAGTGTGGCGGCGAACTCGTCCAGCTGATCGGGCCGTACTCGGAGCTCTTCGGCCATCGGGTCCTCCCGTTGTCGTCGTCCGGTACCGGATCGGCTACTCCGGAGGACGACGTCGTCGGCGGCCGTCCGGGTCCGATACTGGTTCGACGCGACACGACGGCGTTCGGTTCCATCGAATCGGGAGAGATTTTTCCGGGCTACTCGGCGCGGATCAGGGTGGCGGCGAGGTGGTGTTGCAGCGGCTCGCCGACCGCGGCCATGCGCACCGTGTAGTCGATCGTGTCGCCCTTGACCTGAAAGGTACGGCCGAGTGCGGTAACGAGTTTCGCGGTACTGGAACGGCCGATACTGGTCGAGTCGAATTCCAGGTGCAGCGCACCGTCGTCGACCGTCAGTGCGCCCTCGCATATTTCGGTGATCCCGGTGGGATGGGCCAAGATCAATTCCACCCGATCCGGACGCGGGCAGCGCAGATATCCGGTTTCGGCGTGCATCGGGCGGCCGTCGTCGGCCGCGCGGGTGCGCTGCCGGTAGGTGAGGAACGGCCGGCCGAGATGACCGAACCGGACTTCTTCCAGATAGTCGAACGGCTGGATGGTCGGGTATTCGCCGTGTCCGTTGCCGCGCCAGGTGCCGAGCAGCGCAGCCAAGGGGGCGATATCGGGATGGGGTGCGATTGGCGGTTGGGATTCGACCACGGCGCACAGCCTAAACCTGTTGGTTCCCGGGGGTTTCACATACCGCCGAATCCCGTCGGCAATAAGGGTAGCTTTACCTGAACGGCGGCCTCATTCTCTCGCTGGAACAGAAAGCGTCGCCCTATTCACCGGCATCCGGTCGACCGGTCGGGGCAGACGCGCGTGGGCTGGTGTCGCCGGCCCGCACGGCTGTTTCCACTTCGCCGAGCGCGGTGTGGATGACCGTGCGGTAGGGGCTGTCCGGCAGGTCCGGCAATGTCGTACGGGTGGCGGCGATTTCGCGGCGGGCGGCGGCGAACGAGCCGAGCCTGCGGTAATTGTCCGCGAGGTTCAGGTGCAGCGACGGATAGAAGCCGCGGACCTGCAGCGACGAGTGGTACTGCTGGGCCCGGGCATCGGTCAGGCTGTCGGCCGCATCGAGGGCGCGGATATCCCAGGTGAGCGCCTCGGCCGGGTCGTCGTGCAGGTCGGCCAGGTAGTGCGCGAGTGCGCAGCGGTGCAGCGGATCCCCCTGGGGGCCAAGGGAATTCCAGAGGTCCAGCAGTGCGGTGCGGGCGGCGTCGGGCTGTCCGTCCCGGCCGAGTTCCACCGCGTGGGTGATGGCGGTCATGGTGGTGTCGGTCGTGGTCATTGGTTCTCCTCCGGTGCGGTGGGACGGGTGGGCATGACAAGGGTGGTGAGGTCGCCGTCGGTGGCGGAACGGACGACGACCGGCCGGTCGGCGGCGGCGATGTCGATCATGAGATCCGGGCCGAGCGCGCTGTGGATCGCCGAGCGCAGCGTCGCGGTGGTGAAGGTCAGGGCGAGATCGGGGCCGGTGCGCTCGGCGGGCAACCGCCGGTGTGCGCCGTGGGCGTCCGAAATCATGAGCCCGGTGCGCTCGGCCGCGAATCGAACGGTGGCAGAGGCGCTTTCGAGGGCGGCGAGCAGCGGTTCACGGGCCGTGACCACGCGCAGCCGTGCCGGCGCGAGCGCGTCCAGCATGGCGCGGTAGTCCGGGAACCGCTCGTCGATCACGGCGCAGCAGCGCTGTTCATCGCCGCTGACCAGTCTCAGCCCCTGAGCCGTTGGCGCCGCGACGATTTCGTCGAGCTCGCCGAGCCACTCGATGATCGGTCCGAGTTCGCGTGCGTCGACGACCAGGGACCAGTCCGCTCCCCGGCGCTCCCGCGGCACCACGCTCCTGGTCGAGAGCCGGTATCGATCGGTGGCGGTCAGCGTCAGCGATGTGGCGTCCACTTCGAACGAAATGCCTGCCAGGACCGAGATTTCGGGATTCACCGCAGTCGCGGCGCGTACCTGCTGGAACGCCGTGGCGAGCAGCGCCGCGGGCACAGTGACCCGGTCGCCGGCCAGCGTCTGTTTGATCGCCGCCGCGGCCTGTTCGGCCGCGCGTGCCCGCCGGTGCAGGTCGGCCACGTGCCGATCCAGCAGTTGCTCGGCGCGCCGGACATCACCGGTCAGGATGTCGGCGATCGCGTCGAGCGGCACCTCGATGGCCCGCAGCCTGCGGATCAGCGTCGCGCGTTCTCGTTGCTCCTCGGTGTAGTACCGGTACCCGGTGAGCGGATCGACCTGGGCGGGCACCAGGAGCCCGCAGTCGTCGTAGAAGCGCAGCGCGCTCGCCGTGAGCCCGCTGGCTCGCGCGAGCACGCCGATCGTGATCAATTTGCCGGACTCTGCCACCCGGCCATCATGAAGTCTCGAGTAGGCCGAAGGTCAAACCGCCGGTTCGCCCCCGGTGGGCGTCCAGTGCCGCGACCAGTCCCAGAGCGGGCGCAGCGCGGCGGTGAGTCCGGTTCCGGCGGTGGTCAACTCGTAGGACTTGTCCGCGTTCTTGACGATCAGGCCCGCGGTTTGCAGGTGCTGGAGCCGGACCGAGAGCATGCTCGACGAGCAGTTGTCCATGCGCCGGCGCAGCTCGAGAAAGCCGAGGCGGCCCGGTTCCAATTCCCACAGGATGCGCAGCATCCAGCGCTGGCCCAGCAGCTCCATCGCGGCAAGGACCGGCGCGTTCGCCGGATCTCGCCCGCCGTTCGGTGGCGTCGCCCCGTTTGCGCTTCTCATTTAGAACTACCATAGTGGTTCTGAATTAGAAGCAATTCGCCGGGCCGCCGGGCCCGCGATCGAGAGGGCGACGGTGGGCGAAGCAGACGGACAGAGGGTCGTTCTGATCACGGGCGCGTCCCGGGGCATCGGAGCGGAAACGGCCCGGATCCTGGCGGCCGGTGGTGATCACGTGATCATCAACTATCGCGAAAAGCTCAAGCGCGCCAAGGTGATCGCCGACGGGATCGTGGCCGCCGGAGGTAGCGCGTCCACCGCGGGCGCGGACATCTCCGACGAGGATTCGGCCCGCGCCTTGATCGAGGGCATCGTCGCGCAGTTCGGCCGGATCGACGTGCTCGTCCTCAATGCCTCGGGCGGTCTCGAGCGCCAGGCCGCGCCCGGCTACGCCATGGCGATCAACCGGGACGCGCAGACCCGGCTGGTGCGATTCGCGCTGCCGCACATGCCATCCGGCGCCAGGATCGTCTTCGTCACGAGTCATCAGGCGCACTTCCACGGCCGCAAGCCGGTGCCCGCCGACTACGAGCCCATCGCCGCGAGCAAGCGCGCCGGTGAGGACGCGCTGCGGGCGATGATTCCCGAGCTCGCCGCGCGAGATATCCCGCTGCACATCGTTTCCGGTGACATGATCGACGGCACGATCATCGTGCAACTGCTGGAACGCCGGAATCCGGATGCGGTCTCGGCTCGGCGCGAGCAGGCCGCGCTGCCCACCGTTGCCGAATTCGCCACTGCCGTAGCCGAAGCCACCACCTCGACCGCGGAGTCCGGCCACACCACCTACGTCGGCGGCCCGGACTACCTCGCCGACGCGGGTTGATCGAGGTACTTATTCACTGGAGATCGGCGCGGCCACCCCACAGGATGTGGGCATGACCGGGATCGAGGAGGACACCGCCTTCCGGATCGACTGGGGGCAACTGCCGCACGAGGTCCGCGCGGGTATCGAGGAACGGCTCGGCGGCACGGTGCGGCGCGCCGTCGGCCAGCGTGGCGGATTCAGTCACGGACTTGCGGCCCGGGTGCGGTTGGCAAACGGCGCACGGGTTTTCGTGAAAGCGATCGACGCCGCGGACGATCTCGCGACGGCGTACCGGTCGGAGGCACGGACGGCGCTGTGTTTGCCGGAGCGGGTGCCGACGCCGCGGTGCCGGTTCGGCGAAGAGATCGCCGGCTGGTTCGTCGCGGCGTTCGACGAGGTCGAGGGCGCGCATCCGCGATTGGCCGAGCCGGGGGAGTCGGCCGATGTGCTGCGCACCATCGGACGGATGGCGCAGGTGCTGACACCGAACCCGGTACCGCATGTACCGACCATCGCGGACGCGCTGGGCTCGGCGTTCGTCGGGTGGCGCACCTTCGCCGAGCAGGGCCCGCCCACCGACTTGGACGACTGGTCGCTGCGGCACCTGGACCGGCTCGCCGAACTCGAAAAGACCTGGCTCGCAGCCGCTTCCGGGGAAACGCTGCTGCATACCGATCTGAGTCCGAGCAATCTGCTGCGGCGGGCGGACGCGGCGGTGCTCGTGGTCGACTGGGCGTGGGCGTGCCGGGGCGCGGCCTGGCTCGACCTGGTCCTGCTGGCGCCGTCGTTCGCGGCAGCCGGGGTCGACCCCGACCCGATCATCGCGACCCACCCGGTCACCGCCGCGGTCGATCCGGGGGCCGTCGATGCGGTGGTCTGTGCGATGGGTGGATACTGGGCCACCAACTCACGCAAGCCCGTGATACCGAGTTCGCCGAAGCTGCGCACGCATCAACGACGTTTCGCCGGACTTGCCCGGGATTGGCTGCGACGGCGCGTCGGTTGGGCATAGCCCCAGGAAATTACTTCCGAGTGGCAGATTAAGGTGTGGTCACTCAGAGTTAGCCGAAGCCCGGTGCACGTGCGGCCGACTGGTGGGGAGCTGGGCGAATGCTGCGTGTCGGACCGACGGAAGTGGGTGAAAACGACGTGGAGGGGGGCACTCTCGTTCACGCTATCGATGTGTGTCAGGCGCCGCTGACGTGAACCGTTCGGGTAACGACCGGGTCATCCCCGGCAAGTACCTGCTGCTGGCGGCGCTGCGGGGGTTTCCGCACGCGGACCACCCGATGCTGGAGGCCGCCGGTGAGCTGGCGCAGCTGCATCTGGCGCGCGAACGCACCCCGGCCGCCGAGTCGATCAAGATCGAGCGGCGGCGGATCCAGCTGGTGCGCACCATCGATCGCTGGGTCACCCTGGCCACGCCGGTCCCGGAACTCGCCGCGGTCGAACATCCCGAAACGGTCGGCCGGCTGGTGGATCGACTCGCCGAGATGACCGCGCAGGCGAGCACCGCACTGACCTATGCCCCGGAACCCGTCTTCTACGACGCGTGGGTGCGCATCGAAGCGCTGGCCGCCGGCTACCAGCAGCTGGTCGAGGACCTGCGCCACGGCATCCGCCGCTTACCGGACGATCCCTACGACGACCGGTGACTACCGGCCGCGGCCGAACAACCGGAACGAGCGAGCCCGCCGCCGCGGCAACATCGCGTAGACCATCGTCATATCGGCGAACACCTCCGCCTCGCGTTCGCGATCCTCGCCGAAATCGCGGCGGCCCAGCACATGTTTGATCGATCGCGGTGACATCGCCGGCAGCAGCACCGCCAGCGACGGCGGCAACGGATCGGTGCGGGCCGGCTCCTGCTCGCCGTGGCCGAGCAGCATGTGCCCCACCTCGTGCAGGACGATGTGGTCGGCGTTGCGTCCGGTCGCGTCGCCGTCGTAGACGATGATGTCGTCGTGCGTGCGCGCGACCCACAGACCCCCGGCGCCGCAACCGATCTCGTGCAGCAACGCCTTCGGCGCGGTGTGCAGGGTGATGGAGCGCCCCCGGTGCGCGGCGACGGCGGCGAGGTACGCGGACAGATCCCACGGGTTGGGGAGGGGCACGGTTCGGGTGGCATCACCGAAACGAGCGTCCATGCTGGTCATCTCGGCACACATTACCCACCGGTTCGCCTCGCGTCACCCGCTGATCCGGGCCGTCGGATCGGCCACTACGCGGACGGTTCCGCGGTGGACGGTTCGGCGTGCAGACGCTTGATCGCGAAGTGGTTCACACCCCAGAGCACGACGCCGATACCGAGCAGCATGCCGGCGATCACGTACTGCTGCGGATTGCGATCGGTGAACGGTGTCACCAGGAAGCCGCACGTCAGCGCGCCGATGACGGGTAGCGCGGTCGGCGTCCGGAAATGCTCGTGCGAGACCGGATCTCGCCGCAACACCAGAACGGCGACGTTGACCACGGTGAACACCGCGAGCAGCAGCAGTGCCGTGGTCCCGCCGAGTTCGGGCACCTCGCCGACGAACGCGATCAGTCCGAGCGCGAGCAAGGTGGTGAACAGGATCGCCACGAACGGCGTGCGCCGCCCCGAGTGGACGCGGCCCAGCTGCCGAGGCAGCACGCCCTGCCTGGCCATGCCGTAGAGCAGGCGACTGGCCATCAGCATGTTGATCAGCGCGGTGTTCGCCACGGCGATCATGCTGATGTAGGCGAAGACATGGGTCGGAAACGCCGGTGCGCCGACCTTCACCACCTGCAACAGCGGGGTGTCGCCCTGCCCGAGCTCGGCGATCGGCACCAGGGCCACCGCGGTGATGGACACCAGCACGTAGATGAGCGCGGTGATGGCGAGGCCGGCCAGCAGCACCTTCGGGAAGATCCGGCTCGGCTGCTTGCACTCCTCGGCCATGTTGACCGAGTCCTCGAAACCGACCATGGCGTAGAACGCCAGGGTGGTGGCCGCGATGACGCCGCCGACGGCGGTCCGGTCGCCGGTCTCGAATTCGGTGATCCGGCTGAAATCGCCGTCCCCGACGCCGAGCGCCCAGCAGCCGATCCCGATGACGATCAGCAGGCCGGTCAGCTCGATGCAGGTGAGCACCACGTTCAGCTTCACGCCCTCGCTGACGCCGCGCAGGTTGATCGCGGCGACGAGGAGCATGAAGCCGAGCGCGATCAGCGTGATCACCGCGCCCGGGCCGAGGTCGAGATCGAAGGCCGCGGAGAAGTTGGCGCCGAAGGCCCGGGAGGCTGTCGCCGCCGAGGTGATACCGGAACTCATCACCGCGAACGCCACCATGAAGGTGAAGAACTGGATGCCGAAAGCCTTGTGGGTATAGAGGGCCGCGCCCGCCGCGTGCGGATATTTGGTGACCAGTTCCAGATAGCTCATCGCCGTGACCAGGGCGACCAGGAACGAGACCACGAACGGCACCCAGACCGCGCCACCCACTTCGTTCGCGACTTTGCCGGTGAGCGCGTAAATCGACGACCCGAGAATATCGCCCACCACGAACAGCAGCAGCAAGCCCGGGCCCATCACCCGTTTCAGCTCCGGCTCGGCGGCCCGCTCAGCGGTTGTGTCGGCCATGGTTCCCCTCCCGGTCTCTGTGTGACAGATGGATGAAGTACCCAGAACCAGGTGAAAATAGTCGACCGAATGCGGCTTTCGCCGCAACCTGGCCCGGTTGGTGAACCGGATCGCCCGCTGTCTCGGTATCCATAGACAACCGTCCGCGACATGCGGACCGGGGCGGGTTCCCCGGGAACCGGTGCGGTTGTCCGCAGGATGAGAGGGTGCGGTCGCAGGATGAGAGCGTGCGAATGAGCCTGCCCACCGTGGCGCCGCGGCCGCGGTTCGGCGCGGTGGCGCAGTGGTGGGTGCTGACCTGCCGGTTGGTGCGGCCGTCATGGCGCAACGGCGAGCTGATCACTGCGGTCGTCGCGCCCACGGTGTTCACCCTCGGGTTCTATGTGCCGCTGAACCTGGTGATGAGCGGATACGGGCACGGACTCAGCAGTTACGCGCAGTTCCTGCTGCCGATGATCGTGATGCAGGCGGTGGCGTTCTGCGCGACCTCGGCCGCGTTCCGGGCCGCGACCGATGCTCGAGACGGGCTCACCGTGCGGTTCGGGTCGCTGCCGATGCCGTCCGCGGTGCCGTTGGCCGCACGGACCGCCGCGGCGCTGTATCGTGCCGCCGTCTCGCTGGCCGTCGCTCTGGTATGCGGCTGGGCGATCGGCGTGCGCTTCTACGGAAGCCGGCTGGAGACGGCAGGTTTCGTCGCTTTCGTGCTGCTGGTGGCGTTGGCGCTCACCCTCGGCGCCGACCTGATCGGCAGTATCGTCGCCAAGCCCGAGGCGATCTCGCAGGCGCTGATCTTCCCGCAGCTCGTTCTCGGCCTGGTGTCCACGGGTCTGGCACCGGCTCACCAATTCCCCTCCTGGCTGCAAGGATTCGCGCGCAACCAGCCCGTGTCCCAGTTCGTCTACGCGATGCGCGCGCTGGCCGGTGACCCGAGCGGCAACGCCGGTGTCGTGAGCCGGCCGGTGCTCGGGCCCGGATTGGCTTGGGCGGTAGGCCTTTTCCTGGTGTTCGGTGGGCTCGGTGCCGTGGTCGCCAGGCGGAGGTCGGGATGACCGGAACTCGCGCTGCCGCGGCATTGCCGGTGGTGTCCGGACGGACCGAGAGCTGGCGACTGCTGGTGCCGCAGACCGTCATCCAGACGCGGCGGTTGCTGCTGCGCTGGGGGCGTGATCCGTTGACGACGGTGCAGTCGCTGGTGTTCCCGGCGCTGCTGCTGATCGTGTTGAACACCGTGCTCGGCAAGCAGATCTCGATCTTCGCCGGTGCCAGTGCGCTGTACGGTTCGGTGCCGATGGTGGCCCTGGTGGGGGTGATGTCCGGTTCGCTGGCCGGCGCGATCACGCTGGGCCGGGAGCGCGACCAGGGACTGCTGGCCCGGCTCTGGGTGCTGCCGGTGCACCGGGCGTCCGGCTTGGCGTCCCGGATCGTCGCCGAAGCGGTACGAATCCTGGTGTGCACCACCGTGTTGTTCACCGTGGGAGTCCTGCTCGGGTTTCGCTTCGAGCAGGGCGTCCTGGCCGGGCTCGCGCTGTTCGGCGTGCCGCTGCTCTACGGGCTGGGCTTCGCGACACTGGTCACCGCCGTCGCCGTGTGCACCGCGAAAGCCGCTTTGGTGGAGGCGGTTTCGCTCGGCTCGTCGCTGATGATGTTCTTCAGCACGGGTTTCGCGCCGCTGAGCGCGTATCCGCGCTGGGCGCAGCCGATCGTCGCGCATCAACCGATGACCCATGCGATCGACGCGATGCGCGGGTTGTCCCTCGGCGGGGCGGTCCGGGCGCCGCTGCTCGCCACGGTGGCGTGGTCGGTGGGGGCGATCGTGCTGTTCGCGGTGCCTGCGGCCGTCGGCTACCGCCGGGCCAGCCGCGCCTAGTCAGCCCATCTTGCCCGCGGCGTCGGTGATCATCGCCGCGGAATCGCGAGGGCTCAGGGCCATGGCACGCAACTGGTCGAAGATCACGCCGAAGCGCCGGATCTCGGGATGGCCCTCGATCAGTTCGTCGCCCGCGATGCCCTCCACGTAGACCAGTTCCGGATCGGCCGGGTCGTGGAAGTCGAGCAGCGTGAACGAGCCCGCCATCCCGGGGTGGGCGCCCGCGTCGAACGGCAGGATCTGCAGAATCACGTTCTTGCGCTTGGTTTCCTGGAGCAGCCGGTCCAGCTGGCCGCGCATCACCGCGGGCCCGCCGACGGTACGCCGGATCGCCGCCTCGTCCATCACCACCCACAGCTCGAGCGGTTCCTCTTTGGTGAGGTTGGCGGCGCGGTCCATCCTGGCGCGGGCACGGTCCTCCATCACCGACGCCTCCACCTTCGGCATCGAGGTGTCGATCACCGCGGTCGCGTACTCCATGGTCTGTAGTAGTCCAGGAATGGTGGAGGTCTGGTAGTGCCGCGCGGACAGCGCCTCGGCCTCGAAGTTGATGTAGGCCGCGTAGACCTCGGAGACGCTGCCCTCGTAAGCCCGCGACATACCGGGCTTGAGTGCGTCCGACAGTAGTTCGCTGGCGTCCTCGCGCTGCTCCTCGCTCACGCCGTACAGGTCGAGCATCGCCTGCAGGGTGCGCCGTTGCGGCCGAGCCTGCGCGGTCTCGATCCGATACAGCGTGGTGACGTTGATGCCGGTTTTCGCGCTGACCTCTTCTTTGCTGAGCCCGGCGTGTTCGCGCATCTCGTGCAGCATCGCGGCCAATCTGCGCAATCGCACGGTCAGGACGGTGCGCTTGCCTGCCATGACAACATCCCTCCGATGTGCGCCAGCGAAAATCAGAGCGTACCCCGTTCCATGCTGCGCGGAACCGAGGTTTGCGGGCACACATGACATTTCATGCCCGCCCTCGGCACCCCAATCTTCACCGCACGGAAACCTGCGGAAACCTGGTGTTCGGCTCGGGGCAGTAGGTTCTGCGCCTATGATTGGGGTGGCATCGATAGCGAAGCGTGTCGGGATCACCGTTGCCGCGCTGGTGGCGGGCCTGACCTTGGTGCTCGGGTTGTCGACGGGTGCGCAACAAGCGGCACGGCCGATGCCGGCCGACTCGATCACGCTGGTCGGAGCCAGCGTTCCGCAGCGAGCCTGGGACACGCTCGCACGCATCGACGCGGGCACCTGGCCGCCGGACGACGGCTCCGGCACCAAAGGCGGCGGCACCTGGCAGAACCGCGACGGCACCCTGCCGCGCGCCGACGCGGCGGGCAAGACGATCGCGTACCGGGAGTGGGACGTCAACATCAAACAGCCCGGGCACAACCGCGATGCCGAGCGAATAGTCACCGGCAGCGATCACTCCGCCTGGTACACAGGCGATCACTACGCGACTTTCACCAGGATGCGTTGAACGCCGATTCCACTTCTCGGTTCCCGGCACGGGCTCGAAAGCTGCGGCTTTCGAGCCCGTTTTGTCTCCGTTCCGAGACGAACCGGTCGGTAGCTCACGATTGCGCGACCGTAGCCAGGCCGATCGGTCTGCTAGTCGAAATCGCTGGTCCCGGCGCTGCCGGTGCTGGCCCTAAGTTGTTGCGGCAGTGCAGTGATGGGCAGTGAAACGGCGTTAGGACACAGTTGGTGCAGCAATGCGGACGCACTCTTGCGTTCTTGCATCTGTAAGAGCATGATCCAGCTAGCCTAGTTGTGAACAACCGATCCGATGACCGGGATAACCGAATCGAGAGCCAATTATGTTGGTACAAAGCGCGTTGGTGTCGGGTGAAGTCGGGGTGGAGGCATGAGTGCGCCAACGGTGGGGGTACTGCCGACTGCTCCGCAATTGTTGTGTGCCTTTCAGGGGCGCCGTTTCCAGGACCGGGAAATGCTGCGCTCGGCACATGCGCTCGCCGAGCTACACGCCCGGCGGCGACAGGTCGGAGACTCCGCTCTGATCATCGAAATCGACTGCCGCAGAAGCGAACTGGTAGACGACATCAATGACTGGATCGGCAAGGAGATACCCCAGCATCGCAATGGCGCGTCGCTGCACACCGAAAGCCTCGGCGCGGTGGTGGATCGAATGGCCCGCAGCTGGGTGGACGCCAATCAAGCCATCGACACCGAGGGTGCGCGCAGCGACAATACCCATAAACATTGGTATCACTTGGCCGAACTCGTTGACGGGTACACTGATTTGGTAACCGACGTGGCCGGTGGCCGTCGTCGATTGCCTTCGTGAAAGTGACGCTCGGACCCGACGGCGTCACAGCCCTATAGGCGACGTGCCGGGCGCAATCATCCGACCAGTGATTTCGCCCGGGCATTCACGTTGTCGCACAGTGACGGCGGGCGCAACGGGGCGCCTCGCCCGGCGTGCCGCGTGGTCGACTGGCGCGGCACGCCCGCTGAAAACCCGCCCTCCGCAATCACTCCGCAACGGTGAAGACCTCGTGCGCGGCGAACCGCACATCCTCCTGCTCGTGCGACCGCATTCGGGCGAGTAGTTCGGCCCAGTCCGCGGTCCAGCCGAAGTGCGTGCCGCACTGCGAGATCAACGTCAGCGCACACAGGGCCGCCGCGGTCGAGTCGGCGGATACCGCCCGTACCACCGCTGCCATGGTGTCCGCGTCAACGACATTCGGTGCGGCCGCCAGCCGGGACCGCAGCCGTTGCGCCGGGTAGGTCAGCAGTGCGCCGTGCGCGTGCGCACACGCCTGCCGGATGGCCAGCACCCCGGAATCCGCTTCGGCCCACTGGATCCGGGTGAGCCGCAGATCGATGGCCGCACGTTGCCAGCCGGGCTCGTGCGCGAGCCGGGTGGCGACGGTCGCGGCGATCGTGCGCGCCTGCTCCGAGCTCTCGGCGGCGATGGCCAGCGCGTCGAGTAAGGTCGAGAGTCGCTGGCGTGCAGGCAGATCACGATCGGCCGACACCAGGTCCGCCGAGGCGAGCAGCCGATCGACGGCCGCCGGAATGCGCGGGTGGAAGCCGCCGTGCACGAGCACGGGCACCACCTGCCGCCACAACCCGACCTCGCCGAGGTCGGTCAGCCTGCGCACCAGGAGGTCGCCGGTGTCGGCGGGCGCCCAGCGGTGCCAGGTACCCAGTACTCGCAGCGCGGTTCCGGCGAGCGCGGTATCCGGGTCGGCGGCCACCGTGTGGACGAGTTCGGCCATGCGATGCCGCTGCACGATCGGAAGCTCGCCGGGGGTGAGCGCCAGCACCTCGCTCGCCACCTCGGGCAGCCGTACGGCCGCGTCCAGGATCTGCCATGCCTCCTCGTGCCGCAGCAGCCAACGGCAGCCGAAGACGATGGCGCGCCGCACGTCTCGGTGCTGTTCCGGGCGATCCCAGAGCGCTCGCAGCGTGGGCATCGCGGCCGGCGCGTGCAACGTCGCCAGCAGACGCACGCCCTCTTTCACGGAGGTGACCTTCGCGGAGTCCAGCAGTGGTCGCAAGGCCACCGCGAGCCGGTCGGGGGCGATGCTCCTGGCGCGGGAAGCCATGCCGCTCACCGCGACCCGGGCGCGGTCGCCGGTCACGTAGCGGCCGAGTACATCGATGGCGGCCGCGGCCGGATCGCTGCGGCCGAGCGCGGTGAGCGCGGCCTCGGCCACCGTGAGTTCCGGGTCGTCCGGATAGCCGCGCAGGCGGGCGACGCTCTCGGGTAGGCGACCCAGACGCTGTATCGCCCAAGCCTTCTCCCACGGCGCGGTCTGCTTCGACCGCACCAGCGCGGTGAGCGCTCGGGCGTACAGTTCGACCTGTCGTGGCGTCCATCCCCCGAATCCCGTCGAAAAGTCCGGCACCATGCGCACTTTGGGCGAACCGAAGCGGCCCGGGTTCGCCCCGGCGAGGACCAGGCCGAGGAGGTCGGTGCGGCGCGTCGCGATCAACTGCCGCACCCGCGGCAGCGCGATGAGGGAACGGTCACGGTGCAGCAGGACGGCCAGGTGCTCGTCGCGGGTGGCCGGGTTCGCCAGCACCAGATCGACGGCGGTACGGATGACGTGGTCGTCGCGCGCGCCGCAGGCGCGTAAGAGCAACTGCTGCAACGCCGGTACCTGCCAGGCGCGCCGGTCCAGGCCCTGGGCCAGGCGCAAAGTGAGATCCCACTCGTCGCGGGCGGCGGCGCTGTCGAGCCGGGGGCGCAGGGTATCGAAGACGCGGTGGTCCGCGCCGCGCGGCAGGTCCCGGTGCAGCCGCCACAGCGGTACCGAACTCTCGTGTGCGGCAAGGCTTTCGATAATGCGTAAGGCCGCGCTCGCGAAGGCGGTGTCGCCGGTGCGGGCTCCGTGCACGAGCAGCGTGCGGGCGATCCGGCCGACGCCGTCGATGGTCGCGGACGACCGGTCCCGTGCCTGTACGGCATCGGCGGTCAGCATTTCCAGCGCGGGCAGGTGGGCACTGCGCAACAGCGTGGGCGGGATCCGGCCGATCGCCTGTAACGCGATGCGCCGCACCGGGTCCTGCTCGTTGCGCAGTCGGCGCAGCAGGTCGAGCAGCGCGCCGACCGCTGCGGGATCGCGGCTGCCGATCGCGGCGGTCACCAGCAGCGGATAGGCCTGCGCGCGCTCCTCGGCCGTCGGCCGGCGAATGCTCTCGCGTAGTGCGGGTTCGGCCTCGTCCCACGGCAGGCGGGCGATCAAGCGCTCGCGGACGGCTCGGACCTCGGTGCCGCCGTGCTTGGTGAGCAGCAGCCGGGCGAGCGCCGTCCGCTCGTCTCGGGGCAGCTGGTCCAGCGCGTCGAGATCGGCCCGCGCGGGATCGGTGCCGGGCCGGATGAACACCTGGATCACCGCGGCCCGCCGCGCCGGTGCCAGCGTGCGCAGGAAGGCCCGTCGCTGGTGGTCCGGGTAGGCGGCGCACAAGGCGATCAGCCGGTCGTCCGGTAGTTCGCGCAACGCGGTGAACAGGGCACGTCCGGTCAGACCGGAGCCGCGCCCACTCGGATGCAGGATCAAAGCGCCGACCGCGTCCACGTCGTGCCTGGCCAGCGCGCCGACGATACGGTGCAGTCCGGTGAGCGGCACATACCGGACCGCGCGGGCGGCGAGGGCGAGCAGCCGGTCCGGGTGGCGTAGTGCGCCGGTGTCGGCGCCCGCGGCGACCCACGGCCACAGGTGCGGCCACTCCGCTTCCCCGGCCAGCGCGGCGAGGCCCTCCAGATAACTGAGCACGAGATCGGAGTGTTTGCGGTGCAGCGTGCGCCAATTCGACGTGGCGTAGTCGAGCCGTGGCAGGTATTCGGCGACCACCGCCGCGGAACAGTACGGCAGGATATGCGCCGCCTCGGTATCGCCGAAATGCGTTCTGATCTCGGGCAATAGCGCATCGGCCGGCTCGGGGCCTGCCGAACGACGCCCGATCGCGCGAAACAGCGTGCGCCGGACGCGCTGCGGCAATCGCGGCACCCGGGCGACCAGTTCCGCCGGGGCGATGCCGATGCGCACCAGCCCGGCGAGTGCGCGGCAGCCGAATTCCGCTTCCGCCGAATCGAGTTGAGCGAGCAGGTGGGCGTGGTCGGCGGCGACCGTGGCCAGCTGGATGGCGAGGACGCGCTCGTAGTGGCCGCGCGCCCCGAGGTCGCCGAGCAGTGCGCCGAACTCGGGTGTGCCGCTCAGGCGCAAGGCCGTGGCGGCGATCGCGCGCCTGCGCTGCGGCGCGGCCAGCGGTTCGAGGTCCTTCAGGAGTTTTGTCGCCGGTGCTGCCATGGTTCGACGGCCCGCCTTTCGGATACCGCTGGGTGGGAGCTGACGAGGTACGCGGGGCAATCAGGTCGCGGGCACGTGCCGCGCCGCCCTGCGTTCCCGGCGGCGGCGCAGATAGCGGCGGATGCGGGTGGCGAGGAAGGCCACCACGACCGAACCGAGCACGAGCAGCACGCCCGCGATGATCGCCGCCGGGATCGGATGGAAGATCGCCAGCGTGACGATCCCGGCGACCGCGGTGTCCTCCGCGGTGCTCGCCACGACGTTGCTGACCGGCTCCGGCGAGGTGTTGATCGCCATCCGCGTGCCCGCCTTGACCAGATGACTGGCCAGCGCGCTGAAGCCACCGACCGCGCCGGCCGCCAGCTCCGGCAGCGAACCGTCCTGTCCGGCAATCAAAGCCGCCACCACCGCGCCCGAGAGGGGCCGCACCACGGTGTGGAACGCATCCCAGAACGAGTCCAGGTACGGGATCTTGTCCGCCACCGCTTCGATCAGGAACAGCACCGCGGCGGCGATCAGCACATCGGTCCGCTGCAGCGCCGCGGGCACCGAATCGGCGAGGCCGGTGCGCCCGAAGAGGCCGAGCAGCAGGACGACGGCGTACGCGTTCACCCCGCTCGCCCAGCCCGCGGTGAAGATCAACGGAAGTGCGGTCACCTCGCCATCCTAGGTCGGCCGGCGCGCACCGGCCGGGACCAACGCGGGCCGGGTCAGCGCAGGGTCGCGCGGCTGCGGATCCGTCCGAGCAGGATCAGCGCCACCAGGGTGGTCAGCACGAGCAGGGTGGTGCTCGCCGCGGCGTCGAAGACCTCGCCGCGATCGGTCTGGGCGAAGATGCCGACCGGCAGCGTCTTCCAGGTGGCCGGGTACACCATGATGGTGGCGCCGAGTTCGCCCATCGACAGCGCGACGGCCAGGCCCGCGGCCGCGCCGAGGGCGGGCAGCAGCAAGGGCAACGTCACCTGGAACAGAACCCTGGCCGGTCCCGCGCCCAGCGATTCGGCGGCTTGCCGGTAGCCGGGGTCGATCCGGTCCAACGCGGCCGATACCGCACTGAACGCGTACGCCAGCACCAGCACCGAATGCGCCAGGATGACAATCCATTTCGTGCCGCCGAGCAGGAGGGGCCGCTCGTTGAACGCGATCAGCACGCCGAGGCCGATGGCGACCGACGGGACCGCGACCGGCAGATGGAACACGGCATCGGTCCAGCGCCGCCACCAGCCGGGCGCCTCGCGCGCCGCCAGCGCCGCCCAGGTGCCGAGCACCAGCGAGAAGGCGCCGGCCAGCAGCGCGGTCTGCAGACTCACCGAGAGACTGGCCGCCTGCTCGCCGGACAGCGCCCGCCCGAAGTTGGCGAAGCCGAGGTCCGCGGGCAGCGGGCCGGTCCAGCTGCCCGCCAGCGCGGCCGCCGCCACCGTCGCGATCGGGGCGAGGAACACCACGAGCACGACGAGCGCGAACGCCGCGAGCACGACGGCTCTGCCTTTTTTCGTCCACACCAGCATGTTTCAGTCCTTTTTCGCGGCGGCACCGGTGAACCGCGCGAACACGAGCCGGTAGCCGATGTAGAGCGTGAGCGACAACAGCACCTGTACCGAGGCGAGGACCGCGGCGCCGGGCAGGTCGAACGTGACGATGCCGCGCGTGTAGATCAGCGCGGGCAGCGTCAGCACGCCCTTCGCGCCGGTGAACAGCACGATGCCGAACTCGTTGAGCGTCAACAGCAGAACCAGGCTGCCGCCCGCCGCCAGCGCGGGCCAGGCCTCCGGGAGCACCACCTGACGCAGGACGCGCCACGGCGAAGCGCCCAGGCTCGCGGCGACATCGAGTTGTTCCCGCGGCAACTGCGCGAACGCGGCCAGCAGCGGACGCACCACGAACGGGGTGAAGAACGTGATCTCGGCGAGGATTACGCCGAGCGGGGTGGTGAGGAAGTCCAGTGCCGGCTCGGTGCCCCCGGTCAGCTCGGCGATCAGCGCGTTCACCGCGCCCGCGGTGCCGTAGAGGAACGTGAAAGCCAGCGTGATCAGGAACGAGGGCAGCGTCAGCACGGTATCGATGAGCCGGCCCACCACGGGCGCGCCGGGAAACGGCACGAAGGCGAGCACGATGGCCAGGAAGGTGCCGAGCACCAGGCACCCGGCGGTGGACACGACCGCGATGGACACCGTGCGCCACAACGCGTTCCGGAACGATTCGGAACCGAGCACGTCCGACCACACCGCGGCGCCCCGGCCGGACGGCGTCACGGTCGACTCGGCGAGTACCCGGACGATCGGGTACACCGCGATGCCCAGCACCACCAGCATCGGCGGCAGACTCCAGAGCACCGGTTTCCAGTTGCGTTGCCGCACGGGGCGTTGCGGGCTCAGTTCGGTGATCGGTTCGAGCAGCGCGGGTGTGCTCATGCGTCCGCCCCCACCGCGCGGGGGATGAGGACACCGGCCGGGTCGGGGAAGCGGACCCCGACGACCGAGCCGACCGCCGTCTCCACGTGGCCGGGAACGTCGGCGGTGACCGCGTCGGCCAGCCCTTCGATGGCGAGGTGCAAGCGGGTCGAGGCACCACGCCAGACCGCGGTGGTCACCGTGCCGTGCAGCGCGTCTCGTTCGGCGGTGGCGCCGATCCGGATGGTGTGCGGGCGCACACACAGCAGCGCGGGCGAGTCCGGAGCCCAATTCTGCTGACCGACACCGGGTGTGGGCGCTTCCGCCCGCAGCGTCCGGGTGCCGACAGTGACCAGGGCCGCGCCGCCGGACACCCGGTTCACGGTGCAGGACAGCAGGTTCGCTCCGCCGAGGAAGGCGGCGGTGAAATCGGAAGGCGGGCGACGCCAAAGGTTTTCGGCGGTATCGAGGTCGACCAGGCGGGCATCGCGCATGACCGCGATGCGATCGGCCAAGGCGAGCGCCTCGGTTTGGTCGTGGGTCACATACAGCATGGCCGTCTCCGGCAGCGCGGCCCGCAACTGCTGTAACTCGCCGAGCATGGATTGGCGCAGCTGGGCGTCTAGCGCGGCGAGCGGCTCGTCGAGCAGCAACACTTTGGGCCGGATGGCCAGCGCCCTGGCGATCGCCACCCGCTGCTGCTGCCCGCCGGACAGTTCCCGGGGCAGGCGCTTGGCATAGGCCCCCATGCCGACCATGTCCAGCGCCTCGGTGACCCGCGCGCTGATCTCCTTGCGCGCCACGCGCTGTGCCTTCAGCCCGAAGGACACATTGCCGTGCACGGTCATATGCGGGAACAGTGCGTACGACTGCACGACGACGCCGATCCCGCGCTTGGCCGGGGAGAGTTCGGTGACGTCGCGACCGGCCAGCCGGACCGCGCCCGAGGTCGGCCGGACGAAACCGGCCAAGGCTTTGAGCGCCGTCGACTTCCCCGAACCGCTGGGTCCCAGCAGGGCGACCGTCTCACCCGCGGCGACGCGCAAAGTGAAATCGGCCAGTGCGACAGTGGTTTTACGGCCGCTGCGATAGCTGACGCCGACCCGATCGAATACGATCGCCAGTTCGGCGCCGGGCCGCGTCCCGGTCAAGGCTGAGGTGGATGACTTGGTCCGCGCGTCACCGGTGGACATGATCGACTCCCTTGTGCGCTAGCGCTTTTCAGCTACCGGTGGCCTTCTGGTACGCGGCGAGGTCGCCGTCCAGATCCGTGAGCACCTTGGTCCAGTCGACCGGCAGCAGCTCGACACCCTGCAACACCGAACTCGGCGACGGGCCCGAACCGGCGGCCGGGGTCTCGCGCAGTTCGGCCCGCGCGGGCACCGCGAAAGCGTCTGTGCCGAGCGACTTCTGCGCCTGCGCCGAGAGCAGGAAGTCCATCAGCTTCTTGGCGTCGGCCTGATGCGGCGCACCCTTGGCCAGGCCCATCACGTACGGCACCGCGACGGTCGACTTCTTGCCGTCGGCCGCGGCCGGGAAGAACACGCTGAACTTCGAGCCCTTCTCCTTGATGGTGGTCAGGTTCATCTGCACGTCGCCGTTGGCGATGCTCAGCTCGCCCTTGTCGACCTTGGCCTGCAGCTTGCCGGTGGACGAGGACGGCCCGACATTGTTGGCCTGCAACTTGGCCAGATAGTCGAGCGCGCCCTGCTTGCCGAGCAACTTCTGCAACAGGATCAGGACCGCGGTGCCGTCACCGGCCTGGCCGGGCGTCGAATACTGCAGCTTGCCTTTGAATTCCGGCTGCAGCAGGTCGTCCCAGGTGAGTGCCTTCGCGTCGACCGCGGGGTTGGCGATGAAGCACAGGTAGTTGTTCGCCAGCGTGACGTACTTACCTTCGGCGTCCTTGTCCGCGGCCGGGACGGCGCTGGTGTCCACGCCGCTGTCCTGCAGCAGCCCAGCGGCTTTCGCCTTCTGGATGAACGGCGGCAGGGTGACGACGACATCGGCCTGCGGGTTGGCCTGCTCCTTGTCGACCCGGTTGACGACCTCGCCCGAGCCGGCCTCGACCAGGTTGACCGCGATGCCGGTCTGCTTCTCGAACTCGGCGAACTGGTTCTGGTACCAGCTGCCTACGCCGTCGGCGGAATAGACCGTGACGGTCTTACCGCTCGCGCTGTCCGTACCGGTGCCGCCGCAGGCCGCGGTGGCCGCGACGGTGGTGACGGCCGCGACGAGCAGCGCGGCCCGGGACCGGCGGCGTGCGAGGCGGGTCTGCGTGTTGGAAGTACGCACGTGACTACAACTTTCGGTTCGTGAGGGTGTCGGAGTCGAAGGAATGGACGGGCCGGTCAGGAGTGTTCGGCCAGGATCAGTTCGGCGAATTCGACGACCGAGGGCACCACGTGGGTGGCGCCCGCCGCGCGCAGCTGTGCCTCGTCGTGCGCGCCGGTGAGCGTGCCCGCGACGATCTGTGCGCCCGCGGCCAGGCCGGTGGCGATATCGCTGGTCGTATCGCCCAGTACCGCAACCCGATCCACCGCATCGGCCTGCAGGCGCAGCAGTGCGGTGAGTACCAGGTCGGGGTAGGGGCGTCCGCGTCCGGCGTCGGCGGGCGCCAGTGTCAGGTCGGCGATGTCGTGCCAGCCGAGCGCGTGCAGCAGGCGGTCCTGGGTCGAGCGACTGAAGCCGGTGGTGAGCGCGACCTTGACGCCTGCGCCGCGCAGCTTGCCGATCGCCGTGGCGGCACCGGGAATCGGGGTGATCGCGACCTCGTCGATCTGCGCCTCGTACGCGGCCTCGAAGGTCAGGTTGGCTCGCTGCGCGCGGTCCTCGTCGCCGAGCAGCGCGCGGAACACGGCGATCTTGGACTGGCCCATGGTGTCGAGCACATAGGTGCGGGCCGCCTCGCGCTCCGGCCCCTCTGCCGCGATGCCTGCCGCCGTGGCGGCCGCCTCGAAGGCGCGCAGCACCAAGCCGCCGTCGGCCACGGTGGTGCCCGCCATGTCCAGCACGGCCAGTTGAATAGTGTTGTCCGACAAGGTTGTCCTCACAGATTCAGAAGTTCGGCGGTTTCCTCGCCGAGTGCGGGTCCGAGGGTCATGCCGCGGCCGCCCGGGCCGGTGACGACCCAGGTGTGCTTTCCGGCCGCGGCGCGGGTGACGAGCGCGCAGGGATCGGTGCTCTGGCTGTACACGCCTGCCCAGCGCCGAACCACCTGCGGCAGTGCGCGTCCGAGCAGTTTTTCGGTGACCGCGGTGAGATGTTCGTAGGGCGCCTCGTCCACGTCGAAGGCGAACGGCTCGTCGTATTCGTGGGTGTCGCCGATGGTCAGGCCGCCGTGCAAGCGCTGCACACAAAGCAACTGCATCTTGTGCTCCGCGGCGGTCGCCGATTGGGACTGCTCGCGATTCAGCGTGTCGACCGCCGCCCCCGCGAAGCCGGGGTAGTAGCGGAAGCTGTCGCCGTCGGCGATGGCGGTGGTGAGCGGCTCGCCGAGCGGCGCGGTCTGCATCATCTGCAACCGGACCCGGCGCACCGGCAGCACACCGGCCAGCTCACGGGTCAGTCCGGTGTGTGCCGCGCCGGGGCAGACCAGCACCAGGTCCGCGTCGAATCGGCGGCCCTGGTCGTCGTGCACGGTCGCACCGGCGGCGGTGTCGGTGACCGATCTGGCTTCGGTACCCGCGTGGAAGGTGTAGCGGCCGGTGGCCGCGAGGTAGGCGCGGATCGCGGGTAGCGCCTGTCGGGACTCCACCGCCGCGTCGGCCGAACAATGCAGTCCGGCAAGGAATTCGCCACGCAGCGCGGGGTTGATCGCACGTACCTCGGCGGGCTCCAGCAAGGCGAAACCGCGGGCTTCGGCCGACGGGTCCGCAACGGCTTGTTCGGCGACCGCCAGCTCGGCGGGCGTGCGCACCAGCGTGATCGATCCGGCGGGGCGGAAACCCACGCCGGGGACCTTGCCGCCGAGTTCTTCCCACAGCTGCCGGGAGCGCAGGGTCAGCTCGAGTTCGCCCGCGGCCCGGCCGGAAACCCAGACCAGGCCGAAGTTGCGGACCGTGGCGCCGCGCGCCTCGGTCTCCCGCTCGACCTGCACGACCTCGTGACCGCGGCGGACAGCGGCCAGGGCGTGCGCGGTGCCGAGGATCCCACCGCCGATGATGACCAATCGCATGCGACCATGGTGCACATTGGTCTAGACCAACGGGTGTTAGTGGCGCGAACGGCAGGTTAACAATTGGTATAGACCAATTGCGGGTACGCTGGGGACCATGGACGCGACGGAGGTGGGCAGGGTCGGTGCCGCGGCGGGCGGCGGGGGCGGGCGCGCGGAGTTCGCGCTGCCGGATCGGCTACCGAAGTCCTATCGCGTACGCACCGAGATCGAGGCGATCCTCGGAGAACTGCACGAGGGGGATCCGGTTCCGTCCGAACGGGATCTGGCCGTTCGATTCGAGGTGGCACGGGAAACGGTGCGGCAGGCGTTGCGAGACCTGCTGGTGGAGGGGCGGATTCGCAGGCAGGGCCGGGGCACGGTGGTCTCGCGCCCGAAAATGGTGCAACCGCTGTCGTTGCGCTCCTACACCGAGGGTGCGATCAGTTACGGCCGCGTCCCCGGACGGTTGCTCGTCGGCTGGGACGACGTGCCCGCCGATGCCGATGTGGCCCGTGATCTCGCTGTGCCCGTGGGCACTTCGGTCATGCACCTGGAGCGGGTGCTGCTCGCCGACGGCGAACGCATCGGGCTGGAGAGCACCTTCCTGCCGCTGCATCGGTTCGCCGATCTGCGCACCAGCTACGACCCGACCACCTCGCTGTACGCCGCGGTGCGCGCCGCCGGCGTCGCCTTCGGCCGCGCCACCGAACGCATCGAAACCGTCCTCGCCTCACCCCGCGAGGCCGCCCTGCTCGAATGCACCACGGCCCTGCCCCTGCTGCTCCTGCACCGCCGCAGCGTCGACACCGGCGGCGCGCCCATCGAACGGGTCCGCGGCCTCTACCGGGGTGACCGCATCGCCTTCGAAGCACACCTCGATGAATAGATCTGTGTAGCAGTTGATTTCGCGGGGCCGATCAGGTTCGGGCGCCTTTGCGGCGGGTGCGGGCCCAGTCCGCGCAGCGGCGGGTGAGGGCGAGGACGTGGTCGAGGACGGCGGGACTGACGCCTGCGATGCCCATGGCGTAGCGCGTGCCGTCGGTGTAGGCGGCGCGGGCGAGCAGGCCGTGTTTGGTGCGAAAAGTGACCAGTCCGTCCAGGATTCGGATGACGCCGTCCATGGCGTAGGCCGCCTTGGTCGAAGGCGGGCCGTCGGGGCGGTCGAATTCCCGGACGAGCCTGGTCACCAATGACTCAGTGTCCGTGGTGTGTTCGAACATCCGCCGCCACCGGGGGAGTCCGTAGTTCAGCAGATCGTCTTGGAAGTACGTCATGCCGACGCCCCCGTGATCGGACGACCAGACGAGCCGGTCGATCAGATACAGCGGCACGTGGACGGCGGCGGGGCCGTAGTACGAGCGGTCGGCCACGACCACATCTGCCATGAACGGCCGCAATCGTGCGGCGTAGAACTCGATCGGATCGACGGTGCGGTACAGGCCGCTCATCAACTGCGGCAGGGTCTCCAACTGGTCGGCCGCCGCGTGGCAGATCTCGCCGAAAGCCGTGTCGTCCGGGTGGAGTTCGGCCAAACCCGCCAGCTGCGGCGCGATCTCGCTGATCAGCAGGGTGCTCACGCGGACCGCATCGAGCACGACGTTTTCCTGATCCTCGCCGAGGAACATCCGCTGGCGCTTCCCTCGCGGATTCCACGCGCCATAGTGCAGCACGGTGTCCCGGGGCACCATGCCCGCCGAATGGCCCCACGCGAGCAATACGCCGGCGGCTTCGGGCACGGCATCGAGCGGCTCGACACCGTGTCTGCGCAAAGAAGACATGAGCATGCCGACATCGCGCATAGCCGCCAGCCGATCGGCGATATCCGGTAACTCGGCCTCGCGCGCCCGGGTCAGCAACTCGCGGAACGCGGTCGCGAGCTGGCGTAGATCGGCCGCCGCGTTCATTACCGGAAGATTCGCCAGCAACGCATCGGCGGAGAGCGGATCGCGGCGCGCTACCTGCCGGCACGACAATTCATCGATGTTTATCGCGTAAGGATTGTCCATCCTGTTCAGCGGCCGTGACTTCAGTCTCGAGCTCGGCATCGGTTCCTATCTCGACCCGCGAGCGATGAACCCGCCGAATCTTTGTCCATGCCGTCTCAGTAGTACGGTCCGATGTTTGGGTGCTGTAAGGCAAACAAACGTCCGGCGACCATGTCAATCATTGTTCTGGCAAACGATGGGTAAACGAAATCGCTGTGCCTTAACCAGTTTCACCGAGCCCTTGAGTCGAGGGCTCGGTGCCGGTTGCGATCAGCGAACCTGGGGCGCCACCTTCTCGCCGAGCAATTCGATGTTGTGCAGGACCTTTTCGTGCGGGAGGGTGCCGACGCTGGTGTGCAGCATGAAGCGGTCCAGGCCGAGGGTGTCGCGGATGTCGGCGATCTTTTCGGCGACGTAGTCGGCGGTGCCGACGAACAGTGAACCTTCCTTCGAGCGCAGGGCCTCGAACTGGGGACGGGTCATCGCTCCCCACCCGCGTTCGCGGCCGATCGTGCTCATCGCGAGGGCATAGGGCTCGTAGAAGTCGGCGACGGCCTGCTCGTCGCTGTCGGCGATATAGCCGTGCGCGTGCACCGCGACGGGCTGCTTGTCGTGCCCGCCTTCGGCGAGTGCGCGGTGGTAAAGGTCGACCAGCGGCTTGAACCGGGCGGGCTGGCCGCCGATGATAGCGATGGCCAACGGCAGGCCGAGCAGGCCGGCGCGGACCACCGACTCTGGGCTACCGCCGACCGCGATCCATACCGGCAGCGGCCGATTGTCGGTGCGCGGGTAGACAATTGCGTCGCGCAGCGGTGCCCGGAACTTGCCGTTCCAGTTCACCGGACCGTCCTCGCGCAGGTGCAGCAGCAGCGCCAGTTTCTCCTCGAAGAGTTCGTCGTAGTCGCTCAGGTCGTAGCCGAACAACGGAAAACTCTCCGTGAAGGACCCGCGTCCGGCCATCAGCTCGGCGCGACCGTTGGACAGTCCGTCCAGGGTCGCGAAATCCTGATACACCCGGACCGGGTCGTCAGAACTCAGCACCGTCACCGCGCTGGTCAACTGGATCTTCTCGGTGCGCGCCGCGATCGCCGCCAGCACGACCGCGGGTGCGGAAGCGGCGAAATCCTTGCGATGGTGTTCCCCGACGCCGTACACCTCGAGCCCGGCCCGCTCGGTCGCCACGGCCTCGTCCACCACCTGGCGCAGCCGCTCGGCCGCACTCGGCGCGGGCCGATCGCCGACGGGGTACAGCTCCGCAAACGTCGTGAGTCCCAATTCCACGGTGGACCCTCTTTCCTAGGTAGTGTCGATGCCAACTACCACCCTAAACGGACCACGGTCCGCAGGTATTCCACGGCGGCTCCGCGTTCCCGTCCGCGTCCGCACCTCGGCCCTGACCGGGCTGCCCACCAGCATGCTGCGGCCCTCGCTCGACGCGGCGGGCCTGGAGCTCGATCGTCACACCGGCGATGCCGACGTCGGCACGTTGCTCGCGCAGGCGGACGGAGCCGAGGCTTGGCGCGATCTCTACAGCGGCGGTCATTCTGTCAGCGGCGTGCACGCGGTGTGCTCGGTCGCCGAAGTCGTCGAACGGACCGCGCGGGAGTTCCACGACCAGTAGGGCCGTCGGCGCGGCCGCCGCGCGCCGACTACCCTGTTCACATGTCTGTCCGCACTCGTAAGCCGCTGACCCCCGGGACCCTCTCGCCCACCCGCGAGGTCCCGCGCACGATCGAGCGCCCCGAATACGCGTGGAAGAAGACCGTCAACGAGGGTCGCGAGCCCTGGGTGCAGACCGCGGAGACGATCGAGAAGATGCGGATCGCGAGCAAGATCGCGGCGCAGGCCCTGGCAGAGGCGGGCAAGGCCGTCGCGCCCGGCGTCACCACCGACGAACTGGACCGGATCGCGCACGAGTACATGTGCGACCACGGCGCCTACCCGTCGACCCTGGGCTACAAGGGCTTTCCGAAGTCGTGCTGCACCTCGCTGAACGAGGTGATCTGCCACGGCATTCCGGACTCCACCGTGATCGAGGACGGCGACATCGTCAATATCGACGTCACCGCCTACATCCACGGCGTGCACGGCGACACCAACAAGACCTACCTGGCCGGCGAGGTGGACGAGGAGGTGCGTCTGCTCGTCGAGCGGACCGAGGAAGCCACGCTGCGGGCCATCAAGGCGGTGCGGCCGGGGCGGGCGCTGAACGTCATCGGCCGGGTGATCGAGTCCTACGCGAACCGCTTCGGCTACGGCGTGGTGCGCGACTTCACCGGGCACGGCGTCGGCCCCACCTTCCACAGCGGACTGGTGATCCTGCACTACGACCAGCCCGCCATCGAGTCGATCATCGAGCCGGGCATGACGTTCACCATCGAGCCGATGATCAACCTCGGCGGGATCGACTACGAGATCTGGAACGACGGCTGGACCGTGGTCACCAAGGACCGCAAATGGACGGCCCAGTTCGAACACACCCTGGTAGTCACCGAAACCGGCGCGGAAATCCTGACCTTGCCGTGAGCGGACGGCTCGGTCCGAAGCTCGCGCCTTTGGGTAGTCACCGAAACCGGCGCGGAAATCCTGACCTTGCCGTGAGCGGACGGCTCGGTCCGTGGGGCCGCGGAAATCGGCCGTCGCGGTGAAAGGTGCGCTGCTCGTCGCGGGTACGACCTCGGACGCGGGCAAGAGCGTCGTGGTGGCCGGGATCTGCCGGATGCTGGCGCGGCGCGGCGTGCGGGTCGCGCCGTTCAAGGCGCAGAACATGTCGAACAACTCGGTGGTCACCCTCGACGGCGGGGAGATCGGCCGGGCGCAGGCGTTGCAGGCCCGGGCCTGCGGCCTGGAGCCGAGCGTGCGGTTCAATCCGGTGCTGTTGAAGCCGGGCAGTGACCGGCGCTCACAACTGGTGGTGCGGGGCAAGGCGGTCGGCACCGTCGGTGCGCGCGACTACTTCCGGCATCGCCAGGAACTGCGCGCCGTGGTCGCGACCGAATTCGCCGCCCTGCGTGCCGAATTCGATGTGGTGATCGCTGAGGGCGCCGGATCGCCCGCCGAAATCAACCTCCGGGCAACGGATCTCGCGAACATGGGACTCGCGCAGGCCGCGTCGCTCCCGGTGCTGCTGGTCGGCGATATCGACCGCGGCGGCGTGCTCGCGCACTTGTTCGGCACCGTCGCGATCCTGGAACCCGAAGACCAGCAATTGATCTCGGGTTTCGTGGTGAACAAGTTCCGTGGCGATGTCGAGCTGCTGCGCCCCGGCCTGGACCGGCTGTCCGAACTCACCGGCCGCCCCACCCTCGGGGTGCTGCCGTTCGCCGAGGACCTGTGGATCGACGCCGAGGATTCGCTGAGCACCGTGGCGGACGCGCCGGTCGGCCGTCCGCGCCCACCCGTCGGCACCGAATGGCTGACGGTCGCCGCCATCCGGTTGCCGCGTATCTCCAACTCCACCGACGTCGAGGCGTTGGCCTGTGAGCCGGGGGTTTCCGTGCGCTGGGTGAGCGAACCCTCCCGGCTCGGGGAGGCCGACCTGGTGGTGCTGCCGGGCAGCAAGGCGACCGTGTCGGATCTGGAATGGTTGCGGCGCAACGGACTTGCCGATGTGCTCGAAGCCCGCGCCCGCGCCGGACGGCCGATCCTCGGTATCTGTGGCGGCTACCAGATGCTGGGCACCCGGATCGTGGACCCGGTCGAGTCGGGCGTGGGGGAGGTCGCGGGGCTCGGCCTGTTCGATCTGGAGATCTCCTTCGCCGATCCGAAGGTGTTGCGGCGCAGTAGCGGACACGGCTACGCGGCTGAGGTCGCGGGAATTCCGCTGCACGGCTACGAGATCCATCACGGACGGGTGGTGCGCAGCGGTGATCCGGCGTGGTTGCGGCTCGACGGCGAGCCGGAAGGTTCGGTCCGCGCGGCGCTCTGGGGCACGCACCTGCACGGGCTGCTCGAATCGGACGAGTTCCGCCGGGCCTGGCTGCGTTCGGTGGCCACCGCCGCGGGCCGGACGGGTTTCGTTGCCGCCGAAGACACTTCGGTCGACGCCGTCCGCGCGAGCCAGCTGGATCTGCTGGCCGACCTGATCGAACAGCACCTGGATATCGCCCAGCTGGAACGGCTCGTCGCCGCGGGCGCGCCGGCCGGATTGCCGATCTTGCGCACGCGCGCGAGCACCGACGTCGACCGGAACTGTTGACGCGGCGAACCCCGCCCCTTACCTTTCAGTAAGGAATTCGACCCCGGGTAAGGCACGGGTCCTCGGCACGGAAGTTTGGTCGGTGAGCGAAATGGCAGCAGACAAGAGACCCGGCGGCAGGTCGGGCAATGTGGTGTCCGCGACCGTGACCAGCAAGGGGCAGATCACCATCCCGATCGACGTCCGGGTCGCGATGGGGCTGCGGGCGGGGGTCCGGGTCGCTTTCGTGCCGACCGCGAACGGCACCTACGAACTGGTGCCCGAAACCCGGACCATCAAGTCGCTCAAGGGAATCGTCGGCTGGTCCGGCTCGCCGATCGGGCTCGTGCAGATGAACGAGGCCATCACGGGCAACATCGTGGAAGGCAAGCAGAAATGATCGGTCTGGACGCCAACGTGCTGATCCGTTACCTCACCCAGGACGACCCGGAGCAGTCCGCGCGGGCCAACCAGGTGATCGACGGGCTCAGCGAGAGCCGGCCCGGCTACGTGACGATGATCGTGCTCGCCGAGATCCACTGGGTGCTGCGCCGCGGCTACAAGCAGGATCCCGAGGCGGTCACCGACGTGCTGCTCGGCCTGCTGGACTCCACCGAGATCGTCATCGAGCGGGCCGACACCGTGCGCCAGGCGCTGCGCCGGGCCGCCGACGGCGCGGACTTCGCCGACGCGCTCATCCAGCAGCTGGGCCAGGAGGCGGGCTGCGATCTCACCGTCACGTTCGACCACAACGCGGGCGAGCAGGCCGGAATGCGATTACTGGCCTGAGCCCGACCGAGGAAGACCGGACTTCGTTCAGCTGAGCCGTGTAGCGTGATTCGGCATGAAATCTCGGCAGATCACGGTCGGTGACCGGGCATGGACCGTGCGGGTCGACGGGCCGGAATCCCGGCACAGCGTGTTGCTGCTGCCCGATCTCGGTGACCCGGTGGACGTCTACGACCAGGTGTGTGCCCGATTGCACAACTCCGATCTGCGCACCGTGGTGCCGGAGACGATCGAGGGGCTCGACGCGGCGGGCGTCACCGCGATCCTGGACGAGATTGGGGTGCCCTGGGCGAACGTCGCCGCCCGCGGTGCGGGCGCGGACCTGGCCTGGCGGACCTGTGCGGCCGGATTCGGCCGGTTCATCAGCCTCGTGGTGGCCGATCGCGGGCATCCCGCGGCCCCGGGCGCGGACGGCACCGTTTCCGACGCCACCGTGCGACCGGTGGAACTGCCGACCACGGTGCTGGTGACCAAGAACCTGCCCCGGTCGGTCGCCGACGCCTCCGGCCGCTTCGTCTACGGCGAATTCCGGGTGGTCGACGTCGACGTCAGCAACGTGGCGACCGAGGCCGACCACGAGCTGGCCACCGAGATCGTGCTACGCACCAGCACCTGGTGAGCCGTTGGCGGCGGGTGCCTGGGCCAGGTACCCGGCCAGCCAATCCAGCCAGCTGTCGAGTTCGGCGAACGCGTGTGCGCGCGGCTCGGCCGCGGACAGGAACACGTCGTGGCGTGCACCGTCGATCGGCACGATGTTGGTGCGGTCGCCGAGGCAGCCGGACCAGCGCTGAATCTGCTTGACGTCGAGCACCGCGTCGGCCACGTCGACGGCGGGACCGTACTTGCGGGCGAACTTCGTCATCCGGGAGCGCAGGATCAGCGACGGCACACCGATGTCGAGACCGCCGTGCAATTCGGCGTGGCCGTTGCGGATCGCGCGCAGCCAGCCGAACCGGATGGGGAAGCCCTGCAACGGTTTCCAGTCCAGGTTGTAGTCCCACTCGCCCGCGACGCTGTGATGCAGGCTGTCGCCGTAGCTGCTGGCCTTGCTCGCGGGCAGCTCGAGCATCTTCCGAAAACGCCCGACCGCCTTGATGATCGGCGTGCCGACGGTCCGGTAGTAGGACGGCCCGTGCAGATCGAACCAGGGGCTGTTGAGCACCAGACCCGTGATGCCCGCCTGCGCTGTGCCCTGGGTCTTGTTGAGCCGGTTGAGCCACAGCGCCAGGATCAGTCCGCCGGTCGAATGCGCGTTGAGCACCACCGGCGCGCCGGTCTCCGCGCGCACGATGCGTAAGGCCTCGTTCAACTCCTCGTCATACAGTGCGAGATCGGTCACATAGTGCGGTGTCTGGCCGTCCCGCAGCGAGCGTCCGCACTTGCGCAGGTCCAGTGCGTAGAACTGGTAGCCGCGCGCCGCGAAATGCTCGGCGATGTGCTCCTGGAAGAAGTAGTCGGTGAACCCGTGCACGTACAGCACCGCGCCCGCGGTGGCCGCGATCTCGCCGCCCGGGGCGTATCGGACCAGCGTGGCCACGACCTCACCCTCACCGTCGGGATCGGCGCCGAAAGACAGCGTGCGCTGCTGGTAGTTCGCGCCGAGGACATCGGCTTTCCACTGCCCGTCGGCCTGCGTGCGCGTCTCGGGAACGGCAAGTGAAGTTTCCTTTGTCACACACACAATCTATGTCACATTCGGCGGGTTCGGCGCGGGGGATCGGCGTGGTGAGGTGCACAATTGGAGCTAGGTGAACGGCGGGTAACCTAACCCCCGCCATGGTTTCCGAACCGAGGCATCACACGTAAGTACCGTGCCCAGGCAGGTCCACCCGCCCGGTGGGCCCGCGCAGAAGGACAAGGAAGTCGATCTACCCGTGCCGAACGCTGCGATGACTGAAAAGACCGATGTAGTACTCATCGGTGCCGGCATCATGAGTGCCACCCTCGGCGCGCTGCTGCGGCAGCTGCAGCCCGACTGGTCGATCTCCCTGTTCGAGCGGCTCGACGCCGCGTCGGCGGAGAGCAGCGACCCGTGGAACAACGCGGGCACCGGACACTCGGCGCTATGCGAGCTGAACTACAGCCCGCAGAACGCCGACGGCTCGGTGGACATCACCAAGGCTGTCGACATCAACGAGCGATTCCAGGTGTCGCGCCAGTTCTGGTCCTACGCGGTCGAGAACGGCATCCTCGGCGAGCCCTCGACGTTCATCAACCCGATCCCGCACGTGAGCTTCGTGCACGGCGCGGACAACGTCGATTACCTGCGCAAGCGCTACGACGCACTGTCGCGGCACCCGCTGTTCGAAGGCATGGAGTACATCGACAGCCCCGACGAGTTCGCCCGCCGGCTGCCGCTGATGGCGCGCGGGCGCGACTTCTCCGATCCGGTCGCGCTGAACTGGACCGAGGGCGGCACCGATATCGACTTCGGTTCGCTCACCCAGGAACTGCTCGCCTACCTCGGCCGCACCGGCGCGGATCTGGCGTTCGGGCACGAGGTGCGCGACCTGGCCAAGCAGTCCGACGGGTCCTGGCTGGTCAAGGTGCGCAACCTGCGCACCCGCGAAACCCGCACGCTCAACAGCAAATTCGTGTTCGTCGGCGCGGGCGGCGGCGCGCTGCCGCTGCTGCAGAAGTCCGGCATCAAGGAGATCGACGGCTTCGGCGGTTTCCCGGTGAGCGGTCAGTTCTTCCGCTGCACCAACCCGGACCTGATCCGGCAGCACGAGGCCAAGGTGTACGGCAAGGCCGCGGTCGGCGCGCCGCCGATGTCGGTGCCGCACTTGGACACTCGCGTCATCAAGGGCACGCCGGGCCTGCTGTTCGGCCCCTACGCCGGCTGGACGCCGAAGTTCCTCAAGGAGGGCAAGCTCACCGACCTGTTCAAGTCGGTGAAGCCGAACAACCTGTTCTCGCTGCTCGGCGTGGGCGTCACCGAGCTGGGGCTGACCAAGTATCTGGTCAGTGAGCTGCTCAAGTCCGAAGCGGGCAAGGTGGACACGCTCAAGGAGTTCATCCCGCGCGCCGTCGGCCGCGACTGGGAGCTGATCACCGCGGGCCAGCGCGTCCAGGTGATCCGGCGCAAGGGCGCGGGCGGTGTGCTCGAATTCGGCACCGCCGTGGTCGCCGCCGCGGACGGGTCCATCGCCGGCCTGCTCGGCGCGTCGCCGGGTGCGTCGACGGGTGTCACCGCGATGCTCGACGTGATGCAGCGCTGCTTCCCCGCGGAGTACGCGGGCTGGACGCCGCGACTGAAGGAAATGATTCCGTCGTTGGGCGCCAAGCTCTCCGAGGACCAGGCGTTGTTCCGCGAAGTGTGGGACTGGACGTCCAAGACGCTGAACCTCACGGGTGATTCGGGTAACACGCCGAAGCACGCGGGGGTCGCGGCAAACGTCTAGTTGTGATAGCAACAGGCGATGATGTCAACGGTTGCTCTCAAACGGTCCTGGGCGTTGGATCTCGACACCGCCATCCTCTATCAGCTGTTGAAACTCCGGGTAGAAGTCTTCGTCGTCGAACAGAAGTGCGCGTACCCGGAGTTGGACGGCCTCGACCTGCTGCCGGAGACCAGGCACTTCTGGCTCGATGACGAGGGTGAGGTCATCGCGACCCTGCGGTTGCTGGAGGAACACGTCGACGGTGTGAAGACGTTCCGGATCGGCCGCCTCTGCACCGCGGTCCCGGCGCGGGGCCACGGCTACACCACCCGGCTGTTGCAGGCGGCGCTGGCCGAGGTCGGCTCGGCGACAGTGCGCTTGAGCGCGCAGACCTACCTGGTCGACATGTACGCCAAGCACGGATTCAAGCCCGACGGCGAGGAATTCGAAGAGGACGGCATCCCGCACCTGCCGATGCGCAAGGGCTAGAACCCGTCGAGGGGTCGCGGCGTGGGGCAGCGTCGGCGGCGCGGGGTGGCGCGCCTAGAGTTGGGGCGTGTCGTTGTCCCATGCCGAAAGACTGTCGTCGCCCGGGTCGCTGACCGGGTCGTCCGCGCGCTCGGCCGCCGACGGGGAGGCCGGGTTCCCGTTCTCCGCCGTGGTCGGTCAAGAGCGGTTACAGCTCGCGTTGATCCTGTGTGCGGTGCACCCCGGTATCGGCGGTGTGCTGGTGCGCGGCGAGAAGGGCACCGCGAAATCGACCGTCGTGCGGGCGCTCGCGCAGTTGCTGCCGCCGGTGGTGGACGAGACCGGTGCCCGGCCCGCGCGGCTGGTGGAGCTGCCGGTCGGCGCCACCGAGGACCGCGTGGTGGGCTCGCTGGATCTGGAGCGGGTACTGCGCGACGGCGAACAGGCGTTCCGCCCCGGCCTGCTGGCGGCCGCGCACCACGGCGTGCTCTACGTGGACGAGGTCAACCTGCTGCACGACCACCTGGTCGACGTGCTGCTCGACGCCGCGGCCATGGGCCGGGTGCACATCGAGCGCGACGGCGTCTCGCATTCGCATCCGGCCCGATTCGTGCTCGTCGGCACCATGAACCCGGAAGAGGGCGAGCTGCGGCCGCAGCTGCTCGACCGGTTCGGGCTCACCGTCGACGTGGCCGCCTCGCGGAATGTGGACGTGCGGATGGCGGTGGTGCGCCGGCGGCTGGATTACGAAGCCGACCCGGCCGGCTTCGCCGCGAGCTACGCCGCCGCGGATCGTGCCGTCGCCGAACGCATCCTGGGCGCGCGCGATCGGGTGGCGAGTGTGCGCCTCGATGACACCGAGCTGCGCCGGATCGCCGCGCTGTGCGCCGCTTTCGACGTCGACGGCATGCGCGCCGACCTGGTGGTGGCGCGCACCGCGACCGCGCACGCCGCATGGCGCGGGGCCGACGTCGTGACCGAAGAAGACGTGCGGGTCGCCGCGGAACTCGCACTGCCGCACCGGCGCCGGCGCGACCCGTTCGACGAGCCGGGAATCAGCGAAGAGCAGCTCGACGACGCGATGCGCGATGCCGCCGACGAGGTGGCGCGCGAAGACGCGGAACAATCGGCCACCGACGACGGAACGTCCAGCGCCGGCGACGAGTCCGGTGACGCTCGTCCGGAGGCCGGTGATCCGCCCCGCGACGAATCCGGCACAGAAACCACGGCGAGCGATGAGACGACGGGGCCGGACCCCGACGATGATCCCGATTCGCCGCCGGACGGTCCCGGTGGTGGGCGGCCGGCCCGCGAAGGGCGCACCGGCGCACCGGTTTCCGCCGCGGCGCCGCCGCCGCGCTTCGAGGTGCCCGGCATCGGTGAAGGCGCGCCCGGCCGCCGCTCGCGCGCGGAATCCCGGCATGGCCGGGTCGTGCGGCCCACCTCGGACACCGGCACCGGTCTGCACTTGCTCGGCACCGTCTTCGCCGCCGCGCCGCATCAGCACGCGCGCGGGCGCGGCGACGGGCCGCTGAAACTGGTCGCCGAGGATCTGCGGGGCGCGTATCGCGAAGGGCGCGAAGGGAATCTGGTCGTCTTCGTGGTCGACGCGTCCGGGTCGATGGCGGCCCGGGACCGGTTGTCCGCCGTTACCGGCGCGGTCGTCACGTTGCTCCGGGACGCGTACCAGCGGCGCGACAAGGTCGCCGTGATCACCGTGCGTGGCCAGGACGCCGAACTGGTGCTGCCGCCGACCTCGTCGGTCGATATCGCGGTCCGGCGGCTGTCCGGGATGCGCACCGGCGGCAAGACGCCGCTGGCCGCGGGCTTGCTCAAAGCGCGCGAGATCGTTCAGCGTGAACGCGTCCGCGACCCGCGTCGCCGCCCGATGCTGGTGCTGCTCACCGACGGTCGCGCCACCGGCGGGGTCGACCCGGTGCCGCGCGCCCGGACCGCGGCCGCGCTGCTCGCGCAGGACGGCGTCACCTCGATCGTCGTCGACTGCGAGCGCGGCATGATCCGGCTCGGGCTCGCCGCGGAACTCGCCCGCGAACTGCGCGGCGGATACCTGAGATTGGCTGAGCTGACCGGGGATTCGGTCGCCGACATCG
Source organism: Nocardia brasiliensis NBRC 14402 (assembly GCF_000308475.2). Lineage (GTDB taxonomy): Bacteria > Actinomycetota > Actinomycetes > Mycobacteriales > Mycobacteriaceae > Nocardia > Nocardia brasiliensis. Next base: position 4,327 of record NZ_BAFT02000030.1, on the reverse strand, counting down.
TGCGTGCCGGGTCCGGGCGGGCGGGGGCGCGTGCCGCTTGAGCGGCGATGCGGACGTGTCTGCCGCAACGAGACGGAGTGGTTCGGGCCGCGACCGCGTCGCGGGTGTCCCGGTCCCTGGCCGGGACGCCGGGTACCTGTGCTGAACCGGCGGCTCGGCGACGAGCCGTGACTGACAAGGAGATTCGATGCCCAAAGGTGTTCCCGAGACCGTGCCCGAAGACGGGCTCACCACACGGCAGCGGCGCAATCAGCCGGTGCTGGCGGTGCACACCGGGCCGGGCAAGGGTAAGTCGACCGCGGCGTTCGGCATGGCCCTGCGCGCCTGGAACCAGGGTTTCGACGTCGCCGTGTTCCAGTTCGTGAAGAGCGCCAAATGGAAAGTGGGGGAGGAGGCCGCTTTTCGCACCCTCGGCACCCTGCACGAGCAGACCGGCGCCGGCGGTCCCGTCGAATGGCACAAGATGGGCGAAGGCTGGTCCTGGACCCGCAAGCAGGGCACCGACGAAGACCACGCCGCCGCCGCGCTGGCCGGCTGGCAGGAGATCTCCCGTCGACTGCAAGCCGAACAGCACCGCTTCTATGTGCTCGACGAATTCACCTACCCGCTCAAATGGGGCTGGGTCGACATCGACGAGGTCGTCGACACCCTGCGCACCCGCCCAGGGAACCAGCACGTCGTCATCACCGGCCGCGACGCGCCCAGCGCCCTGCTCGACGCCGCCGACCTGGTCACCGAGATGACCAAGGTCAAGCACCCCATGGACGCGGGCCGCAAAGGTCAGCGCGGTATCGAATGGTGAGTTCGTCGAGGGGGAACTGGTGGCGGCGAAACCCGAGTGGGTGCCGCCGTCAGTTCCCCCTCGGTGAGCGGGCGGCGGGTGGGGGCGCCGCCGGAGCGGGGGCGCTCGTGGTGTCGGTGTCTGTGCGCGGGATACGTTGTGCGCGAAGGGGTTCCGTTTCGGACACTGAAGGTCTGCGGGTCTTCGGCGCTGCGGGTGCCGGGTGCGAAGATCCGGGGAGTCGACTCGGGGCACCTGCGGTCGCCGGCTCGGGGTGGGGGCGCTGATGGCGGGCGTGCCTGCGGTGGTGATCGCCGCTCCTGCCTCGGGGAGCGGGAAGACGACGGTCGCGACGGGGTTGATCGGTGCGCTGGGGCGGGCCGGGCATCGGGTCGCGCCGTTCAAGGTGGGGCCCGATTACATCGATCCCGGATACCACGGGTTGGCGGCGGGACGGCCGGGCCGCAATCTCGATCCGGTGCTGGTCGGCCCGGAACGCGTGGTGCCGCTGTATCGGCACGGCTCACTCGGCTGTGACCTCGCGGTGGTCGAGGGGGTGATGGGGCTGTTCGACGGCCGTATCGATGAACACCATGCGGGTCCGGTCGCCGAAGGATCCACTGCGCAGGTCGCCGGATTGCTCGGTGCGCCGGTGATATTGGTGGTCGACGCGCGTGGGCACAGTCAAAGCCTGGCCGCCCTGCTGCACGGCTTCGCGACCTTCGACAGCGGAATCCGGCTCGGCGGCGTGATTTTGAACCGCGTCGGCAGCGAACGCCACGACCAGGTGCTGCGCGCCGCCTGCGATCGCGTCGGCCTCCCGGTCCTCGGCTCGTTGCCGCGCATGGCCGAATTAGAAGTGCCCTCAAGGCATCTCGGCCTGATCCCCGCCGTCGAACACGGCTCCGCCGCCACCGCCGCCGTCGCCGCCATGACCGATCTCGTCGCCGCCCACCTAGACCTGCGCGCCATAGCGGCACTGGCCCGCTCGAGCGTCGCGGGCGCGGCGTGGGATCCCGAGACAGTCGTAGCGGAGGCACGCGGCGGTTTCGCCGTCGCCGGTGCGGACGGGCGGTCTGTCCACGCCGGTGCGGTTCATGATGTCGGCGGCGACGGAGTTCGCCAGAGGGACGAGGCCCCCAGCGGTCGGGGTGAAGGCGTGGCTGCGTCCGAAGGTGATGGTGTGGGGGGCGACAGTGTTCGCGAGGGGGACGAGGCCGTCGGCGGTCGGGGTGAAGGCGTGGCTGCGCCCGGTGGTGATGGTGTCAGGGACAACGGGGCCCGATCAGGCGGCGTGGTTGCCTGCGGGGGCGGGGTCGGAAGTCGCGGAGTAGGAGACGGCGGTGGGTGTGGGGGAGACGGTGCCGTTCGAAGGGGAAGTGAAGGCGGGCGCGGTGGTGGTCGTGCAGGAGGCGCAGGAGGTGTCGGGGGCGACGGTGATCATTGGGGCGGTGGCGGTTCGGTGCATGGGGGAGGTGGTTTTCGTACAGGGGTGGGGCCGGTGATTGCGATGGCGGGGGGTCCGGCGTTCACGTTCGGGTATGCGGAGCATCGTGAGTTGTTGAGTGCGGCGGGGGCGCGGGTGCGGGTGTTCGATCCGTTGCGGGACGAATTGCCCAGCGGGACGGCCGGGTTGGTGCTGCCCGGCGGGTTTCCCGAGGAGCATGCGGCCGAGCTGGCCGCGAACACGAGTCTGCTCGCGGCGGTGCGGTCGCTTGCGGCGCGAGGTCTGCCGGTGCATGCGGAATGCGCGGGCCTGCTGTACCTCACGCGCACCCTGGACGGCCATCCGATGGCGGGCGTGGTCGACGCCGACGCCGAATTCGGACCACGCCTGACCCTCGGCTACCGCGACGCCGTGGCACTGGCCGACTCCGCACTGTGGCGGGCAGGCGAACGAGTACGCGGCCACGAATTCCACCGCACCCGCCTGACCACGTCGAATACCGCCGCCCCCGCATGGGGTTGGCGCGGCAGCGACGGAACGCGCGCCATGGAAGGCGCCCTCGTCCACCGCGTCCACGCCTCCTACCTGCACACCCACCCCGCCGGAAACCCCGAGGCGACAAACCGTTTCGTCGCGGCCGCAACCGAATTCGCGAGTTCTCGTGTCGGTCGCTGACATCGGGTGCGCACTTCCGCGGTCACGGTGTGGGCCGCCGTCCGTGCTCGGCGGGGAGCGGCAGTGACGGCGTCTGCGTCATGGACGGCGCTCTCGTCTGCCACGTCGACGTCTCCTCTGCGCACCTGTCGCGATGGAAGCCCCTCAGCGGAAACCTGTTTCGTCAGGGTCGCAGCGGAGTTCGCGAGTTCTTGTGTCGGTCGCTGGGCCGAGTGCGTTCGTCCGCGGTCGCAGCAGTGCGGGCCGCCTGTACGTGCTCGGCGGGGAGCGGCCGGGATGGATGTACGCGCCGTGACGCGGAGTGTGGTCGTCTGCGGTCACGGTCACGGTCACGGTGTCGGTCGCGGGCTCGGGCTTGGTGGGGCGCAGGCCGGAAAGCGCGCGGCGGATGGGTGAGGTTGTCGTCGGGCTCGGGGTGCGGCCGGGGACCACTGCTGAGCGCATCGTGCGGGTGGTGCGGGAGGTGGTGGGGGAGCGCGCGATCGAGTGTTTGGCGACGATCGATCGGCGGGCGGTGGAGGCCGGGATACAAGGGGCGGCGGTGGAGTTGGCGGTTCGTGTGCAGGCATTCAGTGCTACGGAACTTGCCGAAGTGACTGTGCCGAAGCCGGATTCGCGAACCGCCGCGGCAGTCGGCACCCCGAGCGTCGCCGAAGCAGCAGCCCTCCTCGCCTCGGCGGGCGGCCCTCTCGTAGTCCCGAGGTGCGTAGTAGACGGTGTAGTCATCGCAATCGCCGAGTGCGTTCGAGATCCAGGGTTCTAGCCGGGCAATGCGGTGTCCCGTGCCTCGAGCCTGGAGGCGGCCCCCGCTGCGCACTTCTTCTGGTTCCCGCACTGGTTCTGCGTTCGCGCACTCGCTGTGGCGTGGCACAGGGGGTGCGGGAGGACGGAAAGGGTGCGTGAAGTCGGAAGGGTTGCGGCACGATGGCGGGGTGGATGTGCGAGGGATCGATAATGTGCTGGTTCCGGTGGGGGATCTGGCTGCGGCGGTCGAGTTCTACGGCAGCAGGCTAGGGCTTTCGGTGCGGTTCACGGTGCCGGAGCGCGGGATCGCCCTGTTCGGCGTCGCGGCGCAGACGCCCGGCATCATGGCGCAGTTGGACCCGGCCGCGGGGCGGGGACCGCCCCGGCCATGCGGGTGTGGTTGGAGGTGCCGGACGCGCGCGCCGCGGCGGCGGAACTCGAAGGGCACGGTGTCGACATGCGCACCGCGCCCTTCGAAGTCGCGACCGGCTGGAGTGTGGAACTGACCGATCCCTGGGGCAACGTGATCGGTTTGACCGACTACCTCAAACGCCCCGACCTGGCCCGCCCGACCCCCTGACCCCACCGCACCTCCCGCGCCGCGGGGTCGTGCCTGCCGCGCTCGCCGTGCTGGTCGTGCCTGCCGCGCTGGGCGTGCCGTGGCCGCCGGGTACCACCCG
>NZ_BAFT02000031.1 GCF_000308475.2 Nocardia brasiliensis NBRC 14402 | reverse complement strand
AACGACTTCCATGACAAGACCGAGATCACAGAGCACCGACACAGGACATTGCCGGACCGGGACCGACGTGTGCCTGTCCGGGTACTCGAAAGACTCGAGTTCTTCTAGTCCAGCTGGCCACAGAGATCGACCGACAGGGCTTCACCGATCCTGGTGAAGCACGCTACCAGCAGCACCGCCACGAAGACGCGTAGCAGTCATGTCACCCCTCACAGGTCATGACGCACGGTTCGCTTCCAGCCTGTTCTTCACGTTTTCCAGATAGCGCCGGCCATGGTCGGGTTCGGTCAAGATGCCGTCCACGACCGCTTTCGGTAACGGGTGCAGCTCGGAGTATTCGGTGCGTGCTTCTCGGCTGAATATGGTTCCCATCGTGGTGGGTTCCAAACGGTAGGTGACGGTGTAGGTGACGTCCGCTCTGCCGAAAGGCTTCGCGGTGTCGAACTCCAGGATCGCTGCGCGCTCCGCGCGGCGCACTGTGTAGTCCAATGCCGTCGCCAAGCCGCTGGCCGGGACGAGGATGTGGTCGGTGAAGCGGGCACCGACGCCGACGGATCGATGTGTGTCGCCTTCCACCCGCTGTGAGGACGGGATGAGCTGGGGCCAGTTGTCGGGCACCGATATCAGGTCGAACACCGCATCTGGCGTGGCTCGTACGGTGATGTCGACGGCCGTGATGATCGTGATCAAGGTTTGTCTCCGATTGCCGTGCGAACGAGCATCTTTCCGGTGTTGCCGCCGTTCATCATCGCCAGGAAGGCGTCCGGGGCGTTGTCTATGCCGTCGTAGACGGTCTCCGCGTTGTGCAAGCTGCCGTCGCGCAGCCAGCCGGCGGCTTGTGCGCGCCAGTCGGCGAGGAGGTGCAGATGGTCGGTGGTGTTCATGCCGCGCAGAATGATTCGCTTGCGCATGGCCAGCGGGAGGTTGCGGACGCATGGTGGTGGTCCAGCGTTGTTGTATCCAGAGATGGCCCCGCACAGGGCTATTCGCCCGAAGCGATTGAGCACGACCAGCGCGGCGTCGAGGTGGTCGCCCCCGACATTGTCGAAATAGACCTCGATACCCTCGGGCGCGGCAGCGCGCAGTTGGCCGAGCGCGTCACCGCGCTGATAGTCGATCGCGGCGTCGAAACCGAACTCACGCACCAGACGAGCGCACTTCTCGGGCCCACCGGCGGAGCCGATCACTCTCGATGCACCCAGTTTGCGAGCGATCTGCCCGGCGGCCGATCCGACCGCTCCAGCGGCCGCGGAGACGAATACGACATCACCCGTAGCGACCGGCGCGATCTCGGTGAGTCCGGCGTAGGCGGTCAGGCCGGTGAGTCCGAGGAGGCCCAGATAGGTTTGTGCGGGGGCCGCCGTGGTGTCGACGACTTCCGCCTCCGACTCGTTGAGCACGGCGTATTCACGCCAGCCCCGTAGATGTGAGACGGTGGCTCCCACCGGAATGGCCGCGGTCTCGGACGCGATCACGGTGCCCACCGCGCCCCCGGTCATCACCTCGCCCAGCGCGAACGACCCGATGTCGGAGTCGGTATCGTCCATCTGGCCACGCATATACGGGTCGACGGATAACCATTCGTTGCGCACCAGCACCTGCCCTGGTGCGGGATCGGCGAGTTCGGCCGCGGCGAGTTCGAAGTCCGCCGGCTTGGGCTCGCCGGTCGGGCGGGCGCGCAGACGCCATTCGCGACTGGTGGTGGTCATGTTGCCTCCGGAGCGGCGGGGTGGGCGAGCAGCGCGTCGAAGTGTCGGCGGAGGTGGGTGGTGAGGGCGTCCGGGCGCGGGTCGAATTGCGCGATCTCGACGATGAGCCGGCCGCTGAACGTCAGAATGACGCCCATATGCTCAGGGGTGAGTGAGGGGATCTCGGCCCCGCCGACCGGCCGCACACCATGCCAGACGGGCCGAAAATCATCGACGGTGACTCCGATCGGCGCCGAAAGTTCCGGTATGACTCCCCAATTGGCGGCCAGCACGGTTCCCGGGCGGTGTGAGAACGCAGCGTCGACGGCGTCGAGGAACTCGGAGGTGTTGAGATAGTGCCGTTGTACGCGACCGGCGGCGAGATCGATCGCGAGCTTGTCGCTGATGGCGCGGGCGAGCGCAACGGTGGACATCCGCACGAGCGGAGTGAAGAAGGCCGTTCCGAGGACATTGGTTCCTTCGGTAGCCGAAACCGCGGGGGTCAATCGGGGGCGGACGTTCACCGGGTAGGCGTAGCGCAGGTCCGTGATGTCGACGCCGTTGGTGTCGGCGACTGCGCGAAGCAGCACGGCGGAGACCAACGAATTGATGGTCGCGCCAACCTCATGCCCGAGTTCGGCGAGGGCTTTGGTCTCTGCTGCTGTGAGTTCTACGCGCGGGTGTGCCGTGGTGGCGGGGACGGGATCGAGGGTGGTCGGGCGATCGGCCGGCGCCACGGGCAACTCGGGCGTCGGGTTCGCGGCGATATGGCGTTCGGTGAGCAGTTGTTCCAGTGATCGGGGATATGGCTGCGGGCGCGGTCGCAGCACGTGACCCTGCACGGTGTCGGTGTAGTAGGTCCATAGGTCGGCTAGTAGCCGCATGGCGTGGGTGCCGTCGGCGATCGAGTGGTGCACCAGGAAGGTCACCCACGCGATGTCGGCATTCTCCAGCCGCACATGTATTGCCGCGGTGCGGTTTTCGATGTCGGGCGAGGTTTCGTTGCCCTCGGTGCCGTGCGTTACGAGCACCAGCGGCGGTTCGTCGACGTGGGCGAATGCGGTGTGCCCGTCGCTCGTGTCGACCAGCCGGCACGACAGCAGCGGATGCGTTGTGCCCAGCGCGGAGAACGCCGCACGCAAGCTTTCGAGGTCCACTCGGCCGCGCACGCGGACGGAGTATCCGACACAGTGACCGCTTGCGGCGAACATTCTTTCGCTGCGGTCGAGCACCCGCACGAGCGGATGCGTCAGAGGTTCGATGGTCATCGCGTCTTCTCCACTTCGGTGACACTGTGCAGTCGACCTCGGCGCGGCGGCGGGCTCACCGGCATCGCCTCGTGCAGCCAGTCGAGCATGACGCGGCGTGCGAGTCTTGCTTCGGGCAGCACGGCCAGCATCGGATAGTCGTGCTGCATACCGGCTCCGCGATGGTGTTGTAAGCGGACGTCCTCGTTGCGTGCTCGGTCCGCGAAGACGCGGTCGTCGGCGTCGAACATATCGCGGCCCGCGGAGATCAGCAGGGTCGGCGGAAGGCCCTGGGCGCCACCGAGAATCGGGCTCGCGTAGGGATGGTCCATGCCGAGCGGCCCGGCGTAGGCGGCGCCGTACACACGCAAGCCGGGAATCGCCTGCGAACAGTCTCGGCGCTGCATGACCTGCTGTTCAGGATTTCGCATCCGCACATCGAGCCACGGACAGATCAGCAGCAGGCCCGCCGGACCTGAAGTCGATTTGTCGCGCAGGTATTGGGCGACCGCGAGCGCCATCGCACCGCCCGCCGAGTCACCGGCCAGCACGACAGGCAGGTCTGACTGGTCGAGCGTGGCACAGTACTCGGCGAGCTGCGGGATGGTGTGCTCGGCGGTCTGCTCATAGGCCAGTGGATAGGTGACCATGTCGACCACCGCAGGCACCCGCTGCGCGAGATACGCACCGAAATTCCAATGCAGCCCGATCATTTGCTTCACATACCCGCCGCCGTGCAGGTACACGATCCGCAGTCCGGGAGCCTGATCCCGAGGACGCAGCGTGTGTATCGTCCATCGGCCGGTACGACTCTCGGTCACCTCGACCTTCCGCTGAACACGTCTCGGCGGGACCGGCGCCTGCTGGGTTCGCCGCAACCGGTCGATGTTTCGGGCTGCCAGTTCCGCCGTCTTCGTCTGTCGTCGCACACCGAGAAACCAGAACAGTGGTTCGGCGGCGCGAGCTCGGATGCTCGGGGTCATGTTCGATCACCACTTTCGTTGCGGTACAGCGCATAGACGTTCACAGGGCGGTGGCCGGTGGCCATGCGTCGGCGACTGTCTCCGCAGCCGTCACCGTGGTGTAGAGGTCGATGATCCGCCATCCCCCAGTTAGTTTCGCGATACCGTAACCAACCGCCCAACGCTCGATTTCGACCTCGTCTTCGCGTAAGCGGCTCACCACGATCTCCAAGTTGACGCGCGTGCTGTTCAACACCCGGACAACACGATCCAGGATCTTGGCGTGGTGGTAACCCCGATCGGCCAGATCCTTCGCACTGGCCAGCAGAAATTCGCGTATGTCCGAATCGGTCAATAGCCAGCGACTCCGGCCGGATCCAGACCCACCACTATCCGCGGGCTCGGCCTCGCCGATATACATCGGGACCGAATAGTAGTTTCGGTAGAAGTATTCATCGCCGTCCGGATTATCGGTCATGGCCGCCACGTACGCTGCGGCATAGTTGGCGTAGAACGTCCCGATTTCTCGGCTGAGAGCAGCGTTGTCGACCATGTCATCCTCCACTTCGGTGCGCACGATCAGTTGTGCATTCGAGACAGATGGGGTTGAGAAAAGGGCGTGATCCGTGTTTGTTCATCACGATGTCGAAGTTCGAGCCGAGCGCCCCAGATGTCATCTGATAAGACATCTTGTTACTAGAAATCGTTCTTTCTACATCTCGATTCTGAACGAGAACGCGACCGCTTCGCAAAGGAAAAGAGAGGAGGATCACCTGCCGGTGGCGGAGTGCCCCAGCTCACGGTTCACGCGCATCGCGACATCATACGGCGGCAATTCCGAATGCGGCCGCGGCCGCCCTCACTAGGCCGCGGCCGCGGTCCCCGTACGTGGGGTCATCGGCGCTTCCTGATCCGGTCGGCCAGGGTGTCGATGGCCCACCAGGTGAGCCGTCCGGCGATCGACATCCACAGGAAGAAGGCGAGATAGATCAGCACAGCGCCGTAGTCCTCGCCCCAGCCAGGGACACGGTCGAGCGTGGCGAACGCGGCGACGAGCATGCCCAACCCGCCTAGGAGCGCGACCGGTGCCCATTGCGCCGATTTTGCGCGCTCACGACGGTGTGGGGGGCTGTCGGTGTCGAAAGACATGCAAGCGCTCCTTCGCCTTTTTGGCAGGTGGATGGTCAGAGGCGGATGTGTTTCCGCGGATCGGTAACCGAGTCCTCGGCTAGCGGATCCCGATGCAGGCGTGCTCACGGACGAGCGCGGCGAAACCGCGCCCACGCTGATGCCAACTTTCCACACGATCGAAACTCGTTCTCCAGCGCAAGGTTTGGTGCCGAGCCCGGCGGCGGCAATCAGGTTGAGGAGAAGGTCTCCGGTGCCGAGCTACGCTCGGCGGTCGCGATCATCACAGAACTTGTCCCGCTCGGCGACACCGAACTCGACGGACAGCGCACCGAGGAGCTGGCGGGGCGCTTCACCACGGTGCGCCCGTTCCTGCCGCGGTTGATGTGCGCCATCGCCTTCGTTGCCACCGCCGACGGGGCGCCGGTCCTGGCCGCGATGCGCGCACTCGGCGAGCTGATCACGGTCCTCGAAATAGCGTGACCCGCGGGCGCATCTGCCGGCCGGAATCAGTTGGGAAACCGCACGCCAGGCCGACCTCAACGCCCTGGGCCTGCCCGGTGAGGCAGCGGGAATGCTCGTCGCGCACGCCGAAGCCCTCGATGGCGCCTACCGGGAGGTCGCCGCACGTCTGGACGCCGACACCCCGGCCACCGTCGACGACGAAGGAAACTGCACGCCGCCGCGCTGGTCGCGATCCCGGAGCCCCGAGCCTGACCGAGCTGCGCCGCCGCGTGGAAGCGATGCTGCCGCGCATCGATTTACCGGAGCTGGTGCTCGAGGTGATGTCGTGGCATCCGGTTTCACCGAGGCCTTCACCCACGCCTCCGGCAACCGGCTCGGGTCGCCGATCTGGGTTTGTCGGGACTGCGCCGGCTTTGGTCAAACAGGTAACCAAAGCTGGGGCAGGTCACTCGGCTTCTGGGCTGATTCCAACGGCTTCATCCTCAATGGCGAGGCGTTCCACGACGGAAATCCCTTCCAGTGTTTCGACCTTCGAGTCATGATGCTGATCAACGAGAACCGGGCGTGGCTAAAAAGTGCATGGCAGCAGTGCTATTCGCTCTCCAAGCTGCTACAGCACGAAATCAACCCGCTGCGTCACAGACACTTCCCCTTCGACGAATTGATACTCCTGGCAGCGGTCGACGACCTCCAGGACGAACCTGACGAAGAGCACCCATGACCACTGCCCCCCGAACGGATCACCGAGTGGACCGACACGGACGACGGCGCTGAACAAAGCCTGATCGAGGACGACGACTGGGAACGCCTCGAATCCCACATCCTCGAACAGTCCACCTTCGACATCGGCATACAAGCAGTCCTCGGATACACCTGCGGAGACCGCGACGAACGAGAATACAGCGACCCTGCCATCAACATCATCGGCGAACCTGGAGCGGCCCTCCCTCACCCATACCGCTGGTTCGACCTCATCGAACCAACGCGTCGCGGATGATCACCACCCTATAGGCAGCCCGAATGCCAAACATATTGCTGCCGTCCGCCGAACAGGCCAGCCAACCCCGCTGACCCCGACGCGTTAGGAGGTCCAGCAGTACCGCCCGGTTCGTACGGCGACACAAACAAAAATATCCGCAGGTCCCTGACCTGCGGATACTTGTTTCGAGTGGAGCTAAGGGGACTCGAACCCCTGACCCCCACACTGCCAGTGTGGTGCGCTACCAGCTGCGCCATAGCCCCGAGTGGGTTGCTTTCAGGTTTCCCTGACTGCCTGAACGAAGTTACACCACGGGTGTGGTGGCGGCCAAATCGCCTTGAATTGGGGGTGGCGGCGGGGGTTTGCGGGTCGTAGACTCGAACGCATGTTCGAAGGAGGCGGTTCCTCGGTGATGGACTTTCAGGCCATGAGCGATGAGGGGTTGATCGAGGCCCTTCGGACGGCGCATGGGGCTGCGGCGGCGGCGCAGGCGGCGGAGGTGTTCGCAGTACGCGAGTTGTATCGGCGGCATCGGGCATCGAGTGCGGAGCCTGGGCCGGGCGGGGTGCGGGCGGGTGAGTTCGCGGCGACCGAAGCGGCGATGGCGGTCCAGGTCGACGAGGGGTCGGTCGCCGCGATGATCGATGTGGGGTTGGCGCTGGAGGGGTGGTTGCCGCGCACGCGCGCGGAGTTCGCCGCGGGGCGGATCGATCTGGCGAAGGTGCGGGTGGTGATCGACAACACGCGCGCGGTGGCCAGGGAGGTGCTCGACGAGTTGGAGCCGCGGTTACTGGAGACGGCCACCCGGACCACGCCGGTGCGGCTGCGGCAGACGGCGCGGCGCTGGGTGGCGCGGTTGGATCCGGTTGGGGCGCAACGGCGGCGGGAGCGGCGTCAGGATGATCGGGACGTCCGAATTCGGGCGATCCAGGACAGCATGGCGGTGTTCGACGGGGTGTTGCCGGCGCCGGGCGCGCAGACGGTGGCGATGCGGCTGCGGGAGATGAGTTTGCAGGTGTGTTCGTCGGATCCGCGGACGATGCCGCAGCGGCGGGCGGATGCGCTGGTGGCGTTGGCGGACGGTTCGGGGCGACTGCGGTGCACGTGCGGACGTGGCGAACGATGTCCGAAGCGGGACGTGGCGCAGCCGCCGCGGCGGCCGCTGATCCAGATCGGGATTCCGGCGGACACCCTCCTCGGCATGACGGAGGCGCCGGCATTCCTGGCCGGTTACGGTCCGATCGACGCGGCGCTGGCGCGGATGGTCGCCGAACATGCTCGGTTCCAAGTGATTCCGGAGCAGTCGGGTGCCGAAGAGCCGGTCGCTGCCGAACAGGTCGCGCACACACCGCGATTGGCGCGCGAGGTGCGCGCCCTCGACGGCATGTGCCGGTTCCCGAATTGTGTGATGCCCGCGGCGGAATCCGACCTCGCACACCACCGCTCCCCCGCCACTCGCGCCGACGTGACGGCACTGTGCACCCGGCACAACCGCTTGAAAGTGTTGGTGGACAAGCGAAAAGTGCCGTGGGAGACCTGGCTGGCCGAGGCCGACCGGCTGCAGTGGACCACGCCCACCGGCGCGCAGCAGACGACGACGCGCGAAGGTGCGCGATATCTGTTCCCGCACAACGATTCCGGTGCGCCGACCGAGCACGCCCCGGTCATGGAGTCGGGCACCCGCTCGTTGGCCGACGATATCGCCTATCCCCTGCGCGGTCACGTCCTGGTCCATCGGCAATTGTGCCGGATTCCACCGGAGGACGAAATCCCCGATGACACAGCAACTCCCGCGGTGGACACCGCGTACTGAACCACGAGTTCGACCGGTGCGGATCCGCGGTGACGACGGAACGGATCCCACGGCCGAACAGCCGGGCCGGGGCGTCGGCAGCCGGAGTCGACGCCCCGCCCACCGACCACCCGAAATCTCGACGCGCAGCAGTCCCGGGTTACTGGGGAAGCCGGGACGGCGCCGTCGAGCAGGCCGGGCCGGCGACTGGTGGAGTCGCCGGCCCGGCCCAACAACGGAACTTTCGGCCGCACAACAGATCACACGTACAGACCAACCGAATGCTCGACAGCGGCTATCCGGCCGGCTGGGGAAGCCGGATCGCCCGTCGAGCGGGCCGAGCCCTCGACAGCGTTCGACGGCTCGGCCCCGGAACCAACTGGATGCCCTGGAACCAGCCGGGTGCCGGCGAACCCACCCGGGCGTCCTCGAACCACCCGAATGCTCGGCACCGCGGTCCCGGGGAACTCTGGGAGTCGGATCGCGCGCCGGGCGGGCCGGGCCGTGGCGGGTGGTGCGTCCGGCTCGGCCCTCGGGCTCAGGACTTGACGGCTATCCCGCCGACGATGATCTGCTCGACCAACGGAAGGGGATCGCGCACGATAGTGTCCGGCTGCCAATTGCTCAGCGGCACCAGGCCGGGTTCGACGAGTTCGAAGCCACGGAACAACCGGAGGATCTCCGCCTCGGTCCGGAAGCGCCCGGTGCCGAGGAATTCGAGGAACGACCGCTCCAGCGCCCGCGATTCCGGGCCGTTGTCGAGGAAGTGCGTGACGAACAAATGGCTGCCGACCGGCACCGCGTCCATGTACCCGGCGACGACACCCTCCGGATCTTCGTCGTCGTGTAGGTGGTGCAGCATGCCGACGAACATGACCGCCACCGGTTCGGCGAGATCGATCATCTTCTGCACATCGGGATGCGCCAGCACGGTGGCCGGATCGCGCAAATCGGCAGTGATGACTCGAATTTGATCGTTGTCACCGAGTAATGCCCGCCCGTGCGCCAACACGATCGGATCCTTGTCGACATAGACGACCTTTGCGTCCGGCTGGAACGCCTGCGCCACCTGATGGGTGTTCTCCATGGTGGGCAGCCCGGCGCCGAGGTCGAGATACTGCTTCAGGCCTGCTTTTCCGGCCAGGTATTTGACGCCACGACCGAGTACGGCGCGATTCAGCCGTGCCAGTTCGTCCACTTCGGGCATTGTTTGCCGGAGATGTTCGATGACTCGCTCGTCGGACGGGTAAAAGTCCTTACCACCGAGTAGCGCGTCGTAGACCCTAGAGATGCTCGGCTTGCTCACGTCGAAATCAACAGGCGCCGACTCGGAACTCGTCATCGTTCATCCTTCGGACGGACTCGGACAATTGACCGTATTCGAAAAGCCTAGCTACACAGCCGCATGCGGCGCGGGCCAATGACTCAATCAAGCACTCACTACTACCGGGTCAGTACGTCCACCCAGTCCTCGTTGCTCACATCGATCTTCGTCTTCCCGTCGAACACCGCGGGAGTCGCCGCTGTGCCGTCGAGCGCCTCGCCGAGCGCCGCGGTCGCGGCGGTGGCGGTGACCTTGGCCTGGTCGACCCGGGCACCGGCGGCTACACACTGCAACTGCGACTCCGGCGCGCCCGAGACCCGGGCGAGCGCGGCGAGTTCGTCGTTGCTCAGATCTGCACCGCCCTCGCTCGGTCGCTTGGTGGTGAACAGTTCCATATGGAACTTAGAGTACACCGGCCCCGAACCGCCCTCAGCGACACACTGATTCGCGGCCACCGCCCGGCTGGAATAGTCCTTGCTCCGCGAACGGGCATCCAGGAAGTTCACCAGCCGGTAGCGCACCGCCAGCTTGCCCTCGTCTATTTTCTGCGCGATCTCCTGGCCGTAGATGCGTTCCAGATTTCCGCAGCCGGGGCAGAGCGGGTCTTCGAAGATATCGATCGTCTTCTTGGCGTCGATACGCCCGAGCAGAATCGAACCGTCCGGTTCCAATTGCGCCCGGACCGAGGCGTCCCGCACCGGTCCGTACCCCTCGTTGCGCACGCTCGCCTCGTCGTGCCCCCAGTTGATCGCCGCGACGACGATCACCGCGATCAACGCGAGGGCCACCGCCCCCAGCGCGTACGTGGTCTTGCTGGACATGGGCCGCGGGGTGTAGTTCGAACGCGATTCGCTCACCCCCACACTCTGCCGCAACGTCCGCGCCACCCGCATGCCACCCCCACACGCTGCGACGACCCCCACACGCCGCGACCACCGATCGCCCGTCAGCCCGCTGCGCGAATAGACAGGTGACCCCCGCACGCGGCGACCCACCGATCGCCCGTCGACGCGCTACACGAACAGACACGAAACCCCCGCACGCGGCGACAACCCATCGCCCGTCAGCGCGCTACGCGAACAGACCGACCGGGAGTCACACACCGCCGCTCCTCATCGAGCCGTGGTGGCACCGTGCGATCTGTCCGCATCCGGACGCTGCACCCGGTCCTGTTCGGTAACAGCGGGTTCGGCCACCGGCGGCACCGGACTGTCCGCGACGGGCGCACCCGCGACCTCACTCACCGCCTGATCCACCTTGTCCTCGCGCGCCGGCAACTGATGATCGGCGCCGTCCGCACCACAGAGGTGGTCGCAGTCGACCGTTTCCTCGGCGGCCCGCTTGCGCAGCGGTTCCGGCACGATCGCCCACCCGACAGCCGCGACGGCGAGCAGCGCACCGGTCACCGCCAGCGCCAGCCCGTAGGACGCCTGCTGCGCCAGCGCACCGACCGCGACGGGGCCGAGCACGGTGCCGAAGTCGGCCGCCATCTGGAAGCCGGCCAGCACCGGTCCGCCGCGCGCGTTCGGCCCGATGATGTCGGCGACCGCGGCCTGCTGCGTCGGGGTGAACATGCCCGCCCCGAGCCCGGCTACGAACGACGTGATGAGCAGCCACGGCAGGGTGTCGGCGATACCGAGTCCGGCCGTGCCCAGCGCGCACACCAGCGATCCCGCGATCAGGAAGGGTTTGCGCCCCAGGCGATCCGAGTACCGGCCGGCGAGGAAGAGTACTGCGACATTGCCCGCGGCGAACACGGTCAACGCCACCCCGGCCATGCCCGGCGTCTGGTGCAGCACCTCCACCACGAGCAACGGCACCAACGCCATCCGCACGCCGAAGATCGCCGCGCCGTTGGCGAAGTTGGACCACAGCACCGCGCGGTACTCGGATCGCGCCCACGCCTCCCGAAACGACATCATCCGCACGCCGCCAACGGGTTCGGGGGCGGCCAGCTGCGAATCGCGCAGCGCCAGATACACCGCGACGGTCACCGCCAGCAGCGCGACCGCGTAGATCACGAACGGCATCCGTAGCCCGAGCCCGGACAGCGCACCACCGACCAGCGGCCCGCTGACCGACCCGATCAGAAAGCTGGTCGACCACAGTCCGGACACCCGTCCGCGCGCGGCGGGCGGCGACATCCGGATCACCAGCGCCAGCGAGGACACCGTGAACATGGTCGACCCGATCCCACCGAGCGACCGCAAAACCATCAGCTGCCAGTAGCTTTGGGCCAGCGCGCTGGCACCGGTGGAGACCGCGACGATCAACAGGCCGCCGAGATACACCGACCGCTCACCCAGCCGCTGCACCAGCCGTCCGCTCAGCGGCGCGAAGAGCAACCGCATCAGCGCGAACGCGCTCACGATCGCCGAGGCCGCCGCCACCCCGACGCCGAAGCTGCGCGCGAACTGCGGCAGCACCGGCGCGACCAGGCCGAACCCGATGGCGATAACGAACGCACCACCGACGAGCACCCAGATCTCGATGGGGAGGGCTTCGGGACGGTTGCCCGATCTACCGCTCGCCGATCCGTCACTCACCGGATAGCGCCTGTCCCACCACTTCCTCCGCGGCCGCCTGCACCTGCGCCAGATGCTCGGGACCGTGGAACGACTCCGCGTAGATCTTGTATTTGTCCTCGGTGCCCGACGGGCGGGCGGCGAACCAGGCGTTCTCGGTGGTCACCTTGAGGCCGCCCAGCGGCGCGCCGTTTCCTTTCGCCCTGGTGAGCACGGACGTGATGGGCTCACCGGCGATCTCCTTGGTGGTGATCATGTCCGGAGTCAACTTCGCCAGCAGTGCTTTCTGTTCCGGGGTCGCGGCGGCGTCGATCCGCGCGTAGGCCGGAGTGCCGTAGCGCTTTTCGAGTTCGACGTAGCGCGCCGACGGGCTCTGGCCGGTGACCGCGGCGATCTCGGCGGCGAGCAGCGCGAGCAGGATGCCGTCCTTGTCGGTGGTCCAGACGGTGCCGTCCATCCGCAGGAACGAGGCGCCCGCGCTCTCCTCACCGCCGAAAGCGAGGCTGCCGCTGAACAATCCGGGCACGAAGAACTTGAACCCGACGGGCACCTCGTGCACGTCGCGGCCGAGCACGCCGACCACCCGGTCGATCATCGACGAGGTGACCACCGTCTTGCCGATCTTGGTGAGCGCGTCCCAGCCCATCCGGTTCGCGACCAGGTATTCGATGGCGACCGCGAGGAAGTGGTTCGGATTCATCAGCCCGCCGTCGGGGGTGACGATGCCGTGCCGGTCGGCGTCGGCGTCGTTGCCGGTGGACAGGTCGTAGTCGTCCTTGATCGCGATGAGCGAGGCCATCGCATACCGCGAGGACGGATCCATCCGGATCTTGCCGTCGCTGTCCAGCGTCATGAAGCGCCAAGTGGGGTCGACGAACGGGTTGACAACCTCGAGCTCGAGGTCGTAGCGCTGCCCGATCTCCTCCCAGTAGTCGACGCTCGCCCCGCCCATCGGGTCGGCGCCGAGGCGGATGCCCGCGCCGCGAATCGCGTCCAGGTTCAACACGTTCGGCAGATCGGCGATGTAGTGGTCGAGGTAGTCGTAGCGCTGGACGTTGGTCTCCAGCGCGTGCTGCAGCGTGGTCCGCTTGATCCCGGACAGGCCGCTGCGCAGCAGTTCGTTGGCGCGCGCGGCGATGGCGTCGGTGGCGGTGTTGTCGGCCGGGCCGCCGTGCGGCGGGTTGTACTTGAAGCCGCCGTCGCGCGGCGGGTTGTGCGACGGCGTGATCACGATGCCGTCGGCCTGGTGCTTGGTGCCGCCCCGATTGTGGCGCAGCACAGCATGACTCAGCGCGGGCGTCGGCGTGTACCGATCCCTGGCGTCGATCATCGCCACCACGTCGTTGGCGGCGAGCACCTCGAGCGCGGTGACCAGCGCGGGCTCCGACAGCGCGTGCGTGTCCCTGGCCAGATATACCGGACCGGTGATCCCGCGCGTCGCACGGTATTCCACGATCGACTGGGTGATCGCGAGGATATGCGCCTCGTTGAAGGCGGTGTCCAGGCTCGAGCCGCGATGGCCGGAGGTGCCGAACACCACCTGCTGCGCCGGATCGGACGGATCCGGGATGCGACTGTAATAGGCCGTGACCAGGTGGGCGATGTCCTCCAGGTCGGTGGGACGCGCGAGTCGCCCTGCTCGATCATGGGCCATGCTCGGGTCTCCCTTCCGTATCGGCTGCGCCCTGCTCGTCATCAGGATCATGTCCACAACCACTGTGTCGTCGACGTCGCGGCGAATACCGCGACGAGGCTTGTGCTGAACGTGATCAGCGCGCCGCGCAGACCGGCGGCGGCCGGCAGCCCGTTGCCCGCACCCGCGCCGACCAGTCCACCGAGCAGCGCCGAACCGACAATGTTAACGGTCGGTGACCCAAGTGGCAGCAGAGACTCGAAACGTGCTGCTACGGCACGGTCCACGGGGTAGCACGGCGGTGTCATCGGGCGGCTCCCTGCCACAGCTCCAGTGGCGAGAGCGCGACGTTGATGGTGGTGAACAGTTCCGCGTTCTGTTCGACGAACGCGCGCAACCGCTCCGGTTCGTCGACGAGCATCAGCACCAGCGGCAGATGATCGGCCATGTCCAGAATGCGCGTGGTGTGGATGCGCGAGGACGCGCCGTAGCCTTCGATGCCGCGCCAGACGCTCGCGCCGGCGAGACCGGTGTCCCGGGCCCGGCTGACTATCTCGGCGTACAGGGGCGTGTGTCGCCATTTGTCGTCTTCGTCCAGTAACACCGTCAACCGCGCCGCCGGCTGCCACCGTCCCGCTTCATTCATGCCCAGGCCCCCTTTCGTCGCGCCGTCGACCGCCGAGTCGTGCCAGTTGTCCCCCGGCGACGCCACTACCGATCCCCCCGAGCCACCCGACCCGAGCAGTCTACGAACCGCGAGGCAGTAGGTGAAGTAGTGCAGCCGCCGAGCACTCCGATCCGGAGAACGGGACGCAGCAGTCTGTGGGCTACCCATCCCTCGGGGTGCGGAACCATCAGGATCCCGATGGCAATGCATCCCATGACATTTACCGTATCCAGGCAATGTTATCGGTTGGACCGGACGGTCCGTTCAGCCGCACCCCACCCGCGCGAAGACTGCGAACAGTGTTGTTCATTGACATCCCGACCAGTTCCAAGTACGAATGGCCTGAAGGTTTGGCCGAAGTTGTCTCCCCCTACTTCACCTCTCAGGTCGGAGCAACGATGGCGGCACAGCGGGCACAACCGAATGCGCACCCGACGGCGAAGGCAGCACGCCGAGCGGGTCATCAGCAAATATCCGGCAGACGGCTAGGCGTCCGCCGGACACTGCGGCGACTCTCCATCGCGGCACTCGCGGTGGCCGCGGCCGGACTCGGCCACGCGGCACCCGCGGTGGCCGCGCCGATCTACCCCGTCGCCGACGGCGACGGGTTCTATTGGGCACCACCGGATGTCGGAAACTTCCAGCCCGGTGACGTGATCCGCAGCAGGCCGGTGGCCGCGAACGGATTCCCCGGCGCGTCCGCGTGGCAGCTGCTGTACCGGTCGAGCAATTCGGCGGGCGATCCGATCGCCGCGATGACCACCCTGCTGCTGCCCCCGGGCGGTGGCATGAACCGGCCGCTGGTGTCCTACCAGCCGTTCGTCAACTCGCTCGGTCTGCAGTGCGCGCCCTCGCACAGCATCTTCAACGGCACCATGCAGGAGGCGCCCGCGCTGAACCTGCTGCTCGCCCGGGGCTGGGCGGTGGCTGTGCCGGATCATCTCGGACCGATGAGTTCCTACGGCGCCGCGAAGCTCGGCGGCAGGCTGACCCTCGACGGCATCCGCGCCGTACAGCGTTTCGGCCCAGCGGATCTGCGGCTCAGCCCGGTGGGCATGGCCGGTTACTCGGGCGGCGGCATGGCGACCGGTTTCGCCGCAGCGCTGGCCCCCGAGTACGCGCCGGAGCTGAACATCGTCGGCGCCGCCCAGGGTGGTGTCCCGATGAACATCGGCAAGCTGGCGCTCGACGTCGGCATGCAGCCGAGTCCGCTGTTCGGGCTCGGGTTCGCGGCCGCCATCGGCCTCGAGCGCGAATACCCGGGTGAACTGCCGATGGACCAGGTGCTGAACCCGGCCGGCCTGGCGTTGCGCAGCCAGCTCGCCAACGCGTGCACTCAGGAGATCATCAACGCGGGCGCCAACAAGAGCTTCGGCGACGTCTTCTTCGGCGATATGTACGCCGATCCGACGGTGGCGCGCATCCTGCACGAGAACAGCATCGAGATCTACCCGGGCGTCCCGCGCACGCCGATCTACGAGTGGCACGGCGCGAACGACCAGGTCTCGCCACAGCTCGTGCGCGAGGTGCTCGGACGCTATTGCGCCGCAGGCGTTCCCGTGCTGCTCAACATGGTGCCGGGCGCCGACCACGGCACCGCGATCGCCGCAGGCGCCCCCCAGGCGTTCACCTACCTCGGCGACCGCTTCGCCGGCCTCCCCGCCCCCAGTAACTGCTGAACCACTTGCCGACGACACAGCGCCCGCGTTCACATCGAACGCGGGCGCTGTGCTGTGTTGTAAAGCCCTACCGAAAGCAATCCGCCCAACGCCCGCACCACGGAGCGAGTCTTACGAGCGACCCGTTCGCGGCCGTCTCGCGGCCGAGCGGTCGAAGCGCACGCGCCGCAGGCGCAAGTCTCGACCGCTCGGCCGCGAGACACCAGGGGCCGCGAACCACGCCGCGGCCACGCGGCCAATAATTCAGTGCACGATGACCGGCTCGCCTTCCGACGGAGCGGGCACCGTGTTCGGCATCAGCACGGCGGTGATCACCGCGCCGGCCACGAAGATCGCGGTCGCCCACCAGAAGCTGGTGGTGTAGCTCTCGATCGCGGACTGCGCGACGGTCAGCGGGTCCGGCGTGCGCGAGGACAGGTAGTCCGTCGCGGCCGAGGCGGCGATCGTGCTCAGCAGCGCGGTGCCGATCGAGCCACCGACCTGCTGGCTGGTGTTGATCATGGCCGAGGCCACGCCGGCGTCCTCGTGGTGCACACCGGCGGTCGCGCCCTGGAACGCGGTCGACATCGCGCCACCGAGGCCGAGACCGAGCAGGATCAGCGCGGGCAGGATGTGCGAGGAGTAGCCGGTGTCCAGGCCGATCTGGGTCAGCCAGGCCATGCCGCCGGCCGCGATCAGGAAGCCGCCCGCCATCACGATCTTCGGGCCGAGCTTGGGCAGCACCAGCGAGGGCACGGTGGTGGACGAGACGACCATTGCCGCGACCATCGGCAGGAACGCCAGACCGGTCTTGATCGGCGAGTAACCCATGCTCAACTGCATGTAGTAGGTGAGGAACAGGAAGATCGCGAACATGCCGATGCCCATGACGAACACGGTCAGGAACGAACCGCCGCGGGTGCGGTCCAGCACGATCCGCAACGGCAACAGGGGATGCGCGACCCGGCTCTCGATCACCACGAACGCCGCGAGCAGCACCGCACCACCGATGAGGAAGGCCAGCGTGACCGGGTTCGTCCAGCTGGTCGACTCGGCGTGGGAGAAGCCGTACACGATGCCGAACAGCGCCGCGGTCACCACGACGGTGCCGGGGATGTCGAGCTTGGGCCGCTCGTTGGTGACGTGCTTGGCCAGCAGCAGCACCGCGCCGACCAGGGCCACGGCCGCGAAGGCGAGGTTGACGAACATCACCCAGCGCCAGTTGGCCCATTCGGTGAGCATGCCGCCGAGCAGCAGGCCGATCGCGCCACCGGCGCCGGCGACCGCACCGAAGATGCCGAAGGCCTTGGCGCGCTCGGACGGTTCGGTGAAGGTCACGGTGAGCAGCGAGAGCGCCGCGGGCGCCAGCAGCGCGCCGAAGACGCCCTGCCCGACCCGGGCCGCGACCAGCATCTCGAAGCTGGTGGCCGCGCCGCCGACGGCGGAGGCGCCGGCGAAGCCGATCAGGCCGATGATGAAGGTGTTGCGGCGACCGAACAGGTCGCTGAGGCGACCTCCGAGCAGCAACAGGCTGCCGAACGCGAGTGCGTAACCGGTCACGACCCACTGCCGGTCCCCGTCGGTGAAGCCGAGGTCGCGCTGCGCGGCGGGCAACGCGATGTTCACGACGGTGGCGTCGAGCACCACCATGAGCTGTGCCACGCCGAGAGTGGCGAGCACCCACCAGCGCAGGGCGTGCGAGCCGCGACGGCCCTGGTCTGCTTTCGCGGGGGCGGGTGCCCCACGGTCGAACGTGGTAGTCATGTGTCCCCTTTGTCTCGAGTATTGATGCGGAGTTGGCGTCTCCGGTTACCGTGAAAAGCTACCACCATAACGGAGAGAACGCCTCCGCTTAATCCCGATACTTGTTAGGATGTGGGTGTGAATCACGCCACGGCACTTTCTCCGCCCCGCCGCCTGCGTGCCGATGCCGCGCGTAACCAGCAGCGGATCATCGCCGCCGCGCGCGAGCTGTTCGCCGACCACGGACTCGAGATCACCCTCGACGACGTCGCCGAGCGCGCCGGCGTCGGCGTCGGCACGGTCTACCGCCGGTTCGCCAACAAGAAGGACCTGATCACCGAGGTCTTCGAGCAGAACCTCCGGGAGTTCGCCGAGGCGGCCGACGCGGCCTATCGGCACGCCGATCCCTGGTTCGGCCTGGTCGAGTTCTTCGAGTACGCGTGCCGGCACATGGCGGTGAACCGTGGTTTCAGTTCGGTCATGCTCGAACTGGAAGAGGACAACATCGACCGCTTCGTGGTGGTGCGCGACCGGATCAAGCCGACCGTGACGGCCATCGTGGACCGGGCCCGCGAGGCCGGCATGCTCGCCCCCGGCGTCGAGCCCTCCGATTTCTTCGCGCTGATCCACATGGTCGACGGCATCGCCGAGTTCTCCCGGTCGGTCAATCCCGATGTCTGGCAGCGCTACATGGCGATCGCCCTGAACGGCGTGCGCGCGGACAGCACCCCGCGCCAGCAACTGCTCGTACCCCCACTCACCGATGTCGAGGTAGAGCAGGCGAAGGGCGCGTGCACGGGCCGCCGAAGGTAACAACTACGTTATAGAAAGCCCACATCAGGAGGCCATCCCCTACAGTTGGTCACATGACCAACTCGTGGGTGAACTGGGCTGGCGATCAGCAGTGCGCACCGGCAATCGTGGCGACGCCGCGCAGCACTGACGACATCGCCGAGATCCTCGGTCGCGCAGCCGATGCCGGACAGACCGTCCGCGTCGCCGGAGCCGGCCACTCGTTCACCGACGCCGTCCTCACCGACGGCGTCCTGCTCGACCTGTCGAAGCTCGACCGCATCCTCGACGTCGACACCGCGACCGGACGCGTCCGGGTCGAGGCGGGCAGCACCCTGAAGGCGGTGAGCAACGCACTGCACGCGCACGGCCTCGCGTTTCCGAACCTGGGCGATATCGACGTGCAGACCGTCGCGGGCGCTACCGCGACCGGCACCCACGGCACCGGCGCGACGCTGCAAAACCTCTCGGCCGCACTGCATTCCATCGAACTGCTGCTCGCCGACGGCAGCACGGTGGAACTGAACGCCGAGACCGACCCGGACGGCTGGCGCGCGGCCAGGGTCAGCGTCGGCGCGCTCGGCATCGTCACCGCGGTGACGTTGCAGATGGTGCCGTCGTTCGTGCTCGAGGGCGTCGAACGCCCGATTCCGCTGGAAGACGTACTCGCAGAACTGGATACGCACGTCGACGGCAACCAGCATTTCGAGTTCTACATGTTCGCGCACAGCCCGCTGGCGCTGACCAAGCGCAACAACCCGGTCGAACTGGCCGAGCAGCCGCGCGGCAAGACCGTCGACTGGTTCGCCGATATCCTGATGTCCAACTACACCTTCGACGCGCTGTGCAAGCTGGGCCGCTGGCAGCCGCGCATGGTGCCGTGGATCCACCGGGGCGCGGCCTATGCGGGTAGTTATCGCCGTCAGGTCGATCGGTCCTATCGGGTGTTCGCCTCGCCCCGACTGGTCCGGTTCACCGAGATGGAGTACGCGATCCCGCGCGCGCACTCCGCCGCGGCGATCCGCGAAATCAAAGCGCTGGCCACGAATTTCGAGACGCCGATGCCGATCGAGGTGCGCTGGGTCGCCCCCGACGATGCGTTCCTCTCCCCCGCGGGCGGCCGCGAGACCTGCTACATCGCGGTGCATCAGTACCGCGGCATGGCCTACGAGCCGTATTTCCGTGCCTGCGAAGCGGTTTTCGACAAGTACAACGGCCGGCCGCACTGGGGCAAGCGGCACTT
The DNA here is from genome assembly GCF_000308475.2 of Nocardia brasiliensis NBRC 14402. Lineage (GTDB taxonomy): Bacteria > Actinomycetota > Actinomycetes > Mycobacteriales > Mycobacteriaceae > Nocardia > Nocardia brasiliensis. Next base: position 30,903 of record NZ_BAFT02000031.1, on the reverse strand, counting down.
CCAGACCGCGGATACGTTGCGCGAGCGCTACCCCGACTGGGATCGCTTCGCCGAGGTACGCCGCCGCTTGGATCCGAAGGGTCGTTTCAGCAACGGCTACGTGGAGCGCGTACTCGGCCCGCTCTGACCGATCACGTTCCGGCCGAGAGGATTTCGGCGACCAACTGCGGTACGGCGGTGCCGATGGGTTCGCGCACGAGCTCGGTCGCGATCGAGTCGTACGGGGTCGGCTCGGCATTGACGATGACGAGAGCGGCCCCGTTCTGCACGGCCACGGCGCACATCGACGCCGCGGGCTCGACCTGCAACGAACTGCCGATCGCCAGGAAGATATCGCTGGTCTCCGCGGTGAGCGCGGCCTTGGTCACGGCGCGCCGGTCCAACTGCTGACCGAACATGATGGTGGCCGCTTTCAGCACGCCGCCGCAGTTCGGGCACGGCGGATCAGCCTCGCCCGCGGCCACCCGCGCCAGGGTATCGGCCATCGTGCCCTGGTAATCGCATTCGACGCAGACCACCTCGAACATGTTGCCGTGGATCTCGATCACCCGGTCCGGCGGGAACCCGCCGCGCTGGTGCAGCCGGTCGATGTTCTGGGTGATGATGGTGACCGCCCGCCCGACCTCCGCCAGTTCGGCCAGCGCCCGGTGTGCGGCGTTGGGTTGCGCCTGCCAGGCCGGGTTGTCCCGGCGCGCGAGCCAGGAGCGCCGGCGTAGGTCGGGGTCGGCCAGGTAGCTGTCGTAGGTCGAAAGCAGTTCGGCGATCGGATCTTTCGTCCACACGCCACGCGGGCCCCGGAAGTCGGGAATGCCCGAGTCGGTAGAGATGCCCGCCCCGGTGAGCACGCCGATCCGGCCCGCACGACTGCGCCACTCGCTCGTCATAGCCACCAAGCGTAGGTCGCGGACAACCCAAAGATGATGAGAGAATGTTACTCTAATTATCTCATCGCCTGAATGTTGCTGATCAAGGGAGATCACGATGACCGCCGCCCTCGACGCCACCCACCCGGCGACGCTGCCGCCCCGCCGCCCCTTCGAACCGGGCAGCCGACTCTGGGACGAGACCGGCCTGATCACCTTCTCGCTCACTGCGGGCTCGGCGTTCCTGTTGCAGACCATGGAGCCGAGCATCTCGGCCGTCGTCGACGAGCACTCCACCTTCCGCACCGACCCGATGGGCCGCGCGGTCCGCAGCATCGCGTCGGTGATGATGTGGATCTACGGCGGCGAAGAGGCCATCGCCGAGGCCGATCGGCTGCGCACCATGCACGCCTCGCTCAACACCACCGACGCGCACGGCGACCGGCACAAGGCGCTGTCCTCGGGACCGTGGGCATGGGTGTTGCACACCGGCACCTTCGCGTTCGCCGAGAACGCCAGGTACTTCGCCCGCAATCCGCTCACGGACGCGGAAAAGGAAGCGGTCTACCAGGAGATGGTGCAGCTCATGCGCAATTTCTCGGTGCCGCCCAAGGAGATTCCGGCGAACTACCGGGAGTTCGAGCAGTTCTTCGCCGACCAGGTGGCCAACCACCTGGTGGCCACCGACACCGCCCGCGACTACCTGCGCGTGATCCGCTCGGTCGCGCCGCCGAAGCAGCTGCCGCGGGCGCTCGCGCCGGTCTGGCGGCGCGCGGCCGCCCCGATCGGGCGGATGCAGTACTTCGTGACGGTCGGCACCACGCCCGAGGTCGCCCGCGAAAAACTCGGGCTCACCTGGTCCGCGGCCGACGAACGGAAGCTGCGCGCGCTCGGCTGGGTGCTCGCGCGCACGGTTCCGCTGCTGCCGGAGCGGGTGCGTTACTTCCCGATCGCCTTCGAAGCGCGGCGGCTGGAGCGAGACCGGCTGCGGCTGCGCAAGATGATCGATTTCCGGCCGATCTGAGGTACGTCGGCCAGTCCGATTCATCCGTTGTACGTCAACGATTTTCACGCACGCCACCGCACGGGCCGCGCTGTTCTGACGACAGCGCGGCCCGCGCCGTGGAAATACCGACCGGTCCGGAGTTGAACCGGTCGCCCCGCAATGCTCCGATTATTGCTGTGCAGCAACAACTTCGAGGTTCCGACCGGCACCGCGCTCCCGCCGCGGCAGGCGAGGCCCCGGTGCGCGGTAACGATCTTCGCCACGCTGGTATACGTATCCCGTACGCTTCGACAGCGTTTCGGCGACACCATGCCGGACGATCGGTCCGGCGGCACCGCATACCCCTTGCTCAGCTCACCCCGAAAGGCGCCTCTATGCCGCACAAACCCAGCGTGCTGTTCATCTGCGTGCACAACGCAGGCAGATCGCAGATGGCCGCAGGGTTCCTCGGCGCGCTGGCCGGTGACCGCATCGAGGTCAGGACCGCCGGCAGCGCACCGGCCGCGGCGCTCAATCCGGTCGCGGTCGCCGCCATGGCCGAGGTCGGCATCGACATCGCCGGCCGCACCCCCAAGCTGCTCACCATGGACGCCGTCGGCCTCTCCGATGTCGTGGTGACCATGGGCTGCGGCGACGCCTGCCCCTTCTTCCCTGGCATCAGCTATCGCGACTGGGTCCTGCCGGACCCGTCCGAGCAGACCATCGATGTCGTGCGCACCATCCGCGACCGTATCCGCATCCTGGCGGAGAACCTGATCGCCGAACTGGTGCCCGCCCCGGCCCGCTAGACCGTCCGGCCGCGTTGTCCGATTCGTTCAAGACCGCGGCGCACGCGGCTGGCTACCGTTCGGGTATGACTCCTCAACTCGACGTCGCCGGCCTTGTCGTCACCGATATGAGCGCCTCGGTCGCGTTCTATCGACGGCTCGGCCTCGACTTCCCCGAAGGCTCGGAAGCGGCGCCGCATGCCGAGGCGGCGCTGCCGAACGGACTGCGGCTGGCCCTGGACACCGAGGCCACGATCAAGTCGTTCCACCCCACCTGGACACCCCCGACGAGCGCGGGGCGGATCGGCTTGGCCTTCCGTTGCGCCGATCCCGCCGAAGTCGACGCCGTCTACACCGATCTGGTCGACGCGGGCTATCACGGCGAGCTGAAGCCGTGGGACGCGTTCTGGGGTCAGCGGTACGCGGTCGTGCTCGATCCGGACGGCAACGGCATCGACCTGTACGCCGCGCTGCCCACCGACTGAACCGGGTCAGCCGACGATCGCCCGGTCCGCGGCGGTCCCCGATCGAGTCAGCACCTGCCCCAACGGCATTCCGGTGAGATCGCGGACCTCGCGCGCCAGATGGGCCTGATCCGCATAACCGGCGCCGACCGCGGTCGCGGCGAACGACATGCCCGCGCGGGCCTGCGCCAGCGCGCGCTGCAGGCGCAGCACCCGCGCGAGGGTCTTGGGGCCGTAACCGAATGCCGCGAGCGAACGCCGATGCAGCAGCCGGGCATTGAGCCCCACCGCCGCCGCGGTCGCCCCGACGGACCAGCCCGCGTCCAAGGCCGAGACCACTTGCCGGAGCACCGGGTCGGGCGGCGACACCTCAATGGCGCGCCGCAGGACGATCGTTTCCATGGCCGCCAGCGGGTCCGGCGCTTCGGTCACCTGCTCGGCCAACCGCCGCACCGACGCCGACGACCAGATCTGCTCCAGTTCGACGCGCTGGTCCCGTAGTTCCGCCGCGGGCACCCCGAGCAAGGCGGGCGCGGCGCCGGGGAAGAAGCGCAACCCGGCATACCGGGTACCGGCCGCGACCACGGGCCGGAAAGCCCGGGTATCGGGTCCGGCCACCACCAGCCGCCCGCCGACCCACAGCAGATCCATGCAGCCGTCCGGCAACACCGGCACGGTGGCGTCCCGGGCGGTCACCGTGCGGGTCCACGCCACGGCCGGGGCGAACCGCGACGGCCGCTCCCGGTACCCGCCTGCGCTCATGACTCGACGCTACCGGCACCCGCCGACAGGGTCGGCAACGTTCGCACGCCGCGCCGCCGAGCAGGGCAGGACGGCTCAGCGCTGCGGCGGCACCGGCAGCACGCCGCGCGGAACCACGCGGACGAACGGCGCGGGATGGGCGGCCGCGATGCTCGAATCGGGGTCCTTGCACCCCACGGTGACCTCACCGGCGGGCGCGGAGGAAAACGTCCACACCGTGACCCAGTCCTTGCCGTTGACCGTTTCGGTCTTTTTCACGTCGCTCGACCGGAGATCTTCGTTCCGGCCGGAACTGTCCACCGCGGTGCAGCGCAACGTATTCGCGGCGGCACCCCAGTCCGCGGGCACCCGGATATCCATCACCGCATCGGCGGGAATCGGAACCTTTTTGGTCTCACCGAGCGCGATTCGCACACCGCCCGCTTCGTCGTCATTGTTCGAATCGGCAGCCGGAGCAGCGGAACTCGAGGTCGCCGCACCACTCGACGAGGGCGATTCCCGGCTCGTCGACGTGTCGTCGGAGCACCCTGCCACCGCAACGGCGACCAGCGCCGGAACCACCAGCCAGCTCAATTTCACGAGTCAAACCTCTCGTCGCGCCCATTCACCAGGCGATTGGTACGGATCGGCGATCGAACACGGTGACGTAATCGCGCGGACCCCGCGGGCGCTGGTGAAACGTGACCACTCGGGAGCCGTACACGGCACCGACAGAGAGCATGTCAACTTCGGCGGCGAATGGAGCGTACACACGCCCGAAATCGCTGAGATATGCGGTAATTTGCCGAGGTAATGACGGGTCGACCGCCGCCGACATTCCTCCGTAGACTCGCTGCGGTGACTTCCCCTGTGGCTTTTCAGGCGATCGATATTCCACTCCCCGACGGCACCGCGGACGCTTACTTCGCCCATCCGGACGACGGCGCCCGCCACCCCGGCGTCCTGCTCTACATGGACGCGTTCGGCTTGCGTCCCTACCTGCGCGAACTGGTGGAGACCATTGCGGCGCAAGGTTTCAGCGTGCTCGCGCCGAACATCTTCTATCGCACCGGACGCGCGCCGGTGCTGCCCATGCCGGACTTCACCGAGCCCGACGCGGGCGCGAAGTTCTTCGCCGAACTGGCACCGGTGCGCGCCGCCCTCACGCCCGAGGGCGCCCTGCAGGACGCGCAGCACTATCTGGACTGGCTCGCCGCCGCCCCGGCCGTGACGCCGGGCCCGGTGGGCACGACCGGCTACTGCATGGGCGGGCGGCTCGCGCTGCGCACCGCCGCGGCGTTCGGCGATCGCATCGCCGCCGCGGCCAGCTTCCACGGGGGCAACCTCGCCGCCGCGGACCAGCCGGACAGCCCGCACCTCGCGGCGCCGGGCATCACCGCGGAGGTGTTCGTCGCGCACGCCGATCAGGATTCGGCCATGCCGCCCGAGCAGATCGCCCGCCTCGAGCAGGCGCTGGACGCGGCGGGCACGCGATACACCTCGGTCGTCTACGCCGGCGCACCGCACGGTTTCACCATGCGGGACGTCCCGGTGTACCGCGAGGACGCCTACCGACGTCACCTGGACGATCTTGTGACATTGTTCCGGCGTTCGCTCTCCGCGGAATAAGTCTGAATCATCCTATGTTTCGCCTGGGGTCGGCTTCGACCCCACCACCGCGGGATCGTGCCGTCACGCGACCAACCGGCCGGTTTTCGGGGACCGCTGTTCCCCGTTACCGCCGGTTCCGCTTAATGTTGTTCGGTAGGCGATCATTCGGGAGGACCACATGGCGAAGCTGGTGGGGATGTGAGCGAGGAACGCGCCGCGGCCGCCGCGCCCGTGCGCTTTGCGACGCGGATCGGATACCGGCAGGCGGCTTTCCCGGCGGACTCGTGGGTGCGACCGGTGTTCATCGGCGTGGCCCTGGTGATCAGCGTGCTGCTCGTGTACGAGGCACATCAGGCCGCGAATCACGGCGTCGACCACGCGTGGTTCGTCGCCGTCTCGCTCGCCGGAGTGTTCGTGGCCCGCGGGCTGCACCTGCGCAGGCCGATCACGCTGGCCCACTTCGCGGTGGCGCTGCTCGTCCTGGCCATCGCCCATCTCGCCTACCGCGCCGAACATCCCGGCTACGGTTTCGTGCTGCTCGCCTCGAGCGGGTTGGTGCTGGTGCTCCCGCAGTCCAGCCGCCCGCAGCCCGATCAGCTGTACCGGGTCGCCGAACTCGTCGGCCGCACCGAACGGGATCCGCTCGCCCCCTTCGCGCTGCACTCCTCGAAAACCTACTTCTTCAACGCGGGTTCGACCGCGGGCATCGGCTATCGGGCCCGCTTCGGCATTGCCGTGGTCGCGGGCGATCCGATCGGTGACCGCGCCGCCTTCCCCGCGCTGCTCACGGAGTTCTCCGAGTTCGCGCTGAATCAAGGCTGGCGCATCGCCGTGCTCGGCGCGAGCCCGGAGCTGGCCGAACTGTGGCGCGTGCGCGCGCTGGAACACCGTGGGCTGCACGCCGTTCCGATCGGACGCGACGTGGTGCTCGAGGTCGACGATTTCGCGATGGTCGGCCGGCATTTCCGCAACCTGCGCCAAGCCGTCAGCCGCACCCGCAATTTCGGTGTCACCACCGAGATCGTGGACGAGTCGGCCCTGACCGACACCCAGCGCGCCGAACTGCTCGGCATCGTCGACGAATGGGGTAAGGGCAGGCAGACCCGCGGCTTCTCGATGATCCTCGACCACCTGCTGGACGGCCGGAACCCGAACATGCTGGTGGTCATGGCCAAAGACGCGGACGGCACGGTGTCGGGCTTCCAGCGCTACGGCATCTCCGGGCGCGGCCGCGAACTCAGCCTCGACGTGCCGTGGCGGCGCAAGGGCGCCCCGAACGGCCTGGACGAGCGGATGATCATCGATCTGGTCGACTACGCCCGCGAGCACGGCATCACTCGGATCTCGTTGGCCTTCGCGCCTTTTCCGGAGCTGTTCGCCGACAAAGCGAAGTCGCGCACCGCGAAGCTGATGTATGTGCTCGTGCACCTCGGCGATCCGCTCATCCGGCTGGAGTCGCTGTATCGGTTCCTGCGCAAGTTCCACGCGCTGTCCGACCAGCGGTACGTGCTGATCCGCTGGCGCGAGGTGCTCATCGCGGCCGCCGCGCTGCTTACCCTGGAGTTCGCACCGCACCGTCGCGAACACTGAGGAGCACAATGGAACTCGGCCACACCGATATCAAGGCCGCCGTCGCGCGGGTGGCGCACCGGGTGCGGCCGATCACCCTCGCGCCCGCCGGTGACGGTGCGGGGAATCTGTGGTTCGCACTGGAACTGCTCCAGCACACCGGCAGCTTCAAGGTTCGGGGCGCGCTGAATTTCCTACTGGCACACCAGGAGAACGGCACCCTGCCCGCGGCGGGCGTGACGATCGCCTCTGGCGGTAACGCCGGGCTCGCCTGTGCGTGGGCGGCCCGGACGCAGGGTGTCGAAGCCACCGTGTTCCTGCCCGCCACTGCGCCGGAGGTGAAGGTGCGACGGCTGCATTCCTATGGCGCCACAGTGCATCTGGTCGGCACACAGTACGCGGACGCGCTGGCGGCGAGCCAGGACTTCGCGGCCTCGACCGGCGCACTGCTGTCCCACGCCTACGACCATCCGTTCATCGCCGCGGGGGCAGGCACCCTCATGGAAGAGATCCAGCAGCGGATGCCCGACCTCGACACCGTCGTGGTCGCGGTCGGCGGCGGCGGATTGTTCGCCGGAATCGCCACCGCCGCAGACCATTACGGTATCCGCACGGTCGCCGTCGAGCCACGGGACTGCCGAGCGCTGCACGCCGCCGTCGAGGCCGGCCACCTGGTCGACGTCCCGGTCGAGTCGATCGCCGCCGACTCCCTCGGCGCCCGCCGCGCCACCGCCTTGGCCCTGCACGCCGCCCAGCACTACCGCGTCGACTCGATCCTGGTAGACGACGAAACCATCATCGCCACCCGCCGCACCCTCTGGGAAGACCACCGGCTCGCCGTAGAACACGGCGCCGCCACCGCCCTGGCCGCCCTCCACCCCACCGCCTACACCCCCGCCCCCCACGAAAAAGTCTGCGTCATCCTCTGCGGCGCAAACACCAACCCCTCCGACCTCGCGACCGAGTAGAGCGCGGCTGTCGGGGGATTGAATTGGGGGGCGGGTAAGGGGTGGCGGGATTATGCTCGGGGCGTCTTCGATCCCGACGGAAGGCATGGCGCTATGGCGCTTGCATCGTTCATGGTTCCTCTCGGTACGCCGGCGCCGGATTTCGTGCTGCCGGATCTCGATCGGCGGGTGTATTCGCGGGCGGATTTCGTCGGGGGGCCGGGGTTGCTGGTGATGTTCGCGTCCAATCACTGTCCGTACGTCAGGCATGTCGAGTCGGTGCTGGGCGAGGTGGTGGATTCGCTGCCCATGCCCGCGGTGGCGATCTGTAGCAACGATGCCGGAATTTCCCCGGACGACGCCCCGATCGGGTTGCGCGACCAGGCGATTCGGGCGGGGTGGACGTTTCCCTATCTCATCGATGAGACACAGCAGGTCGGCCGCGCCTTCCGCGCCGCGTGCACGCCGGACTTCTTTCTCTACGACGCGCACCTGACGCTGGCCTACCGCGGCGCGCTAGACGAATCCACCCCGGGCAACGGAAAGCCGGTGACCGGCAAGGAATTGCGGTCCGCCATCGAAACGGTCCTGGATGCCGCGCCGGTACCGGAACCACACCGGCCGAGCATGGGGTGCTCGATCAAGTGGCGCGAGAGCTGAACTCGGCGCCCGCTGATGCGGGACAATAACCGCGGACAACGTCGCAGGCCGCACGGCCGGAGGAAAGGGGTGGGACGTTGGCAACGATCGTCCTCGTACACGGCATCGCCCAGGAGCAGGCGTCGGCCGACACGCTGGAGGCCCAGTGGTTGCCCGGCCTCGCGGGCGGAGTACGCAACCACGGCGACCTGGAACTCGCCGATCGCCTGTGGCGCAACGGCAGACCGGGTGACATCTCGACCAGGATGGCGTTCTACGGCAATCAGTTCTTGGCCGAGGGAGCGCAGGGCGGCGCCGTCGGCGATCTCGACGACGAGCAACTCGAGCTGATGGAGCAGCTCGCCGAACTCTGGTTGGCGACGGCCGCCGAGCACGCGGGCGACCAGCGGGATCGGCTGACCGCGCAGCGCCTGACCGCGGTGGTGCCGCCGGAGGCCAAGGCGCAGGGCGCCAAAGCCGCGCTGCGCCCGGCACTCAACGCCTTGGTGCGGCTGCGCTGGTTCGCGCCGTTCGGCATCGGGCTCGCGGAGAAGTTCGTGGTGCGCGCCCTGTCCCAGGTGGCCCGCTATTTCACCGACGAGAACGTGCGCGAGTACGCGCAACAGCAGGTGCTCGCGCAGGTCGGGCCGGAGACCGAACTGGTTGTCGCGCACTCGCTCGGCTCGGTCGTCGCCTACGAGGCGCTGCATCGCGTCGACCAGGAGGTGACCCTGCTGACCATGGGTTCCCCGCTCGGCCTGCGCACCGTCATCTACGAGCGGCTCCGCCCGCAACCCGCCACGGTCCCGAAAGCCGTTGCGGCTTGGCATAATCTGGTGGACCGCGACGATCTGGTCGCCGCGCATCTCGATCTCACCCCGTTCTTCCCGCCGTTCCCCGGCGCCGGGGTAGTGCCGGTCACCGAGGAACCACTGGACAACGGCGCGAGTCCGCACGACTCGACGCACTACCTGACGAAGGCGATCACGGGCGGCATCGTCGCGAAAGCACTGACCGCTTAACGCTTCTCGGCCGGCTCCGGCGCGGGCTCGCCGACCTGTTCGCGGTCCCGCCACAGCAGCACGAGCGCGAAGGCCAGGCCCGCCAGCGTCAGCGCCGCGCCCACGAGGGGGATCGCCCGCAGACCCGAGCCGTCGCCGAGCACCCAGCCTCCCAACCGCCCCGCACCGGCGGCCGCCAGCTGGAAGCCGGAGGCATTCACCGCGACGGCCAGGGTCGGCGCGGCGGCGGCCGCCGTGATCACCCGGGTCTGCATGCCGGGAACGATCGCGAACGCGAGCGCACCGATCACGAAAGTCATTACCACCGCGGCGATTCGGTTGCCGCCGAGCGCCCAGAACAGCAACAGCGCCACGGCGAGCACCGCGAGCAATCTCGCCACCGCCGTCCGGGTGCGATCGGCGAGCCATCCGCCCACCTGATTGCCGACGACCGCGCCGGCGCCGTACACCAGCAGCAGGACCGGCACCGCCCCCGTGCCGAATCCACTGAAATCGGTGAGCAGCGGTGTGATGAAGGTGAAAACGGTGACCACACCGATATTCCCGAGCACCGTCAACGCGATTGCCGACCAGACCGCCCGGTCGCCGAACACGCGCAACTCCCCGAGTACCGATTCGGCGGCGGTACCGGGCGCGTCCGGCAGGTACCGCAGCACCACCGGCAAGGCGAGACCCACACACAATGCCACCGCGACGAAAGTGGCTCGCCAGCCGAAACTTTGGCCGATCAGCGCGCCGATCGGCGTGCCGAGCACGATCCCGAGGTTCAATCCGAGCGCTACCCGGGCGACCGCGGTGGCTTCTTTCCCGGGCTCGGCCGTCGACACCGCGGTGGCGATCGCGACCGCGAAGAAGGTGGCGACGATCAGCCCGGCGGCCGCCCGCATCGCCAGCAGCACAGGGTAATTCGGCGCCAGGGCCGAACCCGTGTTGGCGAATATCGCGAACACGACCAGCCCGGCGACGAGCCGCCTGCGCGACATCCGCGCGGTCAGCAGGGTCACCACCGGCCCGCCGACGATCATGCCGATCGCGTAGGCGGTCACCAGCATGCCGGCGGCGGGCACCGAAACCGCTAGTCCGCCGGACACTTCCGGCAGGATCCCGGCGATCACGAATTCCCCGGTCGTCAGACCGAACACCACCAACATCAGGGACAGGACAGCAGGGCGCATCAGAGCATCCTCAGATAGTTCGAACTCAAATGATATGAACTAGAACTATCACAGTTCGAACGATGCGCGCTAGACTCGGAGCAATGAAGCGCCGACCCCCGCCGCCCGTGGAGACCGAGCTCGACCGGGACGTCTGCAAACTCGTGCACCGCTTCACCCACCGCCTCGACCAGCACGTCCGCCGCGTCGCCGAGCAGTTGGACCTGACGCCGTCCCAGGTCATCGCCCTGCGCGAACTGTCGGAGCCGATCACCGCACGCGAGCTCGCCACTCGGATGTCGTGCGAGCCGTCCAATGCGACCTTCGTCCTGGACCGGCTCGAGGAACAGGAACTGATCCGCCGCGAGCCGCACCCGAGCGACCGGCGCGCCAAACAGATCGTGCTGACCCCGGCGGGCACTCGGCAACGGGCGGTCGCGGTCGAGTTGCTCAATACGGACTCGCCGCTGACCTCACTGACCGCCACCCAGCAGCGCGCACTGCGCGATCTGCTCCAGGCCATGGCCGCCGAAGACTGACACTTGATTAGACATACGGTCGAACGTATTGTTTGTTCATGACCGTGGCGTACCCCACCACCGAAGAGACCGACCCCTTCTGCCTTCCCTCACTGGAGGCCGCGGCCCTGCTCTACGACTCCCCCTGGCGGCGCTTCGCGGTGATCGGGGACAGCCTGTCGGTGGGCACCGGCGACCCCAGCCCCGGCTACGCGACCCTCGGCTGGGCCGATCGCGTCGCCGACGTGCTGCGCCGGGTGCGGCCCGATCTCGCGTATCTCAATACCGGCGTAGTCGGCGCGACCACCGCGGAGGTCGTCCGGCACCAAGCGGATCGACTGCTGGAATTCGGCCCGGACCTACTGCACCTGTCCAGCGGCGCCAACGATATCGTCCGCCGCACACCGGATTTCGGCGAGATCGAGCAGCAGCTACGCGATATGTATCGACTCGGTGCGCGCACCGGGGCCACGATGACGGTCTTCACCCTCGGCAGAGCCTATGTGGTGCCGGTCTTTCCGGATTGGACCGACCGCGTCCGCAGGCTCAACGACCTCACCCGCTCATTGGCCGCGGAATACGATGTCGCCGTAGTCGATTGCTGGGAGCACCCGCTCAACGACCGCCCGAATCTGTTGAGCGCGGACCGGATTCATTTCTCCGCGGCCGGACAGGCGGTCCTGGCGGCGGAGGTGGTCAAGCAGCTCGCACACCTGCTCGACACCCCCGCCCAGCGACGCGACTACTGATCCGCCTCGGGCAGATGCACTTTCGCGTCGTCGTAGGTGGCGGTGGTGGCCGCCTCGTCGCGGGTGTAGATCAGGTTGAGCACACCGGTCTCGAACGTCTGCGAGGAGAGCAGCCGCAGCGGCAGCGTCGATTCGCGGTCCGGGAACAGCCGAGCGCCCTTGCCCACGACGATCGGGTGCACCAGCAGGTGCAATTCATCCAGCAGTCCGGCTTCGAGCAACTGGAGCACGACCGAGACCGAACCGCTCATGCCGATATCGCCACCGGGCTCGTTCTTCAACGCGGTCACGCCCTCGATCAGACCACCCTGCAACACCTCGGAATTACGCCAGGTGAACTCCAGATCCTGGTGCGAGACGACGACCTTGCGCGCGTCGCCGAGCACCTTCGCGAAGGCCGCGTCCTCGCCGCCCGCGGCCTCCCGATCCGGCCAGGCGCCCGCGAAGCCCTCGTAGGTGTTGCGTCCGAGCAGCAGGGTGTCGGCGGCGCCGAGCTGGGCGTTGACCGCAACGCCCATCTCGTCGTTGAAGTACGGGAAGTGCCAGTCCTGCGGGTTGTCGATGACGCCGTCGAGTGACATGAACAGACCTGCGGTGATTTTTCTCATCGCCCAACTCCTGGATCAGTGGTGAGTACGTTGCCTGATCCGACGGTGCGGTGCGCGGAAAATCATCGGTCAGCGCATCGGCTCAGATCCGTTCGGCTTCCAGCACCCAGACCGGCAGCAACAGATGACCGTCCGCGTCCAGTTCGAGCGGCATGCCCTGCAGCAACTCCTGGAACGCCGGCGGCGGTTTGATCGCGGTCAACTTGCCGGGTCGCAGCTCGATGAGTCGCCAGTCCGGCGCGGCGAAAGCCCCTCGCAACTCGTCTTCGCCGACCGCGTAGGGCGCGTAGCCGGCACTGTGCGGCCCTTCCGAGAAGCAGAGCTGGAACAGCCGCGCGCCGGGCCGCATCACCCGATGCAGTGCTGCCACATGCGCTTTGCGCTGCTCGGGGTCGAGACAGTGCGCGAGCGCGCTGCTGACCACGGTGTCGAATCGGTTGTCGTACCCGCCGAGTTCGGTGGCGTCCGCGACGGCGAAGGCCACCGTCACGTCGCGCTCGGCGGCCCGCGCGCGGGCCTTCCCGATGGCGGTCGGCGCGAAGTCCAGGCCCGTCACCCGATAGCCGAGTCCGGCCAGATAGATGGCGGTATCCCCTGGGCCACAACCGATGTCGAGCACATCGCCGGTGACCCGGCCGCTGCGCTCGAACTCCACGAGCAGTGGTTGCGGGCGATCTATCTCCCAGGGCAGCCGATCCATCACGGCGCCCTCGACGAGGGTTCCGCTCCGGTAGGCCTGCTCGAAATCAATGTCGGCCGGGTCGAGCCCGGATGGTGCCTCACTCTCGGTCATGAACCTGCCCCTTGCCTCGATGGTGGATCAGGATGAACGAACCGATCCTATCGAGAAACGGAGAACAAAGCTCCGTTTTGACGTGACATGCATTTCGCCGGGTTCAGTTGCCGACCCCGGCGCCGTGGAACGCCGCACGATAGCTCTGCGGAGTGGTGCCGACCACGCGCTTGAATCGGTCCCGGAAGGCGGTCGGCGAGCCGAACCCGACCTGCCCGGCGATCCGGTCCACCGGGTGACCGGTGGACTCCAGCAGATACTGCGCCTGCCGAATCCTGGCCCGCAGCAACCATTGCAGCGGCGTGGTGCCGACCTGCTCGCGGAAATGCCGGTTCAGGGTGCGGGTGCTGAGTTTGGCGTGCGCGGCGATGTCGTCGAGGGTCAGATCCCTCGCGGAATTGTCCCGCATCCACTGCATCACCGGTTCCAGCGAACAGCCACGCGGGGTCGGCGGCTGGTCGTGCACGATGAATTGCGCCTGCCCCCCTTCACGTTCCAGCGGCACCACCGACAGCCGCGCGGTGTCGGCGGCCACCGCGGAACCGTGGTCGCGCCGAATCATGTGCAGGCACAGGTCGATTCCCGCCGCGGCGCCCGCCGAGGTGAGCAGCTGACCGTTGTCCACGTAGAGCACGTCCGGATCGAGGTCGATCTCGGGATAGCGGGCGGCGAACTGCGTCGCGGCGATCCAGTGCGTGGTCGCCCGCTGCCCGTCGAGCAGGCCGGTCGCGGCGAGCACGAACGCGCCCACGCAGATGGACGCGATCCTGGTGCCCGCGGCCGCCGCCTGCCGCAGCGCGTCGAGCACCTCGTCCGGCACGGGCCGCTCGGGCTCGGCCCGGCCGGGCACAATGATGGTGTCGGCTTCGGCCAGCGCGGTGAGATCGTAGGGCGGATGCAGCGTGAACGCGCCCGCGTCGACGGTGGGGGTGACACCGCAGACCCGCACCCGATAGGCCATCCGCCCGTCGGGCAGTCGAGCGCCGCCGAACACATCGACCGGCGTCGCGAGGTCGGACGGAATGACCTTGTCCAGCGCCAGGACGGCTACGACATGCATGGCTTCAGAATAGGGCGCACCCGGATTCCAGCCAATAGCCATGAGCAGTACATCTTCTGCAAACTACGACGTCAGAGCTATTGGCGGGAATCGACCGGTGTATGGCCGTTTCGCCTATTTCGCTTCGGCTCGATGATCGTTAACCTCGCGGCTGTGACGAAGTTCCTGCTTTCGGTCCATGTGCTGGCCGTGATCATCGCCGTCGGGCCGGTCACGGTCGCGGCGAGCATGTTCGCGCCCACCACCCGCCGCGCCCTCGCCGGCCCCGCGAACGATCGCGACGCCGCCGTACTGGCGACGCTGCATCGCATCTGCCGGGTCTACGCCTACATCGGGATCCTGGTTCCCACCTTCGGCGCGCTCACCGCCTTGAGCCTCGGCGTGCTCACCGACAAGTGGCTCATCGTTTCCATCGGCTTGACCGCGGCCGCCGCCGGGGTGCTCGCCATGCTCATCCTGCCCGGTCAAGGCAAGATCCTCGCCGATCTGCCTGCCACGACCCCGGCACTGATCCGGCGCCTGGGCATGGACACCGGCATCTTCAACGTGCTGTGGGTGGTCGTCACCGTGCTGATGATCGTCCGCCCCGGCTCCACCACCGGGGCCTGACGACCGCGGCGGTCTATTCCGGGGTCATGTGCCGGATCGACTCCCCGCCCTTGGTGTGGTGCAGCCTGCCGAATCGGCTGTCCAGCAGATGCGCCATGCTTTCGGCCGCACCGGTGTACGCCTCCTCGACCGACGCCGCCCGATGGGTGACCGCGACCGGCGGTTGACCGTTCGGCCGCGCCTCGAGCACGCACTGCTTGTCGTCCGGTCCGCCCTTCTCACCGTTCTGGTCGGTGAGGTGCGCCTCGACCCGCGTCAGCTGCGCGCTGAAACGGTCGAGCACCGAGGCGATTTCGGCCTCGGCCCGCTCGATCAGGCTCGCGCCGCCGTGGATGCCGCTTCCGGTATTGATCTGGATCTGCACTGCTTTCTCCATTCCGTGGGGTGGCAAACTCGACGAAACCGACACTACCTGCGTGCGTCCGGTGGCCGAGCGCACGACGCAGGCCCGGTCCGTGGCGGACCGGGCCCAGCGGGCGTGTGAGCTGCGCGATTCAGGCGCGATCGGCCCGCTTGCGCAGGACGACCGTGGTCGCCAGCAGCGGCACGATCACCGCGATCATCAGGACCGGCGACAGCCACGCCATGGTCGGAATCGGCAACTGGTAGGCGAGCACCACCCGGATCATCGCCTCGCCCACCAGGCCCGCGCCCCACAGCACGGCCAGGGCGGCGAACATCCGGCGCTTCGCGGCGTTGTCGCGGTAGACGGCTTCGAGAGCGGCGACCCGGGCGGGGCCACCGGCGACGGCCGCTTTACGCGCCGCCAGGTAGGTCAGCGGCTTGCCGACCACGGCACTGATCAGGAAAGCCAGGCCGATCAGCAGGGTGCCCGCAGAATCCTTCACGATCATCATCCGCGGGTCGCCGCTGATCAGCGACGTGACGAGGCCGAAGGCGAAGACACTCAACAGGATTGCGGGAAACACCTCCAGCCTGCGGTGCCGGATCGCCTCGACGAGCACCATCGCCCCGGACAGCACGGTGCCGGCCAGCAGGCCGGCAAAATCGCTGTATCCCAGTGCGTGCATGACGAAGTAGGCGCCCACGGGGACGGCGATATCGCGGGCGATCGGCGCGAGCAGCCTCAGGTGGCTGACCGGTGCGACGGTGACGGCGGGCTCGGCGGTGTCGGTGGTGACGGTCATCGGGTGCTCCTCGGCGGCGTATTCAGCGGTGCGCTACGAGAATTGACGCTACGGGCGCCGAAGAGCGGGCGGATCTGTCAACCATCACGACTGCGGCATGACAAGTGTCATGCTCGCGAAATCACGCCCAGAGTGCCGCGACGACGGCCTGGTAGTCGCAGGGTTGCAGCGAGGGCCGTCCGGTCGCCAGCAACCAGCGCTCGACCGCGCGGTCCGCGTCGGTGCGATAGGTGCGCTCGCCGCCGCGCTCGATCTCGATCACCCCGCGCTGCACCCGCAGGGTCTCCGCCTCCGACAGTTGCGCGATGAAACCCTGGTATTCGCTGTCGTTTTCGCCGCAGCCGTCGGCCGCCCGGGGTGCCGCGGCGATCAGCCCGTGCAGTTGCGCCTCGTCGCCGGAGGACAGCCGCCACTGGGGATTCGGCCTGCCGGAACGGATATCGAGTTCGACCCGGATCATGACCACACCCCTGTTGACCACGCGCCGCGAGGTGGGGCGGTGACCGCTGCCCCGAGCGGAGTCTCCGGCATCACTGTTCTCCTCGGCGGGCGCTCGAATGCGCTGATGGTAGCCCTGGTTCGGCGTCGCGGCCACCGGACGGAGCAGACTATTCGGACACGCCGCCGCCACCCCGGTACGCGCGTGCCAACCGGGCTTCACCTGGTGTAGTCCGCGGGGTCAGCCGCCGAAGACGTTGCAGCCGTAGCCCAGATGCACGCCGCGCCCGACGCGCAGGTCCACGCTCGCGACAATGCGGTCGTCGGGGGCTTGCACCGCGCTGATCGTGTGCGGGCCTTCCGTCGCGGGCACCCAGTCGCTCAGCGCGGTTCCGCCGGACGGACGGCCGGCCGCGAACGGCACCCCGTTGTCGTAGAAGACCACGGGCTGCGTCACGTCGGTCACCGCCGCGCGGGCCGTGTAGGTGCAGCCGGTCCCGTAGTTGGTCGCCAGCCCGAAATTGATCCCCGGGTACATCGAAACCTGGGTCACCGTCGCCCCCGCCATGGGCGCGGCCAGCGCCGCCGCCACCCCGAACACTCCCGCCACAACACCGATTCGCATCCGCATCCCGAGGGTCCTATCCGTCCTGATCACCGGTTCGCACCCCGGCCGACGTGGCCACGCACCCGGGGCAACTCCCCTAGATCCTCACCCCGGCCAGGCCCCGGGCGCGCCCGAACCGCCGAACTCGCCCCGCCGCAGCACGATCCGGCCGGGAATTCCCCGCTGACAAGGGGTCAAGCCTTGCCCGAGGTGCGGGTTGCGCCCGCCGAGGCGGCCACCACGCAGACGATCCCCAACCACTGCGGAATGTTCATCACCTGCCCCAGCAGGATCAGACCTGCCAGCGCGGCCACCGCGGGCTCCAGGCTCATCAGCACGCCGAACACCCGGGGTGGAATGCGCCGCAGCGCTTCGAGTTCCACCGAATACGGCAGCACCGAGGACAGCATCGCCACCAGGAAACCGACCACCAGTATTTCGGGATCGAGCAGAGCGCTGCCCGCCTCGATGATCCCGATCGGCGCGATGAGCAATCCGCCGAAGGCCATCGCGATCGCGAGCCCGCCACCGCCGCTGGTCTGTTCGCCCAGGGCCGCGCTCAACAGGATGTAGCCCGCCCAGCACACCCCGGCCCCTAACGCCAGCAGCACGCCGACCCACTCGACGTCCCCCTCGGCCTGGGTCAGCAACAGCACACCGCCGCCCGCCAGCACCGCCCACACCGGGTCGATCCAGCGTCGCGACCCGGCCAGCGCGACGGCCAGCGGTCCGAGGAATTCGATCATCACCGCCATGCCGAGCGGAATGCGATCCATCGCCTCGTAGATGGACAGGTTCATCAAGGCGAGCACCGCGCCGTACGCCAGCGCCACCGGCACCGCGCGCCAGCCGATGCGCAACGCCGAACGCCAGAACAGCACCAGCACGAGCCCGGCGAAGACCAGTCGGATGCCGGCCGCGCCCGCGGCCCCCGTCGCCGCGAACAATTGCTTGGCCAGTGCCGCACCCACCTGCACGCTGACGATCCCGGCCAGTACCAGCGCCGTGGGCGGCACGCCGCCGAGTCCGCGCTCCGCGACGCCCCGCCACACGGTCCACGCTCGTCCCCCGCGAATCGGCCGTTCGACGTCGATCGCTACCACGGCAATTCTCCCATCCACAGACCAATGTGCTTCGCCGCCGTTGCCCAGCGAAACACATCTCTACGACAAGGAGAATTCAGTTTTTACTCCCCCACCCGCGCGAATGCGCTCCCGCGCAGGTCAAAACCCTGCGCCGGGAGCGCATTCCGGCGGCTACTTACGGCCGAGCGCGGATTCCAGCTGGGACTTGTTCATCTTGGAACGGCCCTCGATGTTGCGCTGGCGCGCCTCGTTGTACAGCTGGTCGCGGGTCGGCCCCTTGGGCCCCTTGCGCCCGGAACGCTGTCCGCCGCGGCTCTGCGGTGACTTGTCCTTGATCGAGGAACGGCTCGCGGTCTTGGATTCGCCGGACTGCGCACGGTTTTTGTTCACCGTCCGTGCCGCGATCTCCTTGGCCCGTTTGGTGCTCGCGCCGCGATCCTCGGCGGAGTCCTTGATGTGCTCGTACTGACGTTCCCGTTTATCACTCCATTGCTTCGGCATGTCACACCTCCTGCGCATCGAGTACCCCGATAACACTGCGCAAACATGCTTGCCGACGCCCGCGCACGGGTGGCACTTCCGCCCTGGGTGAACATCGCGTCGAGCGGCGGCGCGGGGTGCGAGACTCTTGGGTATGGCAGCAGAAGAGGATGGCGTGGTAGTCGATCTCGCTGCGCGCCGCCGCGCCGAACCCCATCGCGAGCCGGTCGAGGCGGCGACGCCGCTGTTGCGTGCCGTCTACGGTGAGGTGCTCCGGGACGAGCGGCTGGACCAGGATCGGACGCTGGCCGAGGTCGCGGCCGAGGTGGGAATGTCCAAGCAGTACCTGTCCGAGATCGAGCGGGGCCGCAAGGAACCGTCCTCGGAGATGCTGCACTCGATCTGCGGCGCGCTCGGCATGCCGATCGAATCGCTGCTCTTCCGCGGCGCGCGCCGCCTGGGCGCGCTGCGCCGGCTGCACCCCCGCAAGGTCTCCGAGACCCGCGTCGAGATGCTGGCGCTGGCTGCCTGAACCCGTTCCGCGACAAATCGTTCCGCGTAATCCAGAGCCGCGGCGCCGACGGGTGATCCTTCGACGCCGCGCTGGATTCGCGCTCAATGGCTGCGGGTCACGATCAGTTCGTCGGCCAGCCCGTACGCCACCGCGTCCGCGGCGGTGAAGACCCGGTCGCGGGCCGTGTCCTTGCGCAACTGCTCGACCCGCTGACCGGTGTGTTTGCTCAAGATCTCCTCGGTCTGCGCGCGAATCCGCATCACCTCCGCCGCCTGCAGCGCCAGGTCGGAAATGGTGCCCTGCCCCTGCGCGGACGGCTGATGTAGCAGTACCCGCGAGTGCGCGAGCACATACCGGCGTCCCGGAGCGCCCGCGGCCAGCAGCACCGCCGCGGCGGAGACCGCCTGCCCCATGCAGTAGGTCTCGATCGGGGTGCGCATGAACTGCATGGTGTCGTAGATCGCGAGCATCGCGGTGTTCGAGCCGCCCGGTGAATTGATGTAGATGCCGATCTCGCGGTCCGGCGATTCAGACTCCAGATGCAGCAGCTGCGCCATCACCACATTGGCGACACCGTCGTCGATCTCGGTGCCGAGGAAGATGATTCGGTCGTTGAGCAATCTGCTGAACACGTCGAAGGAGCGCTCGCCGTTCGGCGTCCGTTCGATGACATGCGGAATGGTGTATTGCGACATGACTACAGCCCCGCTCGATGTGCGTTGGTGAATGGTGCGATCTGGTGGAAGTTTTCGGCGATCCGATCGACGATCCCGTACTCGCGCGCCTGCTCCGGGGTGAACCAGCGGTCCCGGTCGCTGTCCTCGCGGATCTCCTCGAGCGTATGGCCGGTCTCGGCCGCGAGGATCTGCTCGGACTGCAACTTCATGTACTCGAGATTCTCCGCCTGAATCGCGATGTCCATCGCGGTGCCGCCGATGCCCGCGGACGGCTGGTGCATCATGATCCGGCTGTGCGGCAAACTGATTCGCTTGCCGTGCGTGCCGGAGGCGAGCAGTACCTGCCCCATGCTCGCGGCGAATCCGACCGCGACGGTGACCACGTCGTTGGGGATCAGCTTCATGGTGTCGTAGATGGCGAGTCCGGCGAGCACCGAGCCGCCGGGCGAGTTGATGTAGACGACGATGTCACGTTTGGCGTTCTCGGCGGACAGCAGCACCAGCTCGGTGCAGGCCCGCTCGGCCATCGCGTCGTCGACCTCACCGGTGAGCAAGATCGTCCGATGGCGGAACAATCTGTCGGCTAGTTGGCCTCGATAGTCCAGGTGCGATGTTTCGATCATGCCTCAGGTCTAGTCGCGCTCCGCCCCTGATCGGCGCTGTGTCTGCCAACAGCAGACCGCCGTTGCTACAGTGCGCGAATGCAGGACGGCACGACTTTGCGGCAGGCCCGCACCGAGGACACGGCGGCGATCGCGACGATCTGGTACGAGGGCTGGCAGGTCGCACACCTGGGCAACGTGCCCGACGAGCTGCTGCGCGTCCGCTCCCGCGCCTCCTTCGATACCCGTGCGGCACAGCGGATTCCGCAGACCACGGTCGCGCTCGTCGCCGACACCGTCGCCGGGTTCGTCATGGTGGCAGGCGACGAGGTGGAGCAGGTCTACGTCGCCGCCCAGCACCGCGGTACCGGCCTCGCCGCCCCGCTGCTGGCTGCCGCCGAACAGCGGGTATACACCGGCGGCCATCGCGAAGCCTGGCTCGCGGTCGTCGCGGGCAATGCCCGAGCCCGTAAGTTCTACGAAAACCACGGCTGGACCGACAAGGGGCCGTTCACCCACCATGCCCCCGGCCCCGACGGTCCCATCGAAGTCCCGGCCCACCGGTATGTGAAAGCCGTCGCACCGTAGGGCTCAGTGCTCGCCTACCACCAGGGGGAATTCGGGGGTGCCGCCGAGCAGGAAGGCGCCTGCTGTTTGGAGCATCTGGTCGTGGGCCATGAGGTGGGTGCTCATGGTGCTGGCGTCGCGCAACCAGATGTCGAGCGGGCTCGGTTTGTACACCGACGCCGTGCCGACCAGCTCGCACAGCCGGGCGACGATGCGGCGACAGGCCCGGTACGCGTGGGTCCGGGTCAGCAGGGTTTGGATCCGGAGATCGGCGGGAAGTTCGGCGAAACGCTTGTGGTCCAAGGCTTCCCACTGGGTACGCAGGCTCTCCACCACCGCGGCACGGGCGACGATGTACTCCATTTCGCACTCCCCCAGGATGTATTGGGCGCGATAGTTGTCCGCCCACCGCCGGCCGGTACCGGGCAGCACCTTGCCCTCGGCCAGCTCGCGGACGTGATCGAGCGCGGCCCGCGCGGCACCGAGCGGAATGCCGGGCATCACCCGGGGCAACGTCTCCGGTTCGGCGAGTTTACCTGTGCCGCTTTTCGGTTCGAAGAAGTCGAAGGAATGGTGCTCGGGGATGAACAGGTTGTCGACGGCGTAGTCGTTGCTGCCGCTGCCGCGCAAACCGGTGCTGTCCCAGGTGTCGTAGACCTGCACCTGATCACGCCGCATGCAGAACATCCGGGCGAGCGGCGCACCGTCGGCGCGCGCCGGCGCGCCGTCGTCGAACACCATGGCACCGCCGACCACTAGGTCGGCATGGTTGATCGCGCTGCCCAGTTTCCAGCGCCCGCTCAGCCGGTAGCCGCCGGGAACGCGATCGGCTCGGCCCGCGGGCGCGATCAATCCCGCGGTGATGAGATCGCGGGTCGGCATCAGTTCGGCGACGGCCTGCTCGTCGAGGAATCCGGCGTAGACGCCGGTCGCCGCGCCGATCATCGCGCACCAACCGGTGGCGGTGTCACCGTAAGCCAGCGCCTCGAACACCTCCAGCTGCTCCAGCGAGGTGAGCCCGGGCCCGCCGAGTTCGGTGCTGAAACCCATCGCGTAGATCCCCATCGCGCGCAGCCGCTCGACGATATCGGCCGGCAACTGGCGCGCCGCATCGATCTCCTGTCGTCGCTTCGCCAGCTCTGGCGCGAAAGCCTTTGCGGCTTTAAGTAACTCGTCCGCTGTCGTCATCTCGGGCACCGTAGATCCTCCGCTCATCTCGACAACGCCTGCCGCGCAAGCACCGTCGAGTATCGCCGGACTCGGCTACACCGCCCAGGGTTCAGTCCGGTGGCCGGACCGAGCCCCCGCGCCCCGCCTCGACCGTGTGCGCGCCGGGGTCGTGCAACAGCGGGTCGCCGGTGGCGATCATGCTGCCGAGCAGGGCCAAAGTACGTTCGGACTCCGAACCCGGTTGGGCGTGATAGGCGATGAGCAGCTGGCCCGGCGCACCGTTCACCGTGAAAGTCTCGTAGTCCAGGGTCATCTCACCGACCAGGGGATGGGCGAAGCGCTTGCGGCCCGCGATCTTCGCGCGGATATCGTGCCTGGCCCACAGGGTGCGGAAGTCCTCGCTCTTGAGCGACAACTCGCCGACGAGGTCGGTCAGCCGCGGATCGTCCAGATCCGTACCGACATTGGCGCGCAAGCTCGCCACGGTCTCCGCCGCATGCTGCGACCAATCCGGATAGATCCGGCGGGCTTCCGGGTCGAGGAACATCATCCGGACCTGATTCACGCCGGGCACCGAACATGGATTGACAACTGCGGCAAGCGGATTCGCGATCAACACATCGAGATACCGGCCGAGCACCAGCGCGGGCGTGTTGGGCCACTGCGCCATCAGGCTAGCCAGCCCGGGGCTCACGCGTTCCGCGCGCTGCGGCGCCCGGCGCTGCCGCACCGGCGGCCTGGCCAGATCCCGCAGGTGTGCGGTGGCCTCCTCGTCCAGGTCGAATACCCGCGCCAGCGCCGCCACCACCTGCTCGGAGGGGTGCTTGTCCCGCCCTTGCTCGAGCCGCACGTAATAGTCGGCGCTCATCCCCGCAAGCATCGCGACCTCTTCGCGGCGCAGGCCCGATACCCGGCGCTGACCACCGCCGGACATCCCGAAATCCTCCGGGCGCACCAGCTCGCGCCGTGCCCGCAGGAAGGCGCCCAGTCGATTGTCGGAATCCATGCTTCGAGCGTAAGTGAGCCCCGGCCATCCTGGGTGGCCCTCGCACTACCAGGAAGTCCTTCCCCTGGCACGGCGTCGTGACCAGCACGAATGTTGTGGTCATGACAAACAACCTCACCGGCCGCGTGGCGGTCGTCACCGGCGCGCACCGAACTCGGTGACGGCATGCGCGATACCAGCCAGAAGTCCGGCCTCGCAGAATGGCGCGACAGCTTGGAAACCCTTGCGGCCGAGGACATCGCGGACGCGATCGGCTACGCGGTCGCGGCACCCAAGCGGATGAACGTGGCCGAAATGATCGTCGTCCCCACCCAGCAGGGCTGACAAGCGAAGGCCCGCTGACACTTTCGCGCGTCAGCGGGCCTCACCCGGCGAATGCCGAACTGCTACTTCTCGATTCCCTCGAAGTCGAACAGTCCGTTCCAGGCCAGCTCGGCCTTCTTGACGTTCTCCGAGCGGCCTGCGGCGGCCTGGTAGTCGAACATCGGGATATCGGCCATGTCCTTGAACAACAGCGTCTGCGCCTGCGCGACGATCTTGTAGGACTCCTCCTGCGTCGACGCGGCCAGCGCATCGTTCAGCAGTTTGTCGAACTCGGGGTTGTTGTAGTTGACGTTGTTGGTCTCGGAGAAGCTGTAGTACATCGCGCTGAGGAACTGCAGCATCGTCGGGTAGTCACCCTGCCAGCCGTACCGGAACGCCTTGTTGATCGTCTTGGCGTTGATCAGGTCCCGGATGGTCTTGAACGTCGGATACGGGGTGCCGACGGCCTCGATGCCGAGGGTGTTCTTGATGCTGTTCGCCGTGGCTTCGACCCAGCCCTGGTGGCCGCCGTCGGAGTTGTAGGCGATCTCGTACGTGCCCGACCACGGCGAAATGGCGTCGGCCTGCGCCCACAGTTTCTTGGCCTCGGTCGGGTCGAACCGCAACACCTCCGAGCCGGGCAGGTCGCCCTTGAAGCCGGGCAGCGTGCTCGCGGTGAAGTCCCGCGCCGGAATCCGGGTGCCGTGGAAGATGTTCTGCGAGATCTGTTCCCGGTTGATCGCCATCGACAGCGCCTTGCGCCGGAGCAGTCCTTCCTCGCCGCCGAAGTGCGGCACCGTGGTCTGGATGCCGATGGACGCCTTGTACGCGATCGGCTTGGTGATCGCGCGATCGCCGAGGTCCTGCTTGTAGGTGCCCATCGCGCTGTCGGGGATCACGTCGAGGGTGTCGAGGTTGCCCGCCTGCAAGTCCGCGTACGCCGTGTCGAACGACTGGTACATCACGAAGCGCAGGCCGTCGTTCTTGGCCGGCCGCCCACCCTTGTATTCCGGGTTGGGCACCAGGTCGATCTGCACGTTGTGCTGCCACGCGGTGTCGCTGGCGAACTTGTACGGACCGTTGCCGATCGGGTGCTCGCCGAACGCCTTCATGTCCTTGAACGCCACCTCGGGCAGCGGGTAGAACGGCGCGTAACCGAGTTCGGTCTCGAAGTCGATGGACGGCGATTCGAGCTCGACGGTGAAGGTGCGATCGTCGATCACCTTCAGCCCGGACATCGTCTTGACCGTCGGGTTCTCCGCCGACACGTCCTTGAAGCCCTTGATCGGATTGAACACGTAGCTCTGCAGCTGTGCGTTGGTGCTGAGCGCGCCGTAGTTCCAGGCGTCGACATACGACTTCGCGGTGACCGGAGTGCCGTCGCTGAACTTCCAGTCCGGCTTCAGGGTGATCTTGTAGTTCTTCCGGTCGGTCGTTTCGATCTTGTCGGCGACCTCGTTGTGCGCCTTGCCGTCGGCGTCGTAGTACTTCAACCCGGCCCACAGCCGGTCGACCACGCGACCGCCCATGTTCTCGTTGGTGTTGGTGGGCACCAGCGGGTTCTGCGGCTCCCCGGCATTGGTGGTCACGATGCTCGAATCCGCACCGCCGTCCGACGAACATGCGGTCGCCCCGAGGCTTGTGGCCATCAGTGCCGCCGCGAGCAGCGCACCAGCTCTTGTGAATCTCACGCGTTCTCCCGATTCATAACCGGTTTTCGGGACACACCCGAGCACGACGGAACTCCCCGTGCCCGATCCCGACAACCTTGGAATGTCCTCGGACACTAAACCTTCCGCGCCCGGTTGTCATGGGATCTACCGATGACCAGACCCGCGCCCGCGCTGCCGGGCCGGGTCACGGCTCACGCGCGGCTCTCGATGCTCTCCTTGACCTTGGCGATGGCGAAGCCCCAGGCCTGATCCAGCGTGGGCTTCGGCGGCACGGAGATCTCGTCGGGGTTGGTGACCACATCGAGCAGCACCGGCTTGCGTTGCTGCAGCGCCTCCGCAATCGCCCCGTCGAGCTCGTCCGGGTCGGTGACCCGGCGCGACTGCAGGCCCATCGCCTGCGCGACCGCGGCGATGTCGGGGTTGTCCAGCACGGTGCCGAATTCGGGCAGGCCGCCTTCCTCCTGCTCGAGTTTGACCATGCCGAGCCGGCCGTTGTTGAACACCACCGCGGTGAACGGGAGGTCGTAGGTGACGGCCGTGCGCAGGTCACCGAGCAGCATCAGCAGTCCGCCGTCGCCGCAGAAGGCGACGACCTGCCGGTCGCGATCGAGGATCTGTGCTCCGAGGGCCTGCGGCATCGCGTTGGCCATGGACCCGAAATTGAACGACCCGAGCAGCCGGCGCGAGCCGCGCATGGTGAGGAACCGGGACAGCCACACCGTCGACATGCCGGTGTCCGAGGTGAAGATCGCGTCGTCGGACGCGTGCTTGTTCACCGCGGCGGCGACCGCCTCGGGGCGGATCAGCTCGTCCGGATTGTCCAGGTGACGCCGGATCCGGCCCAGGAATTTGCGGTCGTGCTTCGGCTCGGCCAGCCGCAGCTGACTTTCCATCCAGCTCTGATAGTGCGACTGCGCCTTCGACAGGTGCTTGTCCGATTTCTTGGCGTCCAGCTTCGGGAGCAGCTCGCGCAGCGCCGGACCCGCATGACCGACCATCGCGACGTCGACCGCGGTGCGCCGGCCGATGTGCTCCAGCCGCGCGTCGAGCTGGATGACTGTCTTGCCGGTGGGGTACCAGTCGCGATACGGGAAGTCGGTGCCGACCAGGAACAGCACGTCACAATCCTCGAGCGCCGCGTTCGCGGCCGGATTACCGATCAACCCGGTCTGCCCGACGGCGTACGGGTTGTCGTCCTCGAGGCCCTCTTTCGCTTTGATCGTCAGCACCATGGGCGCGTTGAGCTTCGCCGCCAGTTCCAGCGCCTCGGCGCGCGCTTCCCTGGCCCCGATCCCGACCAGCAAGGTCACCTTCTCCGCCTGGTTCAGCGTTTCGGCGGCCTGGCGCAGCTCATCGGGGCCGGGAACGATCGTGCGATCGCGGGCGACGAACCGCGGGCGGGCATCGGGATCGGCGAGCTTCAGTCCCCCGACATCACCCGGAATCGTCAGCACGGCGACGCCCTGACGCGAGACGGCGGCGTTCACCGCCTGCTCGAGCAGCCGCGGCATCTGCTCCGCGGTGGTGACCGTCGCGGTGAACTCGGCGACGTCGCGGAAGACGGAGTCGTTGTCGACCTCCTGGAAGTACTCGCTGCCGATCTCGGCGGTGGGCACCTGGCCACAGATCGCGAGCACGGGCGCGTGCGATTTCTTCGCGTCGTAGAGCCCGCCGAGCAGGTGGATCGACCCGGGTCCGACCGTACCCATACACACCCCGATGGTGCCGGTGAGCTGGGCTTGGGCCCCGGCGGCGTAGGCGGCGACCTCCTCGTGGCGTACCCCGATCCATTCCACCCGATCGTCGCGTCGGATCGCGTCGGTGATCGGGTTGAGCGCGTCGCCGACGACACCCCAGATGTGGGTGACGCCCTCCTCGGCCAGTGCGCTGACAATCATTTCCGCGATCGTGGTCATTCCTCGGCTCCTCTGCGGTCTGTCGTCTTTCTCGGCCTCGTTACCTCGTCTTTCCGCGGGCATACCCGGCTACCAGCACACCATGCCGCGTAGCGAGGTGAACCACATTCCGGTCACGTCCGCCGTTTGCCTCCGACCGCGCGGGGTAGCCCGGGGGCATGCAGATCATCGACCTGGCCGCCCGAGGCACCCCGGTCAGCGCTTGGTCGCCTTGGCGGCAGCGCCAGCACGAACTCTCCCTCGTGGGCTGGCGGCATCTGGTCGTGGTTGCCCCGCACCCCGACGACGAGGTACTCGGCGTCGGCGGGTTGATCGCGCTGGCACGTGCGCAAGGCCTGCCGGTCACCGTCGTCACGGTCACCGACGGCGAGGGCTCCCATCCCGGCTCGCCCACCTACTCCCCGGCCGAACTGGCAGACCTGCGTGCGCTCGAATCACGGCGCGCGGCAGCGGAATTGGGCGCCGACGCGCCGCTCCAATTGGGCGTCGAAGACGGCAAGGTGGCCGCTGCGGAGGCTGCGGTCACCGACGCCATCACCGGTGTGCTCGCCGAATGCGGACGCTCCGGTGTGTGGTGCGCGACGACCTGGCGCCACGACGGGCACCCCGATCACGAGGCAGTGGGGCGCGCCGCGGCCGCAGCCTGCGCCGGTTCGCCTACCAGGCTGCTCGAATTCCCGATCTGGATGTGGCACTGGGCGACTCCCGAACATCCCGTGGTGCCCAGCAGCCGGGCCCGTACGTTGACCCTCCCCGGCCCGGCGGTCGAGGCCAAATTGCGCGCCATCGCGCAGTTCCGCAGCCAGATCCTGCCGATCTCGGAGCATCCAGCCGATCAGGCGGTGCTGCCGCCGCACGCCCTCGACCGGTTCACCGGCACCAGCGAGACGTTCTTCGTCTGAACTCCACTAGCTCGACCCCATCAGCCGCCGCATGAAATAGGTGTATTGCAGGGCGCTCATCTGCGCCTGCTCATCGATCGTGGTGCCCGCGCCGTGGCCGCCCTGGGTCGCCTCGTAGAAGAGGTACGGGTTGCCGAGTTCGGCGAGCCGCGCGGCAAACTTGCGGGCGTGCTGCGGGCCGACCCGGTCGTCCTTGGTGGTGGTCCAGATGAACGGCTCGGGATATCGCACACCGGAACGCAATTGGCGATACGGCGAGATGGATTCGAGGAACGCGCGCTGCGCGGGATCGGCGACACTGCCGTATTCGCCCACCCAGGACGCCCCCGCGGCGATCTTCTCGTAGCGCACCATGTCGAGCAGGGGCACCTGAATGCCCACCGCCTGCCACATTTCCGGATGCTGGGTGAGCTCGACACCCATCAGCAGCCCGCCGTTCGAACCCCCCAGAATGCCGAGATGCTCTGGGGCGGTGATGTTTCTGGTGATCAGGTCCTTGCCGACCGCGGCGAAGTCGTCGAAGGCACGCTGCCGGTTGGTGGTCAGCGCCGCCTCATGCCAGGCGGGCCCGAATTCACCGCCGCCGCGGATATTGGCCACCACGAAAGCGCCGCCCCGCGCCAGCCACAGCCGGCCGAGCACACCGTCATAGGTGGGGGTTTGCGAGATCTCGAAGCCACCGTAGCCGTACATGATCGTGGGTGTGCTGCTGTCGAAACGCAGATCGGCGGCGTGCACGATGAAGTACGGCACCTGGGTGCCGTCCGGTGAGACGGCCTTGTGCTGTTCGACCACATACCTGGACGAATCGAACCTGGACGGCGTGGATTTCACCGGTTGCACCTGCCCGCTCACGGTGTCCAGCCGCCACACGGTGGTCGGATCCAGAAAGGACGTCACCGACAGATACGCGGCGCTGCCCTTCGCGTCCGCGTCCACCGTCGCGATCGCGGCGTTGTCCGGCAACGGAACCGGGGCTGCCGACCATGAACCGTCCGGCTGCGGAGTGTATATGGCGGCACGGCCGCGCACGTCGTTCATCGAGGTGACAACCAGCCGATCGCGGGTGGCGAGTACACCCTCCGCGGTCTCGGTCGGGCCCGGCACGTACACCGGGGTGGCGCGTAGCCGCTGCGGATCTTTCACCATCTCGTCGGCGTTCAGCGACACCAGCGATCCCGCCCGGAAAGTCGCGCCTGCGGTCGTCCAGTCCTGCCGCACGGTCAGCACGATCCGGTCGCCGACCCGTCCGGCGAAGTCCGCCTTCGGGGGCAGCGCGAGGGTGGCCGTGCCCGACCCGGTGAGCAGGGTGAAGCTGCGTTCGAAGAACGACGGCGAGCGCTGAACGACGTTGAGCCTGTTGCCGTTTCCGTCACTCAGCAGCAGCGGCGCGGTCGCCAGGGCATCCGCCTTGTCGCCACGCACCACCTCCGTCGCGTCCGCGAGCGGACGGCCGCGCACCACCTTCTTGACGATGTACGGATAGCCCGACGTGGTCACCTCACCCGGCTGCCATTCCCGCGACACCAGCAGGGTGTCCTCGCCGGACCAGGCGACGTTCTGTTTACTGCGCGGCAGGACGAACCCGTCGGACACGAACTGCCCCGTGGTCACGTCGAATTCGCGGATCGTGATCGCGTCCTCGCCGCCCTCGGACAGGCTGATCAAGCAGCGCGTTCCGCTCACCGACGCACAGTCGGCACCCTTCCAGACCCAGTTCTCGTCCTCAGTTTTCGCCAGCGCGTCCAGATCGAGCAGCGTGGCCCAATTCGGTTGCGCCGACTCGTAATCGGCGACCGAGGTGACCCGCCAGACCCCCCGCGTGTGCGCGGGGTCCTGCCAGAAGTTGGCGATCCGCCCGTCCACCAGCTGCGGCACCGGCAGGCGGTCGGGCGCGTTCCCGAGTTCCTTTGCCGTGGCGAGGTTCTCGGCGTAGCGCGGGTCCTGCTCCAGGACGCCGAGCGTCTTCTCGTTCTCCGCCGCCACCCAGCTGCGCGCCCGCGCACTGTCCAACTCTTCCAGCCACAGGAACGGGTCGTCCGGAGCCGCGTCCCGCCCACCACACGCGGCCACCGTCATCACCGCGCACACTGCCGCGGCGGCCCTGGTCATACCTCGAACGCCCACGCCACTCATGCTGCTCCCTGCGGATCACACTTCGCTGCACCGACCGAGCTGTCCCGGGCAGCCTACCGAAAACGTCCCATGAACGGGTTGACCTCGAGTGCGGTCGAGGTTTCAGACTGTCGGGTATGACGACCTGGATTTGTGATGGGTGCGGGCTCGAGCACGCGAATACCGTTGCGCCGCCGCCGGACAACGGCTGCGTGTTCGCCAGCGACGCGGTGAGCATCGAGGAGCGCGGCGACCTGGGGCCGCACGGGCACTGGACGACGCATGCGGAACTCGCGCGACAACCGCACGAGGTGGAGCAGCGCGACCACGGGCGCGGGCTGCACAGCCTGCGCCGCACACCGCGATTCGCGATCGGCCACTGGTCGTTCGTCGCGCAGACGCCGCACGGCAATCTGCTCTGGGATCCGCCCGCCTACATCGACGACGACATCGTCGAGCGGGTTCGCGCGCTCGGCGGCGTCGCGGCGGTCGCCACCAGCCATCCGCACATGTTCGCCGCACAGGTCAGCTGGAGTCATGCGTTCGGCAAGGTGCCGGTGTTGATCAACGCGCTCGACCG
>NZ_BAFT02000032.1 GCF_000308475.2 Nocardia brasiliensis NBRC 14402 | reverse complement strand
GGTGCGCTCGGGCGCGCTCGCCCGCGCGGTCGAAGCGCAGCTGAGCGCATGAACGGGCGGGCCGGCGACACGGCTGCGGCAGCCACTTCTCTTTTACTGAACGAGCACAGTCAGGGGCAGATTTCATGACTCGAGTAATCACGGCCGCGCGGGGGACGCAGCTCACCGCCAAGAACTGGCAGGCCGAGGCCGCCCTGCGGATGCTGCACAACAACCTCGACCCGGCGGTGGCCGAGCGCCCGCAGGATCTGGTGGTGTACGGCGGCACCGGCAAGGCCGCGCGCGACTGGGCCAGTTTCGACGCGATCACCCGCTGCCTGACCACCCTGGAGACCGACGAGACGCTGCTGGTGCAGTCGGGCAAGCCGGTCGGCGTGTTCCGCACCCACGAGTGGGCGCCCCGGGTGCTGATCGCGAACTCCAATCTGGTCGGCGATTGGGCTAATTGGCCCGAGTTCCGCAGGCTCGAATCGCTCGGCCTGACCATGTACGGCCAGATGACCGCGGGCTCGTGGATCTACATCGGCACGCAGGGCATCCTGCAGGGCACCTACGAGACCTTCGCGGCGGTGGCCGACAAGCGGTTCGGCGGCAGCCTCGCCGGCACGCTCACCGTGACCGCGGGCCTGGGCGGCATGGGCGGCGCGCAACCCCTCGCGGTGACCATGAACGACGGTGTGGCGCTGGTGATCGAATGCGATCCGGCCCGCGCGCACCGGCGCGTGCAGGAACGCTACCTCGACGAGGTCGCCACCGGCCTGGACGACGCGGTGCGCCGCGTGACCGAGGCTCGCAAGCAGCGAAAAGCCTTGTCCGTCGGGCTGATCGGCAATGCCGCCGAGGTGCTGCCGCGCCTGCTGGAGCTGGGTCTGGATCCCGAGATCGTCACCGACCAGACCTCCGCGCACGACCCGCTGGCCTACCTGCCGCGCGGCATCGCCGTCGAGGACTGGGCGGACTACGCGGCCAAGAAGCCGGACGAGTTCACCGAGCGGGCCCGCGAATCGATGGCCGAGCATGTCGGCGCGATGCTGGGTTTCCTCGATCGCGGCGCCGAGGTGTTCGACTACGGCAATTCGCTACGCGGCGAAGCGCAGCTCGGCGGCTGCGACCGGGCGTTCGATTTCCCCGGCTTCGTCCCCGCCTACATCCGGCCGCTGTTCTGCGAAGGCAAGGGCCCGTTCCGCTGGGCCGCGCTGTCCGGCGACCCGGCCGATATCGCGGCCACCGACCGCGCCATGCTGGAGCTGTTCCCGGCGAACGAGTCCCTGCGCCGGTGGATCACGATGGCGAGCGAACGCGTTGCCTTCCAAGGCCTTCCGGCGCGCATCTGCTGGCTCGGTTACGGTGAGCGCCACCTGGCGGGCCTGCGCTTCAACGAGATGGTGGCCAGTGGCGAACTGCATGCACCGGTCGTGATCGGCCGCGATCACCTCGACTCCGGCAGCGTGGCCTCGCCGTATCGGGAGACCGAGGCGATGGCCGACGGCTCCGACGCGATCGCGGACTGGCCGCTGCTGAACGCCATGCTCAACACCGCGTCCGGCGCGAGCTGGGTCTCCATCCATCACGGCGGCGGTGTCGGCATCGGCCGCTCGATTCACGCCGGGCAGGTGTGCGTCGCCGACGGCACCGCGCTCGCCGCGCAGAAGATCGAGCGGGTGCTCACCAACGACCCCGGCATGGGCGTGATCCGGCATGTGGACGCGGGCTACGACCGCGCGAACAAGATCGCCGCCGAGCGCGGTGTCCGCATCCCCATGCACGAGGCGCTGTGAACCACCGGCCGGGACCGAGCACGACAGGAGCGACGCCGTGGGCGTGAACGAGCTGATGGCCGAAATCGCCGGTGTCGGAAGGGATGCGCGGCGCGGCGGCTATTCGCGCCACGTCTACGACTATGCCGATTTCGAGCTGCGCGACTGGTATATCGACCAGGCGCTGCACATCGGACTGGACGTGAACACCGACCGCAACGGGAACATCTGGGCTTGGTGGGGAAGTCCGGAGGCCGGCGCGGTGGTCACCGGCAGCCATCTCGATTCGGTCCCCGGCGGCGGCGCCTTCGACGGCCCGCTCGGCGTCGCCAGTGCCCTCGCGGCGGTGGAGATCCTGCAGGACAAGGGTTTCACGCCAGCGCGGCCGCTCGCCGTGCTGGTCTTCGCCGAGGAAGAAGGCGGGCGATTCGGGGTGCCCTGCCTCGGTTCCCGGCTGCTCACCGGCGCCCTCGACCCCGATCGCGCCCGCAATCTCCGTGACGCGGAAGGCGTCACCCTGGCCGAGGCGGCGGTGAAGGCCGGGCACGATCCGAAACGGTTCGGGCCCGATCCCGAGTTGCT
This sequence comes from Nocardia brasiliensis NBRC 14402, assembly GCF_000308475.2. Lineage (GTDB taxonomy): Bacteria > Actinomycetota > Actinomycetes > Mycobacteriales > Mycobacteriaceae > Nocardia > Nocardia brasiliensis. Next base: position 115,013 of record NZ_BAFT02000032.1, on the reverse strand, counting down.
GTCGAAGATCGGGTGTTTCGTGGAGTTGCACGTCGAACAGGGCCGCGGCTTGATCGAGCTGGACAGCCCGATCGCCACCGGCAGCACCATCATCGCGCACGGTCGCTACCGATTCTCCTTCTCCGGGCAGGGCAATCACGCGGGTGCGACCAGACTCGGCGACCGGCACGACCCGATGCTGCCCGCCGCCGCCGTGGTGGCCGCCGCCCGCCGGGCCGCGGCCGCGATGACCGACGCCCGCGCCACCGTGGGCAGGCTCGTACCCACACCCGGCGGCACGAACGTGATCGCCTCCACGGTGGACCTGTGGCTGGACGCGCGCGCGGCAGGCGACGGCCGCACCGCGGCACTCGTGGACGACATCACCGAGGCGGCGTTCGCGGCCGCCGCGGCCGAGGGCTGCGAGCTGACCGTCACCGAGGAGTCCTATTCGGACGATGTGGTTTTCGACGAGCCGCTGCGGCAGCGGATGGACAAGGTGCTCGGCGGTGTCCCCGCGCTGCCGACCGGCGCCGGGCACGATGCGGGCATTCTCGCGGCCCACGTGCCCTCGGGCATGCTGTACGTCCGCAATCCCACCGGTGTCAGCCACGCTCCCGAGGAGCATGCCGAGGCCGCCGATGTGGCCAGTGGCGCAGCGGGTTTGGCGCGGGTGCTGGAGGAGCTGGCCGGATGAGCCGCGACCAGCTCGGGAGCACCACGCCCGCCGCCGCGCCGGAGGTATGGCCGTGACCGTGTATTGGGCCGAATATGCCTGGCTGCCGGATGGTTTGGCGGCCGGGGTGACGATCGATGTGCGCGGCACGGCGATCCATGCGGTGGTCCCGGGCACCGAGCCCGCCGGGGAGCTGCTGCGCGGGCTGACCGTGCCGGGATTCGCCAACGCGCACTCGCATGCCTTCCATCGTGCGCTGCGCGGCCGCACCCAGCACGATCAGGGCACGTTCTGGACCTGGCGGGAGCGCATGTACGCCGTTGCGGCACGGCTGGATCCGGATTCGTACTACCGGCTGGCCCGCGCCGTCTACGCGGAGATGGTGCTGGCCGGCTACACCAGCGTCGGCGAGTTCCACTACCTGCACCACGCGCCGGGTGGCGTGCCCTACGCCGACCCCACCGCCATGAGCGCCGCGCTCGCAGCCGCCGCCGTGGACGCGGGCATTCGGCTGACCCTGCTCGACACCTGCTATCTCGCAGGCGGTTTCGGTGTCGAACTGGGGGAGCATCAGCTGCGCTTCAGCGACGGCACCGTGGACGCGTGGGCCACCCGCGCCGCCGCGTTCACGCCGGCCTCGGAGCTGGTGCGCACCGGCGTCGCCGCGCATTCGGTGCGGGCCGTGCCGTCGGCCGCGCTGCCGGTCATCGCGGCGGCGGCGGCCGGCCGGCCGTTGCATGTCCACCTGTCCGAGCAGCCCGCCGAGAACAGCGATTGCCTTGCCGCGCACGGCCTCACGCCGACGGCCCTGCTGGCGAAGACCGGGGTGCTCGGGCCGCAGACGGTCGCGGTACACGCGACCCACCTCACCGCCCTGGACATCGGCCTGCTCGCCGACTCCGCCAGCCGGGCATGCTTCTGTCCCACCACCGAACGGGACCTCGGTGACGGTATCGGCCCGGCGCGTGCGCTGTCCGACGCCGGCGTCGGACTGTGCCTCGGCACCGACAGTCACGCGGTGATCGACGCGTTCGAGGAGTGGCGGGCGCTCGAACTCGACGAACGTCTGGCCAGCCGGGCCCGCGGCCGCTTCACCCCGGCCGAGTTGTACCGGGCCGCCACCGATCACGCGTCCATCGGCTGGCCCGAAGCCGGGCGGATCGCCGCCGGCGCGGCCGCCGACCTGGTCACCGTCGACCTGGATTCGATCCGCACCGCGGGTACCGCGCCCGCCGCCGCGCTGTTCGCCGCCACCGCGAGTGACGTCCGCGCGGTGCTGATCGCCGGGCGGGCGGTCGTGGCCGACCACCGCCACATGCACGTGGACCACCCAGCAACCGTGTTGCGAGAGGAGATCGAGGCCCTGTGTCGACCCTGATCACCGGTATCGGCGAACTCACCACCAATACCGAGGAGGGCCAGCTGCGCGACGCGGCGGTGCTGCTCGACGGCCAGCGCATCGCGTGGGTCGGCGCGGCCGCGGCGGCGCCCGCGGCCGACGAACGGGTCGACGTCGGCGGTCGTGCCGTGCTGCCCGGCTGGGTCGACAGCCACACCCACCTCGTCTTCGCCGGGGACCGCACCGCCGAGTTCGAGGCGCGGATGGCGGGACGGCCCTACCGCGCGGGCGGCATCGCGACCACCGTCGCCGCCACGAGAGCCGCGTCGGACGAACAACTTTCGGCTAATCTGGCGCGGCACATCGCCGAGGCCAGGCGGCAGGGCACGACCTGCATCGAGACCAAGACGGGCTACGGGCTCAGCGTCGCCGACGAACTGCGCTCCGCCCGGCTCGCCGCCGCGGCCGCCGACGAGGTGACCTTCCTCGGCGCGCACCTGGTGCCGTCCGGGATGACCGCCGACCACTACGTCGATCTGGTGTGCGGCGCGATGCTCGACGCGGTCGCGCCCTACGTGCGGTGGGCCGATGTGTTCTGTGAGACCGGCGCGTTCGACGAGGCCCAGACCGACCGGGTGCTGCGGGCGGCCGGTGCGCGCGGCCTCGGGTTGCGCGTGCACGGCAACCAGCTCGGCCCCGGGCCGGGCGTGCAATTGGCGGTGAAACACGGTGCGGCGAGCGTGGATCACTGCACCTATCTGACCGACGCCGATATCGAAGCGCTCGCCGCCTCCGACACCGTCGCCACCGTGCTGCCCGCCTGCGACCTGTCCACCAGGCAGCGGCTCGCCCCTGCCCGCGCGCTGCTGGACGCGGGCGCGACGGTCGCGCTGGCCACCAACGCGAACCCCGGCAGCTCCTACACCACCTCGATGGCGTTCTGCGTGGCGACCGCGGTCTTGCAGATGGGTCTCTCGGTCGCCGAAGCGGTGTACGCCGCGACCGCGGGCGGCGCACGTGCGCTGCGCCGCGACGACGTCGGCGTGGTGCGCGCCGGTGCGCGCGCGGATCTCCAGGTACTGGACGCACCGTCGGTCACGCACCTGGCCTATCGACCGGGCGTGCCGCTGACGTTCGCGGTGTGGCGGCTCGGCCGGGCGGTCGTGGTGCCGGTGCGCGACTGATCCGCTCAGCGCGCTGGGAAGCGTACGACGCGATCGTCGTTCGGTCGCTCGTCGCCGCGTCCGTCGGTGTTGGAGGTGGTGATCCACAGTGCGCCGTCCAGTGCCGCGATGACGGTGCGCAGGCGGCCGTAGGTGTTGCGCAGTTCGGCGCGTGGCTCGCCGGGTACTCCGTCGCGCAGGGGCACCACCCACAGCCGCTCGCCGCGCAACGCCGCGACATACAGTGTGTCCCCGCCGATCGCGATGCCGGAGGGCGACGCCTCGGCGGTCGACCAGGTGAGCAGCGGCTCGGTGAATCCGCGATCGGCGCCGCCTTTCCCCTCGACGGTCGGCCAGCCGTAGTTGCGCCCGGGTTCGATCAGGTTGATCTCGTCGAACCTGTTCTGCCCGAACTCCGCCGCGAACAACCGCCCCGACCCGTCCCACGCCAAGCCCTGCACATTGCGATGGCCGAGACTGTAGACCGGCGAGCCCGGAGTCGGGTTGCCTTGCGCCGGTTGGCCTTCGGGGGTGAGCCGGAGGATCTTCCCGTTGGGGCTCGCGGGATCTTGCGAAAGCCCGCTCTGCCCCGCGTCGCCGGTCCCCACATACAGCATGCCGTCCGGCCCGAAGGCGATCCGTCCACCATTGTGGTTGCCCGCCTCAGCGATTCCGGCGAAGATCAGCTCCGGTGGCCCGTCCGGCCGCAATCGGACGATCCGATTGTCGTTCTCCGCCGTGAAATAGGCGTACACCTGGCGGTTTTCGAGATACCCGGGGGACAGGGCCACACCAAGGAGCCCGCCTTCGCCGCGCGCGACGACGCCCGGCACCTGGTGCACCTGTTCGGGCGCCTGGCCGGGCATGATCCGCAGAATCCGCCCGCTGTCGCGCTCGGCCACCAGGGCGCCGCCGCCGGGGATCAGCGCGAGCCCCCACGGCACATCGATGCCCTGCGCGATCTCCTCGGCCGCGTCCAGCGCGGGGGTGCCCGCTGGGTTGCTCGCGGCGGTGAGCGGCGCGGTGGTCACCGGTGCGGTCCTGGTCGGCGCGGTGGCCGGTTCGTCGGACTCCGCACACGCGGACAGGGCGCCGACCAGCAGCATCGCCGCCGCACCGGCGCGTATCCAGCGGACGTTGCTCGACCTGATCGCCGCCTTGCGCACGAGCGCACCTCCGCTGTCATCGCGTGTGGACATCGAGTTGTCCATTGTCGTCCAGCGTGCCGCGCGGCGCGCTGGAACAAGCCGCATCGGTGACCCGCGCGGCACGGGCGGTAGCCTGACCCAAGTCTTGTCCCCGAACCCCGCAGAGGTCATGTGGAACTTCGTCAACTGAGATACTTCGTCGCGGTGGCCGAAGAACTACATTTCGGCAGGGCGGCCGAGCGACTGATGATCGTGCAGTCGTCGGTCAGCCAGCAGCTCAGCAGGCTGGAGCGTGAGCTCGGCGTGGTCCTGCTGGAACGTTCACCCCGCAGCGTCCGGCTCACCGAGGCCGGGGCGGCGTTCCTGCCTGCCGCCCGCCGGGTGCTGGCGGCGGAGCGGCGCGCGCGGTCCAGCGTCGCCGATTTCCTCACCCCGCCTTCGGTATTGCGGATCGGGACCAGCCGCGGCATGGGTGAGCGGCTGGAGCGATTGCTCGTCGCGCTGAAACAGCGCGCTCCGGGCCTGAAGGTCGAACTGACGTCCGCCGCCTTGGGGCAGCGCCTGCGCAAGGTCTCGGAATACGAGTGGGACGCGGCGTTTCTGCGCGGTGAGGTCGCGGCCCCGGAGGGCGTGCGCCAAATCCCGGTCTGGCACGACGAATTGGTGGTCGCGCTGCCCGCCGACCATCCCTCGGCGCTCGACCGCTGCGTGGATCTGGCCGAACTGGCCGCGTTGCCGCTGTATCTGACCAACCGGCTCAACAACGCGTTACTCGACGACCTGGTGCTCACCGCTTGCCACAACGCGGGTTTCGAGCCGGTGCTCGGCCCCGAGCAGATCTCCATCCAGGACACCCTGGCGGTGCTCGGCGCGGGCGAACCCGGTTGGACCGTGCTGTATGCACCGCACGCCCGGCTGTTGCGCAGCAGCAGAGTGGCGTTCCTGCCGCTGTGCACTCCGGGCGTGCTCGCGTTGCCGACGGTGCTCGCCGTGCGCAGCAGCGCGATGGACCGCCTGCAGCCGTTGCTCGAAGCCTGCAAGGATGTCGCGCTGGGTGACGCCGGGCTGGACGAGGAAGATCTGGGCGACCAAGACCGGGCGTCCTGACCAGGAATCGGCGTGGCCGGCCGAATGCCCGATCGGGCCGTACCTCCCCGAAAATTTGCACACCGATTGCTATGTTGTCCCCTCGCTACACCGTAACTCAATCAGCGTGCGAGAACTCAGTCGAGGAGACGGATGCGTTCGGGGCGTCAAGTGGCACAACGGTTTGTCAGCGTGGCTCGAGTGGTGACGGCGGTAGCCGTGCTCGTGGTTGGCGGTCTATTCGCGGTCGACTCCCTATCCGGCGCCGCAGCCGCGGAACCGAGCAGCGACTCCGAGGGGCAGCGCAGCGAGCGCTGGACCGCACTCCATGACGGACCGCAGCCCTACGCCGATGTGCACATCGACTGGGACGTCCCCATCCGGATGAGCGACGGCGTGGTGTTGAAGGCCAACGTGTACCGCCCGATGGACGCCGCGGGACAGATCGAGCAGCGGCCCTTGCCGACGATCGTGAATCTCACGCCGTACAGCAAATTGGCGTCCAATCTGGTCGATTCGGCGCTGGCCATCCCGAATCTGCAACCGATGGCGGTGGACCTGATCCGGCGGATGGACCTGTCCGGCACCCCGGTCAGCGGTTTCGAGGATCTGCTGCACGCACTCGACGGCGGCACCGTGCACACCGTGCTGGGCATCGATCGCGACCTGATCCGCAGCGGCTACACGCAGGTGATCGCCGATGTCCGGGGCACCGGCTTCTCCCAGGGGATGTGGGACACGCTCGGCGCGCGCGAGCAGCTGGACACCCGGGAGGTGATCGAGTGGGCCGCCGCCCAGCCGTGGTCCACCGGCAAAATCGGCATGAACGGCGGCTCCTACGCGGGCATCAACCAGCTCCGCGCGGCCGAAAACGCCCCGGCCGCACTGAAAGCCATCTTCCCGGTCACGCCGGGCAGCGACCTGATGCGCGACGTCGTCGCGCCGGGCGGCGGCATCGGCACCACCTTCATGCCGCTCTGGCTGAGCAACGTGAACCAGATGAAGGTGCTGCCCGACGTGCGCTCGATGCTCGACGGCACCTTCGACTGGCAGTGGTTCCACGACCGGATGGCCGACCCGTCCACCAATTACGATCTGCTGGTGCAGGCGCTGGTCACGCCGTCGCTGGACGCCGTGCCACCCGCCCTGGCCGAGTTGCTGGACGAGAACAGTGAACTGCGCCAAGGCATTCTGGGCCACCCGGAGCGGATCACCGTGCCCACCTTCGTCTACAGCGGCTGGCACGATATCTTCGCCAACAGCGCCACCAAGCTCTACAACGCGATCCCGTTGGCCCCGAGCCGGAAACAACTGATCGTCGGCGACACTTATCACGCGAATCCGGGTTCGGGCACCGGCTTCCCGGGCGCGCCGCCGCGGCTGCCGGTGTTGCAGCGGGTGTGGTTCGACAAGTGGCTCAAGGACATCGACCACGGGATCGACGACTTCGGCCCGGTGACCGTCTGGGAGCAGGGCGGCGGCTGGATCACGCTGGGAGAGTTCCCGCAGACCGGCGTCACCCACCGGCGGGTGTATCTGACCGCGGCGCCGAGCGGCACCGCGACGAGCGTCTACGACGGGTCGCTGTCCACCGCACGACCGGAGGAAACCGAGACGCTGACGGTGGCCCCCGGCTTGAGCACCGTGTGTTCGCGCGATGCCGCGCAGGGGTCGGCGGGCCTCACCGCGGCATTGGACATGTGCGCCAAGGATTCCCGGATCGCCGAGCAGAACGCGCTGACCTTCACCGGCGCACCGGTCGCGGAGCCGACGGTCATCTCCGGGCCGATCAACGTCCATCTCAACACCGTGCACGACGCGACCGACGGCTACTGGTCGGTGACCGTGAACGATGTTGCGCCGGAAGGTACTTCCACCGTACTGAGCACCGGCCAGCTGACCGCGTCGATGCGCGCGGTGGACGAGGCGAAGAGCGCCCGTTCGGCCAACGGTGATTTCACCGCCCCGTACAACCCGATCACCCTGGATCGGCTGCTGCCGGTGGTGCCCGGTGAGCCGACGGCGCTGGACATCGCCGTCATCCCGGTGCAGGCGGTGCTGCAACCGGGTCATCGGCTGCGCGTCGACGTCTTCGCCGGAAACTCGCCGAAGGCGCTGGCTTTCCGGCCGCTGCTGAACAACACCGAACTGAAACCGCAATCGGTGCTGCTGGATCCGGCCGCGCCGAGCTTCGTCAACCTGCCGACCAGCAGGCCGCTCGACTGAGCCGAGCGGCGCCGCCGGTCCGCGGGTCAGAGCTTGGCCTGCACCTGGTCCGCGATCAGCGCGAGGTGGTCGAGGTCGTCGAGATCGAGGATCTGCAAGTAGATCCGCTGGGTACCGATCTCGGCGTAGCGACCGATCTTGTCGACCACTTCGGCGGGCGAGCCGGCCAGGCCGTTCGTCTTCAGTTCGGCCACCTCGCGGCCGATCGCGGCGGCGCGCCGGGCCACCTCGGCGTCGTTCGCGCCGACGCAGGCGACGAGACCGTTCGAGTAGACGAGGTCCTCGCCCCGGCGGCCGCGGGCCTCGGCGGCGGCGCGCACCCGGTCGAATTGGGCGGCGCTGTCCTCCACCGAGGAGAACGGCATGTTGAACTCGGTCGCGTACTCGGCGGCCAGGCGCGGCGTGCGCTTGGCGCCGTGGCCGCCGATCAGCAACGGCACCGGACTCTGCACCGGCTTCGGCAGCGCGGGGGAGTCGGTGAGCTGGTAGTGCTCGCCGTCGAAGGAGAAGGTATCGCCGGGCTTGGTGGACCACAGCCCGGTGATGATCGCCAGTTGCTCCTCGAAGCGCGCGAACTTGTCCGCCGGGAAGGGGATGCCGTAGGCGGCGTGCTCCTCGGCGAACCAGCCGCTGCCGAGGCCCAGCTCCACCCGGCCGCCCGACATCTGGTCCACCTGCGCGACCTGGATGGCCAGCGGGCCGGGCAGCCGGAAGGTGGCGGCGGTGACGAGGGTGCCCAGCCGGATCCGCTTGGTCTCCCTGGCCAGTCCGGCGAGGGTGATCCACGCGTCGGTGGGGCCGGGCAGGCCGTCGGCGTCGCCCATCTTCAGGTAGTGGTCGGACCGGAAGAACGCGTCGAATCCCAGATCCTCGGTGGCCTTGGCAACGGTGAGCAGGGTGTCGTAGCTCGCACCCTGCTGTGGTTCGGTGAAGATGCGCAATTCCATGAGCACCATCGTGCCCGAGCTCCGCGTCGCCGCCGCGGGCCGGGGTGCGGTGTGGTGATGCCCGTCTCGGCGTGCCCGGCGGCCCGGCACGGGAGCGTCAATGGCAAGTTCCTGCCACGCGGTGGGCCGCGAGGCCCAGCGCAGCGAGAGCGGATGTGCCCGAGTCGGTTTCGACGCCGCGAAAGGCATTGGTGCGCAGCGCAATTCACAAGACCATCGAGCGTGGCGTCTAACATCCTGCGGCATAACGCATCTCGATGACGGCGTGGTCGTGGGATCATGGGCAGTCGGTTTCTTAGTATTGCCTGACCTGACCCGGTCGGGTAACCTCAGTTGCCAGACGATCTAGATGAGACCGAGTTGAAATAGTCGGATCGTCCGTGCCGGTATCGACGCAATGGGGGTCTGGTTGTGGTGATGCGAACCAATGAGATGTCAATCTTTCTGACCTGATTGCCTGCAGGTTCGGGTTTCCTGCTGCGATTAATTCGATAGTTCTGTCGATTGCTCTGTCCGTGCGAGGCCCAACGACGTGGATCGCACTATTCTCCCAACGGCGTGGAATTCGGAGCGTTGACCAGCCGGTGACGGCGGTAGTGCGGTGCCGTCACCGGGTATTGTTGCCGACTTCGTTGTTCGGCTGACACGCGAGAATCAACACTGCCCGCCGCCCTGTGCGGTGCGGTAGTGCTGGGCTGTGTCGATTTTCCCTGGAGGATGATTAATGGTCCTATCTCGAATCGAATCCATCGGCACCTATGTGCCGGAACGAGTGGTCACCACCGAGGAATTGGTGGGACGGTTGGATCCGGAATTCCGCTTCGATCTGGAGCGGATCACCGGAATTCGGGAGCGGCGGGTGCACCGGAACGCGGACGGAGTCGTCGAGGATTCCTGTGTGCTGGCATCGACCGCCGCGCAACAGTGTCTGGACAATTCCCGATATACGGCCGAAGACCTGGACATCGTGATCTCGACGTCGATAACACGAACTGTCGCCGGGACCAAGTTCTATTATGAACCGTCGTTCGCGCTGCTCGTCCGGAACACGATCGGTGCGCACGACGCGAAATACTTCGATATCACGAACGCGTGCGCGGGCATGTCCACCGGCGTGCTGATCCTGGACAGCATGATCCGGGCCGGCCTGGTCCGGCGCGGCCTGGTGGTCAGCGGAGAGCAGATCACCCCCATCGCGGAGACCGCGGTCCGGGAGATCTCCAAGAAATACGACCCGCACTTCGCCGCGCTCACCGTCGGCGACGCGGGTGCCGCGGTGCTCCTGGATGCGGAGGGCAGCCCGGGCGATTCGATCGAATTCATCGATATGATGACCTCGGCCGAATACGCCGACCTCTGCATCGGCATGCCCAGCGATCGGAACCAGGGTATCGCGATGTACACCGACAATCGCGCCATGCAGAACGAGGAACGGTATCTGCAAGGTATTCGCCGATTGCGCGACTATCTCGCGACCCGAGGGTCTTCGTTCGAGCAAGAAGGCTTCGATTTCGTCATCCATCACCAGTTCAGCAAGCCCGCGCTGGATTACGTCAACAGCCTCATGGTGCGCGAATACGAGAGTCCGCAACCGGAACATCTCACGTCGCTGGAAAAATATGGCAACACCGCATCGACTTCCCATTTCGTGGTCTTGCACGACCATTTGAAACGAGGCGAGATACCGCCCGGGTCGAAGGTGCTGATCGTTCCGTCCGCGTCCGGAATGGTCTACGGGACCATCTCCGTATCTCTGCGTGAAGTAGGTGTGTGAGCCATGGGTATCGTGGTCGAAACCGTCCAGGTGAGCAATGATGCGGATACCGGGAGCGCCATCGAACACGCGGTGCGGGCCGCGCGTGCCTGTGTGGCCGAGGTGGGCGACGCCGGAATTCATACCTTCATCAATACCGGCGTCTACCGCGACCGCAATATCGTGGAACCGGCCGTGGCCGCATTGATCCAGAAACGCGCCGAAATAGGCCTGCGGTACGCGTCGGATATCGAACCGGTGTTGTCCTTCGATCTGATGAACGGCCCGTGTGGATTTCTGGGTGCGGTGGAGGTGTGTGACGCGATCTTGCGGACGCGCGGCAGCGGCCGCTGTCTGGTCGTCGCGGGCGACGGCCACCCCTCCACCGACCGCGCACGCTCGTTCCCCTACGCCTCGACCGGTGCCGCAGCCGTGCTGAAACATGTTGCACAGCAAGAGGGTTTCGGCAAGGTGTACGGAGCCGCGACCACCGGCAAGTTCGAACCGCACGGGTACGTCGATCTCGCCGAGATGGGCGCTACCGGGCGGGAAACCCTCAGCTTCGGGTCGGTGTTCGACGAGGACGAGGTCTTCAAGACCGCGGTCCGGGCCGCGCACGACTGCCTGGACGCCGAGCACATCGACCCTGCCACAACGACTTTGGTCACCACGCAGCCGGTGGCGGATTTCGGCGCGCGGGTCGCCGCGGAACTGGGCTTCGGGCTCGTCGTGGCCGCGCCGGCGGGGTACGGCCGCGATCCGCATACCGCCGCGTCGTTGATCGCGTACGCCGCGGCCACCGCCGACGGCCCGGTCTCGGACCTGCTGCTGCTCGCCGCGGGCGCGGGCCCGGTCGCCGCGGCATCGGTCTACCGCAGGCCCGCGGCACGCTTCGCAGAACAGGGGGACCACCGATGACAGCACAGACACCGGCCGCCGGACGGCGGCCGGGCACCGGCCTCGTGGTCGGGATAGCCGAAACCGTCCGACTTGCCTGGTGGACAAGCATTCTCGCGGCCGAGTACCTGCTGGTGCCGCGCAATCGCACCGACGATGTCCGCAAGACCGCGATGCTGCGCCGCTACCTGCTGCGCATGGGACCGCTCTACATCAAGGCGGGGCAGATCCTCGGCACGCAGACCGGGTGGTTCTCCCCGGACGCGGCCGACAATTTCCGGGAGTTCTTCTCCGGGCTGCCGCCGATGAGCCGCCGGAAACTGCGCAAGAAGGTGCGCGAAGGTTTCGGCGTCGCCGTGGAGGAGATCTTCGCGGATTTCGACTGGGAGCCGCTCGCGGTGGGCTCGGTCGCACAGGTGCACCGGGCGACCCTGCGCGACGGCCGTCCCGTCGCGGTGAAGATCGTGAAAGCCGGTGTCGCCGAGCGTATTCGCGCCAGCTCCACGGTGATCGGCATCCTGCTCGCGATCGGTCACCGGATCATCCCGCAGGTGCGTTCGCTGGACGGCCCGGCGCACTTCGGTGAACTGCGGCCCGCCCTGATCGGCCAGTGCGACATGCTGGGCGAGGCGCGACGCCAGCAAGCCGTCGCACACAACTTCCGGACGCACCCGTACCTGACGATTCCGGCCGTGTACGAGGAGCACTGCCGCGCCGAGATCCTGGTCATGGAGTTCGTCGACGCCGTATCCGGCGAAGAGGTCGAGCGGGTGCAGGCCTCGCATCCGGACCTGGCGCGCCGGTTGCAGGACGTGTTCTACACGATGGCGTTCTTCCACGGTTGCTTCCACGTCGACCCGCATCCGGGGAACATGATGTTCACCCACGATGGCGGCATCATCGCGCTCGACTTCGGGCTGGTCGGCTATCTGAGCGAAGACGACAAATGGAACCTGGCCTCGTTCTTCTACGCCTGTGTTCGCAAGGAATGGTCGGTGGCCTCGGACCGGTTCACCCGCGCGTTCGTGGCGCAGCCCGGCCGGCTCGGTCCGGCCCGCGAAGAGTACGAAGCCAAGCTGGCCGTCATCCTGCGCAAGCATTTCGAGACGGAGTCCTACAAGTGGTCCACCGTCGGCTTCTTCGACGAGGGCACCCGGCTGCTGCGCAGTTATGGTGCGCGCGTTACCACTTCGTTCTCGCTGCTCGCACTCGCCTTCCTGACCGGCGAGGGCTATATCTGCCGGATCGATCCCGAGATCGATATCTGGCGCAACGGCCGCAAGTTCACCGACCGGTTCTCGCCCTATATGAGCGACGAGCTGAAGGAGGACTTCGAGAACCGGCTCGGGCGCCGGATCCCGCTGTCGATGCAGGTGAAGAACGACAAGGAGCGGCCGCTGATCGCACCGTCGCACCTGGACCGGTTCGCGCTGCCGAGCGCGTTCCCGCTCATCGTGGCGGAAGCGGAAGGCTCGCGCATCGTCGACATCGACGGCAACAGCTACATCGACCTGTCCTCCGGCTACGGTCCGCACATTCTCGGCTATGCGCCCAAGTGCGCGGTCGCGGCGATCAGCGAGGCCGCCGCCAGCGGTGCGGTGAATTCGCTCGGCAACCGGCCCGAGCTCGAGCTGGCGGAGCTGATCGCCGAGGCGTTCGGCCCGGATGCCAAAGTGGTGCTTGCCAATTCGGGTACCGAAGCGGTCCAGGTGGCGCTGCGCCTCGGCCGGGCGCACACCGGCCGCCAGCGAGTGGCGAAGTTCGAGGGCCACTACCACGGGTTCTCCGATCAGGGCATGGTCAGCTCGTGGTTCCGCTACAGCGGTGACCGCACCGCGCCGACGGCCATCGCGAATTCCGCAGGCGTGCACCAGGTCGTGGTCGAGGACACCATGGTGCTGCAATACGGGGACCGCAGTTCGCTGCGCGTGCTGGCCGAGCAGTCCGCCGACGTGGCCGCGGTGATCATCGAACCGATGCCCTCGGCCACGGTGACCTACGACGCCGAGTTCCTGCGTGAACTGCGCGAGGTCTGCACGGCGCACGGCATCGTGCTGATCTTCGACGAGGTGGTCACCGGCTTCCGGGCCTGCTACGGCGGCGTTCAGCACCTGGTCGAGGTCCGCCCGGACCTGACCTGCCTCGGCAAGATCATCGGCGGCGGTCTGCCGTGCGGGGCGGTGGTGGGCCGGACCGAGGTCGTGAATGTCGCACGCACCAGCGAGGATCCGTTCCTCGACGTGGACTCGCGGGCCTTCGTCGGCGGCACGATGAGCGGTAACTCGATCACCGCCGCGGCCGGTGTCGCGGTGCTGCGCGAGCTGTCCGGCGCACCGGAGATCTACCAGCGGTTGGAGGACCGTACCCAGCAGCTGTACGAGCTGATGCGGACCAGCGTCGAAGAACTCGGTGTGCCTTGCGGTATCAAGGCGAAGCACTCGATCTTCTCCATCGCGTTCGACTACGCGAAGGGTCCGCTGATCCGGGATCGCCTGTCCGGCGCGGACATCAAGGCCAGCCTCGCGCTCGCGTACTACATGCGCGGTCGCGGCGTGTATCTGCCTGAGCTGCACACGATTCTGTTGAACGCCGCACACTCCGAGGACGACATCCGGGAGATCGCCGAGGCTTTCGACAGCAGCATTCGGGAGATGAGCACGCACGGCTTCTTCGCGGCCTGACCGCCCCGGCTCGACCGCCCCTGCCCGACAACGCAGCACCTATCGTTACGGAGAGAACATGAGCACAACCACCGACGCGCACGCCGCGCGCCCGGTCCCCGATTTCCTTCGGGTGTATGCCCCGTCGCGTTTCCAGAAGCGCATCAGCCCGGTCTCGCGCATCCCGGCCACCGGCCGGATCGGCGAGGTGTGGCACGCGGCCGCGCAGCGCGGCTCGCTGAACACCATCACCGTGGACCGCGTCCCGGATCTGGCCCCGGAATTCGGCACGATCCTGAACTACGGCAACTGCGCGACCATCGTCGATCACCTCGCCGCGAAACTGAACGCGTGGGGCGTGCGGCCCTGGGATCGCGTCGCGGTCGTCAAGCGCAACCATCTCGACACCGCGTTCCTGGCCAGCGCGATCGCCCGCCTGGGCGCCATCCCCGCGCTGATCTCGGACAACCACAGCCGCGAGGTGCTCGATATCCTGATCGGCCGGCTGGAGACGCCGTTCCTGGTCACCGACGCCGGCGCGGTGGACCGGATGGGCATCGATCCCGAACTGGTCGCCAAGACCGTGCGCACGGCCTGTGTCGGACGCCCGGACGACCGGCCCGACCTCGACGACTGGTTCGCCCTGGACGAGGGCATCGTGCCGGCGAACGCGATGCGCCAGCCGTTCGAGCCGATGGTCATCACGCACACCTCCGGCACCACCGGCGCACCGAAACTCGTGATGCATTCCGCGAATTCGCTGTACTCGCTGGCGCTGGGCGAGGCCGAGCGCTGGCCCGGGGTCGGGCTGCGGGCCACCGATCGGTTCGCGATCTGCGAGCCCTACTGCCACCAGCGGGTGATCACCGGCCTGCTGGCGATGGCGACGGTGCAACCCACCATGCTGTGCCTGTCCGATCCGATGGATCCCGCGGTGCGCGATGCGCTCGTCGCCTACCGGCCGACGTTCATGGAGACCGTCCCGAACGGATTCCTCTACTGGGAGAAGTACATCGACGATCCCGGCCGTCCGTTCGCCGACGTCCGCGTCTATGTCAGTTCCTACGACGGCATCCACACCCGCACGATGCGAAAGTTCTTGAACGCCAGCAAACGTCGGCAACCGCTCTGGTTGCAGTCGTGGAGCCAGTCGGAGGCGGGGCCGGTGGCGGTCCGCGTCTACGTCCGGCATTCGGTGCGTCGCGTCGGGCATCGGCCGCCGCCCACCCAGGTGCTTGGCTGGGCGGTGCCGCGCTGGGGCAAGGTCCGCTGCGTCGACCCGGAGACCGGGCGTCCGGTGCCGCGCGGTCAGGTCGGCCTGATCCAGCTGTCCGCGCCGGGACGCTGCCTCGCCTACGTCAACGAGCAGGACCGGCACACCCACAAGGTGGACGGCGAATGGTGGGATCTCGGCGACCTCGGCATCGTGAGCCGCTGGGGCACCGTGCGCATGATCGACCGCGAGATCGATCGCCTGCCCGAATCGAGCACCATCGAACTCGAGGACGTGCTGCTCGACCGGCTGCCCGAAACGACCGAGGTCATCGTGCTCGCCATCGCCGGCGGCCCGCCGCAGCCCGTGCTCAGCATCGATGGGGACCGCGAGCTGGACAAGAACGCCTGGCGGGCGGCGACCCACGACATGCCGGAGCTCGCGGAGCCGATCCAGGTCAAGTGGTCGGAGTTCCCGCGCACCGCGACCTGGAAGGTCCGCCGGGTCGCCCTGCGCAAACAACTGTTCGGGGCGGCCGAGGCCATCGGAAAGGGCCGGTGGACATGACAGCTCCCGACTTCACGGTCGCGGTGGTCGGGGCGGGTCCGAGTGGGATCGTCACCGGAATCAAGCTGAAGCAGGCGGGTATCCAGGATTTCACCATCCTGGAGCGGGCCGACGATGTCGGTGGCAGCTGGCACAGCAACACCTATCCGGCGATCTGTGCCGACTCGCCCGGACTCGCCTATCAGTACTCGTTCCTGAAGAACCGCAACTGGACTCGGTTCTTCCCGAAGGGCGCCGAGGTCCGCGACTATCACGTGCGGGCCGCCCGGCAGTACGGCCTCTATCCGCACCTCCAGTTCGGCAAGCACGTCGTGGCCCAGAAATGGGATGCGGCACAACGGTGCTGGAGTCTGCGACTGGCCGACGGTGCGACGACCACGGCACGGTTCCTGATCACCGCGGTCGGCGTGTTCGTCGACCCGGTGACCGAGCCGGATATCGCGGGCATCGACGAGTTCGCGGGCGTGGTGCAGCGGACCGCGGCCTGGCAGCACGCGCACCGGCACGAGGGCAAGCGTGTCGCGGTGATCGGCACGGGGGCGAGCGCGGTGCAGATCGTGCCCGCGCTCGCCCCCGACGCCGCGGTGGTCGACGTCTATCAGCGCACGCCGGTGTGGTGTCTGCCGAAGCCGGACTTCGACCTGACCTCCGGCGTCGGCAGGGTGCTGCGCTCGCGCAGGCTCGTCGGGTTCCTGCACGGCATCGGATTGGCGTTCTTCGATCTGATGTTGCGACTGGCCGCGGTGCTGCCGAAACCGGTGGCGAAGGCCTTGCTGGTCGGGTTCGATCTCAGTGCGCGCGCGGCGTATTCGCTCGTGCTGCTGAAGGCGGTGCAGGACCCGGCGGTGCGGCAACTGCTGCGCCCGCGGTTCGGGTTGGTGGTGAAGCGCCCGGTGCTGTCGAACTCGTTCCTGCAGACCTTCAACCGGGCGAACACCAACCTGATCACCGAACCGATCGAGCGGCTCACCCGCACGGGCGTCCGCACCACGGCCGGCGTCGACCGCACCTACGACATGATCGTGCTCGCAACGGGATTCGTCGTGTTCATCGATCCGCGCGCCTACCCGCCCGGCACCATCGTCGGCCGCGACGACGCCGATCTCGGCACCTTGTTCGCCACCCGCGGCATGCAGGCCTACGAGGGGCTCAGCGTGCCCGGTTTCCCGAACCGCTGGATGATCGTCGGGCCGTACTCGTGGACCGGCACGGGCTGGCATTCGGCCGCCGAACTGGCCGCCGATCACGCGGTCCGCATCATCAAGGAGACGCTGCGCCGCGGCGCCGACGTCGCCGAGGTGACCCAGGCCGCGCACGACCGCTATCACCGTGCGGTGCAACGCAACGGCCGCAACATCGAGCTCTACTACAAAGAGATCAACGGCGGCACCCGCACCTACTATGTCAACGCCCGAGGCGAGGTCGCCTACATCCGCCCGGGTTCCTTCCTCCGCGCCATCTGGGGCGGTCGGTACTCCCCGGTGAACCACTACCGCTACACCGGGTCACAGGGAGCATGACGCGATGGCGGGCACTGCGACAGCAGCCGCGCTCCGGATCGCGATCGTCGGGGTCGGCCCGCGCGGGTTGAGCGTCTTCGAGCGTATCTGCGCGAACGCGGGCAGCGACGCGTATCCGGTCGGCGTGGAAGTGTTTCTCATCGACTCGACCAGGGTGGGCACCGGGGCGGTCTGGCGCACCGATCAATCGCCGCACCTGCTGATGAATACGGTGGCGGCACAGGTCACCATCTTCACCGACGACACGGTGGAGATGGACGGACCGGTGGACGAGGGGCCGAGCCTGTACGAATGGGCGAGCTTTCTCGCCAAACTGGGCAATTTCGCGGAACTGCCGGACTCGATGTACGCCGAGGCGCGTGCATTGGGCCCGGACACCTATCCCACCAGGGCGCTGTACGGCCACTATCTGCGCTGGGCCTACGAGCACATCAGGGACGTGCACTCGAACAGGGTGCGCGCCGACGAGATCACGGCCACCGTGCTCGATGTCCGCGATCAGCCCTCGGGCTTGCAAGAGGTCGAGCTCAGTACCGGCGCGCGCGTCCGCGACCTGGACGCGGTCGTGCTGACGCAAGGCCATCTCGCCTTGATCGGTGCGGACAGCGATGCCGGCTCGCCGGCCCGCGCGGCGCGGCGTCTCGGCTTGACGTATGTGCCGCCCGCCAACGCCGCCGATGTCGATACCGCCGAAGTCCCGGCTGGCGAACCGGTCTTCATCCGCGGTCTCGGCCTGACCTTTTTCGACTACGTGGCGTTGTTCACTGCCGGCCGCGGCGGATCGTTCGGACCGGTGGACGGCAGGCTCGAATACCTGCCGTCGGGCGCCGAACCGGTGATCATCGCGGGCAGCAGGCGCGGTGTGCCACACCGGGCCAGGGGCGCCAACCAGAAAGGGGTCGAGGGCAGGCACGAGCCGGTGCTGCTCGACCTGTCGCGCATCGGCGAATTGCGCAAGCGGGCCAAGCGATTCGGCGATGTATCGTTCCGGCGCGACGTGTGGCCGCTGGTGGCCCGCGAAGTGGAGTCGGTCTATTACTCGGCGCTGATCGCGGATCGGGTCAGTCCCCGTGAACTCCGCCGGTTCCGGGCGCGCTTCCTGCACGCGGCGACCGAACCCGCGGCCGTCGCGATCCTCGACGGTCTCGGGATCGATCTGCGGGAGCGGTGGGATTGGGCCGCGGTCGCCGACCCGACCCGCGGGCGTTGTTTCGGTTCCCCGGCCGAGTTCCGGTATTGGCTGAGCGATTACCTGGAGCGAGATGCGGGTGATGCGCGGCAGGGCAACGTGTCCGGGCCGGTCCCGGCCGCGCTGGATGTGCTGCGCGACATCCGCAACGAGGTGCGGCTGATCGTCGACCACGGCGGTATCGCGGGCGGTTCGTATCGGGACGACCTGGACCGCTGGTACACGCCGCTGAACGCTTTTCTGTCGATCGGGCCACCCGCCAGCCGAATCGCAGAGCTGGCAGCCTTGATCCGGGCGGAGGTCGTCCGCATCGTCGGACCGGGCACCCGGGTCCGCGTCGATGAGCGGTCGCGTCGATTCGTCGCGGACTCGCCCCGGGTGGCGTCCTCGCGGACCACCGCGGGCCTGCTGATCGATGCCAGGCTGCCCGATCCGGATCTGCGCAACACCGCGGACCCGTTGCTGCGCAACCTGTTGCGCCGCGGCGAGGTGCGCAGCTACACCCTGTGCGACCCAGACGGCGGCCGCTATCCGACCGGCGGACTCGAGGTGGCGGCCGCGTCGCACGCCGTGCGCTCGGCGGCCGGGCACGCGCACCCGCGGCGCTATGCCCTCGGCGTGCCGACCGAATCGGTGCGGTGGGTGACCGCCGCCGGACCGCGGCCGCAGGTGAACTCGGTGACCCTGTCCGATGCCGACCGGATCGCCCGCGCCGCACTGGCCATCGATGGCCGCACACGACACTGTCGCTCGGCTGAAAGGACGTGTATCACCGTGCACGACAATGGATTACTGGCGCCGGTGCGTGCCGGCGTGCCGATGCGGCGACTGGTGAGCGACGACGCCTGGATAGCCGCCATGGTCGACGTCGAGCTGGCGCTGGTCCGGGCGCAAGCGCGGCTGGGCATCGTCCCGGCGTCGGCGGCACAGGGCATCGCGCGGGCTGTACGGACGTATCGCTTCGACGCGGACGCGCTCGCGCAGGCCGCGCGCGACGCGGCGAATCCCGTGGTCGCCTTCGTCGCCGAACTGCACCGTGCGGTCGCCGCCGTCGACCCGGCGGCGGCGGACTACGTACACCGTGGCTCGACCAGCCAGGACATCCTGGACACCGCGACCATGCTGATCGCCGCGCGGGCCGTCGCGGCCATCATCGATGACCTGAACGGCGTCATCGACGCGCTGGCCCGGCTGGCCCGAGCGCATCGAGACACCCCGATCGCGGGCCGAACCCTGGGAATGCACGCCGTGCCCACCACGTTCGGCGCGAAGGTGGCGGTGTGGATGCACGGCCTGCTCGATGCGCGGGATCGGCTGAGCCAGGTCGCGTCCTCGGGCCTGCCGGTGCAACTCGGTGGAGCGGCCGGAACGTACGCCTCGTATGTCGAATGCGCCCGGATCAGTGACTCGGACCTGGCCGTGGCCGCGCCCACGGAGATCTACGAGAAATTGACCACCGAGTTCGCCACGGAACTCGCCTTGACCGCCGCCCCGGTGCCGTGGCAGACGGTGCGCACGCCGATCGCGGATCTGGCGATGGCGATGGCCGTCACCTCCGGTGCCCTCGGCAAGTTCGCGGTCGACGTGATCACCCAGTCCCGCACCGAGATCGCCGAGGTGTTCGAGCCGGCCGCGGCAGGCCGGGGCGAATCCTCCGCCATGCCGCAGAAGCGAAACCCGGTGCTGGCCACACTCATCCGCTCCGCGGCAGTACAGGTGCCCGCACTCGCGTCGATTCTGCTCGGTGCGATGCTCGCCGAAGACGAACGACCGGCGGGGGCATGGCACGCGGAGTGGCAGCCGCTGCGCGAATGTCTGCTGCTGGTCGGCGGGTCCGCGCACACCGCCGTGGAACTGGCCGAGGGACTTACCGCGGACGCCGCGCGGATGAAATCGAACCTCGCCGCCACCCAGGGGCAGGTGCTCGCCGAACGCCTCGCCTTGCGCCTCGCCCCACTGCTCGGCAAGGACGCCGCGAAGAAGGTCTTGCAAGTGGCTGCTTTCGAAGCCCAGCAGAGTGGCCGTTCGTTCAGCGATGTGCTGGCGGAGGACTCCGCGGTCCGCACCCACCTGTCCGAGCGGGAGATCACCGAATTGCTCCGCCCCGAAACCTATCTCGGTGCCGCCACCGCCTTCGTAGACCGAGTGCTCAACAGATTGTGAACGGTGGCGGCGCCGCGGACCCGTCGCCGCCGCGCGATGTTTCGTACGCCGCGCGCGTGTTGCTCGACTGACACGCGCGCGGGACGACGGGATGTGCGCGGCGGGTGCCTCGCCCTGGTCAGGGCGGCTGTCCTCGACGTCGAGGCAGCGCTAGTCGAACCAGCTGTCGATGCGCATGGCGGTGAGCATGTTGCCCTCGAGACGGAGTTTGCCGGTGGCAAGTAGTCGGACGCCGCTGACCTCGCGGGCGACCAGGCGCAGGAACGCGACGTCGCCGAGGGTGAAGGTGACGTCGGCGCGTGTGTCGGCCGGGCCGGGGGTCGCGGTGCAGGTGCCGCGGTAGACGTGCATGGTCCACCGGTCGGGCTCGTCGCCGATCTGCCAGTGGATCGTCGCGTCGGTCTTCTTGGTTTTCGGCTCGAGCACTGCGGCACACCAGATTTCGAAGATGCGCGCCACGATCTGCGGGCGCAGCTCCTGATCGTTCATCAACGCCGCGAGATCGGCGTCGCTGGAGTCGCGCACGAACTCTTTGAACTCGTCCTCGGTGGTCTCCGGCGTCAGTTGCGCTGCCATACCGCGATCGTGCCACGGTCGATGCCGTGCTCGCTTGTACGAATCCGCAAGCCGCCGGGCCGTTTTCGCGCTAGTGCGGTTCGGGTCCGGAATGTACGGCACGCAGCAGCACGCTCGGCGGCACGCCCGTCATCTCGCGGCACACCCGGGTCGCGTGCGCGCTGTCGGAGAATCCGGCGCTGTGCGCGGCGTCGGTGATGTTGCGCCCGGCCAGCGTCTCGATCAGCGCATATTGCAGTCGCGCCCAACGCACTACACCGGGGAAGTTCACGCCGGTCTCGTTCACGAAGAGCTGACCGAGGCTGCGCTGCGAGATCGATACCGCCGCCGCCAGGTCGCGCAGATACAGTTTGCGCGGCATCAGCACGGTCAGCAGGTCCAGGGCGTCCCGCAGTTTCGGGTGCACGCCGTCGGTGGCGATCGGTTCGCCGCGAACGGCGCTGAGAAGCCGTTCCGCGGCCGCCTCCAAGTCCGCACAGCCGTCGACATCCACGGAGGTCAGCGGTGCCGCGGCGGCGGCCCAATCGCGCGGCCCGGTGCCGTTGGGCACGCGGGCGGCGATCTCGCGGGCATCCCGGCTCGCCGGATGCAGATAGATCGACAGCACCCGGGTATCGGCGCTGCCGGATTGCAGGGCATGGGACACGCCGCTGGGCACGATGACGCCGCGGCAGCGCACCTTTTCACCCGCGCCCGTGGCGATCAGCTCCCCGTGCACCGCGAGGGTGATCTGCACGGCCGGGTGGTGGTGTTCACTGGTCGAGCCGAACCGACCGGCGAGAACGAGCCGGTCGGGGGCAATGCTCCACGTGCCCGCCCACGTAGTCTCCATGGAGTTAGGTTAGCCTGATCCACCTGCCGCGTCGATGACCTCCGCGGTTACGGCAGCGGCCCGCAAGATCTTTCCGGATCTGCCGATCTGTGCAAGCGCCACCACCCCTGACCCGCGCACACTCGACCCGTAGCACGGGCTATCGAGTGAGGGAGGTTGCGATGTCGGCAGTTATCGACGTCCGGTCGCTGGTGAAGCGGTATGGGAAAGTGGCCGCGCTGCGGGGGCTCGATCTGGAAGTGACCGAGGGCGAGGTACACGGCTTCCTCGGCCCGAACGGCGCCGGCAAGACGACGACCATCCGCACGCTGCTCGGCCTGCTCCGGCACGACGCCGGCGAGGCGAAGGTCTTCGGCCTGGACCCGCGTGCGGACGCGATGGCGATCCACGCCCGGCTCGCTTATGTGCCCGGCGATCTCAATCTGTGGCCGTCCCTGACCGGTGGCGAGGTGATCGACATCCTCGGCAGGCTGCGCGGCGGTATCGACCCCGCACGCCGGGCCGCGCTGATCGAGCGGTTCGAACTCGACCCGAGCCGGCGCTGTTCGACGTATTCGAAAGGCAACCGGCAGAAGGTCGCGTTGATCGCGGCGTTCGCCGCCGACGTCGAACTGTTCATTCTCGACGAACCGACCAGCGGCCTGGATCCGCTGATGGAACAGCAGTTCAGCCACTGCATCGAGGAGGCGCGCGACAGCGGGAAAACGGTGCTGCTGTCCAGTCATATCCTCGGCGAGGTCGAGAAGCTCTGCTCCCGGGTGACGATCATTCGCAGTGGAATGACGGTGCAGTCCGTGGGCATGGCCGAGCTGCGCGCCGAATCCGGTACGCAGGCAGTGGAATTGGCAGATCTGTTCCTGCGCCACTACGGTGCCGCGCAGGCGGGGTCGGCGAAATGACGAACCTGACCGTCGCGATGCGACTGAACCTACGACTGAACTATCGCGGGCTGATCGCCGCGATGATCGCCGTGATCGGCTGCATGTACGCGGGCGTGCGCGGGCTCGACAAGATGTATCCCACGGTCCTGGAGCGCGCGACCTACGCTTCGATCGCGAACACGCTCACCTCGCAGCAGGCGTTGCAGGGTCCGCCGACCGCCTTGAACACGTTGGGCGGCATCGCGGCTTTCGAGGTCGGCTGGTACGTGTCGATCGCCGTCGCGCTGGTCAACATCATTGTGGTCGTGCGCAATACCCGGGCGCAGGAGGCGCTGGGGCGGCTGGAGTTGCTGCGCGCGGGGCGATTCGGTGCGCACGCCAATTCCGTTGCGGTGCTGATTGTTTCCGTCCTCACGAACC
Organism: Nocardia brasiliensis NBRC 14402; assembly: GCF_000308475.2. GTDB lineage: Bacteria > Actinomycetota > Actinomycetes > Mycobacteriales > Mycobacteriaceae > Nocardia > Nocardia brasiliensis. The sequence goes on along the minus strand of NZ_BAFT02000032.1, from coordinate 91,778 downwards.
TGATCGTCGGCGTCGGCTCCGCACTCGCGTTGATCGCGGGTGGGGCCGAGAGCCGGGGAGCGGTCGCGTTCGGCGTCGCTTTCGCCTGTGTCGGCATCGTTTTCGCGGCGATCGCGCTACTCGCCGCCCAGCTGACCGAGCACGCCCGCGGTGCGTACGGTATCGCCTGCGGTGTGCTGGGGCTGGCCTATGGGCTGCGCGCACTCGGCGACACCGTCGACTCCGATGCGCTGCGGCTGCTGTCTCCGCTGGGCTGGGCGCAGTTCATCCACCCGTTCGGTCAGGTGCAGCTGTGGCCGATCCTGTTGTGCGCGTTGGTTTCCGGTGCGTTGTTCCTGCTGGCGATCCGGATCGAGCAGATCCGTGACTACGACGCCGGACTGTTCCGGGCGCCGCCCGGGGCGCCCGCGGCCGGTCCGCTGACCCGCACCGCGCTCGGCATGGTGGTGCGGGCCCAGCGCGCCGGGCTGGCCATGTGGGTCGCGGCGCTGTTCGGTCTCGGTCTCGGTTTCGGGGCGGCCGCGCACGATGCCGGCGAGGTGGCACAGGGCACGCAGGGCATGCTGAACCTGCTCGCCGGATTCAACGTCGACGTCGTCGACGGCTTCCTCGCCATGTCGACGCTGCTGCTCACCCTCGCGATCACCGGATCGACCGTCGTCGGCGTGCTCCAGATCCGCAGCGAAGAGCTCGCGGGCCGCGCGGACCTGCTGCTGTCCGGCACGTTGCCGAAATGGCGTTTCGTCGCAACGCATCTGGCCTATGCACTGGGTTCCGCGGTGCTGCTGCTCGTGGTGACCGGACTGGGCCTCGGGACCGCGCACGCGCTGCGGACCGGTGATCCGGGACAGGTGTCCCGGTTGCTCGGCGCCGCGCTCGCGCAACTGCCCGCCTGTGTTTTCCTGGCCGGACTCGGCGTGTTTCTCGTCGGGATCCTGCCGCGTATCACCTGGCTCGCCTGGGTGGTGCTGGCCGAATCGGCGGTGGTCTCCATCCTCGGTCCGTCCATGAAGCTGTCCGCGTCAACCATGAATGTTTCTGTGTTCAACCATGTTTCGCACCTTCCCGGAGTGTCGATCGATGCGCGATCGTCGCTGGCGCTGACAGCCGCCGGTGCGCTGCTCGCGCTGCTCGGCGCTGCCGGTTTCGTCCGCAGGGATCTCGATTGATCCCGTCAGAGGAGCAGTTGTGTCCGAATACGCTTCGATCCCGAGTTACCGTTCCATCATCGTCGGCATCGACGGCACGCCACGATCCTTACGCACCGTGGAGACCGCCGCCCGATTAGCCAGGGACGCGCACGCCACCCTGACGGTGACCTGCGCCTACCCGGAACTCCCGCCGACCGAGCGGGCCATGATCAACGACCTGCTCGACTCCGACAGCTACAGCGTGCTGCCCGCCGCGGCCGTCGACGAACTGCTGAAGGACGCCGCCGCGCACGTCGACGACCAGGGCAGTGAACCGGCGGTCCAGTACGCGGTGCGTGGCGGCCCGGCCGAGGCGCTGCTCTCGATCGCCAACCACGTCAGCGCGGACCTGATCGTCGTCGGCAGCGGCGACTTCGCCTCGCCGTTCGGACGTTTCCTGCGGGCCTTCCCCGCCGAGATCGCCCGCCGGGCGCACTCCGACGTGCTGATCATCAAATCCGCCAACCCGTGAAGCGCGGTCCGCCGCCGCGGTCACGGTAGGCTCGGAGCCTGGATTTCCGGCGCCGACGGCGGCGGACTCGACGCTGAGGAGCCGATGTGCCGCAACGACCCGGATTGCCGATCGTGGTGGTGATGGGGGTGTCGGGTTCCGGCAAATCGACCGTCGGGCGGGAACTCGCCGCGACCCTGGACGTGCCCTACGCCGAAGGCGACGAATTCCATCCCGCCGCGAACGTCGCCAAGATGGCGGCCGGTATCCCGCTCGACGACGCGGACCGGGCGCCGTGGCTGGACGCCGTCGCGGCGTGGCTGGCCGGGCAGGTCGACCGCGGCGGCGTCATCACCTGCTCGGCGCTGAAACGCGCCTACCGCGACCGCCTCCGCACCGCCGCCCCCACCGCATTCTTCCTGCACCTGTCCGCCCCCCGCGTGGAACTCGCCCACCGAATGACCGAGCGCAGCGGACATTTCATGCCCGCCAGCCTCCTCGACTCCCAACTCGCCGCGCTGGAGCCGCTCGGCGCCGACGAGTACGGCACCGTGGTCGACGCAACCCGCCCCGCCCCAGAACTGGCCCGTGCGGCCGCCGCGGCATTGCGCGGTGACGCGGCACACTGAGGCCGCGCTGTCCTGTGCTGGCTGCCGCGCGATATTTCGCACGCCGCGTGCGTGTCGCTCGACTGACACGCGCGCGGGGTGACGGGATGTGCGCGGGATCGCCATACACGAGCACACTGCGCCACTCGCGGCGTCTACTGCGTACGAGGTTGCGCCTAGTTCGACGAGGCGGCGACACGCTCAGACCCAGAGAGGCAATGGTTCGCGGGATGCGAGCCAGGGCTCAGGGATTCCACGGGTAAGTCCACCGGGGCCGGTGCGTGCCGCGACGATCCCGCCGACGATTGCCGCGGTGGTGTCGGCGTCGCCGCCCGCCTCGATGCAGGCCGTGATCGCGCCGGGGTAGTCGTCGAGGTGGGAAGCGGCGGCCCACAGGGTGAAGGGCACGGTGTCCTGGGCGCTCACCTGTGCGCCGTTACCGAGTTCGTACGCTGCCTCCGCCGCTGATCGGCCCAGCAGCGTTCGTGCTCGGTGGATACCGTCCGCAGTCCGGCCCGGGACCAGGTAGGGCTCGATCGCGTCCAGTAATTCGCTTGGCGGGCAGTAATTTCCGCGCGTGGCAGCCGCGTGGCTCGCCGCTACGGCGACCACCATGGCGCCGACGATCGCTTCCGGATGCCGGTGGGTCACCTCCGCCGACAGTGCGGCCTGCTCCGCCGCGCGTTCCGGCTGTCCCGCGAAGTACGCACCGAGGGGCGCGACCCGCATGGCGGCGCCGTTGCCCCAGGATCCGCGCCCGTCGTAGAGCCCGCCCGCCACCTCGGCCCACGGCTCGCCGTCCCGAATCCGGTGCAGCACAGCGACTGTGCCGCCGCTGTAGCCCCGGTATGGTTCGCACCGTTCGGCGAACAGCGCGGCCAGCGCATCCCGGTCGATGTGCCCGCGCTCGCGAATTTCGGTGTATACCGAGCACGCCATTTCGGTGTCGTCGGTCCATTGCCACGGACCGCTCGGCGGCTTGCCCGCGCGGAGTTCGGAAAGGGAGCGGCCCGGTACGAAGAACTGCGCACCCAGCGCGTCCCCGACGGACAGTCCATCGAGGCTGTCCCGCGCGGCATCAAGAGTTGACGGCATACCGGCTCCATGGTGCCAAACCGCGATGGGCGGGTGCAACATTGGGCGCGGTGGTCAGGGGGTGGGGCGTTCTACGGCGTAGAGGGTGTGTTTGCCGTGGAGGCCCTTCAGTTCGACTTCGCGGTGGGCTGTGACGGTGATGTCGGGTACGTCGGTGATGGCGTTGCGGACGGGTTCGCTGATGAGGATCTCGCCGCCGTCGGCTTGGCCGGCGACGCGGGCCGCCATGGCGACGTTGCGGCCGAAGAGGTCGTCGCCGCGGCGCACCGAGGTGCCCATGTGGATGCCGATTCGGACTCGAACACGTTCGCGCCCACTGAGTTTGCTGCCGTTGCCGAGCGCGTGCTGCACGTCCAGTCCGCAGCGCACCGCTTGTTCGGGCTCGGCGAAGGCGATCATGAAACCGTCGCCCTGGCTCTTCACGATGTGCCCGTCGTGCTTGCTGACGTACTTGCGGATCAGCCGGTCGTGCCGGTCGAGCAGTTTCACCCACGCTTGGTCGCCGAGGCGCTCGTTGAGCGCGGTGGATCCTTCGATATCGGAGAAGGTGATCACTACGTGCCCGTCGGGGGTCAGCCGCGCCAGATCCGGTCGCTCGACCTGCGCCCACCCCGCCAGGTCTTCGATCGAGGTGAGCACGGCGCCGCGGAACCCCTTCTTGCGCAACAGGTTCGCCGTATCCCAGACCGTCTTGACGGCTTCGCGCCCGCTGATCCGCAGCAGCTGCCTGGCCTCGATCTTGCGGTGCAGTTCGTCGAGTTCGCGCCGGCTGCGCCGCAGCAGCACGAACAGCGCGACCAGACCGGCGGCTTCGAGTGCGGCGACAACCGCGAGAACGAGCTCGATAATCATGGGATCCGTCGCAGGGGAGTGGTCGGCAAGATCGAGTCCGACCATAGCCGACCGGCATGCCGCGTGGGCACCCGCGCCCGCCGGTCAGCTGTACTGGTCCGCGGCCTGCCGCTCGGTGGGTTCGCTCAGCTCCACCCGGGCCGGATTGTCCCGTCTGACCCGTACCCGCGGTGTCTTGCCGGAATTGCGAAACCCCAGCCACAGATCAGCGAACAATTCCTCGGTCAGCAGCGGGCGAGCGGCGATCATCAATCGCTTGGCGTAGTCGTGCTGGGCGATCGCGATATCCCGGATCATCTGAACCTGACTGGACACGAAATACCCGAGCACACTGAGGGATTCGTGGTCGGCCGCCCCTGTGACGGCAGGCTCGGCGCTGAGCCCGAGCGCTCGCACCACCCGCTCGATCGCGACCACACTCGCATTCTCGAAACCCACCCGCGACTCGAGCATCCGCCCCTCGAACGCCATCAACCGATCGATGGCGTTGTGCCAGACCGCGGTTCGGTCCGCACGACCCGGATCCTGCAGCGTACACACCACATTCATATTAGGTAAGGCTACAGTAATTTGCCGCAGGATCGGTGCGGGAATGGGGTGGGGTCAGATCATGGCGCGGTGGATGCCTTGAGGTTCGCCGCCTAGTTGGGTGAGGGCGGAGGAGTGGAAGATCGAGCCGGGGACGTGGATGGCATGGGAGAGGCCTGCGTGCGCGTCGCGCCAGAAGCGTTGCAGGGGTGTTTTCATCTGTAGGGCGCCACCGCCGGAGCGGGCGAAGATCTCGTCGACGGCCCGGACCGCGCGCCAGGCCGCGGCGGTCTGCGTGCGGCGGCCGATCGCCCGCAATTCGAAGCTCACCTCGCGTCCCTGCTCGGCCATGTCCCAGAATCGGTCCACGGTTTCCAGGAGCGCGGCCCGCGAGGCCGCGATCTCGGCGGCCGCGTCGCCGATCGCGTACAGCACGTACGGGTCTTCCTTGATCGGGACGCCGGTGATCGCCACTCGCGATTTCTGCGCGGCGATGTGGCAGGCCAGCGCGCCCTCGGCGATGCCGATGAGCGAGGAGGTGATGCCCAGCGGGAAGATGCACGAGAACGGGAAGTTGTAGAGCGTCTCGCTGCGCCCCGCGTCCTTGGGCGCGGTGCCGTCGAACACCTTGGCGGCGTCGATGGTCCGGTAGGCGGGGACGAACGCGTCCTCGACGATCAGGTCTTTGCTGCCGGTGCCGCGCAGTCCGACGACATCCCAACTGTCCTGGTCGATTTCGTAATCGCTGCGGGGCAACAGCACATGCAGTATCCGGGGCGGCAGCACTCGATTGCCGTCCGGATCGCCGACCGCGGCACCGATCATCACCCACTGGCAGTGATCGGTGCCGGAGGAGAACGACCATCGGCCGCTGAGCCGGTATCCGCCGTCGGTCGGCGTCGCGACCCCCATCGGCGCGTACGGCGACGCCATCCAGGTGTCCGGATCCTTGGCCCAGACCTCGTCCTGCGCCTTGGGATCGAAGAACGCGAGTTCCCACGGGTGCACGCCGACGATGCCGGTGACCCAGCCGGTCGCGCCGTCCATCGCGCCGATCGCCATGGTGGTCTCGGCGAATTCCCGCGGATGCACCTCCAGCCCGCCGTGCTGCTTCGGCTGCAGCATGCGGATCGCCCCGGTCTCGCGCAGCCGCTTGGCCGACGAATCGGGCAGGCGCATCAGCTTGTCGCCTTCGACACCTGCCGCCCGGATCTCGTCCGCGTACTGCTCGATCCGCTCCAGTACCTTCCCCACGACGCTCCCCGTCCCTTCCGTCGAACCGGTCATGCTCACCAAAGTAGAACATGTTTCAGTTCGGCGGAGCGGAACGGGCCGCGCTCAGGAAACCGCGACGAGCTCCTCGGCGATCGCCCGGCAGAAGTCATCGAGGTCGCCCGGATTACGCGACGTGATCAGCAGCCAGCCGTTCTCCGGCGAGCGCACCACCGGCTCGTCCACCCACCGGCCGCCCGCGTTGGTCACATCGGTGCGCAGGGACGAGTACGACGTCAGCGTCTTGTCCGGCGTGAGTTCCGCCTCGACCAGCAGCCACGGCCCGTGACAGATCGCGGCGATCGGCTTGCCGGCCGCGGCGAACTCCTTGGCCAGTTCGACCGCGCGGCCCTCGGCCCGCAGTTTGTCCGCGTTGACCGTGCCGCCGGGCACCACCAGCACATCGAAATCGTCGGCCGACACCTCGGACAGCGCGGCGTCCGGTCGCACGGTTTCGTCCTTCTCCGTGTCGTGCTGGAAGGTCTGCACCTCGTCGGTCTCCGGCGCCGCGTGCACCACGCTCGCGCCCTTGCCTTTGAGTTGCTCCAGCGGAACGAGCAGTTCGTCCCGCTCCACACCGGTGTTCGAGGTGATGACCAGTACGCGCGTCCCGTTCAGGTCGTCCGGCATCTGACACTCCTTCCGTCGTCGGGCCCCCGTCTAGGCGTGCCGCGAAACGGAAAAGCTAAACATCGGACGGCGGCTACGGCGACGCCGGACACGTCCCGCCGGACAGCACCGGCACGCAGACGCCGGAGGTGTCGGAGATCAGCAGGCCCGCGCCGAGCACCAGCGAGCCCACCGCGATCACCCCGAACAAGCCCACCCACAGCAGCCCCGGCAGGTGGGTCAGCCGGGCGAGCTGGTCGGCGTCGGAGGCGACGTCCTGCTGATGCCGGCTGCGCAACTGCCGCGAACGGCCCCGCTGTAATTCGAGCACCGGCCGCGCGCCGGCGAACAACAGGAACCACGCGCCGAGATACGCGAAACCTGCTTGCAGCGTGTCGGTTCCGAACCAGGACACCGCGAAAACGGTGGCGCCCACCGCGAAAACGGTGAGCATGCCGTAGACGTTGCGGGTCATGATCAGCACGCCGGCCAGCAGGACGATCGCGGTCCACAGCATCAGGGTGATCCGGCTCGCGCCGAGCAGCGCGGCGAAGCCGAGGCCGAGCAGCGGCGGCGCGGGATAGCCCGCCATCGTGGTGAGAATCATGCCGAGCCCGTACGGTTTTCCGCTGGACACGGTGAGACCCGAAGTGTCCGAATGCAATCGGATGCTGTTCAGCTTGCGACCGGTGAGCAGTGCGACCAGCGCGTGCCCGCCCTCGTGCGCGATGGTGACGATGTTGCGGGTGAACCGCCATAGCGGCGTGTAGCCGACCAGAGCCAGTGCCACCACGGTGGCGCCGGCGACCAGCCACCATGGCGGCTGGGCTTGGGTTGTCGTCAGGCGGTCGGCGATGGAGCTGCCACGCTCGACCCATTCGGCTCTGTCCACCGGGGCACCTTAACCGCCCGGCGTCATCTGCGCGCGGAGCCGGCGTTTGTAGATCTTGCCGGAATCGTCGCGCGGGAGTTCGGTCACTATGCGGAGCAGGCTCGGCACCTTGTAGGCGGCCAGTTGCCCGGCGAGCCCCGCGCGCACATCGTCCTCGGTGAGCTGGGCGCCTGGCCGCGGGAGAACCTGTGCGGCCACCGCTTCGCCGAGATCGCCGGGATGCGGCACGCCGAACACCGCGACGTCCTCGACCTCGGCGATCGCCATGATCGCGTTCTCCACCTCGGCGGGATAGATGTTCACCCCGCCGGAGATGATGATCTCGCTGGAACGCCCGGTGAGATAAAGGAATCCGTCCGCGTCGAGGTAGCCGCGGTCGCCGACTTCGAAGAAGCCGGGCACCTCGGGGGCCTGGTCGTCGTCGGTGTTGAGATAGCGGAACTTCGGCCAGTAGTCGGCGCCGCGCACGAAGACCCGCCCGACCTCGCCCACCGGCAGCGGCGCGCCCGCGTCGTCCACCACCACGGCGGCGGCGCCGTCACCCGGTCGCCCGACGCTCCCCGGATGGGCCAGCCACTCCTGCGCCGAAATCCAGGTGATCGTGCCCGCTTCCGCGCACCCGTAGAACTCGAGCACCGCGTCGCCGAACCACTCGATCGCGGCGCGCTTCACGGCGGGCGGGCACGGCGCGGAGGAGTGGATGAGGTGGGTCAGGCTGGACACGTCGTAGCGCTTGCGCACCTCTTCGGGCAGCGACAGCAGCCGAGACAGCATGGTGGGCACCACTTTTGCCTGGGTGATGCGGTTCTCGTGGACGTGGCGCAGGAAGCTTTCGGCGTCCCAGCGCGGCATGATCGTGATGTTGGTGCCCATGCGCATCGCGAGCATCGCGATCCCGTTCGGGCTGGCGTGATAGAGCGGGCCGGGTATCACGGCCTGGCCGCGCGGCGCGAGGCCCATCCGCTTCGCGGCGCTGCCCGCGATGGACAGCCACTGGTGCGGTGTCATCCGTTCGCGCAGTACGCCTTTGGGGCGGCCGGTGGTGCCGGAGGTGTAGATCAGGCCGGTGGCGTCGTCGCGGGCGCCTTCGATCCGGCCCAGCGGCTCGGCCTGCGCGTCGATCCACTGTTCGACGGTGGGATGCCTGCCCGTCGGCGTCGCCAGGGCCGCGTCGCGGCCGAGGGCGGCGAGCAGATCGACGGGCATGGCGACCTCGACGAAGGTCGTATCCTCGTGCGGCGCAGCCTGCTCCACGATATCGATGAACTCGGTGTGCGCGACGACCAGGCGCGCGCCGCTGTCGCCGAGCACATGGGCGACCTCGGGCACCTGCCATCGGGTGTTGATCGGCACCGCGTTCGCCCCGCACGCCGAGACCGCCTGCGACACCTCGAGGAACTCGATGTCGTTGCGCAGCATCACTGCCACCCGGCTCCCCGGCGTCACCCCCGCGTCGACGAGCGCCGCCGCGAGCCGCCCCGCGCGCTGGTGCGCGTCCGGCTGTGTTCGCACGCGTCCCGCACACGTGATGGTGGGCGTCGACATACTGCTGCCAGAAGCATCCTCCATGCACCGCAGTCTGCCATCCGGGCACTACATGACGTCTCATACCCTCGGGATCCGGCCGATATCTGCTGGTCGAGACCGACTCGGGCGCAGCGGTTTCACAGCCGCGAAGGCGGTCAGGGCGTTCGGGTGAGGCTGCCCACCATGTCGCCGAGGACGCCGCGGGTGCGATAGGACAGCGACCCGTCCGGCTGCACCGTCAGTTCCGAGGTGGCGCCCTCGTCGTTGCAGAGGCCGCTGTCCGCGGCGAGTTGCGCGGTGAGGGTGATCTTGTCCGGTTCCACCGCGGTGAGGGTTTCGGTGCGGCCACAGGTCAATCCGGCGACCCGGCCCGTGTTGGACGAACTGCCGACCTGATCGCCGAGCACGCCCGCCTGCAACGTCAGGACGATGTCGTAGGTGCCCAGGGTGTCTTTCGCGACGCCCGTCCATTCGCCGACGTAGTCGCCCGGCAGTTCGGCGCCCGGCTCGCTCGGCGCGTCCGTGGCGGTGGCGTTCGGCTCGTCCGGGCCTTTGGTGACGTAGGTCGTGATCGCGAACGCGCCGAGCGCCACCGCGAGGCAGACCGCGACCGCGGCGGCAATGAGCGCGATGCGGCGACGGGTGGGCCGGGCAGCGGGTGACGAGGCGGCGACCGCCGACTGGTGAGCGTGGGGGAGTCGTGAGCCGTCCTGCGGCCCATGGGCGTACGTTGGTGGCGGCGGCCCGGGGTCCGGCGCGCCCTGCCACCAGGAGCGTGCCGTGACATCCTGCGGCTCGGTGCCCGGACCGCTGGTGACGGTCGGTGCGTTCGGCCCGGTGCCCGGACGCACGAGGGTGTCGGCGGTCCGCGCGGTCTCGGTAGCCGGTGCGGCGAGGGAGTGCGGCACGTCGAAGGGGCCCGAATCGAGGTCGAGCAGTTCGACGGCTCGTCGGTTCACCTCCTCCAGCGCGGGGCCGGGCAGCCAGCCGCCGCGCGCGGGCAGGCCGAGGCCGGTCAGTTCCGCGAGGAGTCGCTCGGGGGTCGGGCGGGCGGCGGGATCCTTGGTGAGGCAGGCCGCGACGAGCGGACGCAGCCGCTCCGGCACTCCCTCGAGGTGCGGCTCTTCGTACACCACGCGCCACAGCATCTGCACCATTTCGCCGACCCCGAACGGCCCTTGGCCGGTCGCCGCGAACACCAGCACGCCGCCGAGCGCGAACACGTCGCCCGCGGGGCCGAACGTCGCGCCCGTCACCTGCTCGGGGCACATGAAGCCGGGGGAGCCGATGACCTTGCCCGTGGTGGTGAGCTTGCTGTCCTCGATCGCGCGCGCGATGCCGAAATCGATCACCTTGGGTCCGTCCAGCGCGAGCAGTACGTTGGACGGTTTGAGGTCGCGGTGCACCAGCCCGGCCCCGTGCACCGCGAGCAATGCCTCGGCCAGTCCGTGCGCGAGCACCAGCAGCGAGTTCTCGGTGAACGGCCCGTACGTCTCGACCGCCTCGGTGAGCGAGAATCCGGCCACGTAGCCGGTGGCCAGCCACGGCGGGTTCGCGTGCACGTCGGCGTCGAGCACCGGCGCGGTGAACTTGCCGCCGACCCGCCGCGCCGCGGCCACCTCGCGACCGAACCGCACCCGGAACTCGTTGTCGCCGACCAGGTCCGGCCGGATCACCTTGACCGCGACGGTGCGGCCACCGGCGTTGCGGCCCAGATACACCCGGCCCATGCCGCCCGCACCGAGCACGCCGAGCAGCCGGTACTCACCGATCCGCGCAGGATCGTCCGCGTCGAGCGGTCGCATCGCGATGCTGTTCCCTTCCAGAGTCGAACAGCGAAAGGCTACCCACCCGCGGGCCGGGTGTCTGGTCCAGTTGCGCGGTTTCGTTATCCAGTGGTGCTCGGCACCGGAGCCGGTGCGGCCTTGCGCACGTATTTGGCGAGCAGGTACGCGGCGATCGCGGCGGGGATGTTCATCAGCACGCCGTACACCGCGCCCGGGACGGCCATCGCGTCGTTGTGCAGCACCGAGCCCGCCACGGCGATGGCGATCGCCCCATTGTGAATGCCGATCTCCATCGCTGACGCGATCGCCTGATCCGCGTCCACCTGGAACAGCCGCGGCACGAAATAGCCGACGGCGAGGCTGAGCACCGCGAACAGCAGGCTCAGCGAGGCGAGCTTGCCGATGTGCTCGGTGAGCGTCTCGAAATTCTTCGCCACCGCGGCGAGCACCACCAGCGCGAGCACCACGATCGAGAGGATCTTGACGTTGCCGCGCATCCGCTGCGACCACGCGGTGAACCGATGATGCACCAGCATGCCGATCGCGACGGGGATCAGGACGATCGCGAACACCTGCGCGAACTTGTCCGGCCGCAGCCCGAACGACCCGTCACCGTCCATGAACTGGTGGAACGCCAGCGCGACGACCAGCGGCATGGTGAACACCGCCAGGACCGAGTTGATCGCGGTGAGCGTGATGTTCAACGCCACGTTACCGCCGGCGATATGGCTGAACAGATTGGCCGACGGCCCGCCGGGCGAGGCCGCGAGCAGCAGCATGCCGACCGCGAGCGCCCCTTCGAGCCGGAACAGCGAGATCAGCCCGAAACACACCGCGGGCAGCAGCACCATCTGGCAGACCAGCGCGATCACCGCCGCCTTCGGGTAGCGCAGCACCCTGGCGAAATCGTCTACGGTCAAGGTCAATCCGAGCCCGAACATCACCAGGGCCAGGGCGAGCGGCAGGAACACCGCGAAAATCGTTGACCCCATACGGATCTCCTCTCCACCGAACGACCGGTCCGAACGCGACCGGCACGGGTGTCGACGTTAACGATCGAGGAGGCGTCAGGCCAACCGGATTCTCAGCCCGCGACGACCTCGCCCGCGTCGGCCGAGCGGCGGGCTTGTTCCAGCACGCGCAACACGGCGACGGCGTCACGCGGGTCGACGGGCAGATCGTTGCCGTGGAGCAATGCGTCGGCCAGCGCGGTATAGAAGGCGGGATAGTCGCCCGCGTGGGTAGGTGTGGGCGCAGTATCCGGCTCGGCGCCGAGCAGGCCCCACTGATCGGGCTCGACTGTGCCCCAGACAGTGCCGTCACCCGGGCGGCGACCGTCGCGGAGCGCGGCCTCTTGCGGATCGAGCCCGTAGGTGACGTACCCGGCGCGCGCGCCGAGCACCCGGAAACGCGGACCCAGTTGCGGCGCAACGGCACTCATCCACAGGTGCGAGCGGACGCCGTCGGCGTGGGTCAGCGCGAGGAAGGCGTCGTCGTCGGTCTGGATGCCCGCGCGCCGCCGATCCAGTTCGCAGTACACCGATTCCGCGGGTCCGAACAAGGTGAGCGCTTGATCGACGAGATGGCTGCCGAGGTCGAAGAGCAGTCCCGCGCCGTCGGCCGGGCCACCCATCTCGCGCCAGCCGCCCTTCGGTGTCGGCCGCCAGCGCTCGAACCGCGACTCGAATCGCCGCACCGCGCCGAGCGTGCCCGCCTCGACCAGCGCGCGCACCGTCCGGAAATCGCCGTCCCAGCGCCGGTTCTGGAACACCGTGAGCGGCACCGCCGCCCGCGCCGCGTGCTCCACCAGCGCCTCGGCTTCGGCGACCGATACCGCGAAGGGTTTGTCGACCACCACCGGCAGTCCCGCGTCGACGGCCCGGGTGGCCAGGGGCGCGTGCGTCCGGTTGGGCGTGGCGACGACCACCAGATCGAGTTCGCCGGGGCCGGCGAACAGTTCGTCGGCGGTGGCGAGCACCCGGACGCCCGGATGTTCCCGCTCGGCCTGCGCGGCGCGCTCTGCGGACGAGGTGACCACCGCGGCGACGCGCATCCGCGGTTCGGTGGCGATCAACGGCGCGTGGAAGACCGATCCGGCCAATCCGTAACCGATCACGGCGACCCGCAGGATGCTCTCGCTCATAGTCTTGAACGCTAGTCGGTCCGCCACGGATCTCGGATCATGCCCGGCGGCGCGCAGTGCGGCCGATCCTCGGTCGGCTGGACGGCTACGAGCCACGGCATAGCGGCAACGCCGAAGCAAACTCGGTTTCTGCCCACGACGACGCTGTGACCGGTCTCTCGTGTGCCGCCCCGGCAGGTGGTCGCTTCCATCTGGAAATAACCCTGTCGGGGCGCTTTTTCGTGGCGTGCGGCGGTGTGCATTCGACCGTGCCGTTGTATTCTCCGCCAAAAATTCGGCAATTATTTGGCAAATCTGAGAACTTACTTAAAGGCTGTCGTATCAGACATATCGCCATTGCTCGCCGGTGACGTATTTCACTCGCTGCTGCCGGCAAATCGGGTATGTCCGAATTCGTGCGCGGATTCGCCCGCGCTGAAGTGGCACTTTACGGAATTTTTGCAATACCGCAGTTGACCTGCTGCGCCATGCCTTCAGTTAGCTGGATCACGGATTAGCTGTCGAAATACTGGCAACCCTGATCTAGCGTTTGAAATATCGCTGAGTCAATGGTGATTAGGCGTTATGCCGCTTGCCCCTCGTATAACCCAACGGAGGCCGCACATGCGTGTGCCGCTGATTACGGCGAAGAAAACCCGAACCGAAATGAACACCCGGGTACCCGGCCATGTGGTCCCGCGACTGTCGGCCGACCTGCTCCATCGGTTGCCCGATACGGTGGCTCGCCCCGGCTTCGCGCCGCGCAGCCTGACCACCGGCATCCTGCATCTGGGCTGCGGCTCGTTCCATCGGGCGCACCAGGCGCTGGCAACCCAGCACGCGATGAACCAGACCGGTGACTCGCGCTGGGGCATTGCCGCCGTGGCGATCAACCGGCCGACGATCGTCGACGCCCTGCGCGCCCAGGACAACCTCTACACGACCCTGCTGCACGAGGACGGGCAGGCCAGAGTGGAGGTGGTGGGCGCGCTCACCGAGACCGTGCACGCGCCCTCCGACCTGATCGGCGTGCCGAACCGGATCGCCGATCCGCGGGTCAAGATCGTCACCCTGACCGTCACCGCCAGCGGCTACTGCGTATCGCCGGTCACCGGGCGGCTGGAGACCGACTGTCCAGGCGTGCGCCACGACGTGCGGCACCCGACCCGGCCGATCACCCCGATCGGCATGCTCACCCAGGGACTGGAACTGGTGCGTCGCCGCGGCAGCACGCCGCCGGTGGTGATCAGCTGCGACAACCTGTGCGCGAACGGCAGCACGCTGCGCCGCGCCGTGATCGACTTCGCACTGCTGCGCGACGATCACCTGGCCGAGTGGATCGCCCGGCACGTCCAGTTCCCGAACAGTGTGGTGGATCGCATCGTGCAACCGACCGCGCCCACCGATGCCGCGATCGCGCGCAACTGGCTCGGCGGCATCGACGATCACGCCCCCGTGTCCGCCGAGCCGTTCATGACCTGGACGATCGAGGATTTCGAGGGCGAGCGCCCGCAGTGGGAGCTCGGTGGCGCCCAATTCGTCGCCAACGTCAAGGATTACGAGCTGGCCAAGCTGCGCCTGCTCAACGGCACGCATATGCTGCTCGCCTATCTGGGCGGCGTCGCGGGCCACCGCACCATCGCCGAGGCGACGGCCGATCCGGCGCTCGCCGCGCTGGCCAGGCAGTTCATGCTGGACGAGCAGGGGCCGACGCTGGCCCTGCCCGGCCCCGAGCTGCGCCGGACCGTGGACGACCTGATGCGCCGCTTCCGCAACCCGGCCATCGCCCAGGACATGACCCGGATCGGCCGTAACGGCTCGGACAAGATGATCCCGCGGGTCGTCGACGCCCTGCGGGACAATATCGCCGCGGGCCGGCCGACTCCGGGCGCGACCCTGCTGATCGCCGCCTGGATCCGGTGGTTCACCGCGAGCCACCACCCGGACGCCGTGATGGAGCTGATCGACCCCCGGGAGGACTCGCTCACCGAGCTGGTCGACGCCGATCCGCATCGCTGTGCGCAGGCGTTCTTGCAGCGCACCGATATTTTCGGCACGCTGCCGGAAGCGCAGCGGGTGCAGCGTCAGGTCGGTGACGCCCTGGCCGACCTCACGCGCGACGGTGTGGACGCAGCGGTACGGCGCAGGCTCGCGCCGGAATGGGAAGGGAGCAACAGGTGAACGCCGAAAATCCGGTGCGCGCAGTCGTCTTCGATATGGACGGTCTGCTGATCGATTCGGAGAGCCTGGCGATGGAGTCGCTGGTGAGCGCGGGCGCGGAACTCGGCTACGACATGCCGATCGAGTTCTGCCGCAGCATGATCGGCGTGCCCGCCGATCGCTGTCGCACGCTCGCGGCGGCTGCCTATGGGCGGGGCTTTCCGCTGGAGGAGTACTTCGATCTGCACGACGTGCACCTGCGTCAGCTGGTCGACAGCGGCCGGCTGGCCACCAAGCCCGGCGCCCTCGCGCTGCTCGACGCGCTGGAGGCGCAGGGTATTCCGAAGGCGATCGCCACTTCCTCGTCCCGGGACCGGGCCGACCATCACCTGCAACTCGCGGGCATCGCCGACCGCTTCGACGCGGTGGTGACCCGGCAGGACGTGACCAAGGGCAAGCCCGATCCCGAGCCCTACCTGAAGGCCATGGCCGCACTCGACGGTGACGTGGAAACCACACTGGCGCTGGAAGATTCGACCAACGGTATCCGCGCGGCCGTCGCGGCCGGCCTGCGCTGCATCCTGGTCCCGGATCTGGTGCAGCCGACGGAGGAGTCGCGGCGCATCGCGCACCGGCTCTACCCGGACCTGAACCGGGTCATCGAGTACGTCGCGGCGGTGAACGCCGCAAGCACCGCCAAGACCGCCTAGCGCGGGTTCGCGCCGCGGTAACGGGCCGGCCGTCGGGGGCGGCCTGCCCGTGGTGATCGACATCGCCGGCCGGATGGGCGAGACTGTGCACTGCTCGCTCGAACCCGTCGGTGGACCCGAAAAGGATTTCCGTGGTGCGGATTGCTCGACCTGTGCTCGTCGCCTGTGCTGTGCTCCTGCTCGGTTGCGCCGGGTGTGCGGGCGATCGGCAGCCGGAGGCGGCCGGGCCGCACGAACATTCGGCCGTGCCCACCACCTCGACCACGCCGGTCCGCTGCGGCATCGACCTGTCGGCGCAGGTGATCCAGTCCGCGCTCGCCACGCTGCCGGTCGAGCCGGTCACGCAGGCGCCGTGGTCGGCGGACGCGCGCGGTTTCCAAGGGAACTTCGACCCGTGTGCCACCCTGTCGACGGTGATCGTCACGGTCGAGGGCGCCACCGGCAGTTCGCCCAATCACGCGCTGTTGTTCCACAGGGGCGCGTACCTCGGCACCGCGACGCCGCGCGCCTACGGTTTCACCTCACTCGACGTCGATCGGACCACCGATGACACGGTCGGCCTGCTCTACCGCACACCCGGCAGCTGCAACGCGTGCGACGACGGCACCGTCACCCACGTCCAATTCCGCTGGGACGGAAGCAAAGTCACCATGATCGGCGCGCCGCCGAGGTAGCCACCACCTATTCCGCCCAACGCTGCACCCACACTTGCAACGGCGCGAGGGCGGCCAGCAGATCCGTCCCGTCCGGACTCAGCTGATAACCGTCCGGCTCGGCGGTGACGACCCGGGCCTCGCGTAGTTCCCGCAACCGATCGTTGAGCACGCTGGCAGAGATGCCGCCGCAGCGGGCCTGCACTTCGCGAAACGTCACGGCTCGGCCGTCGCGCAGTTCCCACAGCACCCGCAGCGCCCAGCGTCTGCCGAGTAGATCCAGCAGCACCATGATCGGGCGTCCGGACTGCGAACCGCGCACCGGGCGTCCAACCACCGGACCCTTGTCTGCTTCGGAATCCGAAGCTACCATCGTCACCATCCTTGCTCTGTTTTTCGAAGCAAGATTACTCCGTCCGTCTGGCATTCGTGAGGATCCGCCGTGAGTACCATCGAATCCCGGCCGCGCATCGCGCCGCTGCAACCGCCCTACGCTCCGGATATCGCAGCGCAACTCACCAAGTGGATGCCGCCGGGGACGGCGATCGAGCCGCTCGCGCTGTTCCGTACGCTCGCGGTGCACGACGAACTCTTCAGCCGGATGCGCCCGCTCGGCGCGGGCATCCTCGGCCATGGCCGCGTGCCGCCGCGCGCCCGCGAGATCGTCATCCTGCGGACCTGCGCACGGGCGGGCGCGGAGTACGAATGGGGCGTGCACGCGGTGCTCCAAGCTCCGGAAGTCGGCCTCACCCCGGCGCAGATCGATGCGACGGCGGTGAGCGCGCCCACCGACCCGGCGTGGTCCGGCGGTGACCGTGCGCTGGTGCGCCTGGCCGACGAAATCCACGAGACCGCCAGTGTTTCCGATGACCTGTGCGCCGAACTGCAGGCGCGCTACCGGGACGATCAGGTGCTCGAACTCGTCACCATCGCCGGCTGGTACCGACTGTTGAGCGGGGTGATCAACGCCGCGCAGGTCCCGCACGAATCCTGGGCGCGTCGCTTCCCGAACTGAACCTCAGCTCCGGCTCGTCGCGGAGTATTCCTGTTCGGGTCGGCCGGTGCTGCCGTAGCGCAGGCTCATGCGCAGGGTGCCGGTGCCGACGAGGGTGGCCAGGTAGCGCTGGGCGGTGGCGCGGGAGATGCCGATCGCGGTGGCCACCTCGCCCGCGGAGAGCGGGCTGCCCGCGGCCAGGATCGACTGGAGGACAAGGTCTTTGGTGGGAGAGGCGACGGTGGCCGAGGCGGCTGCCGCGGCGGCCGGGCGCAAGGCCTGCAGGGCCGCGTCGACCCGGGCGTTGTCCACCTGTGGTGCCGAGAGGATGCGCCGGTAACGCGCGTACGCGGCCATCCGGGCCGCGAGCTCGGTGTGCTGGAAGGGCTTGACGAGGTAGGCGAGCGCGCCCGCGGACAGCGCCGCGCGGACGGTGTCGCTGTCCGTGGACGCGGTCAGAACCATCGCGTCACACCGTAATTCGCGGACGAAGTCGACCCCGGAGCCGTCGGGGAGGTACACGTCGACGAGTGCGAGATCGACCTGCCCCGCGTCCAGGATCACCCGGGCCGCGGCCAGGGTGTTCGCGGTGCCCGCGACGGTGAATCCGGCGATGGAGTCCACGATCGCGGCATGCAGGTTGGCGACGCGGAAGTCGTCGTCGACGACGAGAACGGTCAAATCTGTTGGGGCCATGACACCTTGCTGTCTACGAGCACGCCGGGAATGCGAGCGATGAATTCGGCGCCGGTCAGCGGTGGCGCACCGCCGCGCGGACTGGCCAGACGCACATCGCCGCCGTGGGTGCGGGCGATCTGCCGGATCAGCGCGAGCCCGACCCCGCGTCCGCCGGGGACGTCGCGGCCGTCGCGGGTCGAGGTGCCCTCGGTGAACAGCACGTCGATCAGCTCCGGCGCGACACCGTCACCGCTGTCCGCCACGACGATGTGCAACGTCGAATCCTGCTGAACCAGTTCTACTTCCACCTGCCGCACGGTATTGCCCGAGACGTGCACGGCTTCGATCGCGTTGTCGAGCAGGTTGCCGAGCACGGTGGTGACGTCGACCGGGTCGGCAAGGGTGCCGTCCACCCAGGTGTTGGGCCCCAGCACCAGTTCGACGCCGCCCTCGCGGGCATGCGCGGCCTTCGCGGCGAGGAAGGCCTGCAGGTAGGCGTCGTGGATGGCGTCGATGCCGGGTGCTGCGGCGCCGAGCGGCCCGGCGCCGATCATCTCGTCCAGCGAGCGCGACGCCTCTTCGGTGTGTCCGCTGTGCAGCAGCCCGCTGATCAGGTGCATCTTGTTGGAGAATTCGTGGCGCTGGGCGCGCAGCACGGTGCTCATCGATTGGACGGCGTCGAGCTGACGGGTCAGCGCTTCGACGTCGGTGCGGTCGCGCACGGTGAGTACCGCGCCGAGGTCGCGTCCCTCGCGCTGCACGGGCCGGGCCGCGACCACCACGATGTGCGAGCCGACCGTGGCCGACGCGGGTTGTTCGTCGAGTCCGCGGAACACCTCGAGCACCCGTGGCGTCAACCCGATCTCCGCCACCGGACGTCCTGTTTCCGCGCCGATGCCGAGCAGCCGGCGCGCCTCGTCGTTGACGAACGTGGTCCGCCACCGCGCGTCGACGGCGAGCACGCCGCGGCCGATGCCGTGCAGCACCGCGGCCTGCCCGCGCACGAGTTCGGCGAGTTCGGCGGGTTCGAGCCCGAGCGTCAGCCCGCGCCAGCGCCGGGCCAGCACCATGGATCCGGCGATCCCCACCAGCAGCGCGGCGCCGACCAGCAGTCCCGCGGTGCGCAGGTCGTCGAGCAGTTGATCGCGCACCGCGTCGGTGGCGATCCCGACGCTCACCGCGCCCACGATCTGTTCCGAATCCGATTCGAGCACGGGGACTTTCGCGCGTACCGAGTCGCCGAGCGTGCCGCGTTCCTCGGCGATCACCTCGCGCCCGGCCAGCGCGCCGGACGGATCGGTGCTGACGTGTTCGGTGAGCCGGGTGGCGTCGGGGTGTGCGAGCCGGATGCCGGCATCGTCGGTGATCACCACGAACAGCGCGCCGGTGCGCTGGGTGGTGTCGACCGCGATGCGCTCCAGCGGCCCGTCTGCGAGTTCGCGGCGCAGCGCCGGATCGGTGTCGATGGCGCCCGGTGCGTACCGGGCCACCTCGCGGCGCACCACGGGATCGGCGGCGACCGTGCGCGCGATCGCGAGGGCGCGCTGGCCGTAACCGTCGCGCAGCCGCTGATCGCTGAGATAGCCGAAAACCGCGAAGGCGACGCCGAGGGTAAGGGTGACCACCACGATCTGCAGCAGCAGAACTTGCGTCCTCAATCGCACGGCCGGCGCGCCCTCAGTGGCCATTGCCGCAGCATAGACCACTCGCCCGGCGTGAGCAGAATGCGCAGAACCTCCGAATCGGCACTTTGCACGGCTTGTGCGCACAAGCTCCGGCCTGTGACCGGGGCCACGTACGTTCGCTCTATCTCGACTCGCAGGAGCTAGAAATCATGACCAACCCACTCATCGAGCTGCGGAGCGCGACCAAGCGTTTCCCCGGCACCGGTGGCGGCATCCACACCGCCGTCAAGGACCTCGACCTCGAGGTCGGGCCCGGCGAATTCGTCGCCGTGGTCGGCCCGACCGGTTGCGGCAAGTCCACCACCCTGTCCCTGGTGTCCGGTCTGGAACCGGCCTCGGCGGGCCGGACCCTGGTGCGCGGCAAGGACGTCCGGGGCATCCCCGACGGCATCGGCTACATGTTCCAGCAGGACGCGGTGCTGCCGTGGAAGAGCGTGCTGGACAACGTCGCCCTGGGCCCGCGGCTGCGCGGCAAGTCGAAAACCGAAGCACGGGAGCAGGCTTCGGTCTGGGTACGCAAGGTGGGCCTGGCCGGGTTCGAGACCTACTATCCGCATCAGCTCTCGGGCGGTATGCGCAAGCGGGTCGCGCTGGCACAGACGCTGGTCAACGATCCGGAAATCCTGTTGATGGACGAGCCGTTCAGCGCGCTCGACGTGCAGACCCGCCAGCTCATGCAGGACGAACTGCTGCGCGTGTGGGCGGGCACCGGCGCCGCCGTCATCTTCGTCACCCACGACCTCGAAGAGGCCATCGTGCTCGCCGACCGGGTGATCGTGATGACGGCGAGCCCGGCGACGGTGTGCGGCAACTTCACCGTCGCGCTGGAGCGTCCGCGCAATGTCGAAGAGGTGCGGCTCACCACGGAGTTCCGCGATATCTACAAGGAGATCTGGGAAACGCTGCGCGATCAGGTCGAGGCGGCACGTGGTGCCGGGGCCACGGCAGCGGGCGGGGCGGTCAAGGAAGGAGCGACCCGTGTCGCATGACATTCTCGAAAAGAGTTCCGCCGCAGCGCCGGTCCCGGAGAACGAGTCCGAGGAGCAGATCCTCGCGCGGGTGCGCACCAATGCCCGGCGCGCGGGTATCCGCACCTGGGGACTGCGCGCGGCGCTGGTGGCCCTGTGGCTGGGGTCCTGGGAGCTGACCGCCTCGCTCTGGATCGACCCGTTCTTCTACTCGAAGCCGTCGCTGATCTGGGCGCGGCTGGTCGAATGGTTCACCGACGGAACCCAATTCGGCTCGATCTGGTTGCAGATCTACACCACCGTGCAGGAGGCGGTGCTCGGCTTCGTGATCGGCACCGTGGCCGGTGTCGTGCTCGGCGTGCTGCTCGGGCGCAGCCGCTACTGGGCCGATGTGCTCGCGCCGTTCATCAAGGGGCTCAACGCCGTTCCGCGGATCGTGCTCGCCTCGCTGTTCATCATCTGGTTCGGTCTCGGCTTGAGCTCGAAGGTGGCGACGGTGGTCGTGCTGGTGTTCTTCGCGGTGTTCTTCAACGCGTTCACCGGCGCCCGGGAGGTGGACGGCAACGTGATCAACAACGCGCGCATCCTCGGCGCGGGCAAACGGCAGGTGCTCACCGCGATCGTGCTGCCCAGCGCGACCACCTGGATCCTGTCCAGTCTGCACACCGCTTTCGGTTTCGCGCTGATCGGTGCGGTGGTCGGTGAATATGCCGGGGCCAGTAAGGGTTTGGGTCTGCTGATCAGCAACGCGCAGGGCACCTTCGATTCGGCGGGTATCTACGCGGGCATGATCATCATCACCGTCATCGCGCTGCTCGCCGAGTGGGCGATCGGCTACGCGGAGAGCCGCCTGCTGAAATGGCGTCCCTCGCAGGCGAACCCGAGCCACGGGATCTGAGCATGAGATATCGCAAGCATGTGACGGTCGTCGTGCTGGCCGTGGCGGCGCTGCTGCTGGCCACCGGATGCCGGGATTCGCGCCATATTCCGATGGTGAACGGGCGACCGGAGATCACCATCATGGTCGGCGGGCTGGAGAAGGTGATCTACCTGCCCGCGATGCTCACCAAGCAGCTCGGATACTTCGAGAGCAACGACATCGATGTGAAGCTGCTCGGCGAGCAGTCCGGCGCGAACGCCGAGACCGCGTTGCTCACCGGCGATGTACAGGCGGTGGTCGGTTTCTACGACCACACCATCGACCTGCAGGCCAAGGATCAGTGCATCAGTTCGGTGGTGCAGTTCTCGGACGTGCCCGGCGAGGTGGAGTTGGTGTCCACGGCGGACGCGGACGAGATCAAGTCGACGGCCGATCTGCGCGGCAAGAATTTGGGCGTCACCTCGCTCGGCTCGTCGACCGATTTCCTCACCCAGGCGCTCACCGGTCAGCAGGGGATGTCCACCGCGGACTACACCAGGGTGAAAGTCGGTGCGGGACAGACGTTCATCGCCGGGATGAACCACAACGGCATCGACGCGGGCATGACCACCGACCCGACGGTCGCGCAGATGGTCAATTCCGGGGAAGCACGGATC
Organism: Nocardia brasiliensis NBRC 14402; assembly: GCF_000308475.2. GTDB lineage: Bacteria > Actinomycetota > Actinomycetes > Mycobacteriales > Mycobacteriaceae > Nocardia > Nocardia brasiliensis. Next base: position 69,461 of record NZ_BAFT02000032.1, on the reverse strand, counting down.
CTGGTCGACATGCGCACCGAGGCGGGCACCCGGGCCGCCCTGGGCGGTTTGTATCCGGCCACCTCGCTGTACATGAGCTGCGCGACCATCGATGCGCACCCGGAGATCGTGCGCAAGCTCGCGGCGGCGTTCGTGCAGACCCTGCAGTGGATCAAGGCGCACACTCCGGAGGAGATCGCCGCGCAGATGCCCTCGCAGTACGCGAGCGCGGGCAAGGACCTCTACGTCCAGTCCATCCGCGACTCGATCGGCATGTTCAACGGCGACGGCGTGATGAAACCCGAAGGCGCCCAGAACGTTCTGAACATCCTCGGCCAGTATTCGAAGAACGTGCGCCCGGTCCGGGACCGCATCGATCTGTCGAAGACCTACACCACCCGGTTCGTCGAGGAGGCGCTGCGCGCGCCGAAGCAGTAGCGCGCTCGAGGTACGGCGGGCCATCCCGGGTTTCCGGGGTGGCCCGCCGTCGTGCCGGCACCCGAATTAATGCCTTGACGAGTGGTTATCACTTGATAACCTAGAGGAAGTTATCGAACGATAACCTCATGTTCGGGAGGCCCCATGACCGCGATCACCACCTCGGGCATCCGCGAGATCCTCGCGGAACTGCACCGCTACCTCGAGCCGGAACCCCCGGCGCTCACCCTGCCGCCCAGCGCGTACTCCTCGCCCGAGTTGTGGGAGCTGGAGCGTGAGCTGATCTTCCGGCGTAGCTGGATCCTGGCCGCGCACGTCGATCAGCTCGCGCGTCCCGGTGACTATGTGGCGCTATCGATCGCGGGAGAGCCGGTGGTGGTCACTCGGGGCCAGGACGGCGAACTGCGCGCGATGTCCTCGATCTGCCGGCACCGGCTGATGCCGCTCGTCGAACCCGGTGCGGGCCATACGGATTCGTTCACCTGTCGCTACCACCTGTGGAAGTACGGCCTCGACGGCAAGCTGCGCGGCGCGCCGTACATGGGCGGCAACCAGGACTTCGCGCCCAAGCTGTGCCGGCTGCCGCAATTCGCGTTGGCGGAATGGAACGGCCTGGTCTGGATCAATCTCGACGCGGACGCCGAACCGATCGGTGACCATCTCGATCGGGCCGCGGCCCAGTTCGACGGGTACCGCCTCGGCGAGATGGTGCAGGTGGACTCGTGGTCGCTGGAATGGCAGGTGAACTGGAAACTGGTGATGGAGAACGGGCACGAGAACTATCACGTCATCGGCCTGCACCGGGAGACGCTCGAACCGTTCATGCCGGGCGGCAGCGATATCCACGTCGAGCACTACTCGCCGTGGGTGCTGCACGCCAGAATCCCGCTCGCTCTGCCGGTGCAGCCGGAAGCGGTGCGGCTGAACGAGATTCAGCGCAACAACGGCATGCTGCTGCTGGGTTTCCCGGTGAGCGCGTTCATCGCGATCGGCGACCAGGTGGTGTGGTTCAGCTTCACGCCGACGGCGATCGACCGGGTTCAGGTGATCGGTGGCGTGCTCACCCTGCCGGAACTGGCCACCGATTCCGAAGCGCTGCGCCGCACCCAGCAGGCGGTCACCATGATGATCAACGACGAGGACCGCGACGGCCTGGAAGCCGTGCAGCGCGGCGTCGCCGCGCAATTCACCGCGCGTGGTCACCTCAGCCCCAAGGAGCAGCCCGGCATCCTGGCCTTCTACCGCAATCTGGCCACCGCCTTGCTCGGGGACGAACCGTACGGCCGTTAGCCTGGAACGCATGACGGCGGAGACGACCCGATCGAGCCCGGCGGCCGAACGCATCCTGCGTACCGCCGCCGAGCTCATCGCCGTGCGCGGATTCGCGGCCACCTCGACGCGCGACATCGCCGCCGCCGTCGGGGTGCGCCAACCCGCGATCTACAAGCACTTCGCCGCGAAAGACGACATCCTCGCCGCACTGGTCCGCCTCGGTCTGGAACGTCCGCTGGCACTCGCGGACGAACTGGCAGCGCTCGACGCGCCCGCGGTGGTGAAACTGCATCGGTGGTTGCGGGAAGCGCTGGACCATCTGCAACGGTCGCCGTATGTACTCGCGTCCATCCTCACCACTCAGGAGCTGACCCGGGAACGCTTCACCGCCGAGCTGGGCCTGGTCACCCGGTTGGATCGCATCGTCATCGATCTGGTGACGGCGGGTCAGCGCGAAGGTGACGTGCGCGCGATGGATCCGGTGTCCGGGGCGCGCCTCGTCCAGGCCCTCTTCGATGCCCTCGCGCTGCCGGAGATCGCGGTGAGCCCGGCGGAGATCGTGGAATTCGCCCTGACCGGACTGCTCGCCGACCCGGCGCGGCTGCCCGAGATCCGGCGGGCGGCGCAGGCGTTACCCCTTTCCTGAGCGCGATCATCGGCTACCGTCGTTCGGGTGATGGCGAGCCTTTCGGGGGGTGCTGAGCACGGTGGTGGGGACGTGGTCGAGGGTCCGGCCGGGCTGCCGCCACGCCGGACGATCGTGCTACCCGACGGGTCGACGATCGCGGTCCGATTCGTGCCCGGTCCCGATCCGGTTCTGCTGCTGCATGGTTGGGCGCTGACGGCGGATGTCAATTTCTGTCACCTGATGCCGTCGGTCGCGGCGGAGCACGGTCTCGTCGCACTGGACCTGCGCGGGCACGGCCGCGGCCTGCCGCTGGCCGCCGGCGAACGATTCGACATCACCCGGTGCGCCGACGACGCCGCTTCGGTGCTGGACGCGCTGGGCATCGATCAGGTGGTGGTGTGCGGGTATTCGCTGGGCGGGCCGGTCGGCCTGGAATTCGCTCGGCGCCACCGGGATCGGGTGCGCGGGCTGGTGTTCGAGGCGACCGCGATGGCCTTCGACAGCCGCACCGACCAGATCGGCCGGGTGCTCTTCCGCGGGCTGCGCCCGCTCGCGCATGTCAGCGCGGGCATCGGCCGCACTCTGCCACTGGCCTACTTCCGCAGGGCGCGAGCGCGCGTGCCGGAGGTGGCCCGACTATGGCCGTGGCTGAGTGCCGAACTGGGACAGTGTCATCCGCGCGTGATCGTCGACGTGATCCTGGCCGAGTACGCCTTCGATTTCCGGCCGCACGCGGCCGAACTCGCGGGGCTGCCCACGGCGGTGGTGGTCACCGCCCGCGACGGGGCGGTGCCACCTACCGACCAGCGAGAACTGGCGGCACTGCTCGGCGCCGAGGTGATCGAGCTCGACGCCGCCCATGACGTTTTCCTGGCCGAGCCGGAAAAGTATGTGGCGGCGACTCGTACGGCAATCGAGCACGTGCTGAAGGACTCCGGAACTTCGACGCCGTCCTGACCGATCCGCATGCGGCCTCGGGCCGTCTGCTCAGGTAGAACTCGGCTCAGCTCGGCGAAGCCGCGGGCTCGGCCCCGTCTTTCGCCTTCAGCTCGGCCTTCCACTCCCGGAAGCCTTCTTCGGTGCGACCGCGACGCCAGTAGCCCGAGATCGACGCCGCCCATTCCGCGGGCACATTGTGCTCGCGGCGCACGTAGCGCCGCAGGTCGTGCATGACGGTCTGGGCCTCGCCGTGGATGAAGACCTGCACCTGCCCGTCTTTCCACGGCGCGCTGCGCACGCTTTCGGCGAGCACCTCGCCCGGTCCGCGGCTGCCGCGGTGCAACCAGGTGAACTCGATGCCGTCGGGCTTGCGCACCGGCAGTTCGTCGTCCGGTCCGGCCACCTCGACGAACGCGTAGCCGACCGCGTCCGCGTCCATCGCTTCCAGTGCCGCGGCGATGGCGGGCAGCGCCGCCTCGTCGCCGGCCAGCAGATGCCAGTCCGCGTCGGACCGGGGTGCGTACGCGCCGCCGGGACCGTACAGGTCGATGGTGTCGCCGGGCTCGGCCTCGGCCGCCCACGGTCCCGCGATGCCCTCGGCGCCGTGATACACGAAATCCGCGGCCAGTTCGCCGGCTTCCTGATCGACCGAGCGAACCGTGTAGGTGCGCAGCACCTCGCTGCCGTCGCGTTCGAAGATGAACTTGACGTAGGAATCGGTGAACTCGTTGTCCTTGAACGCGGCGAAACCGGGTCCGCCGAGGTGGACCCGGATCAGATGCGGGCTGAGCCACTCGGTGCGCTGCACGGTGAGGGTGGTGCGAGGTCGAGCCATAGGTAATCCTCCCACGATTAGAATTAGGGTTACCTTACTGACACTACTCCCCGTTGATCGTGAACGAGGCGGCGCGGCGTTCGGTTGCGGGCGTCGCCGCGGAATCGTTCGGGCGCGGCATCGTTTTCGAAGTAGTTCGTTCAGCGGACCGGTCCGATTGTGGCGACCTGCCTGGTGTGGGGCGTCTACCTGCGAAGTCGGGTTCGCCGGTTGCTGCTCGGTGCCCGCCGGGCGGGCGTGACCGGTAGCGTGACGTGCTGATCGATGCGGGAACATGCGATGATCCCATGTCATGTGTCCGGGGTCACCGACCGACGACCCCGGCCGTCGCGTCGTTGCCGCAAGAGAGAAGGACCGCACTATGACAGCCGCCGACCGTGAAGTATCGGACGCCGGACCCCTCGACCAGACCGGCGCCGGCGAATCGGAGGGCTACGCGCGCGGCCTGAGCCCGCGCACCATTCAGATGATCGCCATCGGCGGCGCGATCGGCACCGGCCTGTTCTACGGCGCAGGCGGCGCGATCGAGCAGGCGGGCCCCGCGCTGATCCTGGCCTACCTGGCGGCGGGCGTGGCGATCTTCGTCATCATGCGCGCGCTGGGGGAGTTGCTCACCTATCGGCCGGTGTCGGGCAGTTTCGCCGAGTACGCGCACGAATTCCTCGGCCGCTTCGCGGGTTTCGTGACCGGCTGGTCCTACTGGGCGGTGTGGGTGGCCACCTGCATGGCCGAGATCACGGTCGCGGGCAAGTACGTGCAGTACTGGTTCGATATCGAGCCGTGGATCACCGCGCTGGTGGTGCTCGCCGTGATGTTCGCGGCGAACCTGATCTCCGTGCGGTTGTTCGGTGAGGGCGAATTCTGGTTCTCCGCCATCAAGGTCACCGCGATCATCGGCATGATCCTGCTCGGCCTCGGCGTGCTGACCATCGGCTTCGGCCACGCCGCGAACCCGACCGTGACCAACCTGTGGGCCGACGGCGGGGTGTTCCCGAACGGTTTCGGGCAGTCGCTGCTGGTGCTGCAGATCGTGCTGTTCGCCTATGTCGGTGTCGAATTGGTCGGCGTGACGGCCGGCGAGGCTCGCGACCCGCGTAAGACGCTGCGCAAGGCGATCAATACCCTGCCGTTCCGCATCGGCCTATTCTACGTCGGCGCGCTGCTGGTGATCATGTCGGTGGCGAGCTGGCGCACCTTCCACGAGGGCAAGAGCCCGTTCGTCGAGGTGTTTCAGCAGATCGGCATTCCGGGCGCGGCGGGCATCATCAACTTCGTGCTGCTGACCGCGGCGCTGTCGTCGTGCAACTCTGGCATCTACTCGACCGGCCGCATGCTGCGCACCCTGTCGATGCACGGCGAAGCCCCGTCGGCGCTGGCGAAGCTGAGTTCCCGGCAGGTGCCGTACGTCGGCATCAGCGTGTCGGCGGCCGCGATGGTGATCGGCGTGATCGTCAATGTCATCTCGCCGGACAAGGCGTTCAACTACATCACCTCGGTGAGCACCATCGGCATCATCTTCGTGTGGGGCATCATCCTGGTCTGCCACCTGATCTACCGTGCCAAGGTTGCGCGCGGCGAACTGCCCGCCAGCGACTATCGCCTGCCCGCCGCCCCGTACACCACCGTCGGAGCGCTGGCCTTCCTGGCCCTGGTGGTCGTGCTGCTGTTCTGGACCGAGAGCGGGCGGACCGCGCTGGTGGTCGGCCTGGTGTGGGCGGTGCTGGTCTCGGCCGGTTATGTGGGCCTGACCCGGTTCGGTGCGCGCGGGAAGGCTGCCGAGCACTAGAGCGTCGAAACGGGCACGCGACCGCGAGGTGCGGCGCGTGCCCGTTGTCGTATCGGCTACTCGCGTTCTGCTCGTGACCGGCGCGGCGGCGGTCTCTTCGCAGGTAGGCCGCTCGGCGCGGGATAGAAGAAGTTCAGGATCAACCTGGTGATGTCGGCCAGGAACCGCTCGCGGGAAATGGGCGGCTGGTCCAGCACGTAGCGGATCGTCAGATGTTCTACGGTGCGCACGAGCAGCCACGAGGCGGCGTCGAAGTCGACGTCGTCGGGCAGCGCCGCACTGTGCATGGCGAGCGCGGCCCTGGCGATACCGCCGATCTGCTGTTCGAAGGCGAACACCGTGTTCGCGCCGCTGAGCCGCGGGGTCTGCTCGATCACCGCGCGCAGCAGCGCGGGATGCTGGCCGAGCGCCTCGAGCAGTACGGAAATCGCTGCGGGAACAGCGATTTCGGGCGGTTCGGCGAGGTTGGCCAGCACACTGCCGTGCACCACGGCCGCGACCTCGGTGTTGAAGCGGTCGATCACGGCGGTGACGATCGCGTCCTTGTCCGGGAAGTACTGGTACAGCGAGCCGGGGCTGACCCCGGCCGCCTCGGCGATCCGGTTGGTGGACGCGCCGTCGTAACCGTGCCGGATCAGCACGTCCTGACCCGCGTCGACGAGGCGCGCGACCATGGCGCGAGACCGCTGCTGCTGCGGGGTTTTCCGGGTCTTCGGCGGCATCAGAAGACGAATTGAACGCGAGTATTTATTCGTGTCAGCATCGATTCATGGTGGCACACAATGACGTGGTGCACGAGGGTCGCCGTGTACCTGTTCCGCTCGGCCCGGACTCGTTGACCTGGAAGATCTTCGGCTCGCTGTACTTCGCACCGAGCGGGTTGTTCCTCGGCATGGTGCAGAACATGCATCCGGGTCTCGGTGCGGGAGTCGAGTATCACTCGCAGATCAAGGACGAGTTCTATCAGCGCGTGCTGCGGTCGGCGTACCCGATCGTCGGCGTGGTCTTCGACGGCCCGCGCGCCGAGCAGACCGCGCGCGAGATCGTCGACTATCACCGCACGATCAAAGGCCGCGACGAACAGGGGCGGCGATATCACGCCCTCGACCCGGGCACGTTCTACTGGGCGCACGCGGTGTTCTTCGTGCAGACCCTGCGGGCCGGTGAGCTCTTCATGGGCGGGCTGACGCCGGGACAACGCGAGCAGCTCTGGCGCGAGCAATACCAGTGGTACGAGATGTACGGGATGAGCATGCGGGTCGTGCCGAAGAGCTGGCCGGAGTTCCAGGAGTACTGGAATCACATGTGCGAGCAGGTCTTGGAGCCGACCAAGGCCGCATGGGAGGTGTACCGTCTGGCCGAACAGGCCCCGGTGCCGCCGTTCCCGATCCTGGAGCTGTTGCCGGAAGCCTTGTGGAACAGGCTGTTTCGCCCGGCGGGCGCCAGGTTCTACCAGTTCGTCACGATCGGCCTGTGCGATCCGGCGATCCGGCGCACGATGGGTTTCGACTGGACTCCGCGGGACCAGTTCTGGTTCGACCGGTGGTGCGCGTTGTTCACCGCGCTGAACCGGGTGACCCCGGACGAAATCCGCTATTTCTTCCCCCGGATCCGGGCCGGGCGACGTCGCGCGCGTGGCCGGCGTCCGGCCACGCTGGCGCCGCCGGAAGCCCCCGAATTGCTATGGCCCGCACCGGAACACCGTGCCGATCCGAAACACTACTGCCCCGTGCACGCGGATCACGGCAGCACGCCGGTGACGAGATTTCGCCAACTGACAGGATTCTGACCGATGCTCGACGTGCACACCCACCATCCCTACGACTACTACTACCGTCCGGGGATGCCGCTGCGACCCGCCCCGCCGCGCGCCGTGGCCACCGAATTATGGTACGAGCCAAGGAAATCGATCCTGTCGCCGTGGCTGGAAGTGCGGCCGATCCCGGTCGAGACGCCGCGCACCCGTCTGATGGCGGACCATCTGTGGCAGGGCGACGAGCCGATGGACCGGCTGGTCGCCGCCTTCGCCCGAATCGGCACGGCCGCGGGCCGGCGCCTGCTCGACCAAGCGCTCGACCACGGCATCGAGACGGTGGACGACCCACCGCCGGAACTGGTTTCGCTGTTCGCGAGCCTGGACACCCCGCCGGACTGGTACGACCCGGAGCTGTGGGAGTACGGCCGCCGCTTGTGGATCAACGTCTCGACCTCCGGCAAACTCGCGATGGGCGTGCAGGACTTCATGGGCACGTTCGTCGGCGCCGAGGTGGCCTCGGCGACCGGTGCCACCGGGCGGTTCGTCAACGACCCGTACCGGCGAAACCTGGAGACCGCCACCTGGTTTCGCAACGTCACCGTGCGCGGCGGCATGCAACGCCGGTCGCCGGTGTTCAGGGACACCGTGCGGGTGCGGCTGATGCACGCCCAGGTGCGCGCCGGACTGCGCCGGGCCTGGGGCGCGGACCATTTCGCCGCGCACGGCAATCCCATCTCGAACAGCACCATGATGGGCGCCGCCGTGACGTTCGGGCTGTCCCCGATGTGTTTCGACCATGCGCACGGACGGCCCTGCACCGAGCGGCAACTGAACGCGGTGATGCACTATTGGGCCTACATCGCCTACGTCTTCGGTGTGGCCGATGAACTGATCCCGCGCTCGGCCGTCGAAGGCATGGAGATGTCGGACTACATGGTCGCGACGGCGGGCACGGCGCCGGAGTGGACCGCGAATATGGCGGGCGCGGCGACGCACCGGCTCGCGGGCACCAGCCTGGCCGATCGGCTGAAAGTACAGGCGACGGCGCCGCTCGTCGGCATGCTGGCCTACTTCAGCAGCCCGGGTTTGGTGCGAGAACTGCTGCGCGACACGCCATTACACAGCGTGCCGATTCAGCCGTGGGCGGCGCTGACCGGCATCGCCGCCGGGCTGGACGTCCGGCTGCGCGCACTCGACGACAAGCTGCCGGGCGCCCGGCGGCGCCGGACGCGCCGCGCCGCCGCCGACGACCCGGTCTGGCGGCGCAACACCAAGGTGGCCGAGCTGCTGGCGGCTCGGGTCGGCATCTACGGCACGCCCTACGACCAGCACGACAATTCCGCCGCGAACCTCAACCGCTGTCCCGTCCGATGATTCGGCCGCCCGCGCTCGTGGTGCGGCTGCGACGCTCCGGCCGGACCCTCACCGTGCCCGCCGAACTCACCGTGCTGGAGGCGCTCGAGCGCGCGGGCATCGAGATCCCGTCGCTGTGCCGGGCGGGCATCTGCGGCACCTGCGAGACCGTGGCTCTCGGCGCACCGCCGCGCGCCATCCGGCCCTGTGTCACCGCGGCGGGACAGGACGCCCAGCTAACTCTGGATCTCTGAGTTCGGCTGTGCCCCAGCGTGTTCGACGCGCTGCGCCAGCCCGTCCACGATCAGGGTCAGCCCCGCCTCGAACGCCGATTCGTGATCGATGCGCGGGATATCCGGTATCTGTGCCGCGGAGCCGTCGTCCGCCTGTTCTTCGAGCACCGCACCTACCGTGAACCTGCTCGCGGTCAACATCGCCATCTGCGCGTCCCGCTCGGGCACCCCGGCCGCGATGAGGAACGCCATCTTGTGCTCGAGCCGGCCGAGGTCGCCCGCGCCGGGATGGGTGCCGGCGTGCAGTCGCGCGCCGTCGCGACGCAGCAGCAGGGTGCGCCGGAAGCTGCGGGTGTTCTCGCGGAACCAGTCCTGCCAGTCGTCGGCGGCCGTGGGCAGCGGGGCCGTCGCGTGCGGTGCCATCGCGGCCTCGGCCATGGCGGCGAGCAGGTCTTCTTTCTTACGGAAGTGCCAGTAGAGCGAGGGCTGCTCGACGCCGAGCCGCTTCGCGAGTTGCCGCGTGCTGACCGTGTCCAGTCCGACCTCGTCCAGTAATGCGAGCGCCTCGGCGATCACGGTTTCCCGGTTCAGCTTTGCCATATTGACAATCTATCAGCGATAGGTAGCCTCGAAGCGGAACCTATCACTGATAGATTGGAGTGGTCATGACGGCCGTTCGGTCCTTGAAAGTCCTCGTCTGCGGGGGTGGCATCGCGGGGCAGGCCCTGGCCTACTGGCTCGCCCACGGCGGTCACCAAGTGGTGGTCGCGGAACGCTTCCCGGCGCTGCGCGCCAGCGGCGCGCAGGTCGACCTGCGCGGTCAGGGCATCGACGCCGTCGAGCGCATGGGCCTGCTCGACGCCGTCCGGAGCAAGCTCGTGCACGAAGCCGGCGTCTCCTTCGTCGACGCGCGGGGCCGAGCGCGCGGGACGATCCTGGCCAACACCTCCGGCCAGGGCAGGCAGACCCTGACCTCCGAATACGAGATCATGCGCGGTGATCTGGTGCGCATCCTGCACGACGCGACAGCGGACGACGTGCGGTACCTCTTCGGGCGCACCGTGGAACGGTTCGAACAGGACGACGCGCGGGTGCTGGCCCACTTCTCCGACGGCAGCTCCGGCGAATTCGACCTACTGGTCGGCGCGGACGGCCAGGGCTCCCGGATCCGCCGCGCGATCCAGCCCGCCGCCGCGCCCGACCCGTACCGGCCGGTGGGCATCCATATGGCCTACTGGTTCATTCCGCGCATCCCCGCGGACGGCGATATCCGCGACACCCATCACGCGCCGCACGGCCGAATGATCATGCGCCGCAGCCACAATCCGGCCGAGACGCAGGTCTACTTCATGCTGCGCGAGACCTCCGGTGAGGCGTCGGCGGTGCATCGCGAACCGGTGGAGCGCCAAAAGCAGTTCTGGACCGAACGATTCCTCGACGCGGGCTGGCAGACCGAACGCTTCCTCGAGGGCATGCGCACCACCGAAAGCTTCTACTCCCAAGAGGCGCTGCAGGTGCGCACGAACACCTGGTCCGCGGGGCGCGTCGTGCTGGTCGGCGACGCCGCACACTGTGCCTCGCCCTACAGTGGCATGGGGGTGTCCGGTGCACTGGTCGGCGCGTACGTGCTGGCGGGCGAGATCAACCGGCATACCGGAGACCTGTCCACGGCGCTGGCGAACTACGACACCACCCTGCGGCCGTTCGTGGACGAGATCCAGGCCACCGTGAAACCGCGGTTGCTCCGGTTGGGTATGCCGTCGACGCAGCTCGGCATCGACGCGTTCCATGCCTTGACCGCGGCCGCCTGCGCGCTGCGCATTCCCGAACTCGTCGCCCGGCGCGCGAAGACCGACCGGGGCGGCGACTGGTCGCTTCCGGCGTACCCGGAACTCAGTTCCGCAGCAACGTCCTGATCCCCAGTACCGCGCCGATCAACCCCAGCGCCGCGGCGAGCACCGCGGAAACCGCTACGCCGCCGATCAATTCGGCGTCGCTCCCGGCGACCAGGAGCACCGCCGCGGCGACCACACACGCCGCGGCGAACAGCGCGGTGATCAGCCGCTGGGCGAGTTCGGCGAGGAACGCGCGATCGGCCGGATGCTCGAAGACGCGCACGCCGACGCTGCATCGCCCCGCCGCCAGGTCCGCGCTGATCTTGTCGATACGCCCCGGAAGCCGTTGCAGCACTGGGAGAACCGCCAACGCCTGGCCCTTGGCGCGAAGGGCGAGACGGTCGGGCGAGAGCAGCGGGGTGAGGATGTCGTCGCCCGCGCGCCGCGCCGACACCAGCAGGTCGAAGCCGGGATCGAGCAGCAGCAGTGTGCCTTCCACCGAGGCGAGGGTGCGGAAGACCCCGGCCACCTGACCGGGGATGGCGAACCCGGCCGCGGCGATCAATCCGATCATCTCGGTGAACAGCGCTTTGCTGCCGCCGGCACCGAACCCGCCCCGGAACCGGACGATGACCTGCCCGATCCGCCGTTCGAAGGTACGCCGGTCGAAGTCGGCGGGCTCGCCGAGCAGCCGCAGCATGGCGTCGGTCGCGCCGACCGAATCGTCCCCGTCGATGGCGATCAGGAACGCGGCGATGGCCAGCCGCTCGGTTTCGTCGAGCCGGCCGACCGCGCCGAAATCGAGCAGGCCGAGCTGTCCTTGGTCATCGATGAGCACATTGCCCGGGTGCAGATCGGCATGAAAAACCCCGGTGACCAAGATCTGCCGCAGTGTCTCCGACAGCAGCGTGGCGGCGGCCCTCGCTCGGGTGGGGGAGTCCAAGCGGTCGAGCACCGTGCGGGCCGAGCCGACCGGGACGCCGTCGAGCCGCTGCATCACCAGCATGCTCGCCGAGCAGAACTCGGGATAAGCCATGGGCATCGTGATCGCCGAATCCTGTGCTGCCCCAGCGAGATTGCGCATGTTGTCGAGTTCGACAGTGTAGTCGAGTTCTTCGGTCAGCGAGGCGGCGAAGCCCGCGACGAGATCGGTCACACCCATCTCGCGGGCCCAGGACGCGTCGCGCTCCAGCTTGCGCGCGAACCGTCCCATGATCTGCAAGTCGCGGGCCACCTGGGTGCGGGCCCCCGGACGCTGCACCTTGACGACCACGCGGCTGCCGTCGGTGAGTACCGCGGCGTGCGCCTGCCCGACCGACGCGGCGGCCAGCGGTTCTTGTTCGATCGAGGCGAAGACCTCGGTGGCCGGACGCCCGAGTTGTGCCGCGATGATCAGCTCCACCTGGTCCCACGGCAGCGGTGTCGCGTCGGTTTGCAGCGTCGCCAATTGGTCGGCGATCGTTGCAGGGACGACATCCCTTCGGGTGGACAGCATTTGGCCGAGTTTGACGAAGGTGACACCGGCATCGTTCAGCGCGTCACGCAGGTTGGCCGCCGCCGCGCTGGTCCGGTCCGGATGTGCGCGCGAGCCGCGCAGCAGGAACCCGCCCAGCCCGTGCCGGAGCAGCACACCGAGCAACTGCCAGTACCGGATCGCCTCCTGCCGCGACCGCCGCCAACGCCGCACCAGCGCGATCGGGCCCGGCACCGACCCGCTGGGCACGATGAGCTCCGCGACGTACAGCACCGCGAGCAGCAGCACGAAGATCCACGCCCACAGCAGCACCACCACGGTGAGCGCACCCCACGGCGCGGCGATCGCACCGGCGTCGTCGACCAGCCCGAGCCGGTGCGCCAACGCGGTCGCCGCCGTCGACCCGGCCACCGGAAACACCGCGGACAGCAGCACGGTCCGCGGCCAGCCCACCGGCGTCCCGATCACCCGCCGGGCGACGGTCGCGACCAGCCAGACCAGCAGCGCCCACCCGACGAGCACGAAAACCGCTGATACCACCGTCATCACGACCACCCGCGATTCGCCATGCGCCGAGCATGCCGGAGCCCCCGCCCGCTGACCATCGGGGATCACCCTGATGCCGCAGGGTGGAGCGGGGGATTCCGCGCAGCCACCGGCGCAAATTCGGGTAGTCGGGTACCTATATGCGCACTGCTGCCCAGAGCGACAATTGAGACGTTCGAATCGTCGGGGCCTGATGAGGATGTGTGACATGGTCACCCTGCGTATTGCGACGTTCAATCTCGAAAATTTCGACGAGACACCGAATCCCGGACCGTTCGAGCCGACGCTCGCCGACCGCATCGCGGTGATGCGACCGCAGATCGATCGGCTGCGGGCCGACATCCTGTGCCTGCAGGAGGTGAACGGTCAGGAGCGCCCGGGCCAGCCGCGCGCATTGCTGGCGCTGGCCGATCTCCTGCAGGGCACTCGACTGTCCGGGTGGAATGTCGTGTCGACGGAGAAGGCCAATGGTGAGGTGTTCGACGAACGAAATCTCGTGCTGGTCACCTCCCTGCCCGTCACCGCGCGCACGCAGCTGCTCAACGATCTGGTCGCGGCACCGATGTATCAGATCCTGACCGCGAATCCACCTGCGGCGCAACCGCACCCGATCAATATCGAGCGCCCGGTGCTGCACGTCGAACTGGACTTGTTCGGCGCGCCGCTGCACGTGATCGTCGTACACCTGAAGTCGAAACTGCCGACCGATATCCCCGGCCAGAAGGCCGACCGCTTCACCTGGCGCGACGCCGGGGCGATGGCCGAGGGCTCGTTCCTGTCCGGCATGAAACGGATGAGCCAGGCCGTCGAGGTGCGCAGGCTCATCGACCAGATCCTGGACCAGGACGCGGCGGCCCGCATCGTGGTCGCGGGTGACTTCAACGCGACCGCCGACGAGGTTCCGCTCGTCGCGATCCGCGGCGACGTGGAGGACACCGGCAACGGCGCGCTCGCCGGCCGGGTCCTGGTGCCGCTCGAGCACACGGTGCCCGAACCCGCGCGCTACACCCTGTTCCACCATGGCCGCGGCGCGATGCTGGACCATCTGCTCGTCACCCGTAACCTGCTCGCCAATTACCGCGGCACCGAGATCCACAACGAGGTGCTGCACGACGAGTCGGCCGACTTCGCGACGGACAAGAAGTACCCGGAGTCCGACCACGCGCCGGTGGTCGCGACGTTCGAATTCATCTGAGCAGCAGCGATTTCCAAGCAGTAGCGATCATTCGGCGGGTGCGCTGCCGACGGATTTGCGCGCGGGCATACAGGCCGAGGCGAGCAGCATGACCACCGCCATCACCGTCACGGTGACGAACACCAGATGCACCGCCGAGGACAGCGTGGCCGGCGCCGGATGATCGGTGTCGCCGATCCGCGCGTTCACGATCGCGCCGAACACCGCGACGCCGACCGCGCTGCCGATCGAGCGGGCGAACATGTTGGCCGAGGTGACGACGCCGCGTTCGGACCATTCCGCGCTCGCCTGCGCGGCGATGAGCGTGGGCGCGGCGACCAAGCCCATGCCCGCGCCGATCAGAAAACACGAGGCGGCTACCTGCCACAGCGTCGAATCCTCGGTGATCAGCAGGGTGGTCGCGGCGCCCACCGTGGCCAATCCGCTGCCGATCAGCGCGGTGGCTCGAAATCCGAGGCGCAGGTACACCTTTCCGGCGAGTGCGGCGGCGATCGGCCAGCCGAGCGTGAGCGCGCCGACGGTGAGCCCGGCGACCAGCGCGCTGGTGCCGAGTGCGCCCTGCGTGAAAGTCGGCACGTAGGAGGTCAATCCGAGCAGGATGGCGCCGACCAGCACGCCCACCACGCTGCTCGCGACGAGCACCCGGCGGGTGAACACCCAGAGCGGCAGCACCGGATTCGCGGCCCGCCGCTCCACCAGACCGAACAGCACGAGCAGCAGCGCGCCCCCGGCGAAGATGGCCACGCTGGTCGGCGAGCTCCAGGCCCAGGCCTGCCCGCCCTCGAGCAGGCCGAGGATCAGTGCGCCCGCGCCGATGGTCAGCAGTGCGGCGCCGAGATAGTCCACCTGCTGCTTGCGTCGCGGCGCGCTCTCCTTGAAGCTGCGCAACAACATCCAACCCGCCACGGCGGACAGCGGCAGGTTGATCAGGAAGATCCAGCGCCAGCTGACGTAATCGGCGAATATGCCGCCGAGCAGCGGACCCGCCACCGACGACAGCGCCCAGATGCTGGCCAGGTAGCCCTGCACCTTGGCGCGCTCGGTCAGGGTGTAGAGGTCGCCCGCGATGGTCATCGTCATCGGCTGGATCGCGCCCGCGCCGATGCCCTGCACGGCGCGGAAGATGATCAGTCCCAGCATGCTGGTCGCGAGGCCGCACAGCAGCGAGCCGAGCGCGAACACGGCGACGCCGAAGAGAATGACGGGCTTGCGGCCGACCGTGTCGGCGATCTTGCCGTAGATCGGGACGGTGACCGCCTGCGCGAGCAGATAGATGGAGAACAGCCAGGGGAATTGGGCGAATCCGCCGAGGCTGCTGGTGATCGTCAGCACCGCGGTGGCGATGATGGTCGAATCCAAGGCGACCAGTCCGGTCGCGAGCATCAGCGAGCCGAGAATGGCGCCACGCTCCGAACGAAGACCTACGGACGACTGCACGGTCTCGGTCGCCACACGCGGCCCCTCTCGTTCGCTCACCTAACCACCAACAACGAACGTATCTCCAGCCGAGCTATTCCCGCATGGGAATTTTCGCGGTCGCGACGCGGTACGCCGGTACCGGTTCGCGACCCGGCGGTGGACGGCCGCCGACGGGCAGGCGCGTGGCACGGTCCCGGTGGGTGGCCGTCGCATGAACACTCGCGCATGTGGCGCGGCCGCCGCGCGGCGGCAATTTGGGAACGGGCACAAATGGCTTTGTTGCTCGCTCCAGGAGTGGCAAACAATTGGCAATCATATTGCCGATACGCGATGTTGCGTGCGTTGGTGAGCAAAGTTTCGGGCAGTTGAATGGCCTGCGCCGCAGGGTTGACCGGGCTCGTCGAATTCGCCCCAATCGGGCGAAAAAACGGCGCAAATCAGACTTTCTGCACCGCCGGTATGTGGAGGTATTTACTCCGTATATCGGCGGTGGTCCACCTCACAGGATCTTCCAGATGGAAGCTGTAGACAGTTATCTCAGTACGGGCGTACTGTCTGGCCGATGTGTTCCGGACCAGCGAGTAGGTGATGCTTCAGCTCGGGCAGTAGAGCGAATTTCACCGATGTGCGCTGAGTCTCCCACGGAATAGTGGTAACGCAAGGACGCGGACGACCCCCATTCCATTCAGATACAAATACCGACCCGACCGGAAGTGAACGGGGCTCCCCGATGGAAATATTCTGCATAGTCCTGCTTGTCTATCTCGTATTCGCAGAGCCATTCTTCGAGATATTCTCGGTCCGCGTGTTCACGCGTGAATTCGGGCAGCGGTCCGACGCGCGCGTGCGCCTGTACCAGGGTGGCGTGTTCCGGACCTGGGCCACGCTCGCGGTCATCCTGGTCGCCTTCGCGATCAGCGGCACCTCGGTGCGCGAACTCGGCCTGACCCACTTCGACACCGCGATCTTCCGTGGCCTCTCGCTGCCCGAGCAGATCGTCAGCCTCGCCATCATCGCCGTCTACGTCTCGTATCTCTTTGGGCCCGTGCTGATTCCGCTGGTCGGTGGGCGTGCGGGCAAGGACTGGATCGCCCGCAAGATCGAGTACGTCGTGTTCATCACCCCGGAGAACTCGATCGAGCGCTTCTGGTGGCTGGCCAACTCGTTCAGCACGCCCGCCGAGGAGGTCGTCTACCGCGGCTTCACCCTCTACGCGGTCGCGCTGCTCTGGCCGGACCTGCCCTTCTGGGTGCTGGTCATCCTCGCGGGCGGCGTCATCGACGGCCTGCGGCACGGTTTCCGGCCCGCCGTCTCCGCGCAGGTGATTTTCGGTGGCGTCGCGCTCGCGCTCATGTACAAACTGACCGGCGCGATCTGGCCGACGATCGCCGTGAAGCTATTCCACGATCTGCGCGTTCTCGCCTTCCCGCTGGCGCAGGCGCGCCGGAACCTGGCCGCTCGGGGATTGTCCGAGATTCCGGGGAAAACCCTCGCCGAACAGAATGTCCCCGCCGACGCGGACAATCCTGACAACTCCGTGGAGTCTCGTACTTCTGTTTCTACGTAGTAGGGATAGCGTTAGATGTCTGCAGAAATGGCCCGTCGGACGGCCGACGAAATCAGCATGTTTCTCACCGAAACACTCAGTGAATTACTCGATATTGCCAGCGATGATGTCGCATTGAGTGAGCCGTTTTCCAGTTTCGGCCTCACCTCCGCGGTGGCCTTGGTATTCGTCGGCAAGATTTCCACCTGGATGGGCAAGCCGCTCCCGCCCGATCTGCCCTGGGAATACCCGACCGTGCACGCGCTGGCCGAAGGATTGGCGGCCGCACAGGACGGCCCCGCCCCGCTGCCGCAGGACAGCGCCGAGCCGGTGCCCGTGGCCACCACGCGCCCGCACACCGGCCAGGAGCCGGTGGCGATCATCGGCATCGGCTGCGCCTACGCCGGGCTGCGCGGCCCCGAGCAGCTGTGGGAAACCCTCTGGCACGGAAAAGAATTGGTGGGTCGGGCGCCGCACAGTCGATACGGCAGGTCACCGGCCGAAGCCGAGGCCGGCGCCTCGGACGAACACCGCACTCCCTGGTTCGGCTCCTTTCTCGACGACCCGTACGCCTTCGACGCGAACTACTTCGGCATCTCCGACGCCGAGGCCGCCGTGATGGATCCGCAGCAACGGCTGCTCGCCGAGACCGTCGCGGACGCGTTCGAGGACGCGGGCGTGCCGATCGAGCGGCTCGCCGGAACCGCGACCGGCGCCTTCGTCGGCATCACCGCGGGTGAATACGCCCGCGGCGCCGGCCACGACCCGCACGCAGGCCTGCCGATCGCCGCCGTCACCGGCAATGCGGCCAGCATCGCCGCCAACCGGCTGTCCTATCAGTACGACCTGCGCGGGCCCAGCGTGAGCGTCGACACCGCGTGCTCGTCCTCACTGGTCGCGCTGCATCTGGCGTTGCGCAGCCTGCACGACGGCGACTGCGACGTCGCGGTGGTCGGTGGCGTCAACCTGACGCTCGATCCGCACATCACCGCGGCGCTGGCCGAGGCGGGCATGATGGCCGCCGACGGACGCTGCAAAACCTTCGACGACCGCGCCGACGGTTACGTCCGCGGCGAGGGCAGCGCGGCCGTGGTGCTGAAGCCGCTGGCCCAGGCGCAACGCGACGGCGACCGGGTGTACGCGGTACTGCTCGGTTCGGCGGTCAACCAGGACGGCCGCACCAACGGCCTCACCGCGCCGAGCTTCCAGTCCCAGGTCGACGTGCTGCGCCGGGCCTACCGGCGGGCCGGGGTCGATCCGCGCGACGTGCAGTACGTCGAGGCGCACGGCACCGGGACCATCCTGGGCGACGCCATCGAGGCCCGCGCGCTCGGCACCGTGTTCGGCGAGAACCGCACCGGTACCGGCGAATTCCTGGTCGGCTCGGCCAAGACGGTGGTGGGCCATTTGGAGGCGGCCGCGGGAATCACCGGTCTGGTGAAAACGGCGCTGGCGCTGCACCACGGTCAGGTGCCCGCCAACCTGAACTTCGAATCGCCCAGTAAGCACATCGCTTTCGCGGACCTGCCGTTCGAGGTGCCCACCACGAGCCGGGACTGGCCCGCGCACGGCGGGCGCGCGCTGGCCGGGGTGAGTTCCTTCGGCTTCGGCGGCACCAACGCGCATGCCGTGCTCACCGGTGCGCCCACGCGGCCGGTTCGGACGCCGCCGTCGGCCCAGCCCGAAAGGCCCTATCTGGTCAGCCTTTCCGGGCGCAGCGAGCAGTCGACGCTGGCGCTGGTGGACAGCTGGCTGGCACTGCTGCGCGACGGTTCGGCACCGCCGGTCGCCGAACTCGCGCAGACCTCCACCGCGCGCCGGGCCCAGCATCCCTTCCGAATCGCGGTGCCCGCACGCGATCACACGGACCTCGCGGATCAGCTCGCCGCGATCGCCGCCGGTTCGTTGCCACTCGGCGCGGCGGCGGGCCGGGTGCCGCGCAGCGGTCCCGGCCAGGTGGGCTTCGTCTTCACCGGCCAGGGCAATCAGTGGGTCGGTATGGGCCGCAAGCTGATTCGCCAGCAACCGGTCTTCCGGGACGCGCTGCTCGCGGTGGATCGTGAGCTGCGGATCGAACTCGGCTGGTCGACCTTCGCGGTGCTGGACCGCGGCGGCGACGCCGAGGCCCTGGCCGATACCGGCACCGCGCAGCCGGTGCTGTTCGCGCTCCAGGTCGCGCTCGCCGCCTTGTGGCGGTCGTGGGGGATCGTCCCCGCCGCGGTGGTCGGGCACAGTGTCGGCGAGGTCGCCGCCGCGCACGTGAGCGGTGCGATCGATCTGCGCACCGCCGCACAGATCATCGCGGCCCGCGCGAAAGCGACCGCGCGCCTGCGGGACAACGGCTGCATGGCCGTGGTGAACCTGCCCGCCGCCGAGCTGGAACTGCCGCCGCGCGTGCATCTGGCCGGTACGAACGGGCCCAAGTGGGCCCTGATTTCGGGGCACACCGCCGCCGTCGACGGCTATCTCGCCCGGCTCGACGCCGAGCAGGTGATGACCCGGCGGCTGCCGGGCCGCTACGCCTTCCACTCGCCGCTGATGCTGGACTGCCTGCCGGAGTTCGTCGCCGACATGCCGTGCATCCAGCCGAGTTCGGGCAGCATCGCGTTCTACTCGACGGTCACCGGCGATCGGATCGACGGCACCCAGCTGAACGGCCTGTACTGGTCCGACCAGGTGGTGCGGCCGGTCGAGTTCGCCGCGGCGGTCGGTGCCATGATCGAGGCCAACGTCAGCTCCTTCATCGAGATCGGCCCGCATCCCGCGCTCAACGGGATGCTGAAAAGCCTGCTCCGCCACAATGATCGGCCCGGCATCGCGGTGCCGTCGCTGGTGCGTGACATCGACGACCTCTCGGTGCTGCTGGCCGCGGTCGGCGAGCTGCACGTGCGCGGGCACGAGATCCGCTGGGCCGGTGTCGATCCGGTGGACCGGTCGGCGGCTCAGCTGCCGCTGTACCCGTACGACCGCAAGTCCTACCGGGTGATCGACGGGGTGCCCGATATCCAGTCCACGCCGGCGACCCGGGCCACCGAGTTGTTCGTCGCCGACGCGGACTATGTCGCCCCGCGTACCGAATACGAACAGGTCGTCGCCGAGATGTGGGCGGAGTTGCTCGGACTCGAGCAGGTCGGCGTGTTCGAGAACTTCTTCCGCATCGGCGGCCATTCACTGGCCGCGACCCAGTTCGTGCGCAGGCTGCGCGAGCTCTTCGAGATCGAGTTCGCCCTGCGGCGCATGTTGCTGGAGCCGACCGTCGCGCAGGTGGCCGCGGCGCTGGAGGAACTCATGGTCGAGCAGGCCGATGCCCTTTTGGAGACCGCTCATGAACTCACCAGCTAGCAGCCTGGCCCTCGCGCGGCTGCGGGAACGCCGCGCGTCGGGTCTGGCCACCACCACCGTTCCGCTGCGCGAGGGCGCGGGCCCGTTCCCGGTCACCCCGGCCCAGCGCGGCATCTGGCTGCATGAGCAGCTGGCCGGTCATCCCGCGATCTACCATGTGCCGCTCGGCATCCGGATCGACGGACCGCTGGACGCGGCGGCCCTGCGCGCGGCGGCCGATGCCGTGACGAGCCAGCACCACGCGCTGCGCACGATCTTCACGGAGACGCCCGACGGGCTGCAAGCCGAGATCGTCGAGACCGACGGCGCCGATTGGCAGACACCGGATCTGCGGCTGGTGCCCGCGAAATCCCGGGCGGCGGCGGTAGATCAGTTACTCGAGACGCTGGCGACCGCGCCGTTCGAGCCGGCGACGCGGCCACCCGTGCGCTGGGCGCTGATTCGGCTGGCCGAGCAGCAGTGGCTGCTCGCGGTCGTCGCGCATCACCTGATTTTGGACGGACTTTCGATCGCGCTGCTGTTCGATCAGCTCTGGCTGGCCTACGGCGCACTGCGCCGCGGTGCGGAAACCGTGTTGTCCGCGCCGCCGCGGCAGTACGCCGACTATGCGGTGTGGAGCGCCGAACACGGGGTGCCCGCCACGCAGGCGGCGGCGGCCGAGCGGCGGGCCGCGCTCCTGCGCGGGGCGCCGCCGCTGGATGTCGCGATCGGCAGGCGACCCCGGCGCGTCGGGAACAACGGTGCGCGCGTCGAGGATTCGTTCCCGCGCGAGGTGACCGCAGCGGTGCGCGCCGCCGCGGCGGCCAACGGGGTGCCGCCGTTCGTCTTTCTGCTCGCCTGCTACGAGCTGATCCTGGCGCACCGCTACGGTCGGTTCGACTTCTGCGTCGGCATCCCGATGGCGGCCCGGCCGTACGCCGAATTGGCCAAGACCATCGGGCATTTCGTGAACACGGTGCCGGTGCGTGCCGATGTCGCGCCCGGCCAGACCTTCCTGGACCTGCTGCATCGCACGCGCGATACCGCGATGGCGGCCTATGACGACGAGACCGTGCCGTTCGAGCGGATCGTCGAGGCGATCGGCGGCCCGTGGGATCCGGCCTACAGCCCCGTGTTCCAGACCTTGTTCGTCCAGCAGGTGCTCGAGCGCCCCGACCTGAGCGAATGGGGCCTGACCGTCGACTGGCACACCATCGATACCGGCGCGACGCTGTACGACCTCGTCATGCACGTCGCCGAGGCAGGCTCGGAGCTGGTCGTGCAGCTCACCTACAACTCGGCGCTGCTGACCGCGACGGCCGCCGCCGATCTGGCGCTGGACTTCCGTACGGTGGCGGCCGCCGCGGCCGCGGCCGCGCCGACGACCAAGGTGGACGAACTGCTCGCCGCCCTCCCGGTGCGGACGTACGCGGTGAGCGATATTGCCGACGAGGAGGATTCGCTCGACACCGAGGCCGCCCCGTTCGAGGCGCCGATCGGCGAGCGGGAGATCCGGCTGGCCGCGCTGTGGTCCGCGGCGTTGCAGCGGCCCGAGATCGGCCGCCACGACGATTTCTTCCTGCTCGGCGGCACCTCGCTCGCGGCGACCCGGGTGATCTCGCAGATCCTCGACGAGTTCGGGGTGAGCGTCTCGCTGCGCGAGTTGTTCGAGAGCCCGACCATCGTCACGGCGGCGCGGCTGATCGAAGCCGCTGCCGCACAAGAGGAGTCGTTGCCGCCGCTACGCGCGCTGCCGCGCGCCGAGGACGCGCTGCTCGCGGTTTCCTATGCCCAGGAGCGGCTCTGGTTCCTGGAGACCCTCGATCCCGGCAACGCGACCTACATCATGCCCGGCGGGCTGCGGCTGCGCGGCGTGCTCGACATCGCCGCGCTGGAACACGCACTGGCACAGGTGGAGCGGCGGCACGAGGTGCTGCGCAGCGTCTACCGGACCACCGCGGACGGACAGCTGCGCCAGCTGATCCGCCCGTATGCCGCACGGCCGCTGGACGTCACGGATCTGAGCGACTTGCCGGCCGAGGCCCGCTCCGGCGCGGCGGCAGACCTCGCGGCCCAGGTGTACCGGGCGCCGTTCGATCTGACGGAAGGCCCGGTCTGGCGGTACCACCTGATCAAATCCGGCCCCGACGAATACCTGCTCGCCTTGGCGCTGCACCACATCGTGTGCGACGCCTGGTCGATCGCGGTACTGAGCCAAGAGGTCTCGGCGCACTATCGCGCCCGCACCGACCGGGACTGCGCGCCGCTGCCGCCGCTGACGGTGCAGTACGCGGACTACGCGGGCTGGCAGCGCGACAGCGCGACGAGTCTTGCCGGGCAACTGGACTTCTGGCGCGGCGAGCTCGCGCACCCGACGGTCACCGAGATTCCCGGCGACCGTCCACGCCCGGCTCGGCGCACCTCGCGCGGCGCGGTGGCGCGCCACTCGATCGACCCGCAGGTGATGGCGCAGATCCGCGCGCTCGCCGCCCGGCAGGGCGTCACGACCTTCGCGGTGCTGCTCGCGGCTTTCTATACCGTGCTGAATCGGTATACCCGCCAACAGGATCTGATCGTCGCCTCCCCGATCGCCGGACGGACCCGCTCGGCGGTCGAGCCGCTGGTCGGTTGCTTCTTGAACACGCTGGCGCTGCGCACCCGGGTCGATCCGGAGGAAACCTGCACCAGCTTGGTCGCCCGCGTCGGGCGGACCGTGCTCGCGGCGCACGCGAACCAGGACCTGCCGTTCGAGAAGGTCATCGAGGCGATGGTGCCGCACCGGGACATGAGCCGGACCCCGCTGGCCCAGGTGATGTTCAACTACCTGAACACCCCGCCGCCCACGCTCGAGATGGCCGGGCTCGAGGTCGAATTGGTCGACGCCCCGCGGGCGACCGCCAAGATGGACTTCGACCTCACCGTCGACGAAACCGACGGCACCGCCAAGCTGAGTCTCGAATACAGCCTCGACCTCTACGATGAGCCCAGCGCCGACCGGACCCTGCGTCACTATGCGGACGCGCTGGCCGCGATCGTGGCGGATCCCGAACAGCTCGTCGGTGCGATCGCGCTGGAGCGGACGGCACCGACTGCGGGCGAGCCGGATTGGGAGCTGCCCGGCACCGCGCTCGTGCCGGTGGCCGAGCCCGGCGAGCGTCTGATCGATCGTCTGGACGCAGTGATCGACGTGCGCGCCGACGCACCGGCGGTACGCGGCGGCGAGCGGGTCACCAGTTATGCCGAACTCGACCTGCTCACCGCCGCGATCGCCAAGCAGCTCATCGGCGCCGGACTGGACGGCAGCCGGGTCGCGCTGCTGTACGACCACACGCCGGAGAGTTTCGTCGCGGTGTGGGCGGCGCTGCGCGCCGGCGTGGCCTACGTCCCGCTCGATCCGCGGGCGCCCGAGGCCCGGCTCATCGAGATCCTCGAGGAAGCCGATGTGTCCGCGCTGGTGTGTGATCCGTCGCTGACCGCGCTCGCGCGGTCCGTCGCGGGCGGCGCGCAGGTGTTCACGGTCGCGGCGCGGGCCGACCATCCGGACCCCGCGCTCGGCGCGGTGCCCACCAACGACCTGTCGACGTGGGCGAAATCGCATATAAGCGCCGACGATTTCGCTTACATCCTGCACACGTCCGGGTCCACCGGACGCCCGAAAGGCGTGGCGCAGAGCCGCGGTAACGCGTTGGCGCACGCGGTGACCTACGCACGGCGGCTGCGCCTCGGCCCCGACGACGTCGTCGCCGCGCCCGCGCGCTACACCTTCGACGCCGGGGTGTTGAATTCGTTCGGCGCGGCGGTGGCGGGCGCGCAGCTGTGCGTGATCGATCCGCACAACTACGGTCCGGCCGCCTTGCGCGCGGAGATCGAACGGGCCGGGATCACCGTCCTGCACTGCACCCCTACGCTTTTCCGCTACCTGCTGAGCGACGCCGACGCGCCGTGGACACCGCGGGCGTTGCGGCTCGTCGCGCTCGGCGGCGAGGAGGTGGTCCGCGGCGACGTCATCGATTTCGGCAAGCATTTCACCGCCGAGTGCCGGCTGGTGAGTCTGTACGGACCGTCGGAATGCTCGGTGGCGTTGCAGCACATCGTTTCTCCCGCGGACGCGGATCGTGCGGGCGTGCCGATCGGCCGCCCCGTCGAAGGGGTGGCGGTGGACCTGGTGGATGCCGCAGGCCGGCCCACCGAGGTATACGGCGAGATCGCCCTGCGCAGTCCCTATGTGGCCCTCGGCTATTGGCATCGACCCGAACTCACCGAGCGGGCGTTCGGCACCGGCCGCGACGGCGTGCCGTACTACCGCACGGGCGATCTGGCCCGGCGCTTACCCGACGGCAAGCTCGTCTTCGTCGGCCGGAAGGACCGGCAGGTCAAGATTCGCGGCCACCGGGTGGAACCGGGGGAGGCGGAGACCTTCCTGCGCGCACATCCGACGGTGGCCGAGGCGGCCGTGGTACTCGACGCCGACGCCGAGGTGCCGCGGTTGGTCGCCTATCTCACCCAGGAGGGCCCGCTCGAGCCCGACTACCTGGAGTTGTCGGCGTTCTTGCGAACCAGGCTGCCCGACTACATGATTCCGTCGGCCTACATGGTGCTCGACCAGCTGCCGCGTGGCCTCACCGGCAAACTGGACCGCGCCAAGCTGCCCAAGATCGCCCCGGCCGCGCCGCCGGTGTACATCGCGCCGAGCACCGAGCTGGAGCGCGTCGTCGCCGAAGTGTGGGCGCAGGTGCTCGACCGCGAGGTCGGTCTGGGGCAGAACTTCTTCGATCTGGGCGGGCACTCGCTTGCCGTGGCCCGGGTGCGCGGCCTGCTGGAGCGTCGGCTCGGCATCGAACTGGCGATGACCGACCTGTTCGCCGCGCCGACCGTCGACGGACTCGCGAAGACCCTGGCCGGTCGGGCGAGTACGCCGGAGGAGGGGGACCGCGGGCTCGACCGGCGCGCGGCCGCCGCGCGTCGGCGGGCCCACCGCCAGAGCGCGGGGTCGCCCGCGCCGCACCTGTCCGACGACGAGAGCGGGGACCCGCGATGACGCACGACGACAACGATTTCCGGATCGCCGTGACCGGCATGGCCTGCCGTTTTCCGGGCGCCGACACGGTCGCCGAGTACTGGCGCAACCTGTGCGCGGGACGTGAATCGGTGCGCCCGCTCGCGCCGGAGACCATGCCCGCCGACCCGCCCGCCGGTTACGTGCACGTGGGCGCGTTGCTGCCGGACGCGGACAAGTTCGACGCGGAGTTCTTCGACATGAGCCCGCGAGAGGTCCAGCTGACCGACCCGCAGCAGCGTTTGTTCCTGCTGTGCGCGTGGGAAGCCTTGGAGGACAGCGGCCGCCTCGCCACCGAGCACCCCGGCTCCGTCGGTGTTTTCGCGGGCGCGGGCCTGAGCACCTATCTGCTGCGCAATCTGGCCGGGCACGCGAGCCTGTTCCAGACCCCGAGTTCGCAACTGCACGCCCTGCACGGCAACGCCTCGGACTACCTGGCCACCAAGGTCTCCTACAAGCTCAACCTGACCGGACCGAGTTTCGCGGTGCAGACCGCGTGCTCCACCTCGCTGGTCGCGATTCACCAGGCGGCGCAGGCGCTGCTGGACTTCCAGTGCGATGTGGCGCTGGCCGGCGGTGCGAGCGTGCAGGTGCCGCAGCAAGCCGGTTACATCTACGAGGAGGGTTCGATCCTCTCCCCGGACGGGCACTGCCGGGCGTTCGACGCCGACGCCGGTGGCACCGTATTCGGTTCCGGCGTAGGCGTTGTCGTGCTCAAACGGCTCGCCGACGCGCTGGCCGACGGCGACCGGGTGCACGCCGTGATCCTCGGTTCCGCGGTGAACAACGACGGCGCCGACAAGATCGGTTACACGGCGCCGGGCATCGCGGGCCAGCGGGCCGTCATCCGAGAAGCATTGTCGGCGGCCGGGATCGGCGCCGACACCATCGGCTACGTCGAAGCGCACGGCACCGGAACGAAACTGGGTGACCCGATCGAGATCGCGGCGCTGAGCGCCGCCTATCGTGAGCACACCGCAGCCACGCAGTACTGTGCGCTGGGTTCGGTGAAAACCAATGTCGGCCACTTGAATTCCGCGGGTGGTGTCGCCGGTTTCATCAAAGCGGTGCTCACGGTGCGCGACGGCCGTATCCCGGCGAGCCTGCACTACACCAGGCCGAATCCCGAGATCGACTTCGCGTCCGGCCCGTTCTACGTGAACACCGAGCTGAAAGCGTGGTCCGCCGAGGTGCGCCGGGCCGGGGTGAGCGCGTTCGGCATCGGCGGCACCAATGCGCACGTCATCGTGGAACAGCCACCGGTGCCCGCACCCGTCGCGGCGGCCGGCGGCCCACGCGCGCTGTTGATCTCGGCGCGCACGCCGCAGGACGCCGACCGTGCCGCGGCCCGCCTGGCCGACTACCTCGACGACACCGATGTCGAATTGGCCGCTGTCGCACACACGTTGGCGCATCGTCGCCGCCGGTTCCCGCATCGCCGCATGGTGGTGGCGAGCACGACGGCGCAGGCGGCCACGGCGCTGCGCAAGCCCGTGGCGGGCGAGGCGGTAGCCGCACCGGCGGTGGCGTGGTTGTTCCCGGGGCAAGGGGTCGCACTCGGCGCAGCGGTCCTCGAACTCGCGGCCACCGTCGGTCCGTTCGGCAGCCGCCTGCGCGAGTGCGCGGAGTTGCTCCGCGCGGACGGGTTCGAACTGGACGCGGCGATCCGGCAGGCCGAGGGCACCGAACAGACCCAGGTCGCGTTGTTCGCGGTGGAATACGCGCTGGCGGGCATGTGGCGCGAGTTCGGTGTCGCGCCGACGGAACTGCTGGGGCACAGCCTCGGCGAGCTGGTCTGCGCCACCCTCGCCGGCGTCTTCGAACTGCCCGACGCGCTACGCCTGATGGTCGCGCGCGGCCGGATCATGGCGGCCGCGCCGCCCGGCGGGATGCTCGCGATCTCCCAGGGCGCGGACGCCGTCGCGGCACGCCTGCCGGAGGACGTGTGGCTGGCCGCGGACAATTCCGCGACCCGCTGCGTGGTCGCGGGCGCGCCCGCGGCATTGCTCCGGCTCTCGGAGGAGCTGTCCGCGGCAGGCGCGGCGAGCTCGCTGCTCCCGGTCGGGCATGCCTTCCACACGCCGCTGATGGACGAGGCCGCGGCGCGTTTCGCGGAGCTGGTGCGCGGCGTGCCCCGCCGGTCGCCGCGAACATCGTTCTGGTCCAACGTGACCGGTGCCCCGATCACCGCCGAGCAAGCGGTGGACCCGGGGTACTGGGCCCGGCAGATGACCAGCACGGTGCGCTTCCGCGAGGCGGCCCTCGGGCTGCTCGGCCGCAATCTGTCCACCGTCGCGCTCGAGGTGGGGCCGGGCAAATCGCTGGTCTCGTTCCTGCGCACCGCCGATCGCGGATCGGCCACGGTCGGCACGCTCGGCGTCGGTCTCGGGGCCGGTGCGCCGGAGTCGGCGATCGTCGAGGCGGCCGGTCGCCTGTGGCTGTCCGGCGTAGACGTCGACTTCGAAGCGATCTATGGCGACCGGACGCCCGCGACGGTCGGCCTGCCCACGTATCCCTTTGCGCTGAAGCGCTATTGGGTCGATCCGCCGGAGACCGCGCCGACGCGCATGCGCCCGGTCGAGCAGACCCCGCCGGAGCCTGCCGCCACCGGCGCGAGCGATGCCGCGGGCACTGAAGAGGACGAGTTCGTCGCGGCGGTGCGGCAGCGCGTGCGCGCCGTGTGGTGTGCCGCCCTCGGCGTGGACGCGGTCGGCGTGGATGCGAATTTCTTCGAGCTGGGCGGCGATTCGCTGCTCGCGGTGCACGTCGCAACCCAGCTGCGCGCCATCTTCCCGTTGGAACTCGCACTGGGCGAACTGTTCGCGGGCCCGACCGTCGCGGGGATGGCCGAGACCATCGCCGCACACCTGATACGGCGGCTGGACGAGCTGTCCGACAGCGAGGTCGAACTGCTGCTGAATCAGCCCGGGGCGGCCGAAGAACGGCGCAACAATGCCTGAACTCATCGATACCGGCGCCTCCCGCCGCGAGTTGCTGCGGCGCTGGGCCGCGGGCAGCACGCCGCGCGCGGCTGTTCCACGCCGGCCCGATCCCACCGCGGCCGCGCCACTTTCGGCCGCGCAGCAGCGGATCTGGTTCCTGGAACAGCTGTTCCCCGACCGGGCGACGTACACGATGCCGCTGGCGCTGCGCCTGCGTGGCCACCTGGATATCGCCGCATTACAGGGCGCGCTGTCGCTGGTGGTGGCCAGGCACGAATCGCTGCGCACCAGTATCGAAGTGCGCGAGGGCGTTCCGGTACAGGTGGTCGGGCCGGTGGCCCCGCTGCCGATGACCGTGGTGAACTCGGCGCAATTGGACCCCACGCAACCGCTCGCCGACGCGATGGCACAGGTCGAGCAGTTCAGCCGGACAGTGTTCGACCTGTCCGGTCCGCTGGTCGAGGTGCTGCTGGTGCGGCTCGGCGCGGACGACGCGATCTTCGCCGTCGCGATGCACCACATCATCTCCGACGGTTGGTCGCTCGGCGTGTTCGCCACCGAGCTGATGTCGGCCTACGCCGATCTCACCGCGGGACGGCACGCGCCCGAGCTGCCGGAACTGCCGCTGCAGTACCCCGACTACGCCGTCTGGTTGCAGGATCTCGCGCAGCGCGACAAGTTCGGCGCCGACCTCGACTACTGGCGCGGCGTGCTCGGCGACGAACCGCCGCTGGTGACGTTCCATCCGGATCGCCCCCGGGCGCTCGAACCGGAGAACCGCGGGGCGCGGGTGCTGTTCACGATTCCGGCCCCGGTGCTGGCCGGCCTGCGCCGCCTGGCCGACGAGGTCAGGGTGCACGACCGTCCCGCAACGCTGTTCATCGCGCTGATGGCGGGATTCAAAGCGCTGCTGCGGTATTACACCGGCGCGGAGGACATCACCGTCGGCACCCCGATCGCGGGCCGGACCCGGCCCGAGATCGAGCCGCTCATCGGGTTCTTCGTCAACGCGCTCGCCTTGCGCACCGACCTGTCCGGGGCGCCGACGTTCCGGGAACTGCTGGCCCGCGAGCAGCGGGTGGTCTTCGACGCGTTCGATCACCAGGAGGCCCCGTTCGACCTGGTCGTCGAACACGTGCGCCCCGACCGGGAACTGAGCCATTCGCCGCTGTTCCGCACCGCCGTGGTGCTACAGAACACCAGTTTGCCCGAACTCGCGATCCCCGGCCTCGACGCCGAGTACGTCGAAGTGCATTCGGGCACCACGAAATTCGACGTGCTGGTGACCCTGCGGCAGGTCGGCGCCGAACTGGCGGGTGCGTTCGAATACGACGTCGACCTCTACGACGAGCCGACCGTGTCCGCGATCGCCCGGCACTTCGTCGCGCTGCTGACCGCGGTGGTCGCGACACCGGATACTGCGCTCCCGGAACTGGACTTCCTCGAATCCGGTGAACGCCAGCGGGCGCTCGCCGCAGCGCTGCCGTGTGCCCCGGCCGCCGCGGCGCGACTCACGCTGCACGAGCTGTTCGCGGCCCAGGCGATCCAGACGCCCGAGGCGGTGGCGCTCACCTTCGGCGACAGCGCGCTGACCTATGCCGAACTCGCCGCCGCCGCAGACGGATTGGCCCGCCGACTGCGGGCGCGCGGCATCGATCGCGGGTCCTTCGTCGGCATTCACCTGGAACGCTCCGCCGACGTGGTGGTGGCGATCCTCGCCGTGCTGCGTGCCGGTGCCGCCTACGTGCCGCTGGACCCGATGTATCCGGCGGACCGGATCGAGTTCATGATCGCCGATTCCGGTGCGCGCCTGGTGATCAGCCACAGCTCGCTGCTCTCGGCGACCGAGACCGCGGGTCCGGACCTGCTGCTGATCGACCAGCTGCCTGCGGAATCCGTGCCCGATCTCCCGCTGGCGCAGGCCGAACCGCACGACCCGTGCTACGTCATCTACACCTCCGGGTCGACGGGGGTGCCGAAGGGCGTCGTGATCGAGCACGCCAATGTGATGCGGCTGTTCTCGACCACCGCCCGCTGGTACGACTTCGGCGCGCAGGACGTATGGACGATGTTCCACTCCTACTCCTTCGACTTCTCGGTCTGGGAGATGTGGGGCGCGCTGCTCTACGGCGGCCGTCTGGTGGTGGTGCCCGGCTCGGTGAGCCGGTCCACCGCCGAGTTCGCGGAACTGCTTGCGCGCGAACAGGTCACGGTGCTGAACCAGACGCCGTCCGCGTTCACCCAGTTGCTGCGCGCGCTGGAGAGCGCGCCGGGTACCGAACTCGCCGTGCGCTGGGTGATCTTCGGTGGCGAGGCGCTCGACCTCGCCACGCTCACCCCGTGGTTCGACCGGTTCGGCCAGGCGGCACGCCTGGTGAACATGTACGGCATCACCGAAACCACCGTGCACGTCACCTACCGCGAACTCGCCAGGGCCGACGTGGAATCGGCGGCGGGCAGCCTGATCGGTGTGCCGCTGCCGGACCTCGGGGTGCTGATCGTCGACCCCGCGGGGCGGCCGGTGCCCGACGGCGTGGCAGGGGAGATGCTGGTGTCCGGCCCCGGCGTCGCCCGCGGCTACCTCAACCGCGACGAACTCACGGCCGAAAGGTTCGTGGCGAGCGCCGTGCTGGACGGCCGCCGCGTGTATCGCACCGGCGATCTGGCCCGCCGCCGCGCCGACGGTGACCTGGAGTACCTGGGCCGGATCGATCAGCAGGTCAAGGTGCGCGGGTTCCGGATCGAACTCGGCGAGATCGAGGCGGCGATCACCGCGCACCCCGGCGTGGACCAGTCGGTCGTGCTGGCGCGCAAGGACACCGGCGGAAACGTCTCGCTCGTCGCCTATTTCACGCCGGGCGACGTGACGACGGACGCGGCGGACGCCGAACAGGATCAGGTCGCCAACTGGCAGGTCGTGTTCAACAGCACTTATCGGCAGGGGCGTGAAGGCGACGCTGATTTCGACATCTCCGGCTGGAACAGCTCCTACACCAATGCCGCCATTCCCGAGGAGCACATGCGGGAGTGGGTCGAGGCGACGGTCGCGGCCGTGCGTTCGCTCGTCCCTCGCCGAATTCTCGAAATCGGCTGCGGCACCGGCCTGCTGTTGTCCCGCCTGGCGCCGCTGTGCGAGGTCTACGACGCCACCGACGTGTCCGCCTCCGCCATCGAGAACGTCCGGGCGAAGATCGTCGATCCCGATCCCGGGCTGGCACACGTGCGGCTGGCGCTGTGCGCCGCGGACGAACTGCCCGCCGACCTCACCGGCTCCTACGATGTCGTGCTGATCAACTCGGTGGTGCAGTACTTTCCGAGCGCCGAGTACCTCACCCGGGTGCTGCACGATGCAGCCGAGCTGCTCGCCCCCGACGGCGTGCTGTTCGTCGGCGACGTCCGGGATCTGGTGCTCAGCGAATCGTTCCACGCGACGGTCGAGGCGACCAACGCACCGACCGCGGGTGCGAGCGAGCTTGCGCCCGCGGTCCGCGCGGCGCTCGATCGGGACGCCGAATTGGTGATCTCACCCAAGTATTTCGAGGATTTCGTCGCCGCGAGCCCGGTGCTGACCGGCAGCCGCTTGCGGCTCAAGCGCGGTGTGCAGCTCAACGAGATGTCCCGATTCCGCTACGACGCCGTGCTGTACGCGGGCGCCCGCGGACTTCCGGTGCGGCCCAAGGTGCTCGACGCGACGACGACGCCGCAGCGACTGGCCGAAGTGCTGGAGCAGGACCGCCCCGCGGCCGTGCTCGTCACCGATGTGCTCGACGCCCGGGTGGCCGGACCGCTCGCGGTGGTCGAGGAGTTGCGGCGAGGCCGGGCGACCGCCGCCCAGATCCGCGCCGTGCTGGCCGATTCCGGCGGCGTGAGCCCCGAGGACTATCTCGCGCTCGCCGATCGGGTGCCGTACCGGATCGAGGCGCTGCGCCGCCCCGGCGGGCGCTACGACGTCGTGGCGACCGGCTGGGAGGTCGCACTGTCCGGTGCGCCGGCGCGGGCCGCCGAATGGCCCGGCGATCTGATCGTCTCGGATCCGCTGCGGGTCAAGGCGCGCGACGATCTCGTGGTCGACGTGCGGGCCCACCTGGCCCGCCGGCTGCCGCAGCACATGGTGCCCGCGGCGGTGCTGGTGCTGGACGAATTCCCGTTGACCGCCAACGGAAAGCTGGACCGTCGCGCGCTGCCCGCACCGGTGCTGCGCCGGAACCCGGTGGCCTACGAGCCGCCGCGCACGCCGCTCGAACAGCGGGTCGCGGGCGTCTTCGCGCAGGTGCTCGGCATTCCCCGGGTCGGCCGGGAAGACAACTTCTTCGATCTCGGCGGTCACTCGTTGCTCGCGGCGCAGCTCATCCTGCGCCTGAAAGAGACCTTCGGCGAAGACATTCCGCTCGGCTCGCTGTTCGCCCGGCCGACCGTCGCCGGTGTGGTGGCGCTGCTGGCGGGGGAGACGTCGGCGGAGGACACGATCGACCTGGCCGCCGAGGTGGCGGCCGTCGTCGAATCCTGGCCCGCTGGACCGTGGACCACCGCCCGGCCGGAAACGGGAGAGGTGCTGCTCACCGGTGCGACCGGCTTCGTCGGCGCGTTCCTGCTGCGGGAACTGCTGGAGCGCACCGAATCCCGGGTGCACTGCCTGGTCCGGGCGGACACCCCGGAGGCGGGCCTGGCCCGGCTCGCGGCGACCTTCGACACCTATGAGCTGCCGCGTACCGCGTTCGACCGGGTCGTGCCGGTACTCGGTGATCTGGGCGAACCACGACTCGGTTTGAGCGAGAAGCAGTTCCTGCTGCTCGGCCGCACGATCGAGGCGATCTATCACAACGGCGCGCACGTGAATTTCGCGCTGCCGTACCAGGTGCTGGCCGCGGCCAATGTGCGCGGCACCGACGAACTCCTCACCCTGGCCAGGAACAGCGGTGCGCCACTGCATTTCGTGTCCTCGCTGTATGTGCTCGGACCCGGTGATGCGGTGGACGGCCGGGTCAGCCAACGGCTGCCCGCGCAGGACCCGTCGCAACTGTCCCTGGGCTACCTGCGCAGCAAGTGGGTCGCCGAGCGGCTGGTCTGCGCGGCCGGTGCGCGCGGCTTGCCGGTCACTGTGTTCCGGCTCGGTCGCATCGGCGGGGACAGCCGTACCGGCGCCTGCCAGACCAGCGACTTCTTCTGGCTGCTGGTCAAAGCCAGCCAGGAGGTCGGCCGCGCACCCGAGGTGGACTTCCCGGTGGATCTGGCGCCGGCCGACTTCACCGGCGCGGCCATGGTCGAACTGGCCCGCAACACCCGGCCCGGCACGCACATCTACCACGTGCGCAACCCCGCGCCGGGTTCCTTCGCCGACGCCGTCGGCTGGCTGCGGGCGAGCGGCACGCCGGTGCGGCTCGTGCCTCTCGACGAGTGGCGTGCCGCGATCGCCGCGCACGCGGCCGAGGCGGGCGCGGGCTCGGCGTCCTACCGCGTGCTGAGCCTGTTGAACACCGGTGACGGGCTGACGCCGCTGATCCAGTTCGAGGTCGACGATGCGGTCACCGCGCTGGAACAGGTCGGTGTGCACTGCCCGCCGGTCGCCCACGACCTGTTCACCCGCTACCTGGATTACTTCCGCAAGGTCGGCTTCCTCGCCGCGCCGTCACCACAGGAGGTCGGAGTATGACCACGACACTGCTCACCGGGGGCGATATCGAATACGACACGCTGGTGCGCGCGCTGACCAGACAGGCCGCCCAGCATCCGGACCGGCTCGCCTACAGCTTCCTGAGCTATCCCGATTCGACCTCCGCGATCGGGGTCACGGAGTCGCTCACCTACGCCGAAATCGACCGTGCGGCAAGGGCATACGCGGCCACGCTGCTCCAGGTGGCGCACCCGGGGGACCGGGCCGTGCTGCTGCTGCCGCCGGGCCTGGAGTACGTGAAAGCGTTCTTCGGGTGCCTGTACGCCGGCATCATCGCGGTGCCGCTGTATCCGCCGAGCGCGCACAATTCCAACGGCCGGATCGACGCGGTGTGCGTCGACGCCGACCCGGCCTGCCTCGTCACCACCGACGACGCACTGACCGATGTGACCGCGTGGCTCGATAATTCGCCGACCGACACGACCCGGCTGATCGTGACCACCGGCGAAGTGAACGCGCGGCTGGCGACCGACTGGGAGCCGGTGCTGGTCGACCGGGAACAGATCGCGTTGCTGCAGTACACCTCCGGCTCCACCCGCACCCCCGCGGGCGTGATGGTGCCGCACCGCGGCCTGCTCGCCAACGCCAGGCAGACCTACCAGATGATGTACCACGTCGGGGTGGGCCCCGAGGACGAGATCGGCTTCGTCAGCTGGCTGCCGCTGTTCCACGATATGGGCCTGATGGTCGGCGTCATCATGCCGATCATCAACGGCCACGGCGTGGTTCAGATGTCGCCCACCTCGTTCCTGCGCCGGCCGCAACGCTGGTTGCGGGCGATCAGCGACCATCCCGCACAGGTCTTCGCCGCCTCCCCGAACGTGGGCTACGAACTGTGCGCCGAACGGGTCGGCCCCGAGGAACTCGACGGCATCGACCTGAGCCGCTGGCGCTATGCCCTGTCGGGTGCCGAGCCGGTGCGGGTCAGCACGATCCGGAAGTTCTACGCCGCCTTCGCCGGACACGGCCTGTCCGAGTCGAGCCTGATCGCGGGGTACGGTCTGGCCGAGGCGACGCTGCTGGTCTCGGTGAACTGGCGCACCCTGTCCGGCGTGCAGACCGTCACAGTGGACCGCACGGCGCTCGCCGCGGGATCGGTGGTGGTCGCGCCGGACGGCGCGGACATCGTCAGCGGCGGCGCCCCGGCGCCCGGCACGGCGGTGCAGATCGTCGATCCGGACACCAGGGAGCCGCTGCCCGAGAACCGGCTCGGCGAGATCTGGGTGCACGGGCCGTCGCTCTGCTCCGGCTATTTCAACCGGCCCGCGGAGACCGAAGCGACCTTCCGGGGCGAACTCTCGCCGCGCGACGGCAAGTACTACCTGCGCACCGGCGACATCGGATTCCTGCACGACGGGGAGGTCTATCCGACCACCCGGCTCAAGGACCTGATCATCATCGACGGCCGCAACTACTACCCGCCGGATCTCGAAGACGCTGCGGAGCAGGCGCATCCGCTGGTACTGCCGGGGCGCTGCTCGGCCTTCTCCATCGAAGTCGGCGTGCAGGAGAAGATCGTGGTGCTGGTCGAGGCCAGGATTCCGGCCGACGACACCGCGACGGCGCAGGAACTGCGGAACGCCGTGCGCGAAGCTATCTTCCGGGTGCACGACGTCGGCGTGCACGAGGTGCTGCTGCTGAGCCCCGGCGGGATTCCCCGCACGTCGAGCGGCAAGATTCAGCGTTCGGCCTCGCGCACCGCCTACCTCGACGGCACGCTGCGGGTGCGAGGCGAGAAATGACCACGGCACTGTCCACCCACGGCGACAAGCTGACCTGCTTCACCGCGGCGCTGGCGAGCGCACTGCTGGCTCGCGGCGAAACCCGGTGGTGGCGGCCGCTGCTCGCGGGCGGCCCGACCCTGGCGGTCACCCCCGCCGAGCAGGACCTGCTGCTGTTCGAACACGACGCCGCCGCGCCGCTGCCCGCTCTGGGGTTCGGCGTGCACGGCGACGACGACTGGGCCACGGCGTACCACGCGCTGGAGGAGCAGGTGGCCGCGCACGGTTCGGTCGTGCTGCTCGCCGACATCTTTCACCTGCCCTGGCAGCACGGCTATCGAAAATGGCACGCGCCGCACTGGCTGGCCATCGTGGCCACCGTCGACGGCTGGGTGGTGGAGGACCCGCTCGCCATGACCACCGAGCTCGGACCGCAAGCCGGGCAGCGGGTTCCGGTGCTTTCGGCCGCCGAACTGCGGGAGTGGTCGGTGAGCCTCGGCCCGGATGACACGGTCGCGCTGCTGCGCGAACAAGCGATGGCAGGTACCTCGCAGATCCAGGTGGGCCGGACCTATCGCTGGCTGCAGGCCCGCCCTGCCGAACTGATCGTGCCGCGAGCAGACCGGTTGGTGGGTGCGGATGCGCTGGTGGCGCTGGCGAGCCGCTACCAATTCGCTTCGACCCCAGACGATTTCACCCAGCTCGACGACCTGTGGCAGGCCCTGCGGCAACGTGAACTGCTGCTGTGGGCGGCGGAGTTCGACGACGAGGTGCTCGACGACGCGGGCCGCGAACATTGGGAGCGCGCGGTGGCCCTGTGGCGCGAACTACCGCCCCTGCTGATGCATGCCCGGATGCGGGCCGCCGCGGGCGGCACCGTGCAGACCGCGCGCATCGCCGAAAACCTGCTCGCCCTGGCCGAATATGAAGGCAAGCACCTGGCTTTCGCGCACCGCAGACCGGAAGGAGCGTAGCGATGGCCGATATCGCGGTGCGGATCGCACCCGCCGACGGATATGTCGCGTGGACCCAGCACGCGAAAACGCTCGCCCGCGAACCGAGCTCGCCGGGCGTCGCCGTTCGTCTGGCCGTGCTGGCGACCTACACCACCGACTTCCTCACCGAGCTGCTGCCGCTGGCCTGCGCTCGCGCCGGGGTGACCCCGGAGCTGCTCGAGTTTCCGTTCGGTCAGGTCGAGCAAGTCCTGCTCGCGCCTCAAACACCGTTTCGCGAAGGCGATTACGTCGTGCTGGCGGGTACGCACCACGATGTCACCGGCACGGTCGAGGAGACCGTGGACCGCTGGGTCGGGCTGTGGGACGCCGCGGCGCGCTCCGGCGTGCGGGTGGTGCAGCTCGGGTTCGCACCGCCCGCGGTCGACGCGTACGGCGCGGCCGCCTGGCGTACCCCGCAGTCGCTCTCACACCGGGTGCGCGAGATCAACGCGCGGCTCGCCGAACAGGCGGCGGGCCGAGTGCTCTTCGTCGACGTGGAACAGCTTGCCGCCCAGGTGGGTCTGCGGCAGTGGGAGGACTCGCGCAGCTGGTACCGGGTGCGGCAACCGTATGCGCCGGACAGCCTGCCGTGGCTGGCCGCGGCGATCGCCGACACGGTCGCGGCCGACCGGGGCCGGTCCGCGCGGTGCGTGGTGGTCGACCTCGACGGCACCCTGTGGGGCGGCGTCCTCGGCGACGACGGCATCGACGGCATCCGGGTCGGCACCGGCGCCGAAGGCGAGGCGTTCGCCGATTTCCAGCGCTATCTGCGGGCGCTCACCGAGCGCGGCGTACTGCTCGCGGTGGCCAGCAAGAACGATCGCGAGCTCGCGCTGCGGGCCATCGACGAGGCGCCGGGCATGGTGCTGCGGGCCGCGGACTTCACCCACATCGTCGCCGACTGGCGGCCGAAATCCGAACAGCTCCAGGAGATCTCGCAGAAGATCCGGCTCGGCCTCGGCAGCATTGCGTTCGTCGACGACAACCCGGCCGAATGCGCCCAGGTCGTCGCCGCGCACCCCGAGGTGCGCGCGCTGTGCCTGCCCGCGGCGCCCGCGAAGTTCCGTGCCGCGCTGGCCGCGCTGCCCTGGCTGCATCCCGGTGCGCTGTCGAGTGAGGACTTCTCGCGGCAGCGCTCCTACCAGGCACTGGCCGCCGCCGAACGGATCGTGACGGACAACCTGGACGAGTTCCTCGCGAGCCTGGACATGATCGCCACCATCGAGCCGATCAACAGCACCACGCTGGACCGGGCCGCCCAGCTGATCGCCAAGACCAACCAGTTCAACCTGACCACCCGCAGGCACACCCAGAGCCAGGTCCGGAAGATGGCCGAGGATCCGCGCTGGTTCGCCGCGATCCTGCGCCTGCGGGACCGTTTCGCCGATCACGGCATCGTCGGCGTGCTGCTCGCCGAGGACCGCGAGGGCGCCGTCGAGATCGACACCCTGCTGCTGAGCTGCCGGGTGATCGGCCGGAACGCGGAAGACAATCTGCTGGCCGCGGCCGCCGAATGGGCGCTGGCACAGGGCAGCTCGCGATTGGTGGGCCGGTATCTCCCGACCGCCCGCAACGCGCTGGTGCGCGAGCTGTACCCCCGGCACGGTTTCGCACTCGAGGCGGAGTCGGCGCAGGGGGCGGTATACGGATTCGACCTGACGGGTGGCGCGCCCGCGCGCAGCCCGCACGTGCGAGAGGCGCAGACCCACCATGGCTACTGATGTGATGGAGCAGTTGCTCGAGCTGTTCGCCGAAGTGGTCGGCGAGCCGGCCGCCCACGGCCCCGATACCGTGCGCGCCGACATGGACACCTGGGATTCGCTGGCCCAGGTCCGGCTGGTGTACGCGGTGGAACGCGCGTTCGCGGTGGAACTTCCGGAGCGCACGCTCACGTCGGAACCCACGCTCGCCGAACTCGCCGCGGCCGTGGTGACCGCACGGCGGGAGCGGGTGTCATGACGGCCCGCGTGTTCCGTGTGACCGATACCGACGTGGCGACCTACGCGGCCGCCACCGGTGATCGCAATCCGTTGCACGTGGACAACGATTTCGGCCACCGTTCGCCGTACGGCAGGCCGGTGGCGCACGGCGCGCTCGTGGTCACCTTGGCGCTGGCCGCGCTCGCCGAGACCACCGATCCGATGGCGGTGCGCGATATTCGGGCGACGTTCCGGCAGCCGACGATTCCGGGCCGCCGCTACGAGGTCGACTGGACGGTGTCGGAGAGCGAGGCCCGCGGCCGGGTCAGCTTCGGCGGCATCGAGGTGGTCGGCGTCCGGTGCCGGCTGGGTTCGGTGCTGCCGTGGTGCGGACCCGCCGCCGCGGACCAACCGCGCCGTGATACCCCGCGCGTGCTCGGATTGGCCGATGTGGCAGGCGATTCCGCGCAGGCGCCGGGCGCCGAAGGCGGGACGTATGCGGTGGACTACCCGTTGATCGCCGCCCTGGTCTCGCGGGTGATCGGCGGGCGCGTGCCCGAACATGTCGCGGCCGTGCTCGGCTGGGCCAGCTACTGGACCGGCATGTGCACGCCCGGCCGGGACGCGCTGCTCGTCGCGACGACCATCGTGCTGCACGGGTCCGGTTCCGGCGCAGTGGAATTCGACACCGCCGCGCCCGAGGTGGACCGGCGCTCGGGGCTGGTCACCCTGCAGGCCGGCATGCGCTGCGGCGCCAGCGCCGACGTCACCGTGCAGAGCCTGATCCGGGAGTCGGTGCCCGGACCGGACCCGCAGGAACTGGCCGCCGTGCTACCGCCCTCGGAGCGGCTCGCGGGCCGCACCATCCTGGTCGTCGGCGGCAGCCGGGGACTCGGCGCCGCCGTCTCACTGGGGCTGGCGAGTCAGGGCGCGCGGGTCCTGGTGAGCTGCACCCGCGCGCCCGAGGTGCTCGCCGCGGCCTCGCACGCCTACCGGGACCGGCTGTGGCCGGTGCTCGCCGACGCCAGCGACGGCTACGCCCTCGGTGCCGCCCTGCCCGAAGGGCCCCTCGACGGCGTGGTGCTGCTCGCGGCCCCGGCGATTCCGACGCTGCCGCTGGCGCCGGACGCGGTCGAGACCGCCGCGCAGTTCATGGCGGCGAGCACCCGGCTGGTCTTCGCGCCGCTGTCGGTGTGCGTGCCCCGGCTCGAGAAGGGCGCCACCGTGGTGCTGATCTCGTCGGAGGCGGTGCTGGCTCCGCCCCGCTGGTGGCCGCACTACGCGGCGGCCAAGGCCGCGGTCGAGGGACTCGCGGAATACGTTGCGCGCCATCATCCGTGGCACGTGGTGGTGGTCCGTCCGCCGCGGCTGTGGACCGACCTGACGAACACCCCGGGCGGACGCGCGGTGAGCAACCCCATCGCGCCGGTCGCCGCCGATATCGTCAACGCCTTCTCCGCCGAAGACGTTGTCGCCGGAGAAGTTTCGGTGCTCGGCGCGGCCGGATGGGGCGCGCCCTGGCCACTGCTGCACGAGGAGGTGCGAGATGCTGGAGATCTGCGATCTGAACAAGTCGTACGGTAAGAAACAGGTGCTCACCGGAGTCGACCTGCTCGTGCGACCCGGCGAGATCGTCGGCCTGCTCGGTCCGAACGGGGCGGGCAAGACCACCACGGCGTCCATCGTCGCGGGTCTCACGCCCGCCGACTCGGGGACGGTCCGGATCGATGACATCGACCTCGCGACCGAGCCGCGCCAGGCCCGGCGCAAGCTGGGTTTCGCGCCGCAGGAACTCGGCGTGTATCCGACGCTGACCGCGCGGGAGAACCTGACCTTTTTCGGCAGGCTGATGGGTGTGGGCCGCAGGGAACTGCCCGCGCGGATCGACGAGGTCGCCTCGCGGCTCGGCATCACGCCGTTCCTCACCACCCGGGCACACCAGCTCTCCGGTGGTCAGCAACGTCGGCTGCACACCGCGATGGCGCTGCTGCACGAGCCGGACGTGCTGTGGCTGGACGAGCCGACCGTGGGCGCGGACGTCTCGGCCCGGCAAGACCTGCTCGACGAGGTACGCAACCTCGCCGATCGGGGCGCGGCGGTGGTGTACGCAACCCACTACCTGCCGGAACTCGAGGTGCTCGGGGCCCGGGTGGTCGTGCTGCATCAGGGCCGAATCCTGGCGCAGGGGAGTGCCGCCGACCTGATCGAGCGCCACGCGCAGGCGGCGGTCAGTCTCGAATTCGCGACCGAGATCCCCGCGAGCCTCGGCGGGTTCCTCGCCGCGCCGGGCGCCACGGTGGTCGAGGGGCGCCGGCTCGACATTCCGACGAACGCGCCGGGCCAACTGCTCGCGCAGCTGTTCACCACGTTGGACACCGATACCGAGCAACTGCTTGCCGCGGAGATCCAGCACCCAAACCTGGAGAACGCCTACCTGGCGATCATGCGCGCGGCCGCGACCGGCGCCGACCAGCCCGTCGAAGGGATCCGAGATGCTGTTGCATGACTCCGCCGTCGATCGGGTGCGCGCGCTGTCCTGGGCGGACCTGCGCCGCATCCGGTCCGACCCGGCCCAGCTCATCGTGCTCACGGTGCTGCCCATCGGCATGATGGCGTTCCTGACCCCGGCGAACAAGGCGCAGCTGCGCTTCTTCGGCGGGTTCCCCAACGCCAGCGGCATCGAGCAGGCGGGGCCGGGCACCATCGTGATGTTCGCCTTCTTCATCACGACCTTGCTCGGCGCCTCGTTCTTCCGCGAGCACGAGTGGGGCACCTGGGATCGGCTGCGTGCCGCGCCTGTGCGCGCCGGGGAGATCATCCTCGGCAAATCGCTCCCGTCGGTGCTGTTCTCGGTGGTGCACCTGAGCATCCTGTGGCTGGTCGCGTTCACGCTGTGGGACCTGCACAGCAAGGGCTCGGTCTGGCTGCTGGTCCCGATCAGCGCCTCGCTGATGGTCGCGACCTGGGGCTTCGGCATCGCGCTCGTCTCGCTGTGCCGCACCATCGACCAGCTCTCGATCATGGCGCAGGTCGGTTCGCTGGCCATCGGCGGGCTGGCGGGCACGATCACGCCGCGCGACACGCTGCCCGGTTGGGCACAGGCCTTATCGCCGTTCACGCCGCAGTACTGGGCGTTGAAGGGTTACCAAGACGTCATCCTGCGCGGAGCCGGGTTCGCCGACATCGTCGTGCCCTGCCTGATCCTGCTCGGGGTCGGCGTCGTCGGCGGACTGGTCGCCCTGTTCCGGTTCCGGCTCAGCCACAGCAAGGTCGGCCGCAGCTGAGCGCTATTCGATCGGCTGAGTGATCGCGTTGTGCTCGTCGTTGATCAGATGGAAGGCCGAGGCCAGGTCGTCCAGGGCGGTCTGCCAGAGCGATTCGGTGCCGTCGCCGTGCGGGTTCCCGCTGCTCAGGGACAACAGCACCTGTGCGGCCTCGGCGGCGCGGGCTGCGGCGTCGAGCAGGACCGGGGCCTGATCGGAGAGATGGCGCGGGGCCAGCGCGTCGATCCGGTTGTGCAGCCAGTGCGCGTCGAAATGGGCCTGTTCGGTGGCGTTCTCGCCGTCCAGCGCGGGCTGGGTGCTCGCCGCGGTCCAGCGCCGGGCCAGTTCCTGCTGGTCCGGCGTGTTGGTCACCGCGCTGCGCAGTTCGCTGCTGAACACCCGCTGCAACAGCGCGGCCAGTTTGGCGCGCTCGACCGCCGGGTCGTTGTTCTCGGTGGCGAGGGCGTCGATGTCGCCGGGGTCGATGTGCAGCACTGCCAGAATTGCCCTCAGTTGCGCGATCGTGGCCACTCAACCCCTGCCTTGTCTGCCTCGCCGAGCCGCTCCTCGGCACCACCCGACCCCCGGTACACGGAACGATTAACCAAATGATAGCCGCACGGTGTCATCGTGACACCGCAAACGCCGCGCGAATCGTCCGGTCCGATATGCGTGTTGGCTATGGCCCGCAATCGATCTCGGCGCGAAGTTGGTTGTGCCTTTGATCACCGCCGCCTCTCTGGCCGATTTAGAATGATCCCTCTAATATCGAGGTATGAGCAACAGAGATGTGGTGAATCAGTTCTATCTGGCGATCCAGGCCAACAGCGGCGCCGCGATCTTGGCCGCGCTGCATCCGCAGTTCGAGGCCGAGGTGGCACCGGGCATGCCCAGCGTCACCGACTTCGCGCCGCGCGGTCCGAAGGTCGCGCTGGCCACCGTGTGGGGACCCGTCGGCCAGGACTTCGATATCGCGCCGTACGCCGAGGCCTGGTACGACACCGAGGACGGCGGGGTGCTCGTCACCGGGCACTATCGCGGCACTGCGCGCGCGACGGGTAAACCCGTACTCGCGGAGTTCGCGCATCTGTGGCACGTGGCCGACGGCAAGATCAGCGCGCTGCATCAGTACACCGATACCTGGTGCTGGCGCGCCGCGCTGGCCGCCTGAGCAACTCGCGATATCGGGCAGTCCCGGTGTGCGCATGGTGACCTCGTTCCGAAACATCGATGCCTACACATCTGAGTTCGGCTCGGTCACCCCCGCGGATTGTCGACACGCCGAAACAATCTCGGCGATCTCGTTGCGGCCTGGTCGCTCAGCGGATCTTGCTCTCGGCCGCGACCATGTCCAGGACCAGATCCTGTAATAGTCGGCAGGTGGTGTGCGCCTGGGCGAGCAGCAGCTCCGACGATTCGGCCTCCGCCACATCGATGAGCTCGTTCATCTGATGGCACAGGGCGA
Organism: Nocardia brasiliensis NBRC 14402; assembly: GCF_000308475.2. Lineage (GTDB taxonomy): Bacteria > Actinomycetota > Actinomycetes > Mycobacteriales > Mycobacteriaceae > Nocardia > Nocardia brasiliensis. The sequence continues at coordinate 25,874 of NZ_BAFT02000032.1, read as the reverse complement.
CGAGCCGTCGCACGACCTGCCGCCGCTCCCTGCAGGTGAGTACGTCGCTACGCATACCTTTCCCATCGCGGCGCGCCGCCCACTCGTTTCGGCAACTCGCCGGACACCTTGCGGCGAAAGGATTGTCAGCGTCGCCGCCGCTGTTGCGCAGCGCGTCAGTTGACGCGGGGCGCGGTGCCGCCGGGGAAGGTGACCTGCTGGGCGGTAGCGTATTCGGCTTGGACCTTGTAGTAGCGGTCGGTGGGGCCGTAGGCGGCGTAGAAGACGAAGCCGCGCGTGTCCGGGTCGACGAAGGGCGCGCCCTCGACGAAACGGGCCAGCACCGGATGCAGGTGCGTCGGGAAGTTCGCGGCCTGCACGCGCAGCGGGAAGCAAATGCGTTGCATGCGTGCGGAAGTCCACGAGAAGGTGCGATAGATATTGAAGGTGCGGCCGAGTAGCGCGAGCTCCTCCTCGGTCGCTGCGGTGAAGTCGAGGTCGGCCAGGATCTCGGCGATATCGGCCGAGCCGAGGCTGCCCGGTTCGAACACGTTCGAGTACAGATTCATCGTGCGGGCCGCGAAATCGACTGCGAGGATACCGATTCGGCCGCCGTAGCGGGACAGGTGCCCGGCGTGCGCGCGGGCCGCCTCCGGTATCCCGGGGAAGGCGAGCATCCGTTCCACGCTCAGCAATTCGGGGAAGATCAGCCAGATCTTCTGCACACCGTCGGACAGGGCGACGTCGACGCCCGCCCGGGCGGGCACCGCCGCGCTGACGGCGGCAAGCAGCTCCTCCATCGGATGTCCGGTGTAGGTGAGCAGTCCGGCGTCGCGCAGGGTGGCGACGAGTTCGGTCGGCTCGCCGGCGTGCATCAAACGCATGTTGACGTCGCGCTCGGGCACCGGGTGTGTGGTGGTGCGTACGGCGACAACGGAATTCGTCCACAGGTCGGCGAGCGGCTCCAGGACCGGGTCCACGACCGCCGGGTCGTAACGGACCTCGGCCAGGCGCGCGTACTCGCGCAGATCCCGGCGCAGGCTGTCGAGCGTCACCACTGCGGTAGAACTCATCAGTCACCTCGAATATGCAACCGCCACAGGCTGCCCGAGCCGCCGATGGCTGTGGGAACGGATGGACCGACACGACGTCCGAGGGGACACGATAGTCGGTCCGGGCGCAGGATACGGCGAAGTGGGCAGGAAAGTTGAAGCGTTGACCGAACGGACGGCGGCGCCGGCCCGAACGGAGGAAACCGAAAGGTACCTTTTCGCTGTCCGGGGCAATACCGAAAGGTATTGAAACTGTTAGGTATTAAATACTGCGAGGTATATTTAGGACGTATCCTCGGTAAATGCCGCGCTGCTGCGAATTCCCCCCGCGTTTGCCGTACAACACGCGGAGACGGTGTGTAGCGTCTGGAATCCTCAACCCTTACAGAACAGGCGAGGAGCGCGTGCTCGATATCGACGGCTGCCTTGCGCGCATTATGGATATACCCGGTGCGTGCAGTACGACACTAGTGGACGGTACGAGCGGTCTCGCGATCGCCGCGGCGGGTCGGCACGACCTGGTCGATCAACACGAAGATGCCGCTGCCACAACCGATATCGTGCGTTCAGTGCTGCACTGCGCGGCGCTCGCGACCGGATCCGACGACACCGAGATCATCGTGTGCGGAACGCACGCCTATCACCTCTTGAATCCGCTGCCCGGGGATTTCGCCGGGCAGCTCTTCGTGCACGTCCTGTTCGATGGTGACACCGGAAATCTGGCGCTGGCCCGATACCGGCTGCGGGGAATTCTCGCGGAATTCGCTGGGGACGATCATGAGCGTTGAGACGGAAGTCCGCGGGGCAGTTTGGGAGGACCCGTGACCGCGCGAAGGAAATTGCTCGGAGATTTGATGGGAAGGTTGACAAAGGTGGCGATGACCGCACCGGAACTGAACACGACCGTACTGGGGGAGTTGAAGCTGCTTCGCGAGCGGGTCCCGCAGCTGACCGGCGCGCTGGTCGCCTCCAGCGACGGGTTGCTCGTCGCCCACGATTTACCACCGCACATCGAGCCCGGCGGCATGGCCGCCCTGGCCGCCGCGCAACTGTCGCTGTCTTATCGGCTGACGACCACCGCGCACGGGGGCGGCTTCCACGAGGTCGTGGTGCGCGGCAGCGAAGGACACGTGGTGATCTACGCGGCGGGGTGGACCTCGCTGACCGTTCTGGCCGGGCCCGACGTGAATGTCGGCCGACTGCACCTGGAGTCGCGGCCGGTGGCCCGCGCCATCGCCGACCACATGCTGGCGAACGACTTCGGCACAGACCAGACAACACACACCGAATGAGAGGAAAAGACATGTCCAATCTGGATCTGTCGCTGAAAGACATGATGGTGATCGACGGCGCGCTCGGCGCCGCGGTCGTGGACTACAACAGCGGGATGGCGCTCGGCACGCTCGGCAGTTCCAAAGCGCTCGATCTGCAGGTCGCCGCCGCCGGCAACACCGAGGTGGTGCGCGCCAAGATGCGCACCATCGATCAGCTCGGCCTCAACGAAGGCATCGAGGACATCCTCATCTCCCTCTCCGGCCAATACCACATCATCCGTCCCGTGAGCGGCCGAAAATCCAAGGGCCTGTTCCTCTACCTCGCCCTCGACCGCACCCGCGCCAACCTCGCCCTCGCCCGCCACCGCCTAAAAGGCATAGAAGAAGACCTCGAGGTCTGACCCCCGGTAGCGCCGGCGCGGCGGCCCCTCGCCGCCCGGGCGCGCCCCGGTCGGGTCCGTTTGCCGCGCCGGTTCGGTCCGTCCGGGGTCAATCCTCGGCCGCGGCCATCACGTCCGCCACCGCAGGTTCGGGCTGTTTCGGGGCAGCGGGCACCCATCCCCGCAGCGGCTGCACGACCGAGCCGTAGAAGGCGTCGGTCGCCGAGGTCACGCTGGCGATGAAGCTCGCGGCGGTACCCGAGCGTCGGCTACCCATCGGAAACGTCTGCTCCAGCGCGAAGGACACGATCGAGCCGACGCGGTCGTTCGTCAGCACCTTCGGGTCCGCCCGCACGGTGGCAAGGTGTTCGCAGGTCTCGTTTCCTCGTTCGGAGAAGACTGCTTCGACTTGGACGTCGCCCGGTGCTTCGCTCAATTGCCGCAGCAGCCAAGCCAATCGGCGCCCCGAATTGCCTTCGTTCGGTGCATCCAGCGTGGTCCGGCAGCGGATCTTGTTCGTCCGCACATCCGCGATCACGACGAGATCACCTGCGGTATCGGGGATTCGCAGTACTGCCTCGAAACTTCCCTCGGCGGCGAGGTGTTCGGCCACTGCCGCGCTACGGGCTCCAGGATCAGCGCGATGCCTGCGCGGCAGGACATGTGTGACGGTCACCCCGAGTTCGGCGGTCAACCGCAATGCGAGGTGGCGCGACAGCGCGACCCAGGTATCGGCGACGGTCAGGGCCTTCTGATCACCGGCACGCAAGGTGCCGGCGACCACTGCGTCGCGGACCGCGACCCAATGCCTGCCCATGTCGACGAACTCCGCCGCACCCGACCGCGGATGATCCAGATAGCGCAGGAACTCGCTCAGGATCCAGGCGTGCAGGTCGTTGTCGATGCCGCCGTGGGAGAGCAACATTCGCGCCTCGTGCGCCACCTCGGACCAAGACAGGTGCCGTAGTGCCACCTTGGTGAGTTTGCGCCGGTCCACCTCGACAGGGAGTTCGCCCGGCCCGGCCGGAATGTCGTTCGACAGGCTGACCACTACGTCGTACTTCTTCTTACGCGCCACGTCGAGGTAGCTTTCGAGCTGGTCGCGCCGGAGCTTGCCGTTGCCCGTCTTGACCTCGAGCAGCCCCGTCCACACGCGGCTGCCGCGCGAGACCTTGAGCACGGCGTCTGGAATGACCTTCGAATCGCCCCGGTCGTACTGTACCTCGACGTAACCCTCGAAAGCGCCCACCGGCGCACCCATTCGGGCACAGACGGCGCGTGCGAACGGACGCACCGCCTGCATGGTCGCGATGAGCGCCGAGGTCGCGCGCCGCTCTTGCTCTTCACCCGCACCGACGCCGACGACCGAGAAAAGTGGGGCCGGTTGCCAGGAATCGAGTTCGGCCAGTTTGAATTCGACCGGCTTCGCCTTGCGTGGCGCTCGTTTGGCGGTGCGGACACCGCGAGTGCGGGCTTGCGGGCGCACTACCGGGGCGGTGTCCTGCTGCGGCGCATCGGCAACCGCGACAACCTCGATCGCATCGGCTGTGACGGGCAGCGGGTCCTCGACAGAGGCGATGTCTGCGGTAGCTTCCGCGGTTTCGTGTTCGTCGTCGATGTCGACACCGAAATCTGTTGCGAGACCGGCAAGTCCGGAGGCCCAGCCCTGCCCGACGGCACGCACCTTCCATTCACCGCCCCGCCGGTACACCTCGCCGAAAACGAAGGCCGACTCCGTAGTCGCATCGGCGGTCACGTACTCCGCCAAGGAATACCCGGCAGCGTCGACTACTCGAAGGGTCAGTTTGCCGAGGTTGCCGAAGGTCCCGTCACCGACACTGCCGACCAGGGCAATGGTGTGGACTGCGGCGGAAACAGCAGACAGATCGATTGCGATGCGGGCCTGCGCGCCCGCTTCGGTCGCGCTCGTACCTAGAAACCGGACCGAGCCGTCCGGTGACTCCGGCTGGTTGTAGAAGATGAAATCGCTGTCGGCGCCGACCTTTCCGTCAGCGCTCAGCAACAGCGCGGAGGCGTCGACTTGGATCTCCGACTCGGACCACCCGATCACGACGTCGATCTGAACTACCTCGTCCGGCAATCGAACGTTTTGACCTTTGGCCAGGGTCGGAGATGTCACAGAAAAGTCACCCCTTGGGTAATCAGGCACGCAAGCCATTACTGGCCCCCACTGCGTCGGCATCGCGCGAAGTGCGACGATGCAGTGATAGTCGGGCGCGGGTGCGGCCTTGTTACGCAGGGATTTCGAGACTTACCGGTCTGCTGAGTCCTGGGTGCGCGCTGGTGCTCAGCGGAGGGTGGGGGCTAGGCCGTTGGGGGTGAAGAGTTGTTTGGGGTCGGCTACGGGGCGGTTGTTGATCAGGACGGTGGGAGTAGAGCGGATGCCGCCGTCGATGATCTCCTTGGATTTGGTGCGCAGGTAGGTGTCGTAGCGGCGGTCGGTGATGCATTGGGCCACAGCGGGTTCGGTGTAGCCGGCGCTCTGGGCGATCGCGATCAGGTCGGTGTCGGGCAGGCCGGCGCCGCCCTCGGCGGGCTGCTGCTCGAACATGGAGGCCAGCCAGCCCTGGAACTTCGCCGGGTCGGCTTCGGCGACACAGTAGGCCGCGTTGCCCGCGCGCGAGGAGTACTGGGTGGTGGAGGCGCGGTCGAGGAACGAGATGATGTTGTACTCGATCAGCGCGGCACCGCGGGACGCGGCGTCCTCCAGGGCGGTGGCGTTGGCCTGCTCGAACGCCTGGCAGGCCGGGCATTGCAGGTCGGCGACCACCTGGACGACGTTTTTCGCGGCGGGATCGCCGATCTGGATGGCGCCGTTGGCGGTGACATTGGCGGGGGTCGCGGCCAGCGGCTGCTGTTGCTCGGCGGCGGGCTGCTGACCGGTCGCCGGCTGTTGCGCCTGTGGCGCCGCGACCGCGGTGCCGACGAAGTCCCGGCTCAGGTCCTGCGCCACGATCACGACGCTGACCCCGGAAATGACGGCGAACAGCAGGGCGCCCGCGACCATGCAGGCCAGCACCGTGCGATTGCGGTCCCCGCTCGGCGGCAGGCTGGGCCACCCACTCCGACTGGTGTTCATCGTTCCCCCATGCCTTTCGCCGATCGAACAGGTTCGCTCCGACACATTAGTGTCGCCGACCGCGTTTCGTATCGCCGACCGGCGAATAGCACTCGGCGCGCGGATGATCGGCGGCTTGTGCATATTCGGTTGACCCGTCACCGGAGCGGAAAAGTAGGGTGGTCCGGTGATTCGGACAGCTGCGTTGGCCCACGTCAGGGATCGCCGTCTGCTGCAGACGCGATCGATCGGCAAGGAAGTCTTCTACATGGCGGGCGGGAAGATCGATCCCGGGGAAACGCCCGTCGGCGCGTTGCACCGCGAGGTGCGTGAGGAACTCGGCGTCGGCGTCGTGTCCTGCGACGAACTCGGTGTGTTCGAGGCCGAAGCCTACGGCCACGCGGCCGGCACCCAACTGCACATGACGTGCTTCACCGCGGAGTTGGACGGTGAGCCCCAGCCGACCAGCGAGATCGCCGAACTGCGGTATTTCACGGTGAGCGAGTACGCGGCAATGGATCACGTCGCCCCCGGCTCGATGCTGGTCTTCCGCAGGTTGCACGAGTTGGGCGTGGTCGACTGGTAGGTCCGCGAGAGCTGCGTTCTCGCAAGGGTATTCGAGATCAACTTGCGATTCGGCACGAATAGCACCACGGTGCGGTAGGCGGTGCACGCAACTGCTCGTTGCGACGTTACGCGATGCGCGGATCGCCAGCGCGGTGGGCGCGGTGTTGCGGGGTCCGTGGGGGTCGCGTGTTATGTGATCGGCGGACCCGATTGCGGCGAGGGTTGCCGCGGAAGAGCGACGTGGCCCTTGAGCAGCTGTCACCGCGATTGGTATGGCGCGAAGCCACTTCCGCGCTAGGCTCGGCTGCGAGATTCGGCGAAGGCCGGGTTGCGGCGCACCCACTCGAAGGGAGTCCGAATGTCCGGGTTCGATCGGGGTGCGGTGCAGGTGATCCTGTGTGACATCTTCGGTACCACGGTGGACTGGTTCAGCGGGGTCAGTGGGCAGGCGGCGGAGATCTTCGCGGCGGCCGAGGTGCAGCTCGATGCAGAGGTGTTCGCCAACGACTGGCGGGACATGTATCTGCCTGCGATGCAACGGGTTCGGGCGGGCGAGCGGCCGTGGGCCTATCTCGACACGTTGCATCGTGAATCGCTGGACAGTCTGCTGGAGCGGCACGGCGTCGCCCTCGATGACGACGCCCGTGCCCGGTTGGTCCGAGCCTGGCACCTGCTGCCCGCCTGGCCCGACGCGGCAGCCGGGCTGGCCCGGTTGCGGACCCGCTATACCGTCGCGGCGCTGTCCAACGGCGGCATGGCGTTGCTCACCCGTCTGGTGAAAACCGCTGAGCTGCCGTTCGATTGCATCCTGTCCGCGGAGTTGGCCCGGTCCTACAAGCCGGCACCGGAGGTATATCGCACCGCGGCGACACTGCTCGATATCGACCCCGATCGGGTTCTGATGGTCGCGACCCACGGTTGGGACATCGACGGCGCGCGAGCGGCGGGCTTGCGCACCGCTTTCGTCGAACGCCCGGGGGAGAAGGGCCCGCATCGGCAGGCCGACCGCCCGTCGGACACCGTCAGCGACCTGACGGCTTCCGACTTCCTTCAGCTCGCCGAAATCCTGGGCTGCTGAGCACTTTCCGCGGAACAGTCGATTCCACCCCAACGAACTGAGCTTTCCATCGACCCGACCGGCCGGCTTGTTACGACGCGGCGTCGCGCACCCGTGATCTTGATGCCTGCCCTGCCCTCGTGCTAACTGCCGCCTCATCACTTCTGTGTGCCTGTCGACAGTGGTGGCCGATCTGCGCCGAGGTGTCGGGCAGGGCCTGGTGCTGTAAACCGGTCAGCCGCAGAACAACGGCTGAAGCGGAGTCAACAGCGGGCTCACGGGGCCGTTCTGCCCACCCGTGATCTCGATCAGAAACACCGCCGGCCAGGTGAACACCGAGCACAGCAGCGAGGGCGGCGGCGGGGAGGCCTGAGCCGGCGCGGCCACTACCGACGTCGACGCGATGATCGCCCCGGCTACGCCCCAGAGCAGCAACTTTCGCATAGGTGTTCCTTCCTGCTAAGGCTGGACCTGCGAGGCGTAGGACGCTGTGTTCGCAGGTGAAGTGCATATCTGATCGGTGTTCAAATAGGGAACACTGATCGCAGATAGCCGAATAGTAGCTATATGTCGCCAGGTTGACAACCGGTGCAGACAACACCGAAGCCCGGACCGGGCTCGATGGTTGGCTCGGGTCGTGGCGAGCACGCGAGAGCCGCTTACCCCGCGGCGGCGAACGCCTCGTATCCGTGTTCGTCGAACAGCACGAAATGTGCTTCTCGTACGGTGGTTTTCGTGCTGCGGACGGTGTCGATGGCGATTCGGGCGCCATCGTCGAGGGGCCAGCCGAAGGCGCCGGTGGAGATGGCGGGGAAGGCGATGGTTCGGGCGCCGAGTTGGTCTGCGACGCGGAGGGATTCGCGGTAGCAGGAGGCGAGGAGGGCGGAGCGGTCTTCGGTGGGTGACCAGATCGGGCCGACTGTGTGGATGACCCAGCGGGCGGAGAGGCGGCCGGCGGTGGTGGCGACGGCTTGTCCGACGGGGAGACCCTGCTGGTATCGGGTGGCGCGTAAGTCGCGGCAGGCGGCGAGGATTTCGGGGCCGCCCGCCGCGTGGATCGCTCCGTCGACCCCGCCACCGCCGAGCAGAGAGGAGTTGGCCGCGTTGACGATCGCGTCGACGGACTGCCGGGTGATGTCCCCGCGCAGTAGCACGATGGCGGCGGTCCGATGCGATTCAGCGGTCATGGGGTCGACGGTAACGGGTGTGCCGAGAAGTGGGCCGGTTCAGGACTTCTCGGCGAGTTCGGCGAGGCGATCGACGGACGCCAGGAGCTTGTCCGAGGTGGTGGCGCGGGCCCGGACCAACCGCTTCTCGTCGGTCAGCTGCGACCAGTCGTACGTGTGCGTCACCCGGGTGCGTGCGTCGTCCAGCGGTTCTATCTCCCAGCGCCACAGGTGTCCCGGCGGCTGCTGTCCGACTTCGGATGGGCGCCAAGCGATTCGGCGTCCCTCCTCGAATTCCACCACGTGGTTTTCCCGCACGGCACCTATGGTGAGCGTCATGGTGAACACGTCGCCGACCGCACGCACCCGCTGACCGGTCGGCGCCTCGGCCAGATTCTCGTTACCGTCCCAGCGCGGTTGCTGCGCCGGGTCGGCGATCAACTCGAAGATCGCCGCCGCCTCCGCGGCAACTTCCCGGCTGGCCTGTACCACCTGCGCGACATCATCGGTCTCTGTCATGCTTCCGATCGAAACATCTCCGCACCCATCCCGCACCCCAAACTGCCCGCGGTCGGCAGACGTGCGCACCGCCACCGTCGTGCGCGCTCGGTTGTGCGACTGCCTGCCGTCGAGGGGGCCTATGCTTCGGCCGCCGTGTGCTGGACGTGCCAACGCCTATCGTCGAGGTCGGCAGCTGTGCCCGTTCGGCGGGCGCTCGGTTTGCGCGATTGCCTGTCGCCCAAGACGCAAGAGCGTCTGCGTTCGGCGGATTCCCAGTGCCTTCGCGACTGTGCTCGGTGGCGCGACCGCTTACCGTCGAAGGCGGGTAGCGGCCGATGCTGTGCCGCCGCCGTGGCGCGTCCGGCGACGCGGCCACCTGGCCAGGCCGGATAGCCGAGCGTCGCGGTTGGCCGCGCCCGCACCGTCGCACACCCCGACGTTCAATCCCATGTGGCCGTTTCCGGCTCGACTCCGTGCACGCGGGCGTTCGCGAACACCACGTCGCGCAACCACAGGGTGAGGTCGGGGGCCATGGCGTCGTGGTATTCCGCGTACCCGGGTTCGTCGACGAACATGCGGGCGATGCAGACGTGGCGGGCGTGGGGGCAGTCGAAGTAGCGGGACAGCAGGGCGCGATGACGTTCGGCGAGGGTGTTGGCCGCGTCGGAACCGGGGGCGATATCGGCGAGTTTCGCCGCGGCCAGGTCGGCGTACAGCTGCTCGGTTTCGGCGGCGATCTCGCGCCAGTCGTCCGCGGACCGATTCGCGGCCCGTTCGGCGTATTGCGCCCACTGCGGGCTGTCGCCCCAGCGCTGGCCGGCCTGCTCGACCCATTCGCTGCGCCACTGGTCGCCGAAGATCTCGACCTGCTGTTGCGGTGTCAACCGGATGCCGGACCGGAAGGATTCCAGCATCCGGTCGACCGCGCCGACCATCTCTTGCAGGCGAGCGATCCGGTCGACCAACTGGGATCGTTGGTTGCGCAGGTGGTCGCGCGCGTCGGTGGCCGGGTCGTCGAGGACTCGGGCGATGTCGGCGAGCGGCAGCCCGATCTCCCGGTAGACGAGCACGCGATGGATCCGCGCGATGTCCTCGGCCGAGTACAGCCGGTAGCCGGACCAGGTCCGCCCGCTCGGCTGGACCAAGCCGATCACGTCCCAGTGGTGCAGCGTGCGCACGCTGATCCCGACGAGCGCGGCGGTCCGGCCGACGGTCGTGCCGTCCGGGTCGGTCGGCTCGCCCGTCCCGGCCGGTGCGTCGCGGGCGCCTCGTGTCATCACCTCAGTATCGCGCATGGCTACTGCCTCCGATCTCCGGCGAATCCCAGGTCACGCTTCCGGTACGGGGAATCCGACGGCCCGCAGGGCGTCCGCTTGCGGACTGCGCGGGTCGATCGGCCGCGCCGCCGTCATGACGACGTGCGCGCGCTCCGGCGTGATCACCGTCAATTCGAGGGCGTTCCACGGCATCTCCCGGGGACCACTGGTGGAGCCGGGGACGAGTTCCTCGCAGCGGCTTGCGATCTCGTCGATCTGACTGGGCACACAGGAGAAGTCGACCCGCATGACGGGCGCGGCCTCGGCCGGCTCCCCGGCGACGAGCAATACGTCTTGAAATGCCCAGCGCCGCAGATGGATCAGCTGACCGGGGATGGTGAAAATGTCGATGAAGCCGAGCCCGTGCAGCCAGAAGTCCGCGGAAGCGGCGAAATCGGCGGTCGGCACGGTGATGAACATCGGCATGCCGTAGTAGCTGCGGTAGACCTCGGGAGCGACCGCGTCGAGCGCGGGCACCGGAACCGGGCTGATGTATTCGTTCATGCCCTGATCGTCGAGCCTCACGCGACGTAAGGGTCAAGCCAACGCTTTCACCACGTACGCGGCGGCCTCGGCGAGCAACGCCTGGTCGTATTCGGCCGCCGCGGTCGCCTTGCTGGACATGAGCGAGATGACCAGCGGCGCACGCTCCGGCGGCCACACGATGGCGATATCGTTGAGCGTGCCGTAATCCCCGGTCCCGGTCTTGTCGGCCACCTGCCAGCCCGGCGGCACGCCCGCCCGGACGCGCAACGCACCCGCACCGGTCGCGTTGCGCTCCAAGAGATCTCGCAGGAACGCGCGCTTGCCCCCGGGCAGCGCGTCGCCGAGCACGATCCGCTGGTAGTCGGTGCTGAGCGCGCGCGGTGAACTGGTGTCGCGTAAATCGCCGGGTGTCGCCTCGGTGATCGCGGGTTCGATCCGGTCCATCCGGGTGACCGGATCGCCGAGACCGTGCAGGTAGGCCGTCAGTTCCGCGGGTCCGCCGATATCGCGCAGCAGCAGGTTGCCCGCCGTGCCGTCGCTGTAGCGCACGGCCGCGTCGCACAGGTCGCGGATCGTCATGCCGGTGGCGACATGCTGCGGTGTGATCGCGGCATTCTTCGTCAGGTCCTCATCGGTGTACCGAATCACAGTGTCCAAGTGCGACATCGGATTTCGATGCAACATGGCCGCGGCGGCCAGTCCCTTGAAGGTGGAACAGAACGCGAACCGCTCGTCTGCCCGGTGCGCGATGGTCGCACCGCTCGCAGTATCGAGGGCGTAGACACCCAAGCGTGCGTCGAACTTTCGTTCCAGCTCGAAAAGCCGGTCGTGCCGTGCCTGCGTTGTCGGCGCGGAACCCGTTGTCGCGCTTGTCGAACAAGCTGTCAGCGGCAGCAGTGCGGTCGCGCCGAGTAGCGTCCGACGGCTGATGCGCTTGTCACCCAAGGTCATCCGATGAATGCTACGGCTGCCAGGTGATGCGACCACCTTCGAAATCCTGGGCTTTGCCACCCTCGTAGTCGTATTCGTCCCCGGTGGGGTAGCCGTAGGCGCCGTTTGCCCCGGCCCGGGATTCCCAGGTGAGCCGGATCGCGCCCCAGACCGCGTGGGCACCTGTCTTCTGCGACCAGTAGATGGCGCCGTCGTTGAACAGGTTGTAGCGGCCGTTGTTCTTGGCGGCCGCCTCGTCGGTGATCGGGAAGCCGAGCGGGCTGTTCTCCGAGCCGAGCGAGTTCCACTTGTCCCGGATCACGCCGCCGAGCTGATGCGCCGCGGTGCCCACCGACCAGTAGATCGAACCACCCTGGAAATGGCTGAAGCTGCCCGCTTTCACCGGCGTCTGCTGCACCCGGGTCACCGGGTAGCGCAGCGCGCCGGACTCCGCGCCGAGGCCGCGCCATTTCTCCAGGATCGGGCCGCCGATCTGGTGCGCGCCGACCTCGGCGTTCCAGTAGATCGCGGCGTTGCGCTCGAAGTCCTGGTACTTGCCGCCGTTCGCGGCGTCGGTCTCGGGCGTCGTCGGGTCGCCGAGTGCCGCGTTACCGCCGGCCGCGTCGTATTCGACCTCGATCGCGCCGCCGACCTCGAAGGGGCCGATCGGCCGGGCGTGCGCGACCCCCGCGGTGAGGGCTACCGCGAGCACCGCGGTGGCCAGTGCGGTCGAATACGAGCCGGGCAGAATCCGGTACAGGCGTGCCAATGAAACTCCTCGGTCAGGCCATCCTCGATGACGAGACAGCGTCGCCGAGGATGATGACACGCCGCGACCGCGTCGAACCCGCCGACCCGGCGGTGCGCTCAGGGCTGCCAGGTGATACGTCCCCCTTCGAAGTCCTGGGCCTTGCCGCCCTGGTAGTCGTATTCGTCGCTGGTGGGGTAGCCGTAGCCGCCGTTCGCGCCCGCCCGTGCTTCCCACGTGGTGCGGATCGCGCCCCAGACGACGTGCGCGCCGTACTTCGGGGACCAGTAGATGGCGCCGTCGTTGAACAGGTTGTAGCGGCCGTTGTTCTTGGCGGCCGCCTCGTCGGTGATCGGGAAGCCGAGCGGGCTGTTCTCCCAGCCGTAGGCGGCCCACTTGTCCCGGATGGCACCGCCGATCTGGTGGGCGGCCGTGCCGACGGACCAGTAGATGGACCCGCCCTGGAAGTGGTTGTAGCGCCCGGGCTTCGACGGGGTCGACTCTTCCCTGGTGACGGGGTAGCCGAGCACGCCATTCTCCCAGCCCAGGTTGCCCCATTTGTCGCGGATCGCGCCGCCGACCGCGTTCGCGCCGGTGCTGGGATGCCAGTAGATGGAGGCGTTGCGTTCGAAGGCCTGGAATTTCCCGCCGCGGCCCGCGTCGGATTCCGGCGTGACCGGATCGCCGAACACGGCGCCGCCGCCCGCCTGGTCGTATTCGACCTCGATCGCGCCGCCGACATCGAACGGCCCGATCGGCCGGGCGCCCGCCGGGCCCGCCGTGAGCAGTGCCGCGAGCGCGGTGGCGGTGGCCGCGGTCAGCGCGACGCGGCCGTGTGGGCGAGGGGTGCGAGATAGACGTGCCAAAAGAACTCCCGGGGTGCTGGTGAGTACGAGACAACGGTGTCGCGCAATCCGACACCAGCCCTATCGGCGGTACCGGCGAGGTCGTTAGCCGAGGACTACGCTTGGCCGCATGGTCGAGTCGACGCGAATCGTGCTTGCATCCCGGCCGGTGGGCGCGCCCACCCCCGCGGACTTCCGTATCGAAACCACGGAACTGCCACCGCTCGAGGACGGGCAGGTGCTGCTGCGAACGTTGTACCTGTCGCTCGATCCCTATATGCGCGGGCGGATGAGCGATGCGGAGTCCTACGCGAAGCCGGTCGAGCTCGGCCAGGTGATGGTCGGCGCCACGGTCGCGGAGGTGCTCGACTCGCGCGACTCCGGGTTCGCGAAGGGCGATGTGGTGCTGGCCTACTCGGGCTGGCAGAGCGCCGACGTAGCGTCCGCGTCGTCCCTGCGCAAGCTCGATCCGGACAAGGCGCCGATCTCCACCGCGCTCGGTGTGCTCGGCATGCCGGGCTTCACCGCCTACTCCGGACTGTTGAAGATCGGTCAACCGCAGGCCGGGGAGACGCTCGTCGTCGCCGCGGCGACCGGTCCGGTCGGTGCCACGGTCGGGCAGCTCGCCAAGATCAAGGGTGTGCGCGCGATCGGCATCGCGGGCGGGCCCCAGAAGTGCGCGGCGCTGCGCGACGAGCTGGGCTTCGACGTCGCCCTCGATCACCGCGCCCCCGACTTCGCCGACCAGCTGCGGGCGGCGGTGCCAGACGGTATCGACATCTATTTCGAGAACGTCGGCGGCCACGTCGCGGACGCGGTGTACCCGTTGCTGAATACCTATGCGCGCGTGCCGGTTTGCGGCATGATCGCGAACTACAACGCGAGCGGCAAGCCGGAGGGTCCCGACCGCTTCCCGTCCTTCTACGCCCGCATCCTCACCAAGAGCCTTACCGTTCGCGGCTTCATCCAGACCGAGTTCGTCCGCGAGCTGTATCCCGATTTCCTGCGGGAGGTCTCCGGCTGGATCGCGGAGGGACGCATCCGCTACCTCGAGGATGTCGTCGAAGGGTTGGCCAACGCGCCCGAAGCTTTCATCGGGCTGCTCGAGGGGCGCAACTTCGGCAAACTCGTCGTGAAAGTCGCCGACTAGCAACGACAGTCATCGGCCGGCGCGGCGTCGCGGTCAGGGCTCGCGGCCGATACCTGCCCATTACCGGGCGGATTCGACGTCGGTGTCGCCGGCGTCGGGATGTCGGCTGACCACGGGCACCACCCCGGGCTCGACGAGGTCGGTGCCCGCGAAGAGCGCCTCGGTCTCGGCCCGGCCGCGCGGGTGGAACGTGATGCCCGCCTGTTCGGCGGCATCGAGCCGCTGGGCCACCCCGTGAGTGCCGCGCGGTTGTGGGTCGTCCTCGGGTCAGATCACGGTCTTGCTTCGGTGTGTCGAATTTTCGGTGTGTCGCAGACCACGCGTGATCTTGGTGAGGTTCAATTGCGCAGGTCACGAGTTTTTCCGGCGACGAGCGGAAAGCGGGAGCGACATGGCACGAGTCCGTAGCGGCAGATAGCTCCGTCGTGCCAGTGGTGTCGGCGAATTCTGTGCCGGCGCATTTCTTCGGTTGGTCGAATCGCGCACGACAGCGCGATTTCCTCGTGTCCGGACCCACCTCAGCCTGCGAAAAGGAGCAACGAACGTGAGCATGATTCTGGCCGCGCTACACGACACCGTTCTTGCGGAGGTCAGCAATCCGACTCCGGAGGCGCCGCCGCTGGCGGACAAGTTGATGCAAATGGGCCGCTACTTCACCTGGCTCGTGCAACTGTCCGGCATCACCGCCATCACCTACGGCGGTGGCCGGTTCGCGTGGGAGAAGTGGAGCGGTGGCGGTTTGCAGTCGCCCAAGATGATCGCCAGTGCGATGGCCGGCGGTGCGGTGGCGACGAGTGCAGGAACCATCATGAACTCCGTTATCGGCTGACCTCGTACCGATTTCGATCACCGGCTCGGCGAGTGGATCTCGTTGAGCCGGACTCAGCTGTCACCTGCACAGCGCCCGTTGGGCAGCCGCACAACAAACTGGACGCTTGATCAAAGCTGTTGTGCCGCAATCTAATTCCGCTTGGAATATGACTCGGATCACATTGTGACGGCCAACTGTCCCAGATACATTGTGTGCGATGAATCGCACGCGATCTATCTCGGAAACGAACGGCGTCGCCGTCGAATGCCGGAAAACGGTCGCCGACCGCATCATCGAGCTGATCGCCGCGCACACCGATCATGTCTTCGGGGTCGGCGGCGCGAACATCGAGGACGTCTACGATGCGCTGCATCGCAGCGCCGCGCCACTCACCGGCGTCGTCGCGAAACACGAGTTCGGTGCCGCGACCATGGCCGACGGCTACGCCCGCACCACCAACCGCCTTGGGATCGTGGTCGCGACGTCCGGTGGTGGGGCCCTGAATCTCGTTGCCGCGCTGGGTGAATCGTTCGACTCGCGGATACCGGTACTGGCGCTGGTCGGCCAGCCGCCGCGCCCCCTCGAAGGGCACGGCGCCTTCCAGGACACCGGCGGTGGGCACGGACGAATCGACGCCGAACGCCTGTTCGGCACCGTCGCACGAGTCTGCCTGCGCCTGGACCGAGCCGAGGACGTCACCGAGGTCGTCACCCGGGCGATCGAAGCCGCACGAGCAGGCGGCCCAGCAGTCCTCTTGCTCCCCAAGGACGTTCAGGCACAGCAAGCGCCCGACGAAGAAGCTTGGCCGATCGACCCTGGACCGAGGCCACTCGACCTTGTTGGCGGTGAACCATCCGGAAACGGTGCGAGGCGGGGTAAAGGCGGAGTGCAGCTTGACGGCGCGCTCGACTCCGAGCCGAAGGGCGATTGCCGCGAAGGCGCGGCGCAAAGGGGCCAGGCGCGACGGGTCGACGGCGCAGTGCGTGCGGGTGTGTGGCGCACCGTGATCATCGCGGGACCCGAGGTTGCGCGGGCGGACGCGCGGGGGGAATTGCTTGCTGCCGCAGTGGCATTGGGGGCAGCGGTGGCGGTGACGCCCGACGCGAAAGACGTCTTTCCGAACGGGCACGCGCACTTCGCGGGGATCGCGGGGAGTATGGGGCATCCGCGGGTAGCGGAGCTATTGGCTGCTGCCGAGTTGTGCGTCGTGGTCGGCACTCCGCTGCCCGTGCTCGCCAGGGCGGGGCTCGAGGCCGCGCTCACCGCGTGCCCGCGGATCTGGCATATCGGCACCGATCGCGCCTTCGTGCGCACAGCTGCCTGGCTGTGTGGTCCACTGCGGACCAGGTTGGCCGAGCTGACCGCGTCGGCGGCGGTCGATGCGGTGCTGCGGGAGCCGATCGTGCCTGCGCCACTGGAGGTTCCGCATGCTTCGGGTCCCGGCGTGCGCTACCGCGACGCCCTCGACGCGATCGCCGCGCGCCTGACGCCGGGCACCGACGTGGTGGTCGACGCGGGCAACACCGGCGCGGCCGCGGTCCATCACCTGCCGGTGCCACCGGGCGGCCGCTTCGTGATCGCGTTGGGCATGGGCGGCATGGGTTATGCGTTCGGCGCGGGTATCGGCAGCGCGCTGGGCCGGCGGCGGCGCACGTTCGTCCTCGCCGGGGACGGCGCCTACTTCATGCACGGTCACGAGGTGCACACCGCGGTCGAGTACCACGCGCCGGTCACGTTCGTGATCTTCAACAACAACGCGCACGCCATGTGCGTCACCCGCGAACAGCTCTACTACTCCGGCGATTACACCTACAACCGGTTCGGACCCGCGCGCATCGGCGCGGCGGTGGCCGCCATGTTCCCGCATCTCCCCGCCTATTCCGCGGACACGCGGGCCGAGTTCGAGGCCGCACTGCACGCGACCGCCACCGAGACCGGCCCGGTGTTCCTCGAAATCCGCTGCGACCCAGACGAAATCCCACCCTTCGCCCCCTTCCTGAAGGAGCTCTACGCATGACCGAACCCGCCGCCGCGCCGATCGAGGTCCCGGATGTCGAAGTGCCAGGCGTCTATCGGATCGAGAACATCAGCGTCAAGGAAGGCATGCCGATCGTCCTGGACATGACCCGCGCGGTGTATCCGCACGACGAGGTCTACGGGCAGTTCTGCACCGTCAACGAGTACGTCGCCGCCCCGCCCGACGAGGTGTTCGAGTACCTGTCCGATACCCGCAGCCTGTGCGAATGGACCTACAGCATGCGGGGTTTCGAGCGCACCGCCGAACCGGACCTGTGGGTGTCCGACGATCGGATCGGCGAGCACACCCGCATCTACACCCGCACGGTCGCCAACGCCGCGGCCCGCACGGTCGACTATCACTGTGCCTGGGACCAATCCGAGCACCTCTGGATGATCTATCTGATGCGCGTGCTCGACGCGCAGGTGGTGCTGAACAAGCCGGGCTCGGTGGTCGTGTGGACCAACTGTCACCATCCGTTCTACGACGAGAACGGCTACCCGGACACCGCCCCGCCGGGTCGCCCGGTCTGGGTCGGGGATTTCTGGAATCTCTTCTACGCGGGCCACCTGCTGGAACTGCGGAATCTGAAAGCGATCTGCGAGCACCGGCACGCCAAAGGCGAGCCGGTCAAGCCGAAATGGCTGGACTGATGGGCACGACGACCGAAACCGTAAGCCTGGCAGACGTTTCCAGCTACCTGCCGAAGAACCGGGTCGCCGCGGACTATTTCGCCCGCTACGCCGATCCCGCGGACAACACCTCGAACGCGATGTTCAAGTCCCCGCCGTTCCGGCATCACATCGCGCCCGGCGAGACGCCCGCCGATATGGCGGAGCAGGCGATCGCGCCGATGCTCGAACGCCGGGGTAGCGAATTCCTCAGCGAGGTAGACGTTCTCATCGTGCACACGCAGATCCCCGAGCTCGGCATCGTCGGTAACGGGGGAGAGGTTGCCGCGCGGCTCGGCCTCGCCCCGGAGTGGCTGATCGACCTGCACAACGGCGGGTGTGTGGCCTTCGTCTACGCGATGAAGATCGCCAGGCAGCTCTTGCTGAGCAGTGCCGCGCGTGCGGCGTTGATCATCACCGTGCAGAACGCGGCGGGGCAGATCTTCACCCAGGAGCAGGTGCGGTCCAAGCCGCAGGCCGCCATCCCCGGGGACGGAGCGGGCGTCGGTCTGCTCGTGAAGTCCGGTGAGTCACCGATTCTCGACGTGGAAGCCCGGCATCTGCCGGAGTACGCGGGACAGATGACGGTGCTCGCGGATCCGCCGCGCAAGTACTGGGAGGCGGGTCCGGGCCAGATGCATGTCGGCTTCACCGAGTCGAAGATCGCGAAAGTGCTTGCCCGGGGCAATCGCATCGTGCCGGAGGTGGCACACGCGGTATGCGGGCGGATCGGCGTGCGGGCCGACGAGTTGGACCTGCTGGTGACGAACCAGCCGAACCGGGCCTTCTTGCGCAATTGGCGTGACGCACTGCAACTTCCGGTCGACCGGCACCCCGACACGTTCGACGAGTGCGGCAACCTGTTCGCCGCGGGCATCCCGGTGACGCTCGATCACGCGGTGCGCGCCGGTAAAGTGCCCGCCGGATCGCTGCTGCTGCTCGCCGGTTTCGCGCATGCCGGGGATTTCGCGGCGGCCGCCGCGGTGCGCTGGGGTGGACGCTGAGGACCGCGGCTGATGCACACCGCGCACCGCGGCCACCGGCTGTCCTTGAACGAAAACCCGTACGGCCCGCTGCCTTCGGTGTGGCAGGCGCTGACCGGGGCGCTCGGCGCGGCGAATCGGTATCCGGAGTTCCTGCCGCGCAGGCTGCCCGAGCTGATCGCGACGCGGCTCGGCTACCCGCCGGAGCAGGTGGTGGTCGGCGCGGGCGCGACCGGCGTGATCATGCACATTCTGCAGGAGTTCGTGCCGCCGGACGCGGGGGTGGTGCTGGCGACGCCCACCTTCGACGGCTACCCGCTGCTGACCGCGACGGTCGGCGGCCGGGTGGTGGAAGTCCCCTTGACCTCAACGGGGCACCAGGATCTGCCCGCGCTGGCCGCGGCCGTCAACAAGCGGACGGCCGTCGTGGTGCTGTGCAGTCCGCACAATCCGACTGGCACCGCGATCGGGCACGCGGAACTCTCGGGGTTCCTGGAACGTACTGCTCGGTCGGTCGTGGTGGTCTTCGACGAGGCCTATGTCGATTTCGTGCGGCCGAGCGAGCGGGTGCGCAGCGCCGAGCTGCTCGCGCGCCATCCGAACCTGATCGTCGTGCGCACCTTCTCCAAGGCGTACGGCCTGGCCGCGCTGCGGGTCGGTTACGCGCTCGGCTCGGTGCCGCTCATGGCCCGAATCCGGCGCTGGCAGTTGCCTTTCGGGACGACCGCCCTGGCCGAGGCGGGCGTGCGCGCCTGCTACGCCGCGGAGGCGGAACTGGCGGTGCGCACCGCGACGATCACCCGCGAGTGCGGCAGGCTCACGACCGGGCTGCGCGAACTGGGCTATCAGGTGCCGACCAGTAGCGCGAACTTCGTCTACCTCACCGGCTGCGATTCGCTCGAACTCGACCGGCTGCGTGTGGGTTTCGCCGGCGCCGAGATCCAGGTGAAACACTGCGCCACCGGCATCAGGATCACGGTGGGCGACACCGCGGCAACCGAGGCGGTGATCGCGGCCGCACGGTGAGAAATTCCCTGTCCACCATGCGTACAGTGCAGGGTATGTTCGAACAAGCGCATCCCACCGCAGCGGTGCGTGTCGATCCGGCCGCACCACACGGCACCGTCGCAACCGCCGGGGATCCCGACCACGACCTGCTCTCGCTGACGAACCAGCTGTGTTTCGCCCTGTACTCGACCTCGCGCGCGATGACAGCGGCCTACCGGCCGTTCCTCGACGCGATGCACATCACGTATCCGCAGTACCTCGCGCTGCTCGCGCTGTGGGAGCGGCCCGGGATGACCATGAAGGAACTGGGCGAACAGCTACGCCTCGACTACGGCACCGTGTCGCCGCTGATCCAGCGACTACAGGCGCACGGTTTCGTGGAGAGCGTGCGCAGCGCGCACGACCGCCGCTCGGTCGAACTGCGCGCGACCGAGGCGGGTATCGCACTGCAGCGCCAGGCGCGGGAGATGATCGAGTCCGTGATGGCCTCGGTCGGCTACCCCATCGACACCCTCATCGCCCTGCGGGACCAGGTGAACGCGCTCGGCGAACGGCTCGACGCGCTGACCGGCGAGCGCAAGGAGCGGTAACCGCTCAGGCGTCGAGCACCTTCACCTGCCGCTGCACCACCGGCGGTTCGGTCGACCACGGGAAGTTGATCCAGCGATCGGTGTGCCTCCACACGTATTCGCAGTCGACTTCCGAGCGCGGCTTCTGATAGATCACCGCGCACCGCACCTCGGCGACGTGGTGTTCGCAGAAGTCGCGCACCAGCTTCAGTGTGGCCCCGGTGTCGGCGACGTCGTCGGCGACCAGCACGGTGGCGCCGGCCAGATCCACGGCCTGCGGGACCGGCGGCAGCATCACCGGCAGATCGAGCCGCTGGTCGATGCCGGTGTAGAACTCGACGTTCATCACGTGCAGGTTCTTCACGTCTAGCGCGTAACCGAGCGCGCCGGCCACGAACAACCCGCCGCGCGCGATCGAGAGGATCAGATCGGGCTCGAACCCGTCGTCCGCGATCGTGGTCGCCAATTCCCGACTCGCCGAACCGAACAGTTCCCAGGTCAGCACTTCCCGATCCGCCATGGATCCTCCATCTTCCTCGTCGCGACTGCGCACCGAGCATACGAGGGGCGCGCGGTGTGTCCGCCCGCACGGTCCGCGTTCGGTGCGGCCACGCGGGTGCATCGGGCCGGTGCTCGCCGCTCGGCCCGATTTCGGCGGAGAAAGCCCTTTACCCGATTCGCGGCTTCGCCAAACGGCGCGAACGCATTCCGCCGCGCGATTTCCGCCGGAATTGTGTCCGGCTTTTCCGGGTGTGCCGATACGTGGACGACACCCGTTTGAAATCGGGCAAAACGTTTGTGGCTTCGGCTACGGTTCGCGCTATCGGGTCTCACCTCGGCCCCTTTCCTGCCTCCCGTGCACTAGAGAAATGAGGATTGTCATGCGCCTGTCCCCGGTCCGGATCGCGGTCCTCGCAGTCTTGTTCATCGCGGCGGTAGCCGGCCTGACCTCCGTGGCCGCGATCGCGGGCGCCGAGGAACCGTGGACCTACGTGTGCGACGACATCGAGGAGCCGGAGCAGGTGGGGGCGGTCGGCACGGGGAACTGTCAGGCGCGCAACGGCGCTCCGGAATCCGGGCCGATCAAGCAGAAGTTCAAGCTGCACCAGCGTGGCATCGCGCCGAAGCCGGAGATGATCGCGGTCTGCGAAGGCGAGAGCAAGGAGGCTTTCGGCGAGGCGGCCTTGCCGGCGAAGGTCGATGGATTCGGTTGCTACGTCTACGAAGGCGCGCTGGGCGGCTAGTCCCGGCGGCGATCCTGCCACGAGTCGTGCAGCCCGCGCATCGCGCGCAGACCGGCGACCGACACATCGGGCCACGGCGGGCGGCGCAGGATCGCGAGTGTCGTGATCACCGCCGCCGCCAGCCCGATGAATTCGCCCAGCAGCGCGAGACGGGTGGTATCCACGACGGGCTCCCATTTCACCTGGCCGTCGTGCACGACGAAAATGCCGAGCGGCGCGGCCGCACGAGGGCCACCGCCGGGTCGGACGACAGTGACGATCGTCGACCCGTCGGCGGTCTCATAGGGTTCGCCATAAACCCGTGTTTCCTGCGCGTCCGGCGTGAACCGGCGAATGACCCTGTCGCTTTTCATGTTTCCCCCGGCTGCGGTCGGTTGATCAGCCCACCGTACCCGCCGGACGCGCCACGGGGCGGATCTCAGGGCTGCAGACGGTGGCGATCCCGGGGAAACAGCGCCGCCCGGCGGATGTTGTCGGCCTCGGTGAGGCGCGACACCCACCGTTCCAGCCCGATGGCGAAACCGCCGTGCGGTGGCATGCCGTGCCGCATCGCGGCCAGGTAGGCGTCGTACGCGGCAGGGTCCGCACGGCGCGCCGCCAGCGCGGCGAGGTAGTCGGCATGGTTGTGCAGGCGTTGCCCGCCGGTGACCAGTTCCAGCCCGCGGAACAGCAGGTCGAAAGAGTTGGTCCAACGCGGGTCGTCCGGCTGCGGATGGGTGTAGAAGGGGCGTTTGGCCGCCGGATAGCCTTCCACGGCAAGGAAATCCGAGTCGTAGCGCTGCTTGGCCCACGCGCCGAGGAAGCGCTCGTGTTCAGGCGCGAGGTCGGGCTCGTCGGCGGCGGCGCCGACCAGTTCGAGCGCCTCGCGGAAGTGCACGACCGGGATCTCCTCGGGTACGACAGGCAGTCGCACCCCCGCGGTTTCGACTGCCGCGGAGGCTTTTTCGGCGATGGCCTCCAGCATGGCCGCGAGTGTCGCGCGGAGCTGGGCGAGTACGTCCCGGTGGTCGCGCACGAACCCGAATTCGACGTCCAGGGAGACGTATTCGGCCAGATGCCGCGCGGTGTCGTGCGGTTCGGCGCGAAAGACCGGACCGACCTCGTACACCCGCTCGAAGACGCCGGTGAGCATCTGCTTGTACAGCTGCGGTGACTGCGCCAGGTAGGCGGGCGCTCCGAAGTAGTCCAGCGCGAACACATTCGCGCCTGACTCGGCGCACTGGCCGACGATCTTAGGGGTGCTCACCTCGGTGAAACCCGCACCGTCGAGGTGCCGCCGGAAACCGGTGAGCGAGGCGGCGGCGATCTGCCACACCGCCCGTCGCGTCGGATGGCGCCAGCTGAGCGCGGCGTGGTCCAGCGCGACCGGCAGGGTGACGCCGAGTTCGGGGCGCCACAGCTCGAGCGGCGACGCCGCGGCCGGTGCGCTCAGCGCGTGCACGGCCGGGTCGACGAGTTCAACCCCGCCCGGCGCTTTGGCGTTGCGGCTCGCGGTTCCGGTCAGCCGGACCACGGTCTCCTCCGGCAGTTCCGAAACCTGCTGACGCACAGCGGGATCGGTGACCACCGCCTGGGCCAGTCCGGAGCGGTCGCGCAGCACGACGAAGCTCACGCTCGCGAGCTGCCTGCGCCGATGGATCCAGCCCTCGATGGTCACCGGACCCGGTTTTCGCAGGGCTGCGGGCAGTGCCGCACAGAGCGTACGTGGCATCGAAATCACCTCCTGGTTGTCGTCCCCGGGAGGTGTGGGCGATCGGGTATGTCGCGGTGCCACCACACCTTCGCGACGCGTGGCGCGCCGCCTCTGCTGGTCGATTCTGAGCTCGGTGACCGGCCGACGCGGCTCGGAGTTCGTCACGCTCGTCGGCGCCGCATTCTCGATGGTAGTGGCCACCGGCGACCGCGCCAGTCATTTTCCCGGCGCGGCCCGGTGTTTCAGGCCAGGCTGTCCGCCCGCGAGGAGGACATCGCCGTGACGCGGCCCGCGGCGTCGAAGGCGATGGCCACCTCCAGACCCGGACCGGCGAGCAGGAGTTTGCTCGCGTCGTCGGTGAAGGTGGCGGCGAGCCCACGCTGCACCGCGTAGCTGTGGATGGCCCGTCGATGGTCGGGCAGCTCGAGCCGGAAGACGCCGTTGAGCACGTGCATGAGGCTGAGTAGATCGAGCGCGGGCGGGGTCAGCTCGGGGTGTTCGATCAGGACCGCGAGCCGGGTGCCGCCGCCGACATCGCAGCTGTACCACGTCCAGCTGCCCGAGACCGCCTTGCACAGTTCACCGATGAGCCAGGTGACCCGGTTCGGTTCGGTGGGCGCGCCGGGCAGCTTCGCGAACGGGATCTCGGCGGTGTGCAGTTCCGGGATCCCGTGGCGCAGACCGTAATCGCGCACCGACCGGGCGAGTTCGGTGACCTCCGACGGGTACCAGTCGTAGTTGGCCCAGCTCCACAGCCAGCTGCGCGGACCGGGCGCGGCCGTGCCGAGGACGTGAAACCGCGTACAGGCCAACGGATGATCGCCGAAGAACTCGAATAATGGCGGCTCATATGTGACATGCCAGCGGTGCGCGCCGAGCACTTCGATACTGCGCTCTTGATGTTCATACGACATTAATGCCGCGTCATCGAGCAACTGTTCGAGGGTTGGCGATTCACTGCGGAGATAAGCCGTCACGACAGCTAATCCTGATCGATTTTCATACACGACGCATCCCCCTAGAATTGGCGTCCATAGCGGTTCGCCTGTCGTTATGAGCGTCTGGTGATCCGATGATTATGAAATTACGCCAGCCGGAACCGATGTCGTCGGCGTGGCGTGGCGTGGATATACCCCGATGTGCTCCGATGCCCCGGAGAACCGACCGGTGTGCACGATGTGTTTGCGCGCGGAGACTACCGGTGGCTGGTTTGTACGCCGATCTGCTTGGTGAGCGCCCGGACGTCGGTCAGCAGTTGTGGTGCCTGGCTACAGTCGTCGGTGTTCACGTTCTTCGTCGTGTTGTCGGCGTAGGTCACGACCACTTCGTAGTAGAACTGGTCGAGGCATTCGTCCGGACCCAGATAGCTGTCGCTGAGCGTGCGGAACTGCTGGCTGCCGACCAGGTCGAACAATTGGCCGCGCCGCTGATCGGCGACGGCGCTGTCGACGGTGTAGATGTCGTGGACCCCCGCGATGCCACCGGTCTGGTGTAGTTCGATGCGCACCGCCGCGGAGGTGGTCGCGGCGGTGGACGGGTCCGGTGCTCGACCGCTGGATTCCGAGCCACAGCCGGTGGCTCCGAGCAGTGCCGCGGCCACTCCGATCGGGAAGGCCGCCGCCAGTACTCGCCTGCGGTGAAATCGCGGTTTCCGCATGCTTCTACGCTACTCAGACAGGTCGGCGAACGTAATCGTTCATCTATTCCCCAGTCGCGCACCGCAACCGCGCCCACCGGGCGGAGCGGGCGTTCGCTCGGGCGGTGGGCGTTCGGGCGGTACGGGGCGGCAGGGTGGCATGATCGACCCCGGGACAGGTCGGCCCGGCTACGGAGGGTGTTTCATGGCAACCGTCGGCGTACTGCGCATCGCCCGGTTGCGGGCGCTGATCGAGCATCCGGGTACCGGCGCCGGCGAACGTGCCGTGGCGCAGCGGATGCTCGACCGCATCCTGCACAAGTCCGGTACCAGCGCAAGGACCGATTCCGCGCAGCGGTCCTACGGTGCCAGGCACGACCGTGGCGGGCGGCACGCCGATCTTGCGCGCATCGTCGAAATGATCCGCGCGGACCTCGATTTCGCGCAGCGCTTCACGGTGCCGGGGGAGGCCACCGAACTCGACCTCCGCAGCCCGATCCGCGACGCTCCGGCCGGGATCACCTACTCGGTCGAGTCGCCGTCCTACGGCCGGATCGTCATCGGCATCGAAGGTGTCCCGCTCGAGTGGGGATGGTCGCGGGCGGACGGGATCGAGACCGTCGCCCCGGCGCTGCACGAACTCGCCGCCGCACTGGCGGACATCATGGACAGCTACAACCGGGACGGCCCCGAGATCGGCAAGCGGTTCTTC
>NZ_BAFT02000033.1 GCF_000308475.2 Nocardia brasiliensis NBRC 14402 | reverse complement strand
GTGATGGGCGTACACCGCCGCCTGGTCGGGGTCGAAGGCGTTCACGCCCACGGGCTTTCCGGCCGCCAGCACCTCGCTGAAGGCGCGGTGCACCTGTGCCGTGACATCCGGATGGGTCTGCTGACCGAGCAACCCCATCGCGGCCGCGAGGTCGCTGGGGCCGACGAAAACTCCGTCGATGCCGGGTGTTTCGGCGATGGCGCGGGCATGATCGACGCCCTCCGGCGTTTCGATCTGCACGAACACCGACACGTGGCCGACGGCCTCGGAAAGGTAGTTTTCGATGCGATTCCAGCGTGCGGATCGTGCGAGCGCGCTGCCCACTCCGCGTCGACCGAACGGCGGGTATTGCGCCGCCGCAGCGACATTGCGCGCTTGCTCGACGGTGGACACCATCGGCACCAGAATGTTCTGCGCACCCAGATCCAGGACCTGCTTGATAACCACGGTGTCACCCACGGGTACCCGGACGACCGGTGTCACGGCGTAGCCGGACACGGCATACAGTTGCGCGAGTACGGATTCCAGTCCGTTCGGTGCGTGCTCCATATCGACGAGCACCCAGTCGAGCCCGGACCCGGCCATGATCTCGGCGACCACCGGCGACCCGGTGGTGATCCAGCCGCCGTACCGCGGCCGGTCGGTGTTTGCCAGCACCTCGCGCAAGGTCGGATTCAGGCGAAGCGGCATGTGATCGTTCCCATCGGTCCGTAGTCGGCGAGGATGGTGTCGCCCGGCTCGACCCACAGCGGCCGGGTGAACGAGCCGGCGAGCACGAGCTCGCCGGCGTCGAGCCGGTCGCCGTGCTCGGCGAGCTTGTTCGCCAGCCAGGCGACCCCCGCCGCGGGATGGTTGAGCACCGCGGCGGCCACACCCGATTCCTCGATCGTCTCGTTGCGATAGAGCAGTGCGGACACCCAGCGCAGGTCGACCGAGTTGGGCCGCACCGGGTTTCCGCCGTAGACCAGACCGCCCATCGCCGCGTTGTCGCTGATCGTGTCGACGATGGTCCGGCCCGTCAGGTCGATCCGCGAGCTCAGGATCTCCAGCGCCGGAACCACGTATTCGGTCGCCCGCATGACGTCGAAGATCGTGGCGCCGGGGCCGTCGATCGGCGCACCGAGCACGAACGCGAGTTCGACCTCGATCCGGACGTTGGCGAACCGGTCGTGTTCGATGACGGCGCCGTTGTCGTAGACCATATCGTCGAAGATGGCCCCGTAGTCCGGCTCGGTGATGCCGGTGGCCGCCTGCATCACCTTGCTGGTGAGCCCGATCTTGCGGCCGATGGGCTTGCGGCCGTTCGCGATACCGCGCCGGCGCCATTCGTTCTGCACCGCATACGAATCCGTGACCGTCATCGCGGGGTAGCGAGCGGTCAGCAACGGGATGGTGCGGCGGTCCCGCTCCGCGGCGGCCAATTCGTCGGCGATCGCGGTGATTACCTCGCTGGGCAGCATCGGTGCTCCTGTCAGAGTTGCGCGCCGAGCTTGTACTCGCCGGGCGCCCGGCCGGTACCGGTGCGGCTGTCCGGCTTTCGGGTGTAGGAGAAACCGTCGGCGCCGATCGTGACGGCCATCTCCGAATCGTCGGTCCGCGCGGCGATCGGCTGCGGATTGCCGTCCAGGTCCAGGACGAGAGAGGCCTCGGTATACCAGCTCGGCACCACCGCCGTGCCCCACCAGTCGCGGCGCTGATTGTCGTGCACGTCCCAGGTGACCACGGGATTGTCCGGGTCGCCGGTGTAGTAGTCCTGCGTATAGATTTCGACGCGGTGCCCGTCGGGGTCACGCAGGTAGAGGTAGAAGGCGTTCGAGACGCCGTGGCGGCCGGGTCCGCGCTCGATCCGGTCCGACAGCCGCAGCGCGCCGAGCTTGTCGCAGATGGCGATGATGTTGTGCTTCTCGTGCGTGGCGAACGCGACGTGGTGCATCCGCGGCCCGTTGCCGCCGGTCATCGCGGTGTCGTGCACCGTGGACTTGCGGCGCAGCCACGCCGCGTACACCGTGCCCGCCGCGTCCTGGATGTCCTCGGTGACTCGGAAGCCCAAGTCCTCCATGTACTTCACGGCCCGTGGCACGTCGGGCGTGACCTGGTTGAAGTGGTCGAGCCGGACCAGCGCGCCCGGGGTGTGCAATTCGTAGTGCCAGGTTAGCCGCTCGACGTGTTCGGCGGCGTAGAAGAACTCGTACGGGAAGCCGAGCGGATCCTCGACCCGTACCGAGTCCCCGATGCCCTTGGTGAAACCGGCCTCCCGCCGCTCGACACGACAGCCCAATTCGGTGTAGAAGGCCACGGCCCGGTCGAGTTCCGCGGGGCCGCGGACACGGTAGGAGAAGGCCGCGACGGCGGCGATCGGACCCTTGCGCAGCACGAGATTATGGTGGATGAATTCCTCGAACGACCGCAGATAGACGGTGTTTTCGTCTTCCTCGGTGACCACCAGGCCGAGGACGTCGACATAGAAGTGCCGCGAGCGTGCCAGGTCCGTCACGACGAGTTCCATATAGGCACAACGGAGCACGTCCGGCGGTGCCGAATCCGGCGTGCGGAGTGGATCGGTCGAACGAATCGGATTGTCCGCGGTCACAACAGGTTCGGGGGAGTCGGGAGTGATGGTCACGCGGATTCCTGCTTGCCGAAGGTCGGATTGTGGGCCGGGCCGAGGGTGATGTGCACGGCCTGCTGGTCGGTGTAGAAATCGATGGAGCGGTAGCCGCCCTCGTGGCCCAGCCCGGAGGCCTTCACGCCGCCGAACGGAGTGCGCAGGTCGCGGACGTTGTTGGAATTGAGCCACACCATGCCGGCCTCGATCGCCTGTGCGAAGGTGTGTGCGCGTTGCAGATTCGTGGTCCAGACGTACGCGGCGAGGCCGTACCGGACCCCGTTGGCGAGCGCGAGCGCCTCGGCGTCGGTGTCGAACGGCGTGATGGCGACGACCGGGCCGAAGATCTCTTCCTGGAAGATCCGCGCGTCCGGCGCGACATCGGCGAACACGGTGGGCGCGACGAAGTTTCCGGAGTCGAACCCGTCCGGTCGGCCACCACCGGCGACCAGGCGCCCCTCTGATCGGCCGATGTCGATATAGCTCATCACCTTGGCGTAATGCTCCGGATGGACCAGCGCGCCGACCTCGGTGGCCGGATCGTGCGGGTAGCCGACGGCCACCCGTTTCGCTTGCGCCGCATAACGTTCGACGAACTCGTCGTAGATCGATCGTTCGACGAGGATGCGGCTGCCCGCCGTGCACCGCTCGCCGTTGAGCGAGAAGACGCCGAAGATGGTCGCGTCCACGGCGGCGTCCAGGTCGGCGTCGGCGAATACGATCGCGGGGCTCTTGCCGCCCAGCTCCATCGACAGCCCTTTGAGCGACGCGGCGGCGTTGCCGAAGATGATCCGGCCGGTGCGACTCTCGCCGGTGAACGAGATCAACGGCACGTCAGGGTGTTTCACGAGCGCGTCGCCCGCTTCCTCGCCGAGTCCGTTGACCAGGTTGAACACACCGCGCGGCAGTCCGGCCTCCTCGAAGATCCCGGCCCACAGCGACGCGGACAGGGGCGTGAACTCGGCGGGCTTGAGCACCACGGTGTTGCCGGTGGCCAGCGCGGGCCCCAGCTTCCACGACTCCAGCATGAACGGCGTATTCCACGGGGTGATCAACCCGGCGACGCCGATCGGCTTGCGGTTGACGTAGTTGAGCTGTTGCCCCGGCACTTTGTAGGTGTCGTCCACCTGGGCGACGACGAGATCGGCGAAGAAGCGGAAGTTCTCGGCCGCGCGGCGGGCCTGGCCGAGCGCCTGGGTGATGGGCAACCCCGAGTCGAACGATTCGAGTTCGGCCAGCCGCGCGTCCCGGGATTCGACGATGTCCGCGATCCGGTACAGGATGCGGGACCGCTCGCGGGGGCGCATGCGCGGCCAGGGTCCGTCGCGAAAAGCGTTGGCCGCGGCGGTCACCGCACGGTCGATATCGGCTCGTTTGCCCGCGGCCGCCCGGACGTAGACCTCGTTGGTGACCGGGTCCAGGACGCCGAAGGTGGCGCCGTCGACCGAGTCGACGCAGACGCCGTCGATGTAGTGCTGGATCCGCGTCGGCAGGTCCGCGGGCAGATGCGGGGTGGCGGCTGTGCGCACCGCGTTCGTCATGAACGACTCCAGTTCCGGGTTCAGGTGGCCGGTAGGCCGAAAGTCTCGTCGGGGTGTTCGTGGATCAGGTAGGCGTCGAGAGTGGCGGCGCGGTGGCGGCGGGCGACCTTCTCGATCTCGCCGAGCGGTGCGCCGATCTCGATGAGGCGCACGATGCTCTCGTGCTCGCGCACCGATTCGTGCGCCCGCCCGGGGACGAAGGAGAACGTCGAGGACCGCAGATGTCCCAGGCGCGCCCATTCGGCCTCTACGAGGGCGACGAGGCGGGGATTCACGCACTTGGTGAACAGGATCGAATGGAACTCGTGGTTGAGCGCGGTGAAGGCGCTCGGGTCGAAATCGCCCAGGGACTCGACCATTCGCTCGTTCACCGCTCGCGCGCGGCGCAGGTCGTCCTCGGTCAGGCGGCCTGCGGCGAGCGCCGTCGCCGCGCCTTCGAGCACGCTCAGCGCCTGCATGCTGTGCCGATACTGCGAATCGTCCACCATCGAAACCTGCGCGCCGACATTGCGTTCGAAAGTCACCAGGCCTTCGGCCTCGAGCTGGCGGATGGCTTCGCGCACCGGGACCACGCTCATGTCGAGTTCCTTGGCGATGGTGCTGAGCACCAAGCGGTAACCCGGTGTGTACTCCTGCCGCGCGATCCGCTCCTTGAGCCAGTGGTACGCGACCTGTGACTTGCTCTGCGTAGCACTGGGATTCACTGACTCTTGCGCCACTCTCGGTACCTCGCCTTCCATTCCGCATCGGGGGGAAACAGCCCGCGCACCGGATGGCCGGCGCCGACCTGCTCGGCGATCCAGCCGTCTTGGATCTCCTGTTCGAGAGCATCGTCGACGACCGCCGCGGCCACGCTCGGGGGTAGGACGAGCACCCCGTCACCGTCGCCGACGATGATGTCGCCGGGCTGTACGGTGGCCCCACCGCAGCAGATGGTGAGATCGGCGTCCCACGGCACGTGCCTGCGGCCGAGGACCGCGGGATGCGGGCCGGCCGTGAAGACCGGGACACCGATCCCGGCGACCGCGTCGTGGTCGCGGACACCGCCGTCGGTCACCACGCCCGCCGCACCGCGCACCTTGGCCCGGAGCGCGAGAATATCGCCCAGCGTGCCCGATCCGGTTTCGCCGCGCGCTTCGATGACGATCACCTCGCCCGGCGCCACGGTGTCGAACACCCGCTTCTGTGCGTTGTAGCCCCCGCCGTGGCTATCGAAGAGATCCTCGCGATTCGGCACGAACCGCAGTGTGCGTGCGATGCCGACGAGCCGGGCGCCTGGGCGTACCGGCCGGACACCGTCGATGGACACATTGTTCAAGCCACGCTTGCGCAGCTGCTGCGACAACGCCGCGACCGGCACCCGGGACAGCTTGTCGCGCAGCTCGTCGGAGAGTGCGGCACGCGGCGGGGGCAGCCCTGCGGCGCTACGCGATCCCCAGGCCTCGACCCGCTGGGTGTCATCGATCGAGGGGAGTGAGCCGAGCGCGGGGTCGAACTCGTGGCTGCCCTGCTCGACCGTGGTGACGAGTCGCCCGGAGCTGAGTGTCGCCGCCGCGCCGGGCGCGTCGACTTCCACCTCGACCACGTCGCCGGGTACGACGACCGACGATCCGGCCGGGGTGCCGGTGAGGATCACGTCGCCGGGTTCGAGCGTGAAGTGCTGGGAGAGGTCCGAAACCAGTTGGGGGAGTGTGAAGAGCAGTCCTGCCGTGTGATCTTCCTGGGCGAGTTCGCCGTTGACCCACGTGCGCACACGCAGCGCGGCCGGGTCGAGGGTCCGCGCGTCGATGAGATCCGGGCCCAGCGGCGTGAATCCGTCGCCGCCTTTGGCGCGCACGTTCGAACCCTTGTCGTTCGCCCTGAGGTCGTACAGGCCGAAATCGTTGCCCGCGGTGACGGAAGCGACGTGCTGCCAGGCGGATTCGATCGGCACCCGGCGGGCCGGGGCGCCGATGATCAGGGCGATCTCGCCTTCGAACGCCAGCAGTTCGGTGCCCGCGGGCCGCTCGACGACACCGCCGCTCGCCGCGACCGAACTACTCGGCTTCAGGAAGTAGGACGGGTGTGCCGGTCGGCGACCACGCTGATCCGCGCGGGAGGCGTAGCTGAGATGGACGGCGACGATCTTGCCCGGCCGGCTGGGCAACGCGGAAAACCGTTGTGCGCCAGCGTCGTTGCCGATCTTCATGAACCTCCTCGGCCGCTCTTGCATCGTATTTCAAATCGTATATCATTGGTGAATCGCGTCGCAAGTGACGCAGATCGCATTTCACGGCCGTAGAGCATGTCCGGCATCGAAGGAGTCCCAGATGAACGCGCCACCCCGGTCTGGGATGCCGAACCCATCGTTCGTCAGCGAAACCGATCGCCGCCGAGTCGTTTTCGCGACCGTGGTCGGGACGACGATCGAGTGGTACGACTACTTCGTCTACGCCGGGGCCGCCGGACTGGTCTTCGGCAAGCTCTTCTTCCAGCCCGCGGGAGACTCGATCGCGACCCTGCTCTCCTTTCTCACGGTCGGGATCAGCTTCCTGTTCCGCCCGCTCGGCGCGTTCCTGGCCGGTCATTTCGGGGACAAGTACGGCCGCCGCGTCATCCTGATGGTGACGCTGGTGGCGATGGGTGCCGCGACCACGCTGATCGGCCTGCTCCCGACCTACGCCACGATCGGTGTCGCCGCTCCCGTCGCGCTGATTCTGCTGCGCATCCTGCAGGGCGTCTCCGCGGGCGGCGAATGGGGCGGGGCCGTGCTCCTGGCCGTCGAACACGCACCGCCCGGCAAGCGCGGGGTGTTCGGGGCCGCGCCGCAGGTGGGCGTCCCGCTCGGGCTGCTGCTGGCCTCCGGCGTGCTGGCCCTGATGACGGCGATCGCGCCGGGCGACGCCTTCCTCGAATGGGGTTGGCGCGTCCCGTTCCTGCTGTCGATCGTGCTCATCGTGATCGGCCATTACATCCGCAGGCGCGTCGAGGAGAGCCCGGTCTTCGTGGAACTCGCCGAACGCAGTGAACGGGCGACCATGCCCGTCCTCGAGCTGTTGCGCAGGCACGGGCTGCTCGTCCTGGTCGCGGCGCTCGTGTTCGCGGGCAACAACGCCGTGGGCTACCTGACGACCGGCGGCTATATCCAGAACTACGCCACCGATATGCACGGGCCGGTCGGTCTCGACCGCGGGCCGGTGCTGTGGGCGGTCGCCGGTTCGGCGGTGACCTGGTTGCTCTGCACCTGGCTCGGTGCCGTGCTCAGCGACCGGCTCGGCAGGCGCGCAATCTATCTCATCGGCTGGGTGCTCGTGCTCGCCGCCTTGATCCCGCTCTTCCCGCTGGTGGACACCGGCAATCCCTGGCTGCTCTGCGCCGGACTCGCGCTGCTGACGGTGGGCCTCGGCTTCACCTACGGCCCGCAGGCCGCGCTCTACGCCGAACTGTTTCCGGCTTCGGTCCGGTTCTCCGGCGTCGCGGTGTCCTACGCGCTCGGGGCGATTCTCGGTGGTGCGTTCGCGCCGACGATCGCCACGGCGCTCGTCCGGGCCACCGGCACGACCACCTCGGTCGTGCTCTATCTCGGCGGGTTCGTGCTGCTGAGCCTGGCGGCGACCGCGGTCCTGCACGATCGCAGCGGGATCCCGCTGGGCCCGGATCACGAAGCGGCACAGGCGATCAGCCCCATCAGAGGAATGACGAGGGTCTGAACAATGCAGTTCCACCATTACGGATACGTGTCCACCGATCCGCGCATCCAACCGGCCGCGGGCGTCGGCCTCGACCGCCCGGACGAACTGCCCGACGAGGTGGACGTGCTGATCGTGGGCACCGGCCCGGCCGGCATGATCACCGCCGCGCAACTGGCGCAGTTTCCCACCGTCGTCACCCGGATCATCGAACGGCGCCCGGGCCGGCTGGCCATCGGACAGGCCGACGGCATCCAGGCCCGCAGCGTGGAGACGTTCCAGGCGTTCGGCTTCGCCGAACGCATCGTCGCCGAGGCGTTCCGCATCACCGAAATGACGTTCTGGAAACCGGATCCCGCGGATCGGAGCCGGATCGTCCGCGCCGCGCGGACCCAGGACGATCCGACCGGGATCAGCGAGTTCCCGCACCTGCTGGTGAACCAGGCCCGGGTGCTCGACTACTTCGCCGAGGCGATGCGCAACGCCCCCACCCGGATGCGGCCCGACTACGGCTACGAGTTCCGCGACCTGGAATTCACCGGCGGCGCTTATCCGGTGGTGGTTACGCTGGCGCACTCGGCGGGTGAACGCGACGGACAGTTGCGGACGGTACGCGCGAAATATGTGGTCGGCGCGGACGGGGCGCACAGCCGGGTGCGTGCCTGTATCGGCTGTGTCCCGCGGGGCGACAAGGCGTTTCATGCCTGGGGCGTGATGGATGTACTGGCCGTGACGGACTTTCCGGATATCCGCACCAAGTGCGCCATCCAGTCCGGTTCCGGCGGCAGCATCCTGCACATCCCACGCGAGGGCGGCTATCTGTTCCGCATGTATGTCGACCTGGGCGAGGTCCCCGC
Organism: Nocardia brasiliensis NBRC 14402; assembly: GCF_000308475.2. GTDB lineage: Bacteria > Actinomycetota > Actinomycetes > Mycobacteriales > Mycobacteriaceae > Nocardia > Nocardia brasiliensis. The sequence goes on along the minus strand of NZ_BAFT02000033.1, from coordinate 9,728 downwards.
GGACGACCAGGGCAAGGTGCGAGCCACCGGCATCGAGGCGATCATCGAGCAGGCCAACGCGATCCTGCATCCCTACACGCTCGACGTCCGGCATGTCGCGTGGCACAGCGTCTACGAGGTCGGTCATCGGGTGACCGATCGCTTCGACGATGTGCCGCTGGACGAACTGGGCAGCCGCACGCCCCGGGTGTTCATCACCGGCGACGCCTGTCACACGCACAGTGCGAAGGCCGGGCAGGGCATGAACGTCTCGATGCAGGACGGTTTCAACCTCGGCTGGAAGCTCGGATACGTGCTCGCGGGCCGGAGTCCCGAAACCCTGCTGGCGACGTATTCGGCTGAGCGACAAGTGATCGCGCGCAAGCTCATCGACTTCGACCGCGAATGGTCGAGCATGATGGCCAAGCGACCGGAGGAATTCGAGTCGCCCTCCGAATTGGAGGACTTCTACGTCAAGACCGCGGAATTTCCCGCTGGATTCATGACCGAGTACCAGGCCTCGATGATCGTCGGTGACCGGACTCACCAGCATCTCGCGCCCGGATTTCCGATCGGAAAGCGCTTCAAATCGGCACCGGTGGTCCGGGTCGCCGACGCGAACCCGGTGCACCTGGGGCATCACCATCGCGCCGACGGGCGTTGGCGCATCTATGCTTTCGCTGCCGATGCGGCCGCGGCGGGGACCGCGCTGGACGGATGGGCGCAATGGCTTGCCACGTCGTCCGACTCGCCGGTGGTCGCGTACACACCGAAGGACGCGGACGTCGACAGCGTGTTCGACGTGAAGGTGATCTATCGGCAGGCGCATACGGAGGTCGACCTCGCGGCGGTACCGGAGACCTTCCTGCCGACAGTCGGGCCGTTCCGGGTGGTCGACTACGAAAAGGTGTACGCGATCGACCCGCAGGTCGATATCTTCGCCGAACGCGGCATCGACAGCGGCGGCGCGGTGATCGTCGTGCGCCCCGATCAGTATGTGGCGGCGGTACTTCCGCTCACCGCTACCGCGGCGCTGGCCGAATTCTTCGGCCGTATCCTGCTTTCCCCGCACGTTCCCGCGGCAGCGGTCGGCGACCCCGCGAAGGACGACGCGTGACCGGAAAGAACCCGGCGTCGGACGAGCCGTTCCGGCACGACGATCGGTTGCGCCGCGGTTCGCTCGGCGTGTTCGGCGTGACGTTCTTCGTCATCTCGGCGGCCGCGCCGCTGACCGCGATGGCGGGCGGCGCGCCGATGGCGATGCTGCTCGGCAACGGGCCCGGTGTGCCGGGCGCCTATATCCTGACCGCGGGCACGCTCCTGGTGTTCGCCATCGGTTATACGGCGATGGCCCGTCATCACATCAGCACCGGCGCGTTCTACTCCTACGTCACCCGCGGTCTCGGCCCGCGATGCGGTGGTGCGGCAGCGTATCTCGCGTTGCTGAGCTACAACGCCATGCAGATCGGCCTCTGGGGCCTGTTCGGCGCCGCGACCGGTGGTTTCGTGGCCGACCAGTTCGGGCTCACGATCGACTGGTGGGTGTACGCGCTGCTCGGCATCGCCTTCGTCGCGGTGCTCGGGTATCGGCAGATCGATCTCTCGGTCAAGATGCTGTCGATTCTGGTGGCCGCCGAATTCTTCGTCGTCTTCGTGCTGGCGGCCGTGATCGCCGGGCGCGGCGGCACATTCGGCAGCACGGCACTGAGTGGCGCGCCGCTGACACCGAGCGCGCTGACCAGCGGCTCCCTGCCGATCGCGCTGCTGTTCTGTTTCGCGTCGTTCGTCGGCTTCGAGGCCACCGCGATCTACGGCGAGGAAACCGCGGACCCGAAGCGGACGGTGCCGCGCGCGACGTTCCTGTCCGTCCTCACCATCGGCGTCGTCTACACCGTCGTCACCTTCCTGATGATCAACGGTGCGGGCGTGGACAATACGCGCGGCTTCATCGAAAAGCTCACGGACCCGACGACATTGCTGTTCGAACTCGGCGAGTCCTATCTCGGGTCCTGGTTCACCACGATCATGCGCCTGCTGTTCTGCACGAGCGTCTTCGCGGCCGTGCTCGCCTTCCACAACGCCGTGGCCCGCTACACCTACGCGCTCGGCCGGGAAGGCCTGCTGCCGGACAGTGCTGGGCGGACCCATGTCGTGCATCGGAGCCCGCACGTCGGGTCGGTCGCGCAGTCGGTGCTGGCGCTACTGGTGGTCGCGGTTTTCGCGGTGACCGGCCAGGATCCGGTGCGCGCGTTGTTCACCTGGCTGACCAACCTCGGCACGCTGGGCGTGATCGCGCTGATGGCCGCGTGCTCGTTCGCCGTCGTCGCGTTCTTTCGCAGGAACCGCGACCTGGATCGCAACGTGGTCCGAACACTCGTCGCGCCGGTCGTCGCGGGCCTGGCTTTGCTCGCCGTATTCGGCTATGCGATAGCGAATTTCGATCTGCTGATCAGTTCCGGCGGGATCCTCGTCTGGCTGCTGCCCGGTCTGCTCTTGGTCGCTGCGGTGCTCGGCATCGCTGCGGCACTTCGGCTTCGAACCCGTGCACCGCAGCGGTACGCGGAGATGGGACGACACTATGTCTGACAGAGGCACTATGTCTGACAGAGGCACGATGTCTGATCGAGGCGCGATGGCAGATTCGGCCGAACTGCACACCGACGCCACGGTGTGGACGGCCGACGAGTCGGTACCCCGGGCCTCCTCGTTTCTGGTCCGCGACGGGATCATCGCCGCGGTGGACCCCACCGCGGAGATGCTGACCGGGCGGGAGACCGTGGTGGAACACGACGGCGCGTTCGTTCTGCCGGGCTTCGGGGACGTGCACACCCACCATCTCGTGGCCGGGCGAGCCGACCTCTACGAGCTGTCGTTGCGCGCCACCGACTCGCTCGACGCGGTGCTCGGGGCCGTCGCGGACTGGGCGGCAGGTCTCGAACCCGACGCCTGGGTCGTCGGCGGTGGCTGGGGAAGCACACTCGCGGAGGCGATTTCGAGCCAAGACGTGCTGCACCGGCTCGACCGGGCCGCCGGGGGACGCCCGGTGCTGCTGCGCGACGACAGTTGTCACAATCGCTGGGTCAGCTCGCGCGCCTTGGAACTCGCGGGAATCGACGGTGCGGGCCCGGATCCCGCGGACGGTGCCGTCGTGCGGGATCGGGTGACGGGAGCGCCTGCCGGACTGCTCATCGAGTCGGCGCTCATCCCGGTGGAGCGGGCGTACGCGACCGCGCTGGGCGACAGCACCGCCCGGGATGCGGCGGGGTGCCGCCGGGCCATCGAGATGCTGCACGGATACGGCATCACGCACTTTCAGGATGCGGCGGCATCGCTGCCGATGCTGCGCGCGCTCGCCGAACTCGACCAGCGTGGCGACCTGAACGCGTGGGTCGTGACGTCGGCGCAGATCAACGACCGGATCTTCGGCACGCATCCGGTCGGCGCCGCGCTGCTCGAGGTCGCCGAGCAGTATCGAACCACTCATCACCGGCCCGATTTCGTGAAGATCTTCCTCGACGGCGTCCCGACTTCGCGCACCGCGTTGTTCCTGGAGCCGTACCTGCCCGACGCCGAGCACGGGAACGCCTGGGTGGGGGAGAGCGCGATGACGCCCGTCGAACTGACCGGCTGGCTCATCGAAGTGGCCGGGCGCGGGCTCGGCGCCAAAGTCCACTGCACCGGCGACGGGGCGGTGCGCATGCTGCTCGACGCGGTGGCCGAGATCCGCGCCGCCGGGTACACGGACACGATCGTGCAACTGGCGCACGGTGAATACATCGCCGACGCGGATCTGCCGCGCCTCGCCCAGCTGAAGGTCGTCGCGGATCTCTCACCGCCGCTGTGGTTTCCGGGTGTCATCTTCGAGGCGCACTGCCACTGCCTGCCGCGCGAGCGCGCGAACCGGATGTGCCCCAACCGGACGCTGCTCGACTCCGGTGTGCTGCTGGCCGGCGGTTCGGATTGGCCGGTCACGCCGAGCCCGAATCCGTGGATCGGGATTCAGGGTCTGGTCACCCGGGCCGACCCCACGGGCGCGTACCCCGGCACCCTGGGCCTCGAGCAAGCGCTGACGTTGACCGAGGCGCTGCGCGCGTACACGGTGGGCGTCGCTCGCGCGAGTGGGCTCGGCGCGGTCACCGGGTCGCTCACGCCGGGCAAGTCCGCCGACTTCACCGTGCTGGACCGGGATCCGTTCGAGACCGACCCGGCCGCGCTGATCGAAACGAAGTCCGTCGCCACCTGGTTCGCCGGGCGCGCGGTCCATCGCGCGGCGTCGTGACTGCGAAAAGACAAGGAACGTGCATGGATAAGCCCTCGATCGATTTTCTCTACCTGTCCGAGCCGGACATGATCGCGGCGGGCGTGACCGATATGGCCGCCTGCGTCGATGCCATGCAGGAGACCTTCGTGCTGCTGCACCGGGGCGATTACCGCATGGCGGGCCCGAACAGCGACTCGCACGGCGCCATGATCACCTTTCCGGACGACTCGCCGTTCCCGGCCATGCCGGCCAATACCGCGGAACGACGGTTCATGGCCATGCCCGCCTACCTCGGCGGCAGCTTCGGCACCGCCGGGATGAAGTGGTACGGATCGAATATCGCCAATCGCGCCAAGGGATTACCGCGGTCGATCCTCATGTTCCTGCTCAGCGACACCGACACCGGCGCACCACTGGCGCTGATGTCGGCGAATCTGTTGTCCGCGTACCGAACCGGCGCGGTGCCGGGCGTGGGTGCGCGCCTGCTGGCGCGCCCCGACTCGCGGGTGGTCGGCCTCGTCGGCCCCGGCGTCATGGCCCGAACCTCGCTGGCCGCGTTCGTCGCCGCGTGCCCGGACCTCGCGGTCGTCAAGATCAAAGGCCGCGGGCCGGGGAGCATCGCCGCGTTCCGCGAGTGGGTCGCAAAGGAGTACCCCCAGCTCGAGACGATCGTCGTGGACTCGAACGAGGAAGCGGTCCGTGACAGCGATATCGTCACCTACTGCACCACCGGCGTACCCGGCGATCCAGCGAATTATCCACTGATCGTGCGGGATTGGGTGCGGCCGGGGGCGTTCCTGAGCATGCCGGCCCCGTGCGATATCGATGCGGGCATGCAGGCGCCGGAGATTCGCAAGGTCGTCGACAACGTCCGGCTCTACCAGGCGTGGGCCGAGGAAGTCGGCCATCCGTCGCATCATCGGATCCCGATCATCGGTTGCAAGTTCATGGACATGATCCGAGCCGGCGCGATGGACCGGGGCGATCTAGTCGATCTCGGTGCGATCGCCGCCGGGGCTGCGACCGGACGCCGCACCGACGACGAGATCGTGCTCCTCTCGGTCGGCGGTATGCCGGTCGAGGACGTCGCCTGGGGCACCGTGGTGTACCGCAACGCCGTGCGACGGGGGATCGGCACCACGTTGAACCTTTGGCAATCGCCCGAATTGGCATGAGAGGCCGAACCATGGATGCGGATGTGATCGTCGTCGGACTCGGCAGCGCCGGTTCGATGGCGTTGTGGCAGTTGGCCAAACGCGGGCTCGACGTGATCGGTATCGAACAGTTCGGCATCGGTCACGCCCGCGGCTCGTACGCGGGCGACTCCCGCCTGTTCCGTTCGGCCGTGCACGAAGGTCCGCGGTATGTGCCACGGCTGCGGCGTGCCCGCGAATTGTGGCGGGAGCTCGAGCAAGAGACGGGCCGGACGCTGTACGACGAGTGCGGTGCGCTGCAGATCGGTACGGCGGGCTCGGGCGGTATCGCAAAGTCCATCGCCTCGGCCGAGCAATTCGGGCTGCCACACGAGGTGCTGGACGCGCCGGCGTTGCGGGCGCGCTACCCGCAGCACCGGGTCGACGACGACACCGTCGCCGTGCTGGACCGGCACGCGGGCAGCCTCTATCCGGAGGCGAGCGTGCTGGCCGCCGTGCTGGCGGCCAGATCGCACGGTGCGCGCGTGCTGACCAACGCCGCGGTCACCGACTTCGACGAGCAAGGCGGCGGGCTGGAGGTGGTGACGCCCGACGTGCGGCTCACCTGCGCCAAGGTGGTGGTGGCCACGGGCTCCTGGACGCTTCGGCTCCGCCCCGACCTCAGGGGATTTCTGCAGATTCTGCCGCTCTCGCTCACCTGGTTCATGCCGCATCATCCCGAGATGTTCGGCGCGGACCGCTTTCCGGTGTTCATCCGAGACGCGGACGGGGTGCATCTGTACGGGACGCCCAGTCACGACTCCTACAGCGTGAAGGTGGCGACCGAACCGCTGTGGCCCGCGATCGCCTCGCCGGACGACATTCCCGTGTTCAGCCGGGAGGATCTACGCCGAATCAGCAGGTGGGCAACAGATTTCATACCTGACCTCAATCCCGAACCGGTGCGCTACTCGATGCATCACGACCTCTGCGCGCCCGGTGACCTGCCGCTGGTGGATCTCGACGAGGACACCGGAATACTGCTGCTGACCGCGTTCTCGGGACGCGGCTTCAAATTCGCGCCGGTCTTCGGTGAGATCGCGGCCGACCTGCTCACCGGCACCCGGAACGACCTCTGGGACAGCAATTTCGCGCTGTCCACGCACCCGAGGTGAGTGCGCGTGCCGGACTATGAACTGCAGGCCGACTACATCGTCGTCGGCGCGGGCACGGCCGGCTCGGTGCTGGCGCGCCGGCTGCTCGACCGCACCGACGCCACTGTCCTGGTCTTGGAAGCCGGTGGCCCCGATACCAATCCGGCCATCCGCGACCCGCTGCGGATGCACGAGCTGTGGCACGCGGCCGAGGACTGGGACTACTTCAGCGTCGCGCAGCCGCACGCGGCCGGTCGTCGGCTGCACCTGCCGCGGGGGCGGGTGCTCGGTGGATCGCACGCCCTCAACGCGACCATCTACGTGCGCGGCAATCCGGCCGACTACGACTCCTGGGCGGCCGGGTGCGGTGATGCCGGCTGGTCGTGGCGGGAGATCGAACCGCTGTTCCGGCGGATCGAGCGCTACGACCGCGACGCCGGCGGCAAAGGCACCGCCGGACTGCTCGATGTGCTCAGCGACTATGCGATCGACCCGATCCAGGAGGCCGTTCTCGCCGCGGCCGGGCAGGTAGGGATAGCGGCCAATCCCGACTACAACAGCGGCGTGCAGGACGGCGCGGGGCGCGCGCATTTCACCCTGCGCGACCGCACGCGCCTGACCACGGCCGAGGCCTATCTCAAACCGGCGCTGGGTAATTCCCGGTTGTCCGTGCGTACCGGCGCGCAGGTGCACCGCGTCTTGACCCGCCGGGGCCGCGCCTACGGTGTGGCCGGGAGCATCGACGGCCGCGCGTTCCGGGCGTCGGCGCAGGCGGAGGTGGTGCTGACGGCGGGCGCGATCGATTCGGCCGCGCTGCTGCTGCGCTCGGGCCTCGGCCCGGCCGCGGAACTGCGGGCGGTCGGCATCGAGCCGGTCGCGGATCTGCCGGGCGTCGGCCGGAATCTGCTGGATCACTGGCTGGTGCCGGTGCTCTTCAGCGCCGAACGCGAGATCGCGCACACGCCTGGGCTACCGCATGCACAGACCCAATTGTTCTGGCGCAGTGCGCCAGAACTGTCCGTACCCGATGTGCAGCCGCTGCATTTCAGCGTTCCGCTGTACGACCAGTCCTGGATGTCGGGGCCGGACAACGGGTTCTCGCTCATGGCCGGGCTGATCCGGCCCGACAGTGTCGGGCGGCTCACCTTGGCAGCAGCCGAAGGTCCGACGCTGATCGACCCGAAGGTGCTTTCGGCACCTTCGGATCTGGACCGGCTGGCCGCCGCGGTGACGCTGTGCCGGCAGATAGGCGCCGCGCCCGCCCTGCGCGAGTGGGGCGCGGCCGAGCGATACCCGGGGCCCCGGGTGCGTTCCCGCGCGGACCTGCGGGACTACATCCGGCGGACGGTGATCACCTACCACCACCTGTGTGGCACCTGCGCACTGGGCACGGGCCCGGAAGCCGTGGTGGATCCGGCACTTCGGGTGCGCGCCGTGACGGGCCTGCGGGTCGCGGACGCCTCGGTGATGCCGACCATCACGACCGGCAACACCCATGCGCCCGCCATGGTGATCGCCGAGCGGGCCGCCGACCTGATCGCGCCGGTGCGAGCGATGCGGAGCCGATGATGGTGATCCGCATCGACTCCGCGCCCGGCGGCCGCGCCCCGGCCCGTCTGGATTCGCCATTGGACATCGTGGTCGACGACGCGGCGCATTTTCGTGGTCGCATCCGCGGGCACGTCGCGGGGGAGTTGGTGTTCGCGGAGGTCTCCGCGATCCCGCATCGGGCCGACGGCACGGTCCGCGCGCGGGCCGAGGCGTATTACAAAGTGCTGGTGCCGGTCCGGGGATCGTGCCTGCTGAGCCAAGCCGGTCGGCAGGTGCGCCTGGGCACGAACGACGTCGCGGTGCTGGATACGGCGCAGCCGTATTCGGTGCTGTTCGACGCCGCGTGCCGGTTACAGGTCGCGGCGTTTCCGCGCCGCGTACTGCGCCTGCCCACCGCCGGAGTCGAGGCGAGCACCGCGACGGTGCTGGCCCGGCGGCATCCCGCGACCGTGCTGCTGTCGACGTTGTTGTCCGGAATGACCGCCAGGACCGGCGAATTGGGCACGATCGAGCTGCTCCGATTGGCCGATATCGTGGTCGATCTGGTGGCGACCGTGCTGGCCGCGCACGCCGACGAGGACCCGGCGGCGACCGCCGTCGCGCAGCAGGCGGTGCTGCCGCGGGTCAAGGCGTTCCTCGAAGACCATCTCGATGATCCGGACCTGTCCCCGGCGATGGCGGCCGAGGCCGCGCATCTCTCGGTCGGCTACCTGCACAAGCTGTTTCGCGTCGAGGGCACCACGGTGTGCGGTTGGATCCGGCAGCGACGGCTGGAGCACTGCCGCGCCGACCTGACCGACCCCGCGCTGTACGGGCTCGCAGTCGGCGCGGTCGCGGCGCGCCGGGGATTCGTCGACGCGGCACACTTCAGCCGGCTGTTCAAGCTGACCTACGGTGTGCCGCCCCGCGAATACCGAATCCTCAACGGGAGAGGGAACTTTCCAGGCGGTTAACCGCGCATCGCGGCTTGCACGGCCGCGGTGTCGGTGAATTGCTCGAAGCGCTCGACGGTCCCGTTCGACAAGCGCCACACGTGTACGAAGCGGGCGGCCATCGCCTGTCCGGTCGCCCGGAAAGTACCCGAGTAGGTGCCGATCCCGATGACGATGCCGTCCGAGCCGCCCGCGATTTCGTCGACGGTGGCCGTGTAGCCGTCCCATTCGGCGGCGATTCGCGCGAAGACGTTGTCGCGCACCGCGTCCGGGCCGATATAGGTGCCCGCGTAGGGGAATCCCGCCATCTCGGTCCAGGCCACGTTCGCGGCCAGCGGAGCCAGCATGCCGGGCAGGTCTCCCCGGTCGGAGGCGGCGTAGTGGGCCTTGATCACGTCGAGGTCACGGTTCATGGCGTCGCTCACTCTCAAATCGGTTGCTCGTCTTGGGGATACTGCACGCGGCCGAGGCTGGTGATGTGGGCGCCGCCCGGTGCGTTGCGCACCGCGCCGCCCTTGCCGATGCCGAAGAACTTGCCGGTGGAACGCATCGCGGCGAGATCGTAGAGCCAGGTCGCCGCGACCGGGATGAGGAACTCGCGAAAAGTGAAGACGTAGAAGTCGTCCGCGAGCTTCCAGGTCGTCGCCAGATCGACATCGCCGTGACCGCGTTGTTCGCCGACCAGGCACTGCCAGCAATAGCGTTCGGAGCTGAGGTA
>NZ_BAFT02000034.1 GCF_000308475.2 Nocardia brasiliensis NBRC 14402 | reverse complement strand
TGCCGGCTGGAACGCGGTCACCACCGACAACGCGTGGACCGGCGAAAACTTCCGGCGCGGTGGCTATCTCGACCACGCACTGCGCTACGAGCGGGCGGGTGAGTTCCTCGCCACCGCGCGGGCGATCTGGGATTCCTGGCGCGACGGCGCGATCGCCACGTCACCGCAGAGCCCCGTCTGGGCGGCGACGGACGCGGTGCACCCGGTCGAACGGTCCACCGATCATTTCCGCGTCTCGATCACCCCCACCCTGCCGCGCAGCCCGCAGGGGCATCCCGTCATCTTCCAGGCAGGCGATTCCGCGACCGGGCGCGACTTCGCCGCCGCCCATGCCGACGTCATCTTCTCCAGGCACGGAACCCATTTCGACGAGGCGCTCGCCTTCGCGAACGATATCCGCGCCCGGCTGCGCACCGCGGGCCGGCCGGAGGACGATATCAAGATCCTGCCCGGCACCCAGATCGTGTTGGCGGAGAAGGAATCCGAGGTCGAGGAGAAGGTCCGCTGGGTCAAGGACGGCCAATACACCGGGCAGACCGCACTGTCGCTGGCCGGTCAGGTGTGGGGCCGGGACCTCTCGCATCTGGACCCGGACGGCCCGCTGCCGAAGGAAGATCCGCAACCACGCCCCATCTCGGAGACCCGCGGCGCGCCCCGGCACGGCCAGGACCCGCAAAGCATCGCGCGCGAATGGCGCGCTCGCGCCGAAGCCGAAAACCTTTCGCTGCGAGCGGTGGTCATCGCGTCCACGGAGCGTTCGGGTTTCGCGGGCACGCCCACCCAGGTGGCCGACGAACTGGCGCACTGGGTCCGGCAAGGCGCCGTCGACGGCTTCAACATCTCGCCTTACCTGGTCCCGGGCGGGCTCGACGAGATCGTCGACTGGCTGGTGCCGGAACTACAGGAACGGGGTGTCTATCGCACCGAATACACGGGTACCACGCTGCGCCACCACCTCGGCCTGCGCGCTCCCCTCACCCGTCGCGGTTGACGCGCGGCCTTGTCGGCACCCGTCGGGCGTAGTACTGTCCAGACAGGTGTCCACATGATCTGCGGGCCGTGCGCTTCGGAGGGTTCCCATGAGTCTCATTACTCCGCAACGGGTCTCGGGTGGACACGGCGAGCACGGTCATCTCGACGAGTTCCGGACCGATCCGATCGGCTTGATGCGGCGAGTGCGGTCCGAGTGCGGCGACGTCGGGGTGTTCGACCTGGCGGGGCGCCGGGTGATCCTGCTGTCGGGAGCGCAGGCCAACGAGTTCTTCTTCCGGGCCGGCGACGACGAACTCGACCAGGCCGCGGCCTATCCGTTCATGAAGCCGATCTTCGGCGAAGGCGTCGTGTTCGACGCCCCGCCGGAACGCCGCAAGGAAATGCTGCACAACCAAGCCCTCCGGGGCGAGCAGATGCGCGGGCACGCCGCCACCATCGCACGGGAAGTGTCCCGGATGCTCGCGGGCTGGGGCGAATCCGGCGAGATCGACCTGCTCGACTTCTTCGCCGAACTGACCATCTACACCTCCTCGGCGTGCCTGATCGGCACCAAGTTCCGCGACGAACTCGACGAGCGATTCGCCCGGCTCTACCACGATCTCGAACGCGGCACCGACGCGCTGGCCTACGTGGATCCGTACGCGCCGATCGAGAGTTTCCGGCGGCGCGATGCGGCGCGCGTCGAACTGGTGGCGCTGGTGCAGCAGATCATGGACCGCCGCGACGCGAATCCGCCTGCGGGTAAGGATGATCGCGACATGCTCGACGTGCTGATCTCGATCAGGGACGAACACGGCGCGCCCCGCTTCGGCGCCGGGGAGATCACCGGCATGTTCATCTCGATGATGTTCGCGGGCCATCACACCACCTCGGGCACCGCCGCGTGGACGGTGATCGAGCTGCTGCGTCACCCCGACTGGCTGCGCCGGGTGGTCACCGAACTCGACGAGCTGTACGCCGACGGCGCCGATATCAGTTTCGGTGCACTGCGCCGTATTCCGCAGCTCGAGGCGGTCGTCAAGGAGGCGTTGCGCCTGCACCCGCCGCTCATCGTGCTGATGCGGGTGGCCCGCGCGGACTTCGACGTGTGCGGGCATCGCATCGCACCTGGCGATCTGGTGGCCGCCACACCCGCGGTCTCCAACCGCATCGCGGCCGACTTCCCGCAGCCGGATCTGTTCGATCCGGCCCGCTACCTGGATCCCAAGCAGGAGGACATCGTCAATCGGTGGACCTGGATTCCGTTCGGAGCCGGGCGGCATCGCTGTGTCGGCGCGGCGTTCGCGCTCATGCAGTTGAAGGCCATCTTCTCGATCCTGCTGCGGGACTGGGAGTTCGAGATGGCGCAGCCCGCGCACAGCTATCGCAACGACCACAGCAAGATGGTCGTGCAGCTGCTGCAACCTTGCACCGTGCGCTATCGCCGCCGCTCGCGCTGAACCACCACCCCCGAACATGATTCGAGGCCCGGTCGCACTGCGTGCGCGGCCGGGCCTCGAACAATGCACTCAGAGCAAGGATTCGATGCCCGCGACGAGCGCGGGGGCATCCGGGGTGACGGTCGGCCGGAACCGGCCCGCCACCTTGCCGTCCCGATCGATCAGGAACTTCTCGAAGTTCCACTGCACCTCGCCCGCCGCGCCCTCGGCATCGGCGGTCTGCACCAGCGTCTCGTAGAGCGGGTGCTGCTGCTCGCCTTTCACGTCGGCCTTGGCCAGCAGCGGGAAATCGACCCCGTAGGTGGTCGAGCAGAATTCCTGGATTTCCGCGGCCGTACCGGGCTCCTGACCCATGAACTGATTACACGGCACGCCGATCACCGTGAAACCGCGCGGCGCATAGGTCTGCTGCAACTCGACCAGCCCGGAATACTGCGGGGTCAGCCCGCATTTGGATGCCACGTTGACCAGCAGCACCACCTTGTCCCCGGCCAGTTCGGCCAGTGTGGTCGCCTCGCCGTTCAGCGTCTGCAACGGTACGTCTCGAAGAGTCATTCGTATCGGACCTGCCAATTCTTGATTCCGTTGATCCACCCCGACCGCAACCGTACCGGATCGGCGACCTGGGTGATCTCGGGCATCGCGTCGGCGATGGCGTTGAACATCAGGTCGATTTCCAGCCGGGCCAGGTTGGCGCCCACGCAATAGTGCGCGCCGGTGCCGCCGAAGCCGACATGTGGATTCGGGTCCCGCAGCACGTCGAAGGTGAACGGATCGGTGAACGCCGCCTCGTCGAAGTTGGCCGAGCCGTAGAACAACCCGAGTCGTTCACCGCGACGGATCGCCTGGCCACCGATCTCGGTGTCCGCCGTCGCGGTGCGCTGAAAGGAGCTGACGGGGGTGGCCCAGCGCACGATCTCGTCGGGTGCGGTACGCGGCCGCTGCTGCCGATACAGCTCCCATTGCTCCGGATTGTCCACGAAAGCTTTCATGCCGTGCGTAATGGCATTGCGTGTCGTTTCATTGCCTGCCACCGACAGCAGGATGACGAAGAAGCCGAATTCGTCGGAGCCCAGTCCGGCGCCGTCGACATCGGCGTGCACGAGTTCGGACACGATATCCCCCGCCGGATTCGCCCGCCGCTGCTCGGCCAGGTGCCACGCGTACCCCAGAATTTCGGCGGAGGCGAGCGCGGGATCACCGTAATCGGGGTCGTCGTAGCTGAGCATCTGATTGGACCAGTCGAAGAGTTTGCGTCGGTCGGCCTGCGGCACCCCGAGCAACTCGGCGATGGCCTGCAACGGCAGTTCACAGGCGACCTGTTCGACGAAGTCGCCGCCGCCGGTTTTCCGCGCCTCGTGCACGATGGCATGCGCGCGTTCGGTCAGCGCCGCGCGCAGGCCCTCGACCGCGCGCGGGGTGAAACCCTTCGTGATGATCTTGCGGAATTTCGAATGCTTCGGCGGATCCATGTTGATCAGCAGCACGCCGTTCGCGGCCTGCTGTTCCGGGGTGATGTCGTCGCGCAGCCGGATGATCGAGCCGTTGCGTTCGGAGGAGAACAGCTCCGAATTGCGGGAGATCTCTTTGACGTCGTGCAGGGTGCTCACCACCCAGTAGCCGCCGTCGCGGAACCCGCCGGACTGTTCGTCCGGTTGCGGGTTCCACCACACCGGCGCGGTCCGGCGCAGCAGCGCGAATTCCTCGACGGGTCTTCGCCGCTCCCACAGCCCGGGATCGGTGAAATCGAATCCGGCGGGCAACGAAGGCGTCACCATGGGTACCTCCTCGACGGCCGACCGCGCCGCGGCCGAATCCGGAGCCGGCCGAACGCATCTGCCCTCGACCGCCCCGGATCCGGCTCAGCGCAGCCTGGTTCGGCGCATCAGCCGCAGCGACATCAGCGTCGTCTTCACTTGCTTCTCGTAGGGTTGCCCCGCACGAGCGGCGAGCACCTGACGTTTGAGCACACCGACGTTCACCGTGTCGGTGTATTTGAGCAGCCCTTGATCGCCGTGCCGGGTGCCGACACCGGACTGCTTGAGCCCGCCCGACGGCGTCGCCTTGGCCGCGTAGGTCGCCACGAAACCGTCGTTGATGTTGATATTGCCCGCTTGCAGTTGGGCGGCAATCCGGTTGGCGCGGGCCAGGTCCCGGCTCCACACGCTGGCGTTCAAGCCGTAGTCGGTGGCATTGGCGAGCCGGACGGCCTCCCGTTCGTCGTCGAACGGGTAGACGCTGACGACCGGACCGAATGTCTCCTGCGTCGCGTGCGCCATCTCGGGCGTCACACCGGTGAGCACGGTCGCCTCGTAGAACGCCGGGCCGACGTCCGGGCGCGCCTTGCCGCCGACCAGGACGGTCGCGCCCTTCGCGCGGGCTTCCTCGACGTGCGCGGCCACCCGGTCGCGATGCTGGGGCGATACCAGCGAGCCGAATTCGGGTGTGTAGTCGTAGGCGGCGCCGATCTTCGTATTCAACGCCGCGGCGGCCGCGACCAGGCCGCGCACGAAATCGTCGTACCGGCTGCGGTGCACGTAGATCCGCTCGATATGCATGCAGGCCTGGCCGGAGTTGGCGAACACCGCGAACGTCGCGCCGGCGATCGCCTCGTCCAGGTTCGCGTCCTCGAGCACCAGCATCGGATTCTTGCCGCCCAGTTCCAGACTGCACCCGATCAGGTTGCGCCCGGCACGCTCACCCACCACCCGGCCGGTCGCGGTCGAACCGGTGAACATCACGAAATCCACGGCATCGATCAGGCTCGGCCCGATATCCGGCCCCTCGCCGCAGACCACCTGGACCAGCCCCCGCGGCAGTCCCGCCCGATGCAGCAGCTCCACGCCGAACAGCACGCAGAGCGCGGTCTTGTTGTCCGGCTTGAGGATTACGCCGTTGCCCGCGATCAGCGCGGGCATCGCGTCGGAGAGCGCGATGGCGAAGGGGAAGTTCCACGGCGCGATGACCGCAACCAGCCCTTTGGGGCGATGTTCCTCGGTCGAGGTCGTGAGCAGTGGCAGGGCGCCACCGCGCCGCTTCGGCCGCAGCACCCGGCGCGCGGTTTTCAGGTAGTGGCTGATGACCATCGGCACGTCACAGGATTCCTCGACCGCCATCCGGCGGGTCTTGCCGCAGCCGATCTGGATCAGATCGGCGATGGTCTCGACCTCGCTCAGGATCAGTTCGTGCGCCCGCTCGAACACCCGCAGCCGATCCCGCAGCGGCAGCGCGGCCCATTCCCGTTGCGCGGCACGGGCACTCACCCCGGCGACGCGGACGTCGTCGGGCGTGGACTGCGGCAGCTCGCCCAGCGCCGCACCGGTGTAGACCTCCGTCATCGGATACGGCGCGGCGGTGCCGTCGGCGGCGATCGAGCCGGTGAGGCGCTCGATCAACGCGGCGGTGATCCGGGCGGGCAACGCCGCCGCCGGGGTGTGGGTGGTCTCAGTGGTCATCGGGGCTTCTTCTCCATGACGTGCGTAAGCGCCGCAGTAGTCCGGCCGGGTGCGATCCTCGAATTAGAACACGTTCCTGTCTGGTGCCGTGGCGGTTCGGGGCACACGATTCAGTCCGCCCGATGGTCGGGCGCATGTTCCTCGGTGTGGCGCAGCGCCCAGCGGTAGTCGGGTTTGCCGCTCGGCGTCCGGCCGACCGTATCGACCAACCAGAGCTGCTTGGGCACCTTGTAGCCCGCCAGATGGCGCCGCACGTGCGCGTCCAGCGCCGCGAAATCCAGCGGTCCCGTCACCGACACCACGGCCGCGACCTGCCGCCCCCAGCGCTGGTGCGGTACGCCGACGACCACCGCGTCATAGATCCCGGCGTAGGCTTTCAGCACGCCTTCGACCTCTTCGACGAACACCTTCTCCCCGCCGGTGTTGACCACCATGTTGCCGCGCCCGAGCAGCGTGACCGTCCCGTCGGGCTCGACCCGCGCCCGGTCGTCGGTGACCACGATCCGTGTGCCGTCGACCGTCTTGAACAGCTTCGCGGACTTCACCGGATCCTTGTAGTAGCCCAGCGGCACCGAACCGGATTTCGCCAGCCACCCCTGCTCGCCCGGCCGCACCGGCCGCCCGTCGTCGTCGACCACGAGTGAGCCGCGCCCGGTACGCACCCGCGGCCCCTGCCCAGGGTTGTCGTCCTTCTGCGCGAAACCGATACCGCCGAAACCGGTTTCGGAGGAGCCGATCGAATCCGTCACGACCAGCGACGGAAACAGCTCCAGCATCGCGTTTTTCACCGGCTGCGAAAGCAGCGCCGCGCCGGAACCGACCGCGAGCAGGCTCGACGCGTCGACCGGAGCCGCCCGATACGCGTCGAGCAAGGGCCGTGCCATCGCGTCCCCGGTGATCACCATGACCTGCGGACGGTCCCGGGCCACCGTCTGCCACACCCGATCAGGATCGAAGCGCGGTTCGAACACGACCGCGTTCCCCGACCACAGCGCCGTGAACGTCGGCATCATGGCGGCCGCGTGGATCAGCGGCGGCAGCACGAGCCACCGGACCTGTTCCCCCTGCGCCCCGGCCCTGGACTGTGCGTACTCGTCGGCGACCGGTACGCCGGTATAGAAATCGATGCCGCCGCCGAGCACCCGCCACATGTCCTCCTGGCGCCACATCACGCCTTTCGGCAAGCCGGTGGTACCCCCGGTGTACATCATGAACAGGTCGTCGGCGCTGCGCTCCACGTCGATCCGGGCGGGCGCGCCCGCGGCCACCGCGTCCGCGTAGTGCACGGCGTCCACGGGCGGGTCGGCGTCCGCGCTGCCGTCCGGGACCACGATCCGGTGGCGCAGCAAGGGAATCCGGGCCGCAGCGTGCTGCACGGCCTGCGCGTAGCCGGCGTGATAGACCAGCGCCTGCAGGTCGGCGTTCCGGTAGACGTAGCGCAGTTCCTCGACGCCGTAGCGGTAGTTGATGTTGATCGGCACGGCCCGGATCTTGAAGCAGGCCAGCAGCGTTTCCATGGTCTCGATGCCGTTGTGCATCTGGAAGCCGACGTGGGTGCCCCGCCCGATGTCCACGGACGTCAAAAATGCGGCCAGCTGGTTCGCGCGGGCGTCCAATTCGGCGAAGGTGCGACAGCGCCCGCCTTCGAGCAGGGCCACGCGCCCGGGCATCGCGTCGACGGCGTGCTCGAACAGGTCGGCGAAGTTACGGGCCACGGCAATTCACTTTCTCGATACGGGCGACACCACCGTCAGCGGCAGGGGTGTGCCGCGCTCGGCGAAGACGAAGGCCGCGCCGGTGCTGATCCGGGTCAACGCGACCTCGGTCGACTCCCGGAACGGATGGTCGGCCTGGGAGAACTCGACGACCAGCGCGTCCGGCGTCGAATCGACTGCGCGCGCGACATATCGAGGGTTCACCCCGCGCGCGATCGCCTCGACGGCCGCGAGGTGCTCGGCGTCGATCAGGGCGGGCCACGCGCCGTCGGACACCGCGGCGCTGGAGCGGGGAAGCACAAGACGCACACCGGATTCGGTGTCCGCGACGCACACACCGGTGTAGGCCAACGGATTCCAGGCCGGGTGCAGGCGCAACACGGCGGCGAGCGCGGCGTCGTCGCCGCCCAGATCGAGCGCTAGGCGTAGTCGTTCGGCGGTGAGCCCGGCGATCCCCGCGAACTGCTTGCGGCACAGTGCCGTCGCCGCGGCCGGATCGAGCCTGGAGCGCACGGCGATCATGAATCCGAGGGTCAGCAGGTGATGTTGCAGGCACACTTCCTCGGCCAGTCGAACCAGGGCGGACTTCGAGAAGTCGGCGAAGCGCAGATCGCTCAGCAGCGGTCCCGCGTAATCCGAGCGTCCCTCCTCGTCCGGGTCGATCTCGGCGAGCGCGAGCCGAGCGGCGGCCGAGCCCGCCACCAGCTCGGCGTGCGGCGGTATCGGCGGCGGGGTGTGGGCGGTGTCGATGGTGACCGTCCACGCGCACATCGGTTTCCGGTCCGCGGGCCGGCGCGGCGGGCGATGGATCGGCCGCACCCGGGCGTGCGGGTTGGTGGCCAGTGCGGTCGCGTCGAAGGTCGGGTCCTCGATGTCGTGGCACATCGCGACCACGAAATCGGGGCCCAACGGCTCGACGTCCATCAGCGCACCGCAGTGGTCGAGCCAGAACTCCCCGTGCGCGCCGTCCGCGACGCGGAACCGGAAGTCCATGAATTGCGGCGGCGCGCCGATATCCAGTTGCAGCCCTTTGAAGATCGTCGGCACATCGTCACCGGCAAAGCCCAGTGCGCGTTGCATCCGTCGCGTGTAGACGGGGCTGGCCAGCTGCCACTCCTCGATGGCGACGGCGGTCATCCCGTCCCTGCCGAAGGCCGCGATGGTGTGCGCCATGCCCGATCGATCGATGAGGTGCCCGCACAGCAGCAGCTCGGGCACCAGCACGGTGAGCTGCGCCCGGGTCAGCTGCGCGAAGTTGCTCTCCGGCATCGCATTCACCATAGGGACGCGGGCGCTTCGCCGATGCGATACCAGCCGGGCAGCGGTCCCGCGACCGACCGCTGGATGCGCTGCTGCATGCCCTCGGTGAGCGCGTTGTCGCCGATCATCTCCAGGAACATCTGCGAGACGTTGCCGTAGTCGAAGAAGTCACGCTGCCAAGACCATTGGAAGTCTCCCCCGTAGCGGAACCAGCTGCCGCCGATGCCTTCGGGTGAATACGGCCGTCCATCGGGCCGTTTCGCCTCCGACACCTGTTTCCAGAAGCCGATGACGGTCCCGCTGCGATCGTCGACGACGAATTCCTGGTACGGATAGGTCCAGCCGTCGAGGCCCTGCATCTCCTGACCCAGGGCGAGTTCGCGGATCTCGGCGCGGCCGACCGCCATGAATTCCTGTGCGGGCCCGTAGTTCCAACCGTAGGTCGCGTCCTCGGTGTACATGTCGGCGAGCGCCCGCCAATCGCCCAGTTCCTCGCAGCGCCGGTTCTCCAGCAGCCAGCGGCGGACCATCTCGTCCAGTTCCGCCCGATCGAATCCGGCCATCACCGCTCCTCTTTCGTCGATTCGATGGACAGCGCCCGGGTCGGGCAATATCGCACAGCGCGCTCTACCTCGGCGCGGTCGGCCGCGGCCAGGCGGTCCGTCAGGATCTCCACCTTGCCGCGTTTGGGAACCCGGAACGCTTCCGGCGCTTCGTCCTGACACACCGCGTGGCCCTGGCACAGCTCCAGGTCTGCGACGACTCTCACTGTCGTTCCTCATCTCTCGGGCGCACCGGAGCTTCCGGCTGCACCTCGACGAGCACCAGGTGCGCGCCGCGCGGCGCGGAGACCACCGCCGTCACCGCCGCGGCGAGATGCTGCGGGCGCAGCATGTTCGGGTGCCGGGCGAAACCCCAGTCCTTCCAGGACTCGAGCAGCGGGCCGACCACCTCGGGTGTCGAATCCATCCCCATGCCGGTGAGGGTCGGACCCGGCCGCACCAGGGATGCGCGAATCCCTGTGCCCTCCAATTCCATTCGCAGTTGGGTGACCATCGCCTCCAAGCCCGCTTTGGCCGCGCTGTACGCGCCGGTGCGCGGGCGCGGTTCGGGAGCGCAATCCGAGCTGATCACGACGATGTCGCCACGGCGACGCGCCAGCATCCCCGGCAGCATCCGATGCGCCAGCCGGTGCGCACCACCCAGATGCACCTGTACCTGCCGCAGGAACCGCTCCGGATCCATCTCGTGCACCGGCGAGAACTCGATGTCGCCCGCACTGGAGACCAGGATCTCGATGGGGCCCAAGGCCTTTTCCGCGGCCTGCACGAATTCGTCGACCGAGGCGGCGTCGGTGACGTCGAGCGGATGCGCGAACGCCTCGCCGCCCCGGCCCGGATCTTGTCCGCCAGTTCCGCGCACCGGTCGGCGCGACGCGCACCGAGCGCCACCGGATGCCCGAGTTCGGCCAGCGCGACGGCGGTGGCCGCACCGATCCCGGAGGATGCTCCGGCCACGAGCGCCGGGCGCCGGACCGGATGTGCTTCGAAACGCGCCACTACTTCACCTCCACCGCGATCGGCAGCTGGGCGAAGCCGCGCACGTTCGACGAGTGCACCCGCACCGCATTGCCCTCGTCCACCGTGTACGACCGCACCCGAGAGGCGAACTCGCGCAACGCGACTGCCGCCTCCAGCCGCGCCAGGTGCGCGCCGAGGCAGTAGTGCACGCCCGCACCGAAACTCGCCAGCCCGCCCTTGTCCGTGCGATCGATGCGGTAGCTGTCGCCCTCGGCGAACACCGCGGGATCGCGGTTGGCCGAGCCGATCAGCAGCAGCACTTTGGCCCCGGCGGGCACGGTCGCGCCGTGATAGTCGAGGTCGGCGGTGGCGGTGCGGGCGATCACCTGACTGGAGGTGTCGTAACGCAGGGTCTCCTCCACCCAGTCCGTGACATGGGCCGGTTCCGCCGCGACCTTCGCGTACTCCCCCGGGTTTCGCGCGCCCCAATACAGCGCGTTGCCGAGCAGTTTCGTCGTGGTCTCGTTGCCCGCCACCACCATCAGGAACAGGAAGCCGATGATCTCCGCGTCCGACAGTGTGTCACCGTCGATTTCGGCATCCAACAGCGCCGAGGTGAGATCGGCGGTGGGCTTGCACCTGCGCTCGGCGACCATCTCGGTGTAATAGGTGAGCAGCTTGATCGAGGCCTCGATCGAGGCTTGCGGAATGTCGAGCACGCCGTCTTCGCGATGCACCACCAGATCGGCGAGCCCGCGGATATCGGCGCGGTCGATCTCCGGCACGCCCATCAGCTCGGAGATCACGTCCATCGGCAGCTTGCCCGCGACCTCGTCGATCCAGTCGAAAGCACCCTCGTCCAGCGCCGGCTCTAGATAGGAGAGCGTCAATTCCTCTATGCGGCCCTGCATTTCGGCCACCCGCTTGGGCGTGAAGCCCTTGTACACCAGTCTGCGCATGCGTAGATGTCGTGGATCGTCCATGGCCAGGAACGACATCACCCGGTGCGCGTGCGGACCCCAGGCGGCCGGGTCGAGGGAGACCCCGTTGGCACTGGAAAGTCTTGTGCTGTCCCGGAATCCGGCAGTGACGTCGGCGTGCCGGGACAGTGCCCAGAAGTCCAGATCGGCGTTGTAGTAGAGCGGCGCCTCGGTCCGCAGTCGCCGGTAGGTCGGGTACGGGTCCTCGTGGAAGCGGTAGTCGTACGGGTCGAACGTCAAGGGTTCCAAAGCGGCAGTCATCGCGACCGCCGCTCATTCGAGAACAAGTTCCCCCGGCTGGAACAGTCCGATACAGCCGTCGGCAACACATAACTGGACATGTGTCTGGACAGTACCATCGGCACCTACCTCCGACAATGGTTCCGCTGGATTACCACCACCATTACGCACCGAGTCGCCGACGCGCCCGAGAACGGCGCAGATTTCGCGACACCGCTGTACCGCATCGCGCAGAATGACAGAAATAGAACGAGTTCTTGCCCAAGTTCGACGGTTGAGCCTATATTCCGTACACCTGTCCAGACAGCATCGGAGCAATGCATGAACAGCCTTATGCCCGGGGCCGGGGCACGGCAGCTGATCGGCGGCAAGCTGATCCCGGGCGGTGACGGAGTCTTCAGTACGGTGAACCCGGCGACCGAACAGGTCCTCGGGCAGGCCGCCAACGCGAATACTGCCGACCTGGACGCCGCCGTCACCGCGGCCCGCACCGCTTTCGACGAGACCGACTGGTCCCGCGAGCACGGATTTCGCGCGCACTGCCTCGAACAGCTGCGCACCGCACTGCAATCCAGGCTCGAAGACCTGCGCGAACTCACCATCGCCGAGGCGGGCGCGCCCGCGATGTTCACCCGGGGGCCACAGTTGGAAGGGCCGATCGCGGACCTGACCTACTCGGCGACCATGGCCGAAACATATTCGTGGGAAACCGATCTCGGCCTCGCCGCGCCGATGGGCATCAAGACCCGCAGAGTCCTGCGGCGGGAGCCGGTCGGCGTGGTGGGCGCGATCACCCCCTGGAACTTCCCGCACCAGATCGTCTTCGCCAAACTCGGCCCGGCCCTCGCCGCCGGGAACACGGTGGTGCTCAAGCCCGCTCCCGATACCCCGTGGTGCGCCGCGGCGGTCGGCGCGATCATCGCGGAGCAGACCGATATCCCCGCCGGCGTGGTGAACATCGTGACGTCGGCGGACCACGGTCTCGGTGCGCGACTCACCGAACACCCGCTGGTGGATCTGATCAGCTTCACCGGCTCCACCCAGACCGGCCGGGCCGTTGCGCACGGCGCCGCGGCGACACTGAAGAAGACCTTTCTGGAGCTGGGCGGTAAATCGGCGTTCATCGTGCTCGACGACGCGGATATCGCGGCAGCCTGTGCGGTGGCGGCGTTTTCGGTGTGCGTGCACGCCGGACAAGGCTGCGCCATCACCACCCGGTTGCTGGTGCCGCGCGCGGCCTACGCCGACGCGGTGGCCGCCGCCGCCGCGACGCTCGCCGGAATCAAACCCGGCGATCCGGCCGATCCGCGCACCGTCTGCGGTCCGCTCATTTCCGAGCGGCAACGGGCGCGCGTGGAGCACTACCTGGAGATCGCGCGCGCCGAGGGCGGCCGCGTGGTGGTCGGCGGCGGCAGGCCGAAAGACCGCCCACGCGGCTTCTATTTCGAGCCGACACTCGTTGCGGACGTGCCGAATTCGGCCACCGTCGCGCAGGAGGAGATCTTCGGCCCGGTCTTGGTGGTGCTGCCCTACGACGGCGACGAGGACGCCGTCCGGATCGCGAACGACTCCCCCTACGGCTTGTCCGGCTCGGTGTGGGGCACCGACCCCGAGCGGATCCGCCGCGTCACCGAGGGGGTGCGGACCGGGACCCTGAGCGTGAACGGCGGCGTCTGGTATTCCGCCGACGCACCGTTCGGTGGCTACAAGCAGTCCGGCATCGGCCGCGAGATGGGCGTGGCCGGGTTCGAGGAGTACCTGGAGACCAAGCTCATCGCGACCGCCGGATAAAGGAGCACAATCATGACCCGATTCACGGGAAGGTCCGTCATCGTCACCGGCGCGGCCCAGGGCATCGGCGCGGCCTACGCCGCGGCGCTGGCCGCCGAGGGGGCGAAAGTCGTCGTCGCCGACAAGAATGCCGAGGCGGGCCGGGCCACGGCGGAAAAGATCGCGGCCGACGGCGGCACCGCGGTCTTCGGTCAGGTCGATGTGGCCGATCCCGAATCCGCCGCGGCGCTGGCGGAATTCACCGTCGCCGAGTTCGGCGGCATCGACCACCTGGTCAACAACGCGGCGATCTACGGCGAAATGAAGGTCAACCTCCTGCTGACCGTGCCGTGGGACTACTACAAGACCTTCATGAGCGTGAACATGGACGGCGCGCTGACCATGACCAGGGCCGTCTGGCCGCATATGCGCAAGAAAGGCGGCTCGATCGTCAACCAATCGTCCACCGCCGCATGGATGTACTCGAGCTTCTACGGGCTGGCCAAGGTCGGCGTCAACGGTCTCACCCAGCAGCTCGCGTTCGAGCTCGGCGGTTCGAAGATCCGGATCAACGCCATCGCGCCCGGACCGATCGACACCGCGGCGACGAAGGCCGTCACGCCGGAGCCGATCGTGTCGGAGATGGTCAAGCGGTTGCCGATCCAGCGCATGGGCACACCCGCCGATCTGGTCGGCGCGTGCCTGTTCCTGCTCTCCGACGAGGCGGGCTGGATCACCGGGCAGATCTTCAATGTCGATGGCGGGCAGGTGTTCCGGTCATGAACCACCATCGGATCGGCTTCATCGGGCTGGGCGCCATGGGCGGGCCGATGGCGCGGCGGCTGCTCGCCTGGCCGGGTGGGCTGACGGTCTGCGACGTGCGTCCGGCGGCGGTACAGCAGTACGTCGAGGCCGGTGCCGCCGTGGCCGGGACCGCGGCCGAACTCGCCGAGCAGGCGGCCGTGATCTCGGTGGCGGTCGTGGACGACGATCAAGTACGCGAGGTACTCACCGGCCCCGAAGGAGTGCTGCGCACCGCCGCGCCGGGCACCGTGGTGGCCGTGCACTCCACGATCAGTGATCAGACGGCAGAGCAGCTCGCCGCCGAATGCGCTACGCACGGCGTCGAATTCGTCGACGCACCGATCAGCGGCGGTGCGCCCGGCGCGGCGAAGGGCAGGCTCGCGGTGCTCATCGGCGGCACCGAGTCGGCCTTCGCCGCGGTGCGAGAGCCGTTCGGCTGCTTCGCCGATCTGATCGTGCACGCCGGGCCGGTGGGTGCCGGAACACGAATGAAGCTGGCACGCAACATACTCCATTTCGTCGCCTTCACCGCCGCGACCGAGGCGCAGCGGCTCGCCGAGGCGGCGGGCCTCGACCTCACGACACTGGGCAAGGTGGTGCGCCACTCCGACGCCGTCACCGGCGGACCCGGCGCCATCATGCTCCGCGACCGCACCGCCCCGATCGCCGAGGGCGACTTCTGGTTACCCATCCTGCGGCACGTGCGCGATCTCGGCGAGAAGGACCTCGGGCTCGCGCTCGACCTCGGTGCCCGCCTCGACGTGGCGCTGCCGCTGACCGAACTCGCCCGCGCCCACCTGGGGACCGGCCTCGGCGTCGGCGCTTCGACCTCCGAAAGGGAATCCGCATGACCGACAACGGTTCCGCCGAGACCACCCGCCGGCGCGGCCTGGCCAAGATGGCCGAGGTCTACGGCACCGAATTCCAGGACTACCCCGGCAGTCACTTCGCCGTCACCGCCGACCATCTCTTCGCCGACATCTGGTCGCGCACCGCGCTGTCGATCCGCGACCGCAGGCTGTTGCTGCTCGGCGCGCTCACCGCGCAGGGCGCCATCGACACGGCGGGCATCCAGATCGGCGCGGCGCTGCGTAACGACGAACTCACCGAGGAGCAACTGCACGAGATCGCGGTGTTCCTCTGCCACTACGTCGGGTGGCCGAACGGCACCAAACTCGACCTCCTGGTGGGCAAGATTGTGGCGCAGCAGCAGAAGGCCGCCCGCGCCGAGCACGACGACCGCACCGAGTGAAGGAACGAAACATGACCGATGCCAATGCCCTTCGCCCCTTGCGCGCGAGCGCCGTCACCGAGTGGGACCTGCGGGCCGACGTCGTCGTCGCCGGATACGGCATCGCCGGGGTCTGCGCGGCGATCGAGGCGGCGCGCGCGGGCGCCGAGGTGCTGATCCTGGAGCGGACCGGCGGCTGGGGCGGCGCGGCGGCGATGGCGGGCGGGTTCATCTACCTCGGCGGCGGCACGCCCCTGCAGCAGGCGCTCGGCTTCGAGGACACGCCGGAGAACATGGAGACCTTCCTGCTCGCGGCGCTGGGCCCCGGCGTGGACCAGGCCAAAATCGCCGACTACTGCCAGGGCAGCGTCGAGCACTACAACTGGCTGGTGGCCAACGGGGTGCCGTTCCGCGAAGCCTTCTGGGGCGAGCCGGGCTGGGAGCCGCCGCACGACGAGGGGCTGATGTATTCCGGCGGCGAGAACGCCGCGCCGTTCAATGCCCTCGCCAAACCCGCACCGCGCGGCCATGTTCCGCAGATGGCGGACAAGAAGATCGGCCGGAAGAGCGGCGGCTACATGCTGATGAAACCGCTTGCGGAAACCGCCGAATCCCTCGGTGTCCGAGTCGAATACGACCTGCGCATCGGCCGGTTGGTGGTGGACGACGACGATCGGGTGGTCGGGGTGATCGCCCGGCGTTACGGCAAGGAGGTGGCGATCCGCGCCGAGCGCGGACTCGTTCTCGCCACCGGTAGTTTCGCCTATCACCAGCAGATGATCGAGGGCTACGCGCCGCGGCTGATCGGCCGGCCGGCCGCCGCGATCGAGGAGCACGACGGCATCGGCATCCGGGTCGCCCAGGCGCTCGGCGCGGAGCTGGCGCACATGGACGCGACCGAGGTGGCGTTCTTCGGCGACCCGCAGTTGCTCGCGCGCGGCATCCTGGTCAACGGTCGTGGGCAGCGGTTCATCGCCGAGGACACCTATCCCGGCCGGATCGGGCAGGCGACGCTGATCCAGCAGGAGAACCAGGCGTTCCTCGTCATCGACGAGACCGCCTACGAGGCCGGGCTCGCGACCGAGACTTCGACCCCGTTCTTCCGGCAACCACCGACCTGGGCGGCGGAGACGGTCGCGGAACTCGAGGCCGACATGGGTCTGCCCGAACTCGCCTTGCAGGCGACCGTCGACTGCTACAACCTGCACGCCGCCGCGGGCAAGGACCCGCTGCTCGGGAAGAAGCCGGAATGGGTACGGCCGCTGCGCGGTTCGCTGGCCGCGTTCGACATGCGGGGCTTCACCGCGGGTTTCACGCTCGGCGGGCTGCGCACCGACCTGGATTCGCGGGTGCTGCACGTCTCCGGTGCGCCGATCCCCGGGCTCTACGCCGCGGGGCGGTGCACCTCGGGGCTCTGCGCGGGCGGGTACGTGAGCGGCGCGTCGCTGGGTGACGGCAGTTTCTACGGCCGCAGGGCGGGTCTCGCCGCGGCCAAGAACTGACCGGCCGTAGTAGGATCCGGTCACATGTCCGAACCCGAGTCCATCACGCTCGAGGCGACCCGGCGCAGGTTGTCCGGGAAGCAAGCCGACACCGTCGACAAGCTCACCAGGTCGGCGGTGGAAGTGCTTGCCCGCGAAGGCTTTGCGGGCATGACCATCCGGATGGTCGCGGCCGCCGCAGGAGTCGGCGCCGCGACCGCCTACACCTACTTCTCCTCCAAGGAGCACCTCGTCGCCGAGATCTTCTGGCGGCGTTTGATGTCCGCGCCCTCGCCCGCGAGCGAGGACCCCGACGCGACCGTTCGGGTCGTCGCCGAACTGCGCAACATCGCCATGCTGGTCGCCGACGAGCAGGAGCTGTCCGGCGCGGTCACCAGCGCGTTGCTCGGCCGCGACCCCGATGTCGAGCACCTGCGCGGCCGCATCGGCGCCGAGATCCGCACCCGGATCATCCGCGCACTCGGCCCGGACCCGGACCCCGATGTCGTGGAATCCCTGGAACTGCTGTACGCAGGCGCGCTGGTGCGCGCGGGCATGGGGTATGGCTCCTATTCCGAGATCGCCGACCGGATCGAGAAGTCGGCTCTGCTCATCCTGCGATAGGACCGGCACGGTTCGACGCATGCCGGTGTGACTTGGCTCCGGTTATAGCGAAATCGAACCCCGTATCCCGTGTTGCTCGTATCTTGCTCATAGGCAGCGCGGATCGGAGTGGGACAGTGCAACCAGGTGGGCTTACTGCGGATTACGTGATCGTCGGTTCCGGGTCCGCGGGGGCGGTGCTGGCGAACCGGCTCAGCGCCGACCCGGGCGTCTCGGTGGTGCTGCTGGAAGCGGGTCCGCGGGACAAGAACAAATTCGCGCACATCCCGGCCGGATTCGCGAAGCTGTTTCGCTCCGAGGTGGATTGGGACTACCTCACCGAGCCGCAGCCGGAACTGAAGAACCGGCAGATCTACTGGCCGCGCGGCAAGATGTTCGGCGGCTCGTCGTCGATGAACGCGATGATGTGGGTGCGGGGATTCCGCGCCGACTACGACGAGTGGGCCCTGCTGGCCGGCGAGGAATGGGGCTTCGCGGCTGCGGTCGACCAGTTCCGGCGGATCGAAAAGGTCGAGGACGCACAGTATCCCGACGAGGGCGCCGACGGTTTGATCCACGTGTCGCGCCAGCGCAGCCCCCGCGCGTCCACCGCGGCGTATCTGGCGGCGGTGCAGGAGGCCGGATTCGGGGTCGAACCGGCGAATCGACCGGAGCCGGAAGGCTTCACCCAGACCATGGTCACCCAGCGCGGCGGGCGACGGTGGAGCACCGCCGACGGTTACCTGCGCCCCGCGCTGCGCAGGCCCAACCTGACCGTGCGCTCTGAAGCACTCGCCACCAGGGTGCTGTTCGACGGAACCCGCGCGATCGGCGTCGAATATCACCAGGGCGGCGGGCCGCACACGGTGACCGCGCGCCGCGAAGTGGTGCTGTGCGGAGGCGCGATCAACAGCCCGCAGCTGCTGATGCTTTCGGGCATCGGCGACCGGGACGAGTTGGCGCGCCAGGGTATTCGCACGCTGCACCATGCCCCGGAGGTCGGTGCCAACCTGCAGGACCATCTCGTCGCGGGCATCGGTTACGGTGCCGCGGGCGATACCTTGTTCGGGGCGGAGAAGCCGCGTCAGCTGCTCGACTACTTCCTCCGGCATCGCGGCATGCTCACCTCGAATGTCGCCGAGGCGTACGGCTTCGTGCGCAGCACACCGGATCTCGACATTCCCGACCTGGAACTGCTCTACGCGCCCGCGCCCTTCTATCACGAAGGTCTCGTCGACCCGACCGAACACGGCGTCATCCTGGCGACCGTGCTGCTGCGCCCGCACAGCCGGGGCCGCATCACCCTCTCGGCGCCGGATCCGGCCGCCAAACCGGTGATCGACCCGCGCTATCTCTCCGACAGCGCGGGCGCCGACCGGGCCGCGATCATGGCGGGGCTGCGCATCTGTGCCGATATCGCCGAAACCCCGGCGATGCGGGCCGTACTCGGCCCGTTGATCTATCCGCCCCAGGCACCCGGCGACCTCGAGGCCACCCTGGAGCTGACGCTGAACGGCTACTCGCACACCCTGTATCACCCGGTCGGCACCTGCCGGATGGGCACCGACGCCGCCAGCGTCGTCACGCCGCACCTGGAGGTGCGTGGCGTGCAAGGACTTCGCGTGGCGGACGCCTCGGTCATGCCGATGCTGATCCGCGGGCACACGCACGCGCCCGCCGTTTTCATCGGCGAGCAAGCGGCCCGGTTCATCCGCAACGGCTGAGCGGCAGGTCAGGTCAGCGCGTACAACGCGACCGAACCGGCGGCCAGCGCGAGATAAGGCAGCGGGTAGCCGAGGTCGGCGTACGCGCGGGCGCGCAGCACGGTCACGAATGCGGCGAGGAAGTAGAGCACGAGGCAGATCCCCGCGGCCAAGCCCAGCGGCCGGAACACGAACCCGGCCAGCAGGCCCAGCGCACCGGCCACCTTGATCGCGGCCAAGGGGTAGAGCGTCCACTCCTGCAGGCCGTAGCTCGTCATGTTCGCGCGCACCCACTCCGCGCGGAACACGTCGATCCCGCCGGCGAGCAGCATGGCGGCCGCGGCGGCCAGGGTGACGAGGACATAGGCAGTGGACATGGTCGGACCCTCCTGTTTTCGGTGCGGGATCGTCTGCGATCGTGGATCCCTCGACCATGTGACGAGTGCCGGAACGGAAAGGTGACCGATGCCGAACCAGGACGTGCTGGCCCGGCGCTTCGAGTCGCACCGCGCCCGGCTCGGCGCGATCGCCTATCGCATGCTCGGCTCGGTCGCCGAAGCCGAGGACGCGGTGCAGGAAACCTGGCTGCGCCTGGCCAAGGACGACGCGGTCCAGCCCGACAATCTGATCGGCTGGCTCACCACGGTGCTGTCCCGGATCTGCCTGGACATGCTGCGCGCCCGTGCCGCCCGCCGCGAGGACCCGCTGGAGTCGCGCGCCGAGCTGGGCGACACCGCCTACGACACCGACCCGGAACAGGAAGCCCTGCTGATCGATGCGGTGGGCCGGGCCCTGCTGGTGGTGCTGGATACGCTGCACCCGGACGAACGGGTGGCGTTCGTGCTGCACGATCTGTTCGCCGTGCCGTTCGAACAGATCGCGCCGATCGTGGGCCGCACGCCCGCGACGACGAAGAAGCTGGCCAGCCGGGCCCGGCAGCGCACCCGCGGGGAAACCCGGCCGACGACAACCGAACTCGCCGAACAGCGCCGGGTGGTCGGGGCGTTCCTCGCCGCCGCGCGCGAAGGCGACCTGGCCGCGCTGCTCGCCGTGCTCGCCCCGGACGTGGTGCGCGTGGCCGACCCCGCCGCGTTGCCCGCGGGCATGGCGGCGATCGTGCGCGGCGCGCAGGCGGTGGCGCGGGAAACCGTACTGCTGCAACGCCGTTCCCGGGTGGCGGCGCTCGCGCTGGTAGACGGCGCCGTGGGCCTGGTGGTCGCGCCGCGCGGGAAGCTGCTGCTCGCGCTCGTCGTCACGGTGCGCGCCGAACGGGTCGCGGGTTACGAGGTGATCGCCGATCCGGCACGCCTGCGCGCCCTCGACTTGGGCGTATTGCCCGCTTGTGACCCGTCACAACCACCGACCGACCAGTCTCTGTGAGACGTAGAGAAGACCGCGATTCGTTCCGCTACCAGCATCGAACGATTAGTGTGAATGCGCCGCACAGCTATATCCGGGGGCGGAAGGAGTCGTCAATGTCGATCGACAGTTCGGCCCGGCAGAGTCTTACGCTCGCCGGGAAGCCGATGTCGTCCCCACTCAAGGACGTTCGCGCGTTATCCCGTCAAATGGTCGGCCACTTCGTGGCCAACGTCATCCCCTGTGGCACGCTGCCCTCCGACGCCATCTCCGGCGATGTCACGACCATCACCCGGGTCTGCCTGGAGTTCGCGGTCAGCATGCTCGACGGCCAGGACATCCCGGAGAAACTGCAGCGCATCCAGGACGCCGCGGCGGGCTGGGCGCGCGAGGGCGTGCCGATCGACACCATCCACCACTCCATCCACGAGGGCTTCAAGATGGGCCTGGACCTGGTGGTCTCCGACGCCTCGATCAAGGACTACGACAGCCTGGTCGACGGCGCCAAGATGGTCCTGGAAATCCTCGACATGATCAGCTCGGCGATCTCGGTCGCCTACATCAGGGAACTGCGGTCGGTGGTCAGCGAACACCACACCGCGGTACACACCCTGACCTCCGCGCTGCTCGGCGGGCACAGCACCTCCACCATGGCGCGCGAATGCGGGATCGCCATCGCGCCCTCGTACGCCGTACTCGCCGTGGCGATTCCGCCGCATCGCGAGGAACAGAACCCGATGATCGACAACCAGGTGGTGGCCCGCCGCAAACTGCGCCGGGTGCAGGCCGAGCTCGCGACCCGCTGCGGCGAGAGCGCGCTGTCGCTGCTCAGCGTCGACGGCGGCACCGTGCTGATCCCCTCGGCCACCTTCGACAATGAAGGCTACGACACCCTGGTGAACCAGCTGACGCACGCGGCGCAGGTCGGCATCACCGCCACCATGGTCGAGGCCACGCCCGAGCAGATCCCGAACGCCGCCGACCAGGCCCACGAACTGCTCGACATGGTGCAGCGGTTGGAAGCGGTGGCCGGGCTGTACCGGTTCGACGAACTCGCGCTCGAGTACCAGCTCACCCGCCCCGGGCCCGGCCGCGAATACCTCGGGCAACTGCTCGACCCGCTCGACGAGCATCCCGAACTGCTGGAGACGCTACAGCGCCACATCGGCAACAACCTCAACCGGCAACGCACGGCGCGGGTGCTGCACGTGCACACCAACACCGTCGACTACCGGCTCAAACGGATCGGCCAGCTCACCGGCTTCGACCCGTCCCAGCCCTCCGGCCTGTGGTACCTGCGCTCGGCGCTGGTGGCGCGCAGTTACCGGATGACCTGAGGCAGTGCCTCACTGATATCCGGTACTCCCCTCTACCGGATGGGTGGTGCTGATCAGCTTGGCGTAACAGTGGTCGCGGTCGAATCCGTGGCCGGCACACCAGCTGATCGCACCACCCGCAGTCGGGAAACCGATGCCGATGACCGTGATCCAGAAGTCCGGGTAGCTGAAGGTCGACCAGGCGCCCGACCACAGCAGCCGTGCCATCGGATAGCGGGCGCGCAATTCCTCGTGCTCGCGCAGGATTTCGGCGTGCCGCCAGGTAATGCCTTCGGCCACCAGCCCGTAACGCTTCGAGCTCACCTGCGGCACCCACCGCTCGCCGAGTTCGCGAGCGACCACCGGCTGATCCGCCGCCACCCGCGCCTGTAATCCGTTCAGCCCCGCCGTTTCCGGATCAACGCTTGCCGTGGTGGTCGCCCCCACCCGCACACCCGCCACCACCGACGAAGCGGCTACCTCCGAACCCGCCGCCCTGTCCTCCCGCCCCTGATCCCGCAACAACAACACCACCGGCACCGCAAGCATGAGCGCCGCGACCACCAGCCCGACCAGCAGCCCAGAAGGTCTGCGCCGCAAATCCGTTCGAGGAGCGAACGTCAACCGCGGCCCCGTCGGCACCACCACAGGCGCATCGATACGCCCACTCTCCGGAAACGCCCCACGGGGCGGGGACGTAGCCGCATAGTCGACACCACCCTGCGGAAACGCTCCAGACGGCTCACGTGGCGCGGG
This sequence comes from Nocardia brasiliensis NBRC 14402, assembly GCF_000308475.2. GTDB lineage: Bacteria > Actinomycetota > Actinomycetes > Mycobacteriales > Mycobacteriaceae > Nocardia > Nocardia brasiliensis. The sequence continues at coordinate 103,144 of NZ_BAFT02000034.1, read as the reverse complement.
GGTGGTGGCACTCGTGCGCGCGGGGAATGGTGGCGATTCAGGGGCGGGCGGGGTTTTGTGCAGGGTGACGCGTGGTCGAGACGGGTTCGACGGGTCGCTGAGATCTTGCATGCGTTCCCCTCGGGTGCGCGCACGGGCCGGGTGTTCGGCGGCCGCGCTTCTATGTCTCGATGCTATGGGGTGTGCGCGGGCGCCGGTGTCGGTCGATTGCCGGACAGGGTGGTGCCGAATTGCCCTGGTCGGCAGCGTTGTCCGCTGTTCAGCGGACAGCCAGCGCGGGTGCCGCCACCCGATAATCGGCAAGAACAACTAGGTGGTGTCCGTGGAACCGGACGCGCGCAGAAGGAGTCACGATGCAGCTGGCGAAGGGACAGAACACGCCGCTGCACGGCACCGCCGTCGATCTGCGGCTCAGCAGCGAGTCCGGCACCCCCGCACTGTATGTCGCGATGCTCGGTGCCGACGACCGCGTCGCCACCCCCACCGACTTCCGCCACCACGGTTCCCCCGGCCCCGGGCCGGTGTCTTTCGCCGAATCGGCCGTGCACCTCGACCTCCTCGCCGTATCGAACACGGTGCAGCGCATGGTGGTTCTGGCAACAGTCGCCGACACCCCCTTGCCCGCCCTCGAACTCACCGTGACCGGCCCCGCCGGCGCCACCGCCGCAACCTTCACGATGCCCCCCGCCACTGCGGAAACCGCGGCAATCGTCTGCGAGGTCTACCGCCGCAACGAACAGTGGAAACTCCGCGCCGTCGGCCAAGGCTACGAAGCCGGCTTGACCGGCGCAGCAGGCGATTTCGGCTTCGACACGACCGTCGCCCCGCCCACCCCGGCAGCAGACCGAACACAAGCGTTCGACGCCGCCACGCCACAGAGCCGCCCCGCACCCGCAGCCGCCGCTCCTCCGCCTCCATCCGGGGTGCCACCGACCGCGCCACCGGCAGCCCCCGCAATGCCCACCACGAAGGCCCGCCGCGACCGCAGTAGCCGGGGGCTGCGCGCGCCCGAGCGCCATGCCTCCACTGAGGTTTCCGCGGCGGGGGCGGCAACGCCCCCTGTGCGTGCCTCAGCCTCCGCTGCTGCGTCGCCGTCTGACGCGCCCCCGCGAACGCCGCCACCGCGCACAGGGGCGTATGCCTCGGGGGCAGCGGGGCGGGCGAACACGTCGGGGGGTGAAACCTTGGATGGAGCAAGGGTTCCCGTGCTGGCTCGGCGCACCGAGCTTGCGCCCGTGGTCGATCGGGTCAAGGGGGAGGCTGCGGCTTCGATTGCGCGATTGCTGCGGGCCGTTGTCACGAATGCGGTGTCGAGTATGCCGTCGACGAGCGATGGGGTACAGCGGATTCAGCATGAACTGGCGCAGGATCGCGAATTGCTGTGGAACGCCTACGAAACCGTGCGGGGCGACGTGCTGCACAAGTATCGCACGCAGGCGTTCACCAATCTGCTTCCGGCGAACTGGTATGAGCGCGAACCGGCCCCGCGGCCCGGCTATTCCGGCAGCAACCCGGAGGTCAGTGCCGAACACTGGCTGATCGACGCGGCCGCGGCGACCGAGGCGGTGCGCGGCGCGGGGATCCGGGTGACCTCGAACGGCCGTGCGCAGCAACGCCGGGAGCTGGTCGACACCGCCGCGACCGTGCTCGGCCGCTACGACGCCGCGGTTCGCGACGCCGAACTGACCGCGCAGCACAAGACCGCCAAGCTGTTCACCGACGTCTTCGCCCAGTTCCGCAGGCAGATGAGCGGCGCGATCACGCGCATGACCGATCAGTATGTCGCCGTCGAACTGGGCGCGATCACCCCGTGCCCCGGCGAGGCCACGCCCGTCTGGCAGGCGGTCGCGGACGCGACCACCATCGCAGCGTCCCCGCCGACCCGGATGGTCTTCCCGCTCGGCCTGATTCGGCTGACTCAGGCGCGCATCCACACCGAGCTGACGGTCCCGGCACCGCCGGGCGGCAAACACGAGCACACGTTCACCCTTCCGCTGGAGGAGTCGACTCCCCCGATCCCGGTGCTGCTCGATCTGGACGACACCGGCGGGATCGTCACGGATTCGACCGCGGTCGTGGAGAACCTGACCTTGGACATGCTCGCGACACTGCCCGCGGGCCGATTGAAGATCGATGTGGTCGACCCGATGAAGGTCGGTGCGTCGATGAACTTCCTCTACGGCGTCGGCGAGGCGGGCGAGCAGATCTACGGCCAAAAGGTCTGGGGCTCACACAATGTCAACGAGTTGCTCACCGAGCTGGAGAACCACGTCGCTTTCGTCACGCAGAAGTACCTGCAGGGCACGCACGAAACCCTGACCGCCTACAACCGGGCCGCGGGCGAGGTCGCCGAGCCTTACCGGTTGCTGCTGCTGTTCGATCATCCGCACGCGTTCACCCGCGACGGCCGGATATACGACGACGAGTCGCTCAAACGCCTCGAACGCCTGGCGACCGTCGGCCGCCGCGCGGGGGTCTTGATCGCCGCCACCACCGATTCCGCCACCACCTCGCTCGATTCACTCGCGACCGCGTTCACCGGCCGCCAGGACACCGGACTGGTGGCGCGGCTGCAACTGCCCACGGGGGTGCGACCGGCCCAGTACGTCACCCGCGGCGAACTCGACTGGCGGCTGCGCCCGTATCCGCTGCCGTCGGATCAGGTCCGGGCCGAGGTGCTGGCGCATATCGAACGCAGCCTCGCGACCTCGGGTGACACCCAGGTGGCGCCGAAACGCGTGCACGAACTCGCCGTGCAGGCGATGGAGCGCGCGGTGGCCAGGGGCACCCAGGCACCGGAGATCATCGCCGATCCGCACGACCCGGCGACCTGGTGGCAGTCGAGTGTCGACGATCGGATCGTCGCGCGCTTCGGCCGGATGGGCGCCACCGACGTCGCCGAGCTACGCCTGGACTCGGGCGCACTGTCGAGCGCGCTGATCGGCGGACGGACCGGCTCGGGCAAATCGGTGCTGCTGCACTCGATCATCCTCGGGATCGCGCTGCAGTACTCGCCGGCCGAGGTCGAGTTCTACCTGATCGATTTCAAGGAGGGCGTCGAGTTCAAGCCGTATGCGACGCCGGGCCTGCCGCACGCCAAAGTCGTTGCGATCGAGACGAACCGGGATTTCGGCATCAGCGTGCTGGAGAGCCTGGACAGTGAGATCGCCCGGCGCGCCGCGTTGTTCAAGAACGCGGGCCAGGGACAGATGGAGATCGGGCGTTACCGGCAGAGCACCGGCGAGCGGATGCCGCGCATCGTGCTGATCATCGACGAGTTCCACATGCTGCTCGAGCAGGACGACGCCACCGCCACCCGCGGCGCGGGACTGCTCGATCGAATCATCCGGCAGGGCCGCGCCTTCGGGGTGCACACGCTGCTGGCCTCGCAGTCGGTGTCCGGTGGCGGGCAGAAGATCCGCACGGCGCTCAACCAGATTCCGAATCGACTCGTGCTGGCCAGCTCCACCCAGGACTCCGAACAGCTGCTCGCAGAGGGCAATGCCGACGCGCAACTGCTGTCCAAACCGGGCGAGGGCATCATCAACGATCACGCGGGTCAGACCGAGGCGAACAACCGCTTCCAATGCGCGTACTGGCCCGCCGAGCTGCACGCGACCCTGATCGCGCAGTTGCGCGAGCAAGCCGACGCACACGGTTTCACCGCTCGCCCTGCGGTTTTCGAGGGCGATATCGAGGTCGCGCCGCAGGACTACCCGCTGCAGACCTTCACCCGATCCGACCGCCGCACCGCGCTGGTGCTGCCGATGGGCGCACCCATGTCGCTGGATCCGCCGCTGGCCCTCCGGCTCGGCCGCGAACCCGGCAACAACCTGCTCGTGGTCGATCCGAACGCGCTGTCGACCCTCGCTTTGCAGATCGCAGTACTGCGCGCGGCCGACATCCGGGTGGAGTACGTCGATTTCGCCGCGATCGAACAGCACAGCGAAGCGCTGTTCGCCCGGCTCTGCACCGCCGGCGCGGTGGCCTGTCACCGGCGCAAGCTCGGCGATGTACTCGACTCCATGCTCAGCGAGCTCGCCGAGCGCACCGAACTCGACGAGTACCACGGTCCCGCGCGCGTGCTGTTCCTCGTCGGTCTGCACCGTGCCCGGGAGCTGAACCCGGACGCCTTCGACGAGGACAGCGAGAGCACCAAACTGGCCCGCCTGCTCCGGCACGGACCCGAGGTAGGGCTGCACGTCGTCGGCTGGGCCGACCGGTACGCCTCGCTGCAGCGCCGTATCGATCCGGATGGGTTGCGCCAGTTCGGGTTCAAGGTGCTCGGTCCGGCCAGCGAGGACGACTCCCGGGTGCTGATCGACTCGGAGGTGGCGGCGAACCTGACCGCCAACCAGTTCGCGGTGGACGATTACGACAACGCCCGCACCGATATCGTCCGGCGCTTCGCCGCTCCGGGGCCCGAATGGCTCGAACTGCTGCTGCGAACCGAGCGCGGCCACCATGGCTGATACTGCCCGCAACGACCCGCAGGTCGTGCGGCAGCTCGCCCGCGACCTCGACAAGTATCTGCGCGACGTCGAATCCAGCGAGCGCACCGCCGGTCACGCGCAGCGCCGGGTCGAACAGGAACTCGCGCAGGAGAACCGCGCACGCGAGCGCAAGCTGCGCGAGGCGCAGGCCGCCTACGACGCCTGCTGCCGCAGCGAGGACGCGGACTGCTCCGGACCGCGCAGGGCGCTCGAGCGCGCCGAGCGCGCCCTGGCAGCGGTGCACCGGGCGGAACGCATGTACACCGCCGCCACCGCCGAATACTCCGCGGCCGCCGGGCGATTCGCACGGGTACGGGTCGCGCTGAGTCTCGAGACGACGCAATTGCTCGGCCTCATCGCCAAGGACCTCGACACATACAATCGCGCCTCGTCCGCGGTGGGCGCGATGCCCTCCGGCCACGGACCCGCGGTCCCAGCGCCCAGCGGCGGCCCGGCCACCCCGTCAGGGGCGACCGAACGCGTCTCGCTCGATACGCCCGCGGGTTTCCCGGCCGGCTACGCGATGATCCCGCTGTCCGCGCTCGACACCGCTGAGACCGGCGGAACCAAACCGCTGCCCGCCGACGTGTCGAAGTCCGATCTCGAGTGGGCGCTCAACGCCTTCCACACCGTGATCGTCCCGGCGCTGCGCCTCGGCAAGGATCTCGAATACTTCCGCGCCCGCGATCAGGACGAGCGGCGTTGCAGCGCGCGCAGCTACGCGGATACCTATACATGGTTCCTCGGCAGCGACGAAGCCCTGCAGGTCGGCCGGCGGCCCGACGGCGGCTTCACGGTACACAACGGTTTTCACCGGATCGCCATCGCGCGACAGCTCGGCCTGGCGAGCATTCCGGCCAGGGTGGTGGACGCATGAGCCGATTACGCCGGGCCAGAGATGAATTCGACGCGAATCGGCGCGCCAGGACGGCGGCCGAGCAGCGCGCGGGCCAGGTATGGCACGACACGGTGCTGCGCAGGCTGACCGAGCGCAAACTGCAACCCCTGGCCGACGAGGAACGCCGGTTCGTGCAGGCGCTGACCGCCTACGACATGGCCATCGACTTCGTGCTGACCGAGCTCTCCAACTACTGAGAACCCGACAAGGAGAAACGATGAGTTCCATTCAGGCGAACCCGGATTCGCTCAAGAAGCTCAAAGGCGACATCGATCGGTCGCAGCGGGAGATCAACCAGGCGATCACCCGAGTGCGCTCTTCGCTGCGCGGGGCCGAGTGGCGCGACAGCGTCAAGGACCAGTTCGAGCGTGATCTCGAACAGGTGCTGCGCTCGGTCGCCGCGTTCGACAACAACGCGAACGTGTTGAAGCGCTACTTGGACAAGAAGATCCAGATCCTACAGAGCTACCAGGGGCGATGAGCGATGGCACTGTTCGGACACCGGCCGCGGACCGCACACCCGAGCACCGGACCCGGCCGGGTCGCGCTGCTCGATCCACGCGACGAGGGCAATCCCAAGCAGGCCACCTTCATCGGGCTCGATCAGGCCGGGCTGAGCCTGCTGATCTACGGCCCCGGTGATATCCGCCGCTGTTTCACCGCGCTGGCCGACGCGGCTCCGGCCTTCAACACCACCCGGCTCGCCTCGGAATCGCCGTATGTCGGCTGTTTTCCGGGCCGTAGCGCGATCATGTGGATGGCCTTGGACGGGCCCGACGGATCAGCGGTCGCCGTCCACTGCTTCCCGCACTGCGACACCGATTTCACCACCACGCAGATCGCGAAGCGGGTGAGCGGGCCGCAGGGCGCGCTGCGGCTGCCCTGGCAGTTCGGCATCGGTACGGTGGGCGCGCGGGTGCCGGTGGGTTTCGCCGACGTCTTCGTTGCCGCCCAAGCGATTCCGCTAGGCACGCTGCCCGGCCTGGAGCGGTTGCCGACGCCGGTCTCCGAGGGACGCGGGCCCCGGTAGCCCGCGCGACGGTGTCGGGCATTCGACCGACAGACAACGTTGCCGAATCGTGACAACGTCAAGTGTCAGCGGACGAAACGGAACGGGCATCCGGCGAGGACCGCACCGTCGTTGCAGACCAACGGCGCCCACGGAATTCCCAGGGCATTGTTTATTCTGAACTCGGTCGCCGGGCCACTATCAACGCGACCGCAGGCGGAAGGTTTGGGCACCGAGGTGAACCGTCGACAAACGTATGAGGTGGCAGTTGCCGCCGCGGCGCTCAGCGAGCTCATCCTCGCGGTGCACGCCGCCGCCGGACAGGCTGGCGGGCAGGCGGGGCGCCGATGGCACTACGGCAACGTCGTCGGGATCAGTACACCGCGCGTCCGGGATCTCACCCTGGCGAAGGTGCACGCCAAACATGTGATCGGCCGCCGCGCGATCGCCGCGATCACGGTCGCCGCGCAGCGCGAGGTGGCCGTCGACGTGGTCTTCGGACTGGACGACAAGGTGGCCTCGGCTCAGTTCTTCTGTGCGACAACGCAGTCCGAGGCCTTCGTGGAGCAGGAGAGCTCCTGGGCCGAATATCTCGCCGCGTGCACGTCGGCGACGCTCACCGCAACCGATATCGCCGCGACGATGTCGGCGCAGTGCGCGACGATCACCGAGTGAAAGTCGGGGTGCTCACAGATCATCGATACCGATGAGGCCGTCCTGCAGGGCACGCGCCACCAGCGACGCTTTGGTGGGCGCGGGCCGGCCCGCCGCCGCGTACTTCTCCCTGATCCGGGACAGGTGTGTGTTCACCGTGCCGAGCGCGATGAACAGTTGCGCCGCAACGACATTCTTGGAGTCCGCGTGGAACCACGCGAGCAGCACCTGGGTTTCGCGACTACTCAGCAACGGGGTGGTCTCGGCCGCGGCACGCTGCGGTTCGTTCTCGTTTCCGGCCACGGTACGCATCGCTCGTTCCTTCGCTTCACTATCCGAAATACCCCGGTACACAACGAATCCAAGGGGACACCGCCTATGTAACCGCGCAATGATCCGCACGTCACTGCCAGCGCGCGGACCGATCGCCGTCACTCGAGAGTGATCACTCTCAGATATGCCGTAACGGTTCGCCGGTGTGTCCGGATCAACCCACTGACACCTCCGCGTCTCGCGCCAGCGGAACAGCCAGTCAGGAGCAAACTCATTCCCGTCGATGACCGTGCGGCCACCGAACTCGTCCAAGCCGGCTTGCAGGTGCTGCTCGAGCAGCCCGCAAAGCTATTGGACGGCGGCCTGCGCATCGAGGAGGTGATCGACCGGGCGAACTCCTCGAACGCCACTTTCTACCGCAAGTTCGCCACCAAATCCCGGTTCCTGGTCCGGGTGCTCGACCAGTTGATCGATGACGCCAGGGTCCGCACGGCCAACGTCTGCGAGTGCGCGCGGCAGGCGCTCGACGCCGCGGACGGCGACCGCATCCGCGCGGTCCGCGAACTGGTGATCACCCATTTCGACGCCGCGTGTTCGGACCGGAGTGCGACCACCAGGCTGCTCGCGCACGCGCTCGCGCCGACCGCACCGCGTGGCGGCCTGCAGGCGACCTACCGGCACACCGATCAGTTGATCCTGGCGATCTTCGAGGTGTTGTTCGCCAAATCCGGTGCGACACTGCGTAAACCGCTCACCAAGGAGAGCTTCTGCGTGGTGTTGTCCGCGCTGCTGGAGGGCTTTCTCCTGCGGCGTCGGGTCGAGCCGGCGGCGGTACCTGCCGAACTCGTCGCCGCGGCGGTGCTCGGCGTGCTGAACGTCGCGGTGGACACCGAGCAGCGGCACGAGCACATCGAGGACGCGCTCACCGCGCTGGCCGCCGCGCCCGCCCTGCCGACCGCCCTGCCGAGTGAACCGCGCGCGGCGTTGCTGAGCGCCGCCCGGACGGAATTCACCAAACGCGGCTATTTCATGACCGGTATCGAGGCGATCGCGACCGAGGCGCGGGTCCCGCTGGACAAGGCCAAACGGATCTTCCCGACCAAGACCCAGCTCATCCTGGACGCGCTGAAACCCGCGTACGCCTCGCTGCAACTCGATATCGCCGACGACGCGGCGATCGGCTACGACGCGGTGGCGATCGTGCACCGCCACTTCGTCCGGTGTGCCCGCCTGGTCGCCAGCGAGCGCGCGTTCATGGACGCGCTGATGGCCGCGGTCGCGCACGACACTTACGCCGAGGAGGACGGATTGATCTCGATCCGGCGCGAACTCGACTTCCCCGGCCTCCTCGTCCCGATCCTCACCGAGGCCCAGGGCGCGGGCGTGTTCGCCGACGATCAGTCCCCGCAGGAACTCGCCGCGCTCCTCACCAACACCCTGCTGCTGCGCTGTTTCACCCGCCGGTCCGTCGACCCCGACGCGAACGCCGAATTCGTCAGCACGCTGGTGCTGAACGGACTTCGGAGCCGATAGCGGGCTGTCCCGACCCGAGGTGGACGGTCAGCCAGCGCAGGGCCGTGTCCAGCCACTCCACGAAATGCGCTGGGGCACAGTGGTCGTCCCCCGGATACAGCCGCAAGGCAGCGCTCGGCACCGCGGCCGCGAGTTCCCGCGCGTCCCGGGTGTCGACCACCTGGTCGCAGTCACCGCCGATGACCAGCATCGGTATCCCGATGTCGGCATACCATCGGCGCAGCGACAGTGTGGCGAGCTCGGCCCCGATCCGGCGCAGGGTCTGCGCGCCGAGCGCGACGCCCATGGCGCGCAGCACTGGTTCCGGCACTCCGAACGCGCCGGCCGGGCCGAACGCGCGGTGCGCGGGCGCACCGCAGCACACCACGCACCGCACCCTCGCGTCGACCGCGGCCGTCCGCGCCGCCCAGTAACCGCCGAAACTCATGCCGAACATGGCGATTCGGTCCGCGGCCACGCGACGGTGCCCGCTCAGATAGTCGAGCACCGCGCGGTAGACCCCGGGCGCCGCCACCGGATCCGGCCGCGCAGCGGTGTAACTGCCCGGCAGCTCCATGATCAGCAACCCGATCCCGGTGTGCCGATATTTCAGCAGCGGGAGTGCCAGCTCCGCCACGGTACCGTCCAGCCCGTTCGTCACGAGCAACACCGGGCAGCGCTGCGTGCCGCGCGGGAAAATGGTGACGGCACGGACGATTTCGTGCCCGGCCGATATCTCGACCACGGCGACGTCCAGCCCCAGCGCGGGCGCCAGCGCCGTGAGCAATAGTTCGGAAAGCAACCGTGCCCGCCGATACGCTCGCAGCCGCGCCGGCGTCGCGCCGGGCCAAGCGGCGACGATCTGGTAGGCGATGGCCTGCAACAGGCTGTCCAACACAATGATTCGCGCCGCATGGATCGGCTCGGCCGCACGCGGCGCCCCGGCGGTCGCGTCGCACCGCGGCACGGGCCCGCGATCACCGACGAACTCCGCGGCCGGCCCCAGCAGCCTGCCGAGCTGCTCGGCGCTCCACGCGGCACCGTGCCCGAACAGCAGGTGCGCTTCCGGCAGCCGCTCCCCCTGCCCGGCTGCGACCGTCGTCAGACCTCGATACGCCGCCGCGAGCCGCTCGTCCGCCAACCGCTGCCAGTACGCGGTCCACCGCCCGTCGTCGAAGGACCGGACCGCCGCGAGCTGCGCGGCGAACACCGTCGCGTCGAGACCGCCCAGCGCCGCGAACCGCGGGACCAGCACCTCGGGCAGGAACCAGCGCGCGCCCGTGGCCCCGGCCAGCAGCTCCGTGGTCCGGGTGAGCGCGCAGGCCGTGATCACCGCGCGTCGCAGCGCGTTCATCCCCGCACTCCCCGATGCGACCGTTGCGGACAATTGCCTCGACGCGACCGCCCGGACTGCACTAGTTTGTCGACATGACGTCGAATGCCCGGCGTATCGAGGACCTGCTCGACCGCGCGGACCTGCACGATCTCGTCACGGCGGTCACCCAGTGCCTGGACACCAGGAACTTCGACGGTCTGGCCGAGGTGTACACCGCCGACGCGACGCTCGAGACGCCCGCGGGCCGGTCGAGCGGCGCCGCCGCGATCATCGAGCTCGCCCGGAGCAACCACGAGATATACGCGGCCACCCAGCATTTCGTCTCCGGACTGGTGATCGCCGCGGACGGCGCCGCGGCGACGGTGACCGCCGACGTGCTCGCGGTGTTCGTGCCCGTGGGCGAGCGGCCCGGCGAGCACCGAATGCTGGGCAGCCGGTACATCTTTCGAGCCGAGCGCGGCAAGCGCGGGTGGCGGTTCATCCGGCACACCATCACGCCCATCTGGATTCACGGGCACACCGGCACGATGCCGCCGGTCGATTCCGAAGGCTGAACGCACACAACGCGACTCGGTCACGGCCGCTCTCCTCCAGACGCCATCGCGGCCCGGAACGCGGTCTCGCTCAGCTCGTTCCAGCTCTCGGCCACTTCGGCGGCGCTCCCGAGCAACGCCCGATCGAGGTCGATCCGGTAGCGCCCGGACGGTAGCGGATGCCCCGTGGCCACCAGTCGGGCGGCGTACGCGGCCGCCGCGCCCGCCACCGTCGCGGCCGTGCCGAGCTGCGGCCAGGAGTGCAGCGACCGGCCCACCTCGGTGAGCGAGAAGCGGGTGCGCGGCGTGAGTTCGGTGCCCACGATGCGCTGCGCCACCCGCGCCCGAGTGGCCGGGTCCGTGAGTTCGGCAGCGGTGAGATCATCGAGGTCGCCGACCCGGCCGTGGAAGATCGGGTACCGCGGATCCAGATCGAATCGCTCGACGTCGAGGATCGCGTTGTCCCCGTTGTCGGTGGCCATGACGACCGGGATGCCCGCGGCCCGGGCGCGGCGGCGGATATCGATCTTCGCCGGGAGATCGTCCATCTCCTCCACCAGCACGGTGAGCGGTTCCGCGCCCGGCGCGGTACCGAGGAATTGCGCGGCCGCCGCCGGGGTGTACCCGTCCGGAAAAGCGGAAACCTCACTGTACGGATCGATTTCGAGCACCCGTCGGTGCGCGATGGTCAGCTTCGGCACCCCGAGATCGCACACCGAGGCGGGCAGCCGGTTCAGGTTGGTGAGCGACAGCCGATCGTGCTCGGCCAGCCGGAAGCGCCGCGCACCGGTCAGCGCACAGACCGACAGGGCCGACCAGCCGACGCTCAGGCCTGCGACGCCGACCAGCGCGGCCGACCAGGCGCGCTGCTCGGGTTCGTCGAGCAGATACCGATTACGCGCGGTACGCAGCCGCCAGAACGCCTCCGCCTCGGGCAGGCGCACGATCGTGCGCCGCCACGGATAGACGACGAACCGGGAGGTGAGCGCCGCCGCGGCGGGGTCGATCGCGGCGAGCTCGGCCGCGGCCGCCGCGTGCGCGTCCACCAGATGGTAGCGCGCGGCGGGCCGCAGCAGATGCGCGATCCGCGCGGTATCGGCGAAGGGGTCCAGAATCTCGATCATCGGTTCTGCTCCAGGTACTTGTGCTTGGCGGTGTACCGGAAGGCGGTGCCGCCGAAGGGCTCGAGGGTGAGCACGGGGTCGGCGGCCGCCCCGAGAACGGCACGCAGCCTGCGGTATTCGCTGTTGCTGCGCTCCAGTTCGGCGGTGACGAGTTGCCGTAGCCGGGCGGTGAAATCGGCACCGGCTTCGGCCGCCGCCCGCAACTCGACCCGCAGGGTCAGCGTCTGTTCGAAGGCGGCGCCGGTCACGGTGGCCAGCACGAACTTTCCGGTCACCTGCGCGGCGACCTCAGGCTTTTCCAGTGCCGCACGGAGGTTTTCCGGGTACAGCTTCACGGCATAGAAGCTCGCGGCGACGTCCCGGCGCCGGTGCAGTGCGAGAAAACCCGCACCGATCGTGTTGGTGCGCACCGGAATCCGGTGCCCGCAGCGGCGCAGCGCCGCGGCGACCTGCCACGGCGTCAGGATCGACCCTTCGTCGTTGATCCGATACCGCACCAGCGGCAGGGCGCCGTCGACGGTGAACAGGAACCGGCCCTGCGCATCGGTTTCGGTGTAGCGCAGGTGCGGGTCGTACTCGACGAAGGTGGGCAACGCGGGATCGTCGCCGCCGAAAAGCGCCGCGCGCAAACGGGCATCGGTGCGGGCGAGCCGCCGGATGGCGATGGTGGTCGGTGTCTCGTGTCCCATCACCCCCGCGTCGGCGGTGCCGTAGATCGCACAGGTGCGCTCCGGCCGATCCGGCTGCCCCGTGCGGGCGAGCACGTGGTCGCGCCACGCTTCGGTGATGTTCTCCCCCGCCAGCAGCAGCGCGGGCTTCAGCGCGCGCACCTCGGGCGGCGCGTGGTCCAGCACGTCCTGAGCGAACGGCGGGTACGCGGCGAGCACCACCTGGTCGTAGTGCGGGCCGAGATCGGCCATGGTGGCGAGCACCGCGTCCACATCGATGCCGGGGGTGGCCACCGAGACCCGGTGACCCCGGCGGCGCGCTTCGAGCACGCCGTGGTGGGTATAGGTGCCGCCGATCCACGTGCCCATCGCGAAAGCATTGACCAGCAACGTCGTCCGCCCCGGGGCGTCAAACGCGCGCAGGATGCGGTCGTAGTACTCGCGGCTGTGTTGCAGCGACAGCAGCTCCCGCGGCCAGTAGGTCGGCTTCCCGGTGGAGCCCGAACTACTCGACCAGGTACCCGCCTCGCTGATGTCACCGTGCGGCATCAGCTCCGCAAGCGTGTGCGCCTTCAGGTAGTTGTCCTTGGTGACCACCGGCAGCTCGGCGAAATCCGCTGGCGTGCTGATCGTTTCGGGGTCGACGCCGTGGCGGGCCAGATGCGCCGGGTAGGCCCGCACGTGGCGGACCGTGCGGTGAAAAGTCGCCAGTGCCCCGCCGAATCCGGGCGGACCGTCCGGGACGAGCGACAGTGGTGCGGTCATGACGTGCTTCTCCTTCGTGAGCGGCGGACCGGAGTCCTGTGCTCGGAGAAGCGATCCCCCGGCGGGTGGGGTCAGAGGCCGCCGCCACCGCCGATCAACCACGGGTTGAAGGTGCAGACGAGATCGGGGTGCCCGGCCGGATCGAGCGCGCGCAACACGATCGAGAGCGCGCGCGGCGAGTACATGAGCGTCTGATGATCGGAGAGATCCTGCTCGCAGCCGTCCTGCAGGGTGATGTTCGCGACCGACGCGCCCGCGACCGGGCGCAGGAAGGTCGACTGATACGGCGTGACGATCTCGTCGTAGCGGGTGCCGACCACGGTGTAGTCGATGCCGGGCACCGTGTCGCCGTCGGCGTTCAGCCGTGCGACGAAGTCCGAACCGACCGTCTGCTGGATCGCCGCGTCGCCCACCACGACACCGGCCGCACCGATCACGTTCAGGCCGATATTGTTGATCATGCGGCCGAGCAGGCCGATGCCGTCGAGGGTGGTCCCGTGGTGGGTGCCGCCGAGGCTGACGAGATGCCCCACTTTGTCCGCGCCATTGTCGAATCTGGTGTACCAGTTCGCCATGGCCGCGCCCTGCGAGTAGCCGACGAGGTCGACCTGCGCCGCGCCGGTGGTCGCGCGCACCCGATCCACGAATCCGGCCAGCTGCCGGGCCGAATCCGCGATGTCACCGGTGCCCATCACGCCGGGCAGTAGCGGCGGCACGCCCCCGCCCTGGATCGGTCCGGAACGGCCGTAGTTGAAAGCGAAGGTGCACAAGCCCGCGTCCTGTAGCGGCCTGCTCAGGTAGGCGAAGCTGTTGTACGCGTTCATCCAGGTGCCGTGCAGCAGCACGACCGGACGCGGATGCGCCGCGGTCGGCCGGCAGTTCCAGTCGTTGCTGCCCGGCGGCGCCGCGTCCGGATGAAACAGGCCGTAGCCGAAAGCCGCCAGGAACGCGCGTTGCGGCGGACCGGAACCGACGGTGTCACTGGCGAATCCACCGGACAGGCCGGAAATGCTGTCGGACGCGGCGATCGGCGCAGGCTGGCCGCGCACACCGATCAGCTCGGCGAGCCGCGCCGCCACCGACGGATCGGGCGGTGCGGCGCTCGCGGCCGGGGCCGCCACCCCGAGCACGAGCATCGCGACACCGACCAACACCGCGGTGATCGGCCACCGATCGGCTGACCTTCGTCTCATCACACGCCTTCCGCTTCGCACACCCTGCCGAGAATTGCCGCACAACAACACGATCCGGTGCGGGCGGGCCCGGATCCCCTGCACGTGGTCCCGGACCTGCCCGCACCGGATCGGCGCGACTTCGAGCAAAACAGCGCTCGATGGAGGCGATGCGACAGCTCGGCCAATGGCCGGTGAATCTCGTTCAGTTGCCCCTACAACGAGTACAGACCGAGCGGCGCGTGCGATCGCCGCTCGGTCTGTCACCCGTGCGTTGCTACAGCGATCCGCCGCCGCCGACCACCCACGGGTTGAATGTGCACTCCAGGTTCGGATGACCGACCGGGTCGAGCGCGCGCAGCGCGATGGACAGGGAGCGCGGCGAATACATCATCGTCAGATGGTCCGAAAGGTCCTGTTCGCAGCCGTCCTGCAGGGTGATGTTCTGCACCGTGGCGCCCGGGCCGGGCTGCAGGAAGGTCAGCGGGTACGGGTTGGTGACCTCGTCGTAGCGGGTGCCGACGATCGTGTAGTCGACGCCGGGCACGGTGTCGCCGTTGGCATTGAGCTGGTTGACGAAGTCCGAGCCGATCGTCTGCTGGATACCCGCGTGCCCCACGAAGATCTCGATGAAGCCGAGGATATCGATGCCGAGGTTGTTGATCGCCCGGCCGAGCGCGCCGATGCCGTCGAGCGAGGTGCCGTGGTGGGTGGCGCCGTAGGTGATCAGATTCTTCGTCTTCTCGGCCCCGCCCTCGAACTTGGTGTACCAGTTCGCCATCGAGCCGCCCTGCGAATGCGCCACAATGTCGACCTCGTCGGTGCCGGTGGCCGCGAGCACCCGGTCGACGAAGACGGCGAGCTGCTTGGCGGAATCCTGGATGTAGCCGGTGCCCATCACGCCGGGCAGCACCGCGCCGAGCCCGCCGCCCTGGATCACACTGGAGCGGCCGTAGTTGAACGTGAAGGTACAGAAACCCGCGTCCTTGATCGGCTGGCCCATGTACGCGTAGCCGTTGTAGGCGTTCATCCAGGTGCCGTGCAGCAGCACGACCGGTCGCGGATGCGCGGCGGTGGGCTTGCAGTTCCAGTCGTTGGCGCCGGGCGGCGCGGCGTCGGGATTGGCCAGGCCGTAGCCGAAGGCCGCCAGCCAGGAGGTCATCGGCGGCCCGTAACCGACTGTGTCACTGGCGTATCCACCCGAGAGCCCCGAACTGCTCCCCGATCCGCCGTAGCAGTTGCCGGAGCCGTTGCCCGATCCCGCGCCGCTGCCGGAGTTGCACGCGGAACCGGACGAACTGCCCGAGTCCGCGACCGGCGCGGCCTTGCGGCCCGCCGCGATGTAATCGGCCAGCTCTTGTTCGGTCGGTTGCGCTGTGGGTTCGGCGTTCGCGCCGACACCTCCGACGCCGAGCACGAGCACCGAAACACCCAGCATCACCACCGCCGCGAGCGACGAACGGCCTGAGGTACTTCGCTTCATTGCATACCTTCCTATTTCGAGCAGAAGATTTCGGACGCGCTGCCGAATTCCGCTCGACAGCGTGGAAACTGCGCCAACGCTAAATCCGCCGGAAAGTGCGACCTAGCTCACGCCGGGGTATCTGGACAGCTCACCAATGTCGTTGTCGGGCTTAGGTAAACGGCACAGTTCGCCCGCTCCGGAGCTTTTCCCAAACACAGCGGCCCGCGGATCGTGAATTCTCCAGGAAAGCTGCCGACCAGCAGCTGTCGACCGCGCGCGAGGCCGAGTATGGGCCGATGACCGAGGTGAACACGTGGACGCTGGCCGACCAGCGGTGCCGGGCGACGGCGCCCTATCTGGTCGATGCCGCCCGGATTCGCGAATTCGCCAGGGCCGTCCAGGATTTCCATCCGGCGCACTGGAGTGCCGATGCCGCCGCCGAGCTCGGATTCACCGGCCTGGTCGCCCCTGCGACATTTGCCTGCGCAATTCTCGGTGATGTCCAGAGCGAATTATTGGATGCGGTGCTCGCCGACTATCGGCCGACCCGAATTCTGCACGCGGATCAGGTGTTCGACGCCATGCGGCCACTGGTCGCGGGCGATCGGCTGACCGGCGATCTCGCGGTCGAATCATTTCGCCAGTTCGCCGATTACGACGTCTTGACGATCAAGAGTGTGCTCACCGACCAGCACGGCGCGCCGGTGCAGACCGGCTCCACCTCGCTGCTCGCACATACCGGGTCGAGCGGCCCGCGCCTGGCCGAGACGGTCCGCGCCATCGGGACGCGTGGGCAGTCCGCGCCTCGTCCGCGGCGCACCGAGCATCGGGCGCCCGCGCGGCGTCGGGCCAAGCGATTTCCACTGCGCCACAATGCCTTCCATACCATGACCGTCGGCACCATGCTGCCCGCGCAGACGGTCCGGCTCTCCCGCGACGACATCCTGGACTTCGCCGCGATAGTCGGCGACCGCGCCCCCGACACCGCCGGCACAGCTTCGGCCGCGGAGTACACGCTGCCCGCGACCACCGCACCGAGCATGCTGAAACTCGGCTTGGCCGCGGCCTTCGTCAGTTCGCGCCTCGGCGACCCGGCCGCGATCACCCGGCTGCGCGCCCAGTTCGCGCACTACACGCACTATCTGCGGATCGGGCCCGCGGCGACCTGCGAGATCGAATTCACCGGCCGGGTCACCGCGGTGGACGCACGGCGGCGCCGTGCCACCATCGCCATCGACGCCCGGTCCCGCGGCCGCACGGTTTTCGGCTATGCGGCCGCCGAAGTCGCCTTGCCCCCACCGGATTGAGCTTTCATGCGGGCGATTCCGTTCGCGCGGTGGACAATCCGGCCACCCGGGCCAGTCGCCGATGCGATTCCAGGCGCGCCGCGCGGTCGAAGGTGCTGGTGTGTACCAGGATCTCGTCGGCACCGGTGGCGCTCACCCATTGCTCGAGTTGCTCGGCGACCTCGTCTTCGGTGCCGTGCACGTGCCCGGCCAACGACTCCTGGAAGATCCGGCGTTCCCGCTCGGTCATGCTCATCGCCTCGATCTCCGCGGGCGGGATCAGGGCCGGGAACTCGCCGCGCGTGCGCGAGTACGCGGCCGACCACGCCTCCGGCAGCAGCAGCCGCCGCGCCTGCTCGGTGGTATCGGCGATCACGACCGAGCCCGAGACCATGACATATGGCTCGGCACCCCAGGCGGTGGCCTGGAATCCGTCGCGGTACCGGGCGATCGCCTCGATCATCCGATCCGGGCCGCCGACCGCCGCGATCACCAGCGGCAACCCGAAGCGGGCTGCCCGCTCCGCGCCCGACCCGGTGGCCAGCAGGAACGCCGGGATCCGCAGCCCTTCGGCCGGCCAGCCGTGCACGCCGTGCCGGCCGTGGGTGAAGTAGTCCAGCAATTCGGTCAGCTGCGCGTCGAAGTCCTCGGCGTCGCGTTTGTCGTGTCCGAGCGCGCGCCGGACCCCGTCGGTGAAGCCGACCGAGCGGCCCAGACCCATATCGATCCGGCCCGGATACAGCGATTCCAGCACACCGAACTGTTCGGCGACGATCAACGGCTGATGATTGGGCAGCATGACCCCGCCGGTGCCGATCCGGATGTGCGCGGTCGCCGCCGCGGCGGCCGCGGCCAGCACCGTCGGCGCCGACCCGGCGACGCCGGGCACGCCGTGGTGCTCCGACACCCAGAATCGGTGATAACCCCATTCCTCCGCGAGCCGCGCGAACTCGATCGTGTCGCGCAACGCCGCGGGATGGCTCTGCCCGCGCCGGACGCGGGAGCGGTCCAGGATGGAGAACCGGACGGAGGGAAGTGCCGAGGTCATACCTGTCTCAACGCGCGCGCCGAGCGGTGATTCCCCGTCACTTCGGCGACGGCAGCGCCAACGCCTCGGCCAATACCCGCCAGGCCCGCGGCAGCTGGGCTTCGAAATCAGGCCAGGTGTGCATGCCCTCGGGCGCGTACTCGACGACGGCGGGGATCTTCAGCTCGTGCAGCCGCCCCGCGAAGCGTTCGGTGCAGGTGCGCGCCCCCGCTTCCAGCGCGGCGCCGCCGCCGGCCAGCCGCAGCGCGTCGACGATCGACGGGGACTGCGCGATCGACACCAGATCGGCGCCGGTCGGCGTGCCGGTGGCGGCCGACAGATAGATCGCGGTGCCGCGCAGCGCCGGTGCGCCGAGCAGGCTGTCGTGCGCCGCCCATTCCGGGGAAGTCGGTGGCCCCCAGAGGTTTTCGACATTACCGCCGCGCGAGGCCACGGTGATCGTGGTGACCGCGTGGCCGAGCGGGTCGGCGGTGGAATAGCAGCCGCTCATGCCCGCGACGGCGCGGTAGCGGCCCGGATGGCGCTGCGCCAGCATCATCGCCGCCTGCGCGCCCATGGACACGCCCGCGATGGCCCGGCGTCCGTCGGCCTTCAGCAGCGATTCCACGATCGGCGGCAGTTCCTCGGTCAGGAAGGTCTCCCACCGATTGAGTCCGAGCGCGGTGTCGTGGCGGACCCAGTCGCTGTACATGCTGCCGGTACCGCCGCTGGTCAGCACCACGTCCACCGGCTTGTCCGCGAAGAACTCCGCCGCGCCGCCCTTGCTGAGCCAGCCCGAGGTGGTCTCGCCGTCGACGCCGTCGAGCAGATACAGCGTCGGGCGCGGTGCCGCGCCGGTGCCGCGCAACACGTCCACCTCGATCACCCGGCGCATGGCCGCGGACGCGATCTTCAGGTGGTCCCGCTGCGGTCCGATGCTCTCGATGGACAGCAGTCCGGTCCGGGTCATCGCGGGATCGATCGCGGGCGGCGGCGCGCTCGGCACGCCGGGCACGTCGTCCGCCTGCGCGGGCACACCGGCCAGCACGGCGATGGCTACCATCGCCGCCGCGGTGATCGGCCCTCGGGTACTCATTGCGCCGCGGCGGCTCGTTCTGCCTGTCTGGCCGCTACTCGATCGCGTTGCTCCTCGAATCGCGTTGCCTGCTGCGCTAATTCGTCGAGGTAGGCCGCCAGCTCGTCGCGGGCCCGTGCGCCGTCGCCGGACAGATCGGTGCGCTCGAACACGCGCCATGCCCGTAAAACGGGCTGCACCACTGTGTCCAGGTGTTGCCGGAGGTCGTAGATGCCGTGTTTCGCCAGCACGACGGCGTTGCGGCGGAAGTTCGGCTGGGTCAGGCCCGGCATCTGGAAGCGCGTGACGATATCCGTGACGGCACGCAGCATCTCGTTCGGCAGCAGGTCGAGTGCCGCGGCGCTGATGTTGCGATAAAAGATCATGTGCAGGTTTTCATCGGCGGCAATACGTTGCAGCATACGCTCGGCGACAGGCTCGTTGCACGCGATACCGGTGTTCCGATGACTGATTCTCGTGGCCAATTCCTGGAGTGTCACATAAGCGACAGACCGCAGAAACTGCGGTCCTTTCACGGGTTTCGCGACACCCGTCGTCATATGCGCCATCCTGGCCTGCTCCAACGCCACCGGGTCGACCGCGCGGGTGACCACCAAATAGTCGCGCATGACAATCGCGTGCCGGTTCTCCTCGGCGGTCCAGCGCCCCACCCAGGTGCCCCAAACACCGTCGAGGGAGAACGATTCCGAGATCTCCCGGTGATAGGAGGGCAGATTGTCCTCGGTGAGCAGGTTGGTCACCATCGCGACCCGAGCCACTTCGGTGAGCTTCGATTGCTCGGGCGCCCAATCGATTCCGCCGAGGGCGGCGAAATTCCGCCCATCATCCCAGGGCACATAGTCGTGCGGGTGCCACGCCTTGGTCTTGCGCAGATGATCATTCAGCAGGCGCTCGGCGACGGGTTCCAGTTCGCGGAGAATATCCGTATCGGTCAACGCGGTGGTCACTCGCACTCCTCTGCTCGGCGCGGCGCGCACGCCGATTTCGACGATAACGCGGAAATATCAGGCGGAACGGCCTATTTCGTGATCATTGGTGGAGGTGACGACCGGCACCCGGACCGGCTGTTCGCCGTCACAATCCGGTGCGGCCACCGGCTCACAGATCCGATAGAGACCGGGCGGCCGGCCCGCCGTCCGCATCCGGTCCAGCAGATCGTGGGTGTGCGCGGCCAATTCGGGTATGCACGCGGTCTCGCCGGTGGCCACCACCGCGGTCAGCGACACCTCGGCGGCCTCGCTCAGCAGAGTGAGCACGTCGGCCGTCATCGCGGGCGCACCGACCCGAGCGTGCGGGGCGTCGACCGGTACCAGGATCGTGCCACCCGCCGCCGAGAGCAGCGGCAAGGCCCGGGAGCCGAGCGGATCGGCCAGCGCCGCCTGCAACCTGCGCAGTTTGCGCCGCGCGGCCACGGTTCCGGCACCCGGTCTTCGCTCGTCCGGGTGTGCCGGGATGTGCAGCGCCACCACCTGATACCGCGCGGCGATCGCGATCCCGGTCTGCGCCGCCAGCTCTCCCAGCGCGTGCCCGCCGAGCAGCGCGGCGACCAAAGTCTGTGCGGCAGTCTGGTGTTCGCGGGCGACCAGCCGATGCTCGTCCACGTAGGCGGTCGAGGCGGTGAGCGTGACCATTTCCAGTACCTGCAAGATCAATTGCGCGCCCGCGACCAGCTCGTCGTTCTCGGTGTCCGCCGCGACGAATTCGAGGCCGGAACGGATTTCGTCATGGTAGGCGCCGAGCACCGTTTCCAGTGCGACTCCCTCACGCGCCGATCGTGTTGCGATACCCGCGATTTCGGGTGGTTCGCCCAGCGCCGCCTGCCACCGTGGCGTCCGGCGCTCCACCGCCGCCACCACACAGTTGCGCGTGGTCCGCGCGACGTCGCCGTGCAGACCACCACCGGTGTGTTGCGCCAAGTAGTCCAGCAGTTTCGACGCGAGACCCTCGGTGCCCGAACTCATCCGCATAGCCGTCATGACTGACAAAGGCTAGCGGCGAATCGTGATCGAATCGGGATACGCCGGTGGAATCAGGTAAGTCATCAGCCTGCACAGCTCTCATTGGGCGAAATCACAAGCCTGCGAGTTATTTTCGGCATACCGGTCGCTTCGGCGCATATTTCTTCTGTTGACCGGCAACATAATACGTGCGCCGCGGCATCCGGCCGCCGCCCGATCCCTCTCGGCAGCAAAGTATGACGCAGCGCCGACCGCGCATTCCGGCGCTGCGTCGAGCCCACCCTAGAACCCGCCGCTCGCCCTTCAAAAGGTGTAGCCACGGCTGTCATGAACACTCATCGCAACCCGCGGCGGCGACTGGTAGTTCGCACAGTTCGCGCCCGAGTGCGCAGGTCGCACCGAGGCCGGCCCGACCGGAGCGGAAGCCGGGTAAACCTGTGAACTGTCCCATCGGTAACGACCGGCAGGTGTGCAGCGACACGGTCCACGGATACCATCGAGCGCTGCGCCCCCGTCCGGCGACGCGGCAAAGTTTTCGAAGGGCTACACCACATATGAGCGGTACGCGAGACAAGCTGGAAGAGCTGCGGGGGATCCTGGAGCTGGCCGAGGAACCCGCGGGCGAGACCGGCATCGCGAAACGCAAGGCGAAAGGCATACCCAGCGCCCGCGAGCGGGTGCGCGCGCTGCTCGACAAGGGCAGTTTCGTGGAGATGGGCAAGCTGGTCCGGCAGCCGGGCGCGAACAACGCGATGTACGGCGACGGCGTGGTCACCGGCCGCGGCACCATCGACGGACGACCCGTCGTGGTGATCGCGCACGACCAGACCGTGCACGGCGGCTCGGTCGGTGAGATGTTCGGCCGCAAGGTCGCGGCCGCGATGGAGTTCGCCTACGAGAAGGCCTGCCCCGTGGTCGCGATCAACGACTCCGGCGGCGCCCGCATTCAGGACGCCGTGACCTCGCTGGCCTGGTACGCGCTGATGTGCCGGCGCCAGGAGGAGCTGTCCGGGTACGTGCCGATGGTGGCGATCATGCTCGGCAAGTGCGCGGCGGGTTCGGTGTACGGCCCGGTCAACATGGACGTGCTGGTGGCGACCGAGAAGTCGTACATGTTCGTCACCGGGCCCGAGGTGATCAAGGCGGTCACCGGCGAGGTGGTCAGCGCCGAGGAACTCGGCGGCGCCGCCGTCCAGGCCGTGAACGGCACGCTGCATCACGTCGCACCCGATGAGCAGGCCGCGTTCGACTGGGTGCGCAACTACCTGAGCTATCTGCCCACCAGCTGCCTGGAACAGCCGCCGCTGGTGAACCCGGGCCTGGAGCCGGAACTCACCGCGCACGACCTGGAGCTGAACTCGATCATTCCGGACTCGGACAAGGTCGGCTACGACATGCACGAGGTCCTGCTGCGGATGTTCGACGACGGCGAGTTCCACGAGATGGCCGCGGGCACCGCGCAGAACCTGATCACCGGCTTCGCCAGGGTCGACGGCCGCAGCGTCGGCGTGATCGCCAACCAGCCGCAGGTGCTCGGCGGCGCGCTGGACGCGCAGTGCTCGGACAAGGCCACCCATTTCATCCGGCTGTGCGACGCCTTCGGGCTGCCGCTGGTGTTCGTCGTCGACACCCCGGGCGTGCTGCCCGGTGTCGAGGAGGAACGCAACGGTGTGATCAAGCGCGGCGGACGGTTCTTCCGCGCGGTGATCGAGGCGACCGTGCCGATCGTGACGGTGGTGACCCGCAAGGCCTACGGCGGCGGCTACGCCGTGATGGGCTGCAAGCAACTCGGCGCCGATATCAGCCTCGCCTGGCCGACGGCGCGGATCGCGGTGATGGGCGCGGAGAGCATGGTCGGCATCATCGGCCGCAAGCAGCTCGAGGCGACCCCCGTCGCGCAGCGCGCCGCCGCGCGCGAGCAGATGATCGACTTCTACAACGCGACCATCGCGACGCCCTGGATCGCCGCCGAGCGCGGGTACGTGGACGCGGTCATCGAACCGGCGCAGACGCGCCTGGAGATTCGCAAGGCGCTGCGGTTGCTGCGGGAGAAGGACACGGCGAAGCCGAATCCGCGCAAGCACAGCCTGATGCCGGTGTGAACTTCAGCTGTGGCTACCCCAGCGCAGATCGGCTGTGGCCCATTCCATTTCCCACATCCGCAGCCGCTTGCGGTCGAGCCGGTGGCGCAGCCCGAAGTAGCAACCCGCGAGGACCGTCACCGCTCCGAAGAGGGCGCCGCCGGTGAGCAGCACCGCTTTGCTGAGGGCCTGGGTTTCCGACGGCGGCTCGACGATGCGTCCGGCGCCGTTGAGCCAAATGGTCACGCTCTGACCAGGTTCCACGACCGTGGTGGACTGATAGTCCTCGGTGTGCGCGATGCCGTCGGCATCGGTCCAGGCCACCTTCGCGGGCATGATCGGGGCGTACAGCGGGGCCTTGCCGGTCGCGGTCACCACCGCCTCGACCCGGTGCAGTTCGGCGATTTCCGCTTGCACCGCAGCGGTTTCGGCGCGGTAGACAGTGGCACCCACGGTCAGCACCAGCAGCGGCACGAGCACCACGAACAACAGCAGCAATCCGGCGGCGACCAAGGTTTGCACGCGATCTTCTCTGCGGCGCATCGGGTTTCGATCCAGCCCGACGCGGCGGCAGGTCCTGCGGTACATATTCACCGACCCTGTGGTCATGACGGTGACTCCTCGTTCCGGAATTCGGTGGTGAGTGCGACCAGGGTGTCGAAGTACCCGTCGATCAGGTCGGGCAAACGATCCGGATCGTCGCCGGCGGCCCAGGTCTGCAATGCCGCCATCAACAAGCCCGCGCCCGCGGCGACCGCGGCGGCCGGACGCAGGTCGAGCACCGGGTCGACACCGAGTCGTCCGGCGATGATCCGCACCGATTCTCGCTGACCCTCGACCCGGATTCGCTGATATCCGGCAAACAATTCGGGCTCGTCTTCGAATCGCTGGAATAACGTCCACCGCCTGGCCAGCCGCGCCGACCGCGCGCCGCCGTATTCGGCGTCGAACCAGTCGTGCACGGCGTTGCGATAGGCCGCCAACGGCGACTCGCCGAGCGGCCGACGGCAGAGCGCCTCGTTGAACATGTGCACGTCTTGATCGACCTCGCCCAGCACCGCCTCGGTGATGGAGGCGAAATGCCGGCTGAAGGTGCGCCGGGTGACTCCCGCCCGTACCGCGATGTCCTCGACGGCCACCGCGTCCAGCCCCCGCTCGTTCAGCAGGTCGAACGCGGCGCGCGACAGCGCCTCCCGGCTGCGCCGGGTACGCAGCCTACGGCCATCGAGATCGACACCGGTGTCGCTCATACCCGCAGCTTACCACCTTATTGTCCCGCCGAGACAATACTTCGCGGTCGGTTGCGGATCAGGCCGGACCGGCGGGCTGATCGAGAATCCGCGGCTGCCGCCTGCGCAGCGCCTCCAGCAGTCCGACGGTGTACTCCGGCGGCGCGGCATGCACCGAAAGTTGGTTCGCCACAGCGCGATACGCGTCCAGGTCGACCTGCTTCTCCAGATAGAGCGCGCTGGTGAGCTGCTGCAGATAGACGATGTCGGGCAGATCCGATTCGGCGAAGCGCAGCATGGTGAACGCGCCCTCGGCGAGCGCCGGGCCGCCGACATGGTCGGCCAGCACCTGCAAGGTGACGTTCGGCCGGGTCACCGCGCGCAGCAGATGCTCGATCTGCGCGTTCCACACCGCGGAACCGCCGATCGGGCGGCGCAGCGCGGCCTCCTCCACGACCACCCACAGCTGCGGCGGATGCTTGCGGTCCAGGATCTCCTGGCGGCCCATGCGCAGCGCGACCCGTCGTTCGATGGCGGCTTGCGGCTCCCCCGAATGCGCCAGCGAGAGCAGCGCCCGCGCGTATTCCGGTGTCTGCAGCAGTTCCGGCACCGCCCGCGGTTCGTACGAGCGGACCAGTGTCGCAGCCTGTTCCAAACCCAGGTAGGTGTCGTACCACTTGGGCAGCCAGTCACTGTCGCGATGCCACCAGCCCGACGCGTTCGCCTGCCGCGCGAGCTCCAGGTATTCATCGATTTCCGTCGGATCGGTGACCTGGTAGAGATTCAGCAGATCGATCAGGTCCCGCTCACGGAAGCCGGTGCGGCCGAGTTCGAGCCTGCTGATCTTCGAATGCGAACCGCGGATCGCCTCGCCCGCGTCCTCCCGGCTGATGCCGGCCGTCTCGCGGAGTTTGCGCAGCCGACCGCCGAGCACCATGCGCAAAACGGTGGGTCCGCCCGCCGGCGTCGCGCCGGCGCGCGACGTATCGGTCGACTGTCGTACTTCCGCAGCACGCATTCACCGAGTCTGCCATGTGAAGCTTGTCAGTTTCTACTGACCGAAGACCCTGGCGCTACTACGGCGAGTCGTGCTCGATCTGCGACGGATCCGGCTATCCCCGATCCGTCCGCGCCCCGCTCAGCGCAGTGCGACGTCGGCCGTCGCACGACCGAACAGCTTGCGGCCGTCACACGTGGCGGTGAGCGCGACGGTCGCCGTGCGCCGTGCGGCGTCGAGATCTTTGATCTTGCCGCGGAATTCGAGCACGCTCGCCTTGGTCGCCGCGACGGGCGCGAACCCCGCGAACCGCACGCCGTAGCCGGTGACGGCGGCCGGGTCGCCCAGCCACGAGGTGAGGTACCCGGCGCCGAGTCCCATCGTCAGCAAGCCGTGCGCCACCACGTCGGGCAGCCCCGCGCTGCGCGCGACCTCGTCGCTGAAGTGGATCGGATTCGAATCACCGGACACGCCCGCGTAATTCACCAGATCGCCGCGCGACAGCAGCACCGCGCGCGGCGGCAGTTCCAGGCCCACCGCGAGGTCCTCGAAGCGGGGCACGGTGTGCGGGGTCCGGGCGCGATCGCGCGGATCGGCCACGGGCGGTTCGTCGAAACACTCGACGATCCCGGATTCCTCGCCCAGGCTCGCCCGCCGCGCGGCCGCGTCCAGTCGGTCGGCCCCGGACTGGCCGGTCATGATGACGCCCTCGACGGCGGAGCGCAGCTCGGTGGCGATCGCCACGCCGGTCTGCGCCACGGCGGTCGAGGTCGCGGTCTGCAGCAGTTCCTTGTGCTGGTTGGTGAGCACGTTCTTGGTCACCATGAAGTCTTTGTCGCCAAACTGCCGGAACGACTCGATGTACGACACGCACTCGAGCCGATCGCCCGCCAGCACCGGCCGATGCACCTGGATCGCCTGCTCGGTCTGCAGCACCTGGCCGATGTCATAGGCGGTCAGGACGGACTCGAACATCTTGCGCTGCATCAACATCAGCATGATCGAGGTGAAGGTCATCGGCGCGAGCAGGCCGTCGTAGCCGAGTTCGGCCGCGGCTTCCTCGTGCCAGTGCGCCGGATGCTGTTCCTGGACCGCCCGCGCGAACTCGCGGATCTTCTCGCGCCCCACCTCGTAGTGCTCGGTCATCCGGTAGTGCCGGCCCACCAGGGCCTGTGCCTGTTCCGACGCGGTGATCGTGATGTCGTTCATGTGCCTCTTTCGCGAATCCGAAGCGTCTAGCTCGCCCGGACCGGCCAACACTACCGAAACCGCGGCCGAGTCGCACAGCGCGGGCGGTGGGTCCGGACGCCGCCCGATCGCCCGCGTGGGTTGTGCATCGTCCGTCATACATCGCGGCGGCGGCCGTGATCCGTAACAAAACCGTTCAGGGGCCTGGACAGCCCACCACTACCGTGGCAAACGCTCAGCACTCGTCCGGGGCGTCGACACCTTGGAGCCGTTGATCCAGCCAATGCATCGCCTCCGGGTAGCCGAGCCCGGCCGCGATGATGTGCTCGCCCGGCACGCTCCGATACACCGCGGGGACGCCGAGCGCGCACTGCTCGCGGTAGAGATTGCGCGCCCCCTCGGCGGGGATCCAGAACTCTTGTTCCCCGTTGTAGATGTAGAGCGGTGTCGCCGAACGCATCCCAGGCATCCTCGTCACCTTGTAGATCTCGGTCGCGAGCGCCGAATGCAACGGATCGGGGATGTTCGCGGCGATGTCGATCGGCAGCATCAGCACACCGATCGCCCCGTACGTGCTGCCGCAGGCGTTCTTCAGCGGCGAGGTCGCCACCCATTGCGCCAGGTTGTTCATCCTGGTCAGGATTTCCGGTCGTTCCCGGCCGATCCCGAACACCGCGGCCATGAACACTGCCGAGGCGAGATTGCCGTTCATACTGCGCGCGAGGATCTCATAGTCGGCGGGCACCCCGCCGAGCGCCGCGCCGACGATGCGGTCGGTCAGCTCCGGGGCGTACCCCGCGATCAGCTTCACCGCGCCGTGCGTCGCGATGGCGCCGCCCGAATAGCCGGTGAGGCCGAACCGGCTGGCGCCGAACTCGTCGGGCAGCAGCGCACGCACCGCGCGGATCGCGTCCAGCACGGCGTGACCGGCGGTGACCGGCTCGGCGTAGGCCATCCACGGACCCTCGTGATCCGGGATGAGCACCGCGTAGCCGCGCAGCGCCGCGACGTGGGTGGTGGGCGGAATGAAGTCGGTGACGCTGGTTTCCGAGTTCAAGCCATGGGCCAGTGTGTATCCGGGCGTGCAGACCCGGCCCAACGCATCGATCGGCAGGTTGTTCACCACCACGGGCCGCGGGCCCGGACCGAGCCACGCCGCCGCGGGCACCACGAGGGTCGCGGTCGCGAAGGAGGGATTGCCGTTGGCGTCGGTGGTCCGGTACTTCAGCAGCTGCGCGCGCTGGATCGGCAGCACCAGCAGGGGTGCGGTGGTCGCGGTGACGTCCCTGGCCTCGATGACCTCGCCGAGCGCGAGGTCCGCCAGGTTCGCCGGCCATGCGTCGAAGATGGGGTCGCCCACGTTCTCCGGCCGCACCGCCGCCCGCAACGCGAGCACCGGCGCCGGCGCGCCGGTCGCCTCCCACACCGGCGACGGTTCGACCGGCGCGGCCGCGATCGGCGGCGGCGGAATCACCTGATCGATCAATTCGTGCAGGGGCGCATGCGCGTTCGGCGGTGGCACGTCCGGCAGTGGCACGTCCAGAAGCTGCGGGAAGAGCTCGGGCAGGGACGGCAACTGCGGCAACGCGGGCAGACCGGGTGGAGCAGTCGGCGGCTCGGCGCCCGCCTGCCCCGTCATGGCCGGATACATCAGCAGCAGTGCCACGACAATGGCAGAAAAGCATCTCATGGCACACGCCTTTGGGTGCGAACATCGGGTTACCCTGGCGCCCGGAGATGCGACCTTCGGCCCTCGGAAAGTCCCCTTTGCTACCGAGGCCAGATGGTCAGGCTAACCCGCCCGGTCGGCGCGATTCCCGCAAAGCGGCCGAGTCGTAGGAGACACGTGGCCGAACCGCAACAACCGAGCCGAAGACCCCCGTTTCGTTCAGCAGTTGCTCGGGGCCCGCTCGCCACGGAAGCGCGCGTCCAGCCAGCCCAGTGCCGCCGGGATGCCGAGCACCGCGGCGGTCAGGTGATCGGGCACCGGAATCTGCTCGGACTGCACGGTGGCACCCGCTGCACACCAGCGTCGGTCGGTGTTCACCACCGCGTCCACCGGGATCAGTCCGTCGATCGGCGAATGCCATTCGAACACCGGCGTTTTCGGCACGCCGTCGTAGAGTTCCAGGCTGTTCTCCTCGACCACGCCGCGCGCGGTGCTGTCGTTGATCATCGAGGTGGTCTTCGCGAAATCGAGCGCGCCGCGACCGGCACCCGCTGCCAAGATGTCGTTGGTGCAACTATTCGCGATCTGCGCGCGGGCCGCGAGGCCCCGCTCGTTCAGCTGGTCACTGAGCGGAAAGCGGTCAGGGTATTCGCGTTCCAACCCCAGACCGGCCGCCAGTGCCAGGCCGAACACCGGATGCGAACTGAGCCCGAGCGCTTCCAGCATCTTGACCAGGTTCATCGGCACGCCGCCCATCGCGGCGCCGGCCAGTTCCAGCTCCGGCGCGTACTTCGGCGCCAGCGCGGCCGCCCACGCGGTGGCCATACCACCACCGGAATAACCGACCATCGCGGTCTTGCTGTGCCGCACACCGAGTTCGGCGACCTGTTTGACCGCCCGGATGCCGTCCAGAGTGATCTGCCCGCCGAGTTTCGCGGCGCCGTAGGCGAAGTTCGGGCCGAGATGGTCCGGCAGCGTAACCGTCCAGCCGCGCTGCAGCAGCACATTCCAGCCCGGCGCCTCCCGCACGACCAGGTTCGGGTCGCCGGTGTAGAGGACCTTGGACACCGAGCACTCGGCGCCGAGCCCGTTGATGATGTGCTGGAACGACAGCAACGGCCCGTCCGGCACGTGCGCACGCGGCGTGAGCACGGTGGTGGTCGCGGCGATGGGCCTGCCCTCGGAACTGGTGGAACGGAACCGCACCAGGGTCACCGTGGTGTCGGGGAAGATCGGCAGCGGCGGCATCGGCTTGGTGGCGAGCACCTCGCCCGGCTGCCGGTCCGCGATATCCGCCGGTGTCGCGTAGAAGGGATCGGGGTCGGGGGCCGGATAGAGCGGTGCGCTGTGGCCCGCCCCCGCCATGGTCGCCACCAACATCACCCCGGCCGCCATGGCGCCGAATGCGCGTCCGAGTCGGATGCGGGACGCTCCCCCCGCCGAACGTGGGGCCTGGCTCATCGATCGGTACCTCTCGAATGGTCCAACGTTGTGATCATCCTCGACAATTTCTCCGTCGAGCGGCACCGGCTGCGGAGATCGTGTTGAGAATTCACAAGTTTGGAGCGACCGGTCTGTGACGTGGCGGCGCATTCGCTCGTGACGGAGCCCCACCGACCCTCAGCGTCCCTGTGACATGTCCAGCCAATAGGACGGAACATGTTCTAAGCCATGGTGTCCCCCTTACCTTCACACTTACCGGAGCGGTTACCGGCCGGCGGAAAAGGAGACGGTGGCATGGACGGCACTGCACACAGACTCGCTTACGACACACACGTCGAGGAGGCGCCGACTCGGCGGGTCACCGTCTATTTCGACGGACCGACACCCGACGACGCGCTGATTCTCGAATATGCCGCGAGCAACACCGAAGCCTGGGAGTTCACCTCCGCCGCCCTGCATGCCGGACTCACCGTCACCGTGGACGGCAAGGTACGTCCCGGATTACGCCGGCTCCCCTGCCGATCCCTGTGGCACTGAATATCTTCCGCCCCGAAACGGCCGGAAATTCGCCATTCTCACCATATTCTGCGCATCAGCACGGTGTGCATCCGTGCATCGCGCGCACTTATTCCTCATTTTTCCGTGAATTCCGAACATCGAAACACGCAACGACCGCGCTCGAGCGCGGTCGTTGCACCCGATGCGGGAACGTCAGGCCGGATCGAGGACGCGATGCAGGAACGCCAGCGAGTCGGGCAGCGAGGTCCGGGCCGCACCGAGATGGTCGCCGGGATAGACATGGGTCTCCAGGTCGGTGCCGGACAGCGACAGCTCGGCGATCAGCTTTGCGGTCAGCGGCGCAGGCACTTCCATATCGGTCAGCCCCTGACCGATGAAGAGCGGGACGGTGTAGCCCGAGGTCGGAATCTGCAACATGGCCCGGGCCGCGGACCACAGCGCCGGATCGTCGAGCGGCTTGGCCAGCATCGCCCCGATCGATACCTCGGCCAGCCGTGCGTTGGCGTCGGTGATGCATTCGGTCTCCACCACCCGCAAAGCCGCCAGACCGGTCGGTGTCAGATAGCTGTCGACGTCGAGTTCCGGTGCGCTGGCCCGCAATCCGGCCAGCAGCATCGCCACATAGGCGGGCGTCTTCTCCAACGGCAGGCGCGGAATCCACGGGCCCGCGATCGCGATCGCCAGCTCGAGATTCGACGGCGGCCCGGTGGCCGCGGCCCCGCGCAACTGCAGTTCCGGCGCGTCGTCCGGCGCGAGCGCGGCGGTGAACAGCGCCGCCTGCGCACCCTGCGATTGGCCGAGCGTCGCCCATTTGGCGCCGAGCTCCGGCCGGATCGTTTTCGCCGCGCGGACCGCATCGATCACGCTGCGCGCCTGCGACGGTCCGTCCAAGTAGGGATGCGTGCCGGGCGTACCGAGCCCGACGTAGTCCGTGATCACCACCGCGTAGCCGGCGCGCAGCAGCTCGGGGTACAGCGTATCGAGATAGTAGGGGCGGGGTTCGAGGGTGAACGCGCACTGGTCGGCGATACCCGTGGTGCCGTGCGCGTAGGCGACGATCGGCCAACCGCCCGGCGGCGTCGGTCCCGGTGGCAGGTAGACCACGCCGGTGCTCTGCATCGGTCCGCGCGGCCCGCGCGACCAATAGGTCAGCCGTTGCGCGGTCGCCGCGCCGTCCACTCGAAATCGCCCGGTGAGTTCCGCCAGCTGCGTCACCGTTCCCGGTGCCTCGCCTGCCCCCGCCGTCGCCGGGGTTGCCAGCGCGACCGCCACCGAGACCACGACTCCAACCGCCCCAGCCATGATCCGTGTACACATCATCGACCGACTATCCCCACCCGGCCGAGCGACGGCAAGCCACCACAATCAGTGGCCTGAGCGGGGCCTCGAGCTCGGCGACTGTCGAAGGTACCGGGTGGTCGCTAGGCTCAGGTGGTCAGGTCCACGGACGTGACGGCGCCCGGCGCCGCTGCGGAAGGAGCTCGAATGGAGTGCCCGGACCGGTCGGTTCGCGTCCACCGGCACAGCGACCCGGCACGTCGGGCCCGCGCCCTCGCGCTCGTCTGCGGCGCGCTGCTGCCGATGCTCGCAGGCTGCGGCTCCGACGGCCCGGCCGCGATATCACCTACCGCCACAACGACTCCCCCGGCCGGCCCGCCGAGCCCGCCCCGCACGGCCGCCGCTACGCCGACCGTCGATCCCTATGCCGGGCTGCCGCTGATCGACCGCGTCACGTGGACCGACACCATCGATGGCCACCGGCTGCTCGTCTTCCCCACCGACGCCGGACGCAAGACCACCGCCACCGACGCCGAGGCCCGGGCCTGGCAGGAGGTGCTTGCCCGCTCGCCCGAAGCGGGTACTCCCGGAATGGACGACCAGTTCCGCTGCCATTGGATCTGGGCCCGCTTGATCCAGCCGGACAAGCCCAGCTGGAATTTGGAACCGTGGCGCCCGGCGGTCGGTTACCAGGCCACCGTCGACGCCCAGTGCAACCCGGGCGGCCCCGAACGCTGAGGCGGACCGCTCGCTACCGAAAGGACGCAGCCATGCGCGTTGTCATCGCAGGGGGACACGGCAAGATCGCCCTGTTGCTCGCCCAGCTGCTCACCAGCCGAGGCGACCAGGTCGCGGCCCTGATCCGCAAACCGGACCAGGCCGACGACATCATCGCGACCGGCGCCGAACCCGTCCTGCTCGACCTGGAGCAAGCCGCGCCGGACGACCTGCTGGCCGTCGTGAACGGTTCGGACGCAGCGGTTTTCGCCGCGGGCGCCGGGCCGGGCAGCAGCGCGGCCCGCAAGTACTCGGTGGACCGGGACGGCTCGGTCCGGCTCGCCGAGACCGCCGAACGCGCCGGCACCCAGCGCTTCGTGCAGATCTCCAGCATGGGCGCCGGCCAACCGCCCGCGGCCGGCACCGACGACGTCTGGGCGGCCTATATCGACGCGAAAACACAGGCCGAGGAGGACCTGCGCGGGCGCGAATTGGAGTGGACCATCCTGCGTCCGGGCCGCCTCGTCGACACCGCCGGTAACGGATTGGTCACGCTGGCCGGACCGCCGGTCCCCCGGGCCGATATCCCCAGAGCTGACGTCGCGCAGGTCATCGCCGCGTTACTGCCCGCGAGCCACACCGCGGGCGCGACGCTCGAGCTCGTCGCGGGCAACACGCCAGTTGACCGCGCGGTGGCCGCGCTCGCCGGCGGCGCGAACGGTGGTGCCGCCCTTACCGATTGACGTTGCAGTCGACGTTCTCGATAGGAGAGGAACTGTGTTCAGCCGCATCGTGTCCATGAAGATCCGGGAGGGCGCCCGCGCCGACTTCCTCGACGCCATCTCGCGCAGTGCCGTGTCGTCGGTCCGCGACGAGCCCGGCTGCCTGCGCTTCGACGTCTGCGCCGACCGCCTCGACCCGCACCGCTTCTTCCTCTATCAGCTCTACACCGACGACGAAGCCGCCGAGGCGCACCGTTTCACCGAGCATTTCCTGGCCATGCGCGCCGCGGCCGATCGTTTCGTCGAGCCCGGCACGCAGATCGACTACAGCACCGATGTCGTTTTCGGCGCGAGCTGATCAATTCCGCGTAACCGCCGCTTCAGCAAACTTTCAGACGCTAATCCTGCACGTGCGCTTGCAAATCGATCGTGCAGATGTACTTGCATATGAAAGGTACAGCGACCTAAACTCAGTCCCGCAACGCTTTACAGGGGACAACCAGGGGAGGCCGCATGGGCGAGCCGAAGGCCGAAGTCGCCGTGGGTCCGCTGCCGCCAAACGTCAGGGGCGTTCGAATGAACCAACCACTTTCCGGCGTCCGGTTCGGCATAGCCGATGTCGCACTGGTCGACCAGCCAGCGAACGGTACAGAAATGATGAGCACACCGTCGGCCCGGAGCGGCCACAGGAACAGCGCATACTCCCGGGAGACCGCCGTCGCGTTCGTCATCGACGCCGTCGAGTCCACCGGCGCGGCCACCCGGCACGATTTCGATATCGACCGGATCGTCACCACCGCGCACGATGTCGTCGACGACTGGGATTTCCACACCATGCAGCCCGCGACGTTCTGGCGGATCGCGTCCAGCTTCATCCGGCAGTAGCTCCACAGGGCGGCTCGGCGCGCCACCCATGCCGAAATGCCTTGTCCCGCAAGCCCTGAGCCATCTTGCTCCACTGGCGATGATTCACCCTCAGGCACAGGGCTTGCGGCGCAAGGCCTTACGGCAGATAGTTCCGCCGAGCCGACCGACTCAGTTCGGATCGAGTATCCCCTCGCTCGGGCCGAACCACGTACCGGCGCTCGCACCGACACCCTCGGTGCGGGCGCTGCGTCGTTCGGCGCGCGCGCCGAAACTTGCCGCACCCGAGCCGAACAGCCGGGTCCGACTGTGATCGCAGAGGTCGGCCATGGATCGTCACGTGACAACACTCGCGCCGTGCTCGACACCCGTCCGGTACCGCGACGAAGGGCCCGAAAACCGGAAAACCACGCCCGTCCTCGTGGCGGTGCGTGGCGTTCTGGAAACCCCGTCGCGGGGTGGCTCATAGTTCTGCGGCGTAACCGGCGAGGATCTCCATCGACTTCTCCGGCCGCTCGGCCTGCACGCTCAGCCGGTCCATCACCGACAGGTACAGCGCCAGATCCTGCCTGCGGTCCAGGTACAGCGCGCTGGTCAGGTGCTCCAGGTACACGATGTCCGGCAGTTCGGCCTCGGCGAAGCGCAGAATGCTGAACGAGCTACCCGCGGCGGCGTGTTCGCCTGCCGAATAGGGCAGCACCTGGACGGTGACATTGGGCAGCTGGGCCAGTTCGATCAAGTGCTCGAGCTGTTCGCGTTGCACGCGCGGCCCACCGACGGGCCGATGCAGCGCCGCCTCATCGATCACCGCCCACACGACCGGCGGATCGGTCCGGTGCAGGATTTCCTGCCTGCGTTGCCGAACCTGAACCCGCCGATCGGTGTCGGCGTCCTCATACCCGAGCGCCACCACTGCCCTGGCGTATTCGGGTGTTTGCAGGAGTCCCGGAACAAGATGCGCTTCGTACGTGCGGATCTTGCTCGCGGCTTGTTCGAGGCCCAGGTAAGTGCCGAACCACTGGGGCAGCAGGTCGCTGTAGCGATGCCACCAACCGGGCTCGTTCGCCTGCCTGGCCAACTCGAGGAACCGCTGGCGCTCCTCGGCGTCGGTGACGCCGTAGAGGGTCAGCAGATCCCGGATATCGCGTTCCTTGAAACCGGTGCGGCCCAACTCGAGACGGCTGATCTTCGCGTGCGAGCCACGGATCGCATCGCCGGCGGCCTCGCGGGTGATGTTCTTGCTCTCCCGGAGCTTGCGCAGCTGGCCACCCAACGCGATGCGTAGCACCGTCGGGCCTCGTTCTGCGACAACGGCATCGACCTGACCATCGTCATTGGGTTCAGCGATCATTGAGTTCGTCTCCGATACTCGAGGTTGCCCACAGTGTGTCACAACCACCTGTCGCGAAACACACCGCACCGATCGCTAATGCTACCGCTCAGCTCGTCAAATAGTCGAACTCCCCCGCCTTCGCGCCGCGTACGAACGCGTCGATCTCCGGACGGGTGTAGAAGAGCGTACCGCTCTCCGGATCACGCGAGTTACGCACTGCGACCTGGCCGTTGGTCGCCTCGGCGACCTCGACGCAGTTACCGCTGGGGTTGCTGAACGAGCTCTTACGCCAGGTTCCGATGACCTTGTTCATGGCTGTATCCGACATGTTCCCCACTCCTCAGTATCGCCAGTTGTTGCAAATCGGTTCGTGCATCTGCACTCTCAAACGTTCTTGCATTTGCACCAACAGTTTGGACGATAGCACGATGTTCGCCGCCGCGCCTCTACTAATTCGGACCACTCGGTCCGAGATCTGAGGCAAGCCTGTTTCGACCCGGTGGTACGGACCGCGCGGCCCGGCGCACACCCGTTTGACCTGCACGAATCCCTTACAGTTGCAACGCGGATGGGTCCGGTGGGACATGCACGCCAGGGGCGCGAATGGACCATTCCGGGGTGCCGCCAGGCGCGTGCCAGGGCACCGCCCCCGCCCGGGAGAGCCGTCATCGGCCCACCACCCGCACTTCGGCCACCTCCGGTCCGAGGCACATCCGGAGCTACCGAACGCGCGGCGAAGACCGTTCCGTGATCAACCGAGTCACGGTGCGGCGAGGACCGGTTCGAGGCGCTGCCCTATATAGAGGACGACCCGATCGAGCGATCCCGTCTCCGCAAAGCCCCGCGTCAAGTCCACCATCGACCCGCCGCGCCGGGTCGGCGGCACCCAGCCGTCCGGAACAGCCGACGACAACTCGGTTCCCCGCGCGTCCGCGCGCCGGTGCCATCGAGCAGCTACCGCCACGGCCAATTCGCCCGATATGCCCCCGAGGTTCGCGACAGCTCGTCGCGAAGGCGTTTTCCGTCCCGTTCCCCCATGTTCATCGGCGGCGTCCGTGCAGATGTACTTGCATCTGTAAGCGACAGCGGCCTAGACTCGGTGCCATATCGGGGAGGTACGCAGGGAGTTCGAGCCGGCGGCGCCTACACAGCAACCTCCCCACACGCCACACGCGAGGGGCGGTCGAATGAGCCAGCCATTCCGGACTCCCCGCCGGGTCGCCGTCATCGGCGGCACCGGCGTCGAGCTGCCGCGGCAATGTCCTGCACCGGAGTTCCCGGTGTCCGACTGCGGTGTCGAACCGCCGGGCCTCACCTATCGACTGGCGCGTGACATATTGTCGGCCCACGAAGTCCACGGCCCGCAATGCCGGCAGTGGCTCGCTGCCGCCGCGTACCTTTCCGCCGGCCTGGACGACGAGTAGCAGCCGTTCAATTTCCGCCAGAGTAGCGTCGTGACTGCCAAATGTCTTGTGCACTGTGCCAGGTCATGACCAGACGACTCGATAATGTCGTAGGCTCCCAATAGATCTCATCGATAAGCCACCACGCGCAGCACCCTTTCGTATAGTGAGCCGAACGATTCGGGCACCGTTCTTTTCCGCCCGACGTGGCAATGGAGCGACCCGAATGACCTTCTCCGCGCTGGATCTTTCCGCTGATTCGTCCGACACAGCGCTCGAAATCGGCGGCCGGCCGGCCTCGATGCCGCTACAAAATACCGACCGGGTTGCTTCGCGAATGGTGGGATATTTCGCCACCTGCATGGCCCCCTGTCGCACCCTGCCCGGCGAGCAATTACGCGGGGACGTCACGAAACTCACCCGCAGCTGCCTGGGTCTGGTCGCGGAAATGTTCGATCGCCGGGCCGTACCCGGCGACGAACGACTCGGCGAGGTCCGCGAAGCGGCCACCCAGTGGGCCCGGGAAGGCGTGCCGCTCAGCACCATTCTGCGCGGCTATCACGAGGGCGTGCGCATCGCGTTCGGTCTGGTCACCGCGCCCGCGAAGGCCGACGACGTGCGCGAACTGCTCGTCGCCAGCGATCTCATGCTGGAACTGCTCGAGGCCGTTACCGCCGCGGTGGCCGACGCCTACGTCGAGGAGCAGCATCTCGTCGCCAAGGAGCACCAGACCGCCACGCAGACGCTGGCCTCCGCGCTGCTCAGCGGGCGCGGCAGCTCCGCCCTGGCCCGGCAGGCCGGCATCCCGATCGCCGACGCGTATCAGGTTGTCGCGCTGTCGCTTTCGGAACACGCCGACGAGCGCGACCCGCGGGTCGACGCGCATGTCGCGGCCCGACGCAAGCTCCGCAGGCTGCAATCCGCGCTCGCAACCGTGTTCGCTTCGCGCGCACTGGCGCTGCTCAGCACCAAGGGCGGCACCATGCTGGTCCCGATCGGCGAGGACGGCGAAACCACCATGACCGCAGAGACATTGGCGCGGCTGGCCGAGGCGGCCGAGGTGCCGCTCACCGCGACCGTCGTCGCCAGCGACACCGACGAGGTGCCCGAATCCGCCGACCAGGCCCACGAATTGCTCAATCTGGTGCGGGTCGGTGGCAAGCCCCCTGGCCTTTATCAGATGGCCGACCTCGCGGTGGAGTATCAGCTCACCCGCGGCGGTCCGGCCACCCGGCGCATCGCCACCGTGCTCGCCCCGCTCGACGCCCACCCCGAGCTGTTCGAGACCATGCGCGCCTACCTCGGCAACGACATGAACCGGCAGCTCACCGCACGTCAGCTGTACGTGCACCCGAACACCGTCGACTACCGGCTGCGCCGGATCGCCCAGCTCACCTCGATCGATCTGGCCACCTCCGCGGGGATTTCGCAGGCCGCGATCGCCCTGCTCGCCCGCGATCTGGACCGCAGCGTCACCCGTCGCCTGTGACCCCGGCGTGCCCCGTAACGGATTCGTGCTGGCCACCGGGACCTCGACTTGGGATCCTGAAACTGCCGCGCGGACGTCTGGATGGTGAAGCATGCGAATAGCCGAGATCTTGCGTAGAAAAGGATGCGACGTGGCCACGGTCGCGCCCGACACGACGGTACGGAGCCTGCTGGCCACGCTGGCCGAGCACAATATCGGCGCGGTGGTGGTGACGCCCGACGGTGACGGGATCGTCGGCATCGTCTCCGAACGCGACGTGGTGCGCACCCTGCACGCGCGCGGCGCCGAGCTGCTGGACACCTCGGTCGCCGACATCATGACCACCGACGTGCGCACCTGCGGTCCCGACGACGAGGTGGACAGCCTGCGAAACACCATGACCGAGCACCGGATTCGGCATCTCCCGGTGGTCGGCGAGGGCAGGCTGGTCGGCATCGTCAGCATCGGCGACGTGGTGAAGAGCGCGATTTCGGAGCTGGCCACCGAGCGCCAGCACCTCGTCGAGTACCTGCAGGGCAAGTACTGACCCGAGTGCGCTAGATGCTGCCGAGGTCCTTCGACAGCCAGTGCTCGGGTCGCAGGTAGACCACGACCTGTTCGCCGAAGTCCGCGGCCTGTTTCAGGTACGCGTCGACCGCGTCGCCGCTCAGGTAGCGCTCGACCATCTCGTGATGCAGCGCGTCGGTGATCGGGGTGATCTTGGCGACCGGCCCCTCCACCGTCACGTAGCGCACGCTGGGCTCGGTGCGCTGCACCATCAGGGTGAACCGCCCGGCCGCGTTGATGGCGCGCAACTTCTGCGAATCCGCCGCGGTGAGCAGCCACGGCTCACCACCGGGTGTGTACTGATACCAGACGGGTACGGTCAACGGGCCGCGATCGGGGCCCGCGGCCACCGACAACGCCGCGATATGCGGCTGGGCGAGGAACTCTTGACGCTCTTTCAAGGTCAAAGCCATGACCCCCAGACTAGCCGGAAACCGGTGGCGTGAAAGGCATTGCCCACGAGAAACCTTCGAGACCTCAGGAAAAGTGCGTATCGTTGGGGGCGTCCCAGCGCATCCGGCTCAGCGCTTTTTCGGAGGGAGCGTCACGTTGCGATCCCACGCCTCGCGGTCGCATATCGTGCGACCACCGGCTGAGCGGTCCTCCGCTGCGCCCGCGCAGGCCGCGGTCCGCAAGCTCTTTCCGGCGCTGGCCGAATCCACCGAGGTGTACCTGGACAGCGCGGCCACCACGCAGAAGCCGCGGCCGGTCATCGACGTGATCAACCATTATCACAGCTCACGCACCGCCAACGCCGGTCGCGGCACCTACCCGTGGGCCACCAGCCTGAGCGGGCGGATCACCCGCATCCGGCAGCGCGCGGCCGCGTTCATCGGCGCGGAGCACGCAGACGAGGTGGTCTTCACCGGCGGGGCGACGGCCGCACTGAACGCCGTCGCGCTCTCCTGGGGCCTGGCGGTGCTCGAGGACGGCGACGAAATCCTCTACAGCCCAAATGATCACGCGTCCAATGTGCATCCGTGGCATCACCTGCGCGGCCTGCTCGCGCGGTTCGGGCGCCGGCTGGAGCTGGTGCCGTACCGGGTGACCGCGGCGGGCGCGGCCGACACCACCGATATCCTGGCCAAGGTCGGCCCGCGCACCCGGCTGATCACCACCAGCCATCTGCATCACGTGTACGGCGGGCTGACCACTTTGGAAGAACTGCGCGGCCGGCTCGACCCCGAGATCCTGCTGTGCTTCGACTGCAGCCAGAGCGGCGGGCATCTGCCGGTGGACGTGACCGAGCTCGGCGCGGATTTCGCGATCTTCGCCGCGCACAAGATGTTCGGCACGCCGGGCACCGGAATCCTGTACTGCCGCAGGCGAGTTCATGATCGGCTCGTGCCGTTCCTGCCCGGCGGAAATTCCGGGGTGCGGGTGAGCGCGGCAGGCCTGGTGCCCGCGGCGATGCCGGCGCTGCTGGAGGGCGGCACGCAGAACATTCCCGGCATCCTCGCGCTCGGCAGCGCGCTCGAGGTGCTCGAATCGTTAGACGTCGCCGCCATCGCCGCGCACAACCGCATGTTGACGCTGCGCCTCATCGAGGGGCTGCGGCCGATCCGCGGGCTCGAGTTCCGGCCCGGACCGGCCTACGCGCCTGACCCGGTCGGTTACGGCATCGTCTCGTTCACGCTGGACGGGATCTCGGCGGCGGACCTCGGGTTCGTGCTGAGTGAATTGGGTTTCCTGGTCCGGACCGGTCTGCACTGCACCGTCGCGCCCGAGGAGAACCCCGCGGGCCACGACGACTCGGTCCGGGTCAGCACGCACATCTACAACACCGCCGACGAGATCGACCGGTTCACCAAGTGCGTCATGACGATTGCCGAGGAGGTCACGTGACCATGGACACCCCGCGCTACGACCGCAGGGCCGCGTCCCGGGTGCTGGCGGGTCTGGCCCAGCCCGGGCTGTTCAGCACGCCGGTACCGCTGCCCGACCCCCGCCGCTTCGAATACACCTGCACCGCACTGCATACCGAGCCGAACAGTCACCTCACCTACTCCCAGCGGCTGTACCTCGAGCGGTTCATGCGCCCGTGCCGTCCCTACCAGGTGACCAGTGCGACGCACCGGATCACCTGGACCGACAGCGACGGCATCCCCAACACCGGCCACTTCCGCGCGGACGGCCTCGGCCCGCTGGTGCCGATCGCCATGCGCGAGACCGTGCTCGCGCTGTGGCACGCGTTCGAGGCGAATACCGCTTTCGCCGAACGCGTCTCGGCGCTGGGCCCGCGCGAGCACGCGGTGCTCGACGCGACCACCACCGATCACGAACCGACCGATATCTTCCGGGTCGGTATCGAGGCGGCGGGTCGCGCGCTCGCCCAGCATGCGCTGCTGGCCAGGCAGACCCCGTATCGCAGTGCCGCCGAATTCGCCCGGGGCCTCCACGAATCCGGCCTGTTCGCCGCCGTCGCGACCCGATGGTATTGGGAACTGCAGGCTTCCACGTACCGGCGCGGCATGATCCCGGTGACACTGATCACCCAGCCCGACGGCACCGTCCGGTACTCCGCGGAGACCGTGGCGACACTGCGGGCGATGAAGGACGCCACCATCTCCGACGCGCACACGGTGATGCGGCGCGCGACCCACGTCGAGGGCCTGTCCATTCCCGAGGCGATCGCCAAGTACCACGACGATCTCGATCTCATCTCCCGTCAGTACGCACTGCTGCCCGCGGGCACCAGGCCCGCCTGCCTGGCCGCGATGCCGCACCATCTCGGCGGCGGGCACTACAGCATCCTGCCGGTGGTGGTGGACCGCTTCGTCGCGGTGTTCGAGCAGTTGGTCGGTCGCTGCGAGCCGGCCGAGGTGAGTGCCGAGCTGAACGAGGCGACCGCCGACCGGGCGGCGACCGCCGAGGATCAGGTGTTCTACGTCCCGGATATGACCTGCAAGCACTGCGTGCGGACGATCGGCGGCGTGCTCGAGTCGATGGACATCCGGGTGGTCGAGATCGATCTGATCAGCAAGCGTGTGGTGGCCGAGTTCCGCAGCCCGCGCAACCGGGCGCGGGCGTTCGAGGCGATCCGCGACGGCGGCTACAACCCGGTCGCCGAGCGGCCGCAGACCCCGGCCGACGACGCGGTCGCCGCTCAGCCGTCGGAATCCGCGGTATGACGGCAGCGCCACCGGCGCTACCCGCGAAGATCCATCCGCTGGTACGCGCCTATCTGGACACCCCCGGCGCGGTCGCCGACACCGTGCGGCGGTTCGGCTCGCCGGTGCACCTGCTGTTCCCACAGGTGTTCGCGGAGAATCTGGGGCGGTTCCGTGCGCTGCTGGAACAGCGGCTGCCCGGCCATCGAATCTGCTACGCGCACAAGGTCAATCAGTCGCAGGCGTTCGTCCGCACCGCAGAGCGCGCGGGGATCGCCGTCGATGTCGCCTCGCCGCAGGAGCTGGCGAGCGCGGCCGGTGCGGGCTTCGGGCCGATGCGCATCGAGGTCACCGGGCCGAAAGGCGAAGTGTTCCTGCGCGATCTGATCGCCCGCGGCGTGACGATCAACGTGGACAACCTGTGGGAGCTGCGCCGCATCGCCGAACTCACCGAGCCGCATGCCGCCGTCCCGGTGCTGCTGCGCCTGTCCGGATTCCACGACGCACAGGTGAGCCGGTTCGGCGTGCCGCTGTCCGCGGTGGCCGCCGCCTTCGACCTGCTCTGCGCGCATCAGGATCGAATCACCTTCCTCGGCTTCGCTTTTCACCTCGACTCCGGGGACGCGGGGGAACGCGTCCGCGCGATCGACGCCTGCCTGTCGCTGATCGAGGAAAGCTACGCGCGTGGCCTCACGCCCTCGGTGGTCGATATCGGGGGTGGGTTCCGGCAGGTCTTCACCGCCGACGCCGATCGTTTCGACGAGTACGTCCAGGCGCTACGCGATGCGCTGCTCGGCCTGCGGGCCCCGATGAGCTGGGGCAACAACACCTTCGGGTATCACGTGGCCAACGGTGCGGTGCACGGGATCCCGGTATTCCACAAGTACGCCAACACGATTCCGGCGACCGCGCTGCTCGAGGACGTGCTCGGCGCCGCACTGGCGCGCCACGGCGGACGCACCGTCGCCGAGGTGCTCGCGGACAATCTGCTGGACATGTGGCTGGAGCCGGGAAAGGCGCTGGCCGATCACGCGGGGGTGACGGTGGCCGAGGTCGAGTTCGTCAAGGAGATCGCGGACGGCAGCGTGCTGGTGCACCTCGATCTCAGCCGGGACTGTGTGACGCCGGCGGACCAGGAGGTGATGGTCGATCCCGTCATCCTGCCTGGCGACGGGCGGGCCGTCACGGAAAGTGCCCCGGCGGGTGTGTACTTCGCCGGACGTCTCTGTCTGGAGCGCGATCTGGTCACCAATCACCTGGTGTGGCTTGCGGATCGGCCGCGGCCCGGTGATCTGGTGGTGTTCCCGAACACCGCCGCGTACCACATGGATCTGTCCGCGGCGTCCGCGTCCATGCACCCGCGCCCGAGCAAGCTCGTCGTGACCCACGACGACAACGAATTCCGGGTGTGCCACGACGCGGAGTACGAACCGGCGCCCGCGCACACCCCACCACTCGCGTCCCGGCCACCGTCGGCGCCGCGCCAGAGCACCGAGGCGCGCTGATGCGCTACGACCACATCACCGAACTCATCGGCAACACTCCCCTGCTGCGCCTCGACCCGGCGGTACACGGCCTGCGCAATGTCGAGTTGTACGCGAAGCTGGAGTCGCACAACCCCTTCGGCTCGGTCAAGGATCGGGTCGCGTGGGGCATGATCCGCGACGAACTCGACGATATCGTGGCGCGCGGCCAGAGCTTCATCGAGGCGTCGAGCGGCAATACCGCCAAGGCGTTGCGCATCCTGGGCGCGGTGCACGGCATCGGACTGCGCGCGGTCACCAATCGGATCAAGGTCGCCGAGGTGCGCGAGCTGCTCCAGCTGTTCGGTACCGAGATCGTCGAGCTGCCAGGGCTTTCCGAGTGCCCCGATCCGACGACGCCGAACGACGTCTACGCGGTGATCGAGGCGACCATGGCGCAGCGGCCCGGCGCGTACCACCACGCCTCGCAGTACACCAACGAGAAGAACATCGAGGCGCATCACCACGGCACCGGCCGGGAGATCCACGAGGATCTCGCCGCCGACGGGATCACCCGGGTCGACTACATCATCGGCGGACTCGGC
Source organism: Nocardia brasiliensis NBRC 14402 (assembly GCF_000308475.2). Lineage (GTDB taxonomy): Bacteria > Actinomycetota > Actinomycetes > Mycobacteriales > Mycobacteriaceae > Nocardia > Nocardia brasiliensis. Next base: position 59,219 of record NZ_BAFT02000034.1, on the reverse strand, counting down.
ACCACCGGCTCGACCAGGGGCACCGCCACCTACCTGCGCAAGCACAATCCCGAATTGCGCGCTGTCGCCGTTGTTTCCGAGCGCGCCGACTTCATTCCCGGGATCCGCTCGGAGAGCGAGATGTGGGAGGTGGGCCTGTTCCAGCCCGACTTCTACGACAGCATCGTGACCGTCGAGGCCGCCCGCGCGGTCGACGCCACCCTGCGCCTGGCCACCGGCTACGGCATCCTGGCCGGGCCGACCAGCGGCGCGAGCTACGTGGCCGCGCTGGATACCCTTGCCGCCGAAGCGGATTCGGCGCGCGCCACGGACGACCCGGTCGTCGCGGTGTTCATCGTCTGCGACCGGCTGGAACCATACCTGTCCTACATCAAGAAGCGCAGGCCCGACCTGTTCTCGCCCGCCGCGCGCGCCACCGCGCCGACCCCGGCCGAACTGACCGCGACCCCGACCGTATCCCCGGACGAACTCGCCGAACTGGACCGCACCGGCAAGCCGACCATCGTCGACACCCGCGGCGCCATGGCCTACCGGATCGGGCACGTGCCCGGCGCGCTCAATATCCGCGACGATCAACTCGATGACATGTTCGCCCAGGGCATTCCGTTCCCGCGGTCGCGGCCGCTGGTGTTCGTGTGCCCGGTCGGCGAGCTCTCGCTGCGGTTCGCGGCCCGCGCGCAGCAGGCCGGGTACGACGCCACCAGCCTGGCGGGCGGGGTCGCCGCGTGGCGGGCCGCGGGCCTGCCGCTCGAGCGCGGCTGATCCATCACTCGATTCCGGGCGTGTCCCGGGGCCATCGCAGGCAAACTACCGGTGAGCGCAGCACCGTGCTGCATTTTCTCTGCCAATGCCCGAAAGAGATGGTTCATCATGTTCCGCTCGAACAAATCCATCGCCGCCGCGCTGACCTCGTTCGGCGCCGTGTCCGCGGCCCTGGTGGTCGCCGCGCCGGTCGCGCCCGCGACGGTCAACGCCGTCGGTGTGGCGCCCGGACTGAGCTTCGGCAGCTCCACCGCCTTCGGCACGAGTTGCACCTACATCGCCACGGCCACCGCGACACCCGGCGACGTCGTCGGATTCTTCGATCCCACCGGCACCTTCGACCCCGGCGGCTGGATCACGGTCCCCAGCTCCGGCACGGTGACCGCGAAGTGGACGCCGCTGGTCCCCGGCAATCACACCGTCTACGCGGTGCGCAACGAGGGCGAGTTCGTCTCGACGCAGGCGACCGTCGGCACCGGTGTCAACCTGGGCTTCGCGTGCCTGGTGCTGCCTTGATCGCATCGAGCGAGTCGCGAGCCCGATGACGAGCGGCCCGCCGATACCGGTGGGCCGCTCGTCGCGCCGCGTCGCGGGTCGCCGTTGCCGGGAGCGACCAGGCACTAATGTGGTGCCGTGCAATCAGGCCAGGAAGCAGACGACGACGCGGGCCCGCGGATCTGGGGCGGCACGACCCTCACCGAACGCCGGGAGGCGCGCCGCAGCGCGCTACTCGAGGCCGCGCTCGATCTGATCGGCGAGGCGGGCGCGAGCGGGGTGACCATGCGCGCGGTCTGTCGCCGAGCCAATCTCACCGACCGCTATTTCTACGAAAGCTTCAGCAGCCGAGACGAACTGCTCGACGTGCTCTACCGTCAGGTCGCCGAGGAGTTCCTGCAGCCGATGACCGCGTTCGCCGCGGCCGACGAGCCGTCCCGGGATCGCGAACTGGCCCAGATCCTGGTCGACAAGGTGCTCGCCGATCCCCGCAAGTCCCGGCTGTTCCTGGTCGAGCCGTACTCCAGCACCGGCCTCGGGCAGACCACCATCTCGGTGATGCCCGAATTCACCCGGTTGATGCAGGACCACCTGTTCGCCCACATCGACGACCCGGTCAAGCGCAGGCTCGCCGCGGTCACCATGGCCAGCGGCAACGCGGGCATGTTCTCCGCCTGGCTGAACGGCTCGCTGCGCGCCACCCGCGACGAGATCGTCGACCACTGCGTCGCGGTGCTCACCGCGTACCGCTCGATGTACCGCGCCTGAATCGCCGCGTGCGCGGCTCAGGCACAACAAGATTGGGCACTGCGACCGCGGTCACATCGGGTTGCCAACGTTTCCATTCGGGTGTTTACTGGCCACCGCAAGGTGCCGATCGTTCGCTGAGGCTCCTTCACGGAAACAGGCCAGCGACCCCGAACGTCGAGAGACGCCCCGGGTCAGGACAGATCTCCCCGGCTTAAGGGGTGATCCCGATTGGCTCCCGGTCCGCCGGGTTCACGCCGTGAAGTGCCAAAGGTCTTACGAGGAGGGGTGCCCACCGGCGTTTTTGCCGGGTTCCCCTGCTGTGCTCTGCAACGATCAAGTCATGACGCGCGGTGGATGCCGTGTGCCGAGAGGCGAGGGAGGTGAGCCGGATGCCCGGCGGTAACAGTCCGAATACCAGTTTGCCCATTATTCACCCAGCGACCACCCCGCCAGCGTTCCGAAGGCGGCCACCGCGGCATACCCTCGCGCGATACCCGGCGCACGGGCGCCGGCGAGTACGCCACGTGGACAAAGCAACCTCGTGACCTAGCCGAGCATCGGCTCGGCGCGGGCACGGGCGGGCGGCGCTGATTGTTCAGGAGTGCGGTCATGACAACAGTGGAAATGATCCTCCGGCTGCTCACCGGCGTCGGTCTGGGCGCGGCCATCGGCTTCGAACGGCAATACCGGGCCCGGATGGCGGGCCTGCGCACCAACGCGCTGGTCGCCGCGGGGGCCACCCTGTTCGTGCTGCTCTCGGCGCACGGCTTCGCGGGCGGCACCGCCGACCCGACCCGGGTCGCCGCGCAGATCGTGTCCGGCATCGGCTTCCTCGGTGCGGGCGTCATCATCCGCGACGGGCTCAACGTGCGCGGCCTCAACACCGCGGCGACGCTGTGGTGCGCGGCCGCCGTCGGCGCGCTCGCGGGTGCCGGGATGTACAGCACGGCCGCGGCGGGCACCGTGGCGGTGGTCGTGGTCAACATCGCGCTGCGCGCCGCCGGACGCGCGGTCGACCGGCAGCCCGAGGCGGGCGGCGAACAGCCCGCGTCCTATGCCTTCGCCGCCGTCACCAACGACGACAACGAGGCGCACGTCCGGGCCTTGCTCGTACAAGCGTTGACGCGCACCGACTTTCAGCTCGTCTCGATCTCCAGCGCGAACACCGGCACGCCGGGCCGGGTCGAGGTGCGCGCCGAACTGTTCGGCGATCAGCGCGACGACCGGCAGATGGAATCCGCGGTCAGCAGGCTGAGCCTGGAGCCGTCGGTGACCAGCGTCGGCTGGCACATCGCGGGTACCGCCGAGGCGAAGGGACCGCAGGCATGACGCTGTTGCGCTCCTACCCCGCCGGGGCCGCGCTCGACCGGCCCCGCAACCGGTACGCCGATGTCGTCGTGTTCGTCGGCGCGGCGGTCCTGGTCTGGCTGATCGTGCGCGTCTCCGCGAGCGCGAACGTGCCGTTCGACCAGGCCGCCGCGCCCGCGACGGTGTCCACCGATCCGGATCAGCTCCCCTACTACGCGGCCCGGTCGCTGCTGCGCATGTTCGCCGCACTCGGGCTCTCGATCCTGTTCACCTTCGTATACGCGACCGCGGCCGCCCGGCTGCGGCGGGCCCGCACGGTGCTGCTGCCGCTGCTGGACATCCTGCAGTCGGTGCCGATCCTCGGCTTTCTCTCGATCACCGTGGCCGGGTTCATCGCGCTGTTCCCCGGCTCGCAGCTCGGTCTCGAAAGCGCTTCCATCTTCGCCATTTTCACCTCACAGGCGTGGAACATGGCGTTCGCGTTCTACCACAGCCTGGCCGCGCAGCCGCGCGAGCTGGACGAGGCGTCGCGCAACCTGAGACTGTCACGCTGGCAACGGTTCTGGCGGGTCGACGCGCCCAGCGGCATGATCCCGCTGGTCTGGAACGGCATGATGAGCTTCGGCGGCGGCTGGTTCTTCCTGGTCGCGTCCGAGGCGATCAGCGTCAACAACCACGAGTACGCGTTGCCCGGCATCGGCTCCTATGTCGCCACGGCGACCGCGGACGGCGATCTCGGCAAGGTGTTCATCGCGATCGGCGTGATGGTCCTGATGGTGGTCGGGGTGAACTTCCTGTTCTGGCGACCGCTCACCGCCTGGGCCGAGCGCTTCCGGGTCGAGGACACCGGCGCGGCCGACGCACCGCGCAGCATCGTGCTGAATCTGTTGCGGCGCTCGCACATTCCGCTGCTGCTCGGCAAGGTGCTCGGCCCGTTGGTCGCGCCGCTGGATCGGGTGATGAGCGTCTTCGGGCTCGCCGAATACCCGCTGCACAGCTCGCCGCTGCGGCGTCGGGCCGGCGATCTGGTGTTCGCCGCGGTGATCGCGGCCGCGGTCGCCTACGGCGCCTACCGGGTGGTCGGCTACATCGACTCGACCGCCGGATTCGGCGAAGTCGGGCACGCGTTCGGGCTCGGCTTCCTGACCCTGCTCCGGGTGGTGGTACTGCTGGTGCTCGCGACCGTGGTGTGGGTGCCCATCGGGGTGTGGATCGGGTTGAACCCCAAGGTTTCCCGGCTCGCCCAGCCGGTCGTGCAGGTACTGGCCAGCTTTCCCGCCAACTTCCTGTTCCCGTTCATCACCGCGGTGCTCGTCTGGAGCGGAGCCAGCCTGAACTGGGCGGGCACCCTCCTTATGGCGCTCGGTGCGCAGTGGTACATCCTGTTCAACGTCATCGCCGGGGCCAGCGCGGTGCCGACCGATCTGCGCGAGGCCGCCGCCAACCTGCAACTCCCGCGAAAGCTGTGGTGGCGCAAGCTGATGCTGCCCGCCATCTTCCCCAGTTACGTCACCGGCGGGATCACCGCAGCCGGCGGAGCCTGGAACGCGTCCATCGTCTCCGAGGTGGTCGACTACGGCTCGACCACCCTCGTCGCCGCCGGACTCGGCTCCTACATCCACGAGGCCACGAAAGTGGGTGACTCGCCGCGGATCCTGATCGGCGTGCTGGTCATGAGCATCTACGTGGTCGGCATCAACCGGTTGTTCTGGCGGCGGCTCTATGCCCTGGCGGAGCGGAGGTACTCGCTGTGAACACCGTACGCACGCTTGCTCTTTCACCGGTCCATCCGCGAAATGATCTTGGCCGGTTCGCTCTTCGCTCGACAGGAGGTCACTCATGACCACGTCCACCACGTCCGAAGTACTGCTCGACATCGCCGCGGTCGGCAAGCGGTTCACCGGCGCGGCGGGCGACGAGCTGCGGGTGCTGGACGGCATCGACCTGCAACTGCGCAGCGGTGAAATCGTTGCACTGCTGGGACGTTCAGGCTCGGGCAAGTCCACGCTGCTGCGCATCATCGCCGGGCTCATCGCGCCGTCCGACGGCGAGGTCCGGTACCGGGGCACGCCGCTGAACGGCAGTAATCCCGGTGCGGCGCTGGTCTTCCAGTCCTTCGCGCTGATGCCGTGGCTCACCGTGCAGGACAACGTCGAGCTGGGGCTCGCGGCACGGAATGTGGCGCCCGCCGAACGCAAGCAGCGCGCCCTCGCCGCGATCGACATGATCGGCCTCGACGGCTTCGAATCCGCCTACCCCAAGGAGCTTTCCGGCGGTATGCGCCAGCGGGTCGGGTTCGCCCGGGCGCTGGTGCTCGAACCGGATCTGCTGCTGATGGACGAACCGTTCTCCGCGCTCGACGTGCTGACCGCGGAGAACCTGCGCACCGAGCTCGTAAACCTGTGGGCCACCGACGATTTCCCCACCAAGGCGATCTGCGTCGTCACGCACAACATCGAAGAGGCGGTGCAGCTGGCCGATCGGGTGCTCGTGCTCGGCGCCAATCCGGGACGGATCATCGCCGAGATCGCGGTATCGCACCCGCGTCCGCGCGATCGGCGGGCGCCGTGGTTCGAGGCCATGGTCGATCAGATCTACGGTCTGCTGACCGGGCGGGACACCGAGCCGGTCGTCACCGGACCGGACAAGGCCACGCCGACGGCCCAGCCGCTGCCCGACGCCTCGGTCGGCGGGCTCGCCGGGCTGGTCGAACTGGTCTACGCCGGTGGCGGGCGGGCCGATCTGCCCGATATCGCCGACGAACTGAACTTCGAGATCGACGATCTGCTCCCCCTGGTCGACGCCGCCGAGCTGCTCGGGTTCAGCACCGTCGAGGACGGCGATGTCCTGCTCACCGATATCGGCACGGCGTTCACCAGCGCCGATATCCAGGAGAGCAAGCGCATCTTCGCCGAGCAGGCCCGCCACCGCGCCCCGCTGGTCCGCACCATCTGTAAAGGCTTGGCGGGCAGCTCCGACGGCAGCCTGCGCGCCGGCTTCTTCCTCGACCTGCTGCGCCGCGGCTTCGGCCCCGACGACGCCCGCCGCCAACTCGACATCGCCATCGACTGGGGCCGCTACGCCGAGCTCTACGACTACGACACCGACTCCGACAAGATCACCGCCGACCCCGCCGCCAAGGTCTTCGCCGGCGTCCGCGGCCGCTGGACCGCCTAGGGTCGTCCGGGTCGATTACCTCGGGGGTAATCGACCCGGTGGGGTGTGCCGAAGCATGCTCAGAGCATGCGAATTACTAGTGCGCTGCGCGGTCTCGCGGTGGGCCGGATCGTCCTCGGGGTCGCGGCGCTGGCCGTCCCCGGGCCTTTCGCGAAAGCGTTCGGAATTCGGCCCACGCCGGAACTGACCTATATGACAAGAATTTTCGGTGCCCGGGCAATCGCGCTGGGGCTGGGATATCTCGGCGCGGCGGGCGCGGAGCGGACACGGTGGCAGCGGCTGGCATTGCTGGTCGACCTCATCGACACGACGCACGGCGCGGTGCACAGTGTTCGCGGGGATGTTCCGCGGCCGGTCGCGCTCGCCATGACGACCCTGACCGGGAGCTATCTGGCGGTCGGCGCGACCAAAATGGCTCGCGATCTGAGGTGACGCGCGGTCAGGGGTCGAGGCGGGATTGCCAGTGGGTGAGGTTTTCCCGGGTGCGGACGGTGTCGGGGTGATCGGGGCCCAGGATGCGCTCGCGGTCGCCGAGCAGTGCGGTCAGTTCGGCGACCGCGCCGGGCACATCTCCGTTCCTGGCGCGGTAGGCCGCGAGGTTGTTGCGGGTCAACAGGGTTTGCGGATGCTCGGGGCCGAGGACGCGCAGCTGATCCGCGAGCAGCGCCCGACTTTCCGCCTCCGCGGCCGCCACCTGCCCGGCTTCGGCTCGGAAGGCCGCGAGATTGCCGCGGGTGACGAAGGTGTCCGGGTGGTCGCGGCCGAGGACCCGCACCTGGTCGTCCAGCACCAGCCGCGCCTCGCGCAGTCCACTGTGCAGGTCACCGTTGTTCGCTCGCAGATAGGCGAGATTGCCTCTGGTGTAGAGGATCTCGCGGTGATCAGGCCCCAGCACCTTGATTCGCTCGGTCAGCGCGCTGTACAGCTCCTGTATCGCCGCGTCCAAGTCCCCGCCGCGCGCCCGATAACCGGCCAGATCGGCCCGCGTGCGCAAGGTGGCGGGATCCTCGGGACCGAGCACGCGCACCTGATCGGCGAGCAGCACCTCGCCCGCGGCGATCGCCCCGGCGGTATCGCCGCCACGGGCTCGCGCGGTGGCGAGTTTGGCCCGGGTGAGCAGTACGCGCGGGTCATCGGACGCCAGCACCCCCAGCTGCTCAGCCAGCAAACTCTGTAGCTCGTCGACGGTAGTCGCCGAATCACCGCCCATGACGCGATATCCGGCCAGATTGCCCCGAGTCGCCAGGGTCTCGGGATGCGCCGGACCGAGCACTCGACGCCGAATCGCCAGCAGCTCTTCGGTTTCGGCGATCGCACCGGCCAGATCGCCCTGTATCGCGCGCAACGACGCCAGCTTGCCGCGGGTACGCAGCGTATCCGGATCGTCCGCGCCGAGGACGCGGCGCTGGTCCGCGAGCACGTCTTCCAGTGCCGCCGCGGCGCCCGCCGGATCGCGGATCTCCCCGCGCGCGGCCGCGAGCCGATAGCGGGTCGACAGGGTGTTGCGATGGTCGGCGCCGAAGATCGCGATCTCGTCGGTGAGCACTCGCTCGTAGTCGGCGACCGCACCGCGGAAGTCACCGCTGTCCGCCCGCCGCGTCGCGAGATACTCCCTGGCGCGCAACGTATCCGGATGCCGATCGCCGATCGCGGCCGCGATCGAGGGCACCCACGCCGCCCACATGTCCCGGTTGTCGGCGGCGCGGGCGGTTTCGAGTTCGACGAGGTGATCGACCGCCCGGCGGCCGTCGCCGCCGGCGAGATAGTGCCGCGCGCCCGCCGCGCGCGCGTATTCCTGGCTCCGCTCGCCGCCGCGCGTCCGGATCGCCAGCAGGATCGCGGTGTGCGCGTCGTCGATGCTCGCCTGCAGCGCACCGCAGACCTGCGTCAGTCCGGCGAGCAGCACGTCGTGCGCGATGCCGAGCGCTTCGTCCGCCGTCCCGGGGCGGCTGCGGGTGAGCAGGGCGCCGAGTCCGGCTGCGGCGTCCCGGATTCCGGCGATACGCAGCGGCCGCTGCCATTCGGCCAGCGCGGCCTCCAGCACCTCGATGGGCAGGACCGGCCCCACGCCCGCCGCGACGAGGATCGCGACCATCCGGCCGATGGCGTCCGCGACCGCCGGTGCCGCGGACTCCTCGGCCAGCCGAAGACGTTGGGCGGCAAGGGTATCGATGTCGGCGCGGAAGGACAGCCGGTCGCTCGCGCGCGGATGGAGTTCGCGCAGCAGCTTGGCCAGCAGCCACCCGGACGGAACCCGTGGATCGGCGGCGGGCCCGAGATCCCCGCTCAGGTAGTCGATGCCCTGGTACCCGGTATCGGCGGAGTGCGCCGGCCGATCGCCGCGCTGCACCTCGGCAGCGATCTCACCGACCCCCGGCCCGGTGATCGCGATCGGATGCATGTGCCCGAGCCGGGGATCGGCCTGCGCCGCCGCGCCGGCCCGGACGCCGACGATGACCCGGACGTGCGGCAGCTCGGGCCGTTCGGTCAGCTCGGCGACGGCGTCGATCAGCAGATCCCGGCTCCCCGGCTCCGGTAGATCGAGTCCGTCGAGCACGAGCGTGATCCGCTGCCCTGCCCGGCGCAATCGGGCCAGCGGGGCGGCCAGCTCGAGCTCGAAGATATCCGGCTCGCCCGCCCCGGCCCAGGGCACGCGGGCGGCGCGGTTATACCCGGGCAGCCGATCCGACAGCTGCTCCGCCAGCTCCCCGACCGCGGTCTCGAGCGAGCTGCTCGCGGTGAGAAACACTGCCGCGGTAACGTATTCGGGCGCAATCGGCAGTCCCTCGGCCACGCTCGGCCGGATCAGCAGTGCCAGCAACGTCGACTTGCCCGACCCGACCGGCCCGACCACCGCGCGCAGGCGCCGCCCGCCCGCTTCGACGAGATCGATCAGGCTCTCGCGCAGCGCGTCGGTCACCACGACATCCCGCGTGAGCTGATCCAGCAGTCCGGCCGCGGGCCGCCCGGTCAGCGCGTCGCGTCGCCGAGCGGCGTTGGGCACCAACCACAATCCGGGATCGCCGCCCGCCGTGCCGGTCACCGTGCCCGCGGTGAAGGACAGGTGCTGTGGTTCCTGGAGCCGGCAGCTGCGCGCGATCGGGTCCACCAGATCGTGGGCGAGCAGGGTCTCACCGCGCAACGGCAGGCCGGTGTCGAATGTCGCCAGCACCGTGCGCGTGAAGCACCCGGAGTACGCGGGCCCGGCCCCCGAGGCGACCAGCAGCTCCATCCGGCCCGCGGCGTCGGCGAGCAGATCGGTCCATCGGGTGGCCGCGCCGCGGAGGCCCTGTTCGGTCTCGCAGGCGTCGATCAGCACGATCAGTCCGTCCAGCGTCGACTCGTTCAACCGTTCCCGGATGCCCTGGGCGAGGTGAAAAGCGTTGTGCGAGCGCGGCACCGCCGGAGAATCGTGCGCGAGCAGGAAGAAGTCGCCGGCACCGGTCGCGACCCCGTGTCCGATGAACGCGACGAGCAGGGTCGCTCGCTGCTCGGACGCGACCCGGAACGCCTCGTCCATCGCCGACACCAGCTCGGCGGCAGTGGGATTCAGCACCGGCCCGGCCGTACCGGTCGCCGCCGACCATCCCCCGGACCGGCACAGACCGCCGTACAGGTCACCGGCCAGCGTTTCGGTGAACCCCAACTCCCCCAGCGCGACACACTCCGACCCCACCACCAGCGCGAGCCGTCCTCCCATGCAAGCAAGATACCCGGCGGACCGGACCGCGCTATCCCGCGAGCCGGGCGCGCCAGTGCGCAAGGGTGGTCTGCGTGCGGATCGTCGCGGCATGGGTCGGACCCAGGGCGCGGAGTTCGGCCACCAGCAGGACCTCCAGTTCGGCGATCGCTGTGCCCAGGTCGCCGTGCTCTGCCTGCCGGGAGGCCAGGTCGTTGCGGGTCGCGAAGGTGTCGGGATGGTCGGGACCGAGCACCCGCAGGCGATCGGCCAGCAGCTGTTCGAGCTCGGCGATGGCACAGGGCAGATCACCCGCGTCGGCGCGATACGAGGCCAGCGTGCTCCGGGTGGTGAGGGTGTCGGGATGATCCGCGCCGAGCACCCGGAGCCGGTCGTCGAGCAGGTGCGTGAATTCGGCGCGCGCACCGGCGATATCGCCGCTGCGCGCGCGAAACGCCGCGAGATTGTTGCGGGCGCTGAGGGTGGCGGGATGGTCCGGGCCGAAGATGCGCAGGCAGTCGGCGAGCAGCTGCTCGAATTCGTGCAGGGCGGCCGCGACGTCGCCGTGCTCGCCGTGCCAGTAGGCGAGGCTGTTGCGGGTGCGCAGGGTCTGCGGGTCGTCGGGGCCGAGGATGCGGGCACGGTCGGCGCGCAGGGCTTCGAAATCGATGATCGCGCCGACCAGGTCGCCCTGGTCGGCGCGGTTGGACGCCAGGTCGTTACGGGTGCGCAGGGTATCGGGATGGTCGGGACCCAGCAGCCGGATCTGATCGGCGAGCAGGCGCTGGTAGTCCGCCCGAGCACCGGGATAGTCGCCGCACCGGGCGCGATAGGTGGCCAGATTCGTGCGCGTGCCAAGGGTTTTCGGGTGATCGGGGCCCAGCACCCGGAGCCGGTCGACGAGCAGCTGCTCGAAAGCCGTGATGGCGCCGAGGTAGTCACCGCTCTCGGCCCGGTGATAGGCCTCACGGCTGCGGGTCGTCAAGGTGTCGGGATGGTCCGGGCCGAGGGTCTCCACGAACGCGGGCACCCAGGCTGCCCACAGATCCCGGTTGTCGGCGGCGCGCGCGGTCTGCAACATCTCCAGGAAGTGCAGCGCGCTGGTGGAATCCCGGTAGGCCAGGCAGTGCCGCACCGCCGAGCCGCGGGCGTAGTCGGCGCCGCGATCGCTCTGACTGTGTTTGATGGCCGCGACGATGGCCCGGTGCGCGTCCTCGATCTCCACGCCGAGCTGCTTGCATTCCGCGCGCAGGCCAGGCAGCAACGCGCCGTGTGTCACGCCGATCGATTCCCGCAGCGTGCCGGGGTGACTGCGGGTGACGAGCGCGCCGAGCGCCACCGTGATATCGCGGATCCGGGCGATGTGCAGGTCGATGCCGAGCGAGGTCAGCGCCGCGTCGGCGAGTTCGATCGGCAGTACCGGCCCGACGCCCGCGGCGATGAGCACGCCGAGATAGGTGCCTGCGGCGCGCACGGTTTCGGGCTGCATCCCGCGCAGCGCCGCGTCGACGCGCAGCGTGACGATCCGGTCCAGGCCGATCCCGGCGGCCACCGCGCCGTCGGTGATGCTCGGGGCCACCTCGAGCAGCATGCGCGCCAGCAGCCAGCCGCCGGAGACCACGTGGGTGTCGTCCTCGACGGCCGTCGGTGTTTCGGACAGCAGGCCCTGGATCCAACGGACCCAGTCGGCGGGGTCGGCCGGCGCACCGGTGCCGCGCGCCGATCCCACCACGGTGGCGATATCGTCGGCGGCGGGCTCGCCGACCTCGATCCGGTGCATGTGCGCCAGCGCAGGCTCGTCTTCCACGCCGGTACCGTCGCGCACGCCGGCGATCACTCGAACATGGCGCAGGTCTTCGCGTTTCGTCAGATCGCAGATGGCGGCGCAGAGCAGTCGCCGGGTGCCCGGCTGGGGCTGGTTGAGCCCGTCGAACACCAGCGTCACCCGGCGGCCCGCGGTGGACAGCCGCGCCAGCGGATGACGCACCGCGATATCGAAGATGTCGAACTCGTCGCGCGATCGGTGCGCGCGCACGGACCGGGCGGCATCGGCGAAACCGGGCAGGCGCGCGCTCAATTGGGCGGCGAGCTCGGCCGCGACCGCCTCGATCGAGCTCGCGGCGGTGAGAAACACTGCCGCGGTGATGTATTCGGGGGTCACCGCCAAGCCCTCGACCAGGCTCGGCCGAATCAGCATGGCCAGCAACGTCGATTTGCCCGCGCCGGTCGGTCCGATCACCACGCGCAGGCGATGCGACCCCGCGTCGACGATGGCGTCCAGGTGCTCGCGCACGTCGGGAGTCACCAGCAGCCCGCGGGTGAGCTGGTCGACGAATCCCGCCGCGGAGCGCCCGCTCACGGCGTCGCGGTGCCGGGCGGTGTTGGGCACCAACCACAGTCCCGGGTCGGCGCCGTGTTCCACCGATACCGCGCCTGAGGTGAACGAAAGGTACTGCGGCTGTTGATGAACGCACTCGCCCGCGATCGGGTCGACCAGATCGGCGGGCAACAGGTTCTCCCCGCGCAGCGGCAACCCGGCGCCGAAGGTGGACAGCATGGTCCTGGTGAAACACCCGGAGAACGCCGGGCCGTCGCTCGCCGCGACCAGCATCTCCATCCGCCCCGCCGACTGTGCGAGCAGATCGGTCCACCGGCGCGCCGCGCCGAGCACGCCCTGCCCGGTCTCGCAGGCGTCGACCAGCACCACCAGCCCGTCCAGCGCCGACTGGTTCAGCCGCTCCCTGATCTCCTGCGTCAGATGAAAGGCATTGTGCGAGTTCGGGTTCGCGGGTGAGTCATGGCCGAGCAGATAGAAGTCCTCGGCGTTGGTCGCCACACCGTGGCCGATGAAGGCGAGCAACAGCGTCGCCTGCCGCTGCGCGGCCGCCGTGAACGCCTCGTCCACCGCCGTGACCAGTTGCGCCGCTGTCGGATTCAGTACCGGACCGTCCTCGTCCGTCGCCGCGCGCCACCCACCGGCCTCGGTCAAACTCCCATACAAACCCGTCGCGAGTTCGCCGGTGAAACCCAGCTCCCCCAGCGCCACACATTCGGACCCGACCACCAATGCGAGCCGTCCTCCCATGCAAGCAACATACCCGCGCGCACCTCGGCATACTGAGACACCCGCAACCCGGCCGTTCGCCCCCTACGCCCGCGCGCGGAGCAACTCCCGTGGTCACGAACCGGATTCACCCAGCCCCGTCGCCTGGGAAACCCGCTGTCCGGGACGTAGTGTGACCACTCGGACTGTCAGTGGGAGGAGATCGGTGCGATGAGCGACCCCGTGGTCGGTTTGACGGGTACGCTCACCTCGCCCATCCGGGGTGCGGGCAGGTTAGGGGAGGTCTTGGTGGCGATTCGCGGAGGCACAGAGCTGTACATCGCCCGTGCGGCCGAAGCGATTCCGGCCGGCGCCGCGGTGCTGGTCATCGAGGTCCATCCCGGACGCATCGTCGATGTGGTGCCCTGGATTCCGCTGACCCCGGAGCCGGCCGAAGGAATTTGAAACAGTAAGGGAGACAACCGTGCTGGGTTACCACGTACCCGACCCGGACGAGGCGATGCTGATCAGCGGCGCCAAGAGCAAGGACAACACGCCGTTCAAGGTGGTGATCGGCCGCGGCAGCTGGGTGGTGCCGCTGTTCCGCAAGGTGCGCTACCTTTCGCTGGCCATGTTCGAGGCCGAGATCAAGGAGCGCTGCGTCACCAAGCAGGCGATCCAGCTCGAGGTGCGCGCGGTGATCGCGTTCAAGGTCGCCAACGACACCCAGTCGATCGTGAATGCGGCGCAACGCTTCCTGTCCGAACAGGAAAAGGAGATGTCGGTGCTCACCGGCCGCATCTTCTCCGGCCACCTGCGCTCGATCGTCGGCTCGATGACGGTCGAGGAGATCATCCGGGAACGCCAGAAGCTGGCCGACGAGGTGCTGGTCGCGTCGAAGGTGGAGATGGGCAATATCGGCCTCTGGGTCGATTCGTTCCAGATCCAGTCCATCGACGACGGAAATCTCGGCTACATTCAGGCGCTGGCCGCGCCGCACAATGCCAGCGTGCAGCGCGACGCGCAGATCGCCCAGTCCCAGGCGGCGCAGCTCGCGGCCCAGGCCGAACAGGAGTCGCTGCGCAGGCAGGCCGAGTACCAGCGCGAGACCGCGATCCTGCGCGCGCAGTACCAGCGCGATATCGACAAAGCGAATGCCGAAGCGGCACAGGCAGGTCCGCTCGCCGAGGCGATGGCGTTGCAGGAGGTGCTCACCGCGCAGGCCGAGCAGGCGCGCAAGGAAGCTGAGCTGCGCGAGCAGCAGCTGCAGACCGAAGTCGTGAAACCCGCTCAGGCGGAGGCGGATCGGGTGCGCATCCTGGCCGAGGCCGAGGCCGATCGCACCCGGATCCAGGCCGCCGCGGCCGCGTCGAACAACCGGATCGCGTTGGACCAGTTGCTGATCGAGCAGTTGCCCGAAATCGTGAAGCAGGCCTCGAACGGACTGGCGAACGCCAATCTCACCGTGCTCAACGGGCCGGACGGAGTCGGCGAACTGGTGAACGGAATGGTCGGTCAAGGGCTCACGGTTTTCAATTCATTACAAAAGGCGCTTTCGTCCAACGACGAGGATAAGGCGGGCTAAGGTGACCGGGTAGTGACCGCGTGGCGAGGAGTGGGTGTTGGTGTCCATCGGGAAATTGGTCTCGTTCGACAGCTCTCGGGGATTCGGTTTCATTCGACCGGAGGACGGCGGTCCGGACGTATTCGTGCATGTCAACGACATCGGCCTGGATGAGGACGAGTTACGCCAGGGCCGGGTATTCGAATTCGACATGACCGAGGGCGATCGTGGGCCGAAGGCGGTGAACCTGACGGTGGTCGGCGGCCAGCCGAACCCGCCGGTGCTACCGCACAAATCGAAACACCGGCCGAACTCCGGGCACCTCACGGTCGCCGAACACAAACGCCTCATCACCGAGCTGCTGCTGGACGCCAGTCCCGCATTGACCGCCGGAGAGATCCTCACCATCCGCGACCGGCTCACCGCCTTCGCCGAGCAACACGGTTGGCTGGACAACTGATCCGTGTTTCGCCGCAGCCGTCAATTCCCGATCTTGTCGGCTGCGGCGCTTACGATCATCGGCAAGTGCCGATGAATTCTGCTCGAACGTGCCGTCTGCATCGGTAAGGAACACGAACCGAGGAGGGTAGTTCGCGTGGACTTACCGGTGATGCCACCTGTCCGGCCGATGCTGGCCAAAACCGCGCCGGGCGTGCCCCGTGAACCCGGGCTCAGCTATGAGCCGAAATGGGACGGCTTCCGCTGCATCGTCTTCCGCGACGGCGCCGAGGTGGAGCTCGGCTCCCGCAACGACCGCCCGCTGACCAGGTATTTTCCCGAGGTCGCCGAGTTGCTGCAGCAGGCGCTGCCGGACCGATGCGTGGTCGACGGCGAGATCGTCGTGGTCACCGATCAGGGCCTGGACTTCGACACGCTGCAGAACCGGCTGCACCCGGCCGCGTCCCGGGTCAACAAGCTGGCGGTGGAGACGCCGGCCAGTTTCGTCGCGTTCGATCTGCTCGCCCTCGGCGACCGCGACCTGACCGAGGAGCCGTTCGCCGAACGCAGGCGACTGCTGGAGACCATCCTCGACACCAAACCCGCTCGGGTGCACCTGACTCCCATCACCCAGGACCCCGACGTCGCCGAGGACTGGTTCACCCGGTTCGAGGGCGCGGGCTTCGACGGCGTCATGGTCAAGGCCGACGGGCTGGCCTACCTGCAGGACAAGCGCGTGATGTTGAAGGTCAAGCACGAACGCACCGCCGACTGCGTGGTCGCCGGCTTCCGCTGGCACAAGGACGGCGAAGGCGTCGGCTCGCTGCTGCTCGGGCTCTTCGACGACGAGGGAAACCTGCACCATGTCGGCGTGGCGAGCAGCTTCACCGCGGCCCGGCGCAAAGATCTGGTCGAAGAGCTCGCGCCGCTGCGGGAGAACGCCCTGGAAAATCATCCGTGGCGCGAATGGGCCGACGCCGCGGCACAGGCCAGGGCCGACGGCAAGATGCCCGGCGGGGTGAGCCGCTGGACCGGCGGCAAGGACCTCTCGTGGGAGGCGTTGCGCACCGAACTGGTCGCCGAGGTCCGCTACGAACACGTGCAGTCCGGCCGGCTCCGGCACGGCGGCAGGCTGGTCCGGTTCCGCACCGACCGCACCCCCGAATCGTGCACCTACGCACAGCTGGACGAGGCGCCGCCCGCCGAGCTGAGTGAGATCTTCAGCGAGGTGCAGTCGTGAGCGAATCGGTCGATATCGAGGTCGACGGCCGGACCGTCACCATCAGCAACCCCGGCAAGGTCTACTTCACCAAGCGTGGCGAGACGAAGCTGGACCTGGTCCGCTACTACCAGGCGGTGGCCGAACCGTTCCTGAGGGTCGTCGGCGGGCGGCCACTGCTGTTGGAACGGTATCCCGATGGCGCGTCCGGGAAGTCGTGGTTCCAGAAGCGGGTGCCCAAGTCGGCGCCGGACTGGTTGCACACCGTGGAGGTGTCCACACCGAACGGCACCACCAGCGACGCGCTCGTCGCGCACGACCTCGCGCACATCCTGTGGGCGGTGAACCAGGGTTGCCTCGGCTTCCACGTGTGGCCGAACCGGGCGGACAATCTGAAGATCGCCGACGAACTGCGCATCGACCTCGATCCGTCGCCCGGCATCACGTTCGACGATCTGAAACAGGCCGCCGTGCTCACCCGCGACCTGTTCACGGAGCTGGGCATCGAGTCGCGGATCAAGACCTCCGGCTCACGCGGCCTGCACATCTATGTTGCGCTGGCACCGAATTGGGACGGCTACCAGGTGCGCGCGGCCGCCGTCGCGCTGGCCAGGGAGCTGGAGCGCAGGCATCCGGACGAGATCACCGCGCAGTGGTGGAAAGAAGAACGCGGCAATCGCGTATTCGTCGACTTCAATCAGAACGCGCCGCACAAAACGGTTTTCGGCGCGTGGTGCGTGCGCCCGAAGGTCGGCGCGCAGGTGTCCACGCCGATCACCTGGGACGCGTTGGCCGAGGTCGTGCCCGACGAACTCACCATCGCCACGGTGCCCGCGCGGCTGACCGAGCTCGGCGATCCGTGGGCCGACCGCACGCCGCAGTCGATCGCGCCGCTGTTGGAGATGTCGGAGCGGGATAGTGGCCTCGGGGTCTGCTCGACGCGCCGTGGCCGCCCCAGTATCCGAAGATGCCGAACGAACCGCCGCGGGTGCAGCCGAGCCGGGCCAAGAAGGAAGAGTAGACCGGGGCCGGTTATTCGGTCGTCCACAGCGCCCAGGTGCCGTTGCGCCCGGGGTTCTCGCAGATCAGCGCGCGGCCGTCGGCGGTGCGGGCCGTCTTGCCCGTGGTGCCGTCGCATTTCGTGCCCGGCTGCTGCGTCGTCGTGGACACGTTGACCGGACCGGACCACTGGTAGCTGCTCGCGCTTTGCAGGCAGAGCAGCGTCGTGCCGTCCGCCCCGGTGCCGATCTGCCCGGCCTGCGACTCGGTACAGGCCGAGCCCTTCTTCAGATTGCTCTGACTCGCCGAGGTGGCGGTCACGCTCGGGGCCGCGGACGGCGGGACCACGGTGGTGATCGCCGGCGGCGCCGGTCGATCCGTCGTGGCCTGCGCGGACAGGTTCATCGTCGGCTTGGTCGCCCGGGTCACGCTGTCCGGCAACACGTTTCCGGCCAGCACGAAGAACCCCACCAGGGCCGTCACCTCGGCCACGCCGATCAGCAGCGCGAACAGCGCCATCACCCGGCCCCGCGGATGTGAGAAGGCGATGAAGCCGAACACGATCGCGACCGGGAACAACCCGAGCAACGCCGCCACCAGCGCCACGATCGCGTAGGGGTTGACGATGGGCGGGATCTCCACCCGCAGCCGTCCGGTGCGGCGCCGGCTCGGCGCGGGCTCCTGCCACCGCTCGTCGGGGTCGGGTTCGGCCCAGCGCTGCTCCTCCGCCGCCTCCGGCCACCGATCGTCCTGCTGCGCTGCCGCAGGCCAGCGTTCCGTTTCACGGCGTTCTGCCCGTGCCATGCCAGGTTCCCTCTCCACACCACACACCGCGCAGGAACCTCGGACGATCCGGACCCGCCCCGATATCCCGACCCACAATAGGGGTCCGGCGGCGACCGGAACATCCGAAAGGTCGAAATACGGTGATGCAACCGTAATAACGAACCGACAACGTTGCGCGCGGTTTCGTGCAAGGACGGTTCATGCTGAGCACACCGTGCGGTCTCGCACGCGCTCCGTGTCACTGATCTTGCGCTGACTCTCAGGAGGAACCATGTTCGGTAGCACCGACCCCGACGGCCGCGACGATCGGCCGTGGCATGCGCAAGCCGGCGATCTGCTCGGCGACAACTACAACGTGCCCGGTTTGATCCTGTGCGCACTCGGCATCGTCGCGATGGCGTGCACGCTCACCGCGGCCGGGTACGGATTCAGCGAATGGGTCCAGATCGGCGCGATCGCGACCGCGACGCTCTGGATCCTCGGTGTCGGTGCGCTGTTGGTCGAGCACCGGCGCTCGGAAGTCATCGAGCTGAAGTACGGGCGGCAGGGGCACGCACCGGGCACGCTACGGCCGGTGCGCTACAGCGCGGCCCCGTCGGCCGCCGAGGTGGTCCCGGAAACGGGCAGCTGACCGCGCGACCGCGGGCACGCTCAGTGCCTGCGGTCCACCCGCGGCAGCGATTCGGTGACCAGGGTCATCAGCATGTCGGCGAGCAGATCGTGCACCTGCGGCCGGGTCAGGGTGGCGCGGGTGATCCATTCGCGCCCCGCCACTTTCACCAGCCCACCGTAGGCGCGGACCATCGCGCGCAATGCCGCACTGCGTGCCGAATCGGCCAAGCCGATCATGAGCAGCAACCGTTCGGCCGCGGCATCGTCGGCCTGATCGAGGATCTGCTGCACCTCGGGGTCGTCGCCGACGCCCTCGTGACTGGTCACCTTCACCCAGGTGCTGCCGTGTTCGGCGATGGTGTCCAGCAGCCAGTGCACACTTGCGTCGACTCGCTCGCGCTCGGTGCCGGTGGGCACGATCATGTCGTCCAGCTTGGGCAGCGTCACCATCCGGCGCACGACCGCGAGATACAGATCGCGCTTGTTGCCGAAGTAGTGGTTGATCAGACCGCGGGCCACCCCGGCGCGCTGCGCCAGCTCGGCGGTCGAGACCGCGGCGTAGGGCCGCTCGCCGAACATGTCGATCGCGCACGCGAGGATCTGCGCGCGCCGCTCGTCGGGTTCGAGCCGGCGCCGGCGCGGCGACGCAGCACCGTCCGCGGTCTCACTCGTGGTATCAGAGAGACCGGGCAATGAGATCCTTCATCACCTCGTTGCTACCCGCCAGGATGCGCAGGACGCGGGCGCCGGTGTAAAGCTGCGAAATCGGATACTCCGTCATGTAGCCGTAGCCGCCGAACAGTTGCAGGCAGCGGTCAACCACGATACCCAGCTGATCGGTGAGCCAGTACTTCGACATCGCCGCAGTCGGGATGTCCAGCTCCCCACGCAGGTGTTTTCCGATGCAGTCGTCCAGGAAAGTGCGGCTGATCTTGGCGAGGGTGGCGCACTCCGCGAGTTCGAACTTGGTGTTCTGCATCGCGAACAGCGGCTTGCCGAACGCCTCGCGGCCCTTCGTGTAGTCGATCGTGAGCTGCACGGCCTGCTCCATCATCGCAACCGCGATAATGCCCGTGACCAGGCGTTCCTGCGCCAGCATCTGCATCATCTGATAGAAGCCGAGGCCCTCGGACGCGCCGAGCAGGTTCGTCGCGGGCACCCGCAGGCCGTCGAAGAACAGCTCGGCGGTGTCCTGCGCCTTACCGCCGATCTTGTTCAGGATGCGGCCGCGCTTGAAGCCGGGAGTGTCGTCGGACACGTCGGCGTAGATCAGCGAGACACCGGCCGCGCCCTTGGTCGGATCGGTCTTGGCGGCGATGATGATGCCGTCGCAGAGCCAGCCGTTGGTGATGAAGATCTTCGAACCGGTGATGACGTATTCGTCGCCCTCGCGCACCGCGCGGGTCTTGATGTTCTGCAGGTCGGACCCGGTGCTCGGTTCGGTCATGCCGATGGAGAGCACGATCTCGCCCGCGGCCGCCTTGGGCAGCACGCGGCGCTTGAGTTCCTCGGTCCCGAATTCCTTGATGTAGGGCGCGATGATCGAGGTGTGCACCGGCATGCCCAAGGCACCGTCGCCCGCCCGGGTCTGCTCCTCGATGATCGCCGCCTCGTGCGCGAAGGTGCCGCCGCCACCACCGTATTCGGCCGGGATGGCGGTGCACAGCAGGCCCAGCTCGCCCGCGCGGTTGTACAGCGCACGGTCCGGATGACCCTGCGCGACGAACTTCTCCTCGTGCGGGACCACCTCCTTTTCGAAGAACGCCTTCGCCAGGTCGCGAACCGCTTCGACCTCGTCGTCACTCCATGCGGCGCGTGCCATCTCAGATCCTTTGCTCGCTCGGTGCTTCCGCATCAGATTCGCGCACTATTGGCAAGCTGTCAACAAGGCGGGCACATGGGTGCGCTGCCGGAAGCGAAAGCGGTCAGCCCGTGGGCCGCTGCGCCTGATTGACGGCGGTGAGCGAGGCGAGTATCGGGGTGTCCGGATCCGCGGAGATGCCCTGCCTGCGCAGGAAACCATCGATCAGTCCCCACACGAATTCGGTGGCCTGGTCGACGAATTCCGCGGTGCGCGTCGAGGGCGCCGGATCGGCCAGCCAGAGATCGGTGATCGAGACGACCACGCCGACCACCGCGCGCGACAGATAGTCGATGCCCGCGGTCTCGATCGGAATGGACTCGGCGATCTCGCGCGCCTGCCGGGCAAAACGGTCCGAGGCGGCGCGGCCGAGGTCGAATTGCAGCACCGTGCCGTCGGACTGCTGGGTCACCTGAGCCTGGCCTAGGAAGCGAAAGACATTGGGATGCTGCAGAATACTGTCGGCATAACCCGTCAGCACCCGGCGCAGCGCGGCGCGCGGAGGCTGCAGCAGGAGCGTCAGATCGTTGCCCGCGGCGGCCGCGGCCGACTTCGCCATCCGGTTGCCGATCTCGGTGTAGAGATCAGCCTTGTCGGCGAACTGCCGATACAGGCGCGGCTTCGTCATCGCGGCTTCGCGGGCGATGTCGTCCATGCTCGGCCGCGGCCCGGCCCGGTCGATCACCCGGATCGCGGCATCGACGATCTCCGCACGGGAGGTCGCCGAGGGTCGGGAGCTGGGACGGGGCACGACCGCAGCATACACGTACTGCCAGTACGGTTATCGACGTGAGGTACGCCATAGTCTGGGCGTACCCCTCGCCTTGCCCGGGTTTACTTCGTACTGTCGGTATCGGAAAACGTACTGGCGGTACGGCACCTGGTGACCGGCCGGCAGCTCGCCCCCGAACGAGGCTGACAACATGACCAACCTGATCGACACCGATACGCCGCGCCCGGACCGGCAGTGGACGGTGACCGCCGACGGCGCCGATCTCGCCGTTTTCGAATGGGGCGACCCCGCGGCCGAACCCTTGGTTCTCGTGCACGGCCTCACCGACACCCATCGCGTGTGGGCCACCGTCGCCGCCCTGCTGAGCGACGGCTTCCGGGTGATCACCTACGACGTGCGCGGGCACGGCAGATCAGACACTCCGGCCTTGCTCGCGGACTTCCGCCTGGACCGGCTGGCCGCCGACTTCTTCGCGGTGATCGACGCGGCGAGCCCGAAGCAGCCGGTGCACACCTGCGGCCACGGCTGGGGCGCGGTGCAACTGTGGGAGGCGGTGTGCGATCCGCGGGCGAACACCCGGATCGCCTCGTTCACCGCCATTTCCGGACCCAACCTCGATCATCTGGGACTGTGGCTGCGCGCGGTCGCGCCGCACGCCAAAGGCATGCTCGGCGATCTCGGCTGGTGGCTGCACGGCGCGCGCTGGACGTTGCGGCCGATCCCCGTCGCGCGGCGGCTGTACCCGCCGCGGGTGCGGACGTTGCTGGTCGAGCGGCTCGGCGGGCTCTCGCCGATCCCGGCCCGGATCGCCCGCACCTGGCGCACCGACCTCGTCTCCGGCGGGCGGATCGCGCAGGCCAACCTGCTGCATCATCTGCGCCGCCCGCGGTTGCGGCGCACCGCGGTGCCGGTGCAACTGCTGGTGGACTCCACCGATCCGTTCGTGCCCGCCGCCATCTACGACACCTCGATCCGCTGGGTGGACCGGCTCTGGCGCTGCGCCGTGCCCGCGGACCACTGGCTGCCGGTCACCGAACCGCTGCTGGTCGCCGAGGCGATCGCCAACTTCGTCGACGACCTGCGCGCCGACCGGGCCGCGATCACCCCGCGCAGCAGCTGATCCCGCACGCCCGCCGGAACACGGCCGCGCGCAACATAATTCGACACCGATACGGAGATGCCATGCCGGACCCTGCGCACCCGCTGACCCAGACCCTCGGCGCACCGCTGCCCGACGAGTTCGGCCGGCTCACCGAGGCCGACCTCGCCGAGCTCGACCGCCTGCTGCGCACCGCCGTCCGCGCCCGCGGCGAACGCCTCGGCGCGGCGGTGGAATCCTCGCTGCAGCTGATCCCCCGGCTGATGCGACCGGCCGTGAAGAAGGCGCTCGGCTTATGAGCGCGCAACTCATGGTGCGCGCGGAAACGACCAAACTCGCGCGCCTGCTGGATATCGCCGACCCGGCGGATCTTGCGTTCCTGCACAGCCTTTCGCCCGAGGCGATCCGGGCGTTCCGGGAACGCGCCACCGACCTGCTCTTCGATCGCGACGCCGCGCGGATGCGGCGGGTCGCGGCGGCGACGAAGTTGGTGCCGACCGTGATCAGCGCCAAGGCCGCCGAGCGCGCGTTCGGACCGGTGCTGTGCGCGGCCGTCGCCGGATCGGTCGAACCGGCCCGTGCGATCGATATCGCGAAGGCGCTACCCGCTCGCTTTCTCGCCGAGACCGCGGCCCAGCTGGACCCGCGCCGCACCGCCGACATCATCGCGTCGGTGCCTACCAGGCTGGTCGCCGACGTGGCCCGGGAACTGTTGCGGCTCGACGACCATGTGACCATGAGCCGGTTCGTCGGCGTCGTGCCGGAGGAAACGATGCGCGCCGCGGCACCGGTGCTCAGCGATGCCGATCTGTTGCGCGTCGGTTTTCTCATGGAGGACAAGTCCGCACTGGACCGGCTGATGGGTTTGTTCACCGACCGGCTCGCCGGAGTGATCCGGGCGGCGCACGAACAAGACCTGTGGACAGAGGGTCTCGATCTGCTCGACAGCGTCGGTCCCGAGAACCGCGCCGCGCTCGGCGATCTCGCGGCTGCACTCGGCGGCGCGGTGCTGGACGGCCTGATCGAGGCCGTCCGCGCGCTGGACGCCTGGGCTTCGCTGCTGCCGGTGACCAGCGCGATGAGCCCGGACAGCTTACGGGCTTTCGCCGAAAGACCTGCGGTACAGGAGGAATCGGTGCTCGCCTCGATCATGAACGCCGCGTTGCAGAAGGGCTTCTGGCTCGATCTGCTGCCGCTGGCAGTGCACCTGCAACCGGAGCAGCTGGCCATCCTGGCCGCGCGCCTGGCCGACAAGCCGGACGACGAACTCGGCGAGCTGGTCACCCAGGCCGACGCAGCAGGTCTGTGGAGCGCGATGTTGCCGATCGCCTTGGCGATGACCGACACCGACCGCAGGCGCATGGCGGGCTTGCCGATCATGCAGGACCCGGACGTGCTGCGCGCGGTGATCGGCACCACCGCCGAACACGAACTCTGGTCCCAGGCTTTGCCTTTGGTCGACGCACTGCCGGCGACCGCGACCCCGATCCTGGCGTCCTGCATCGGCGATCTGAGCCGCGCACAGCTCTTGGCCGCCGTGCTCGTCGCGGCGCGCAGCGACAATATCGACACCCTCGTCGAGATCGCGCTCGCGCAGGATGCCGAGGGCCGGGCCAGGGTGCTCGAAATCATCGACGGCATGGACGATCTCGACGAGTTCCTGGCCGCGCTCACCGCGGACACCCCGAAAGTGGTGTGGGACGGGCTGATCGAGGTCCGCGCGGAAATCCCGGCGCCGTTGCTCGCCCGCCTCACCGAACGTGCCGACCAGCTCGGCCGCACCGCCGCCGCGGAAAATCTGCGGGCCGGCCGGCCCTGATCCGAACCCCCGCGCGACGTCGGATGAGGTGATATTTTCGGGGCGATGACGGGATCGGGGGTTCGGGGCCCTCGCGCCCCGACTACACGGGCTGGCTGGACCAGCCGCTGACACCGGCGGCACCACCACGGCCCTATCCGGACGGCACGGTGCCGCCGCGACGCGCGCTGACCTGGCGCGGGTCCACGCACGGCAAGAGCTGGCAGTGGGCGCTGGGTGCGGCGGCGGCCGTCTCGGCAATCTGGGTCGCCGCCTCGCTCACCACCTCCGGCACCGACCGAACCGCCCCCGCCGCACCCGATCTGCGGGGCTATCACCACGTCGACAACCTCTGCGCGATCACCGATACCGCGCCCTATCTGCGCGCTGGATTCACCCTCGCGCCCACTAGTGCGACCGGCCCGAAATACCCACTGCACCAAACCCTGCTGCACCCGGCCGTCGACACGATGACGTGCACGATTCGGCTCAGCACGCCCGGCGCGCTCGATCGTGGCGACGACAGCACGGTGAAGGTGCGGGCCGTGGTGCACAAACAGACCGATCCCGGCCCCGAATTCACCGCCCGGTTCCAGACCTGGACACAGGCCCCGCTGTCCGAGGACGACGAGATCACCGCGCTGCCCGGCCTCGGCGACGAGGCGTATCTCGTACAACGCAAGAGCGCGGGCGGCACCCGGCCGACCAGCATCACCCTCGCCGTCCGCCACGGCTGGACCACCTACGAGATCAGCTGGCTGCGCCTGTCCTCGGTCACAGCCACCCCCACCAGCAGGCCGCCGACCACCGCCGAAGCGATCGAGCTGCTGCGCGCAACCGCGGACACGACGCTGCGGCTGCTGCGCGCATGACGGCCCGAGCAGGCAACCGGGCGGCAACCCGGTTCGCGCGTTTGCGACAATGAGCGGGTCGATTTCCCAGCTCAGCAAAAGGATGCCTGTACCACCGATGGCCGAAAGCATGATTGATCCGGACGAGCTCGCGACCTGTCTGCGCGTACTGGACAAGGCCGGGCAACTGGAGAAGGACCATCCCGACTCGGTGGCGGTGCAGCGCGCGGTCGGCCACATGTTCAAGAAGCTCAAGCAGCGGCGGCGCACCGAGGCCAGGGCGGCGGTGTCGGCGGCCGATCGCGAGGTCGTCGCCGCGACCGCGACCGGCTCGCCGCAGCGGATCGACGACGAGACTGCGGGCATCCCGCTGGCCTCGAGCGCGGCGGGCGCCAGCGCGGGCACGCTGATCCGCCCGCGCCCCTGCTACATCTGCAAGCAGAAGTACACCCAGGTCGATGCGTTCTATCACCAGCTGTGCCCGGAATGCGCCGCGCGCAGCCACGGCAAGCGGGACGCACGGGCCGATCTGACCGGGCGCCGTGCCCTGCTCACCGGTGGCCGGGCCAAGATCGGCATGTACATAGCGCTGCGATTGCTGCGCGACGGCGCGCACACCACGATCACCACCCGGTTCCCGAACGACGCGGTCCGCCGCTTCGCCGCGATGGAGGACAGCGCCGACTGGCTGCACCGGTTGCGCGTGGTCGGCATCGACCTGCGCGATCCCGCCCAGGTCGTCGCGCTCGCCGACGACGTGGCGGCACAGGGACCGCTGGACATCCTGATCAACAACGCCGCCCAGACCGTGCGCCGCTCCCCCGGCGCCTACAGCGCGCTGGTCGACGCCGAATCCGGACCGCTGCCCGCGGGCCTGCTGCCCGAGCTGGTCACCTTCGGCAAGACGATGCAGGCACACCCCACCGCGCTCACCGCCTCGCTCACCCCGACGCTGTCCGCCGCCGATATCGCCGAACTCGCGCTGGTCGCGGGATCGGCCACCCCCGAACGCATTTCGCGGGGCGTCGCGATCGACGCCGGCGGTCTGGTGCCCGACCTCGCGCACACCAACAGCTGGGTGCAGACCGTCGCCGAGGTCGACCCCACCGAACTGCTCGAGGTGCAGCTGTGCAATTCGGTCGCGCCGTTCATCCTGGTGTCGCGCCTGCGGCCGGCCATGGCCGCGGCCGCCGCCCGCCGCAAGTACATCGTCAACGTGTCCGCGATGGAGGGCCAGTTCTCCCGGGCCTACAAGGGCCCCGGCCATCCGCACACCAATATGGCCAAAGCGGCGCTGAACATGTTGACGCGCACCAGCGCTCGCGAAATGCTCGAGGCCGACGGCATCCTGATGACCGCGGTCGACACCGGGTGGATCACCGACGAGCGCCCGCACTACACGAAGATGCGCCTGGCCGAAGAGGGCTTCCACGCCCCGTTGGACCTGGTCGACGGCGCCGCCCGGGTCTACGACCCGATCGTGCAGGGCGAGCAGGGCACCGACCTCTACGGTTGCTTCCTCAAGGACTATCAGCCTTCACCGTGGTGAGGCCTGATCGCTAAGCTGGTGCTGTGCTGTATCGGCTGCTCGCCGATGCCACCGCCGCCGCGCATTTCGCGTTCGTGGCGTACGTGGTGGCCGGTGGATACCTGGCGTGGCGGTGGCCGCGCACCCTCTGGCTGCACCTGCTCGCGTTCGGCTGGGGGTTCAGCACGGTGCTGTTCGGGATCGACTGCCCGCTCACCCATCTGGAGAATTGGGCGCGCCACCGAGCGGGCGAGGCCGGGCTGCCGCCCAGCGGTTTCATCGACCACTACCTCACCGGGGTGATCTATCCGGAGAACGCGCTCGGCGCGGTCCGGGTGCTCGTCGCGGTGGTCGTCGCGCTCTCCTGGGTGGGCTATGCCGTGCTGCGGCGGCGGGCGGCCGGACCGGCCACCCGCCTCCCGGTGGCCCGCTAGTTCCCTTCGCGGCAATACATCTCGGCTATCACGCGGGCGAACGCTCTTGGCCCAGCCGGGCCGCGACCACTTCTGCCACCGCCGTGGGGCGTTCGTCCACGAAGAAGTGGCCGCCGGGAAAGGTTGTGCGCTCGAAGGTTCCGCTGGTGAACTCGCGCCACTCGTCGGCCTGCTCCGGTCGCATGGTGGGATCGCCAGTGCTGACGAGCGCGGCGATATCGACGGCCAGTTGGTCACCCGGGGTGTACCGATAGGTTTCGACGGCCTGGTAGTCGCCGCGCACGGCGGGCAGCACCAGTTCCGCGAGACTCGGTTCGTCCCGCAGCATTTGGATCGGCGCGGGGTCGGCGGCCAGGCGTTCGAGATCCTTGATCAGGTCCTCGTCCGAGCCGAGGTGCAACCGTTGCGTCTCCGCGAAAGCCGGTGCGGGACGGCCGGACACGAACAGGGCCGTGAGCGCCTGGCCGCCGCGCTCGAGCCGCCGCGCCGTCTCGAACGCCACCGTCGCGCCCATGCTGTGACCGAACAGCGCGAGCCCGTCGAGGTTTCCGTGCCGCAGCACCGCTTCGGCAATCCGGTCCGCGAGCGCGCACAGATCCGTGATCGGCGCCTCGCCGAGGCGGTCCTGCCTGCCCGGATACTGCACCGCCAGCACCGCCGTGCCCGCGCCGAAACATTGTGCGAATTCACGATATGCGGTGGCGGGACCGCCGCCCGGCGGCAAACACAGCAGGTAGCGGCGGGGAGCCGGGTCGGCCCGCAGCACCCGCAGCCACTCGCCCGACTCGATCTTCATGCCCACGGAGATCTCCTTCTCAGCTGGAACTATTACGCTCGTTCGCGTGAACGCGCACACACGGCTGGTCCACGACTACGAAGCCGGAATCGGTGTCACCCCCTCCGCCATTACGCCTGCCCCCGAACCCGGCAGCAATCTCGCTGCGACACTACCGGTCTGGGCACTGGCCGCCGGATCGGTCGCCGCGCTCACCGCCGCGGCCAATCGCCTGCGCACGATCCGCGGCCTGGATCCGGTGGCGCACCGCATCGATCCCGTCCGGATCACCGCCGCGTTCTCCAGCGAACGCCTGCTGCGCTTCCACGGTGCGCCCGCGACTATGTTCGCCGACCTCTCCGGGTTCTTCCCCACCTACGACGGATGGGTCCGCACGCACGCCAACTATCCGCACCACCGCGACCGGTTGCTCACCGCGCTCGGGCTGCCGATCGACGCGCCCGTAGATCTCGCGGTCGCACAGATGGCGATGAGCCGGGCCGCCGATATCGAAGATCACGCCGCCGCGCACGGCGCGATCGCGGTACGGGTGCGCACCGAACAAGAGTGGGCGCAGAGCCCCGCGGGGCGCTCCGCCGCGGCCGGGCCGGTCGTCGCGATCGAACGCCGCCCCGACCGTGGCGAACCCGGATTGCCCATGGGCGCAGCACCTTTCCAGCCACTGCGCGGCCTGCGCGTGCTCGACCTGACCCGGGTGATCGCCGGACCCGTCGCCACCAGGACCCTCGCCCTGCTCGGCGCGGAGGTGCTGCGGGTCGATCCGCCGCACCTGCCCGAGATCCCGTGGCAGTACGCCGACACCGGGCAGGGCAAGCGGTCCACGCTGCTGGATCTGCGCGATCGGTTGCCCCAGTTCAACGACCTGCTCACCGCCGCGGACGTGCTGGTCACCGGTTATCGGCCCGGCGCGCTCGCGCACGCGGGGGTCACCGCGGCCAGACGCCCCGGGCTCATCCACGGGCGGGTCTCGGCATGGGGCGAGTTCGGGCCGTGGGGTGGCCGGCGTGGCTTCGACAGCATCGTGCAGGCGGCCTCCGGCATCGCGATCGCCGAGGGCGCGCCCGCGGTGCCCGGCACGCTGCCCGCCCAGGCGCTCGATCACGCGTCCGGCTACCTGCTCGCGGCGGGCGTGATCGACGCGCTCACCGCGCGCGCCACCGACGGGATCGGCCGCGACGTGCGAGTGTCGTTGGCGCGCACCGCTTCCTGGCTACTCAACGCGCCGGACCGGACGCCGCGCCACCCGCAGGCGGCCGCGCCCGATCCCGCGACCGCGGTGTACCACGGGGAAGCGTGCACCGCCGCACCGGCGATCGCGGAGTACCCCGCATATACGTGGCCCGCCCCTGCCTATGGCAACGACCGGCCCGCCTGGCCGTTGCGGACGCATTAGTCGCCGGTCTGCGATCGCCTGCGGCTGGTCGGGTGTGAACTGCGGGCTGTGCTGGGCCACGTGCCGTGGTGAGCTGCAGGCCGGTCGGCTCCGGGCTGTGAGCTGCGGGCCGGTCGGCTCCGGGCTGCGGGGGGCGGGCGGCAGGGTGGTCGGGTGCGGGGTGCGGGGTGCGGGGTGCGGGGTGCGGGGTGCGGGGTGCGGAAAATCGTTTGCGGTTTCCGGTCGGTGACCGATGAGATGGAACTGCTTGTCTCGTCAGAACAGGCATGACGCTCCTGGACATCGCAGCAGAAGGACCGGCCCCGTGGACAGCACCCTCGACCGCACCCCGGGCGCGGCGCTGCCCCGAGCCGGGCGACGCGAGTGGATCGGGCTCGGCGTGCTCGCCCTCGCCTGTCTCGTCTACGCGATGGACCTCACGGTGCTGCACCTGGCCGTGCCGATGATCAGCGCCGACCTGCACCCGACCAGCTCGCAGCTGCTGTGGATCATCGACATCTACGGCTTCATGGTGGCCGGACTGCTGATCACGATGGGCACGCTCGGCGATCGCATCGGACGCCGCCGGCTCCTGCTCGCCGGCGCCGCGGCCTTCGCGGTGGTCTCGGTGATCGCCGCCTTCGCGCCCACCGCCGAGACCCTGATCCTGTGCCGGGCGCTGCTCGGTATCGCGGGCGCAACTCTGGCGCCGTCCACGTTGTCGTTGATTTTCAACATGTTTCGCGATATGCGGCAGCGCTCGGTCGCGGTCGGTGTGTGGATCGGCGCGTTCTCCGCGGGCGGCGCGGTGGGCCCACTGTTCGGCGGCGTGCTGCTCGAATACTTCTGGTGGGGTTCGGTTTTCCTGCTCGCGGTGCCGGTGATGGCCCTGCTGCTGGTGATCGGACCCAAGGTGCTGCCGGAGTTCCGTGACGATGCCGCCGCCACCCTGGATCCGGTGAGCGCGGCGCTGTGTGTCGCGACCATGATCGCGCTGGTGTTCGGCATGAAGAAGATCGCGCAGGACGGCATCGGCGGTACCGCGCTGCTCGCACTGGCGGCGGGTGTCGCGGCGGGAATAGTGTTCGTGCGCAGGCAGTTGCGCAGGCCCGACCCGATGCTCGACCTGCGGCTGTTCCGGCTCGGCACGTTCCGGATCGCGTTGCTGATCAACGTGGTCGGCATCTTCGTCGCGTTCGGCTACTTCCTGTTCGTCGCACAGTACTTCCAGCTGGTGCTCGGGCTCTCCCCGCTCGGCACCGGCATCGCGATGGCGCCCTCGGGCTTGGGCTTCATCGTCGGTTCCCAGCTCGCGCCGCGCATCGTGCGAGTGGTGCGGCCCGCGTACGTGATCGGCGCCGGCATGGCCGCGACCGCGGTCGGTATGGTGATGATGACGCAGATCGCCGTCACGGACAGCCTCGCGCTCGCCGTCGCCGCGTCGATCGTCAGCTCGCTCGGGTTGGCGCCGGTGTTCGGCATCACCACCGAGCTGATCGTCGGCTCCGCCCCGCCGGAGCAGGCCGGGGCGGCCTCGGGCGTGTCCGAGACCGGCGCGGAACTCGGCGGCGCACTGGGCATTTCGATTCTCGGCAGCATCAGCATCGCGCTGTACCGGGGCGACCTGGCCGAGACTTTGCCCGCCGGACTGTCCGCCGAGGCCGGCCGCTCCGTGCGCGACACCCTCGGTGCCGCGGTGGAAACGAGCGCGGGGCTGCCCGGCGAACTCGGCGAGGCGGTGCTGCTCGCGGCGCGGGAGGCGTTTCTGCACGGCGTGCACGTCACGGCCGGTATCACCGCGGTCGCGGCCGTTGTTCTTTCGGTGATCGCGGTGCTGCGCCTGCGGCACGTCCCGGCGGGCGTGCTGAACGAAGAGCACTGAGCGGCAACGGGTTCCGGCCGGTCATTCGCCCCCGGCGCGGTCGCCCGCGATCGCCGTCAGCGCCTCGGCCAGCCGGTTCCCGTCCGGCAGTGCGCCGTTCGGGGCGATCACCCAGAGCACGCCGAGCCCTTGCGCCAGCACGAAATACAGCTGGGCGATCGACTCGGCCTGCTCCTCGGTGAGGTTCGGGTGAGCCGTCCGCAGCGCCGCGCCCATCTCGCGGTAGATCGTCGGCAGGCTCTCGGCGTAGAAATCCTTCGCCTCACTCGACCGCGCGACCCGCACGATGTTCTCCATGCTGGCGACCATGCTGTCCCGGTTCTGCGCGAACACCTCGGGCATGCCGTTCCACAGCTGCGCGAACCCCGCGAGCAGCGGAACACCGCTGGCCTCCCGGATCATCGACTCCATGTTGTCGCCGATCGCCGTGCCGAGCGCGTCGGCGAGCGCCTCGGTGATCAACTGCTCCTTGGAACCGAAGTGGTAGCCGATCGCGGCCAGGCTCACGCCCGCGGCGGCCGCGATATCCCTGGCCGTGGTCTTGGCGACGCCGCGCTCGACGATGGCTTTGCGCGCACCCGCCAGCAGATCTTCCCGGTTTCCCATCCGGCCAGGTTACAACGTGATCAGACATTTGTGCCAGACACCCGTGCCACACAGGTCCCGGGCGGTGAGCGTGCGGCACGCCGCGGCTAGTCTCGTGGAGTGCGGCAGAAGATCATCATGGACGTCGATACCGGGGTCGACGATTCCCTCGCGCTGCTCTACCTGCTCGCCTCCTCCGAGGCGCAGATCATCGGCATCGCGTCGACCGCGGGCAATGTGCCCGCGCCGCAGGTCGCGGCGAACAACCTCGCCTGGCTGGACGTGTGCGGCGCACCCGAGATCGAGGTCGCACTCGGTGCGCTGACACCGCTCGCGATCCCGCTGCGCACCACCGAGGACACCCACGGCCCGCAAGGTGTCGGCTATGCCGAACTGCCCGCGTCGGATCGTTCGCTGTCACCGCGCAGCGCCGCGCAGATGTGGGTCGATCTGGTGCGCGCCCACCCCGGCGCGATCGTCGGGCTGTGCACCGGACCGCTCACCAACCTGGCGCTCGCGCTGCGGCTGGAGCCCGACCTGCCGATCTTGCTGCACCGCCTGGTGATCATGGGCGGCGCGTTCAATCACCCCGGCAACACCACGCCCACCAACGAATGGAACGTGCACGTCGACCCCGAGGCCGCCAAGGAGGTGTTCGACGCGTTCTCCGCCGCCCCGCCCGACCGCAGGCCGATCGTGTGCGCGCTGGACATCACCGAAACCATCGAGATGCGCCCGAAGCATCTGGCATTGCTCGCCGAACGAGCGGGCAGTCTTCCGGTCGAAACGGTTTCACCGGCCGATCCGGTCGAGACCAGGTCGGCGGCGAGCAACCCGATCGTCCGGCACGTCACGGACGCGGTGCGGTTCTACTTCGACTTCCACCAGCACTACGACCTCGGCTATCTCGCGCACATGCACGACCCGTTCGCGGCGGCGGTCGCGCTCGACCCGGCCTCGGCCGTCACCCGGCCCGCGACCGTCGACGTCGAGTTGGCCGGAACGCTGACCCGCGCGACGACGGTGGCCGACTGGGCCGGCATGTGGGGCCGTGAACCCAACGCGGACATCGTGATCGGCACCGACCAGGACTTGTTCTTCGATCGCCTGATCAGCCGGATCGGCGATTTCGCGCGGGCCGTCCACCCGCCCGCGCCCGATCAGCGACAGGAGTGACCGTGAGCGGCGACCAGGACGACACCGCGTATCTCGCCGAGTTCCGCGCCCGGCTCGGCCTGCCCGGAATCATCGACGTGCACACCCATTTCATGCCGGAACCGGTGATGCAGAAGGTGTGGGCCTACTTCGACGCCGCCGGTCCGCTCACCGCCCGCGCCTGGCCCATCGCCTACCGCGACGACGAGCAGGTGCGATTGAAGACGTTGCGCGGCTTCGGTGTTCGCGCGTTCAGCGCCCTGGTCTACCCGCACAAGCCGGAGATGGCAGCCTGGCTCAACGAGTGGACCGCCGAATTCGCCGAGCGCACACCGGATTGCCTGCACACCGCCACCTTCTACCCGGAGCCCGGCGCCGAGGACTACGTGCGCACGGCGCTGGAGCGTGGTGCGCGATTGTTCAAGGTGCACATCCAGGTCGGTCGTTTCCATCCCGGCGATCCGTTGCTCGATCGCGTGTGGGCGTTGCTGCAGGAGTCCGCGACACCGGTGCTGATCCATTGCGGATCCGGGCCCGTCCCCGGCGAATTCACCGGGCCCGCGCCCATTGCCGCACTGCTGCGCCGCTTTCCGCGACTGCAGCTCATCGTCGCGCACATGGGCGCGCCGGAGTACACCGAATTCTTCGATCTGGCCGAGGAATACCCGCAGCTCCGGTTGGACACGACCATGACATTCACCGATTTCTTCGAAGAAGTCGATCCATTTCCCGACACCGAACGCGGCCGGATGCAGACCCTCGGCGACCGCATTCTCTTCGGCAGCGATTTCCCGAACATTCCCTACACCTACGACCACGCCGTATACGCGCTGGAACGACTGGATATGGGCGATGATTGGCTGCGCCGGGTCTGCTACCGCAATGCCGCGGAACTGTTCGATCTCGAATAGCGTCAGACGGCCGAGACGGTGAAACGCGCGCGGCGGCGTGCGGGACGTTCCGCCTCATCGATCAGACGGCCTCATCGCCGCCACCGCCCTGACCCCCGGCCGCACCGTAGTCACCCGCAACGTCAAAGATTTCGAGGACACCGCGGCAATCATCGTCAACCCGTTCGCAATACGGTCAGCGGGTGTCGAAGGCGCGCAGGAGTTGTTCGGCGGCTAGGGCGGCGGTGAGGGTTCCTTCGCGGACTTGGGCTTCCACTTCGGTGCGGATGGCTTTTACGTGGGGGTTGTCGGCCAGGCGGCGTAGGAGTTGGTCGTGGACCATGGTCCAGGTCCAGTCGATCTGCTGGCGGCGGCGTTTTTCGTCGAATTCACCCGCGTCGGTGAGGACGCGGCGGTGCTGCAGGACGGTGTCCCAGAACTTGTCCAGGCCAACGCCTTCCAGGCCGCTCATGGTGAGTACCGGTGGGCGCCAGAGCGCGTCGTGCGGATGGATGAGGCGCAGGGCGCCGGTCAGTTCGCGGGCGGCGGCTTTCGCCTCCAGCTCGTGCTTGCCGTCGGCCTTGTTCACCGCCACCAGATCGGCCAACTCCAGCACACCTTTTTTGATGCCCTGCAATTGATCTCCGGTGCGGGCCAGGGTGAGGAAGCAGAACACGTCGACCATGTTGGCGACGGTCACCTCGGACTGGCCGACGCCGACGGTCTCCACCAGGATGACGTCGTAACCGGCGGCCTCGAGCAGCACGATGGTCTCGCGGGTCGCCTTCGCCACGCCACCGAGCGTGCCCGCGGTGGGCGAGGGCCGGATATAGGCGTTGCGCTCCACCGATAATCGCGCCATCCGGGTCTTGTCGCCGAGGATGGAGCCGCCGGTGCGGGTGGAGGACGGATCGACCGCGAGCACCGCGACGCGATGCCCCTTGCCGATCAGGTCCATGCCGAGCGCGTCGATGAAGGTCGACTTGCCGACGCCCGGAACACCGGTGATACCAACCCGATTCGATACATTCGCGGTCGCCGAACTGTGCGCCTCCGGGGTCAGCCGCAGCAGCAGCTGCTGGGCGAGGTCGCGGTGATCCGAACGAGTCGATTCGACCAGGGTGATCGCCCGCGCCAGCGCGGCCCGCTCGCCGGCCTGGATCGATTTCGCCAACGCGTCGACGTCGATCGCCCGGCCGCGCGACGGGCGGCGACCTTCGGGGGGCGAACCCGCCCGAAGGTCACCAGCGGTCACGGGAGTGTCCCGACCGGTCATTCGGTGGCGGCGGATTCGTCGGCGCCGCTGCCGATTTCGTGACCGAGCTCGTGCGCGAGCTTCTTCAGCAGGTCGATCGCGGCATCGGCGATGACGGTGCCCGGCGGGAAGATCGCCGCCGCGCCCGCCTCGTACAGCGCGGCGAAGTCGTCCGGCGGGATCACACCGCCGACGATGACCATGATGTCGGGCCGCCCCGCCTCGGCCAGTGCCTGCCGCAGGGCGGGCACCAGCGTGAGGTGGCCGGCCGCCAGCGACGACACACCGACGACGTGCACGTCGTTGTCGGCCGCCTGCTGCGCCACCTCTTCGGGGGTCTGGAACAGCGGGCCCACGTCGACGTCGAAGCCGAGGTCGGCGAAGGCCGTGGCGATCACCTTCTGTCCGCGGTCGTGGCCGTCCTGTCCCATCTTCGCGACCAGGATGCGCGGACGACGACCCTCCGCCTCGGCGAACTCCTCGACCAGATCGCTCGCGGTGGTGATGTTGGTGACCTTGCCTGCCTCGTCGCGGTACACACCGGAAAGCGTACGGATCTCCGCCTGGTGCCTGCCGTACACCTGCTCCAGCGCGTCGGAGATCTCACCGACCGTGGCCTTGGCGCGGGCGGCGTCGATGGCCA
Source organism: Nocardia brasiliensis NBRC 14402 (assembly GCF_000308475.2). Taxonomy (GTDB): domain Bacteria; phylum Actinomycetota; class Actinomycetes; order Mycobacteriales; family Mycobacteriaceae; genus Nocardia; species Nocardia brasiliensis. Next base: position 23,505 of record NZ_BAFT02000034.1, on the reverse strand, counting down.
GGGCGAGCAGGTTGTTCGCCATGCCGCCCTCGGAAGACGCCGCGGCCCTGGTCAATTCGGCGAGCGCCCGCTCGACCTCGCCCGCATCCCGTTCGGCGCGCAGCCGGCGCAGCTTCTCGATCTGCTCGGCGCGCACCCGCGAGTTCTCCACCTTGAGGACCTCGACCTGCTGATCCTCTTCGGCCTGATACTTGTTGACCCCGATCACCGGCTGCTGACCGGTGTCGATCCGGGCCTGGGTGCGGGCCGCGGCCTCTTCGATGCGCAGCTTCGGGATGCCCTCGCCGATCGCCTGGGCCATGCCGCCGTGCGCTTCCACCTCTTCGATGTGCGCGCGAGCCCGGTTGGCCAGCTGATGGGTCAGCCATTCGACGTAATACGAACCGCCCCACGGGTCGACCGGACGGGTGGTGTTGGACTCCTGCTGGATCAGCAGCTGGGTGTTGCGCGCGATGCGCGCGGAGAAGTCCGTCGGCAGGGCCAGCGCCTCGTCCAGCGCGTTGGTGTGCAGCGACTGGGTGTGCCCCTGGGTCGCGGCCATCGCCTCGATGCAGGTGCGGGCCACGTTGTTGTAGGCGTCCTGCGCGGTGAGCGACCAGCCCGAGGTCTGCGAATGCGTGCGCAAGGACAGCGATTTCGCGCTCTTCGGCTCGAATTTCGCGACCAGTTCACTCCACAGCAGCCGTCCGGCGCGCAGCTTGGCGACCTCCATGAAGAAGTTCATGCCGATCGCCCAGAAGAACGAGAGCCGCGGCGCGAACTTGTCCACCGCCATGCCCGCGTCGATCCCCGCCCGGATGTACTCCACACCGTCGGCGAGGGTGTAGGCCAGCTCCAGGTCGGCGGTCGCGCCCGCTTCCTGAATGTGGTAGCCGGAGATGGAGATCGAGTTGAACTTCGGCATCTTGGCGCTGGTGTAGGCGAAGATATCGGAGATGATCCGCATCGAGGGCTTGGGCGGATAGATGTAGGTGTTGCGGACCATGAACTCTTTCAGAATGTCGTTCTGAATGGTTCCGGCCAGCTGCTCGGGCGCGACGCCTTGCTCTTCTGCCGCGACGACATACAGCGCGAGGATGGGCAGCACCGCGCCGTTCATCGTCATCGACACGCTGACCTGATCCAGCGGGATGTGATCGAAGAGCTGACGCATGTCGAGAATCGAGTCGATGGCGACACCGGCCATGCCGACGTCACCCTGCACGCGCGGGTGATCGGAGTCGTAACCGCGGTGCGTCGCCAGGTCGAACGCGACCGAGAGGCCCTTCTGCCCGGCCTGCAGGTTGCGGCGGTAGAAGGCATTCGAGTCCGCGGCGGTGGAGAAGCCGGCGTACTGGCGGATGGTCCACGGCTGATTGACGTACATCGTCGGGTAGGGCCCGCGCACGAACGGCGCGACGCCCGGCACGGTGTCGAGCGGATACCCCTCGGCCACAACGGCATCCCGGTCGGCCCTGGTGAACACCGGTGGCACGTCGATGCCTTCGGGCGTCGACCAGGTCAACTGCTCGGGCGCGTAGTGGTTCGCCGCGGCGGCCTCGCGCACGTAGGCGTCGACCTGCGCGGCGTCCACCGCGGCGGGTGCGGCGGCCGGGTCCGTCAACGGAACCTCGGCGAAACTGCCTACCACGTGTTTGATTTCCCTGGTCGTCATCAGGCTCCCACCTTCTCCAACAGGCCGGACAGCGCCGCGACCGCATCGATCTTTGCCGCGAGGAATCCGTCAGGTCGTTGTGCGTCGCTCAATTCGGCGACCGCTTTCGCAGCACCGGCCAGCAACACCGTTTCCACCCCGGCGGCGCGCAATTGCGCCACCGCCGCACCGGCTTCGGTGCCGTAGCGCTTGTCCGCACCGCAGAGCACCGCGATCGGCGCACCGGCTTCGGTTGCAGCGGCGGCGATTCCGTCGATCGCCAGCGGTCCCGGATTGATCGATTCGATCCCGCCGGAGGCCAGCAGGTTCGCGATGAAGGTCACCCGCACGTTGTGCTCGGCGACCGAACCCAGCGGCACCAGCAGCGCTTTCGGCCGGGCGCCGTGCGCGGCCAGGTAGGCGTCGGAGCGGTTGCGCAGCTCCTCGAACGCCGCGCCGTAGCGGGCGACGCGACCGGCCTGCCTGGCGGCTTCGGACAGTGGCTGCTCGGCCAGGTTCGGGAATTCGTTCACCCCGGTGACGGCCGTCTTCCGGTGTGCGACATCGGCATCGCGGGCCGCCTTGGTGGCGGCGATGCGCTCGGCCAGCAGACCGGAGTCCAGCGCCGCGAGATAACCGCCGGCCGCCTCGATCTCCTGCATGAATTCCCACGCCTTCGCGGCGAGTTCGCTCGTGTAGTCCTCGACGTACCAGGAGCCCGCCGCGGGGTCCTGTACGAACCCGAGCCGCGACTCCTCGAGCAGCAGCAGCTGAGTGTTGCGCGCCATGCGGTCCGCGAACGACTTCGAGACGCCGAGTTCCCCGGCGGGCAACGCCGAATCGAACGGCAGCACGGTCACCGAGTCCGCGCCGCCGACCCCGGCGCCGAAGGCCGCGAGGGTGGTGCGCAGCAGGTTCACCCACGGGTCGCGCTGGGTCATCATGGCCGCGGAGGTCACCGCGTGCTGCGGGGCGCCACCGAAATCGGGCGCACCGCACACGTGCGCGACCCGGGCCCAGAGTTGCCGCGCGGCACGGAACTTCACGACCGTGGCGAACTGGTCGTCGGTGGCCGCGAATCGGAAGGCCAACTGCTCCAGCGCATCCGCGATGTCCAGGCGCTCGGTGAGCGCACGCAGATACGCCAGGCCCGCGGCAACCGCGGCACCCAGTTCCTGTGCGTCCGAGGCGCCCGCGTCGTGGAAGGCGGTGCCGTCCACGGTGATCGCGCGCACCGTCTCCGCACGGCCGGCCGCCGTCTCGGCCAGCGTGATCGTCTCGGTCAGGCCGAGATCGCCGCGCTCGGCGAAGCGACTGGTCAGCGGTGCGGCGCCGAGCGAGACGCGAATCTGCGCGCGGTCGGTCGCGTCGTAACCGTCGAGCACCGCGAACACCTGCGCGGCCGCCTCGGCCGTGACCTCGCCCGCATCCAGGGTGAGCGGCGCGAGATCGAACAGCACGCCGGCGAGGGTGGCGGGCAGGTCCGCGACGGCGACGCCACGCTCACCGACGCCGAGCCACAGCGCGCTGATCCCGCTCTCCAGCCCGGCCATGATTTCGCGATTGACCGCTGCCGTGTCGGAGCCGCCGAAGTAGGCGCTCACATGCCAGCCGCGGTGCACGTCGCGGGTGGCGTCGCCGCCCCGCACGAACGGGAACGTGCCGGGCAGCGGCTGTTCCGGCCGTTCGTTCCGGCGCGTGTACAACGGCGCTATCGTCAGCCCGTCGTAGGTGGTTTCATCGAGGAGCTGCTCGGGCTCCTCGGGCAGATCGGCGATGTCGACGCGCCGGACCTTCGCCAGCACCCCCGCCACACCCTTGCGCCACGCGGCATACTCGGGCACCGGTTCCGTCCCGGGCTCTGAAGCAATCGGCATAGCTTGCTGTTCCTCTTCCACTCGACTGCAGGCGCACCCGTGGTTTGTGCCGAAAACCTCCGCATTCGCCCTGTTCAGCGACCACTTTGGTTAACGAGCATTCGTCCCGTTTCTTCTGATGCTAGCGGCACCCGCCGCACGCGTTGCTCCCTAGTACCACTACCACCCGGTAATCTGGCCCCGGTGACCAGGCTGATCCGTGACCCGCGAGTGCTCGCGCTGCTCGTCGGCGCGGCGGCGCTTTTCGTGGCGGCGCTGCTGGTTCCGCTGCCGAGCCCGCAGCAGATCCAGGACTGGGCAGGCTCGGTCGGACCGATCTTTCCGCTGCTGTTCTTCGTGGTGCACGCGCTGGTGACGGTCGCGCCGATTCCGCGCACCGTGTTCACGGTCAGCGCCGGGCTGCTGTTCGGTCCGGTGCTCGGCATCGCGCTCGCGGTCGGCGCGACGTCGGTCAGCGCCGCACTTGCCATCCTGCTGGTGCGGGCGCTGGACCGCGAACAGGTCGCGTCCCGGCTCACCCATCCGGCGGTTCGTGCCGTCGACGACCGGCTGCGGCGGCGGGGCTGGCTCGCGGTCGGCTCGCTGCGGCTCATCGCGGCCGTACCGTTCTCGGTGATCAACTACTGCGCCGGATTGTCCTCGATCCGCTTCTGGCCGTACATGATCGCCACCCTGCTCGGCGTGCTGCCCGGTACGGTCGGCACGGTGATCCTCGGCGACGCGCTCACCGGCGACACCCACCCGGCGATGATCGTGTTCTCCTGCGTTCTGATCGCGATCGGCATCGCGGGTCTGGTCATCGATGCCCGGATGACCACCGAGCCCACGCCGGAACCGGAACCGGTCGCTGCCGCCGCCGAATAGCCGCCCGCGTTCCCGCTCCGGCAAACCAGAAGGCGCGCCGGAAAACAGATCGGCGATCAGTCGACGGTGAGTTCGATGGGGACCGCGATCACGTCGACCATCGCGCCGTTGCGCAGCACCGTGACGGGGAGCTTGGTACCGATCGCGTCGGCGAACAGCTGTCGTTGAATGCCTTGCGCGTCACGGACTTCCGCCCGCGCGACACTGAGCACCAGATCGCCGCGGCGCAAGCCTGCGGCATCCGCGGGGCCGCCGCGCACCACCTCCATGATGCGCACCCCGGCGGCCTGGCCGGTCCGTTGCGCCACCGGCGCGGGCAGCGGCGCGGGCATGCCGACGAGCCCGAGATAGGCGCGGCGTACCCGGCCTTCGGTGTGCAGGGTGCCGATGATGCGGCGGGTCGTCGCGTTGATCGGAATGGCAAGGCCCAGACCGATACCGGCGACAGCGGTGTTGATGCCGACCACACGACCGGCCGAATCGGACAGCGCCCCACCGGAATTGCCGGGATTGAGCGCGGCATCGGTCTGGATGACGTCTTCGATCACCCGCCCGGCGCGCCGGGACGCCACCGGTACGGCCCGTCCGAGCGCGCTCACCACACCCGCGGTGACCGACCCCGCCAGGCCGAGTGGGCTGCCCACGGCGACCACCAGCTGCCCGACGACGAGTTCGTCCGCGTCACCGAGTTCCACCGCGCCGGGCGCGCCGTTCCGCGCGCGCAGCACGGCCAGATCGGAGAGCGGATCGATGCCGACCACCTCGAATTTCGACTCCACGCCGTCGGCGAAGACCACCTCACCACCGTCGGCCGACCCGATCACGTGCGCGTTGGTCAGCATGAACCCGTCGTCGGTGAACACCACCGCCGATCCGCTCCCCCGGCGCGTCCGCACGCTCGCCACATGGGGCGTGACCGACGCGGCCACCGAGATCACCGTACGTGAATAGGCATCCATCGCGGCATCGTCGTCCACGGCAGCCACCACCCCTGTTCAGGTCTGCATCAACCCTTACAGGATGCCCGCAGATCGCCGCGGCCGCACCGACTTCGGGCGCGATCCTAGGTGCGCGGGGCTACCGTCGCGCCCTCGAAGAACTCCGCCTGGGTGATGGCGAGGCGGTTGGTCACCAGCTCGAGCGCCAGCTCCAAGACCTCATGGGCGGTGGGCGCGACCACCTGGGACTGTTCGAGGCGGCTCGTTCCGCATTCGACGCGGACCCGGCAGCGCCAGCCCGCCCCGGCGGGATAGGGCTGCGGCCGGCCGATCGTCACGCCGAAGCGCACGCCGTCGCGTAGGAATTCATTCGTGGCCAGCAGGTCGTCCTGCGGCGTGATCATCATGGTCATGCCGTTCACGCCCTGCCATGGAGCAATGTTGCAGCTACAAGTCGGTTCCTCATCAGATGCTCCCGGGACTTCTCGAAAAGCTAGGGCACTTACGACTATCCGTCCTGGACGAACGTAACCCGTTTTCCGGAACTCTGCAACCTCTCAGCAAACATTTGGCCGCGGCCGTACCGCTCGGCGATTCCCGGCGGTGGACAGTCGTTCCCGAACACCTCTTGCCCAAACCGTCTGAGACGGTATCGTACTAGTAGTACCGCATACTGACGGTACCGAGCTCAATGAGGTGCGAAATGACCGACCAACGGGTGCGCACAGCGCAACGCACGGGCAGCGGCTATCCGAAGGCGCGGCGGATCAGATTCCGCTTCGGCGAGCCGGTTCCGATGGCCAAGTACTACGCGGGCGGCGACATGGTGTTCAGCCATTTCATCGCCGGGCTCTCCGCGGGCTTCCCGCCCGGCGAGGAGTCGTTCATCCGCTCGGTACGGCGGTTCGCCGATCAGATCACCGATCCGGTGTTGAAGGAGCGGGTGTCCGGATTCATCGGGCAGGAGGCGACCCACGGCCGCGAACATCGGCGGCTCAACGACCGGCTCGTCGAAATGGGTTATCCCATCGAATGGCTCGACGCCCCGAGCGTCGTCGAGCGGCAGAAGCGCTTCGAACAGCGCATCCCCGCGCACCTGCACCTGGCCGCCACCGCGGCGGCCGAGCACTACACGGCGGTGCTCGCCGAACGGGTGCTGTCCAGCCCGGAGATCCAGGCCCTGGCCGGGGACGAAGAAGTGCGAAACCTGTTGAACTGGCACGCCTTCGAAGAGCTGGAGCACAAGTCGGTCGCCTTCGACGTCTACCGCGCGGTGGGCGGCACCGAGACGATGCGCATCCTCACCATGGCCACCCTGGTCGCGCTCACCGTCCCGTTCACCGCGGTCGGCCTGACCATGTCGCTCAGTCGCGACCCGGACGCCCGGCGGTATCCGCTGAGCCTGGTCAAAGAGGCCTTCACGCTGTTCCGCGGCCCGGTGTTCCGTGGCCTCGGCCGGGAACTGGTGCTGTACCTGCGGCCCGGTTTCCACCCCGACGACATCGACTCGCGCGAGCTCTTGCAGCGCTGGCAGCAGGAGCTGTTCGGCGCCGAAGGCTCCCTCGTCGGCCACCTCCGATGAGCGCGGGCGGTCCCGACCACGAGGTGATCGTGGTCGGCGCGGGCTTCGGCGGCATCGGCGCCGGTATCGCTCTGCAGCGCAAGGGCATTCACGACTTCGTCATCGTGGACAAGTGGGATCGGGTCGGCGGCACCTGGCACGCCAACACCTATCCGGGTGTCGCGGTGGACATCCCCTCGTTCATCTACAGCTTCTCCTATGAGCAGCGCGGCGACTGGTCGCGAATCTTCGCGCCCGGCAGCGAGTTACGCGACTACGCCGACGGCATGGTGGACAAGTACGGGCTGCGGCCCAAGCTGCGGCTGAACACCACCATCGTGTCCGCGGTGTACGACGAGGGCGAGCGCCTGTGGATGCTCGGCACCGACGGCGGGCGCACGCTCACCGCCCGCCACGTGGTGATGGCGATCGGCGGGCTGGAACGCCCGAAGCTGCCGGACATCCCGGGCCTGCACGACTTCGGCGGCACGCTGATGCACACCGCGCTGTGGGACGACGACGTGGCGTTGGCGGGCAAGCGGGTGGCGGTGATCGGCACCGGCGCGACCGCCCTGCAACTGGTGCCCGCGATCGTCGACGAGGTGGCCCATCTGAGCGTGTTCCAGCGCACGCCGATCTGGGTCTTCCCGAAAACCGATGCGGCGGTGGGCCCACTCGGTCGTGCGATCCTCGGGCGGCCTTGGCTGCGTTCGGGGATCCGCATGCTCGGCACGGTCGCCACCGAGGTGGGCATGGGCGGGATGGTCGTCGGCCCCACCTGGCTCGCGGACGCGGGACGCAGGCTGGCCGAGATCCCGGCCCGCCGCTGGATGCGCGCCCAAGTGCACGATCCGGTCGTCCGGGAGAAGCTGATTCCGGCCTACGGCCTGGGCTGCAAGCGCCCGTCCATGTCGAACGAGTATCTCGCCACGTTCAATCGCCCCGACGTCAGCCTGGTCACCGAGCCGATCGGCTTCATCGGCGAGCGCGGCATCACCACCGTCGACGGCAACGAACACGCGATCGATGTGCTGATCTGCGCCACGGGATTCAAACTGTGGGAGAAGGATTCGGTCCCGCCCTTCCCGGTGACCGGCCGCGACGGGCGCGATCTCGGCGAATTCTGGGACCGGCACCGGTTCCAGACCTACCAGGGCGTCTCGGTGCCCGGGTTCCCGAACATGTTCACCATCACCGGACCCTACGGTTTCGTGCTCGGCTCCTACATCTGGATGATCGAGGCCACCGCGGCGCACCTGAGCCGGGCCATCGCCGAGACCAAGCGGCGCGGCGCCACCGAGTGCGAGATCAGTCAGCAGGCCCACGACGCGTACTTCGCCAAATGCCTGCAACGACAGGAGAAGAACTTCCTGTTCACCTCGGCTTGCGCAGGGTCGAACACCTATTACATCAACAGTCACGGTGATTCGCCGTTCCGTCCGTCAACGCACGGCGAGATGTACTGGCACAACCGGCATTTCGATCTCGACAACTACCACTATCGGCAACCCGCCCCGGCCCGCCACACGGGCGTGATCCTCGAGGAATCCGCATGAGACGCACCAATATCCGGCCCGAACTGGTCGTGGTAACCGGGGCCGGCAGCGGCATCGGCCGGGCGATCGCGCTCCGGTTCGCCAAGGCGGGCGCCCACGTCGTGGTCTGCGACCTCGACCCCGATACAGCACACGCCACCGCGGCCATGATCCACGCTCAGGGCAGGCGAGCGAGCGCGGTCGAACTGGACGTGACCGATCCGGACGCCTGGGAAACGTTCGCCCGCAACGTCTTGGCCGATCACGGCGTGCCGGATGTGCTGGTCAACAATGCGGGCATGCTGGTCAGCGGCGCGTTCGTGGACCTGTCCCCCGCCGACTGGGAGCGCCAGCTGAGCGTCAACCTGTTCGGGGTGGTGCACGGCTGCCGGGTGTTCGGCAAGCAGATGATCGACAACGGCACCCGCGGCCACATCGTGAACATCGCCTCGGCGGCCGCGTTCACGCCGACACCGGTGATGTCGGCCTACTCGGTGTCCAAGGCCGGGGTGAAGATGCTCACCGAATGCCTGCGACTCGAGTTCGGGCCCAAGGGCATCGGCGTCAGCGCGATCTGTCCCGGGGTGATCAACACCAATATCGGCGAACACGCCGTGACGGTCGGCGTCGATCAGGAACTCGTCACGCGCGGAAAGGAACTGGCCAGGCAGGTCCAGGAAGTCGTTGCAAAACTACCCTTCTCGCCGCTGAGTCCGGATCTGGTGGCGCGGGCGGCCCAGCGGGCGGTGCGCTACGACCTGGCGGTCGTACCGGTCCGGGCCGAGGCGTGGCTGGGTTACTTCCTGCTGCGCATCGCGCCGGGCGTGAATCGGCGGATCGCCCAGCCCCTGGATCTCGCACGGATGGAACGGATCGGCCGGCGGGCATTGCGCCTGCTCGACCCGGGGCGCCCGATTCCGACTGCCCCGCAGCAGGTTTCGGCACAGGTCGAGGTGTCGTGACTCACTCCGTCCGGAACGCGAGGTGCACCGGCTGATCGACGTCGATCGGCAGGTTGTTCAACCGGGCGACGCCGTCGAGCATGCCCTGGGCGATGATGCCGACATGCTCGGCGAACCGCTCGGTGGACATCACCTCGGTGCGGGCCCGGTTGGCACCGAGCCACCAGTCGGTGGCCGAGCCGACCGCGCCGAAGATGGCGTACGCGGTCAGCTCCAGGCTGCCGGTGTCGACGTCCTGCCCGGCCAGGCGCTCCTCGATCAGCTGAGCGGCCAGCAGGGCCGAGCGCTGCGCCACCTCGATCGCGCGCTCGGGCTGCTCGGCCTGCTGGGCCATCCTGCTGTGCACCAGGAAACGGAACACGTCGGGCTGTTCCTCGACCACCGCGACGTACTCGGCGATGGCGGTGTGCAGCAGATGGGCGAGGGTATCGGTGGTCAGGCTGATCCGGGCCAGCACACGCTCCCACAGCGTGCTCTGCACCCGTTCGAGGATCGCCAGGTACAGATCCGTCTTGTCCGCGAAATGCCGGTACAGCTTGGGTTTGGCACACCCGGCGGCCCGCGCGATATCGTCCATGCTCACATCGGGCCCGTGCGCGACGAGCGCCCGGAACGCGGCGTCGACGAACTCGCCGCGCACCTGCTCCCGGTGCGCACGCCAGCGTTCGGTCCTGGCGTCCGGGCGCGGTGCCGCGGGCGAACTGCTACCGGCGGCCGTCATGCTTGTCATGATATGGAACGACGCGCCGGACCACGGCATTCAGGCCGCGAGCCGCGCGCCTGCCACGGGCGGTTTGGCAAGATCAGCGCAGCCAGCCTTTGCGTTTGATGTAGGCCAGCGGAATCACGGCCGCCACCAAGGTCATCAGCGTGGTCGCCAGGAAGCCGTGCTGCCACTCCAGCTCCGGCATCCAGGTGAAATTCATGCCGTAGAAGGTGGCGATCAGCGTCGGCGGCAGGAACACCGCGGTGATGATGGTGAACACCTTCACGATCTGGTTCTGTTTGACGTCGAGCCAGGTCATCACCGACTGCTGCAGATACCGCACCTTGTCGTGTTCGAAGCCGGCATGCTGCTTCACGCCGTCGATATCGGCGATCAGGATGGCGATCAGGCTCTCCAGCTCGGCGCTGTGCACGGCGATATCGGCCATCAGATGCCGTGCCGCACGGGCCAATTGGAGCTGGGTCTCCTGCGTGCGCGAGACGATCTCCTCGGCGGCGTTCATCCGGGACATGGTGCCGCGCATGTCGGCGACGCCGATCTCGCGGCCGCGCTGATCGTAACCGTTGGTGGCCATCTCGATCTCGTCGTTCATCGCCTCCAGCGCGTCGCTGGCGTAGTAGATGACCCGCTCGGACGCCTCGTTGAGCGCCCACAGCAGCGCGTACATGACACCGTGCGCGGAACCGGTGAGCGCCGGATTGCGCCGCATCTTCGCGATGGCCTTGTCGAACGGCACGAAATGCTCGTCCGGTTGCAGGGTCACCAGGAATTCGGCGCCGAGCGCGAACACGATCGTCTCGCGTTCGATCGCGTCGCCGCGCTTGTAGTTGGCCACCACCGGCAGATAGAGGAAGTTGTCGGTTTCCCAGACCCGCTGGCGCGCGGCGGCGAAATCGACGCCGAGCCGCTCGCGCAGCACCGCGGCGGTCTCCGCGTCGGCGGCCGCCAACGGAATCCAATGTTGTTGCAGGACTTCGGTATCGAAACGGTCGGCGGCCGTGACGCCGCTGGTGGGCCGCATCGGTCAGCGTCCGTAGGAGGAGTGGGCGGGCGAAACCGACGACGAACCGACCGGCCCCTGCGGGTGCGCGTAGTGCATGGTCAGCAGTCCGACACTGATCAGCAGATAGAGCCCGATGGTGAACCAGATCGCCTGACGCTCCAGATTCGGTGCGCGGTGCGGTGTTTCGGCTCTCTTGAACATGGTCGCCATGGCGAACTCCAATACTTCGTGACGTCTGGTGCGGCTGCGGCCCGCTCCACGCGAGTCCGGCGCCCGCGCGCACGCGGCATCGAGTCGCGCCCGGGCCTCGGCGCGGCCGCCGGAGACGGACGCGCCTACTGCACAGGTCCGCGCCTCGTGCGCCGACCTGTCGGTCGAAGAATGTCGAAATCCGGTGCCGCGTCGGGCGATCGGCGGGCCGCTACCGGCCCGGATCGCGCGGGCAGATCAACGACGAACCGGCACAACCCGTTTCGCCGAGGCGAACCTGCTGGAGACGTCGATACTGTCAACCGGCATCAGCCGCTCACCCCGCTTCGTTGGTTGCTCATCCACGCAGAATTGCGCACCCATAATTAGAAACCCGGTGACCGGTGTTCGTCAATCAGTTGCGCAAGTATTCGACTCCGTGCCACGCTACGGGCAGGTTGGAGGCGGACGTGACCGAACACGGCGAGCCGGACCTCATCCCGGCGGCGGAACTACAGGACGCGGCAGCGGTTTTCGGCATGCTCGCGGCTACCGCCCGGCTGCAGATCCTGTGGCTGCTGAGCCAGGGCGACCGCGATGTCGGTACCCTCGCCACCGAGATCGGTCAAACCGTACCCGCGGTCAGTCAGCATCTCGCAAAACTCCGACTGGCCGGTTTGGTGAATATGCGTAAAGCGGGCAGACGCAATGTCTATTCGATCGCCGATTCCGGTATCGCCGATATCGTGCGCCTCGCGTTCCGGCATCACCGGCTGCGCGGTGGTGCGCTGCCGGGCTCCACGTCCGAGCGCTGACCGACCAGGAGTGAGCAAGATCGCCCCTGCTCAGGTGGCCTCGTTCGGCGTGTCTCGGTACCGTCACCTGGTCTGACCCGAGATCGATCCAGAAAAGGGGCGGTGATGAAGCCGTTCGCTGCCCGCATCGCCGGATTCGCCGCGTTCGCCGGACTCCTGGCCGCATGCGGTACTCCCCCGCCCGACGCCGCACCCGCCGTCACCGCCCACCCTTACGCCGACTGTGCCCCGGTGACCACGGATCAGATCCGCGACGCCGTGCGGGCCACCGCGCTGCTCGCGCACCACACGCCGCAGGCCTGTCTCTGGGACGCCCAGATCGGCGACGGCGACGCCGGCGTCAGCTTCACCTTCTCGGCCCGCGATTCACTCCAGCAGATCTGGGACCGCGCCCGCGCCGACGGCTTCGAAACCGAGCACATGGTGATCACCAAGCACGTGCTCGGCACGGTGACCGCCACCGCCTTCTACATCCGCAACCCGCACGACCCCGGCGACTGCGCCGTCGCCGCAGCCGCCAACGGCGCCATCATCTGGCGCATCCAGAACCGCACCCAGTCCACGCAACTGAACCCCTGCGCCGCCGCCCTCCAACTGGCCACCCTCATGGTCGACCTCTCCCCCTAGACGAATGGTGACCCACACCGTTCACGGACGAAGGCGCCCCAGCAGCTCGTCCGTAGCCGGATAGGGACGCTCCTGCGACAACAGCGGGGCGGGACACCCGGTCGCCCGCTCAGAAGAGGAAATAGCGTTGGGCCATGGGGAGTTCGGTGGCGGGTTGTTCGGTCCAGACTTCGCCGTCGATGCGGACGGTGAAGGTGTCGGGGTCCACTTCGATGCGGGGCATGGCGTCGTTGTGCGGCATGTCGGTCTTGGTGCGGGCGCGAACGTTCTTGACGGGGGCCAGTTTTCGGTGCACGCGCAGGCGGTCGGCGAGGCCGTCCTCGATCGCCTGCTCGGAGACGAAATGCAGGGAGGTGGCGGCGGCGGCCAGCGGGGCGGCGCCGAACATGGGACGCGGGAGCACGGGCTGCGGGGTCGGGATGGACGCGTTCGCGTCACCCATCGCGGCCCAGGCGATCGCGCCGCCCTTGAGCACGGCGTGCGGGCGCACCCCGAAGAAGGCGGGCTCCCACAGCACCAGATCGGCCAGCTTACCGACCTCGACCGAACCGATCTCGTGGTCCAGGCCGTGCGCGACGGCCGGGCAGATGGTGTATTTCGCGATGTAGCGCTGCACCCGGGCATTGTCGGCGGCGCCGTCGCCGGGCAGCGCGCCGCGGCGGCGTTTCATCACGTGCGCGGTCTGCCAAGTACGTAGCACCACCTCGCCGATGCGTCCCATCGCCTGGGAATCGCTGCCGATCATGGAGATCGCGCCGAGATCGTGCAGCAGATCCTCGGCGGCGATGGTGGACGGCCGGATCCGGCTCTCCGCGAACGCCAGATCCTCCGGGATGGACGCGCTGAGATGATGGCACACCATGAGCATGTCGAGATGCTCGTCGAGGGTGTTGACCGTGTGCGGGCGGGTCGGATTGGTCGAGCTGGGCAGCACGTTGAGATGCGCTGCGACCGTGATGATGTCGGGCGCGTGCCCGCCGCCCGCGCCCTCGGTGTGATAGGCGTGGATGCCACGCCCGGCGATCGCGCCGAGGGTGTCCTCGACGAAACCGGCCTCGTTCAAGGTGTCCGAGTGCAGCGCCACCTGCACCCCGGCGGCGTCGGCGACCCGCAGGCAGGCATCGATCGCGGCCGGGGTGGAGCCCCAATCCTCGTGCAGCTTGAAACCTGCCGCGCCGGCGCGCAGTTGCTCCCACATGGCGTCGGCGCTGACGGTGTTGCCCTTGCCGAGCAGCACGATGTTCAGCGGCCAGCCGTCGGTGGCCTCCAGCATGCGGGCCAGATGCCAGGCGCCGGGCGTCACGGTGGTCGCCTTGCTGCCTTCGGCCGGGCCGGTACCGCCGCCGATCAGCGTAGTGATGCCGCCACCGAGCGCCTCGTCCATCAGCTGCGGGCAGATGAAGTGCACATGGCAGTCGATCGCGCCCGCGGTGAGGATACGGCCGTTGCCGGAGATGATCTCGGTGGACGGGCCGACGACGAGGTCGGGATGCACACCGCTCATCGTGTCGGGATTGCCCGCCTTACCGATGCCGCAGATGCGTCCGTCGCGAATGCCGATGTCGGCCTTGATGATTCCCCAGTGATCGATGATCACCGCACCGGTGATCACGGTGTCCGGCGCGCCGTCGGCGCGGGTGGCGCGCGACTGCCCCATCGACTCGCGCAGCACCTTGCCGCCGCCGAACACGGCCTCTTCACCCGCGAGACCCGGTCCGCCGCTGCGGTCTTCGGTGATCTCGATCAATAGATCGGTGTCGGCCAACCGGATCCGGTCGCCCGTGGTCGGCCCGAAAAGCTCCGCGTAGCGGGCCCGGCTCAATTCGGTCACGATGCCTCCCCTGTCCGGCGCGCAGCCGAGTCGACGGGCGAATCCGGTTGCGGCACAGCCACGATGTCGTTGCTCACTTGGCGTCCAACCGGCCCGGCGGGTTCGCGCTGATGCCGTACACCTCGCGGGTGCCACCCAGCGGGACCAGCGAAACACGCTGACCGAGACCGGGTTCGAAGCGCACCGCGGTACCCGCCGGGATATCGAGCCGGTGGCCGTGCGCGGCCGCCCGGTCGAAGCGCAGCGCGGCGTTCGCCTGCGGGAAATGCACATGGCTGCCGACCTGCACCGGCCGGTCGCCGGTGTTGACCACGTCGAGTTCGATCCGCACCGCGCCCGCGTTCAACGCGATAGTCCCCGCCGCGCAGAGGTATTCACCGGGAATCATGCTGCGCGTCCTTCTAGGCGATCGGGTGGTGCACGGTGACGAGCTTGGTGCCGTCCGGGAAGGTGGCCTCGACCTGGACGTCGTGGATCATCTCCGGCACACCGTCCATCACGTCGGCGCGCGCGAGCACCGTGCGCCCGGAGGACATCAGTTCGGCGACCGAGCGACCGTCGCGCGCGCCCTCGAGCACGTGATCGGTGATCAGCGCGA
The DNA here is from genome assembly GCF_000308475.2 of Nocardia brasiliensis NBRC 14402. Lineage (GTDB taxonomy): Bacteria > Actinomycetota > Actinomycetes > Mycobacteriales > Mycobacteriaceae > Nocardia > Nocardia brasiliensis. Next base: position 8,345 of record NZ_BAFT02000034.1, on the reverse strand, counting down.
CGGCTTCGGGATGGTTGAGCTTGAGTCCACGAGCCTGTCTGCGCCGGGCCAGTTCGGCCGCATAGCTCAGCAGCAGCCGTTTCTGCTCGTGCGGGGACAGGCGCATCCGGGCTCCTCACCGGGTCGGGTTGCAAGGGTGACGGTCATTCTGGCACGCCCGTTCCGGCGGCGCGGCGCGAGCGCCCGCTCAGCGCTCGGCGGGCAGGTTCTGCAACCGCACCTGGCCCCGGGCCACTACCCGCTGCTGGTCGTCGGTGATCACGACGACCCACAGCTGTTGCAGCCGGCCGCGATGGATCGGCGTCGCTTCGCCGTAGAGGACGCCCTCGCGCACCGCACGCAGGAAGTCGGTGTTGTTGTTCACGCCGACGACGGTGCCGCGCCCGCCGTACCAGATACCGCCGCCGACGCTGGCGAGCGTTTCGATGACCGTGCAGTACACGCCGCCGTTCTGGATGCCGGCGGGCTGGTAGAGCTGCGGCGCGACGGACCACTCGCCACGCACCCGATCCGGGGTGGTCTCGGTGTAGCGCAGGCCGATCAGGTCGGTGAAGGTGCCCTCGCTCGCCTTCGTCATCAGCTCGGGGGTGATGTCCGCCATGAAATCGCCCATGGTGGTCTGCTGCTCTGTCATGACGTCCACTGTTGCACAGCGGTTGCCGAGGAACTCCGCTGGCTCAATTGCCCGCCAGCGTGACCGCCCGGCCGTACAGCGGTTGCGTCGGACGATTGCTGTGCGCGAACAACGTCCGGTAACGATCGACGCCGGCCGACCCCACCGCGACCGGATGCTCCAGCACGGTCCAGGAGACGCCTTCACTACAGGGCGGCGTGGTGAGCGAGCCGCGATACCGGAATTGGTCCAGGTCGGCGGGCAGCAGGGCACGCAGGTCGAGACCGGCGGCCGCGGCCGGGACACCCGGCGCCGCCGGTGCGGCCGCGAGGATCGGGTCGAGGACCGACGGCCCGGCCGCGGCCTGCAGCAGCACGCCGAGCACTGCCAAAGCGCCCGCGCCGTTCTTGTGCACGAGGTGCAACTCCATCGCGGTGCCCGCGCCGTCGACGGTGTGCTCGCTCGGCAGGTGGAAGTGGAACTGAGCCAGTTCGAACTCCGCACCCCCGATGACGAGCCGATTCCCATTGCCCGCGGGGAGATTGGCCTGCACAGTGTGCCCGTTGTTGACCAGTTCGAGCGCGGGCACCGTCGCATAGTCGATGTCGATGTGCTCGTCCGGTTCGAGCCGGGTGTGGCTCGGCAGGTCGATCGGCGACTGTTCGTGGCCGTTCTGACAGGTCAGGTAGGCGTGGTCGAGGTCGGCCCAGTGGTCGGGGCCTTCGGCGTCGTAATCCCAGTGCGGGCCGCTGGGTGTCGCCACGTGACTACGCAATTGCGGATCGTGGCCACCGCACGCGGAGACGAGTAGCAGCGCCGCCGCGGCGGTGAGGCCCGCGAGACAACGACGACGTGAGAATCTTCGGACGAGCACCCGGCACACTCCTCGGCACGCGATGAGTAGCCGAGAAGGTCTGCAGGACAGCGCAAACGGATGGTCGGCGACTCGAAATCGGACGAATCCCCCAGGGGTTCAGGAGAATTCACGTCCGCGACGGCGTCCGACACTAGACCCGGGAATTCGCGCCACGCCAGAGGCGAACCGAGCGACATAGGTCACAGCAGACAGAGCTGAGGGCCCCACCCGGAGGTGAGGCCCTCAGCGGCAATGGATCGGGGGTCACCGCAGCCCTCGGGACTCTCGCTCAATCCTTACGCCGGTTATGAGTATAGGTCAGGCTTACCTAAGTAAGCAAGCCCGTCGTGCGACGCACCGGCAATCCCCGGCGCTCCAGCGCCGCCAACAGGCCCTGACCACGCCGGGTGCCGACCACCGCGTCGGTCCGCGCCAGGTCCGGCACGTAAGTCGAAGCGCCCGCGATGGATTCGCCGACGAGCTGCCAGAAGCGCCGCGGGTTCAGACCCGAGTATCGCGCCATGCTCGACTGGATGAGCGTCAGCGAGGGTTCGCACCGATGCGCGAGCCAGACGTACATCGCACCCTCGCACGGCAGCGCCACCACACCCGGCTCACGCGCCAGCGCATCGCCGTCGACCACGCGAATCGTGGTGTCGCCCAGGCCCGCCCAGTCGATGCCGCCGTCGTTGTCGGTGTGGATCCACAGGTTCTCCAGCCCCGGATCCCAGGCCCGCCCCTCCGAGACCAGCAGCGCGGTCACCCGGCCGACCACCGCGTGGATGAGCGCGGTGGCCACCACCTCCGCCGCCACGTCGGCGCGGATCATCTCGGCCGCGTGCCGCCGGTACATCAGCTCGATGCGCCCCTCCCGCACCCCGTCGGCCAGCCGCCACCAGCGCCGCTTGCCCTGCTCAGCCATCGCCGCCACCGCGTACACGCGCGGATGTTCAGGCTGCAACGCGCGCAACCTGGCACAGGCGTGATCGAACGCCATGGTCGTATGGCGTGGCGGGCAGGTGGTCATGAGCTCTGGCATTGCGCGAACCTCCTGAGGGGTTGGCCGTCGCGGTGGGTACAGCAAGATAGGTTAGGCTTACCAGACCAATCAGTACTGTGCCAGACCGAATCAGGAGTAGTTCGTCACCGTGACCACGCTTGGGACCGCACGGCGGCGGCGTCTGACCGGACTTCTCGTCCTGACCGCGCTGCTCCTGCTCACCACGATCGCGAGCGTCGCGATCGGGACCAGGTCGCTCTCGCCCGGCACCGTCTACGACGCCGTGCAGCACGCCCTCACCTGCGCGGGTGGCCCGTTCAGCTGCCCCGCCGGATCCACCGCCGAGGAGATCGTCCGGGGGCTCCGGCTGCCACGCACCGCACTGGCGCTCGCCACCGGCGTGGCGCTCGGCATGGCGGGCGCGCTCATCCAGGGTTACACCCGCAACCCGCTCGCCGACGCCGGCCTGCTCGGATTGAACGCGGGCGCAGGCTTTTTCGCCGCGCTCAGCATCTATCTCTTCGGCTTCACCACACCCAACCAGTACATCTGGTTCGCGTTCGTCGGGGCGTTGCTCGCGGGGGTCGTCGTGTTCGGCGCCTCGGCCGTCGGCGGCGGCAAGGCCAGCCCGCTGAGCCTGGTGCTGGCCGGCGCGGCCGTCACCGCCTTCCTGCAAGCCATGACCCAGGCCGTGGTGCTGCTGGACGCCACCGCGCTGGACACCTACCGCTTCTGGGTGGTCGGCACCATCGCGGGCCGCGACGCCACGGTGCTGTGGCAGGTGCTGCCGTTCCTCGCGTCCGGCGTCGTGCTCGCCGTGATCGCCTCGCCCGGCTTGAACCTGCTGAGCCTCGGCGACGAGGTGGCGCGCGGACTCGGGGTGAACATCGGCCGCAGCCGCGCCCTCGGGCTGGCCGCGGTGGTGCTGCTCTCCGGCGCGGCCACCGCGGCGGTCGGGCCGATCGCCTTCCTCGGTTTGATCGTGCCGCATATCGCGCGCGTCGTGACCGGGCCCGACTTCCGTTGGATGATCCCGTATTCCGGGTTGATCGGCGCGATCCTGCTGATGGTCGCCGATATCGTCGGGCGAGTGGTCGCCCGGCCCGGCGAACTCCAGGTCGGCGTCATGCTCGCCCTGATCGGCGCGCCCTGCTTCATCGCGTTCGTGCGCCGTCGAAATCTGGTGAGCCTGTGACCGTCTCGTTGAAAACCCGCAGCGCGCGCCCGGCCCTGCGCGTCGGCCCGGTCTCGCTCGTGCTGCGTCCGGCCATGGTGCTGATCGTCGTCGCACTGGCCGCGGCGATGCTGCTGCTGTTCTGCCTCGACATCGCCACCGGCGACTCGCATATCCCCCTCGGCCGGGTGCTCGACGTGCTGTCCGGCGGCGGCACCCGCTCGCAGCGCTTCATCGTCCTGGATTCGCGCCTGCCCCGGGCGCTGACCGCCCTGGTCGTCGGTGCGGCCCTTGGCCTTTCGGGCGCGATCACGCAGTCGATCCTGCACAATCCGCTGGCCGCGCCGGACATGCTCGGCATCACCACGGGCGCCAGCCTCGGCGCGGTGACGGTGATCGTCGGCGCGGGCGGCACCGGCCTGGCCGCGACCATCGGCGCACCACTGGCCGCGCTCACCGGTGGCCTGCTCACCGCCGCGGCCATCTACCTGCTGGCCTGGGGACGCAGCCCCACCGGCGATCAGGGTGTCACCGGGCTGCGGCTGGTCCTGGTCGGCGTCGGCATCAATGCCGTGCTGCTGGCGGGCATCAGCTGGTTGATCACCCGGGCCACGCTGCAGGACGCGCAGCTGGTCCAGTTGTGGCTCAACGGATCTCTCAACAACGCCGATCGATCCCGTTTGCTCCCAGCGGCATTCGCACTCGCCGTGGTGGTGCTGGTCGCGCTCGGCTCGGCCCGCACGCTGGCCGCGCTGCGGCTCGGCACCGACACGACCCGCTCGCTCGGCGTGCGCATCCAGACCCAGCAGGCGATCCTGATCGGCGCGGCGGTGGTCAGCTCCTCGGTGGCGACCGCGGCCGTCGGGCCCGTGGCCTTCGTCGCGCTGGCCGCCCCGCAGATCGCCCGCCGGCTGCTGCGCACCCCTGGCGAACCGCTGATCGGGTCGGCGCTCGTCGGTGCCATCCTGGTGGTCGGCGCGGATATCGCGTCCCGCTCGGTGTTCCCCGCCGACCTTCCGGTCGGCATCGTCACCGCCGGGCTGGGCGGCCCGTTCCTGCTCTATCTGCTCGTGCGAATGAATCGGAAGGCGACGCTGTCATGACCACAGATGCCGCGGACGGCAGGCAGCCGGCGCCGACTCGGCTCGCCGCCGTCGACGTCAGCCTCGGCTACGGCGACCGGGTGATCGTCGACGGCCTCACCCTCGACATCGCGCCCGGCGTGATCACCACCGTGATCGGCCCGAACGGGTGCGGCAAGTCGACCCTGCTGCGTTCGCTCGGCCGGCTGCTGCGCCCGCAGCAGGGCCGAGTGCTGTTGGACGGCAAGGCCATTTCGACGATGAAGACCAAGGACGTGGCCCGGGTGATCGGCATGCTGCCGCAGTCGCCGGTCGCGCCGGAGGGCCTCACCGTCGCCGATCTCGTCGCGCGCGGCCGGCATCCGCACCAGTCCTGGTTCCGGCAGTGGTCGGTGGACGACGAAGCCGAGGTGATGACCGCGCTGGAGCAGACCGGCATCGCCGATCTCGCCGATCGCGCGCTCGACGAGTTGTCCGGCGGCCAGCGCCAGCGCGCCTGGATCTCGATGGCGCTCGCGCAGGGCACCGATATTTTGCTGCTCGACGAGCCGACCACCTATCTCGACCTCGCGCACGCGGTGGACGTGCTCGACCTGGTCGACCGGCTGCACGCCGAACTGGGCCGCACGGTGGTGATGGTGCTGCACGATCTGAATCTGGCGATCCGCTACAGCGACGAGCTGATCGTCATGCGCGACGGCCGGATCGTCGCGCAGGGCCGTCCCGCCGACATCATCGACGTGCAGTTGCTGCGCGAGGTCTTCGATCTGGATGCCTCGGTGCTGCAGGATCCGGTGTCCGGGCGGCCCATGATCGTGCCGATCGGCACCCGGCACGTGGTGGGTAAAGCAGGTGGCCCTGCTATGTCCAAATCCGCCGCATATGACAAATGACACACCAGCTATTCCATAGTTACGACACCGTGTAGTACGCATCGGCGTCGTTGAGTCCCTAAAATTGTGGGATGGCAGGACTTGGTGAACTCGAGAAAGCGGTCATGGACCAATTGTGGTCAACCGACGAACCGCAGACCGTCCGGCAGGTGCACGAGGCATGACCGCGCGCACCGGTACGCGCCGGTGCACACCCGCGACGAGCTCGTGGCCAGTTTGATGGTCGACGCGCTGCAGCAGGCCGACGCCGCGGGCAGCCGCGCCGCGGCCCTGGTGCACTTCGTCGAACAGGTCGGCAAGGATGAGGCTGCCGCGCTGCGGGAGGCACTCGCTAAGCTCGAAGCATCCGAGGACACACCGCCACCGCAGTAGACTCCTCGTGACCTTGCCCCCAACGCAGTGAGCTGAGTCGATGAACGCAACCGCGCCGGTATTCGCCGGTCTCGCATTGCTTCTCGCGGGGCCTGCCCCGGCCCTGCTCAGCCGGGCGACCTGGACATACCGGACGCCCCGCGCAGCAGTCGTGCTCTGGCAGGCGATCGCGCTGGCCGCCGTGCTCAGCGCGTTCGGCTCCGGACTGGCCATCGCGGCCGAACTGCTGGTGCCGGGTTCGGACGGCCGGCCCACCACCTCCCCCACCCGGGAGATCGACGCGCTCGGTCTGCCGCTGTGGCTCGCCTACGTCTTCGTGTTCATGCTCACACTGCTGGTCGGCGCGCGGCTCATCTACGCGATCGTCCGGGTCGGCGTGCACACGCGCCGGCGCCGCGCCCGGCATCGGATGCTCGTCGACCTGCTCGACCAGAGCGGCCCGCACCGGCGCGCCGCCGATATCCGCGTGCTCGCCGCCACCGAGCCGATCGCCTACTGCCTGCCCGGCCTGCGCCAGCGCGTGGTGATCAGCGAGGGCACGCTGACCAACCTGGACGACGCCGAGATCACCGCGATCGTCAGTCACGAGCGTTCGCACCTGCGCGCCCGGCACGACCTGGTGCTCGAGGCGTTCACCGCGGTACACGAGGCGTTTCCGCGGGTGGTCCGGAGCAAAGCCGCGCTCGGTTCGGTGAAACTGCTGATCGAACTGCTCGCCGACGATTCCGCGGTGAAGGTGACCGGCCCCAAACCGCTGGCCCGCGCCCTGGTCGCCTGTTCCAAGTCGACCGCGCCCCAGGGCGCGCTCGCCGCGGGCGGACCTACCACGCTCATCCGCATCCAGCGTCTCACCGGGCGGATCGGGGACGTGCGCGTCGCCAGCGCCGCCTACCTCGGTTCCGCGGCCATTCTGGTCGTGCCGACCCTGGCCGTCGCGGTACCTTGGCTGGTCGAATTGAGTCGGCTGTTCCGCGGCTGAACTCATAGGACGTATCCTGGACACTTGGCCTACCGAACGGTCGGCCGCATCGCCCCTTCGCGCTGCATCCCGAAAACCCGCTGTCCGCAGCGCGCGCTGCACCGTAGCGTGCACCGCCCCGACCCACTCTGCACAGCGCGTTCTGCCCTGCGAACACGCCGTCTTACGAAAGGCACACACCACTCGTGACCCCCTCGACCACCGTCGCCGCGGCGCCCACCGTGTCATTTACGGACCTGGGCCTGCCCGCCGTGCTCGTACAGGCACTGCGGCGCGACGGCATCGAGGCACCGTTCCCCATTCAGGCCGCAACGGTGCCGGACGCCCTGGCGGGCAAGGATGTGCTCGGCCGCGGCCCGACCGGATCCGGCAAGACCCTCGCCTTCGGACTGCCCATGCTGGCGCGCCTCGCCGGCGCCGCGTCCCAGCCGGGCCGCCCCCGCGGTCTGGTGCTGGTGCCCACCCGCGAGCTGGCCGCGCAGATCGAACGTTCGCTGGACGCACCGGCGCTCGCGCTCGGCCTGCGGGTCGCCTCGGTGGTCGGCGGCGCGCCGATCAAGCGGCAGGCCGACCGCCTCGCCCGCGGCGTCGATCTGCTGATCGCCACCCCGGGCCGGCTCGCCGATCTGGTGATGCAGCGCTCCGCCTCGCTCGCCGACGTGCGGATCACCGCGCTCGACGAGGCCGATCACATGGCCGACATGGGCTTCCTGCCGCAGGTCACCAAGCTGCTCGACCAGACCCCGAAAGACGGTCAGCGCCTGCTGTTCTCGGCAACCCTGGACGGCGAGGTGGACAAGCTCGTCAAGCGCTACCTGCGCTCCCCCGTCACGCATTCGACCGCGCCGCCCGCCGCGTCGGTCGCGACGATGACCCACCATCTGCTCTTCGTGCGCGACAAGCTCGTCAAGCGCGCCGTCGCGTCCGAGATCGCCGCGCGCGAGGGCCTGACCATCATGTTCGTCCGCACCAAGCACGGCGCAGACCGGCTGGCCAAGCAACTGCGCGGGGTCGGCATCCCGGCCGGTGCGCTGCACGGCGGCAAGGCGCAGAACAACCGGACCCGCACCCTCGCGGCGTTCGCCGACGGCTCGGTGCCGGTGCTGGTCACCACCGACGTCGCCGCGCGCGGCATCCACGTCGACGGCATTTCCCTTGTGGTGCATGTCGATCCGCCCGCCGAGTCGAAGGCCTACCTGCATCGCGCGGGCCGGACCGCGCGGGCCGGCGAGGACGGTGTGGTCGTCACGCTGGTGATGGACGAGGAGCGGCGCGACGTCGAAACGATGACCCGCAAAGCCGGCGTCGACATCAAGGGCATCGCGGTGCGCCCCGGCGACCGCACCCTGATCGAGATCACCGGCGCGCGTCAGCCC
>NZ_BAFT02000035.1 GCF_000308475.2 Nocardia brasiliensis NBRC 14402 | reverse complement strand
AGTCGCGGCGCGGTGTGTCGTGCGGCAAGTCGGGGTGCGTCTCCCTAGAAGGGGTGCGGGGGTCGGCCTGTGCCCAGCGCCGGGCGAGGCGGCGCTTATCGGCGTGTCGCGCGGCATGGCGCGGCGGCGTCGGCGGTGCGCAGGGTGCGAACTGAGCGGTGTGGTTTCCTGGGGCGATTTGGGGCGCACGGTGCAAAGTGGTGCGTGGGAGGTTGTGGTGGCGGGAACTTTTACGGTCACAGGGGTGATCGGCCGCGAACCCGTGAACCGACCCGGATAGGATCACCGGCATGACCGTTGCTGCACAGTTTGCCCGTGTTCCGCATCCCGCGCCCGCCCCGGCGCAGCGGCGACAAGAGGTACTGGCGGCGCCCGGGTTCGGGCGGTTCTTCACCGACCACATGGTCTCGATCGACTACGTCGACGGCGAATGGATCAATGCGCGCGTCGAGCCGTACGGTCCGCTCTCGCTCGACCCGGCCACCATGGTCTTCCATTACGGCCAGGCCATTTTCGAAGGGTTGAAGGCGTACCGGCAGAACGACGACAGCGTCTCCTGCTTCCGCATCGACGCGAACGCCGCCCGATTCCGCAGGTCCGCCCGCCGGATGGCGATGGCCGAGCTGCCCGAAGAACTGTTCATCGAATCCGTGCGTCAGCTGCTCGAAGTCGACCGCGACTGGGTGCCCGCCGCGGGCGGCGAAGATTCGCTGTACCTGCGCCCCTTCATGTTCTCCACCGAGGCCGGCCTGGGCGTCAAGCCCGCGTCCGGCTACAAGTACCTGCTGATGGCCTCCCCGGCCGGCGCCTACTTCCCGCGCGGTGTGAAGCCGGTGCGGGTGTGGCTGTCCACCGAGTACGTGCGCGCCGCGCCCGGCGGCACCGGCGAGGCGAAGGTCGCGGGCAATTACGCGGCGTCGCTGCTCGCGCAGGCGGAGGCGACGGAGAAGGGCTGCGATCAGGTCGTCTGGCTGGACGCGTGCGAGCGCCGCTACGTCGAGGAAATGGGTACCAACAACCTGTTCTTCGTCTTCGGCTCCGGCTCCGAGGCGCGCCTGGTCACCCCGGAACTGTCCGGCTCGCTGCTGCCCGGCATCACCCGCGACTCGCTGCTCACCCTGGCCGCCGACTCCGGTTTCCCGGTGGAGGAGCGCAAGGTCTCGGTCGAGGAGTGGCGTAAGGGCGCCGAATCCGGGGCCATCACCGAGACTTTCGCGTGCGGCACCGCCGCGGTGATCACCCCGGTCGGCTGGGTCCGTTCCGGCGACGGCGAGTTCACCATCGGCGGCGGCGAGCCCGGCGAGGTCACCATGGCGTTGCGCGACACCCTCACCGGTATCCAGCGCGGCACCTTCGCCGACATCCATGGGTGGATGCGCGGAATGTAGTCCTGGTGGAGGCCTCCTTGCGGAGGCCTCCACCCACGGTCTGTCAGCCGGGCATCAGCATGTGCCACTGCTCGAGCGTCTGCGGGCGCAGGACGTAGTTGTTGTCCCGGACAGTGGACAGCGGAGCGAACGGGTCCTGCGAATACCAGTGCCCCGGGTAGACGACCGGATCACCGGATAATCCCGCCAAATAGCGCAGGCTGCGGAACATTTCGTCGGAATCCCCGCCGGGGAAGTCGGTGCGGCCGCAACCGTCCACGAACAACGTGTCGCCCGCGATGAGCCGCCCGTCGAAAAGGAAGCATTGGCTGCCGGGAGTGTGGCCCGGGGTGTGCAGCAGTTCGATGTCGAAGGCGCCGACGCTGACCTTGTCGCCGTGCTCGTGGCCGGTCAGTTCGCTGGGCGCGATACCGGTGACGTTGGCCACCCAGGACAATTCGTTCGCATTGACATGCACTGGGACGCTTGTCTTTTCGAGCATCTCGCGCACACCGCGCAGGGTGAAACCGAGCATGGTGCCGCCCACGTGGTCCGGGTGGTGGTGGGTGGCGAGCACCCCGGTCACGCGTAGTCCGTCGCCCTCGGCGATATCGACCAGATCGGCCGCCGCGTACGCCGGATCGACGACCACCGCCTCCCCGCTCTCCCGATCGCCGATCAAATACGCGAAATTGCGCATCTGTGTCGCAATCGGATCGCCGACGGCGTAGTCCCTCCCCGACAACAGCTGGCGAAAATACAGGCGCTCAGAAGACATACAGCACACCTTATTGCCCGACCCAGACGCTTCGCGCGCCGCAGCCGTAAATACCCGGCGACCATCTCCCGCCACCTGGACATTCGCGTACCCAAGTCCGGATCAAGATCAAGAGCGTGGGTGGGATGTCCTGTTGTGGACAACGGTGGATCGTCCGCATATGCCGTCGCGAAGGGTGCCAGATCTTGCGGGGGGTCTATGGCATCGACTGCGATGGGGCCGGTGTGCGACGACGGGAATGCGCGAGGGTCGGTGATTCGGGTTGCCCCGTAGCCCGCGCCTCCACACCGTCAGCCCCACAGCTCGCCCTGCGGCCCTGCGGCTTGCCCCCGTAGTTCGTCCTCGCGGCTCGCGGCTCGCGACCAGTTCGGCGTGTGTGTTCCGGGCTGCGCCGTGCATCTGCGGCGCACAACGCACCGAGTAAGCGTCTTGCTTCCGATTTTGCGGGCCGAACCGGTATCGATGAGTGATCGATCGTTCGTGGAAGGCGTTGTCGGCGTGCGTGTTCAGCGTCAAGGGTGGAGGGAGGTGATGGCGGCGGTGAGGGCGACGGTGAGTTCGACTGTGGCGCCGAGGGTGTCGCCGGAGAGGCCGGCGAAGCGACGGACCGTGTGGCGGACCAGGAGGACGGTTGCGGCGAGGGCGATCAGGACGGCGAGGGGGCCCAGCCAGCGGTGGTCGGGAGTGGCGAAGGGCGCTGCCGCCAACGCGGCGACGGACCAAGCGACGACGGTGAGCGGACGCTGGGTGCCCGCGACCAGTGCGCCGAAACCGGTGTCCGGCGCAGCCTCGATACCCTTGCGGCAGGCGAGAACTACGGCGACACGGCCCATCGCGACCGCGAGCACGACGGCGCACCAGCGTTCGGCCTCGGCCAGGGCGGTAAACGAAACCGCCTGCACGCCAATGGAAAACACGAGTGCCGCAACGCCGAAAGGCCCGGCCCCACCGCTTTTCATGATCTGCCGCGCTCGCTCGGGCGGGCCGTAACTGCCGAGTCCGTCCATTGTGTCCGCGAGCCCGTCGAGATGCATGCCGCGCGTGATCAACGCCAGCGCCCCGACCACCACCAACCCCGCCAGCACCGAACCGGCGCCCACCCGATCCAACACCCACAGCAGCCCCGCCGCGCCGGCCCCCAGCAGCACACCGACCAACGGGGCCAACGCAATTGCCCGCCCCGCCACCACCCGATCCACCGTCTCCGGCCCGCGCACCGGCAACACGGTCAACCAGGAAACCGCCAACCGCACCCCCTTCATCCGCGCACCCGCCGGGCCGCCGACGCCGCACTCGTCGACGTTCGAATGGTCACGGCCGAGGGGCGGTGGGTCACTTGCGGAGGTTCGGGGTGTCGGCGGGGACGGAAAGGGCGGTGTTGTCGGCGGTTTCGGTGTCGGCGGTGCTGACGCCTGCCTCGGCGAAGGTGGACATGTCCGCGAGGGCGGCGACGGCGGCACGGAGCAGGGGGAGCGCGGTGAGGGCGCCGGAGCCTTCGCCGAGGCGCATGCCGAAGTCGAGGAGGGGCTCGAGCCGGAGGCGTTGCAGGGCGAGTTGGTGGGCGGGTTCGGTGGAGCGGTGGCCTGCCAGCCACCAGGCCGCCGAGCCTGCGGCCAAATCTTCCGCCACCAATGCCGCAGCGGTCACGACTACGCCGTCGAGCAGCACGGGTGTCCGGCGGGCGGCGGCTTGGGCGAGGAACGCGGCCATCGCGGCGAAGTCGGCGCCCGCGGCGACGCGGAGCAGTTCGACCGGGTCCTTGACCACGGGACGGGCGCGGCGCATGGCATCCCGGATCGCCGCGACCTTGCGGGACCAACCCGCGTCGTCGACCCCGGTACCGCGGCCGACCGCGGCGACCGGCTCGGTGTCGGTGAGGGTGGCGATCAGCACGGTGGCGGGGGTGGTGTTGCCGATGCCCATATCGCCCGCGATGAGCAGGTCGGCGCCGGCGTCGATCTCCTCGTCGGCGATCGCTTTGCCTGCCGCGAGGGCAGCGCGCACCTCGTCTTCGGTGAGGGCGTCCTCGCGGTCGATCGCGCCGCTGGACCGGCGCACCTTGTGCTTGGTGACCATCGGGTCGGTGTCGGCGTCGACGGAAATATCGGCGACTCGGACGGTGGCGTTCGCGACGGCGGCGAGCGCGTTCACCGCGGCGCCTCCGGCGAGGAAGTTCGCGACCATCTGCGCCGTGACGTCGCTCGAATACGCCGAAACCCCGTGCCGCGCAACGCCGTGATCCCCGGCGAACACTACGACCCGGGCGCGCTCGAACTGCTTCGGCGGGCACACGCCCTGACAGGCCGCGACCCAGTTGCCCAGTTCCTCCAACCGGCCCAGCGCCCCACCGGGTTTGGTCAGTTGTGCCTGTCGCTGCTCGGCTGCCGCCCGAACCTGTGCGTCGGGCGGTGTCACCGCCCCGAATCCGTCTGTCACTATCCACCCTTCCGGTCGGAGCGGCCCAGACCACCGCACTCTCCCGCCCAATCTTGCCCGCTCCCCACCCGCCCCACCGCACCCACCCACATCCCCAGTGCTGGACGGATGATCACGAGGAACTGGAGGCGGGAGCCTCTCGACCGATGCCGCCACCAATTCCTCCTGATCAATCGACCAGGTCGGAGACTGGCGTCGGCGCGTCCGTACGCGAGGACCGTGCGAACTGGGCGACGTCTACCCTCGGGTTATTTGAGGCGGAGGGGGAGGCCGGCTACGACGAGGAAGGCTTCGTCGCAGGTGTGGGCGAGGCGCTGGTTGAGGGTGCCGATTTCGTCGCGGAACAGGCGGCCGGAGCGGGTGGCGGGGACTACGCCCATGCCGACCTCGGGGGTGACGATGATCAGCCGGCGCGGGTACGCGGCTACGGCGGCGACCAATGCGTCGGTGTCGGGGGTGACGGTGCCGCGGGGGGATTCCCAGGCGTCGCGGGCGTCGAGGCGGGCGGTGAGCCAGGTACCGATGTCGTCGACGAGGGTCGCGCCGTCGAATGCGGGACCGCGCAGAACCGTTGCCGGATCGGCACTTTCGACCACCGTCCAGGAGGCGGGCCGACGGTCGCGATGCTTGGCGATGCGCTCGGCGAAATCGAGATCGGCCGGATCGGGCACCGAGGTCGCCAGATACCGCACCGCACCACCCGCCGCCGCGAGTCCTTCGGCGTAGGCAGACTTACCCGACCTCGCCCCACCCAGGACAAGGGTCCGAAGCGGAGCCGAAACACTGTGCGACACGCGAGGCACGCTACCAACCACCGGAACGGAACCAGCGCGGGCGGCCCGTGGTCACGTGTGCGAAGGCGCACCCTTTCTGCGCATACGCACCCCGACTTGCCGTGCGACACGCCGTGTTTCGTGCGAAAAGGGGTGCGTTTGTGCGGCCAGCGCAGTTCAGGCAGGCGTTTCGACAACGTCGGGGAGGGCGCCGAAGCGGCGGCGGTATTCGGTGGGGGCGATGCCGACCAGGCGTTGGAAGTGGTGGCGCAGGAGGGCGCCGGAGCCGAAGCCGGCGCGGGCGGCGATCTGTTCGAGGCCGAGGTCGGTTTCCTCGAGGAGTTGTTTGGTGAGCAGGATGCGCTGGTTGGTCAGCCATTTCACCGGGGTGGTACCGGTTTCGGCGGCGAAGCGGCGGGCGAAGGTGCGGGTGGACATGGTGGAGCGGGCGGCCAGGTCCTCGATGGTGTGGGCGAGGCCGAGGTTGTCGCTCATCCATTCCAGGGTGGGGATGAGGCTGTCGGAGGTGCAGGTGGCGACGGGGCGTTCGATGAATTGGCGCTGCCCGCCGTCGCGTTGCGGCGGCACCACCATGCGCCGGGCGATCGCGTTGGCGACGGCGCTGCCGAGTTCGCGGCGTACCAGGTGCAGGCAGGCGTCGATGCCCGCGGCGGTGCCGGCGCTGGTGATCAGGTTGCCTTCGTCGACGAAGAGTACGTCGGGGTCGACGGTCGCGTCGGGGTACATGGCGGCGAGTTCGTCGACGTAACCCCAGTGCGTGGTGCATTTGCGGCCGTCGAGCAGGCCTGCGGCACCGGCCAGGAACGCGCCGGAGCAGACGGTCAGGACCGTCGCGCCCGCGGCGGCGGCATCCCGGACGGCCTCGACGACGCGGGGGTCGAAGCCCTTCTTCGCGGACGCGGCGGGAATGGCGACGAGGTCGGCGTCCGCGAGTTCTTCGAGACCGTATTCGGGGGTGAGGGTGATGCCGGGTGAGGTGGATCGCAGCGCCTTACCCGGTTCGGCGCCGCACACCCGGAAGTCGAAGGCGGGCAGCCCGTAGGAGCTGCGGTCGAGCCCGAAAACCTCGCAGAGGACCCCGAACTCGAACATGGCCATGCGATCGGACAGCACCACGGCGACCTTGGACAGCATGCGCCAAGGATACTGGCTGAATCTTTGCGAAGTGTGTCAGTACCGCCACTTTCGGCGGTAACTCAATGGGCGCAAAATTACTGCCATGGTTACTTTCTTCCTCACCCTGGCAGTCATCGTCGCTTTCGCCGCCTTCGTCCGGACCTTCTCCAGCCCGGTCGGATCGACCAACGTCACCGATCGCGACGCCCAGCGCATGCATGCCGAACTGACGGCCATGCTCGGCCGCACCGCCAACCACTGATCCCCATGTGTCCGCCCCGAGCGGCCCGGTTCGTGTCCGCGAACCGGGCCGCACTCATGTTCGGGGGCGACCGCTAAACCGCGGTACCGGGGGAGACCTGCGGCTTCGGGGCCCGCATCTTGCGGATCTGGGACGCGCGGACGAACGCGTACCAGCCGAGTTTGAACCCGGTGTCGGTGGTGTCGGGGAAGCGCTCCCGGACCCGGTTGTTGACGATCCGGCCGAGCACGAAGCCCTCGGCGATCATGAAGAACATCATGACCAGCATCGCCAGCGTGACGATGGTCTGCAGCGCGGGCGCCACGAACATCGACAGGATCAGTACCAGCGCCATCGGCATGAACAGGCCGACCAGGTTGCGCCGGGCGTCGACGATATCGCGGACGAACCCGCGCACCGGCCCCTGGTCGCGCGGCAGCAGGTACTTGTCCTCGCCGGCGAGCATGCGGTTGCGCCGGTCGGCGACCGCGGCCTTGCGTTCGGCGGCGGCCGCTTTGCGCTCCTCCTTGGTGCCGCGGGTGGCCTTGCGCCGGGCGCGGGCCTCCTTCGCGGTCAGGGGTGCGGGAGCTACCGGACCGCGGCGCTTGCCTTGTGCGTCACGGCGTTTCGGAGTGGGACGGCCCTTGCCCGCAGTGGCGGTAACCGCTGTTCGGGTGGAGCCCGCGGTCGAGTTGCCGTCCGCGGTCGCCGTCTCATCGGCGGCCGCGTCGGTGCTGCTGGACTCGCCGCGACGGAACAATTTCACACCGACCAGGCTATTCGATGGAATACGCGGCGGGAAATGCGGTCCGATTCGCGCAGGTGTGTGGGGTCACAGAGGTGACGTGTTCCTTCGGGCGCGGTGGTGGCAAGATGGGGAATAGCAGCCCGCCGAGTGGTGTTGACCGACACGACCCGTGCGCTGTTCACGGGTCGACGACAGGTTCCTCGAGGAGAGTTCATGACTGTGCAGAACGAGACCGCCACCGAAACCCACGGTGTGGTGCTGACCGACGCTGCCGCCAGCAAGGCGAAGGCGCTGCTGGACCAGGAGGGTCGCGACGACCTGGCGCTGCGGATCGCCGTGCAGCCGGGTGGTTGTGCCGGCCTGCGGTACCAGCTCTTCTTCGACGACCGCTCGCTCGACGGTGACCTGACCGTCGATTTCGACGGCGTCAAGCTGGCTGTCGACCGGATGAGCGCCCCGTACGTGCAGGGTGCGTCCATCGACTTCGTCGACACCATCGAGAAGCAGGGCTTCACGATCGACAACCCGAACGCCACCGGCTCCTGCGCCTGCGGCGATTCCTTCAACTGAGACCACGCGTCGTTCGCGGGTCGACCGCGTAACAGCCCACCCCACGTGAGAACTCACGTGGGGTTGCGTGTTTCCGGACCGTGTCGTGCCCGCCGCGCCAGGGCCGAACCACCGCCTGCCGCCGTGGATCTCGGCACAGATATGCCCCGATCGGGGTATCGGAGCGGTGGCGCGGGATTGGTACGGTGATGCAGGGGAAGTTGTTTTCCCGGTCTTCACCGCCTGTCGCCTACCGTTGAAGGGCTCAGCCTCGTGTCCATCGCCGTTTCCGCGTCCATTGCCACCGACCACCTCATGCGTTTCCCGGGACGGTTCGCCGACGCACTGCTGGCCGATCAGCTCGACCACGTGTCGCTGAGCTTCCTCGTCGACGATCTGCAGATCCGCCGCGGGGGTGTCGCGGGCAACATCGTCTACGCGATGGGCCTGCTCAACCGCAAGCCGCTGCTCGTCGGTGCCGTGGGCGCCGACTTCGCCGAATACCGGCAGTGGCTGGAATCGCACGGCGTCGACTGCTCCGGCGTGCTGATCTCCGAGAAGTCGCACACCGCGCGGTTCGTCTGCACCACCGACGACGACATGGCCCAGATCGCGTCGTTCTACCCGGGCGCGATGAGCGAGGCCCGCGACATCTCGATCGGCGATCTCGCCCAGAAGCACGCGCTGGACCTGGTGCTGGTCGGCGCCAACGACCCCGAAGCGATGCTGAAGCACACCGCCGAATGCCGCGCGCTCGGCATCCCGTTCGCCGCGGACCCGTCCCAGCAGCTGGCCCGCCTCGACGGCGACCAGGCCGTGCAGCTGATCGACGGCGCCGCATACCTTTTCACCAACAAGTACGAGTGGGCGCTGCTGTTGCAGAAGACCGGGCTCACCGAGGCCGAAATCGCGCAGAAGGTCGGCGTCCGGGTGACCACGCTCAGCGAGCACGGTGTGCAGATCGTCGATCGGGACGGTACCGAGCTCACCGTCGGCGTGGTCCCGGAAACCACCAAGGTCGAGCCGACCGGCGTCGGTGACGCGTTCCGCGCCGGCTTCCTCACCGGCCACACCGCGGGCCTCAGCCTGGAACGGTCCGCTCAGCTCGGTTCCCTGATCGCCGTGCTCGTCCTGGAGACCATGGGCACCCAGGAGTGGACCCTGAACAAGGAAACCGCCCTGGACCGCCTCGCCGAGGCCTACGGCGCCGACGCCGCCGCGGAAATCAAGCCCCTGCTCTGAGCGCGTCCGCGCAACCTGTTGTGCCGCAGACGAAGTCGTGCGCGGCTGACGTCGGCAAACCACCGATGGGCTCGTCGAATGCCGGCTGATGCGCGGTGCCGAGAAAGTGATGCCTGGCACGTGCACTGACGAGCGGCCGGCGTCGCACGAATGCGCCGACTCCCGCCGACCCGCGCGCGATAGGCCGCGCCCCGAGCTGCACTCCCGCGCACGTTTTGTCGGCCTGCGCGCGTGTTTGCTGACCGACATGCGCGCGGCGGGCTGATTCATGTGCGGCGGGCTGATTCGTGCGCGGCGGGCTGATTCGTGCGCGGCGGGCTGATTCGTGCGCGGCGGGCTGATTCGTGCGCGGCGGGCTGATTCAGCACATCGTCGCGGGCATGTGCGCTGTGGCGCCGCGCACGTTTATCGGCCTGCGTGCGTGTTTGCTGACGAACATGCGCGCGGCGGGCGAACATGCGCGCGGCGGGCGAACATGCGCGGGAGCTGTCGATCGCGCTGTTCGCGCCGCTGACGGGCTGCGTTGAACGACGAAGTGCCCCTCGGCCGGAGAGGCGGAGGGGCACTTCCGTGTGGTCTACAGGGAGACCGGGTAGACCGGCTCTTGGATATCGGGCTTGATGCGGTCTTCGACGAAGATGCCGTGCCAGACCATGAAGACGAGCAGGGTCCACAAGCGGCGGCTGTGGTCGACGCCGCCGGCCCGGTGCGCGACGAGCATGTCGTTGATCGCGGCCTTGTTCAGCAGGTGGTCGGTTTGCGATTCGAGGATCTGCTGCTGGGCCCAGTCGTAGAGTTCGGTGCCGCGCAACCAATGCCGCAGCGGTACCGGGAAACCGAGCTTGGCGCGGTGCAGCACGTGCGCCGGGACGATGCCCTCGAGCGCCTGGCGCAGCGCGTATTTCGTGGTTTCCTTGGTGATCTTCTGCTCGAACGGCAGCCCTTCGGCGACCCGCAGCACCTCGGAATCCAGGAACGGCACCCGCAATTCGAGGGAGTTGGCCATGGTCATCTTGTCGGCCTTGACCAGGATGTCGCCGCGCAACCAGGTGAACAGGTCCAGATGTTGCATGCGCGCCACCGGATCCCAGCCGCGCGACTGCGCGTAGATCGGCGCGGTGACGTCCTGGTGCGTCCATTCGGGCCGGAATTCGCGCAGCACGGAACGCAATTGGGCGTCGTTGAAGCTGCGCGCGTTGCCGTAGTAGCGCTGCTCCAGGGTGAGCGAACCGCGGTGCAGCAGGCTCTTGCCCCTGGTGCCGTCCGGGATGCGGTCGGACAGCTTGCCCGCCAGTCGGCGCAGCGCGCCGGGCAGGTACTCGAACGGCTTGAGCGACAACGGCTCCCGGTAGATCGTGTACCCGCCGAACAGCTCGTCGGCGCCCTCGCCGGAGAGCACGACCTTGACGTGCTTGCGCGCCTCCTTGGCCACGAAGTACAGCGGTACCAGCGCCGGGTCGGCCACCGGATCGTCGAGGTACCAGACGATTTCGGGGATGGCGGCGGCGAATTCGCTGGGGGAGACCACCTTCACGATGTGCCGGGCGCCGATCGCCTCGGCGCTCTCCGCGGCCACGTCGACCTCGGAGTAGCCCTCGCGCTCGAACCCGGTGGTGAAGGTGATCAGCTTCGGGTTGTGCCGCATGGCCAGCGCCGCGACGGCGGTGGAGTCGATGCCGCCGGAGAGGAAGGAACCGACGGTGACGTCGGCGCGCATGTGCTTGGCGACCGAGTCCTCGAGCGCCTCGGCGATCTCGCGGTAGCGCGCGGCCGCCGCGCCTTCGGCGAAGGGGCGCACGGTGAACTGCGGGTGGAAGTACCGGGTGATCTGCGGCGCCGCCCCGGGGCGCACCGTCGCGTAACTGCCGGATTCGAGCCGCCGGATGTCCTGGTGCAGGGTCTCGGCCTCGGGCACGTACTGCAGCACCGTGTAGTGCTCCAGCGCGCGCGGGTCCAGTGCGTCGGTCAGCTGCAGCGGGGACAGCAGCTCGAGCAGGCTCTTCTTCTCGCTGCCGAACGCGGTCCCGCCGGGACCGGTGGCCAGGAACAGCGGCTTGATGCCGAACGGGTCGCGGGCCAGGAACAGCGCGTTGGTCTCGGTGTCCCAGATCGCGAACGCGAACATGCCGCGCAGCTTGCGTACCGCCTCGGGGCCCCAGTAGTGGAACGCCGCGACGACGGCCTCACCGTCGCCCTCGGTGCGGAAGATCGCGTCCTCGGCGTACTCCGCGCCGTGCGCCTCGGCCAGCTCCTTGCGCAGCTCGATGTAGTTGTAGATCTCGCCGTTGAAGGTCAGCGCGTAGCGTTCCCGGTTCTCCGGCGGACCCCAGCGCAGCGGCTGGTGTGAGTGCTCGATATCGATGATCGACAGGCGGTTGAACCCGAAGATCATGTGGTCGTCGTGCCAGGTGCCGCGCTCGTCGGGGCCGCGGTGCCGGACGCAGTGCAGGGCGTCGTACACCTGCTCGACCACGCCAGGTGCTGCTTCGTCAGATGTCAGAAACCCGAGCAGTCCACACACGGCGTCGGCAACCTCGTTTCTCGTGCAGGGGCGCGGCCCGGACGGGGCGCCCGAATGTCTTGCGGGGGCGGCACGCAGTGTCTGCCGCGAGCGGTCGTGCCGGGACGTGCCGGGGCCTGCCCTCGCGGTGAGCACAGCGGCCGAAATGTTGTGTCCGAGTATGCCGCACGCCGTCCCTCCGCGCGTCGCGCGCACCCTGTCCAGGGCTTTTGCCGGGGCGCGCGGGGACGGACCGGCAGGTGAGCGCGACCGGTACCCTGGCCCGCGCGCGATCGGCGGAGTGTCGAATGCGACCCGACGACAAACGGGGCGCTCGTTTGGTCTACGCTGCGTAGTACTCAGGCCATTCTCAGGCGGCGCACGCGCTCGACCGGGGAAGCCTGACATGTGCTTAGAACGTATCGCCGGGGCGGTCGCAGCCCCGGCGGTGCAAATGTCGGAATGTGTGGCGACCAGGAAGGCGTGAGCGTGGCGCACAAGGCGAGCGAAGAGATCGGGGCACGACCCTCGCGGGGCCGGATCCTTCGGCGGGCCGGGCTGGCGGTGTCCCTCGGGATCACCGCGCTGCTCGTCTCGGGCTGCTCGATCGACAATGTTTGGCTGCGGTTCGGCTGGCCCTCGGGTGTCACGCCGCAGGCCACCCGGATGCGGGAACTGTGGACCTGGTCGATCATCGCCGCCCTGGTGATGGGTGTGATCGTGTGGGGACTGACGTTCTGGACCGTCGTCTTCCACCGCAAGAAGCCCGACTCCCCGGAGTTCCCGCGGCAGACCGGTTACAACGTGCCGCTGGAGCTGACCTACACGGCCGTGCCGTTCGTCATCATCGCGGTGCTGTTCTACTTCACCGTGGTCGTGCAGAACTACGTGCACGAGAAGGTCGCCGACCCGGATGTCACCGTCGACGTGACTGCGTTCCAGTGGAACTGGAAGTTCGGCTACCGCGACGTGAACTTCAAGGACGGCTACCGCTTCGAGGGCATCGACACCACGCGTGAGGCCGCGAACCAGGAGCAGCTCGAGGAGTACAAGGAGCGGACCAAGGACGGTCACCCGCAGCCGGGCCCGGTGCACGGCAAGCCGGAGAACGACATCCTGTCCTACCTGCACTACGACAAGGTCGAGACCTACGGCTCCAGCACCGAGGTCCCGGTGCTCGTGCTGCCGACCAACAAGATCATCGAGTTCCAGCTGGCCGCCGCCGACGTGGTGCACGCCTTCTGGGTGCCCGAGTTCCTGTTCAAGCGCGACGTGATGCCGAACCCGAAGGAAAACCACTCGGACAACGTCTTCCAGATCACCAAGATCGAGAAGGAAGGCGCGTTCGTCGGCCGCTGCGCCGAGATGTGCGGCACCTTCCACTCGATGATGAACTTCGAGGTCCGTGCGGTCTCGCCGGAGAAGTTCACCAAGTACCTGGATGCGCGCCGGGCGGGCAAGACCAACGCCGAAGCGTTGGAGTCCATCGGTGAATCGCCGGTCGCCACGTCGACCCGGCCGTTCAACACCGAGCGCACGACCAAGACCGCGGCCGAGGCAAAGTAAGGGACTGATCTGACATGAAGATCGAAGCGCGCATATTCGAGTTGCTGACGCTGTTCTTCGCGATCACCGCGGTGATCTACGGCTACTTCACCGGCCAGTCCCGTACCGGTGTGGAGTGGGCGGGCACCACCGCGATCGTGTTGACCGCGGGCCTGTCGCTGATCATCGGCACCTACTTCCGTTTCGTCGCGCGTCGCCTCGACCTGCGGCCGGAAGACTACGAGGATGCCGAGATCGTGGACGGCGCAGGCGATCTGGGCTTCTTCTCGCCCGGTAGCTTCTGGCCCATCCTGCTCGCCGGCGCGGGCTCCATCACCGCCCTCGGCCTGGCCTTCTTCCAGTTCTGGCTGATCGGCCTCGGCGTGGTCTGCGTCCTCGCCGCGGCCGCGGGTCTGGTGTTCGAGTACTACCTGGGCCCCGAAAAGCACTGAGCCCGTTCGACGAAAGCCCCCTCGGTTCGCCCGAGGGGGCTTTCGCCGTTTCCGGTGCGCGCCTAGGTTGGGCGCGTGGACATCATCGACGTGATCGTCACGTTCGCGAAGACCGGTCGAATCGGGGCGCTCCGGTTGGGTCTGCGCGGAGACGAACTGGTGGCGGCGCTGCGCGAGGTCGGTGTGCCGTTCCGGGCATCCGACGATTTCGCTGACTTTCTGCAGCGGGAGGAGAGTGTCGAGGTGCACATCGGTGACGGTGAGTTGCGCATGCTGGGGTTGGACCAAACCGGTTGGCGTGAACCCGAATTCCGGCTGCCTGCGCGGATGAGCACCCCGGGCGGGATCGGGGCCGGGTCCGTGCAGGGCACCGTTGGCGTAGGTGTGGTCGTATTGCCGATGGACCGGACATTGGCGTTGCTCGACGAGCACGAGTGCCCATGGCATCAATATCCACCCCTCACCTTCGACACCCAGACCACCATCGAGACCTCGTGCGGGGTGCAGCTGACGTTCGCACTGGGCGAAACCCCAGGCGAATATCTGCTGCACTGCATGTATGCGTCTATGCGGGACGCGGGACCGCAGCTGGACAATTGATCACCAGGTAATGGTGGTGGAGGCCTCTCGGGCGATGCCGCCACCATTACCTGGTGATCAGGTGACCAGGAGTGGTACTCGTCGAGAGATGCTCAGGTGGGGCTTCTTTCGGGTGGATCGTGGTCGACGGGTTGGTGCTGAGAGCGGCCGCTATATCGAGGAATCGCGACGACGCTTGATTTTCGGTAAACGCACGCCCGTCTCCGCGAAACGTCGTCGAGCACGGTGTCTTTCTCACCACAGCCTCGGCGGCCAGGCACCACCTCGTGGCCCGCCGCGACGTAGCCCTCACCGTCGGCCATCAAAGGTCGAAACCCGCGCTCAGGACGCCGTCATAATGCCGGGCAGGTGGCTCTTGAAGTGCGCATGCCGCGCATCGACGGCACTTCGGGCGGCTGTGGTTCGCTGGCGACGTGCGGGTCGACGCGCAGGGCGGTCAACCGCCGAGCCGACTGCACCATGCGTTGGGGGTTGGGGGTATTCGACTCGTGGTGTGCGCGTGGGCAGTGGACGAACGTCGACAGGACGCTCCTCGCCTGCCCAGACGTGCCATGTGGGCACTGTCTTCGGTGGCGGTGTAGGCCAGTCGCGTGGGGATCGCCGAGCGAAGCAGACGTTGCGCGGTGTCTAGTTCGTGACCAGCGTCCGCACCACACGCTGTCGAATTTCGCGATCAGCAGTGTCCCCGTTCGCGATCGGAGCGACGTGCGATGTCGGCCTAGGCGGCGAGGGGTCGATGCGCGTTGGCCGTTGAGGTTGTGTGTAAGGGGTCAGATGCCGAAGGCGTGCATCAGGCGGGCCGTGGAGCGGGGGGCGACGCCGGCGAGGGCGTAGAGGGTGCGGGTGAAGCGGGGTTCTACGCGGGGGGCTCGGGTGTGGATGGCGGTTTCGATGCGCTGGGCTGCCTGCTCGGGGTCGTCGAGTTGGCCGGGGGTGTAGTGGACGGTGGTGACCTGGATGCCCTGCGGGGAGAGTTCGGCGTCGGCGCAATCGCCGAAGGTGGTCCAGGCGGCTTGGGCGCTGGCGTAGGACGCGAAATTCGGTGCGGCGCCGATATCGGGGCTCCACGGGCCGACATTGAGCACATGCCCGGAGCCGGAGCGCAGCATCGCCGGAAGCAGACCCAAGGTGAGGCGGAGCGGGCCGAAATAGTTCGCGGCCATCATCTGCTGATAGTCGCGGAAGCGGTGCAGCGACTGGGTGACCGGGCGGCGCACGGGTCGTCCCGCATTGTTGATCAGCACGTCGACGGTGCCGAATTCGCTGAGCACCCAGGTGACGAGCTGGTCGACGTCGCCGAGCGCCGCGATATCGCAGCGACACCAGTGCGCTTCCCCACCGTCACCGCGAATCTCCTCGCAGGCCGCGATCAACTGGTCCCCGCGCCGGGCCACCAGAAGTAGCTGCGCCCCTTGGGCGGCCAATAGTTGCGCGGTGGCGCGGCCGATATCGGAACACGCGTCGGTGACCAGCACCCGGCGTCCCGCGAGCGATTCCGGCGGATGGGCACGCTTGCGATCGATGAATCGAACCGGGGCAGTACGGAATTCGGGCATCGGCACAGCAACCTTCACATGCGAACGACTGAACACACGCACGGCACCCCGCCGACAGTGCCGAAGCCGCCCGCCGTCCGGCAACCTCCCGGCGACATATGCGACCGGTCACAGTATAAGGTTGCCAGCCGTTTGATGGACTTGATCGAGCGAATGCCCGCCCCACCCCGTCCGCTCACCGACGCACCGCCCCCCAGACCTCCCACACCGAGCCCCGGCGTGCCGCACGGCGAGTCGCTGTGCGAGGTGTCGACAACCTCTGTGGGAGCAGCCATTCCGCTGGCTCGGCGCAGTCAGCTCGCTTTTGGCGCCCATAGGTACCAGTGAGCACCAAGGTGTCCGATTGTGACCGACGGCAGCCGGGGCCGCTCACCAACGGGGCTGGCGGCGGCTCTTCGTCGTGCGCACAGCTCGCTGCTCACGGGAACGCGCTCTTCACAGACCTCCCACACTCACCCTCGGCGCGCCGCACGGCGAGTCGCTGTGTGAGGTGTCGATAACTTCTGTGAGGTGGGCGTACTTCGGAGAGCCCCGCACCGGGACTTGGGGTGCGGGGCGGGGATCGATGGTGTCCACGGCTTTCGTGGGACAGGCCTCGGAGGGTGGGGCGGGGGCGTCGGGAGGGTTGGCTCCGCCCGTGTCGGGTCTACTCCGGGGACTCGTAGCGCAAAGCGTTTTCGGAGCGGCAGATTTCGTCTATGCCGGAGACGATGTCGCGGAGAAGTTCTGAGGGGAGGGCGGCGGGGCGGAGGCGGCTGGTGAAGGTGATGAGGCCGTGGTCTTCGGGGGAGAGGCCTCGGGTGGCGGCTTCGGAGCGCAGGTAGCGGGAGCGGACGCCGTAGGTCATCGCGGAGATGACGGTGAAGCAGCCGGTGCGCTCGCGGTGCCCGGCGAACAGATCGTGCAGGCGGTAGAACACCGACGTGTAGCTCGACAGCGGCGCGAAAACGCCCACCCGGTAGGCGGGACCACGCTCGGACGAACTGAGCGCCGTATCGGCGAGATATTCGGCGTCGCGCAGGGTCTGCACCTTCGGGGCGAAGAGCACCGCGCCCGCGGCCGCGTTGCGCAGCGGCATACCCGCGGGACCGCTCGCGGCGGAGGCGATGACACCCAAGGACTTTCGGGCCCGCGAACCGACCTCGCGACGCGCCCGCACCGAACGGGTCGGCGTGGTGGGATGCAGGGTGGACCACTGCCCGAATCGCACCGTGCCCAACTGCAACTGGCCGACGCCGCCCGGGCGGGTCACCTTCAGCGGCGCGGTGTCGACCCAGCGGCCCACCTGCAACGCCGCGTTGCCGGGCCGGGTGATCTCCGCGTAGGCGTGTTCCACGAAGGAGTCGAAGTCGAGGAAACGGTCCGCGTTGGTGGTGAGCCAGGTGCGGTCCTTGTCGATATCGATCACGTCGAGGGTGAGCGCGGTGATGATGCCCGCGCGCCCGCCCGCACCGAGGATGCGATGGAACCGTTCGGTGTGGTGGGTGCGCCCGCAGGTGCCGATCCGCCCGTCGTTGTCGACGTACTCCAGATCGACGACCTGGTCGATGAACATGCCGTACTTGTGCGAGGCCGCGCTCACCCCGCCGACGGACGCGAAACCGCCGGCGGTGATGTCGCGGTGGTCGCCGACGATCGGCAGGCCGAGCCCGTGCGCGCCGAGCCGCCGATCGATATCGGACAGCTTGGCGCCCGCCTGCACGCGCACGGTCCGCCGGCCGAGGTTGATGTCGAGCACCTGGTTCATCCGGCGCAGCGACACCACGGTCGGCTGGGCGGGCAGTGCCAGTCCGTCGTCCAGTTGCTCCCCGCCGCGCACGGTCAGCCGTTCCGCGCGGCCGCGTGAATCCCGAACCGTGCGAACGACATCCGCGGTATCGCGGGGTAGATACTCCTCGGCGGAGACAAACTGCGGCGTGCTCATGGCACGAAAGCTACTACAGCGCGGCCGCCGCCGCTCGTCCGATCTCGGGTGCTATCCGGCGGTTGGTGCGAGTTGCTTGCTGAACAGTACCGATCCCGTCGCGTCGCACAAGTTGACCGTCAGCTCCCTTGACTTGCCGTCGATCAGGACCTCGCCGAAGTGTTGGTACTCGTCGAGCGGGGAACTGTTCTGCACCGGCGGCGCGTGCACGAAAACGGCCTCCGGCCCGAAGGTTCCGTCCAGCGGGTTCGGGCCGAACGCGCCGGCGTTGAGCGGTCCGGAGACGAACTCCCAGAACTCGTCGAAGTCGGTGAACGCCGCGCGCCCGGGGGCGTAGTGGTGTGCGGCGGTGTAGTGCACGTCGGCGGTCAGCCACACCACGTCGGTCACCTTGTTCGCCTTGATCGCCGAGAGCACCTGGGCGATTTCGGTTTCGCGGCCCGACGGGGCGCCCGGGTCGCCGTTGGCGGGACCCTCGAACGCCGTGGTATTCGGTTGTTCACCGTCCTTGACGACGAGGCCGAGCGGGAGATCGTTCGCCACGATCTTCCAGACCGCCGTCGAGTCGCGCAGGCCCTCGATCAACCACTTCGTCTGAGCCGCACCGAAAATGCGGCCCTCGGGGCCGTTGTTCGCGTCGTTCGTGTCCTTGTAGGTGCGCATGTCGAGCACGAAGACGTCCAGCAGCGGGCCGTAGGAGATCTTGCGGTAGAGGCGGCCGTCCACGGCTTCCTTGGGCTCCACCGGCATCCACTCGTGGAACGCCTGCCAGGCCCGGGTCGCCAAGGTGTCCATACTGCGCTCGTTGTAGTTCTTGGCCGCCGGGACGAGGCCGCCCGGATACCAGTTGTTGACGGTCTCGTGGTCGTCCCACTGCACCACCTGCGCGACCGCGGAGTTGAAGCGCAGGTAGTTCTGGTCGGTCAGGTTGTAGGCGTAGTTGCCGCGGAACTGCTGCAACGTCTGGGCGGGGGCGCTCTTCGCCTCGGACACCGTGTTGCGCCAGATTCGCCCGTCGGGCAGCGTGACCGACTCTTTGACCGGATTGTCCGCGTAGATGGAATCGCCGGAGTGGATGAACAGGTGCGGGTCGCGGGCGGCCATCGCGGAGAAGATCTTCATGCCGCCGAGATCCGGGTTGATGCCGTACCCCTGGCCGACCACGTCACCGGACCACTGCAACCGGATATCCGACTCGCCGGTCGGCACCGTGCGGAACACGCCGGTGACGGGTTCGGAGACGGCGCCGCTCTCGTTCTCCAGCGTCACCCGGTAGTGCACCTGCTGGCCCGCGGGCAAACCGTTGACGCGCACCCGGCCGGTGCCGTCGCTGTCCGGGGTGAGCAGAGGACCGGCGAACCTCTTTGCGTTGGTGAACGATTCGGTGGACGCGGTCTCCACGATCAGCTTCGCGGGCTGGTCGGAGCGAGCCCAGATCAGCGCGCCGTCGGTGCGCGGGTCACCCACCGCGACGCCATGGGTCAGCACCGGCCGCTGCCGCACCAGGCCGGGCCCGTCGTTGGAGGCGCACGCGGCCAATGCCGGGGCGGCCACCAGACCGAGCGCGGAGGTGCGCAACAGGGTGCGCCGGGAGAAACCGAAGGTCGAACCAGTCATGGGAGCACCCTGTCCCAGCTATCCCAACGCAATATGAACTCCGGGGTAACGGGCCGGCGCGAGCAAACTGTCGGCGAGTGGCACATTCGCCATCCCCTCTGGACCATCAAGCGAAACCCTCCCAGTCACCGACCCGACTGTAGAGGGGAGATCGCCACAGCCGCACCCTTTCTCGGGATCCGCAGTCGTTCTGGGCGCCCGCAAAGGGTGCGAAGGCCGAGAAAGGGTGCGGCTGTTGAAGACACGGGCGGGCACCGCGAAGGGCGCAACCGCGGTACGAGTGTGGGGCAGTGCAGGCCCGCGGGTGGGCCGCACGACGAGAAACGTCGCCAGCCGATGAAATCGGCTGACGACGTTCGAACTCGAGGGTTCTGGTGTCGCAGGGCGATCACCTGCCCCGCGCTAGCTGGCTGCGGTGTCCGGGATTCGGGTGGTTTCGCGGGCGCTGCCGTTGGGGACGTTCTTCTTCAGGCTGGCGGCGTAGACGTCGACGTATTCCTGGCCGCTGAGCTGCATGAGCTCGTACATGACCTCGTCGGTGACGGCGCGCTCGACGAAACGGTTGCCGCCCATGCCGTCGTAGCGGGAGAAGTCGATGGGGGCGCCGAACTTGACGGTCACCTTGCGGCGGCGCCAGCGGAACGGTCCGGGCGGGCTCACGTCGTCGGTGCCGATGACGGCGACCGGGATGACGGGGACGCCGGTCTCCAGCGCGAGTCGGGCCAGGCCGGTCTTGCCCTTGTACAGGCGACCGTCGGGGGAGCGGGTGCCCTCGGGGTAGAGGCCGACCAAGCGGCCCTGATCGAGCAGCTTCCGGGCGGCGTTGAGCGCGTCCTCGGCGGCGTCGGCACCGGTGCGGTCGATCGGGAACTGGCCGGTGGTGGTGAAGAACCACTTCTGGAACGCGCCCTTGACGCCGGGCGTGTTGAAGTATTCGGCCTTCGCCAGGTAGTTGATGCGGCGCGGCGAGAGCAGCGGCGCGAACAACCAGTCGGCGAAAGAGAGGTGGTTACCCGCCATGATTGCCGGACCATCGGCTGGAATGTTCTCCACACCTTCGACCGTGGGCCGATTGTAGAGATGCATGAACGGTCCCAGCAGCAAGTACTTCAGCAGCCAGTAGAACATGACGTCCTTCCCCCGGGACCGGGATCGAAGCGGGCACCTGCGTCAGTTGCCGACTTTACCGCTGGTTGCAGATCACATCCAAGCGCAGCGGCGAATCTCACCACACTCTGCCATGCGCGAGCGGGTGCGCTGTAATCGAAGCCCGATAGCGGGACTGCCGGCCTCCGGAATTGTGGTCATCGGTGACCGAACAGATCTTCTGTCCTCCGAATACCACTGGTGCGCGCCACGAAACGTGGAATGTGGGTCAGCGGCTGCGCGCGACCCTGGAGTTCTTGTGCTCGCTCTCGATGAGCGCCGCGCGGGCCAGGTCGGCGGCGCCGATCATGCCCGCGGCCTCGCCGAGCTGGGTGGTGCGGATGCGTGCGAGCGGGCGGTGGCCCGCGCCGGTGACGGCGCGCGCGTACTCCTCGCGTGCCTCGTCCAGGAACAGCGGGGCCGAACTGCTCACGCCGCCGGCGATGACGACCAGATCCGGGTCGAAGATGTCGCTGACGAAGGCGAGCCCGAGGCCGAGCCAGCGCGCGAAATCCTCCATCACCCGCACCGCGAGCGGGTCGCCGTCCTGGGCCGCGCCCGCGACCCGGCGCCCGGTCAGCGACCCGGGATCGCGGTAGACGTCCTTCGCGAGCACCGAGCGCACCGGATCGGTGGCCAGCATCTCGATCGCGGTATCGGCGAGAGCTGTTCCGCTGCAATACCGTTCCCAGCAGCCGCGTTTGCCGCACGGGCAGGCCCGGCCCTCCGGCACGACCTGCAGATGCCCGAGTTCCGGTGCGACACCGTGCGTTCCGCGATAGAGCCGGCCGTCGATCAGCAGCGCGGCGCCGATTCCGGTGCCGATCGCGACGAGCACCACGTTGTGCCCGCCCGCCGCCGCGCCGAACCGGTATTCGGCCCACATCGCGGCATTCGCGTCGTGTTCGAGAATGACCGGCAGCTCCAGCCGTTCGGTGAGCCGCTGCGCGACCGGCGTGTCCTGCCAGGGCAGGTGCGGAGCGAATCGGACGGTGGTGCGGTCGGCGGTGATGAACCCGGCGACCGCGAGACCGACCGCGCCGATCGGATGGCGATTGCACAGCTCACGCACGGAACGGGCGAGGGCGTCCTCGAGTGCCCGGGCCGAATGCGGGGTCGGCGCCTGCACGGTGTCGAGCACCTCGCCGCTGTTGTCGATCACCGATGCGCGAATGTTGGTGCCGCCGACGTCGATTCCGACAGTCAGCGGTCGCGCACCTGACAGCCGGTGCGTCATGCCTTGATCGTCACTGGGATGGGGACATAGCGGGATCGCGACGGGCGTTGTCCCGCGCGGCCTTCCGTACGTCCGGCGGTGGCATCGTGCGGTGACGCGGTGGAATCACGGTGCGGCGCAGCGTGATCGTGCTCCGGCATCACCGGGTCGACCGGCACACCGGCGAGCGCCTCGCGCAGCACGGTGACGATGGCGGTGCCGTGATCGGCCACGCTCTGCAACACCTCGTGATGCTCCCCGCGGACCAGCGCGGCCGCAGCGCAGACCGGGCACCAGTCGCAACTCGACCACTCCACCTGCCCGTCGGCCGCGCGGCGCAGCACCGGCTCCACCCGCTCGAGCACGGCTTCGGCGAGCAACTTGAGTTCCGCGGCGAACTCGGCCAGCCCGTCGCCCGGATCACCTTGGTAGGGGCCGTTTTTCGGCTGCGCGTCGGAGTGGGCCGCGCCCTGGTCACTGGTTCGGGTGTCGTTGCCCGCGTTGCCCGCGTCGGCGGTTGCGCGGTCGCGATCCGCCTCTCGTCGAGTGTCGCGGCGATGGCGGCCGGTACCGAGGTCGGGGGGATCTGTGTCGTCGCCGGGGGAGCGTAAGGGCGAGTGCGCGTCGGGACGGTCCGTGCGCCCGAACTCGGCATCCGATCGAGGTTCGTTCGCGCCGCGTTGTCCGCGACCGCCTGCCGATTCGTCCGGGCCGCCCTGCTCTCGGGCGTCGGCGGATTCGTGCGCGCGACCGGCGCCGCGGCCGGTCACCCGGCCGAAGAAGCCGGTGCTTCGATCACCGTTCATTGCCGCTGCTTTCCGGCCACAGCTGCGGGTCGGGGCGGAATCGCACCACGAGTTGCCCGCCGTCGAGTTCGGCACCGTCGACCGTGCACCGCCGCAATACCGGCGCCAGACGTACTCGCCGCCGGACACCGTCCGCTCCCACGATCAAATCGTCCTCCACTCGGCCAAGTCGCAGCGTTGTCGCGTCGACCACGGGCAGTGGCATCCGCAACGTGTATATCGCGTGCAGGCCGCTGCCCGATTCACATCGAACCACCGGTTCGCCGGAACTCCCGTCAACCTCCGCCGGACTGTCGCTCAGCATAAGGGCAGCGTCCCCGTCCGAACCCACCGCGTGCGACAGCGCCGTGAGGGAGGTCAGGCCGATCGGCTCGGGTCCGGTGTGCTGCGCGATCAGCACCGGGATACCCGGCATCGCACGCCGTAACTCGGTGATCGCGGTGAGTTGCTCGTCGCGTCGATCCGCGTACCAGCGCGCCGCCGGATGATCGGCCGCGGTGCCGTCGAGGGCGGGGAGCACCTTGTTCACCACGACGGTGTCGAGGCGCAGGCCGAGCAGGGCGGCGGCGGAACGGACGCGTTCGGATTCGGCGAGGGTCACCCGTTCGGCGACGGTGATCAGGCGGGCTCCGGTGCGGCGATGGTCGGCGAGCAGGTCGCGGACCTCGGTGACCGCCTCGACGATCCGTTCGACGGTCGCCGCGAGCACCGCGCGGCGCAGGTCCGTGCCGACCGAACTCATCGCGCGGGCGTGCGCCGGCCACACCCGTTCCAGATAACCGAGCAGCGTGTCGGGCGCGGTGACGATGCGCAGCATGTCCGCCGAGGGCGGGCAGTCGACGACCACCACATCCCAGTCGTCCTCGTGCACGAACTGGGTGATCTCCACCAGCATCAGCAGTTCCTGCACGCCCGGCAGGCCGGTCAGCTCGGCCGGGTCGAGCGCGGCCAGGTCGACGCCGTGCTCGTGGCCGGTGCCGGGGGACAGCATCCGCACCACCTCGCGGAACCGATCCTCCAGTAGCGCAAGCGAATCCACTTCGATCACGTCGAGCCCCGGCAGCACCGTGGCGATCCCCGCGACCGTGCCGGGATCGTGCGGAAAGCGGAATCCGAGCGCATCGCCCAGCGAATGCGCCTGATCGAGCGAGGCGATCAGCACCCGCCGGCCCGCCCTGGCGTAGGACATGGCGGTGGCACACGCCAGCGTCGTCTTGCCTACCCCGCCTTTGCCGATGAACAGCTCGACCCGGGTCGTGTGTGTCGTCAGCCTTCGACCCGTTTCTTCAGTTCTTTCAACGCGGTATCGGTGATCACCTTCTCGGCCTTGCGCTTGAACATGCCGATCATCGGGATGTTCAGATCGACCGTGAGGGTGTAGACGACCTCGGTGTTGCCGTCGGGCTGATCGATGAGTTCGTAGGTGCCGTTCTGCGCCTTCTGCAGCTCGCCGCTCACCAGCTGCCAGCTCACCGACTTGTTGTCCGGAGCCCAGGTGTAGGCGAGCACGTAGCTGTCCTTGACCACGCCCGCGTCGAGCACGAACCGCGCGGTGCGGGCCCGGCCGTCCGGGCCCTTCTCCTGCACTTCGACCGACTGTGCCGCCGAGACCCACTCCGGGTAGGACTCCAGGTCGGCGATGACGGACATCACCTGCTGCGACGGGGCCTCGATGATGATCGACCTCTGGGTCCTGTCGGCCATGGCGGACAGCGGTTCCTTTCAGCGTCGGTGCTGGGTGAGCGTCAAGAGGCGTGGGCGGGCGCTACGCCCGCCGGGCGACCGGCCTCCAGTCGCGACTTCAGTTCGAAGGACATGTGTTTACCCGCCACCCGGCGCGCGCGATTGGCGGCGGCCAGCTTGTTCGGCGCCAGCGCGGGCTGCGGTTCGGCGTGCAGGAAGTAGTGCAGGATCACCCCGTCCAGCGCGGGCTGCAACCAGACCTCCATGGTTCCGGTCAGCGCGCCTGCCACGGTCCAGCGGATTCCCTTGTCGCCCCGGTCTTCCCGGACGACCAAGTTCAGATCCGGCCACCAGCGGCGCCAATTGTTCGACGCGGCCAGCAGATCCGCGACGGCGACGCCCGGTGCGGCGATGAACGTCTGGTCGGCGACCTGGATAGCGCTCATGCCCGCACCTCGCCGCGTGCGCCCCTCGGCGCGGTTCCTTCGCTCACAACCGTGAGCGTATCCGATTCGGGCAGCCGCGCCGCAGTAGCGCTCATCCGCGCACCTCGCCAGGGCTGCGGCTCACCGCTCATCGCAGCAGTTGGCGCAACCGGGCGCCGTGGCTGTCCCAGCGCCAGCGTTCCTCGACGAAGGCCCGGCCGGCGGCGCCCATGCGGGCGGCGGAATCGGGGTCGGACAGGATGTCGACCAGGGCATCGGTGATCTGCTGCACCGAACGCCCGTCCACCACCCGCCCGGTTTCGCCCTCGACCACCGTTTCCGGCGCACCGCCGGAGCGGCCCGCGACCACCGGCACCCCCGACGCCGAGGCCTCCAGATAGACGATGCCCAGACCCTCCACGTCCAAGCCCGCACCCCGGGTGCGGCACGGCATCGCGAAAACGTCCGCGAGCGTGTGGTGGGCGGCGAGTTCACCGGAAGGCACCCGCCCGGTGAACACCACGTCCTCGGCGACGCCGAGCGCGATGGCGAAGTGCCGCAGCTTCTCCTCGTACGGTCCGCCGCCCGCGATCACGAGCATCGCGCCCGGCACTCGATCACGGATCTCGCGCATGGCCATGATCAGCATGTCCTGACCCTTGCGGGGGACCAGGCGGGACAGGCACAGGATGGTCGGGCGATCGTCGAGGCCGTAGCGGGCGCGCAATTCGGCGCGGGCGGCCGGATCGGGCCGGAAGGTATCGGTGTCCACGCCCGGCGGCAGATACTCCAGCGCGGCATTCGGGCCGAACGCCGACGCGAACCGGCGCCGCGTGTACTTGCTGACGTAGGTGACCACGTCGGTGTGCTCGCCGATCTGGCGCAGCGCCTGGCGGGCGCCCGGAAGCATCGACCAGCCGACCTCGTGCCCGTGCGTGCTGGCCAGAATCCGTTCCGCGCCCGCCCGGCGCAGCACCGGCGACATCAAGGCCAGCGGTGCGGCCGCGCCGAACCACACCGTGTCGCACTGTTCGCTGCGCAGCAGCCGCGCGGCCCGGCGCAGCACCAGCGGGGTCGGCAACATCAGCGTGGTGGGATGACGTACCACCTGGAATTTCTGTTTGGCGTCGAATTTCAGATGACTGTCCCCGCGCCAGCGCGGCGCGTAGACCACCAGATCATCGGGTGGCAGCTCACCGGCCAGGGCATGCAGATAGGACTGGATACCGCCCGGCCGCGGCGGGAAATCGTTGGTCACCAGCAGAGTTCGGGCCATGCGAACAACCTACTGGGTTGGATTCGACTCGCTTGCGCGCGCCGTCGCGATTGGTCGGCTGATCAGGAGGAAATGGTGGCGGCATCGGGCGAGAGGCGAACGCCACCGGTTCCTCCTGATCGCGTGATCAATTGACTTGGGTGGGGAGCCAGGCTCGCCAGGCGGCGACGAAGTCGGAGCGAGAGGTGCGCAGGACGGCGCGGAGGATGTCGTCTTCGGTGGCCGGGGTCTGCGGGGCGGCGGCCAGGCGGCGGTAGAGCTCGACGAGGCGGGGCTGGTCGTAGCTGTCGGCGACGAAGGCGCAGACGGACCACGCCTGCTCGTATGCCGCTGCGGCTCTGGGGCCGGTGAAGTCGGCGGCGGCCGGAAGATCGGACGGAAGAGCCTGCAAGCGGACGCGGGCGGTGAGGCTCGGGGCGACGTCGGTGAACGGATGGCCCTGGTTGCGGTGCGCGACGTAGTCGGCGAAGCCCTCCAGCAGCCACAACGGTGCACCGTCCCGGGTTTCGGCGCGGGTGGCGATATGGGTGAGTTCGTGGCGGAGCAGGGTGCGCAGTCCCTCGGGATCGAGACGACGGCCCGCGTCCGGACTGAAGACGATGCGCTGACCGGTAGGCGGGGTGCCGGGGATGTAGGGGTCGGCGACCGAAGCGGCGGCGACCTCCGCGGACATGGTGGCGCCCGCGCGCACCAGCCCGGCGAACTCCGAGGGGGAGGAGGCGACGACGACCACGGTCGACTGTGGCCAGCCCGGACCCCACACCTCGGTGACCGCGGTGGTCGCCGCGCCGAGTGCCTGTTCCAGGACGTCCATTTCGATGCGCTGCGCCGGATGGCCGACGACCAGGGACTGCTGCCCGTCGCCGGTCGGCACCTGATGCGCGACGATCGCGCCGAACGGTTCGATGCTGCGCCGGAGCTCGGCCAGACGCGGGTCGGTCGCGGTGGCCTGACCGACCGCCTCGTGCTGTTGCGCACTCTGCGGTCTGGGCAGCGCGGTGTTCGGCAACAGCACCAGCGCGCCACAAAACCCGGTCAGCGCCACCACCATCGCGACGGTGAGCACGAACTCGAAGCGCCGCCGCGCCGACCACCATGCGCGCAACCGTCGCGCGCCACTCATGACCGCACCTCGCCTGCGCTCGGCTGCACCATGCGCGAGGCGTGCACGAGTTGCGTGCTGGGTCTGCTCATCGCACCGCCTCGGATGGGGTCGCGCTCGGGGGATCGGCAGTGGGAGACGGGGAGGCGTTCCCACTCATGGTTGTTCAGTATCGCCGAGCGGAGTGGTACGGCGTGGTGCTGATGGGGGCTACCGCGACCGGGACACCGAAGGTGGAGGCGTGCACCATGAGCCCGTTGCCCGCGTAGATGCCGACATGGGAGATGTCGTTGTAGAAGAACACGACGTCGCCGGGCTGCAAATCGTTCTGCGCGACGGGCGTGCCGTAGGACGCCTGCTGCGAACTGGTGCGCGGCACATCCTTGCCGACCTGTTTGAACGCCCACTGCACGAGGCCGGAGCAGTCGAACTGGTGCGGTCCGGTCGCGCCCCACACGTACGGGTCGCCGATGCGGGTGAGGCTCGCGGCCAGCGCGCTGGTGCCGCTGCCGGGCACCAGACCTTGCAGCAGGGTGTCTCGGTCGAAGCCGGGCGGGAAGGCGGGGCCGGCGAGCGCGGACTTGTCCTTGGTGGACAACCCGGTCCACGCCTGCACCACCTGGACGATGGCGCCGCTGAGATCGCTGCGTTTGCGTTCCAGCTCGCCGCGCACCGTTTCGGCCTTGTCGGCGGCGGCGCGGGCCTCGTCGGACGCGCGGCGGGCGTCGGCTTCCGCGCCCTCGGCGGCGTCGGTGGCCTTCTTGTAGAGCGCGAGCTGATCGGAGGTCTGCGCGGCGAGCACGTCCAGCGTGGACATCTGGTCGAGCAGCTGCTGCGGAGAATCACTGACCAGGACGGCGAACAACCGGTTGGTGCGCGCGCCCTGATAGGCGGCGATCGCGGTGCGGTCGATGATCGGCTGATACTTGCGCACTTCGTCGCGAGCCCGGTTCACCTGATCGGTGCTGGCGGCCAGCTTGGCGTCGGCCTCGCGCTGCAACCCGAGCTTGGTGTCCAGGTCGGACTGGGCGTTGAGCGCCTGCTCGTTGAGCTGTTCCGACTGGCGGGACAGGTCGACCATCCGCTGCACGGCGTCGGCGGCGGTCGCGGGTAGGGCGACCGGATCGGCGCCGACCGGGCCCGCCCCGTAGACGGTGGTGGTGGCCAGTACTCCGGCCGCCAACGCGCCACCCACCAGACGTTTCGTGTCGAGTCTCAGCGTGCCCTGTCTCCGGTGTGCTGCCACAGGCTGCCGTGCCCCTGTTCTCTCGATCTGGTTGAACCCGGACGCAACGCCTTCCGGGAAACGGAGGTTTGCGGACCGCGTGCCTCGGGTAATTCCAGAAGGTCTCGATTAGGTTACGGAACGGCCTGGGTCTGTGTCCAGTAGAGAACGAAACGATCACGGCCGCCATCCGGTGGTCGGGCCGCAACGTACGGCCCGACCAGCGGTTTCTCAGAAGCGTCGGGCTCCCGCGATCGGCATCGAGGAGATCGGCGCCACCTGCACGGGCGTGCCGGAGGTGGACGCGTGCACGACATTGCCGTCGCCGGCGTACAGGCCGGAGTGGCCGCCGCCGTAGAACGACACCAGGTCGCCCGGCTGCAGGTCGTCCATCGAGACCGGGCTGCCGGCGGACAGCTGGGCGCCGCTGGTGCGCGGCAGCTCCAAGCCGGCCTGCGCGTAGGCCCACTTCACGAGGCCGGAGCAGTCGAAGGCGTTCGGGCCCGCGGCGCCGTACACGTACGGGGCGCCGAGCTTGGTCATGGCGGCGTCGAGAGCCTCTTCGCCGATGGTCTTCTTCGGGGCGACGAAGGGCAGCGGCTGCGCGGGCAGCTCGACGCCGGGGATGCCCTGCGGAATCTGGATCTCGTTCGGCACCTCGAAGGTTCCGACGCCGGGGATGGTCACCGGCTGAGCCGATGCGGGGGCGGCCGGAAGCAGGAAAGCGCCGATGGTGGCAGCGCCGACGGCCCCGGCGGCGATGGCGCGCTGCGCCTGTCGCTTGACGGATTCGGTCGTCATGATGCGGTACTCCCAATCTGCCCCACGACGCCGCACCCTGACTGGTGCCGCGGACTTCGTGTCGTTCGCACCGGTTCGATGCGGCGGACTCCGTGAGGTCTCGAAAAGGTTACGAACACATCACGGTGGTTTGTAAAGTCGGACTTCGGCGAATTGTGTGCGCGGGTGTGAATTTCCGCTTAATCAATGTGAGATATGTCCCAGCAATCACGAAAAGATAACAACGCGCTGCCTCTGTCGAGCGTCTGGGTCGCTACCGCGGTCCGCTTCGGCGCGTCCACGGGTCGGTGGAGTGTGTGCGAATTGGACATTCCCCCAGGTCGTTGCGTTCATATCGCGGACATCTCCAGCTTCGAGACTGGTCGGTCGGCACTCTCGCTGTGATCGGTCACAGCGCGCCGCTGACGGCGCGCCCGGGCGGTTGGACACGCCAGACCTGTTGATACGTTTTATGCAACAATGTGATCTACGCCACTTTTCGGCTTTCTAGATCGTTTCATGGGTAACGAAACGAAATCCCCACAGAGTAATTCGGACATTCTCTGCGGCTTTCGCGTGCGCGGAAGCGGGCGGCTGCGCGGACCCGTCCTTGTCGGACCCACCGCCTACGCTCCAGCCCGTGTCCGTCCCCGCTCCGCGCAAGGCCGCAGCTCAGCAGTTGGTCTTCGACGACCTCGACACGCCCCTCTACGACACCACCTTCGTGGTCGTCGACCTGGAGACCACCGGCACCAGTCCCGGCGCCGACGCGATCACCGAGATCGGCGCGGTCAAGGTGCGCGGCGGCGAAGTGCTCGGCGAGTTCGCGACCCTGGTCAACCCGGGACGGGCGGTGCCGCCCGCGATCGTCCAGGTCACCGGCATCACCACCGCGATGGTGTACGCGGCTCCGAAGATCGACGCCGTGCTGCCCGGATTCCTGGAGTTCGCCGCGGGCGCGGTACTGGTCGCGCACAACGCGCGGTTCGACATGGCGTTCCTGCGGGCCGCGGCGGCCCAGTGCGAGACCGTGTGGCCGTCCGCGACGGTGCTGTGCACGGTGAAGCTGGCGCGGCGCGTGCTCGGCCGGGACGAGGCGCCCTCGGTCCGATTGAGCGTGCTCGCCCAGTTGCTCGGCGCGAGTACGCAACCGACGCACCGCGCCCTCGACGACGCGCGCGCGACCGTCGATGTGTTGCACGCGCTCATCGGCCGGGTCGGCAACCAAGGGGTGCACAGCCTCACCGAGTTGGTCGATTACCTGCCCGACGTCACCCCGCGCCAGCGCGCCAAGCGTTTCCTGGCCGCGGACCTCCCCGCCGCGCCCGGCGTCTACCTGTTCCGCGGGCCGTCCGACGAAGTCCTCTATATCGGCACGGCGGTGAATCTGCGCCGCCGCGTGCGCAACTACTTCACCGGATCGGAGACCCGGGGGCGGATGAAAGAAATGGTCGCCCTCGCCACCCGGGTCGACCATGTGGTCTGCGCGCACGCCCTCGAAGCGGGGGTGCGGGAACTGCGACTGCTCGTCGCGCACACCCCGCCCTACAACCGGCGGTCCAAGTTTCCCAAGCGGGCCTGGTGGCTCACGCTCACCGACGAACCCTTCCCGCGGTTCGCCGTTGTTCGCACGCCGAACCGAGATGCGCTGGGGCCCTTCAACTCTCGGATGGACGCCGCCGACCTCGCGCTGATCATCGCCGAATTCACCGGCCTGCGGACCTGCAGTACCCGCCTGCCCCGGCGCGGGACGCACGAGTGCCCGCCCGCGGTCGTCGGCGGCTGTCCCGCCGCCGTGACAGGGACTCCTATTAATACAGAGGAATACGCGCCCGCTCCCGCGCTCGTGCGCGCCCTGTTCGCCGGACGCTCCGACGCGCCTGTCCGCGCCATGCTCGACCGCATCGAAACCCACTCCCGCGCCCAGCATTTCGAGGCCGCCGCGCGCCTGCGGGACCGCACCGTCGCGGTGATCCGCGCCCTGCACCGCACCCAGCGCCTCGCCGCCGTCGCCCGCATCGCCGAACTCGTCACCGCCCACCCCGACGGGGCGGGCGGCTGGGAATTCTCCGTCATCCGCTTCGGCCGCCTAGCCGCCGCAGGTACCGCTCCCCGCGGCGTCCCACCCATGCCCGTGGTGGAACACCTCGTCGCCGCCGCCGAAACCGTGATCCCCGAAGGAGGAGTGCCCCCCGAATCGCCCGCCCCCGAAACCCAGATGCCCCCCGCCCAGCCGAGATCTGACGTTGCGGGGGAGTGGGTTTCGATCAATGTGCCGCCGTTGCGGGGGGCTTCGCCGGAGGAGGCGGCGTTGGTGGCGCGGTGGTTGGCGCGGGCGGGGGTGCGGATCGTGCGTAGTACAGAGGGGTATCGGGAGCCGATGTATGGGGCGGGGCGCTGGTTGGGGTGGGCGGAGGTGGCCGATGTCGCGGCTCGGAGTCGGTCGGCGGAGCAGGAGTACACGGAGCGGTGAAGGGGACGGCCGTCGCTTCAGGGCGGGTCGGCAGAAGGGTCACGTGGCCGGGTGGGGGCGGGGGTGGCGCGCATTACGCTGATCCCATGATTACCGCGATCGTGCTTATCGACGCCGACAACGGGCGTATTCCGGAGACCGCGCAGGCGGTGGCGGATACCGAAGGGGTCGCCGAGGTGTATTCGTGCGCAGGCGATGTGGATTTGATCGCGATCGTGCGGGTGCGCGACCACGAGCAGATCGCCGACGTGGTCACCGGACGGATCGACAAGACGCCCGGCGTCGCGCGGACCATCACGCATATCGCGTTCAAGTCGTATTCGAGCGCCGATGTGGAGGCCGGGTTCTCGCTGGGGGAGTAGCGCCTCAGCCCACCACTACGGATTTGCCGGGGTAGGTACCGCTTTCACCCGCCCCGAGCACCGCGGTGACGCCGCCTTCGTCGCAGTCGGCGTGGGTGTACACGGTCACCGTGCCCGCGGTGTCGTTCTCGATGGACATCGGCGCGCCGTCGCCGACCATCATGCAACCGGACGGATCGGCATACGGCGTGCCGTTGATGTAGAGATTGCCCGGGATGGCCAATGCGGTCGGCGCGACGGCGACGAATCCCGTTGTCGCCAGTACGCCCAGTAGTACGGAACAGCTGCGCTTCATGCCGTGCTCCTTACTCTCCGAAGTGAGATTCATCGAGTTGGTGGCCGGGGACTGTTGCGCGCCTGGCTTGCCGTGCCCGCCGACGTCACCACGTCGCCCCCGCTCGCCACTTTAGTCCGCTGAACAGCATTTATGTCCATCAGCTACCAAATCGCATCCCTGTGCGAGCGATCACCAGGTAATGGTGGCGGCATCGGCCGAGAGCCGTCCGCCACCATTACCTGGTGATCAAATGACCAAAAGTCAGCGGTCGCCGAGGGTGACCGTGAGCTTCGTCCACCGCTCGAGCAGCGCGGCCCCGTTACCGGTATCGATGGCCTCGGCGGCGCGGGCCAGTCCGGTGGCCAGCGCGTCGTGCACGTCGGCGTCGAAATCGACTGTGCCCTGGGACAAGTCGTAGGCGACGATGGCCGCAGCGGAATTCACCAGGACCGCGTCGCGGACCGGACCGGTGCTACCGGCCAGGACATCGCGGGCCACCCCGGCGTTGACCTCGGCGTCCCCGCCGCGCAATGCGGCGAGATCGACCCGTGGGATGCCGAGCCGGGTCGGGTCGATGGTGGTCTCGCGACGTCGTCCACCCGAGACCACCCAGGCGGCGGTGGTGTCGGAGGTGGTGATTTCGTCCAGCCCGTCGTTGCCGCGCACCACCAGCGCGCTGCCGCCGCGCTCGGTGAACACGCCCGCGATCACGGGCAGCAGGTCGGGGAAGGCGCAGCCGATCAGTCCGGCCCGCGGCTGGGCCGGGTTCGTCAGCGGTCCGAGCACATTGAAGACGGTGGGAATGCCGATCTCCTTGCGGGCCGCACCCGCGAACCGCAGTGCGGGATGGAACGCCGGCGCGAAGCAGAAACCGATGCCGACCTCGCGGATACACCGCGCGACGGACTCCGGCCCGAGGGCGAGCTTCACCCCGAGCGCCTCGAGCACGTCGGCGCCCCCGCTCTTGGACGAGGCCGCGCGGTTGCCGTGTTTGACCACCGGCACCCCGGCCGCGGCGACCACGATCGAGGACATGGTGGAGATGTTCACCGACCCGGAACGGTCCCCGCCGGTGCCGACGATGTCGACCGCGTCCCCGTCGATGTGCACCAGTCGTGCGTGATCGAGCATGCCGGTGGCGAGGCCGGCCAGTTCGGCGGGCGTGGGGCCCTTGATCTTCATCGCGACACCGAACGCCGCGATCTGAGCGGAGGTGGCGTTGTCCGACATGATCTCGTCCATCGCCCATGCCGTGTCGGCCGCCGCCAGGTCGCCGCCGTCGGCGAGGGTTCCGAGTACCTGTGGCCAGCTACGCATGTTCTCTTACTCCCGTTCACACTGGTTCAGGCACCAGTTCGTCGCGAAGAAGCTTACTGTGCCCCCTGGCCGGGAAGCCCGCGCTTAAACCGGCCGCGGCTGCAGCGCGTCCCATCCATCGGCGGTGCCCTCGTGCCGCTGCGCCAAACCGGCCATCCGGGAACGTTCCTGCGAGCAGTGCAGTGCGTCGAGCACCTGGACCCGCTGCAAGATCAGGTTTTCCAGCGGGTCGGCGCCCGGGCCGCCGACCCGGGGCGCGGGCGCGTAGCCGTCCTGCGCGGCGATGGCGCACACCGTCTCGACCTGCTCGGCCGGGATCCGCAGGTGATGGCGCAGCACCGCGGGCGCGTCGGCGGTCCAGCCGTCCGCGCGGGCCAGCGCCGCCGAACAGGCCTCGGCGTCATCGAAACTCGCGGTGACCACCACGAGATCGGCCCGGCTCGGGTCCAGTGTCGCCGCGCCGCGGCGTCCGAACCATCGACGCCATATCCCCGCTGCCACATCGCCTCCATCTCAGCTTTTACTCAGTACTGCCTGTCATGCTGTGCGGGCGTCACCCGGCGACATCCGGTGCTCACCCCGGTCGTCCGGCGAAACGATCTCCAACACGCCGAGCCCAGGTCG
The DNA here is from genome assembly GCF_000308475.2 of Nocardia brasiliensis NBRC 14402. GTDB lineage: Bacteria > Actinomycetota > Actinomycetes > Mycobacteriales > Mycobacteriaceae > Nocardia > Nocardia brasiliensis. The sequence continues at coordinate 46,281 of NZ_BAFT02000035.1, read as the reverse complement.
AGAGCCTGTCTGTCCGTGGGTTTTCCGACACGGAGACACAAGTTTCGCACCCGGGTACTTGTGTCGTACTACGACGAGTCATACTTACCCCCGTGACGACCGCAGTAGGGACCCCCGGATCGGCCATAACCCAGCGTGTGCACTCGCTGAATCGGCCCAACATGGTCAGCGTCGGTACCATCATCTGGCTGTCCAGCGAGTTGATGTTCTTCGCCGGCCTCTTCGCGATGTATTTCGTCGCGCGCGCCCAGGCCCACGGCAACTGGCCGCCGGAGCCGACCGAGCTGAACCTGAAGCTCGCCGTGCCGGTCACCGCCGTGCTGGTCGCCTCGTCGTTCACCTGCCAGATGGGTGTCTTCGCGGCGGAGCGTGGCGACGTGTTCGGCCTGCGCCGCTGGTATGTCATCACGCTGATCATGGGCGCGTTCTTCGTCGGCGGCCAGGGCTACGAGTACATGAACCTGGTCCACGAGGGCACCTCGATCTCGAGCAGCTCGTACGGCTCGGTGTTCTACATCACCACCGGTTTCCACGGCCTGCACGTCATCGGCGGTCTGATCGCCTTCGTGTTCCTGCTGATCCGCACCAAGGTCAGTAAGTTCACCCCGGCGCAGGCCACCGCCGCGATCGTCGTCTCGTACTACTGGCACTTCGTCGACATCGTCTGGATCGGGTTGTTCGCCACGATCTACTTCGTCCGCTGACCCGGGCGATACCCCAGTCTTTTGCACACGTCGGTTCCGTCTACTCCAAAGGGACACAGATGAGTTCATCTCCCCCGTCAGCGCCAGCGCCCGAAAGCAAAGGGAACGGCGAGGCCAGCAAGACGCGCAGGCAGCGCCGCGTTCGCCGTCGCATCGCGGGCGGCCTCGCGCTGTTGGTGGGCCTCGTCGGAGCAGGCTTCCTCGCGGCGGCTCTGACGCCGAACCCGCAGCTCGCGACCGCGAACGACGACAAGTCCGCGCTGATCCGCGAAGGCAACCAGCTGTACGACACGTCCTGCATCACCTGCCACGGCGCGAACCTGCAGGGTGTCCAGGACCGCGGCCCGAGCCTGATCGGCGTCGGTGAAGCCGCCGTCTACTTCCAGGTTTCCTCCGGCCGGATGCCGATGGCCCGCAACGAGGCCCAGGCGCAGCGCAAGCCCGCCAAGTTCGACGAGCACCAGACCGACGCGCTGATGGCGTATGTCGCGGCCAACGGCGGCGGCCCCAGCGTGGTCCGTGACGCGAACGGCGAGATCGCCCAGGAGTCCCTGCGTGGCGACGACATCGCTCGCGGCTCCGAGCTGTTCCGCATGAACTGCGCGTCCTGCCACAACTTCACCGGCCGCGGCGGTGCGCTGTCCTCCGGTAAGTTCGCGCCGCCGCTGGAGCCCGCCAGCGAGCAGCAGATCTACGACGCGATGATCTCCGGCCCGCAGAACATGCCGAAGTTCTCCGATCGGCAGCTGACCCCGGAAGAGAAGCGCGACATCATCGCCTACGTGATGAACGCGAAGGAAGAGCGCGCCCCCGGCGGCTGGGACCTCGGTGGGTTCGGTCCCGCGACCGAGGGTCTGGTCATCTGGGTGGTCGGCATCACGCTGGTCGTGGGTGCCGCTATTTGGATCGGTTCTAGGTCATGACTGAGAAGGAGCCTAACGTGGGTCGGCCGGATGAGGGCCACGACGGCGTCGAGCCGTCGAACGAGCAGGTCACAGGGGCCGGCGCCCATGTGGCCAAGACTGACGGCCACGCGCTGACGGAGCCGACCGAGGCCGAACTCGACGCGATGAGCCGCGACGAGCTGGTCAAGCTCGGCACCGAGCGCGACGGCGTCGACGTCGCCTACCGGCGCGAGCGGTTCCCGGTGCCGGGCACCCGCGCCGAGAAGCGGGCCGAGCGCGCGGTCGCGTTCTGGTTCGCCGTGTCCGGGATCGCTGCGGCCGCGCTGGTCGGTGTGTTCCTGTTCTGGCCGTGGGAGTTCAAGGCCAACAAGGAAGACGGCCACGCCGCCTACTCGCTGTTCACGCCGCTGGTCGGTATCACCTTCGGTGTCTCGGTGCTGGTCATCGGCATCGCGGTGGTGTTGATCCGCAAGCTGTTCATCCCGGCCGAGCTGTCCATCCAGGATCGGCACGACGGCCCGTCGCCCGAGGTCGAGCGCCGCACGCTGGTCGCCGAACTGAGCGATGCGCTGGAGACCTCCACCCTCGCCCGCCGCAAGCTGATCACCCGCACCGCCGGTGCCGGTGTCGGTGTGCTCGGCATCGGCGCGCTGCTGGTGTTCGTCGGCGGCATGGTGAAGAACCCGTGGGCCAAGGGCGACAAGTCGCCGCTGTGGGTGTCCGGTTGGACCCCCGACTACGAGGGCGAGACCATCTACATCCGGCGCGACACCGGTCGCCCGGAGGACATCGTGCTGGTGCGTCCGGAGGACCTGGACGCGGGCGCCATGGAGACGGTGTTCCCCTGGAAAGAGAAGTGGCGCGGCGACGAGCACGCCACCCTGCAGTCGTTGCGCGGTATCCGCAACCCGGTCATGTTGATTCGCCTGCGCACCGAAGACGCGCAGAAGGCGATCAAGCGCAAGGGTCAGGAGAGCTTCAACTACGGCGACTACTTCGCGTACTCGAAGATCTGCACCCACCTCGGTTGCCCGACATCGCTGTTCGAGCAGCAGACCAACAAGATCCTGTGCCCCTGCCACCAGTCGCAGTTCCTGGCGACCGAGTGGGGTAAGCCGGTCTTCGGTCCCGCCGCCCGCGCGCTGCCGCAGCTGCCGATCACCGTCAACTCCGAGGGCTTCCTGGTCGCCAACGGCGACTACATCGAGCCGCTCGGACCGGCCTTCTGGGAGCGTCGTTCATGAGCCCTTCTGCTGCAGCTCAGGCGAACGAGGCGGACGAGCGCTATCGCGCCGCCGCGTTCATGAAGCGGTCGATCAACAAGGTCTTCCCGACCCACTGGTCGTTCCTGCTCGGTGAGATCGCGCTGTACAGCTTCATCATTCTGCTGCTGTCGGGCGTCTACCTGACCCTGTTCTTCGATCCGTCGATGACCGAGGTCGTCTACAACGGCGCGTACCAGCCGCTGCGTGGTGTCACCATGTCGCGGGCCTACGAGTCCTCGCTGAACATCACCTTCGAGGTGCGCGGCGGTCTGTTCGTGCGCCAGGTGCACCACTGGGCGGCGCTGCTGTTCGCGGCGTCGATCATCATCCACCTGTTCCGCATCTTCTTCACCGGCGCGTTCCGCAAGCCGCGTGAGGCGAACTGGGTGATCGGCTGCCTGCTGCTGATCCTGGCGATGTTCGAGGGCTTCTTCGGCTACTCGCTGCCCGACGACCTGCTGTCCGGCACCGGCCTGCGCGCCGCGTTCGGCGGTATCACGATGAGCGTGCCGATCGCGGGCACCTGGTTGCACTGGCTGATCTTCGGCGGCGACTTCCCGGGCGACATCATCATCCCGCGCCTCTACATCGCGCACGTGCTGCTGTTCCCCGGCATCATCCTGGCCCTGATCGCCGCGCACGTCGCGTTGGTCTGGTACCAGAAGCACACCCAGTTCCCCGGCCCGGGCCGGACCGAGAACAACGTGGTGGGCGCGCGCATCGTGCCGGTGTTCGCCGCGGACCAGGGCGCGTTCTTCGCGTTCACTCTCGGCATCGTCGGCATCATGGGCGGCGTCTTCCAGATCAACCCGATCTGGAACCTGGGCCCGTACAACCCGTCTCAGGTGTCGGCGGGTTCGCAGCCGGACTTCTACATGATGTGGACCGACGGCCTGGCCCGGCTCATGCCGCCGTGGGAGCTGTACCTGGGTCGCTACACCGTGCCCGCGGTGTTCTGGGTCGCGTTGATCATGGGCCTGGTGTTCACCGTCCTGATCGCCTACCCGTGGATCGAGAAGCGGCTCACCGGCGACGCGGGCTCGCATCACAACCTGCTGCAGCGTCCGCGCGACGTGCCGGTCCGTACCGCGATCGGCGCCATGGCGATCGGTTTCTACGTGGTGCTGACGCTGTCCTGCGTCAACGACATCCTGGCGCTCAAGTTCGACATCTCGTTGAACGCGACCACCTGGATGGGCCGCATCGGCCTGCTCGTGGTGCCGCCGGTGGCGTACTTCGTCGCCTACCGGTTCTGCATCGGTCTGCAGCGCAGCGACCGTGCGGTGCTCGAGCACGGCATCGAGACCGGTGTGATCAAGCGCCTGCCGCACGGTGAGTACATCGAGGTGCACCAGCCGCTCGGCCCGGTCGACGACCACGGCCACCCGCTGCCGCTGGAGTACCAGGGCGCCCCGGTCCCGAAGAAGATGAACAAGCTGGGTTCGGCGGGTAAGCCGGGCACCGGTAGCTTCCTGCGGGCCGACCCGTGGCAGGAGAGCGAGAAGCACTTCGAGATCGAGCACGCCGAGGAGCACCGCCAGCTCGCGGTGCTGCAGAAGCGCCAGGAGCTCGAAAACGGTGGCAAGCACAGCCACTGACAGCTGAACGACGAAGGCCCCGAGTCGAATCCGACTCGGGGCCTTCGTCGTTCGCGGTCAGCGCCGGCGTGCCGCTTCGATGGCTTCGAACTTGGCCAGGTTGTGCCGGGCGTCGGCCAGGGCGTCGTGCGCGTCCGGCGGGACCGGGGGCAGTTCGGGACGGCCGTGCGCGTCCCAGTGCTGGCGCAGTTCGTTGGTGTAGCGGGGGAGCGCGCTGGGCAGGTCGACCATCGAGCCCCACAGCTGGCACAGCGCCACGTGGTCGTAGGCGCCGACCCAGGCCCACAGTTCGGGCACCACCGACGAGCGCGGCACCAGGAACTTGTACAGCTCGTCGCGGATCTGCTTGCGACTGCGGTACAGCGGCGAGGACGGTGACGGCAGCTGCGGCAGCACATGCCTGCGCACCCACGGCCCGGCCCGCTCCGGGTCGAATTCGGTGGACACCGCGTAATATTCGCGCCCGTCCTCGCAGACCACACCGATGGAGACCAGGTCTATGACCACCCCGTCCTCGATGAATTCGCAGTCGTAAAAATATCGAAGCGAGATCGCTCTACTCCTCCGCAGTTCGGTGTTGCCCCCGGATATGTCTCGGTCAATCACCCTAAGCGGGGTGGGGGCGCGATTCGCATCGGGGCAGGGTGGTAGTGGTCACCACCCCTACGGTGGGTACCACGGCCGTCCGAAGGGTCCGTATTCTGAACGAGTGAACTGGACCGTCGACGTACCCATCGATCGCCTGCCGGAACTGCCGCCGCTGCCCACGGAGCTGCGCAGGCGGTTGGACGAAGCGCTGGCCCGCCCTGCGCTACAGCAGCCGTCGTGGGATCCGGAGCAGGCGGCGGTGATGCGCACCGTGCTGGAGAGCGTGCCGCCGATCTGCGTGCCCGCCGAGGTGGAGGAGCTGCGCGAACAGCTCGCCGAGGTGGCCCGCGGCGAGGCGTTCCTCATGCAGGGCGGTGACTGCGCGGAGACGTTCGCCGACAACACCGAGCCGCATATCCGCGGCAACATCCGGACCCTGCTGCAGATGGCGGTCGTGCTCACCTACGGCGCGAGCATGCCGGTGGTCAAGGTGGCCCGGATCGCGGGGCAGTACGCCAAGCCGCGCTCCTCCGACACCGATTCGCTCGGCCTCAAGTCCTACCGCGGTGACATGGTCAACGCGCTCGTCGCCGATGCCGCGATGCGCGAACACGATCCGTCGCGGCTGGTGCGCGCGTACGCCAACGCGAGCGCCGCGATGAACCTGGTGCGCGCGCTGACCGGCGCGGGCATGGCCGACCTGCACAAGGTGCACGACTGGAACCGCGACTTCGTCGCGAAGTCGCCCGCCGGTGCGCGCTACGAGGCGCTGGCCGAGGAGATCGACCGCGGTCTCGCGTTCATGACCGCCTGTCGGGTGAACGACCCGAGCCTGAAGTCGGCGCGGATCTACGCCAGCCACGAGGCGCTCGTCCTCGACTACGAGCGGGCGATGCTGCGGCTGAGCGAGAACGCGGCGGGCGAGCCGGTGCTCTACGACCTGTCCGCGCACTTCCTCTGGATCGGCGAACGGACCAGGCAGCTCGACGGCGCGCATATCGCGCTCGCCGAACTGCTCGCGAACCCGATCGGCCTGAAGATCGGCCCGTCCACCACGCCCGATCAGGCCGTGGAGTACGTCGAGCGGCTCGATCCGAACAACGAGCCAGGCCGGCTGACCATCGTGTCCCGGATGGGCAACAGCAAGGTCCGGGACGTGCTGCCGCCCATCATCGAGAAGGTGCAGGCCACCGGTCACCAGGTGATCTGGCAGTGCGACCCGATGCACGGCAATACGCACGAGGCGTCCACCGGTTTCAAGACCCGGCACTTCGACCGCATCGTCGACGAGGTGCAGGGCTTCTTCGAGGTGCACCACGCGCTGGGCACCCACCCGGGCGGCCTGCACATCGAGCTCACCGGCGAGGACGTCACCGAATGCCTCGGCGGCGCCCAGGACATCTCCGATCTGGACCTGTCCGGTCGCTACGAAACCGCCTGCGACCCGCGCCTGAACACCCAGCAGTCGCTGGAGCTGGCCTTCCTGGTCGCCGAAATGCTGCGCTGAACAAGGCTTTTCAGAGGGGACGTACCCGGCCGGGTACGTCCCCTCCGGCTATCGCCTGGCGCAGTTCGGTAATCGTCCTGCCCTGTCCGTCGGGCGAGATGCCGGCCCTGGACAACCGAAAGTCACTGGGGGATAGGTGATTCGGGCATATCGGTCGAGGGCTGTGGCGGGTGCGGGGGAGCCGCTGTGGCCGTGCGAAACTCTTCGCGATGCTCACTTACTTCGAAGCGACGGTCATCGGTGTGGTGCAGGGCGTCACCGAGCTGTTCCCGATCTCCAGCCTGGGGCATTCGGTGTTGCTCGCGGCGTGGCTCGGCGGTGACTGGCAGCGGCTGGTCGACCAGGGCGAGTCCGGTACGGGCACACCGTATTTGGCCTTCGTGGTGGCATTGCACGTGGGGACCGCGGTGGCGTTGCTCGGCTACTACTGGCGGGACTGGCGGGCCATCGCCGTCGGCTTCGCCGGCCTGCTGCGCACCGGCCGGGCCGAGACGGTCGCCCAGCGGTTGGCCCTGCTGATCGTGATCGCCACCTTGCCGATCGCGGCCCTCGGGCCGTTCCTGCAACATCCGCTGCACGTGCTGTTCGCGGCGCCGATCTGTGCCGCACTCTTTTTGGTGCTCAACGGGATCGTGTTGATCATCGGCGAGGGCCTGCGCCGCCGCAACGAGCCGACGCTCGCACAGTACGGGCGAAGTTTTGCGCTGCACGGCCGGGCGGGCGTGCGCACTGCGGAAGCCCGTAAGCGCCGATCGGATCGACGCCTGGCGGCGCTCGAGCCGGAGGACGCCCTCGCCATCGGATTCGCTCAGGTCGGCGCGTTGCTGACCGGATTCAGCAGGGCGGGACTGACCATGGTCGGCGGACTGTGCCGTGGCCTGCAGCACGAGCAGGCGGCGAAATTCGCTTTCCTGCTGGCCACTCCGGCGATCCTGGGTGCGGGCCTGATGGAGATCCCGGAGCTGGCCGGGCCGGACACCGCCGGTATCCGCGGGCCGGTGCTGGTCGGCGCGATCGTCTCCGGAGTGTCGTCGTGGCTGGCGGTGCGCTTCCTGGAGCGCTACTTCCAGACCCGCACCCTGCTCCCGTTCGCGGTCTACTGCCTGGTCGCGGGAACCGTATCGATCGTCCGATTCCTCTGATGCCGTGCGTCATTCGAGTAGTGCAGTGGTTCGCGACGGCCGAAGCCTGTTGTCGCGCTAGGGCAGCGCCGTCAGCTGGACGGTGGACCCCGGCTCGACGTTCGCGCTGATCCCCGGCACCTGGCCGATCACCACCGAGCCGTCGGTGGGCGTGAGCTGTTTGACCTCGACCTGCAGGCCGAGGCTTTCCAGCTTGGACCTGGCATTGCCGACGCTCGACCCGATCAGGTTGGGCATCTTGAGCGCATTGGAGACGAAAAGCGTGACGCCGCTGCCGGATTGGACGGTGGTCCCGGCGACCGGATCGGTGCCGATCACCTTGTCCGCCTCGACGGACTTGTCGAATTTGGTCTGCCGGTCGCGGACCTTGATACCCGCGTCGGTGAGCAGTTTCACCGCTTCGTCGGCCGTCTTGCCGCGCACGTCGGGCACCTTGATCGGCTTCGCGCCGTTGCTGCGGTACACCTTGACCTGCGCGCCGGTCGGCAGCACGGTGCCAGGACCGGGCTCGACCCTGGCGAGGGTGCCCTTGGGTGCGGGGTTGCCCTCTTCGCCGGAGTCCACCGGTTGCAGGCCCGCGTCGCGGATCAGCTGATTGACCTTCGAGATGTCGTCACCGGGATTGAGGTCCGGCACCTTCGGTTTGCCGCTGGAGACCAGCACCGCGACCGTCGACCCCTTGGTGATCCGCGACCCGGCGGACGGGTCGCTGCCGACCACGCCGCCGACCGGGATGGTGTCGGAGGCCTTCTGCCGCAACTCGGTTTCGAATCCGGCGTCCCGCAAGGTCGCGACCGCTCGGTCGGTGTCGAGTCCGGCGATCGCAGGCACCGGCGAGAACCGCCCGAACCCGAGCCACCAGCCACCGACGCCGACCACCAGCGTGAGAATCGCCACGACGGCGATCCAGATCCACGCCGTGCGCCGCGATCTGTTGGGATCCGGCGCGTAGGACTGGTACGGGGCCGACGCGTGCTGCTGGCGTACCGGCTGCTCGTCGTAGTCGGCGGGTCCGTAGTCCGCGCGCGGGCGCGGCGCGGTGACCACGCGCGTGTGCTGCACCGTCGGCGGCGGGTACGGCGGCGCGGGAGTCGCAACGGGCTGGTGTGCGGCCGGGGTGGCCACCTTGTAACTGGCACTCAGGTGTTCGGCCGATTCCTGCGGCGCGGGCACCCGGTAGGGCGGCAGGTTCAGCTTCGCGCCGATCTGCCGCAGCGTCGCGGCCATCTCGTTCGCGTCGGCGAACCGGTGCGCCGGCTCGCGCGCGGTGGCCTTCGCGACCAGCTCGTCGAACTCCGGCGGCACGCCGGAGATGAACCGGCTCGGGCTCGGCACATCGTTCTCGATCCGCTGATAGGCGATCGAGATCGAGGTATCGCCGGTGAACGGGACGCGCCCGGTCAGCAGCTCGAAGATCAGCACGCCGAAGGAGTAGACGTCGCTGCGCGCGTCGGCCGTGCCGCTGGTCACCTGTTCGGGGGAGAGGTACGCGGCCGTGCCGAGAATCACGCTGGCCGAGGTGGTGTTGGCCGCCGCCACCGCGCGGACCAGGCCGAAATCGGCGATCTTGACCTCACCGGCGTCGGAGATCAGCACGTTCTCCGGCTTCACGTCGCGGTGCACCAGCCCCGCGCTGTGCGCCACGCCGATCGCCGCGAGCACCGGCTCGGCCACCGCGCGCACCGCGTGCGGCGGCATCGGGCCGCGCTCGCGCAACAGCTCGCGCAGCGTGCCGCCCTCCACCAGCTCCATGATCAGGAACGGATATTCGCCGTCCACGCCCTGGTCATAGACCGCGACCAGGGACGGGTGCTTGAGCTTGGCGACCGCGCGGGCTTCGAACTCGAATCGGGTGAGGAACTGCGGGTCACCGGCGAACTTCGGATCCATCACCTTGATGGCGACGGGGCGATCCAACCGGGTATCGACCCCCCGGAAGACCATCGACATGCCACCGCGGGCGATCGGCGCATCGATGCGATAGCGCCCTTCCAGCATTTGGCCGATCAATTGATGTCCTCCGGCTTTCACAAAGTTCTCACCCCTCGCGGTTGCGCCCACAAGCGATCGACCGCCCCGTGCGGCCCTCACGATGGTATCGGCGAAACGCGCCCGGGTGTCTCACGACGTGCGGTGGGGGACGGTCTACCGTTACTTGCGTGAGAGAGCGCAGTGAACGAACCAACAGCACAGCTGCAGATGCGCTCATGACGAAGCCGAGCGCCAGCGAGGCGCAGTCATGAGTGCATTTCCCTGCAGTGATGATGTTCTTCCGGAGTCCGTGGCGCTGGTGCCGCTGCCCGAGGTGGCCGACCGGCTCGGGCTCGTGGTGACCCGCGTCCATCAGATGCTGCGCGACCACCAACTGCTCGCCATCCGCCGAGACGGCGTGGCAGGCGTCCCGGAGCGGTTCTTCGACAAGGAGGGCGCGGTGGTCAAGCCCCTGCCGGGCCTGATCACCGTGATGAAGGACGCCAAATACACCGACGAAGAGATCCTGCAGTGGATCTTCACCGACGACGACAGCCTGCCCGGTAAGCCGATCGACGCCCTGCACGGCCCGCTCGCCCGCGAGGTGGTGCGCAGAGCGGCCGCCGATCCGTTCTGACCGGCCGCGCAGGCGTGCGCACGGCCCGGCCGGGCGTCAGCGTCCGGCCAGGGCAGTGGCGAACTGTGTCGCGGCGACGCGCAGGCGGTGCGGGCGTGGGACGACCGCACGCTGGGTGAACACGGCGTAGCCCGAGTCCTCGATCCGGTCGAGGATGCCCGCGTACAGCAGCGAGGCGGTGCGGATCGCGGGCCGCACGCGTGGTTCCAGCAGGTCGATGCCCGCGTCCGCGCGCCGGTAGATGTCCCGGTTGACCGCGATCAGGTGGGCGAGCCCGCGGCGCACCCTGGCATCGGTGTGCCCGGTGCGGTGGCAGTGGGTGAGCAGATCGTGGTCTACGCCGAACGGGGCGAGTTCGTCGGCGGGCAGATACATCCGGCCGCGGTCGAGATCCTCGGCGACATCGCGCAGGAAGTTGGTGAGCTGAAACGCCTCGCCGAGGGCCGCGGCCGCGGGTTCGGCCTCGGCGCGCGGGACGACGGTGCCGAGCACCGGCAGCACCTGTAGCCCGATGGCGGCCGCCGAGCCGCGCATGTACTCGCGCAGTTCGGTCATCGTGGCGTAGTGGTCGCGGAACTGCGCGGTGCCGGGCACGTCCATCCGCATGGCGTCGAGGAACGTCCAGAAATGCACTGCCGCAATGTCGTAGCGATCGATGGTGTCGGCCAGCGCGAGCAGTGCCAGACGGTGCGCTTCGAACGTCTTGTGTGACAGGGCATCCGGTGCAGCGAGGGTGCCGTCCAGCAGCGCGCGCAGCTGACCCTCGATCAGGTCGAGCTGCGCGGCCGGTGCGAGCGCGCTCCGCTCGCATCCGGTGTCGTCCGGAAACCCCTGCACCGCACCGGTTTCCGCGTGGTCGACGATATCGTCCACCACTCTCGCGAAGGCGTATAGCGCGTGTATCGCCGGACGGCGTTCGGCTGAGAGGAGCCGGGTCGCCAGGAAATAGGTGCGCCCGTACCGTGCCGCGATCTGCCGGCACGCGCGATACGCCACGGCGAGTTCGGCGGCCGTGCCGCGCCGCGCGGGCTCGACTGCGGGCGGCGCGATACCGGTCATGTCCGGGCGGGCGTGGCCGGTTCGGTGCTCGGTGTCGCGGCCCGCAGCCGCAGCGGGTCGACCTTGCGTAGCGACATGGCCGCCACCACGGCGGCGAACGTCGCGGCCGCGACGTGCCCGAACGAGTAGAGCCCGATCGAGCCGTCGGGTTGGAACACCAGCATCAGCCAGGTACACAATCCGACCAGCACCATCAAGGTCGTGGTGGACAGCGCGAAGCCGGCGGCCAGCGCGAGCGGCCACGAGTAGTACCAGGGCAGTGCGGCGGGGGAGAGGATGACGATCGCGACGAAGGCGATCAGGATGCCGAACACCGCCTCGCGCTCGCTGTGCCGGAACCGCCACCAGGTCCAGGCGAGCAGCGCGACGAGTGCGAGCATGCACAGCAGCCGGGTCACGTTGAGCACCTTGCCGCCGTCCAGCGTCGTCACCCAGCCCACCATGTGCATCATGATGGTCGGCAGCGAGAGCCAGTTGATGATCTTCTTCGAGCCCGACAGCGCGGTCAGCCAGCCGATGCCGACGCCCGCGATGGCCGAGGCGGCGACGAACACCGCCGCGAACACGCTCAGGCCGAGTCCGGCGATCTTGGCGAACATCAGCGCCGGGTGCGGCATGTCCTCGGTCGGTTCCGCGGCATCGTGCGGGCGTTCGCTCTCCGGTAACTGGTCCGGCGCGCGGCGGGTGCGCTGGGCGGCGCGTCTTTCGCGTTCGTGCAACATCCAGATCCACACCAGGAACGGCAGCGCGACACCGGCGGTCGCCTTGATCGCCACGCCGATCGCCAGCACCACGATGCCCGCGACGTGGTGGCGCTCCAGCACCAGCGCGATGGCCGCGCACATCAGGCCGACCATCAGCATCTCGTTGTGCACGCCGCCGAAGAGGTGGATCAGCACCAGCGGGTTGAGCACCGCGAGCCACAGCGCGACCGTCGGCTTGCCGCCGAGGTGCTTGGTCAGATACGGCACGGCCCACATCATCAGCGCGAGGCCGGGCAGCATCACCAGCCGCATCGCGATGGTGCCCGCGACGACGTTCTCCCCGGTGATGCTGGTGATACCGCGACCGAGCAGCAGGAATATCGGCCCGTAGGGCGCGGTGGTGTTCTTCCAGACGGGACTCACGTTGTCGAGCAGCACGCCGGGGTTCTTCACCGGGCCGTCGACATACGGGTCGAAACCGTCCCGCAGCAGTGCGCCCTGCGCCAGGTAGGAGTAGACGTCCTGGCTGAACATCGGCACCGCGAAAAGCAGTGGGGTGATCCAGATTCCGACGATGGCCCGCAGTTCGTTCAACGTCACGGGCACATCGGGTCTGTCGCCCTTGCCGATCGTGGCGCGGCCCAGCCGGACCCACGCGGTGATCATCAGCAGCACGCCGATCCAGATCACGATCGTGCAGAGCGCGTATCCGTGGCCGTAACGTAGCCAGGACAGGTGTAGTGCCTCGAGCAGCGGGTCGCGCTTGCGGGTGCTGCCCGCGCCGAACCCGCCGAGGGTGATCATGATCGCGCCGTAGAACCCGAGCAGCGCCGCGTGTCCCTCGGGGGTGCGCAGGAAGACGGCACTGGTACGCATCCAGGACCGCACACCCGACGTGTCGGTGGCGGCCGATTCGCGCTGCGCTGCGGTTTTCGGTGCGTGGCCGTCGATATCTGTCACTGTGGCCTTTGCGGCGCGCGTTTCGGGGGATGCCATCTGGTGTCGGTCCCCCCGAATGGTCAGCGGTCGCAACCGCGAGTGAATAGGTCGGCGCCTAGTTTACGGCGTCGCATCGAACCCTATCCCGCTGGTCCTCGGGGTTTCATCTCGAGCTGGGGCTTATTCACCGGTTATCCGGGTTGCCGCCAGTTTTCCGGACAGCAGTGTCGTCGGCACGCCGACCCCGGGCGTGGTGCCGCAACCTGCGATAACCACGTTGTCGCTGCCCTGTGGAAAATTGCGCGGGCGAAATGGCCCGGTCTGCCGGAACAGGTGTGCCGCGGAGAAGGGAGTTCCGGCGAGCATCCCTTGCTCGTGCCAGGTGCGCGGATTATCCACATGGTCGACCGTGAAGTGCTCGGCGATGCCGTGGTAACCGCGCGCTTCCAGTACCCCGAGCAACTCGCGCAGATACGCGGGCCCGATGCGGCGCCAATCCAGCGCGGCCGAGTCCAGATTCGGGCACGGGGCGAGCACGGACAGCGGTTCGTATTCGCCGTCGGCGCGGGTGATGTGCAGCCCGGGGTCGGTGAGCGCGGGACGGGTCAGCAGCAGCGACGGATCGCTCATCAGCCGTCCACGGCCGCGCCGTCCGGTGATCTCGGCGAAGGTCTGCCGCCACGCCTGCCCGAATTCGATGATGTGGTGGGCCTGCACCGGCCAGGTCCGCGCGAGCGCCGCGGGCACCGTCCCGTGCGCGACCACGGCCGAGGGCGCCGCGCGCAGGCCGCGGCGGCGGCGCACGCCGAACCGGTCGAGGGTGCCGAGATCGGTGGTGAGCACGAGGGCATCGCAGTCGAAGCCGCGGCCGTCGGCGGTGCGGACCCGGGTGGCGCGCCGTCGCGTGTAGTCCACGCCGGTGACCTCGGTGCCGAGTTCGAGCGTGCCGCCCGCCGCGGTGAACGCCTCGGCCATGGCCGCCGCGATCGCGCGCATGCCGCCTTCCGGGAAGTAGACGCCGAGCGAGGTGTCCATGTGCGGGATCGCGCCGTACACCGAGAGCGCCGCGGTCGGCGGCAGGCCCGCGTACAGCGCCTGAAAGGTGAACAGCCGGGCCAGTCGTGGATCGCGCAGGAAGCGCCCGACCCGCGGCCCGAGCCTGCCGAACCCGCCGAGCCGCACCAAACTCGCCAGGGCGCGGCGCTTTTCGGGCAGCCGCAGCAGGTCCAGCGGCGAATCGAAGTTGGTGTCCATGAATTCGGCGTACTCGGCGGCGTAGATCCGGGCCAGCCAGTCCCGTAGCCGCCGATAGCGGCGGGCTTCGGCGGGGCCGCAGACCGCCGCGACCTCCGCCGCCATCGCGTCGGCGTCGGCGAAAACCCGCAGTTCGGTGCGGTCGGCGAAGCGGGCGTGGTAGCTCGGCGCGAGCTGATGGATGCGCAGCGCGGGCTTGCAGGTCTCGGGTGTACGGCCGACCGCGGCGAGCGCGTCGGCGACCAGTTCGGGCAGCGTCAAAATGGTGGCGCCGGAGTCGATCTCGTAATCCGCCCCCTGATAGCGCCCGACCCGGCCGCCCGGGTGATCGGCCCGTTCGAGCAGGGTGACCTGCCGTCCCGCGCCCGTCAGATACAGCGCCGCGGACAATCCGGACAGTCCCGCCCCGACGACGACCACGCGATCCGTCGGTCCGGCAACCGTTTTCACGTCAGGCATGTAATTCTCCTCGGTGCCGGGCAGCGATCGATGCCGACCAGGTGTACCTGATCGGCCGGTGCCGCAGCTACTTTCACGCGGTGCGTTTGGTCGCGGCCAAGGCCATGGCGCGCAATTGTTCCTTCGCGGCGGGTGTCGCGGTGCTGGTCGCGATGGCGGCCAGGCCCGCGTCGGTCAGTTCGGCGATCCGGCGCTCCACCTCGTCGGCGGCGCCGAGGTCGGTGAGCACCGTGCGCAGGTGGGCCACCTCGTCCGCGTCGAGATCGGTGCCGACACTGGTGCGCAGCAGTTTCGCGGCCGCCGGGTCGGACTCGTCGGCGCGGCGCAGGGCCTCCGCCAGCAGCACCGTGTGCTTGCCTTCGCGCAGATCGTCGCCGGAGGGTTTGCCGGTGATCGCGGGGTCGCCGAAGACGCCGAGCAGATCGTCGCGCAGCTGGAACGCGATGCCGATATCGGTGCCGAAGGTGCGGTAGGCGGCGACCAGATCGGCGTCGGCGTCGGCGATGGCCGCGCCGAGGTGCAGCGGGCGTTCGACGGTGTAGGCGGCGGTCTTGTACCGGTTGATGCGCAGCGCCGCCTCGACCGACTCGTCGCCGCCCGCCTCGCCGTTGATGTCGAGCAGCTGGCCGCCGAGCACCTCGGTGCGCATGCCGGCCCACACCGGGGCGAACCGGGCGATGGCCGTCGGCTCCAGACCGGAGGCGTGCACCATGTCGTCGGCCCAGGCCAGGGCCAGATCGCCGACCAGGATGGCCACGCTGGCGCCGAAGTGCGCGGAATCACCCGCCCAGCCGCGGTCGCGGTGCCGGGTTTCGAAGTCGACGTGCACTGTCGGGAAGCGGCGGCGGGTGCGTGAGGAATCGATGATGTCGTCGTGGATCAGCGCGCACGCCTGTACCAGTTCCAGCGCCGCACACGCGGTCAGCACGGCGGCGGCGTCCGGGCCCGCGGCGTCGCCGCCCGCGCCGAGCCACCCGGTCCACGCGAACGCGGGCCTGGTGCGTTTGCCGCCGCGCAGCACGAACAGTTCCAGCGCGTCCGCGGCCTCGACGAAGATCGGGCCCAGCTCCTCGACCGTCCCGCGGCGATCGGCGAAGAACCTGGTCAGCGCGCCCTCCACGGCCGCGACGAAGGCCGGCGTGCCCGGGATCGGCGCGATCAGCTCGGCCGCCGAGGTGCGGTGCGGCGTCTGGGTACCGGTTCCGGCAGACAGCGTGGCCTCCAAGGTCGGGTTGCCGGGCGCTCGCTCACACCCTCTTCGCTGCGAGAATACGCGGCGTTCGGCGGCCGACCCGTCGGGGCTACCGCAGGTCACCTCTACACTGGATCGGTGACTTTCGACAATGCGCGGGGCAGCTCGACCCCTGGCGGTCCGCCCCGGACGCAGCCGAACGTCTCTGCGACACCCTCGGTGGTACAGAGTTTGCGGACGCACTCCGGTACCGCTGTGCCGTTCTCCGTCGAGTTCAATCCGCCCCGGGACGCGCCCGCCGAGGCGCGGCTGTGGCGCGCGGTGCGCCAGTTCGAGCGGATGCATCCGGCGTTCGTCTCGATGACCTACGGCGCGGGCGGGTCCACCCGCGACCGCACCGTGCGGGTCACCGGCGCGCTGGCGCAGGAGACCACCTTGCTGCCGGTGGCGCACCTGACCGCCGTCGAGCACAGCGTGGCCGAGTTGCGTTCGCTGGTCGGTTCCTACGCCGATTCCGGGATCCGCAACATCCTGGTGCTGCGCGGCGATCCGCCGGGCGATCCGCTCGGCGCCTGGCAGCGCCATCCCGAAGGTGTCGAGTACGCCGAGGAATTGGTGCGCATCGTGCGCGATCTCGGCGACTTCCACGTCGGCGTCGCCTCGTTCCCGCAGGGCCATCACCGCTCGCCCGACCTCGACTCCGACACCGCCTTCCTGGCCGCGAAACTGCGTGCGGGCGCGGAATATTCGATCACGCAGATGTTCTTCGACGTCGAGCACTACCTGCGGCTGCGCGATCGCGTGCTGAAGTTCGATCCGGTCGAGGGCGCCAAGCCGATCATTCCGGAGCTGATGCCGATCACTTCGCTGCGCACGGTGGCCAGAGCCGAGGAACTCTGCGGCCGCACGCTGCCGCCCGCGGTGCTGGCGCGCTTGCACAGGGCCGCGGGCGACGCCCCCGACGGCAACCCGGCCGCGGTCCGCGAGGCAGGCATCGAGATCGCCACCGAGATGGCCCAGCGGCTCATCGACGAGGGCGCGCCCTGCCTGCACTTCATCACCTTGAACTTCGCCAAGGCGACCACCGAGGTGCTCACCAACCTCGGCTACGGCGTCACCGCCGCGCCGATCAGCGCCTGACCCGCTGCGCGCCCGTGGGTGCGCGGCGGGAGTCCGGTCACCAGCCGGCGGTGCCGCTCAGCGGGACGTTCACATAGCTCGGTTCCGCCGGATCCAGTTGCAGGTGTTGCGGTTTGAGGCCGGTGCCGTCGAGCATCGGGCGGATCGGCAGCCCCTTCGGATAGTTGCCCGCGAAGATGTCGAGCCGGAGCCGGTGTCCCGGTTGGAGGATCGCATCGGTGGGCGCGAGTCCGAGGTCGAGTTGCGTGGCCTGGCCGGGCACGACGTCCTGCCGGGCGGCCAGCGACATGACCGGGAACGGATCGGTATAGGCGCCGTCGGCGGACCGGCGGCTCCTGGCGTCGTCGACGGCGCGCATCGACGCCATCAGCTGGCCGGTGCTGAGGGTCACCGAACGTCCGTCCGGCGCAACGTCGTTCAGCGTCGCGGTCCAGTAACCGTCGGTGGCGTCGTGCACGGTGTTCAGATGCACCGCGATCGGGCCGGACAGCGTCGTCGGCTCGGTCACCGGGGGACTGGTGAAGGTCAGCCCGGAAATCTCCTGGATCCGGGCGTCCTTGCCACAGCCGGTGAAGACGAGAATGCCCGCGGTGCCCTGGGTTCCGTCGGCCGAGCACAAACTCGCCAGGCCGGGCGCGACGGTCAGGCGGGCGGTGTCCGCGGTCGCCGCGGTCACGAGCGAGCCGTCGTGCGCGCTGAGCGCCGAGGTTCCGCTCGGCGCCGCGGACAGATACATCCGCCGGTGCTCGGCTTCCGGGCGCGGGAACTGCTCGGCCGTGGTCCAGCCGCCGCCCTGCTGCCACATCGTCACCGGGCCCCACCGATCGATCCCGTTGTCGATGCCCTTGAGCCACTTGTCGAACCAGGCGCGCTGCAGCACGTCGATGCGGGGCGGCTCGCCCGGCTTGCCGCGCATGTCGAAGCCGGTACTCACGTGATAGCCGTTGCCCATCACCAACTGCTTCTGCCCGGGCGGCAGCGGAATGTCTTGGTAGATGCGGGGTTCGCCGTTGACGAAGTTGTCGTGCCAGCCGCCGATCACCATGGTCGGCACCTGGATCCGCTCGGGGTGGCCGAGCCAGGCCTGCCGGATCGGACTGTCCGGGTCGAGCACGTTGCCCAGTTGCGGCGGAATGGTGTCGAAGGAATCGGCGGTCAGCGTCTGCAGCCCGACGTCGAGGAAGGACAGGGGGTCGGCGAGGCGATCGGCCAGCCATCGCGTGTCGAACCTGCCCTGTAGCAACGACATCAGGTCGGGCATGAGTTTGGCCGCGTTCACGACCAGCAGGTAGGGCAGCAGGATGCCGATGGCCGCGCCGCCCGGCGCGATCATGTCGCGGACCAGGTCGTTGCCCGGCACCACCGGGACGATGGCTTTCAGTGCGGGCGGCTGCTTTTCAGCCGCCTGCACCTGATTGATGCCCGAGTAGGACACGCCGTTCATCCCGATATTGCCGTCCGACCACGGTTGGGCCGCGGCCCAGGCGATGACCTCCGGGGTGTCCGACTGGTCCTTCGGGCCCCAGGGTTCCCAATTGCCTTGCGAGAAGCCGGTACCGCGCACGTCCACCACGATCTGGGTGTAGCCGCTGCGAATCAGGTTGGGGTCCACCGAGAACACCCGGCCGAACCCGCCGCCCGCGACCCGGGTCGCGTCGGTGAGACCCTCCAGCGGCGTCCCCGGCAATTCGAAGTCGCGCAGCAACCCGACCACCGCGTCGGACAAGACCGGCACCGACAGCGCGGTCTGCATGATCATCGAGCCGAGCTTGGTGTACGGCGTCATGTTCACGATGGTCGGGAACGGCGTATCGATCGGGCCGTGCGCGTCGGCGGGCCGGTACACGTTCGCTTTGAGGACGGTCCCGTCGCTCATCGTGATGGGCACGTCCCAGTCGATATGGATGGACGGAAACCGCTGTGGCCCATCGTGCAGCGCCGTCCACGCCGCGGCCCCTTCCGGCGTCGCGGCACCGGGTGCGGCCACGACCAGCTGCGAAACCGTAAGCAGCGCAACCGCTCCGACGAACCATCGGGCACAGTGGCGGCCAAGAGCAATCCTCATCGATACCCTCCTCCATCAACCGGACAGAAATATACATGCACGCTTGTATGTTTCAAGGGGGTTTCCGCTCGCCCGCCGATTTACCGTCGCGCGCACCGATTCGGCACACGGTTGTTGTGCAGCGCGACGGAACTGCGGGCACGGCGGCACTACTCGGTAGCGCCGCCGCGCCCGGGACGCGCGTCGGTTCAGGCGGCGCGGGCGGTGCGCAGGCCCCACGCGTCGGCGAGGAGGCGATGCGACTCCAGTCGATCCGCGTGGTGATGGGTGACGCTGGTGACGAGCAGTTCGTCGGCACCGGTGTGGTGTTGCAGTGCCGCCAGGCGGCCCGTGACGGTGCTCGGCGAGCCGACGAACTGGGTGGCCAGGCGATCGTCGACCAGCCGGTGCTGTTCCGGGGTCAGCGGCGCCGTGGTGTCCGGGTCCAGGTAGTCGGCCGCGCCCGCGCCGCTGCGGATGCTGTGCACCCAGTGGCCGTAGGTGGCGGCGTGGTGCTGGGCGGTGGCGTCGTCCGCGGCCACCACCACGTCGGCCGAGACCACCACGTACGGCTCGGCCAGCTGCGCGGAGGGGCGGAACGCGTCCCGATAGGCCGCGACCGCGTCCAGCGCGGTGCCCGGCGAGACGTGATAGGCCGCCGCGAACGGCAGCCCCAGCCGCCCGGCCAGTTCGGCGCTCTCCCCGGCCGAGCTGCCGAAGACCCACAACTGCACCTGCGCGCCCTCGCCCGGAACGGCATGCAGGGCAACACCTTCGGGGCTGACGAAGGTGCCGTCCAGCAGCGCCCGCACCTCGTCGACCTGCTCGTCGAACGGCGCGGCCTGCGCACCGCGCTGTTGCAGCGCACCGATCGAGGCGAGAAATTTCGAGCGGTCGGTGATCCGGCCGGGGTCGAACGGGGGCGGCACCACCACGCCGTCCTTGATCTCGGTCCGGCCGGTCGCGGTGTCGACACGGGGCTGGCCGCCCTTGGAATGCGCGGGCTCCGAACCGTATTGGCTGCGGCGGTGACCGGAGCGACCGAGCCCGAGATCGAGCCGACCCGGGTAGAGCGCGTCGATCGTGCCGAACGCCTCCACGATCGAAGCCGAGGTGTGGTGACCGACCTGAACCGCCGCCGAGCCCACTCGAATACGCGAGGTGGCCGCCGCGACCAAGCCGATCAGGGTGATCGAGGAGGAGCTGGCCACCGCGACGAAGTGATGTTCGGCCAGCCAATACCGGTGGTAGCCCCACTGTTCCGCGCGCTGCGCGAGATCGACGGTATTGCGCAGCGCCTGCTGCGCGGTGGACCCGGCGCTGATCGGCGCCAGGTCCAGGATGGACAGCGGAACCGTCATGCCGTCCTCCGCTCCGATAGCTCGCCGTGCGGCAACCCGGGGTGCTGCTCGCCCGCCTCGATCGCCACCCGCAGCCGGTTCTGCTCGGGCGCCAGCGGGCAGGTCGCGAAATCGGTGAAGGCGCAGGGCAGATTCGCCGCCCGGTTGAAGTCGAGGCGCACCGTGCCGTCCGCGTCCGGCGCGCCGACCGCCAGCGAGCGCGCCGCTGGATAGGTGGTGACGCCGCTGGTGGCATCGGTGAACAGCAGGCGCAGATCGGCCGGGTCACCGAACGCGAGCACCCGCTCGGTCGCCTCGCCGAGCGTGAATTCGATGGTGCCGGAAGCGGTGTGGTGGTGTTCGAGCCCGTCCACCACCGCGCCCGTGGTCACCGTCTGCGGCTCGTCGAACGGCGTGAACTTGCCGCTCAGCACCCAGCGCGGGTCCGGCGCGTAGCTCGGGATGCCGGTGAAGCTCAGCAGCGTGGGCGCGGCCGGGTCGTGCACACGCACCGCGTACAGACCGGTGCGGCGGATCACCTCGAGCACCCGATCCTCGTGCAGCACACTGAGTCCCGGCGCGCCCTCGGCGGGCGTGATGATCTGCACGCCGGCGATCCGCTCGCCGTCGTAGTCCAGCCGGTCGGCCGGTTGCGCGGTGATGAACACCTTGTCGTCGGTGACCCACCAGGTGCCCGGCACGTCCGGCAGCCGCTCGGGCTGATCGGTGAGCCAGTGCAGCGCGGTCAGGCTCAGGAAGCCGAGCGGGTCGCGCAGCTGGTCCTCGCGCGCGTGATGCCAGTGTGCCCACTCGGTTTCGAAAACGGTGCTGATGCTGGTCGTCATGACGCTCGTGCTCCTTCGTGGGCGGTGGTGCGGTGGTGGGGATGACGCAGACCGAGGTGGTCGCGCAGGGTGGCGCCGGTGTATTCGGTGCGGAAACTGCCGCGCTCCTGCAGTTCCGGGACGACCTTGTCGACGAACTCGTCCAGTCCGCCCGGGGTGAGATGCGGGACGAGGATGAAGCCGTCGCTGGCGTCGGCCTGCACGTAGGTGTCGATCTGCTCGGCGACCGCGGCGGGTGTGCCGACGAACTGCTGGCGCGCGGTCACCTCGATGATCAGCTCACGGATGCTGAGGTTTTCGGCCGCGGCCCGGGCCCGCCACGCCTCGGCGACCGCGCGTGGATCCTTGGCGTGGCGCACCCGGCCGCGGGTGATGTCCGCGTTGTCGGCCGGGTCGACGTCGGGCAGTGGGCCGTCCGGGTCGTAGCCGGAAAGGTCACGGCCCCATACCTGTTCGAGGAACGCGAGCGCCGTCTGCGGACCGACCTGTTGCTGCCGGATGTGGCGGGCGCGCTCCTCGGCGTCCTGTGCGGAATCGCCGAGCACGAACGTGGCGGCGGGCAGGATCTTCAGTTCGTCCGGTGTCCGGCCGTATTTCGCGAGACGGTTCTTGACATCGGTATAGAAGCGCTGCCCGGCCTCCAGTGTGCCGTGCACGGTGAAGATCGCGTCCGCGGCCGCCGCGCCGAACTCGCGGCCGTCGTCGGAATCGCCCGCCTGCAACAGCACCGGGTGCCCCTGCGGGCTCGGCGGCAGCACGAAGCGGCCCGCGATATCGAATTGCGAACCGCGATGGCGGGTTTCGGGGATCTCCCGGGCGAAGACGCCGGCCGCCCGGTCGACGACGAGCGTGTCCGCGGCCCAGCTGTCCCACAGCTTGCGGGCGACCTCGACGACCTCGGCCGCGCGCTGATAGCGCTTGCTGTGCTCCAGATAGCCGCCGCGACGGAAGTTCTCGCCGGTGAACGCGTCGGAGGAGGTCACGACGTTCCAGGCGGCGCGCCCGCCGGACAGGTGATCCAGCGAGGCGAATTGTTTGGCCAGTTCGAAGGGTTCGTTGTAGGTGCTGTTGATCGTGCCCGCGAGGCCGAGCTTGTCGGTCACTCCCGCCAGCGCGTCGAGCACCGTGAAGGTGTCCGGCCTGCCCACCACGTCCAGGTCGTGGATGCGCCCGAGATGTTCGCGCAGGCGCAGTCCCTCGGCCAGGAAGAAGAAGTCGAACAGTCCGCGCTCGGCGGTCTGGGCCAGGTGCAGGAACGAGGCGAAGTCGACCTGGCTCTTCGACGCCGGATCGGCCCACACCGTGGTGTTGTTGACGCCGGGGAAGTGTGCCGCCAGGTGGATGGGCTTGCGCGGTTTGCCGGTCACGACGCCATCCCCCCGTGCCACTCCGTGACGTGCGCGGCTGATCGCCGAGCCCGCGGGCACGGGTGCGGCGATCGGGCCGCGGATCCAGTAGAGCTCATGCGGAAGCCCCTTCCTTCTCGGTGTAACGGCTCACGGGACGGGACAGTCCGAGGCGGGTTCGTAATGTGGTGGAGGACACAGCGGTACGGCCCAGCGCGGGAAGGTGCCGCAGGGTGGCGGGGGCCGCCAGCGGACGCAGCACCACGCCGTCGGCCGCTGCCGAGCGGTGCACGGTGGCGAGCAGCTCGCGCAGCGTGGCCGCGGTGCCGAAATGGCGGACGCCGATCTCGGCGGGCGGGGCAGCCCACCCATCCAGTTCGGCCACCTCCGCGCGTGCCGCGTCGGTCGACTCGGACAGGTGCACATCGAGGTCGAGCAGCACCCGCACCGCGTCGGGGTCGCGATCGGCCGCCCGCAGCGCCGTGCGCAGCGCGGTGCGGTGGCTGCGCGCGCCGTCCAGATCGGCCGCGGCGATGCGGATCAGATCGGCCCGCCGCACGGCGACACCCGTGCTCGGGTCGTCGTGCGCGCGCACCGCGACGATCGACTGCCCCTGCGGCGAGCGCGGCGTGATCGAGGGCCCCTTCACCGCGAAGTTGTCGCCGTCGAAGTCGATGTAGTGCAGCTTGTTCCGGTCGATGAAGCGGCCGGTGGGCACATCGCGGATCTCCGCGTCGTCCTCCCAGCTGTCCCACAGGCGGGTGACCACCTCGAGCGCCTCGTCCGCCTCGTGCCACAGCGACGCCGCGTCCTGAGCCTGCTTGCGGCCGAAAGCCTTGGCCTGCTCAGCACCTTCGGAGACGGTGACCTCCCAGCCCGCCCGGCCGAGCGTGGCGAAATCCAGGCTCTGGATGGCCTTGGCCAGATGGAACGGCTCGGTGTGCGTCACGGGGGCCTGCGGGAGCAGGCCGACGCGCCGGGTGCGCGCGGCGACCCGCGCCGCGATCGCCACCGCGTCGAGTCTGCCCCTGGTGACACCGGGGCCACCGGGCTGCAAACCGAACGAGTCGGGCAGGAAAACCGCGTCGGCGCCGGCCTTTTCGACCGCCGTCACCGCGTCGACCCAGTACCCGCCGGTGAACAGCTCCTCGGCCCGCGAGTCCGCCCGGCGCCAAGACGCCGGGTGCGCGCCGGTGCCCGCGAGTTCCACCGCGAGAAAGAAGTCGGATTCGGCCATCAGCAGGGTGCCTTCCAGTCGATGCACTGCCGCGCCGCGGGATGGGTTCCGGCGCAGCCGATGTCGGGGGCGAAGAAGTACGCGTGCTGCCACAGCGCGGTGGCGGCGGCGCATTCCGGGGTCCGCAACCGCGTGCGCCACCAGCGTTTCACCGGTCCGGGCGGCGGCGGGGTGGGCTCCGGTTGGCTGCGGCAGTGTGGCCGGTGCCCGGTGCGGACGAGTATCCGGCTGTGGCGGTAGGTCGGACCTGGCATCAGGCTTGTCCTTTCGCGAGCGCGGGAGTGGGAATGGCGGAGAGCAGTTCCCGGGTGTATTCGTGTTGCGGGTCGTCGAAAATCGCTGCGGTGGGGCCGGATTCGACGATGCGCCCGTACCGCATCACCGCGACGTGGTCGCTGATCCGGCGGACCACCGCCAGATCGTGCGAGATGAACAGGTAGCTCAGCGCCAGCTCGGCTTGCAGCCGGTCCAGCAGGTCCAAGATCTGCGCCTGCACCGAGGCGTCCAGGGCGGAAACGGGCTCGTCGAGCACCAGCAGATCCGGCTGCAGAGCCAGCGCGCGGGCGATCGCGACGCGCTGGCGTTGTCCGCCGGACAGTTCGGCGGGCCGGCGCTGGGCGAAACTCTCCGGCAGCGCCACCTGTCCGAGCAACTCGGTCACCCGCGCCTGCCGAGCCGCCCGATCGCCGACGCCGTAGGCGCGCAACGGTTCCTCGATGATCGTGCCGACCCGCCAGCGCGGATCCAGGGACGAGTACGGGTTCTGGTACACCACCTGGAAGCGCTTGCGGAGGGTGCGCAGCCGGGTGCCGCGCACCCGGGTGAGCTCGTGGCCGTCGAAGGTGACCCGGCCGCTGTCGGGATCGGTGAGCCGCAGCGCGATTCGCGCGGTGGTCGACTTTCCCGAGCCGGATTCGCCCACCAGCGCCAGAGTTTCGCCGCGGCCCAGCTCGAACCCGACGCCGGCGACCGCGGTCACCGAGCCGCCGGCCTGCGCGCGAAAACGCTTGTGCACCTCGCGCAATGCGAGCAGCGGAGCGCCCTCGCGCGGCTTGGGTGGCCGGTACGCGCGCGGTGGAGCCAGGCTCGGTGCGGCGGCGAGCAGCCGTTTCGTGTACGGATGCCGGGGTGCGGCGAGCACCGTCGCGGTCGGCCCGCTCTCCACGATCTCGCCACCGCTCAGCACCACGAGCCGATCCGCGCGTTCCGCGGCGACGGCGAGGTCGTGCGTGATCAGCAGCACCGCGGTGCCCCGGGCGCTGATCTGCGCGGCCAGCTGATCGAGCACCCGGCGTGCCACCGTGGCGTCCAGCGCGCTGGTCGGCTCGTCCGCGATCACCAGTTCCGGTTCGCAGGCCAGCGCGGACGCGATGAGTACCCGCTGGCGCTGCCCACCGGACAGTTCATGCGGGTACTGCACCTCGCGCAGCTCCGGGCGGTCCAATCCGGCGTCGGCGAGCAGTTCGACCGCGCGGACCCGGGCCGAACGCCGGTCGGCCAGCCGGTGCACCACGAGCGCCTCGGCCACCTGATCGCCGACCCGGCGCACCGGGTTCAGCGACAAACCGGGATCCTGTGGCACGAAACCGATCCGGGCGCCGCGCAGGCGGCGCAGCGCCTGTTCCGATCCGAGATCGACGACCTCGCCGCCGAAGGTCACCGTGCCGCCGCTGATCTCGGCATTGCTCCCGAGCAACCCGATCACCGCCTGCGCGAGAGTGGACTTGCCCGAACCGGATTCACCGACCAGGGCCACCACCTCGCCGCGCGCCACGCTCAGCGAGACGCCCGCCAGCGCGGTCACCGGGCCGGTGTCCGTCCGGTACCGGACCCGGAGATTGCGCACCTGCAACAGCGGATCTGCTTCCCGCCCCGCGGGTTCGGCGTCCCGCCCCGCGGGTTCGGCACACGACGCAGCGCCCGGCCGGTCCTCGACGGTGGCCGTGCGGGGCGAAGAAGCGGTGGTCATGAGTTATTCGTTCCTTCCTGCCGCGCGCCCCAGGCGCTGCGCGGCGAGCACGACCGCGACGATGACCAGGCCGGGCAGCGTGGTCATCCACCAGGCGGTGGCGAGATAGTTGCGGCCCTCCGAGATCAGCGAGCCCCATTCGGGGGTGGGCGGTTTCGCGCCGTAGCCGAGGAAGCTCAGCGCCGAGACCGCGAGCACCGCCATGCCGAACTCGACCGCGGCCAGCGCGAGCACCGGCTGGTAGGAGTTGGGCAGCACGTGCCGCAGCAGCACCGTGTGCCAGCGGACCCCGCCCGCCCGCGCGGCCTCGACGAACGCCGCCTGCCGCACCCGCAGCACCTCCGAGCGCATTACCCTGGCGAAGTTGGCGACCAGCGAAACACCCACCGCGATCGCCACATTTCGGGTACCGAAACCGAGCGCGGTGACCAGCGCCAGCGACAGCAGCAGCGCCGGAATCGACAGCAGCACATCGACAATGCGCATGACAGCGGTGTCTACGATGCCGCCGGCCGCACCGGACAGCAGGCCGAGCACCGACCCGGCGACCAACGCGATACCCACCGCGGCCAGCGTCGCGGTGAGCGAGAGCCCGGCGCCGTGCACCATCCGCGTGTACAGGTCGCGGCCGAGATTGTCGGTGCCGAACCAGTGCTGGGGGCTGGGGCTCTGGAACTTCTGCGCGGGCACGCCGGTCAGCGGGTCGCCGCTCGCGAACACCGAAGGGAACAACGCCCAGCCGACCGCGAGCAGCGCGACCACGCCGGACAGCAGCAGTACCGCGTTGTCGCGCAACCATTTCCAGCGCAGCGCCGGTCGGCGCAGCCGGGGGAGGACGGCGCGGCGGCCCTCCTCGAGGACGTCAACCATGGTTCGCGACCACCTCCGCGGTCTCGGAGCTGCGGCGCGGTGTCTCTTCCGCGGCGGCCGCACGCCGGGAACGGGCGGCGATCCGCGGGTCGAGCAGCGGATACAGCAGGTCCACCGCGAGGTTCACGGTGACGAACACCGTCGAGGTGAGCAGCACGATGCCCTGCACCACCGGGATGTCCTGTGCGAGTACGGCGGTCTGGGTGAGCCGTCCCACGCCCTGCCGGGCGAACACGGTCTCCACCACCACCGAGCCCGCGAGCATGTTGCCGACCAGCACACCCGTGATGGTGAAGGTGGGCACGCTGGCGGGGCGCAGCACGTGTTTGCGCTGCACCCACCAGCGCGTGCCGCCTTTGGCCAGTGCCACGTCGACGAACGGCTGCCGCCAGGTCGATTCGAGCCCGGCGGTGAGCACCTGGGCGATCACCGCGCCGATCGGCAGGCCGAGGGTGAGGGCGGGCAGGATCGTGCCCGCGATCCCGTGGCCGCCGAACGCCGGAACCCAGCGCAGCTGGAACGAGAACAGTTGCAACAGCAGCAATCCGGTCCAGAAGGTCGGCACCGAGACGCCGAGCGACGGCAACGCGCCGAGCGCGCTGCGCAGCCACGGCCGCCGGGTGTAGCCGGCCACCAGAGCCAGTGCCACGCCGCCGACGGTCGCGAACAGCAAGGCGAGCCCGGCCAGTTCGAGTGTCGCGGGCAAGGCGTCCCCGATCGCGCCGGTGACCGGCTGACCGGTCACGATGGAATGGCCCAGGTCGCCGCGCACCGCATGCCCGAGAGCGGTCCAATACTGTTCCCACAGCGGACGATCCAGTCCGTAGCGGGCCTGCAACTCGGCGATGGCGGCCTTGTCCACCGGGGTGCCCGCACCGGCGCCGTCGGCCGCGATCGAGATCGGGTCGGCGGGCAGCAGATACAGCACCACGAACGAGATGGTGAACGCCGCCCACAGCACCCAGATCGCCTGCAGGACCCGCGAAGCCAGATAGCGCGCCATCGCTACCGCCCGCTCAGCCAGGTGTCGAAGAACTGTAGCCGGGCCGAGGCCTCGAACTTCAGATCCTGGGTGGTGCTGCTCGCACCGATCGCCTGGGACAGCTCCACCGTCGGAATCAACAGGCCGGCGTCGAGCACCTGCTGCTGGGCGGTGCCGATGAGGGTGTTGCGAGTAGCGGTGTCGGCGGTGCTCAGCTGCCCGTTCAACGCGTTGTCGAGCGCCGGAACGGCCTCGCGCGCATTGAGGTTGCGGCCGTCCAGGCCGAACGAGGTGCGCAGGATATCGCCGTCGGCGCGGGTGGTGTTGCCATAGCTGGTGTCGAAGTCCTTGGTGCCCTGCCGCGCCGTGGTCTCCGCGATCGATACCAGGTCCAGCTTCAGCTCCACCCCGATCTGCCGCAGCTGCTGCTGCACCAGCTCGATGATCGCCTGATTGCCCGCGAACACCTGACTGAACAGCACCGAGAAGGACAGGCGCGCACCGTCCTTGACGCGGATGCCGTCGCCGCCGGGCACCCAGCCCGCTTGATCGAGAATGCTCTTGGCCTTCGCCGGGTCATAGGCCAGTCGGGCCGAGAAATCCCGGTAGCCGGGTGTACTCCCGGCCAGCACACTGGTCGCGGGCTTGAACTGCGGCCCGAGCACGGTGTCCACCAACTGCTTACGGTCGATCGCGGGCAGCAGGGCTTGGCGCACCGCCGGATCGCGCAGCGGACCGCGTGTCACGTTGGTCTGGAAGCCGAACGGCACACCGGGATTCGCGGTGCTCAGAATGCGGCCACCCGTCGCCTCGAGCTGCGGCGCGTCCTGCGGCAGTGCATCGCTGATCGCGTCCAGCTGTCCCGAGGCGAGACTGCCGGTGCGCACGCCGGATTCGGGTATCACCGTGAACTCGATCTTGTCCAGATAGGCCTCGCCGCGATGCGCGAAGACGGCCGAACCCCACTGGTAGCCGGTGCGCTTCGCCAGTGTCGCGGAGGCGTCCTGCCGGTAGTTCGCGTAGGTGAACGGCCCGCTGCCGATGTTGTCGCCGAGGCAGCGCTGTTCGGCCGGCTTCGCCGTGGTGGCCGCGGCGAGGATACCCAGCTGGGTGGTCGAGGACGCCTGCAGGAACTGCGCGTTCGGCTTGCTGAACTCGATCCGCGCGGTCAGCTTGTCCACGGCCGTGGTGCCCACGTAGTTGGTGAGATAGCTGCCCGCCAGCGGTGCTTTGGCAGACCCGAGCCGGAGCACCGAATCGAAGGTCTGCTTGACCGAATCCGCGGTGAGCGGGGTGCCGTCACTGAAGGTGACGCCGTCGGTCAGATGGAAGGTGAACACCTTCGCGTCCGGGCTCACCTCCCAGCTCTGTGCCAGCCACGGCTTCAGCTCGCCGGTCTCCGGGTCCTGATCGGTCAGCGAATCGACGATCTGCCTTGTCACGTACAGGGTTTGGTTGGTGCCCGCCTGCGCGGGATCCGAGCAGGTCGGCGCCTGGGACAAGCCGTAGCGCAGGGTGCCGCCCGGCTGCGGCGGACCGGCGTCGCCACCGGGTGCGGCCGCATCGGCGCCGCAGGCGGCCAGCGTGGACGCCGCGGCCAATGCGCCTGCCAGCGCGACGATTCGGGGGCGGGATCGGATCACGGGGTAACTCCAGAGGTATCGGTGCGGACGAGCACGTCACGCGGGTCGAAATCGACGGTGTCGGTGCCGGTGGCCAAGGGGCGGCTGGGAATTCGACGGCGCAGTTCCGGCGCCACCTCGGTCTGGAACAGGGCGAGGCCGTCCAGGTAATCGATCTCGGGGCGGCCGTCGCGTTCGGCGGACAGGTGGATCACCTCGTGCCCGAACTGCTCGTGCTGCCTGCCCACCTTGTCGATCACCTGTTCCGGACTGCCGACGAGAGCCGAACTGCGGGTGACGAAGTCGTCGAGCGTCTCGAACACGATCGGCAGGCCGTGCCTGCGCGCCAACGCCAGTCGCGCCTCGAAGATCGGCCGGTAGCCGTCCCTGGCCTGCTGCGACGTGCGCGCCACATGGAAGCCCGCGGTGCCCGCACCGACCAGCGCCGTGGCCGGGTCGTGCCCGTGGAACGCCCAGCGCTCCCGGTAGTACCGGACCAGTTCGGCATACGGCTCGATCGAATAGGTGACATTGGCCGAGAACAGCGGATCGCCGTTGCGCGCGGCGAGTTCCACCGAATCCCGGCTCGTCGCGCTGCCGTGCCAGATCCGGACCCGCGGCTGCCACGGTCGCGGTAAGGCCTTGGCGTCCTTCAGTTCCGGCCGGAACCGGCCCGACCAGGTGACGCTGTCGCTGTCCCACAGCGCCCGGAACAGTTCGTAGCCTTCGCGATTGCGGTCCCACTGGTCGTCGGTGGTGACGTGGAACAGCTCGGCTTGCGCGGCCCCGTTGCCCTTGCCGATGATCAGCTCCAGTCGCCCGCCGGACAGGTTGTCCAGCGTCGAGTAGTCCTCGAACGCGCGCACCGGATCGAGCAGGCTCAACGTGGTGACCGCGGTGAACAGCGTGATGCGCGAGGTGACCGCAGCGAGGTGGCTGAGGATCACCGGTGGTGCGGCCGAGAGGAACGGATCCTCGTGCCGCTCGCCGACGGCGAACCCGTCGTAGCCGAGATCCTCGGCCAGCTTTGCCTGTTCGACGACATTCAACAGGCGTTCCCTGGTGCCGGGCAGTCGACCGGTCGTCGGGTCGGGAACGCGAGTGACCAGGGTGAACAAGAGGAACTTCATGCGATCACCGCTGTTTCGGCAGGCCGGGCGGATTTATCCGGGACTCGGTGACCTGCTCGGACTTCAGGCCCCACCGATCGATCACCTGCTGATAGGTGCCGTGCTCGATGGCGTAGTTCAGCGCGTGCTGGATCGCGGTGACCAGCCCGGTGTTCTTCTTGGTGAGCACCGCGATCTCGCCTTGCAGTGCGTCACCCGCACCGGAGAAGGTGGCCAGGATCTTGGTCTGATTCGCCGTGCTGGAGTGATAGATCGCCGTCGGATTCGGACCGATGTAGCCGTCCAGCCGTTGCGAGGCGAGCGCCAGGTAGTAGTCGCTGACCTGCTGGAAATACGCGATGTCGATGGGCGCCAGGCCGTCCGCGCGGTTCTGCTCGTTCCACTTCACCAGCAGCTGTTCCTGATTGGTGCCGGTGCCGACACCGATCCGCTTGCCCGCCAAGCTCTTACGGTCCTGATAGTCGAGGGTGCTCTGCTTGGGCACCTCCAGCGCGACCGTGTCGTTGCGGTAGGTGGCGAAGTCGTACTTCTCCTTGCGCTCCTCGGTCACCGTGACGTTGGAGATGAAGGCGTCCACCTCGCCGGAATCGATGCGGACGAAGTTCTGCGACCAATCCGCCACCTGCGCATCGAGTTTCAGCCCGAGGATATCGGCGATCAAGGAGGCGAAATCGACCTCCGAGCCGACGACGGTCTTGTCGTCGTCGGCGTAGAAACGCAGCGGCGGCGCGGTGCCGGACGCACCGGTCACCACCAGCGTGCCGCGGTCCCGGATCGCCTGCGGCACTTCGGCGGCGATGCTGTCCACCTTCTGCGCGCGGACACGGCCGGTCTGGGCGGCCGAAAGATCGAACGAGATCGCACCGGTGGGCTGGGTCTGCGACTCGGCCTCGGGATCGGTGCAGCCGGTGGCCAGCAGCACGACGACGGTCGCGGCGGCGGTGGCCAGGGCGGAAAGCTTCATCGGATACCTGTTCATCAGCGGACTCTGGAGAGGAACGCGCGGGTGCGCGGATGTTCGGGATGGTCGAGCACGGCCGCGGGCGGGCCCTGTTCCACGACGGCGCCCGCGTCGAGAAACACGACGGTGTCGGCGATCTCACGCGCGAAGCCGATCTCGTGGGTGACGATCACCAGCGCGGTGCCGCCCTGCGCGAGATCGCGGATCACGTCCAGCACCTCGCCGACCAGCTCCGGGTCGAGCGCGGAGGTCGGCTCGTCGAACAGGATCACGCGGGGCCGCAACGCGAGTGCGCGCGCGATCGCCACCCGTTGCTGCTGACCGCCGGACAACGTGCGCGGGTAGGCGCCCGCCAGCGCGCCGATGCCGACCCGGTCCAGCAGCACCCGCGCCTCGGCCTCGACCTCCTTGCGGTCGCGGCGCTGCGCGGAAAGCGGTGCCAGCGTGACGTTGTCGAGCACCGTCAGATGCGGGAACAGATTGAACTGCTGGAAGACGAAACCGATGCGGGAGCGCTGCTTTCGCACTTCCCGATCGGGCAGCGCGTGCAAGGTGTTGCGGCGCAGGCGATAGCCGATCAGCTCGCCGTCGATGTGCACGGTGCCGGCGTCCAGCGACTCCAGATGATTGATCACCCGCAGCAGCGTCGACTTGCCCGAACCCGACGGGCCGATCACCGTCACCACCTCGCCGGAGCGGACGGTCAGATCGATACCGCGCAACACCTCGTGCGCGCCGAAAGACTTGCGGACGCCGCGGACCTCGACGGCGGTGGCGGCGGTCATCGAGTCGCTCCTCGTGGTGCGGCGGAACCGGATTCGGCGATCTCGCGCAGTTTGAGCCGGACGCGCTGCAGCGGTGACGGTGGTGGCGTGCGCTGCGCGCCCTTGGCGTAGTGCCGTTCGATGTAGAACTGCGCCACCGACAGCACGGTGGTCAGCACGATGTACCAGGCGGTGGCGACCATGAGCAGCGGCACCACCCGGCCGTTGCGGCCGTAGATCACCTGCACCTGATAGAACAGTTCGGCGATCGCCATCACCGACACGATCGAAGTGCCCTTGAACAGGCTGATCACCTCGTTGGTCGCGTTCGGCAGGATGGACCGCATCGCCTGCGGGACCACGATCGTGCGGAACTGCCGAACCCGCGGAATACCCAGCGCCGCAGCGGCTTCCAGTTGACCCGCGTCCACCGAGATGATGCCCGCCCGGATGATCTCGGCCGAATACGCGGCCTGATGCAGCGCGAGCCCGATCACCGCCGCGGTGAAGCCGCTGATCACGCCGTTCACCTCGAACGTGAAAAACGCGGGGCCGAACGGGATCCCGACCGACAGCGTGTTGTAGAGGTAGGCGATGTTGAACCAGAACAGCAGCTGCACGATCAACGGGATCGAGCGGAACGCCCAGATGTAGCACCACGAGATCACCCGCAGCACCGGATTGTTCGACAGGCGTGCGATGGCCAGCGCGGTGCCGAGCAGAAAGCCGAGCGCGGTACCCCACGCGGTGAGTTCCAACGTCACCCGCAAGGCCGACAGGACCGACTTCGCGGTGATGTACTTCGCGAATGTCGGCCAATCCCAGCCGGGATTGGTCACCAGGCCGTGCACGAACTGGGCGAGCAGGATCAATGCGATCGCGCTGATCACCCAGCGCCACGGGTGCCAGGGCTTGGCCACGGTCGGTGCGGTTGTCTGCGCCGGGCTTTCGTGTTCGAACCGGGATGCCTTTGCGTCCTCGGCAGTTTCGCCGGCCAGGGCATCGGGGGCGGTGGACGCACTCATGACGCCACCCCGCCGAAGTTCGGCGGCGTCTCGACGGCCATGGCAGCTGGTCGCTCGCTGCGCTCACTCATGGTCGGGGTCCTTCGGAAGAACGAACGTGACCGCGCCGCGTCGGGCGCCGGTCGCATCACCCGGCCAGCGACGGGTGCACACTCTGGCTGTGGGTCAGCCTCGACAGCTCTGGGCGGTCACCTTGCACTGATCGATATGTCGGCGACCCCACCGGGTACTGCGGACAGCAGAGCTGATCACTTCGGTTCCTCCATCGGTCCCGGCGGAAGCACCCGCACCCGGTGAACCGGGGGGTTGCTGCGACGTCGACGAGCCAGGTCTCTCGGTCGCTCTGGATGGTTGACGCCGATCCGGACATCGGGCGACGCCAGGGTCGAGCCGAATTATCATGCCCAGCACGCAAACCCCGGCACAAGGAAACCGATCACCGTGAGCGTAGACCTTGCCGCCCCTCCCACCCCCCGCTATAACCAATAGCCGAACATGCGCTGAGTGCTCGCAGCACAGCCGCCCCGCCCCGCGCACCATCCCACCACCGCGGGAACAACCTGCCGCCGCGCCACCACACCGCGCCGCCGCCCCCCACAACTGGTACACCCGCCGCGCACGTCGTTACGAGGACCACCCTGCCGCACCTCGGGCGACCCCACCACCGCGCACCACCTCGCCATCGCGCACCAGCGACGTGCACGCGTTCGAAGCGCACGCCACCGAGGCCGACCTCGATGAGCTGCGCGCACGACTCGCGGCCGCCCGGCTGCCGGAACCCCATCCCGTAGCCGCGCACACGACGCCGCTGCCGCGCAGGCCACCCGGGCCGCGGCGCCGTGCCACCTCGCCGCGCGCACCGTCGCCGCACCGCGGGAACAACCCGCTGCCGCAAACAACCCGCTGCCGCGCTGCCGTGCGCGCCTCGCTACCGGCCCGCGGCCGCGCCGCCAGCTCTACCGCGCATTGCCGCGCTACCGCGCACCGCCGCGTCGCCGCGCCGCGTCGCCGCCGATGATCGCCTTTCTGCGCAACGTGGGGAGCCAACACAGGGGGAGGGCGGGGTGGGAGTGCGCTGGGGCAGGCACTGGGTGGAGAAGTGTGGACGACACGCCGGGAGGTAGCGATGTGGGATTTATCGTGGTGACGGCGTTTGCCGGAGTACCGTTCACCTCCCGGTCGTGTCGACGATGAGAAGAGGTCCCCGTGGCCGCAGCACTCCGCCTGACGATGCTCACGACAGCCGCGGCCTGCGCCCTCACCCTCGCGGCCACCGCCCCCACAGCCGCCACGCCAACCTCTGACCCCGCTGGCGCGCTCCCAGTTGTCGCCGCGTCTCAGTCTGCTGCTGCGTCTCAGCCTGCTGCTGCACCTCAGCCCGCTGCTGCGTCTCAGTCCGCTGCTGTTGTGCCCGGGGCCGGGGCTACTTCGGCGACTTCTGTTGCGGCACAGGCGGTAGCTGCTCCGCAGGGCACGGGCACAACAGCCGCGGGTGCTCAGTCGGTGGGTGGCCCGGCGGTTGCACTTGCGCCTCGGCTTGCGGCGGATCCTCAGGCCGTGGGTGCGCAGGGTGCCGCCGCGCCGCAGGCTTCGGTTGCGCCTGTTTCGCCCGGGGGCCGTGCCGGTCAGTCCGGGGAGACGGCTTCGGATTTGTTCGGGACTTATCAGGCTGCGGTGGATGGGTTGCGGGCGTTCGGGATGCAGCCGTTTCTGTATCCGACGGCGGCGGCGTTCTGTTTGGCGGGGACGACGCTAGGGCTGGCTCCGGCGGTGGCGGGGGCGGTGCCCGGCCCGTGGCCGAAGACGGCGATCACGTTGCCCGGGATCGATATGTCCGCCGTGAAGGCGGGGCAGACGATGTTCACGTTCATGCCGTACGGGCTCGGCCGCGACAGCGTGGACACCAGCGGGATGCGGGTCGCCTGGATGAACGTGACCACCGGGCGCGCAGGCATGGCGTCGATGGGTTCGCTTTCCGACGTTTTCCGCGCGATGGTGCCCCCTGAAGTTCCACCCGCCTTACGCCCCCTCGCCGAACGCGCCGTCCAGGACTTCTTCGCCGCCGCCATCCCCGTCGGCGGCATCCGCGCCGTCCCGGTCGACACCGGATCCGGCACCGTCCTCGCCGCGGTCTTCGGCACCGTCGAAAACGGCACCAACACCTGCCTCTTCCTCCCCACCGTAGGCATCACCGAGGTCCCCTGAACCTTCCCGCACCCCTTCCGCGTTCCCGCACCGGATCTGCCATGGCACAGCGGGTGCGAGAACGCGGAAAGGGTGCGGCGGATCAGAACGAGTGCGAGAACGCGGAAGGGGCGGCGCATCAGCACGGGGCGCACGCGAAAAAGCCGCGCCGCATCGGAAGGGCGCGTCTGCCCAACATCGCGGCGCTCCGTGGCCAACGCGACGAGTCGAGTTCGATGGCGTCGCTCCGCATCTGGGACTGCGCACCTATGGCTGAGCGCGCAGCATGTGTCCAACCATGGCGCGGCCTTGTGGGGCTCAGTGCGGTGCGCTGAGTTTCCGCACCCTTCTGCGTTCTCGCACCGGGCGGGTCAGCGAGTTGATGCATCTGGTCGATCGATCAGGAGGAACTGGTGGCGGAGGTCTCTCGGCCGATGCCGCCACCATTTCCTTCTGATCAACCGACCAGCTAGGCGCGCAGAGGGCACGGGGGATCAGGTGGGGAGGGGGCGGTCCTTCCACGTGAGGCGGCCGTGGTGGTGGGCGTGGTGGGAGCGGGTCCAGAGGCGCAGGTAGGTGGCGATGGACAGGGGGTGGCTTGCGGCGGCGGCGAGGTCGGCGGTGGTCGGGGGTCCGCCGCGTTCGAGGGAGCGGGCGAGGAGGCGGGCGGTGATGGCGGCGGTGTAGCCGAGCAGGGCGGTGCGGCGGGTGCGGCCGCGGGCGCAGAGGGCGGCCAACGGTGGGATCCAAAAAGCTAGGGCGGCAAGGGTTCCGATGAGGGAGCCGCCGGTTACTGTGCCGCCGTAGGCGGACCACAGCCAGCGGGTGTATCCGGCTTCCAGTTCGCTTGCGTCTCGGTACATTCGGGTGGTGGCCAGTGGGCCCGCGGCGACGAGGGCGGTGGGGTGGCCGGCGCGGCGCAGGGCGCGGGCGAGGTCGAGATCCTCGGTGGTGCTGGCGGCTACCGCGCTGTGCCCGCCGATGGCGCGGTAGGCGGCGGTATCGAAGACGAGGAACTGTCCGCAGGCCACCGCGGTGGACGGGCGCAGGCTCCGGTTCGCCACGGTGATCGGTAGCGAGGCGGCCCACGACCAGCACAGCAGCGGCTGTACCAGCGCTTCGGCGCAGGATCCGGCCCGCTGGAACGGCCACGGCGAGAGCAGTGCGACGCGGCGGCGGCGCAGTTCGGTGACCGCCGCCGCGATGGCGTCGGGCGCGAGCCGCACGTCCGCGTCGAGGAACACCAGCACCGGCGTCCGCACATCCTGGGCCAGCCGCGCGCACGCCGCCGCCTTGCCGGTCCACCCGTCTGCGGGCTCGGCGTCATTGCGCAACACCGTGATTCGCGGATCGCCCGCTGCCGCCTCGAGCGCCACGCCAGAGGTGTCGTCGGTCGACGCGTCGTCGAGCACCAGCACCCGCAGCCGCGCGACACCCCGCTGCGCCCGCAGGTCCGCGACCAACCCCGGCAGCCGTGCCGCCTCGTCGCGCGCCGGAACACACACGGTCACCGGCTCGATCACACTGTCCGCCTGAACAGTCAACCGCCGCACCGTAACCCAGTTGAACGCCGCAATCCCGGCACCGAGCAGCGCCACCCCACTCCCCGCCGAAGTCAGCAACGCCCACACGTCGGCCACGCGTACCGTCAACCGCCGCAAGACAACCCAACTTCCCGCAGCATCGCCGCACCGCCCACCTTCACATCGCTTCCCCCCGACGTCGGCAACGTCCCCATGTCGGCCGCACGTGCCATCAACTGCGGCAAGGCAATCCGGCCTGCTGCTGCACCGACTGCCCCTGTATCGCTTCTCATCGGGGTGGGCGACGTGTGCAGGTCGGGCGTCCGTGTCGTCAATCGCGAGGCAATCCGGTCTTCCGTCGCACCGACTGCCCTCACTTCGCCACCCACCGACGGTGGCAATCCCCCTCGGCATCCACACGTGCCGTCGACCGCCGCAAGATAACCCAACCTGATCCTGCATCGACTGCCCCCGCACCAGCGGTCGCCGACGCCGGCGATGCGACCGTATCGGCACCTTGTTCCAGCGAGCGCCGCGCGGCAATCCGTCCTTCGTCGGCACCACCAGTACTGGCAGCTCCCGCAGCGGCCTCCGCTGGTGACAGCGATATCGGCAGGCAGGCCCCCGGTGTTGTTGATCGTCGCTGGGTGATCCGGCTGTCTATGGGAAATCCGGCGTCGGCATGCTCCACGCCGATCTGTGCCGTCTGCTTGCCTGCCCGTGCTGTCGAGCGGCACAGGATGATCCGGCTGTCTACGGCAGTCTCCACGCCGGTCCTCGCTGAGGCCAACGCTATCGGCATGCCAGCAGCCCGTGTTGCCAACCGGCGCACAGTGATCCGGCCCTCACCGGCCCAGCGCAACCTTGTGTCGGCGGACACCCTCAGATCTACCAGCGGTTCTGTTTGACGGTGCGCCACCAGCGGCTCCAGGAGAATCCGGTCGGGGCGCCGGGGGCCGCGGGGTTGCGGTCCATGTAGGCCATGGCGGCGATGATCGCGGCTACCGCGAGGGTGATGCCACCGACGATGCCTGCCCAGCCCGCGAAGGAGCGGGTGTTGGGGTCGGCGTAGCTGACTTCGGCGCGCAGGGTGGAGACGTCGCCGGGCGGCAGTTTCCAGGACACGATGTTGTCGCCCTCGCGGTTGCCGTTGGTCTTGGCGACGCGGGCCGGGAACGCGACGGTGAACTGGACGTCGGAGCCGTGCGGCGGCACGGATTTCAGGTCGACCCGGCCGCTGAGGCTGACCAGGTCGCCGGTGCGCTGGAACTGCAACTGGAACATGCCCTGGGTCTGTTCGGACAGCTGACCCAGTTGGGCGACTTCGCCGAAGGACATGTCTTCGAAGAACACCTGACTGCCCATGTAGCCGTCCTGGCTGTAGGGCTCCACTCGCACCTTCGCGGCGAGCGAATCGGGGGCCTTCAACTGCGGGCCCTTGTCTTTGGGATCGGTCGGCACGACCGCGGCGACGATCCGACCGGAGACCCGATCATTGGACGAGACACCCATCGACACCTGCACGCGCAGGCAGCCCGCGAGGACCGGAACCAGCAATGCCGTGAGCAAGACGGCCGCGGCGATACGCCTGGCGAGGCGGGGCGTCCGCGGCGACGGTAGGACCGGGGCATCGGGGATCGTGGTGACGGGACTCGGCTGCACGCAGACATCGTGCCAGGCCGTTCGTCCAGATGCCCACGCGACGGGCGGAACGAGGTTCATCGGGCTGTGCGGGCAGCGCGTAGGCCTCGGTTTTCGTACCGCCGGCGGTACCGCAGCAGCAGCGGAACACCGAGCAGACCGAGCCCGATTCCGCCGTAGCAGGCGGAGTAGGGCAGTCCGAGGAACACCGCGTGCGCGAGCGCCGACCCGAGCCATGTCCACAGGAACACGGCGACGGGCACCAGCACGTCGATTTCGGAGTCCGATCCGGGTGTTGTCCTGTCGAGCCCTGCTGACAAATTGTCGAGCCCCGCAGACGCCGCCGTGCGGCGGGCCCATACGGTGAGCAGTGCGCCCATCACCAGCGCCACGCCGAACCAGCCGAGGTAGTTGGTGTACGGGATGTGCGCGAGTCCGGGCAGTCCGGCGTCGGTGGCGCACCAGGTCCACTGTCCGTCGGCGACCATCTGCGGATCGAGGAACAGATCCCAGCCGATCGCGCCGATCGCGGTGAGCCCGATCCGCCGCACGGGGCCGCGCACCAGCAGCCCGGCCACCACCCACACCGGATAGAGCCCGCCGGTCCAGGCCAGCGCGACCACCAGCGGCACCCCGCTCAGTGCAGGCCCGAGCCGGTCCGCCGCGTACGCATAGCACCCGAACGGCAAACCCGTTGCCGTGCCGACGATCTCGGCGAGCAGCCCGAGCCCCGACACGATCACCGCGAACCCGAGCGCGAACCGGAGCCCCCGGGTCGCCGTCGCATGCGCCAACGCTGTACCCGCCGAAAGCAGTACGACAACCACGGTGACCCGATCGCGGCCGGTGCCCGAAGTCAGCGGATAACTGATCTGCGCGAGCACCAGCAGCACCGCGTACGCGGCGGGCACGAGGAACCGTGCCGTCCGCCGGACTGCGGGTTCGGTGCCGAGTGCCTCGGTCTGCGACTGTGCTGCCGATGTTGCGCC
Organism: Nocardia brasiliensis NBRC 14402; assembly: GCF_000308475.2. Taxonomy (GTDB): domain Bacteria; phylum Actinomycetota; class Actinomycetes; order Mycobacteriales; family Mycobacteriaceae; genus Nocardia; species Nocardia brasiliensis. Next base: position 6,745 of record NZ_BAFT02000035.1, on the reverse strand, counting down.
GCGATTCGGTGCCACCTCGGTCGGCGCGACGGGTGGGGCGACCGGAACCTTTGTCGGCTGCCCCGTCATCGCCTCGGTCGGCCCGTTCATCGCCTGCGCGGCAACGCGAATCGGCTGCGCCGCTGATCGCGCAGCAGCAATGCGGCCGCACTGCGACCACTCGCCCCCGAGACCCCGCCGCCCGGGTGGGTGGACGCGCCGGTGAGATACAGACCGGGCGCACCGGGCACCCGCTGCCCGGACAGCTCCGGCAGCGGCCGCCACAGCATCATCTGATCCAGCGACATCTCCACGTGCATCACATTGCCGCCGAGCAGACCCATCTCCCGCTCCAGATCGACCGGCGTCTGCACGTGGCGACGCAGCACCGAGCCGGCGAAACCCGGTGCATAGGAGTCGACTTCGGCGATGATCCGATCCGCTTCGCGTTCCGCGTGCGCCGCCCAGGCGCTGCCGTCGGCCAGCCGGTAGGGATGCCACTGCGCCCATAGCGAGAGCTGATGTTCGCCGGGCGCGGCGATGCTCGGGTCCAGCGCGCTGAAGCTCATCGCCAGCACCACCGGGCGCGGCGGCAGGTCACCGGCAGTGGCCGCGCCGTGCGCGAGCCGCAGCTGCCTGCGATCGGAGACGAGAAATTGCAGGCCCCTGGCTGATTCGTCGGGGGAGCTGCCGGGGTAGTGCGGCAACCCGCTGGTGGCCGCCCGCACCACCATGCCGATGCCGGGGCCGACCCGGATGCGCCGCCGCCAATCCTCGAGCACCGCCGCGTCGAATCCGCCGTCGCGCAACAGGTCCAGCGTGGTCAGCACATGGGTGCCCGCGATCACCTTGTCGGCGTGCAGGTCTCGGCCCGCGGCGGTGCGCACCCGCCAGCCGTTGCCGGTGCGACGCAGGCTGGTCACCGCGTCGCCCGCCGTCACCACGCCGCCGTCCGAGCGCAGCCGGGCGACCAGCGCCGCGGCCAGTGCGCCACTGCCGCCGACCGCACGCCCGGGCGGCAGGGTGTGCATCAGCGCGGCGAATCCGACCATCGGCGCGGTGCCGGGTTCCGACATCGGCGGCCCGGACTGCGCGCCGAACCAGGCCAGCGACGCCTTGAGCCGTTCGTCCTCGAAGGAGCTGTCCAGCAAGGCGTCACCGGACTGCAGGAACTCGCGGGAGAGCGCGCTGCCGCCGTTCTTCGCGTCCAGCCCCCAGAACGAGCGCATCAGCCGGCCCGGTGTCGGGCCGCCGCGGAACGCGCGCATCACCCGGGCGCTGCGCGGACCCCACACCTCGACGAAGCGCCGGTACGCCGCGGCCTCACGGTCGCCGCAGGCCGCGGCGATGGACGCGCAGGTGGCGTCGAGATCACGGTGGAAGACCAGGGGCGCGCGATCGCCGACGGCGGGGGTGAAACCCCATGGGTCACAGTCGATGTAGCGCAGTCCGAAGTCGGCCAGCTCGAGTTCTTCGATGATCCCGGTGTGCCGGATCATGATGTGGGCGGAGGACCCCCGGTCGACCTGATGGCCGGGGAACCGCTCGACCGTCGACACCGCGCCGCCGAGCACGTCGTCGCGTTCGAGCACCTCGACCGCGTGCCCGGCGCGCGCCAGGTAGCAGGCGGCGACCAGCGCGTTGTGACCGGAACCTACGACGACGACCGTCACGTGACCCTCACGGCTGCTCGGCCGTCCCGTAGAGCGGCAACCGCCGGCCGAGGATGGCGAAGGGCCGGTTGTCGCCCGCGAACACGAAATTCCGCACCACGTCGCCGAATCCCTGGCGTCGATACAGCCGCCAGGCCCGGTTGTCCTCCCCGTCCACCTCGGGTGTGGACAGCAGCACCGCCTGTTCGGGGCGGTCGCGCAGCAGCCGTTCGAGCAGCGTGGCGCCGATGCCGCGACCCTGTGCGGTGGGGTGCACGTGCAGCTCGGTCAGTTCGAAGTAATCCGAAAGGAGCTCGCGCGCAGAGTGTTCCGGCCAGCCGGAGCGCCGCATCCCGCTGTGCACCTGCTGGTGCCACCACTGGTGCGCCGCGCCCCGGTAGCCGTAGGCGATCGCCACGATGGGCGCCGAACGTAGGTCGACCTCGCCGGAATCCTCGGGGACCACCGCGGCGACCGCCTGCCACCCGGCCCGGGTGGTGTGCTCGGTCCACATGGGCGCGCGATGGTGTTCGGTGCCGCGCGGATAGTCCATCGCCGCGACGTACACCGCCAGCGCATCGTGCAGCCGGGAGCGCAGGGTCGCGACGGAGAGGTCGACGACGACGGGTGCGGGAGTGTGATTGGGCTTGACGGCGGTCATAACTCTCGTCGGTCCACAGCGCAGGCGCGGAAGTTTGTCGGTGGGCGTCTCTATATTCAATCTCAATTCAAACGTTCGAATACCTGTTCGGTCACACCAAGGCTGTGTTGGCTCCAGGTGCTCAGGTCGTGAAGGGACTCCGGAGATGTCTGGTCGGATCGAACATCCGGGGCAGCCCGGTCGTGCGGGCAAGCTCCTGAAGCGAGCGGATGGCCTGCTCATGCAGGCCGCGGGGGAGCGAGACCCGCGGGAACGATTCCGCACCGCCTATCTCGCCGCGTTGCGGGGCGCGGGCGCGGTGATCGCGCTCACCGGAGCGGACAACGCGCCGCGGGCGCGTTCGCGCAACGCGTGGGTGCTCATGCAGGGCGCCGCGCCCGAGTTCACGATGTGGGCCGATTACTTCAGCTCGCGCTCGGAGTTGCGCGCCGCGCTGGAGGCCGGACTCGATCGTGATGTCGACGACGACGAGGCCGACGAGTTCTCTTCGCGGGTAGGCGCATTCCTGCACGACGTGGAAGATCTGCTGTCCGCATCAGCCCGTTTGCGACCCGCGCCGGGCTGGACGGGCGGCTTGACCGGATAGTGACAGGCGGCACGACCGCATAGTTATGGTCGACTAGGTGGTACGCCCCTGATCGAACTCGTATCATTGGTGGGAGATAGCCGCCAAGGTCGGCTATCTGTCGCCTACCCGGAGGCGACAGCCACGCCTAGTGCCGGGGGAGGTACCGTGCCACTCTCCGAGCACGAGCAGCGCATGCTCGAACAGATCGAGAGCGCGCTCTATGCTGAGGATCCGAAGTTCGCGTCGTCCGTCCGCGGCGGACGCCTTCGCTCGACCTCGAGTCGTCGCAGACTCCAGGCCGCGGCCTTGTTCGTCCTTGGTCTGTTTCTACTCGTCGCCGGCATCGCTGCTCCAGTGAAGCCGGGCGGCTTTCCGATCATCAGTCTGGTCGGATTCATCGTGATGTTCGCCGCGGGCGTGCTCCTGCTGCTCGGCGGATCCAAGGGCATCACCAAGGGCGATCGGTCCGGCGGCGATGCCGCTCCCGGTGGTCCGAGCAGCGGACCGAGTGGGCGTAGCCGCCAACGAAAGTCGGGCGGCTTCTCCGAGCGCATGGAAGATCGCTTCCGGCGCCGGTTCGAGCAGGAGTAGCGCTCGCCAGCGGGTTCGGTTCGGGTCTGGCGATTCGCACCCACCGCGACGAACGGCTTGCTCGTAGCCTGACAACTTCAGCACAGACGGCGACGCCGCACCGACGAGGTGCGGCGTCGCCGTCTCGCGTCCGCGGTGGTCCCATCAAGATCCCCACCCGGCCCCACCGAGATCCCCCACCTCGCCCCACCAAGATTCCCCACACCGCCCCACGCGGTTCCCCCGCATCACCCCGTCATCGGCCGAGCCGGACCGCACCTGGGGTGTTTGCTGGGTGTTTCCGGGCGTTTGTCCAGGCGTACCGTGCGTGTCGGCAGAACACGCAAAAAGTTCTCCACCTGGGTGATAGCTGGGATGACCTGCGGAATCGTCTGAGCGGGGAGCCAGATCACCGGCGGTTTCGATTGAAAGTGGGGGAAAGTGGGGTAATGTGGAGCGCGCACCACAGGAAAGGCCGACCATCGAGGTGATCGACTAGGGAGGTATCGAGTTGTTTCTCGGTACCTACACACCTCGCTTGGACGACAAGGGGCGACTCACGTTGCCTGCGAAATTTCGAGACGATCTGGCGGGAGGGTTGATGGTCACGAAGGGTCAAGACCACAGCCTTGCCGTGTACCCCAGAGAAGAGTTCACCGCGCTCGCCCGGCGAGCCGCGGCGGCGTCTCGGAGTAACCCGCAGGCCCGCGCGTTCGTCCGGGCACTCGCGGCCGGTACGGACGAACAGCGTCCGGACGCGCAGGGCCGGATCGTGTTGTCGGCCGAACATCGTCGCTACGCGAACCTGCAACGGGATTGCGTGGTGATCGGCTCGGTCGATTTCCTCGAAATATGGGACAAGCAGGCGTGGGACTCCTACCTCGCCGAGCACGAGGAGGACTTCTCGCAAGCGAGAGACGAGTCGCTGGGCGGAATCTTCTAGCCCCGAGCGAACGAGTGCCGCGCGGCCTCTGCCCGGACGCGGACCCTGACGTACTTCCCCGACGCCAGGTGCCGCGGCTCGGTCAGAGACCACGGGGCATTCGTCTCCGGCAACGGTTTCTTATGCAAAAGCATTGCGGAACAAGGCGACCCGTGCGCGGTGCGCGACGAAGCGAGGCAGATCCCGGGAGGTCGAGGTGAACCATGGACAGCACCTGGACGACCCGCGTGAGCCTCGCCATATTCCCGTTCTGCTCGGCCGTGCCGATGCGCTGCTCGGTCCCGCGCTCACCGAGCCGGGCGCGGTCTACCTCGACGCGACCCTCGGATTAGGCGGGCACGCCGAACATTTCCTGCGCACCTATCCGGGCCTGCGGCTGGTGGGGCTGGACCGCGACACCACGGCGCTGAAACTGGCCGGTGACCGGCTCGCCCCGTTCGCCGACCGAATCACCTTGGTGCACACCCGATATGACGGCATCGCCGACGCGTTGAGCGAGGCGGGGCTGAGCGCCGTCGGCTCGGTCTCCGGCATCCTGATGGACCTGGGTGTGTCGTCGATGCAGCTCGACGAGGCCGACCGCGGTTTTGCGTACTCGATCGACGCGCCGCTGGACATGCGGATGGACCCGACCACCGGCCCGACCGCCGCCGATGTGCTCAACACCTACAGCCACGGCGATCTGGCCCGGGTGCTGAAAACCTATGGGGAGGAACGCTTCGCGGGCAAGATCGCCTCCGAGGTGCTGCGCCGTCGTCAGCAGCAGCCGTTCACCACCAGCGCCGAGCTGGTCGAACTGCTGTATGCGACGATCCCTGCCGCGACCCGGCGGACCGGCGGGCATCCGGCCAAACGCACCTTCCAGGCGTTGCGGGTGGAGGTGAACAGCGAGCTCGATTCGCTGCGCGCCGCGCTGCCCGCCGCCCTGGACGCGCTGCGGGTGGGCGGCCGGATCGTCGTCATGTCGTATCAGTCGCTGGAAGACAAGGTGGTCAAGCAGGAGTTCGCGCCGCGCGCGGCCTCCCGGACCCCGGTGGATCTGCCCGTCGAATTGCCGGGCATGGGACCGGAATTCCGGATGCTGACCCGCGGCGCCGAGAAGGCGACCGAGGCGGAGATCGAGGAGAACCCGCGCGCCGCTCCGGTTCGGATGCGCGCCGCTGAGCGAATCCAGGAGCGGGGATGAGACGCGTACCCGTGGCGCTCGCCCTCGTGGCCGAGCGCGGATGGCCCACATGGACACGTGGCCGATCGAGACACGTCCAGGCGTGCGCTCCTTCGGCTGAGCCGATGCGGGTCCGTCCCGCATCGTTCGCAGGAGGCCGGGAGAGACACGCAGCCGCTGTCGTCTTCCGGCGGACCGGGTGCGGGGCCTGGACAAGGGAGGCCGGACGTCCCGCACAGACTCTCGAGGGGACTGGAACATGAGAGAACGAAGTGAGCGAATCATGTGCCAGCGTGCCATGCACATGATGGAGCCGAGCGCCAGCGAGGCGCAGTCATGAGCATTCGGACGCGGACCGTTCAGACGCCCGGGCGCATCGCGCGCCGGGCGCACGAGTCCGAGCGGGTGAAGTCGGGCGCCGCGCAGCGGGCCTACGCACGGCGCCGGACGCGCGCCGAAAGCCGTTCGGACGCACCCGATCTGCCACTGCGGCAGGGTTCGGTCATGGCCACGCGGATTCCGTTCGTGGTGGCGATCATCGCGCTGCTGGGCTGCGGCTTGGCCTTGACGCTGCTGTTGACCACCCGGGCCGCCGAGGACAGCTACCAGCTCGGCGACATCCGGGCCACCAACAAGCGTCTCGCCGACGAGCGCGCGGCCCTGCAGCGCGAGGTGGAGGGCGCCGATTCCGCGCCCGAGCTGGCCGCCCGCGCCCGCGAGCTCGGCATGATCCCGGCCAAGGATCCGGCCCGCATCGTGGTCGCCCCGGACGGCACCGTGACCGTGATCGGCAAGCCCACGCCGGCGGAGGGGCCACCGGTGCCGCCGTTGAACGTGTCGCCGTCCGCGCCGGTGCCGCCGCCCGCGAACAACGCCCAGGCGCGCGGTGAGCGCGTGATGCCGGTCACGACCACGCCGACCCCAGCCCCACTTCCGGCTCCCGGCACCAACATTCAGGCCAATGCGGCACCGGTGAGCCCCGTGCCCGCCAGCCCGGTGCCGCCGTCGCCGGTACCGGTCGCGCCACAGGCCGAGGCCGGGCCGCAGGCCGAAACGCCGCACCAGCCTGTCGATCCCGCTCAGGCGCTGCTGGAAAGCCCGCAGCCGCAAACACTTCCGGGTGACGGAGGCCAACGGTGACGCAGACCAGGCCCGCACCGCGTCAGCGCCGCGGGCCTGGTCCGGCCCGGACCGCACGGTCCCGCCC
>NZ_BAFT02000036.1 GCF_000308475.2 Nocardia brasiliensis NBRC 14402 | reverse complement strand
ATCACGGAAAACCGGGGCCTTGGTTGCCGGACAGGCTGCTGAGCGCGCAGACCAGCGCCGCGAACGGCTCGGTGATACCACCGCAGCTGCCCGCGACCAACTCCGTCGCCACCGGCGTATGCGGTTCGAGCGGCAAGGGGGCCGCGCCGGCCGCGCCGGTGCCGGCCAGTGTGGCGGCGGCGATCAGGGCGGCGCCTGCGAACCCACGGACTGCGATCATTCGAGCTCCTTGTGCGTTTGGTCGACACCCGAAAGTAATCGGCGAGCCCGCGCCGCACATGACCCGAATTGTGCCGTCCTCGCAGCGCGCCGGCGCTCAGTGCACCCGCGCGGGGTGCACCCGGCGCCAATGCTCGGCGATCTCGATGCGGCGAGCGATCCAGACCCTGTCGTGGGACTGCACGTGGTCGAGGAAGCGTTCCAGGGCGGCCATGCGCGCGGGACGGCCGACGATGCGGCAGTGCAGGCCCACCGACAGCATCTTCGGGTTGCCTTCCGCGCCTTCGCGATACAGCACGTCGAAGGCGTCGCGCAGATGCGCGAAGAACTGCTCGCCGGTGGGGAAACCGGCGGGCGAGGCGAACCGCATGTCGTTGGTGTCCAGCGTGTACGGCACCACCAACTGGTCCGTACCCTGCACGGTGACCCAGTAGGGCAGGTCGTCGGCGTAGGAATCGGAGTCGTAGACGAAACCGCCGTGCTCGACCACCAGCTCACGGGTGTTCGGCGAATCACGGCCGGTGTACCAGCCGAGCGGGGCGGCACCGGTGAGTTCGGTGAGGATGCGCACCGCCTCGGCCAGATGCGCCCGCTCGGTGTCCCGGTCGACCAGTTGATAGGACTGCCAGCGCAGGCCGTGCCCGGCGATTTCGTGCCCGAGCTCGCGAAAAGCCGCCACCGCCTCCGGATTTCGCTGCATGGCCCGCGCGACCGCGAAGATGGTCAACGGCAGCCCGCGCCGTTCGAACGCGCGCAGCACCCGCCACAGCCCGGCCCGCGACCCGTACTCGTAGAGCGACTCCATGCTCATGTGCCGATTCGGAAACGCCTGCGCCGGAGTCATCTCCGAGAGAAAGGTCTCCGAGTGCGGGTCGCCGTCGAGGACGTTGTTCTCCCCGCCCTCCTCGTAGTTCAGCACGAACTGGACGGCCAGCCGCGCGCCGCCGGGCCACTGCGGGTCCGGCGGCGTCCGGCCGTAGCCGACGAATTCCCGGCTCACCCGCCCAGCTCCCCGTAGAGGCGGAGCCGGGCCAGGCCGCCGTCGGGATAGATGTCGAGGCGGACCTCCTCCACCGACGCCGCCATCGGCGCGATCGCGAACTGATGCCTGGTGTCGGGCAAAAGGTCGGTGCGCGGCAGTAATTCGAGCTCGGTGCCGTCGTTGGTGCGCCCGGTGAGCCGGGCCGCGCCCGGACTGTTGCCGAGGAAATACGAGGTGTCGATCTCGGCCAGCCGGATCAGGCCGGGACCGGCCAGCCGGATCCGCACCCAGTCGTTGCCGTCGTCGCGACGCCGCGCGGTCTCCCAGCCGTCCCCCATCCGCCGAGCCAGGCCGGGATACAACAGTTGATTCGGCGAGCTGTAGAAGCGGTTGGAGCAATCCAGCACCAGCGCACCGTTTTCCAGTGCCGCCAGATCGAGCGGGCCGAGGCCGAGCAAGCGGGGATCGGGGCTGCCTTCGCCGTGCACCCGCAGCCGTGCGACCCCGCCGTCGGGATGCATGGTGAGCTTCACGTGCGTCCACCGTCGTTCGCTCGCGACGGCGAACGGGTTGCGACTGTCCCCGGCAACGGGGGCGCGATCGACCAGCGTCACCCAATCCTCGCGGGCGGCAATGCTTTCCGCGGTCGGATAGTCCTGCACCTCCAGCGCGGACACCGACACCGCGGGCGGGTAGTTGCCCTTGAACCAGGCGGTGTCCACCACGACGCCGCGGATCACGCCGGGCACGCCGAGCCGCACGATGGCCGAATCGTCTCCGGGCCGGCCGCGGTGCCTACGGGTTTCCCAGCCGTCGTAGACCTGGCCCTTGTGCCCGAACGTCGAGGTCTGATAATCGGGCGGGCCCGGATTGATCAAATTCTCCTTCTCCGCGAAGAATTCGTCGTTCGCCCAGATCACCGAACCGCCCAGCGGGCGCACCGCCAGGTCGGGCAGCAGGGTGAAGTCCGCGTCGGTCATCGGGCCTCCTTCGGCAGCGGCGCGCGCGTGACCAGGGCACGCAGCACCGCCATGGTCAGCTCGGGTGCGTGGGCGGTCAGTTCCGCAGGGGTGCGTGCCCCGCAGTCGAGTCCGCGTAACACCGTGGCGGCCAAGGCTTCCGCGGTGGCCGGTTCGTCCATGACGCCGCCCGAGCGCCGGTCGAGGTAGGCCTGCAAGCGCGGCACGGCCACCTCGATCGCCTGCCGGAAGAAGTCGTAGGTCGCCAGCCAGCGGGTCACCAGGTGGCCCGGATGCATGTCCCACCCCTGGTAATAGCCGCGCCGCAGCGCCCGGCCGACCAGGCGGTGATGGTTGCGCAGCGCGGCTTCCGGCGCGGCATCGGGCACGATCTGGGTGGAGCCGTCGCACACCCAGACCCCGGTCTGCGCGGCGGCCACCTGCATGACGGCTTTCGCGTAGTCGGCGGCGGGATGGTCGAGCGCCTGATCGGGGGCCGCGACGCCGCACGCGGCGGTGTAGTCGTAGGTACCGAAATGCAGTGCGCTGCAGCGCCCCTCGGCCAGGCCGAGCATCCGGGCGATGGGCGCGGTGCCGTCGGCGGCGACGATCGCCTGCGGGCTCTCGATCTGCAATTCGAACCGCAGCGCCCCCGCGGCGAGTCCGTAACCGCTCTCCAAGCCCTCGCACAGCACGACCAGCGCCCGAACCTGTTCCGCCGCACGGATCTTGGGCACGGTGAAGACGAATCCCGCGGGCACCTCGCCCATCCCGGCCAGCACCAGCTCGAGCGTGCGCAGCGTGCGACCGCGCTCCGCCGCGGCGAGGCCCTTCGTCCGGATGCCGAAGCTGCGCGGGCGATCCGGCCGCTGTGCCCAGGCGGCCAGCACCGCGCCCGCCTCCTGTGCCGCCTTGTCCTCTTCGTCGTCAGCGCGGAACCCGTAGCCGTCCTCGAAATCGATGCGCAGATCTTGGATCGGGTCCTGCTCGAGCCGCTTGCGCACGTCGGGCAGCGAGCCGGTCGTGTCCAGCTCGGTCAGCAGGGCGGCGTGCTCGTCCAGCAGTTCGACGGCCACCGCGCCCCACACGCCTGGCGTGTCCTCGGCGATCCGGTCCGCGGGGACATACGCGACATGGATCGGCTGCGACCGTCCATCCGGTCCCGGATAGCGCGTACGCAACTCGGTATCGACGGTGTCGAGCATCGAATCGACCCGCGCTCGGACATTATCCGGCAGCTGCGCTCGATATGCGGCCCTCGCTGTCCCTCCGTGGTTACGCTCGCTGCCGCCTCCGGGCCTGATACTCGCGCCGCGTCTCACCGTGGTTCTCCTTCCTGCATGGCCCGCCAGATACGGTCGGCGGTCATCGGCAGCCGGTCCGGCCGCACCCCGACAGCATCGCGTATCGCGTTCGCCAGCGCCGGGGCGACCGGGTTGTACGGGGACTCGCTCATCGACTTCGCGCCCAGCGGGCCCAGCGCATCGGCGGTATCGGCGAAATACACCTCGGTCCGCGGCACGTCCGCGAACTGCGGGATGTGATAGTGCCGCAGCGACTGCGTGGTGACCAGTCCCTGCGCGCTGCGCATGTCCTCGTACAGCGCGGTGCCGAGCGCCTGTACCACGCCACCCTCGACCTGACCGCGGCATTGCACCGGATTGAGCACTGTCCCCGCGTCGGCGGCCTGGACGGACTGCAGGATGCGGATCGCGCCCGTGTCCGGCCGCACCGCGACCCGGAAGGCGTGCACGTTGAAGCTCACCGAACGGGGACTGCCCGCGTGCTCCCCGTGCGCGATCAACGGGCCGTCGGCCAGCAGTGCCGCCGCGTCGAAGAACTGGTCTCCGCACCGAACACCCGCGGCCTCCAGCACGCAGTCGTGTTCGGGCAGCCCGGCCAGTTTCGCCGCCCGCCCGAGCAACAGCCTGCGCAGCTCCGCTGCCGCGGCATAGCTCGCCTTGCCCGCGACCACGATCCCCGTGGAACCGAACGCGCCGGTGTCGTGGCCGACCAGGTCGGTGTCGGATTGCCGGAGCACGATGCGCGACACCGCGGTTTCCAGCGCGGACGCCGCGAGTTGCGCGTGCACCGTGCTGGTGCCGTTGCCGAATTCCGCGGTACCGACCCGGATCTCGTAGCGGCCGTCCGGCAGCAGGGTGGCCGTCGCGTCGGAGCGGTGGCCACGCGGCGGAATGGTCGCGATCATCGACACCGCCATGCCGGTGCCGACCCGCCAGCTCGGGTCCGGGGCGGCAACGCCGTTGCCGCGCACCAGTGCTCGCTCGGTCAGATCGATGCACTGATCGAGACCGTAGCTGCCGAAGGTCAGGTCGCTCTCGTCCACCTCGGCGCCGACGAACGCATCGCCCGGGCGAACCACATTGCGCCGGCGGAACTCGAACGGATCGATGCCGAGGGCACGCGCCAAGTCGTCGAGCGCGGACTCGATCCCGAAGATCACCTGGCCGAGCCCGTAGCCGCGGAAGGCGCCGGACGGAATGTTATTGGTGTATACGGCTTGTGCGTCCACCCGCTTGTTGGCGCAACGGTAGACCTCGATCGATTCGCCGACGCCGTGGAACATCACGCCCGCGCTGTGATTGCCGTACGCGCCGCCGTCGGCGAGTACATCCACCACCAGCGCGGTGAGCACACCGTCGGCGCCGGCGCCCGCGGTGACCGCGACCCGCATCGGGTGGCGGCAGGTGGCGGCGGTGAATTCGTCGCCGCGGGTGAACTCGTACTGCACCGGGCGGCCGGTGCGCAGCACTGCCAACGCGATGAGGTCCTCGGCGAGCATCTCCTGCTTCGCGCCGAAGCCGCCGCCGACCCGGGTGGCGAACACCCGTACCCGGTCCTTACGCAGGCCGAAGATCTGACACAGTTCGTCGCGCACCAGGAACGGCACCTGGGTGCTGCACCGGACGACCAGCCTGCCGTCGGCGTCGAGCCAGCCGACGCCGCCGTGGGTTTCCAGGTGCACGTGCTGCCCGCGCGGCGAATGCCATACACCGCTGACCACTTTCGCCGCCGCCGCGAGCCCGGCCGCGGTATCGCCGACCTCGCCGTGCACCTCGGCGATCAGATTGCGTCGCGAGTCCGCAATGCGAGCCGAATCCGGTTTTTCCGCATGCAGTTTCGGTGCGTCGGGCAGCAGTGCCGCCGCCGGATCGAACACCGCGGGCAGCACCTCGTACGTCACTGCCAGTGCCCGGCAGCCCGCGCGTGCGGCCGCAAGGCTGTCCGCGACCACCGCCGCCACCCGCTGCCCCACGAACCGCACCGTCCGGTCGAGTACATATGTGTCATCCGGATCGTCGGCGCGCAACTCGTGCCGGGCCGTGGAGAACGCCACCCCTGGTGCGTCCGCATAGGTGAGCACCGCCCGCACCCCGGGCACCGCCTCGGCAGCGGCCGTCTCGATGGACAGAATGCGCGCGTGCGCGTGCGGACTCGGCAGTACCGCGAGGTGCAACGGCGCGCTCGGCGGCGAAACCACCCCCACCCCAGTCGAATTCGTGCTCGACCCGGCGGTCGCGCTCCCCTCGGCACCGGGCGCGAGATCGAAGGTGAACGGCTCGCCCCCGCGCACGATCCGCGGACCGGCGGGCGCACCGACCCCACGCCCCACCCAGCCGCTCCCGGGCAACGCACCACGCGTCGGCTCGCCGGCAGCCCCGGCGTGGCCCCCTTCCGCCAGATGCTGCTCGCCGGCGGTGAGCACCTGGTCTGCACCATCAGCGATGTCCGGTTGCGCGGCGGCGATGTCGGCTTCGGCTGTCGCGGCACCATTGAGGGCGTCGGCGATGGCGCGGTAACCCGTGCAGCGGCACAGGTTTCCCTTCATCAGCTCGGCGATCTCGGCACTGGTGCGTGCGGGACGGTCCGGGTCGGCGGCAGGTTCGGTCGTGGTGGCGGAGCCCCCTTCCGGCCCCTCGTTGCCATCCGGCTCGGCATCGACCGCGGCAGACTGCGCACTCGGAAGGGCAGTGGGGCTCCCGTCGGCGCCGGTCCGGCCGCACGGTGCGGCCCCGGCGAGCCCGAGGCCGGCGGCTGTCACGACCATGCCCGCGGTGCAGAATCCGCATTGGAAGGCGGCGTGCTCGACGAAACGGCGCTGGACTGGGTGGGGGTCCGCGGCGGTGCCGAGACCGGCGGCGGTAGTGACCGTGCGGTCGGCGGCGCGGTGGGCCGGGATGAGACAGGAGTGCACGGGGAGACCGTCGAGCTGGACCGTGCAGGCACCGCAATCGCCTGTATCGCAACCCTTTTTGACAGCGAAGGTGCCTTGTTCGCGAAGCAGGGTGCGCAGGCATTGACCCGGGCGAGGGTCGACTTCGACCGCCCTGCCGTCGATTTCGAGTCTCATAGCGGGTCCTGCACGAGTTGCAACTCGGCGGCGACCTCGCGGGCGAGCAGGCCGGTGACATGCGCCCGCCAATCGGGCGCACCGTGCGGGTCGTCGAACCAGAGCTGCGGATCGAGTCCCGCGACCAGCGCGTCGACCTCGGCCGCGCTGGGCACGGCGCCGAAGTCCAGCACGATCGGCCGGACGGTGGCCGCGCTCAGGGTGATCGCACACCGGCCGTCCGGATCACGCCGCCCCATCACGACCGCGCCGGAACGCCCCAGCGGCGCGAGCGCGATCTTCCGGAAACTCGTGTGCGCGCGCAGGCTTGTCGTCGGAACGGTTACCGACCGCAACACCTCACCGGGCAACAGCACGTTGCGCTCGGGGCCGAGCACGAACTCCCGCAAGGGAATCCGCCGGTCCACGCCGTCCGGCCCCCACAGCAGTGCCACGCCGTCGAGCGCGGTCAGGGCCGCGAGCACACCACCGGCGGGCAGCGACAAACAGATGTTTCCCCCGACGGTCGCGGTCCGCCAGATCTTGTGCGATGCCAGCAAAGCCCGGCACCCTTGCGCGAAAAGCCTTGTACCCGGCCAATCCTCGCGAAACACCGGCACGCCGAGTTCACGCCCGGGCCCCGCACCGGCCAGTTCCGCCAGCGTGCAGGTCGCCGCGATCTCCAGCCCCGCCGGCACCACGCTCACCGCGGGCCAGCCGAGGGCGGTGATGTCGACCAGCCGGTCGAGCCGGTCCTGTGGCTCGGCGAACAGGAAGGTCCCGCCCGCCAGCACCGCGCACGAAGCACTCAGCGCCCCCAGGTCTGCCCGCTCCCGCGCCACCAGCACTTCCCGGATCGTGTCCAGGTCCACGTCTCACCTCGCTCCACTGCCGCTGCCGCCCACCCTAGAAGCGCGGAGTTGCCACGATGTTGCACAACCTCCGCGCCGGATTGCGCGGCCGTTACCCCGCTGATCGGCGGCGGCCGGTGACCGGCCACCGCTCACCTGACCGGCCCCCGCACCGTCCGGCGTCCACCCGGCCCGCCTCCATCCAGTCAGAGGCGGCACTGTTCCAGTATCCCGCATACACCCTGAACAGGACTTACTCAGCACGCCACGGTGCCGGCGGCCTCGACACGCAAGTCCGTGCCCGGTGCACACTCGACACCGGGCAGCCGCGTGATTAATGTCCATCGCGGCTCGCTCGATGTGATATTTCCCACGCCGGCGGCGAGCCATCCCTCACCGATATGCGCGGCCCGCAGCCCTGCTGTGGCCCGCCATGTCCTGACGCGGAAGGGCCACCGATAAACACCGATCAGCGGACGGCGTCTGCCGACCGAGAGCTGCCGGCCGCGCCCGACGCGGACCCGCCGTCCTCCTGGCTGATGACCGCGGCCGATTTCCCGCTTTCCGGCCCCGATCTGCACGTCCTGCGGCGCACGTTCCGGGACTACACCGAACTCGACCGCTGGCTGCCCGACGGCGAACAGTGTCGGCGGCGCGCCTACCAGTGCTTCCAGCTCGACCTGACCCGCCTGAGCACGGACGGCCCCGCCGCCCTCACCGCGATCGATCAGCCGCCGCCGTATGTGCAATCCGAACAGGTCGATCCGGTGGCGGGCGGCATTGCCCGCCGCTTCAAGCTGATCCCGGCGGAGCACCCGGCGACCGAGCCGACCAAGCAGATCGCGGCCGCGGTCGCCCGGCTGCTCACTGCGCACCGGGTGCTGTCCGTCCCGGACTGCTTGGTCGACGCCCATTACCTGCGCCTGATCGCGCCGGGGGATCCGGCGCCGGCGGGCAAGCACCGCGACGGCCTGATCGCGGGTTCCGCGCATCTGATCCAGCGAACCAATGTCAGCGGCGGCGTCTCCGCCATCTACGACCGCTACGACCCGGACCGCGGGTTGCGCAGTTTCGTGCTCGAAGATCCGCTCGACTCTTACGTTTTCGACGATGAGCGGGTGCTGCACTACACCTCGCCGATCACCGTGACCGATCCCGCCGCGGGCGCCGGATTACGCGACGTCCTGCTGATCGGATTCCGCCGGCGTGCCTAGTTCGACGACGACCTTCCGCGACCAGCTGTCCCGCCTGCTCCCCGAGGCCGAGCTCGTGCGGCTGGCCGCCGAGCTCACCGCCATTCCCTCGTTCACCGGGCGAGAGACGCCGCTGGCGGTGCATGTCCGTAACACCCTGCTCCGCAACGATATTCACGCCTACCACCAAGAGGTACAACCCGGTCGATTACAGACGATCGCCCGGCTCGGCCCGGAAACCGGGACGCCCGCGCTGCTGCTCAACGGGCACCTCGACATGGATCCACTCGGCCACGACCAGCCGCGGACACCGTTCACCGCGCGCCGCGACGGCGACCGGCTGTACGGCGCGGGCCTGCACAATATGAAGAGCGGCCTCGCCGCCATCCTCTCGGCCGCGATCATGGTGCGCCGCAGCGGCATTGCTCTGCGCCGCCCGCTGCTGCTCGAGTTCGTCGTCGGCGAGTTGCAAGGCGGCACCGGCACCAGGCACGCACTGCGCAGCGGGCTCACCGCCGACGCCGCCGTGGTGCCCGAACCCTATTCGGTACGCCGGGTGATCACCCGGACCGCCGGGGTGCACAAGTTCGCCGTCGTCGTGCGCGGCCGCACCGCGCACACCAGCAGGCCGCATGAGGGTGTCGACGCCATCGCGATCCTGCGGCGCACCCTCGACCTGCTCGATACCGCCGAACTCGGTCTGCGCAATCCCGAATTCCCGCCGCTGCCAAGGCTTCAGGTGGCCAGCCTGCTCGCCGGCCGGGGCGAGGAGCACGACCCGTCCGGGGTGAGCTACTGCGCGGACAAGGCCACCGCGCTGATCGACCTGCGGTATCCGCCGCCGTTCGAGCCGGAGCAGGTCGGCAAGGCCGTCGACATGGCGCTGGATCGGGCACGGGACGCCTTTCCCGAAGCACGGATCACGCTGGAGCATCCGGTCGATCCGCGCTATCGGGTCGGCGGCACCGACATGCCGCCGATGGACCGGCCCGCCGACTGTGCCGTGGTCCGCGATATCGCCGAACTGCTCCCCCAGGTCTCGGATTTCCGGGTCGAGGAGTGTGGCCTCGCGCTGCCCTACTCCTGCTGCGGCAACGACGCCACGCATTTGAGCCGCGCGGGCATCGAATGCTGCCTGTTCGGACCGCGCGGTGCGACCCCGGACACCGAGCACCACGTGCTGATCAGTGAAATGCGCGCCTGTGCCGATACTTTGGCACTGCTGGCGGCCCGCCGCTGCGGCTGACGGTCACCGCCCGCTACCCCGCCTTCGCGACCAGCGCGGCCTGCGCGGCGGCGACCGCCGCGCCGACGGCGTCCTCGTCGACCGTGACCAGTCTGCCGTCGCGCACCACCTCGCGTCCGTTCACCAGCAGCGCCGCGAGGGGTGGCGCGGCGCCGAGCACGAGGGCGGTCACCGGGTCGTCGATGCCCGCGTGGGCGGGGGTGTCGAGCCGCCACAGCGCGAGATCGGCGAGTTTGCCGGGCTCGATCGAGCCGATCTCGGCGGCCCGGCCGAGCACCCGGGCGCCGCCGATCGTGGCCAGCGCCAACGCGGTTCGGGTCGTCATGGCGCGCGGGCCGCCGCGGTTGCGCGCGTAGAAGAGTGCGTTGCGCGGCTCCTCGAGCATCGAACTCGCCTCGTTGCTCGCCGCGCCGTCCACGCCGAGACCGACCGGCACACCCGCCCGCACCAGATCGGCGGTGCGCGCCACGCCCGCGCCGATGCGCGCATTGGACGTCGGGCAATGGGCAACGCCGGTACCGGTTTTCGCCATGGTGGCGATGGCGGTGTCGTCCAGATGGATGGCATGCGCCCACCACACGTCCGAGCCGACCCAGCCGAGCTGCGCCATGTACTCGGCCGGGGTACAGCCGAATGTCTGTACGCAGTAGTCCTGTTCGTCGATCGTCTCGGCGACATGGGTGTGCAACCGGACACCCAGCTCGCGTGCCAGCACGGCGGATTCCCGGAGCAGCTCGGAGCTCACCGAGAACGGCGAGCAGGGGGCGAGCGCGATGCGCAGCATCGAGTCGAACGACGGATCATGATGGCGGGCAACGGCGTCCGCGCTGTCGGCCAGGATGGTGTCGAGCGACTGCACCACGTGATCCGGCGGCAGACCACCGGCGCTGCGCCCCAGATCCATCGAGCCGCGGCACGGGTGGAACCGCAGGCCGACGTCGGCGGCGGCCGCGATCTCCGCGCCGAGCACGTCGCCGCCCTCGCGCGGGAAGACGTAGTGATGGTCGGTGCTGGTGGTGCATCCGGTGCGCGCCAACGCCGCCAGCCCGCCGGTCGCCGCCACCCGCACCGCGTCCTCGTCGATACCGGCCCAGATGGGGTAGAGCGTGGTGAGCCATTCGAACAGCGTGCTGTCCGCGGCCAGACCACGAGTGATCCACTGATAGAGATGGTGGTGGGTATTCACCAGGCCGGGGGTGAGCAGGCAGCCGCGGCCGTCGATGCGGTGGGCCGAATCATCCACCGGCGGCGCCGCTCCCGGCCCGACCGCCGCGATCCGGTTGCCGCGCAACACCACATGACCGTGGCGGTATTCGGTGCCCGCCGGGTCGACGGTGGCGACGGCACAGTTCTCGATGACGGTCACGGCAACCATGCGGGACCTGCCTCCGGTGCGTCGGCGCGCTGCAGGGTCGCATGGATCAGGCCGTACGGCCGGTCCGCCGCGTAGTAGACCTCGCCGTTGTTCTCGATGCCGAAACGCGCCAGGTCATAGTCGAAGTGGTGCTTGTTCGGCGCGGCGAGCCGGATCTCGGCGAGCACCGGATAGGCCTGCAGCGCGGCCTTGCCCATCTCGAACAGGGTCTGCTGCAACGCCTTCGAATGATGGGTCGCGAAGGTCTCGACCAGTCGCGCGCGAATACCCGCGTACACGTCGTCCCAGGCGATGCCGGTGGTCGCCGCGAAACGCCACGCGACGACGAGGGTGGTGGCCAGCATCCGATCGTGGGTCGGGGCCAGCACAGTGAATTCGTCGCTCAGGAAGTCAGCGAACTCCGACCCGGTCGACTTGAGGATGGTCAGGTCTTTCACGCCGCCGATCACCCACGCCTGCCGGTCGGCGCCCGTGCCCGCCACCGTGATCGCCGCCGTGCGCACCTCCGGGCCCTGCCGCACCCAGGTGTGCTCGTGTTCGCGGCCGTCGACCGTCACCCGCTGCCAGGCGTACTCGTCGATCTCGATCCGGGCGCTGGACACCGGCTCGATATCGTCGACGAAATGGCCGGCCAATGCCAGCCCGTAGTCCTCGATCGTCTGTAGCCCAGGCTGTTTCGCGTAGGCGAACGCGGTCTGCTTCTGCGTGTCGGTGGGCAGCACCTTGCGCTGGTCACCGGCGTAGGCGTCGGCGAAGTCGCCGCGCAGCACGGTGGACACGTTCACATCGCGGATCTCGTGCCGCGCCGTCTCGCGCCGGATCCGCACGACGCGGTTCTCAGCTTTGCCGTATCGGTGGTCGGTGAGCGTGATCGGCCCGGTCAACTCCATGCTGGATTCAGCTCCCTCGATAGGTGGAAAAGGCGAACGGCGACAACAACAACGGGACGTGATAGTGCCGCGGCACAGTGACGGCGAAACTCACGCAGACCTCGGGGTAGAACGTCTCGACCTGCTGTGCGGCGAAGTAGGCGCCGGTGCCGAAGACCAGCCGATAGGTCCCCGCCGCCAACTCGCCACCCAGCCCGGCGATCCGGCCGTCGGCGTCGGTGCTGCCCGAATCCAGTTGCCCGGCATCGCCGTACAGGGTCACCGTGATACCGGCCGCGGGCGCGCCGCGCACCGCGTCCAGCACGTGGGTGCTCAGCGTGCTCATACCGCCGCCGTGAGCAGCCGGCGCAGCCGGAGTCGATTGATCTTCGCCAATTCTGTTCGCATGACCCGCCTTTCGGTCTCGGCATCGTTGTGCAGCCGGTTTTGCAGCAGCGCGAGCAGCTCGCTGCCGGTGCTGCCGCTCGCGCACACCAGGTACCGATAACCGAACCGCTGCTCGTAGGCCCGGTTACCCGCCGCGAGCGCCGCGTGCACCTCGTCCGGCGCGTCGGCCAACCCGGCCTGCTCCCGCGCCGAAGCCGCCGAATGCGGCCGCTCACCGATCCGCGGATGCCCGGCGAGCGCCCGATCGATCTCGGCTTCGGGCAGTCCGGCGAGCACGGTGTCGGCGGTATCGAGCACGGCGCCGACACTCGAGTATGGCCGTCCGGCGGCCAACGCGCGCGCCCATTGCGGCGAGGAGCAACAGGCAAGCAACGCCTCGATGGCGGCGTCCTGCGGCAGCGCGTCGAATCGAGCGAGGCCGTCCGCGTCGTCTGTCATCGGACCAGCATCGAATACGACCCGCCCGGGCGCCACCGGAAAGCGCCACCGGACGACCGGCGTGTCGCCGCGCGGAAACCGGGCGTTCCCGCCTCCGAGCAGCGCTCTTGCGGCACGCGCGGGCGACGGTTCCGAGATACCGTCGTGTCATGGCTCTACCCGATCGTCCGGTTCCCGCGCCCGGCTGCGCGGGCATCGTGCTCGCCGCGGGGGCCGGAACGCGCTACGGCAAGCCGAAAGCGCTGGCCGAGGGTGGGGCCTGGCTGCGCGCCGCGGTGGCCGCGCTCCGCGACGGGGGCTGCGATCCGGTGATCGTCGTACTCGGCGCCACCGGTCCCGATCCGGCGGCCGTGCACCTACCCGCCGAGATCGTCACCGTCTGGGCGGCGGACTGGGCCACCGGGCTCGGCGCCTCGGTCCGGGCCGGCCTGATCGCCGCCGCGCGCACCCCGGCGCGCTACGCCGCGATCATGCCCGTGGATACCCCCGATGTCGGTGCGGCGGTGATCGCCCGGGTCACCGCCGCGGCCTTCGCGGCGCCGAGCGGCCTCGCCCGTGCTGTGTTCCACAACACACCGGGGCATCCCGTTGTGCTCGCACACAACCACTGGACCTCGATATGTCAGGAGGCCGTAGGAGATTCGGGCGCGCGCACCTATTTGGCGGGCCGGGCAGATATGGTGTGCGTCACGTGCGACGATTTGGCGACGGGCGTCGATCATGACTACCCGGCCTCGTCCGCACGGTGATCGGAGCGAGCTCATGCGGGACATCGTCGATGACCTACTGCGGGTGTGGCATTCCGGGCGGACCGGAGGACTGGCCACCATCGTGCGCACGATGGGTTCTGCCCCGTTGCCGATCGGCTCGGCGATGCTGGTCGATCCGGAGGGCGGCGTCTACGGCGCGGTGACCGACGGTGGTCTGGAGGAGATCGCCTACGAGGCGGTACTACAGGCGGCGCGCACCGGCCGGCGCGCGA
This sequence comes from Nocardia brasiliensis NBRC 14402, assembly GCF_000308475.2. GTDB lineage: Bacteria > Actinomycetota > Actinomycetes > Mycobacteriales > Mycobacteriaceae > Nocardia > Nocardia brasiliensis. Next base: position 65,502 of record NZ_BAFT02000036.1, on the reverse strand, counting down.
TGCACCGCTACGGTGTGGCTACCGGTATCGCGGGCGGTGCGGACCGCGACGGCATGATGGACGTGTTCACCGAACCGTTCTCGCGCAGGGACTTTCCGGAGTTCCCGCTCGTCGCCGCCGAGATCAGGGCGCACCGGCGAATCACCGTCTTCACCGTGGTATGGAACTCCGATGCCGATCTCATCGGGCAGCATCTGGTCACCGACAAACGGCACAACACCGAACTGCTCGCGCTGCCGGATTCGGATGTGTTCGTCTCCTCGTTCGCGCCGCCGCCGCGCCTGATCATCTTCGGCGCCAACTCTTTTGCCGCGGCGCTGACCGTGCAGGCCAAGTTCCTCGGCTATCGCGTCACCATCTGCGATTCCCGGGAGACCTTCGCCCAGCCGGAGAAATTTCCCGGCGCCGAGGTGGTCGTGGACTGGCCGCACCGGTACCTGAACACGCTCGCGGCGGCGGGCGAAATCGACGGGGAGACAGGCATTGTCGTCACCTCACACGATCCGAAGTTCGAGATCCCGCTGCTGACCGTCGCGCTACGACTACCCCAGCTCGGCTATCTGGGCGCGATGGGCTCGCGCACCGTGCACACGCGACGCATGGAAGACCTGCGGGCGGGCGGCTTCGACGAAGCAACGCTCGCCCGTCTGCATTCTCCGGCCGGCCTCGACGTCGGGGCGCGCACCGCGCCCGAGATCGCCGTCGCCATCGCCGCCGAACTGCTCGCCGCCAGAACCGAACAGACGGGGCGGCATTCTCTGCACACCCCTAGCCAGTCCCCACCGCTGAAAACAGCGGTGGGGCTGGGTAGTTAGCCCGGGGCGTTCAGCCTTTCAAGCCGGGATCCTCCGCGAAGACCTCCCGCAGCACGGACAGATCGAACAGCTGATCGGCCTTGATATCGAGGTCGGCGAGCCGCAGCGCGGCGATGTTCTGCTCGATCAACTTGTCGGTCATGCTCAGTAGGCCGTTGGCCGCCGTGTCGGGCGAGACGACCAGATCGTTCTGTGCCACCGCCTCTTTCGTCTGCTCGTCGAGGTCGAGCTTCTGGTCCTTGCCGTACACCTCGACCGCGAGCCGGGCCGATTCGGCCGGGTTCGCCACCGCGTCCTTCCAGCCCTTGATCTCGGCGACCAGGAAGGCCTTGAGCTTGTCGCGCTCCTTGTCGATGGTCGCCTGCTTGACCGTGAGCGTCTCGGCCACCAGCGGCAGGTTGTAGTCGGCGAACAAGAAGTGCGTGTTCGCGAATCCCTTGGCGGTCAACGTGATCGGCTCGTTGGTCACGTAGCTGACCCAGCCGTCGACCTCGCCGTTGGCCAGCGGTGTCGGATCGAACTGCGCGGGCACGATGGTGACATCGCTGGGCTTCAGACCGTTGGCGGTCAGCAGCGCGTTGAAGATCAGCTGGTTGGTGTCCTGTACGCCGATCTTGCGGCCCTTCATGTCCGCGGGCGTCTTGATCGGCTTGGCCGCCGAGCTCACGATCGCGAAGGGGTTCTTCTGGTAGGTGGTCGCGATGATCTTCGCGGGCAGCCCCTCCAGGACCGCCTTGGCGGTGGTCTGCGGCGCGGACAGGCCGAGCCAGATCTTGCCGGTGTCGAGTCCGGCCTCGACCGAGGTGCTCGCCGCGCCGCCGGCGATCAGGTTGACCGAACCGAAGCCCGCCTCCTTGAAATAGCCCTTCGAGTCGGCGAAGTATTCACCGGCGAACTCGATGTTCTTCAGCCAGGACAGCTGCACCGCCACCGTGCCGTACTTGGAGCCGTCCGGGGTGGAACCGCCCGACGAGTCGGCGGCATTGTCGCCACAGGCGGTGAGCAGGCCCGCGCCGCCGAGTGCGGCGCCGGCCAGCGCGGAGTAGCGGAGCAGAGACCGTCGATTCAGTGCCGGCCCGAACGAGGAACGCTGTGCGGGTGTCATGCGGTGAATCTAGGTCGATCGCGTTTCATTTTCTTTGCTTTGACGTTCCGAGCACGGAATTTCGGGAATTTTGTCTCGTTCAGCGAACCGGTCGTTCAGGATCGTCCCGCGTCGGCGCCGAAGCGGGCGAGCACGAGATTCTCGATCACGCCGACGATGGCGTACAGCACCACCGAGACGATCGTGACGATCACGATCGAGGCCCACAGCTGGTTGTACTGGAACGTCGGAATGGCCCGGATCAGGCTGGCGCCCAACCCCGTTCCGCTGCCGAGCCACTCGCCGAGCAGCGCGCCGATCAGTGCGCCCGGCACCGAGATGCGGGCCGCGGCGAACACCGAGGGCAGCGCGGCGGGCACCGCGACCAGCCGCAGACCGGTCCACTTGGACCCGCCGTACGCGGCGACCAGATCCAGCGCTTGGCGCGGGGCGTTGCGCAGCCCCGCCATGATCATCACCAGCGCCGGGAAGAACACCACGATGGCGGTGAGCACGGTGACCCCGCCGAGCCCGCGCCCGAACACCAGCACGATGATCGGCGCGAGCACCACCAGCGGTACCGACCGCAGGATCATCGCCACCGGCAGGAAGGTCTGCTCCACCGCCGCGAACGACACGAACAGCGCGGCCACCACCACCGCGGCCAGCATGCCGAAGCCGAACCCGATCGCCGCGTCGCGCAGCGTGATCTGCAGGTCGTCCAGGATCGTCGCGCGGGCGCTGCTCGCGCCCGGCGAGGTCACCAGGTAGCGCCAGATGTCTTCGGGCGACTTCCCCACGCGGGGACCGACCTGCGGGAACGCCTTCAGGAAGACGTACCAGATCAGCAGCATCAGGATCAACGAGGTGACCAGCGGGAACAGGAACCGCCCGAGCCGCAGCAGTACTTTCATCGCGCCTCCTGCGCAGTCCACGGGGCGACCAGCCGCGCGCCGAGCGCGACCACCGCGTAGCCGAGCCCGGCCAGCGCGGCCGCGGCCAGCGCCATGCCCCAGGTGCGCGGCACGTTGTAGGCGGTCTGCGCGGCGGTCAGCGCGACGCCGATCCCGCTGTCGACACCGCCGAGATATTCGCCGATGATCGCGCCGAGCACCGCCGAGGGCGCGGCGATCTTCAACGCCGCGAAGGTATTCGGCAGCGCCGAGATCAACTGCACGCGATACAGCTGCTGCCAGCGGCCGCCGCCGTACGCGCGCACCAGATCCAGGCTGGTCCGATCGGCGGAACGCAGACCGGTCACGGTGCCGACCATGGTGGTGAAGAAGCAGTACATCGCCGCGAGGAACACCGTCGGCGTGCGACCGCCGAACACCACCAGGATGATCGGGCCCAGCGCGAGCAGCGGGGTGCAGTAGCTCAGGATCGCCAGCTGGGTGGCCAGCGATTCGATCTGCGGGATCAGCATGATCAGGATGGCCAGCGCGATGGCGAGCCCGTTGCCCCACACGAAACCCTGCAACGCGCCCAGCGCGGTGATCCGGAAGTTGGGTCCGTACAGTCCCCAGCCGTCGGTGTACATGGTGTGCACCACCGTCCACGGACTGGGCACCGTGCCGCCCGCGACGCCGAGTGCCGCGAGCAGCCACCACACGCCGATCAGCCCGGCCACGCCGAGCAGGCCACCGATCCGTTTCATGCCCGCCCTCCCCCGCCGTTCACGCGCCACCGCCGCCGGTGCTCGCGGCCCCGGCCGCGCTGCCGAGCGCCCCGCCCGTGCCGGACTTCCCGAACAGCAGCTCGGACAGGTAGTCGTGCAGCCGGTGGAATTCGGGCGTCCGCATCATCTCCGGCGTGCGCGGGCGCGGCAGATCGATCTCCACCAGTTCCAGCACCCGGCCGGGCCGCGGGCTCATCACGGCGACCACATCGGAGAGGAACACGGCCTCGGCGATGCCGTGCGTGACCATCAGCGTGGTGGCCGGCTTCTCCGTCCAGATCCGCAGCAGTTCCAGGTTGAGCCGCTGCCTGGTCATATCGTCGAGCGCGCCGAAGGGCTCGTCCAGCAGCAGCACGGTCGGCTTCACCACCAGCGCCCGGGCGATCGAAACACGTTGGCGCATACCGCCGGACAGCTGCGCGGGCTTGGCCTTCTCGAACCCGTCCAGCCCCACCAGCTGGATCAGGTCAGCGATCAGGCCCGGGTCCGGCTGCAAGCCCGCGACCTGCAGGGGCAGCTTGATATTCGACTCCACCGAACGCCACGGCAGCAGGGCCGAATCCTGGAAGGCGATGCCGAGTTCGTGCCGCCCCACCAGCTCGGCGGGAGTCTGACCGTCGATCAGGGTCTTGCCCGCGGTCGGCGTCTCCAAGCCGGCCAGGATGCGCAGCACCGTCGACTTGCCGCAGCCCGAGGGACCGAGCAACGACAGGAAGGTCCCCTGTTCGGTGTGCAGATCCACCGAATCCAGCGCCTGCACGGTCTTGCGGCCCACCCGGAAGGTCTTGGTCAACCCGCTGATGTGGATGCCGGTGCCCCCGGCGGTTTCGTTCGCGGCGGTCATGACCCGGCCCCGCCGATATTTCGTGTACTGCGCTCCCTCATGAAGGTCACCCTAGAAGGAGCCCGTTGCACGGACATTGCGAATCGCGACCCCAGATTTCGCAATCGTTACGCACAGCCGGGGCCGGACCCGAATTTTTCCGGTGCTCGGCCTTCCGACACCCGGCCGTCGAACACCCGGCTATCGAACGCTCAGCCCTCGAAGGTCGTTTCGTCGGCGCTGGTGACCGCGGCCGTGCGGCCCGGCGCCCGCTGGTACTGCCAGTACAGATTGGTGTGCGCGATGACCGCCTCGGGTGCGGGCGCGCCCCATTCGCTCTTGTCGAAGGTGGTGTGACCGTCGCCGACCAGGGTCACGTCGTAGCCGCGGGTGAACGCGCCGTGGATGGTGGAGCGCACACAGGCGTCGGTCTCCGCGCCGGTCACCACCAGCTTGCCGACCCCGGCCCGCGCCAGCAGCTCGTCCAGCTCGGTCTCCTCGAAGGAGTCACCGAAACGCTTGTGCACCAAGGCTTCCGACTCTTCCCGGACCAGTTCCGGCACGTATTCCCAGGCCTCGGTGCCCGGCACCAGGTCATCGGCGCTGTGCTGGATCCACACGACCGGCGCCCCGGCGGCGCGGGCCTTGCCGAGCACCGTGCCGATGTTGGCGAGGACGGCGTCGCGCCGATACGCCTCGGCCACTACGCCGTTCTGCACGTCGATCACCAGCAGGGCGGTGTTCGGCCGGTCCGGCAGCACGGTCATCTGGGTCCTCCGAGGGTCGAGCAGGTGCGCTGGCAACGACGCTCAGATTAGCCCGGACCACCGACGAACCGGGTTCAGTGCCGGGACAACCGCCCGAACACCACACCGGCCCAGCCGAATCCGCACGCGGCCAGCCCCAGGCACCAGGCGACGGCGAGCACGGCGTGATGCCCGGCGCCGGTGGCGTTCAGCAGTCCGCGCACGGTTTCCAGCACCGGCGTCGCCGGTTGGTACTCGGCGAAACCGCGCAACCAGTGCGGCATCGTCGCGGTCTGCACGAACGCGCTGCTGATGTAGGGAATGAACATGATCGCGTAGGTGAGCCCGCCCGCCGCCTCGGGATTCTTGGCGACCAGCCCGAGCGCCACCGCGATCCAGGAAATCGCCAGCACGAACAGGGTGATCACGCCGAACGCCGCGAGCCAGCCGCCGAGTCCCGCCTGCGGTCGATAGCCGAGGACGAGCGCCACGCCCACCGCGATCGCGATGGCCGCCAGATTCCGGACCACGCTCTCCGCGACATGTCCGGCGAGCACCGCCTGCCGGAACATCGGCAGCGTGCGGAAGCGGTCGATGCTGCCCCGCGTCATATCGGTGGACACGCTCGTCGCGGTGATCGAGGAACCGAATCCGGTGCACAGCAGCATGATTCCCGGCACGACGTAGTCCAGGTAGGGGCCGCCGACATCGATCGCCCCGCCGAACACATAGGTGAACAGCAGCATGACGAGCACCGGCATGAGCATCGAGATCACCAGCGTGTCCCGGCTGCGCAGGGTGTGCCGGGCGCAGCGCCGGAACATGACGACGGTGTCCGCCAGCACGTGGTTCGTCACCGGGCGGCAGCCTCGACCAGGTCCGCGGCGTAGGCGCTCGCTCCCTCGGTACGCAGGGTGCGCGCGAATTCCGCTGCCCGGGAACGGCGTTCGGGGGTGAGCAGCGCGGCCACGCCCTTTTCGAGGCGGTCCGTGGTGAGCTGGGTGAACTTCAGATGCGCACCGACACCGAGCCGTTCGACCTGGCCGCCCCACATCGGCTGCTCGAACGACACCGAGCACACCAGGGTGGGCAGGCCCGCGCGCAAGCTCTCGAACAGCGTTCCGATGCCGCCGTGATGCACGGCCGCGGCGCAGTGCGGGAACACCACGTCGTGCGCGAACGGGCCCACCACCTTCACCGCCGGACCGGCTTGCGCCGCCGCGACATCGAGGTCGCTCCAGCCCGCGCTCACCAGCGCGCGCACGCCGAGCCGGGCGGCGACCTCGGTGGCCATGGCGAGCACGGCGGCGGTATCCCGGATCGGCATGCTGCCGAACCCGAAGAACACCGGCGCCTCGCCCTGCTCGATCCAGGACAGGATGCTCGCGTGATCGCCCGCCAGGTCGCCGACCGCGGCCCTGGTCGCCTCGTCGAGGGTCAGGAAGCCGGTGAACGGCCTGCGCGCGCCCCACTCTTCCGGCAGCCCCGGCACCAGTGCGGGGTCGTAGATCTGTATCTCCGGAACCTGCGCGCGGTCCAGCACCGCGGCCGTACCGGCCCGCGACTTGGGCAGGCCGAGAGTCGTGCGCAGGTCGTTGAGGTAGCGCATGAACACCACGCGCCGCAGATTCTCGGCCAGCGCCCAGGTGGCCCGGTTGACCAGCGCGGGCGGATTCCAGTGCGGCGGAAGCGCACCCGGGAACGGATACACGCCGGTGCTGCGGCACGGGAAGTAATGCAGGCTCACCAGCGGCACCCCCATCGCCTCGGCGACCGAGCTCGCGCGGTCCTCGGTGACGGTGCTCGCGACGATCAGGTCCGCGCCCGCGCAGACGTCGATGACCTCCTGGTTCATCTGCTGGGCGTAGCCGGACATCTGCTTGGCCACCAGCTGCATGAGCCGCAGCGTGTTACCCGCAGCCAGTGCCCGCTGGCCCTCGTCCGAGCTGTAGAGCTGCTGCACGTCCGGGCCGCACGGCACCGCGGCGAGCCCGGCGTCGGTGACGAAGCCGGTCAGATTGGGCGGTGCGCCGAGCAGCACGTCGTGGCCGCGCCGGCGCAATTCGAGCCCGAGCGCCACCACCGGCTGGACGTCACCCCGGGTTCCGGTCAGTGGGATCGCGATTCTCAAGGGCGCTTCTTTCCGCGGGCGATGGGCAGTCGAGAGAACTATGGGCTCTACAGCAGAGCGTTCGCGTGGGTACCGTGCAATTGTGCACACTGCCGAGCCGACGGACTACCCACCCGAAATGGTGCTACCGCGTTCGCTGGCGGAAGTACCCACCGCGCCCGGTCGGCTACCGCTGGTCGGGCACGGACTGCGCGCCCTGCGTGACGCGCCCGGTTTCGTCACGTCGCTACCCGCGCTCGGGCCGATCGTGCGCATCTACTTCGGCAACCAGACCGGCTATCTGCTGACCACGCCGGACCTGGTCCGCGAGGCCGGGCTCGGCGACGGCGAACTCAACCGGGAAGACCTGCGCGAGGCGATCAAGGACATCGCGGGCGGCTCGGTGAACGTGCTGCGCGGCGCGGAACACAAGCTGCGCCGCCGCATGATCGCGCCCGCACTGCGGCAGAGCAGGCTCGCCGAGTACACGCGGGCGGCCGCCGACATCGCCGAGCGGTGGTCGGCCGGGCTGCCCGCGGGCGGGCGGGTGAACCTGATGAAAGAGGCGCACGGCCTGGTGCTGGACACCGTGTCCTCGACCCTGTTCACCGCCGAATTCAGCGACGCCGCGCGGCGCGAGATCCGGGACAACGTGCCGTGGCTGCTCAGCCAGGTCATCCTGCGCACCGCGCTGCCGCCGCAGCTGCGCCGGCTCCGCCTGCTCGCGAACTGGCGGTGGCGGCGCAAATCCCGGCACCTGCGGGGCGCGATCGGCGAGGTGGTGGCCGAATACCGCCGCCGCGACGAGGATTTCCACGATGTGGTGTCGGCGCTGATCCGGCACACCGACAGTGAGACCGGCGCACGACTGTCCGACGAGCACATCATCGATGAGGCCATCCTGATGCTGGCCGGCGGTGTCGGCTCGATGGCGTCGCTGACCGGGTGGCTGTGGCACGAGGTGATGCACCGGCCCGAGATCGCCGAGCGCCTGTACGCCGAACTCGACGCCGTGGTCGGCGCCGGTCCGGTGCGCGCCGAACACATCAACGCGCTGCCGTACCTGAAACAGGTTGTGGCAGAGGTACTCCGGTTCTGGGGTCCGTGGATCAGCGCGGGCACCGCGGATGGCGACATCACCATCGGCGGGCTCACCATCCCCGACGGCGCGGCAATCATGTTCAGCCCCTACATGGTTCAGCACGACAGCCGCTATTTCGCCGACCCGGACACCTTCGATCCCGATCGCTGGTCGCCCGAGCGCGCCGGCGATATCGACAAGAAGGCCAATCTGTCCTTCGGCGTCGGCAGGCGGCGCTGCCTCGGCGACCACTTCGCATTGCTGGAGATCACCTTGGCCTCGGCGGCGTTGCTCGCCCGCTGGCGGCCCGAGCCGGACCCGAAGTACCGGGTGCGCGCGTCGAACAACGATTTCGTGCTCTCGCCCTCGGCGCTCCCGGTCACATTGCATGCGCGCGGACCCCGGCCGTGATTCGAATCCGCGCGAGCCGATATCCGGGCCGTGGATGGGATCGGCCGTCGCGCTGGTTGTACGACAGGTGAACCCGCTCCTCACGTTGCTCGACGCCAAGCTGCACATCGCCGGCTCGGAGATCCTCTGGCGCGAAGTGATCGGCAACGGCTTCGGCCTCGCCTCCGCGATCGGCGGGATGCGGCGGCGGGTATGGGCGTGGCCGATCGGCATCACGGGGAACACGCTGCTGTTCACCGTGTTCGTCGGCGGAGTCTTCAACACCCCGCAGCACCTGAACATGGCGGGACAGGCCGGGCGGCAGCTGATGTTCATCGCGGTCAGCGTGTACGGCTGGTGGAGCTGGTATCGGCACGCCAAGATCGAGACCGGGCTGGAGCACCGCGGCGTCGACCCGCGCTGGGCGAGCAACCGGGAACGTCTGGTCCTGGTGGCGGCGATGTTCGTCGGCACCGCCGCGTTCGCGCAGCTGTTCGCCGCGATCGGCTCCTACGGTCCGTGGGCGGAGGCCTGGATCTTCACCGGATCGGTGCTGGCCACCTACGGCATGGCCCGCGGTCTCGCCGAGTTCTGGCTGATCTGGATCGCCGTCGACATCGTCGGCATCCCGCTGCTGGTGAAGGCGGGCTACTACCCCTCGGCCACCCTGTACTTCGTCTACGCGGGCTTCGTCGCCTGGGGTTTCGTCGTCTGGATGCGCAGCATGCGCCCCGCCGCCGCCCCGGCCGCCGTACCGGTGACATCGACACGCTGAAAATCCTCTCCCTCCTGGCGATGAATCGGCGCGGCGGCGCCGGTAAGTACTGGCGGACTCCGGCGTGGGCGTCCGCGCCGTCGCGCTGCCGGTAAGCCGCAGTCGCACCCTTTCCAACTTCTCGCACCCGTTTCCGCAGCGTGTTACGGGTGCGGGAAAACAGAAGGGGTGCGGCTGGTTTCAGTCCGCGCCGGCGGCGAGGATGACCGCGAAGGTTTCGGAGATGGTGGCCGTGCGCTCGAAGTGATATCCGCGGTCGGCGGCGTGGCCCGCGTAGAGATGCCAGGCCGACGCGGTGAGCAGGCGGGCGATGGTCTCCTGGTCGGGGCGTTCGGCGGCCGGCGTACCGATGTACTGGGTGACGATGCCCTCGACCAGCCCGACCACCCCGTACACCACCGGCCGATACTCGGCGACCTCGATGCCGAGCAGCGCGCTGCCCGCGGCGAACTTCTCCCACAGCGTTTCCGCGACCCGGTGCCTGCCGATGGTGAGGCTGGTCTCGCCCGCGGCGTGCCCGTGCACGGAACCGCTCTGGCCGTACTGATACAGCTTCGGATGCGCCGCCGCCCAGTGCACCACGGTGCGCATCGCCTCGAAGATGATCTGCTCGAGCGTCTTGGCCGGGTCGAGCACGAGCACCGCCTCGACCTCGGCCACGTATTTCTCGAGGATGTACGCACGCACCCGGGAGTCCAGATCGTCCCGGTTGTCGAACTGCCGGTAGACCACCGAGCGGGCCAGCCCGGCGCGCTCGGCGATCTGCTGGATGGAAACCTCGACGTGCAAATCGTTGTCCTCGAGCAGCGCCACGGCCGCCTCGAGGATCTGCGCCTGGCGGTTCGAGTTGTGCTCACGCCAGCGCTGTCCGCTCCCGCGCCTGCGATGGGTACGCATGCTGGCGGGCGGTTTCACCAGTCCGACTATACGGCGGTGTCCGCCCGCTCCAGTTCCGGCAGGAACCGCGGGCGCATGGGCAACGGGCCGTCGGGCCCGCCGGTGAACGAGTTCTGCCGCCGGATCCGCTTGTCCGACACCGCGTCGAACTCAAGGTGCTGGGCGAAGGTGGCGACCACCAGCGCGGCCTCCATATTCGCGAATCCCGAAGCGACACACATCCGTTTGCCCGCGCCGAACGGCATGGTCGCCCGTTTGTGTTCACGCTCCACGTTTTCCGGCAGGTACCGGCTCGGGTCGAATTCGTCCGGCCGGTCCCACACCCGGGTGCTGTGGTGCGCGCCGTGGATCAGGGTGATCACCGTGGTACCGGGCTTGATCAGGTAGCCGCCGAGTGCATCCTGCTCCTTCGCGGTGCGCGCCAGGCCGACGACGGGCGGCAGCAGTCGCATGGTCTCGGCGACGACGGCCTGGGTCCACGGCAGCCGGTCCAGATCGGCGGCGGTCGCCGGGCGTCCGCCCAGCACCGCGGTGACCTCGCCGCGTAGCCGGGCCCTGGCCTCGGGATGTTCGGACAGCAGCTGCCACACCCAGCTCAGCGCGGTCGCGGTGGTCTCCATACCCGCGCCGATGAACGTCATCAGCTCGTCGTGGATCTCCTGATCGGAGTATTTGTAACCGGTTTCCGGATCGGCCGCGTCGATCAACGCGGCGAGCAGATTGTCCTTGCGGTCGATCCGGCCGTTGCGGTGGTCGGCGATCAAACCGTCGACGACCTGCTCGGCGTGGCGCAGATCGCGCATGCTGCGCGGCTCGATCACCCAGCCCGCCGCCCGCATGATGCGCATCGGCAGCCGCGAGTTCCCGGCCTCGTTGCGATGCCTGCCGTGCCGGTGCAGCCAGGTCCCGACGGAATGGATCGGATAGCTGGCGTTGGTCATGAAGCCGCGACCGAAGAATCGCAGCAACCGGTACAGCGTGACCTCGGACATGGGCCCGGTGATATCGGTGCCGAACATCGTGCGTGACGTGATATCCAAAGTGAGCCGGTTCATTTCGGCGTTGACGTCGACGATGCCGTCGCCCTGCGCCAGCTCCCGGATCCTGGCCACCGCGTCGGCCGCGGCCTCGACCATCACCGGCGCGAAGCCGTCGACGTTGCGCTTGGCGAAGATCGGCTGCACCAGCCGTCGATTCCGTTGCCACAGCGCGTCGTTCAGGTCGGTGACCAGGCCGCGCCCGAACGCCACCGCGAGCATGTCGTAGTCGGGGCTCTTGGTGTAGTTGCTCTGGTTCGACACCAGAACGTGGCGAGCCAGTTCCGGGCTGCGCACCACGACGAACTTCTTGAAGGGCACCCGCGCGACGATCACGTCGTCTTCGCCCGGAAACGCGGTCACGTAGTCGAGCACCGTATGGTCGCGCACCCGCGGCAGGATGCCCAGCGACAGCTTGATCGACTCGCGCCAGCCGATCCGCGTGCGGTGCCACCGAATGAAGGTCGGCGCCCAGCGTGGCGGGTACAGCGTCTTGTCTGCGACGGAATCGGCGGTATCGACCTCGACCATAGCGGGCTCCCTGCGACTCACGTGGGACGTGTTGTCCCACTCACAGTAGTGAGACACAGCGACCCAGTCAACGGGCATCGGCCCTAATTCCACACCCGGCAGCCGAACAGCCGAACAGCCCGGCGCACGGGGTGCACCGGGCTGTTCGGCAGGGGATCGAAGGGGGTCACACCACGTCGACGCGCACTCCCGCCGAGCGGATCGCCGCGACCGCCATCGGATCGGCGTCGGTGTCGGTGACCAGCGCCTGCACCTGCTCGATGCTGCAGATCCGGGCCAGCGCGGTGCGTTCCAGTTTGTCCGCGGTGGCCACCACCATGACGTGGCGGGAACGGCGCACCATCTCGGTGGTCACGCCCGCCTCATCGATATGGCGGCACTGGGCGCCGCCCTCGGCGGAGATCGCGTTGACACCGAGGATCAGCTCGTCCAGCCGCAGTTCGGCGAGCGCGCGTTCGGCGAGCGGCCCGTGCAGTTCGTAGGACTCGCGGCGGGCGACGCCGCCGAGCACGACCGTGCGCATATGCGGGCGCAGCACCATCTCCCCCGCGATATTGAGCGCGTTGGTGACGATGGTCAGCTGCTCGTCACCGGTGATGCCCAGATCGGTGCGACCGGCCAAGGCCCGCGCCACCGCGGTGGTCGTGGTGCCGCCGTTCATCGCGATCACCGCGCGCGGATCCACCAGGGACGCAGCATGTTCGGCGATGCGCTGCTTGGCCTCGCCGCCGGTCTGGCGGTAGCGGGCGGGCAGGTCGTAAGCCACCGAGGTCGCGACCACACCGCCGTGCGTCCTGGTGGCCAGCTGTTGCTCGGCCAGCGCGGTGAAGTCACGGCGCACGGTCGCCGAGGACACGCCGAGTCGCTCGGCGGCCTCCTCCACCGAGAGCCGCCCGGATTCGGCGAGCAGTTCGAGCAGGCGGTTCCACCGTTGCGGGCGGTCGGTCGGTCCCGTCATCTCACACCGCCTCGCACGCGACCTGCAGTTTCACTTGGCACGCGGACAATCTGATCACAGGCACCCCGCCGACCGTAGAGATTCCGGCGCGGCGATGCCAAGCCGATCGCTCCGCGCCCGCCGCACCGATGGCTCAGCGCCCGCCGCGCCTACTACCCCGCGCCCGCCGCATCTACTACCCCGCGCCCGCCGCGCCTACTACTCAGCGACGCAGCTGTGACACCCCTGCCAGCGGCAGCGTGAGGAACGACGCTGCGTGCTCGGTGCGCTGGATGTCGTACACCCCGCCGAGCAGCGCCGGGTAGTCCTTCGGATTGACGATGTGCGTCGGCGCGTCACCGGTGGCGATCGTCACCTGCAAGCGATGGCCGGGCTGGAACACGTGGAAGGCCGGGCGCACCTTCACGTTGTACTCGGTCACCTCTCCCGGAACCACCGGCAGCAGTGACTCCCGGGTACCGGGGTGGAACGCGCCGAGTACGCTGCCGTCCGCGGTCCGCCAGGTGCGGTCCTCGTCCAGCGCCCGGAAGTTCCCGGCCAGTTGCCCGTCGGTGAGGGCGAAGACGGTGCCGTCCGGGGCGATGTCCTGCACGGTCACGCTGAACGCCGAGGCGGGCGTGTTCGAGGTGGCGAAGAGCGTGGCGCCGATCGGCCCGGCGAGCACGGTCGGTTCAGTGAACGGCTCGGTCGTGTACTGCGGATTGTCCAGCAGCCCAGGGATATCCGGGTGGGCGGGGAACTGCGCGCACGGATCGTCGATGCCGGCCAGCGTGGTCAGCAGCTCGTAGACGCCGGAGAAGTTGCGGGAGAACGAGGCATTGCAGATGGTGCCGCCATTGACCGGACTGAAGGTCACCCGGTCCGAACCCGCTTGGGCCGCAGGACGTTCCGATACCAGACGACCGCCATCCGCCAGATAGAGGTGCTGCGTGGGCGTTTCGCGCACGGGATAGGTGGCGCTCTCGATCACGTTGCCGTTGATATCGATCGCGTGCAGCGGCGTCGCGGTCTCATCGATGCCGTTGTGGTCGTTCTTCAGCCACCGATCGAACCAGGCCAGTTGGATGGCGTGCATATCGATGTCCGCGTTGCGCTGCACGCCCGGCTGGACGTGGAACCAAGGGCCGGTGAGCATTTGGAAACGGCCGCTGGACGGTGCGTCGGCGGGCATCGGGCCGTGGTGCGAGCGGCCCGCGTAGGCGTTCTGCAATCCGGCGAAGGTCCGCGGCGTGCCGTCCTGCAGCAGGTCGTACTGCCCGCCGACCAGGTAGGTCGGGATCCCGTTGGACCCGATCCGATCCAGCACGTTGTCGATCGCCCGGGCCTCCCAATACGGCCCGTTGTACGCCCGGTCCCCGTCGACCAGCGCGTTGAGCACCGACGGCCAGGTGCCCTCGGCGCGGAAGTGCGCGAGCAGGTGGTCGACGAAGACACTGGCCATCTTGCCGGGCTCGCGATACAACCCGAGGATCGGATCGAGCTGCGGCAGTAGGGTGATCGGGAATTGCAGCATCGAGGCGAGGAACGCGGTGTTGTAGAAGCCGTCGTGCTCGAGCAGGTCCTGGAACGCGTGATTGCCCGCCATCAGCGGGAACATCGCCTTGACCGGCGAATCCGGTTCCAGCACACCGGCCGCGAACAGTTCGCTCATGCCGAGGTAGGACAGTCCCCACAGCCCGACCTCGCCGGTCGAGCCGGGCAGCCCTGCGGCCCACTGGATCACGCGCTTGGCGTCTTCGCGCTCTTGCGGTTGCAGGATGCTCCACTGACCGTTGGACGAGCCGGTGCCGCGGATATCGACGACCACGCTGATGTAGCCCCGTTTGACGAAGTAGTCGCCGTAGCCCGCGGCATCGCTGATCTGCTTCGCGACGTCGATGACACTCGGCAGCGCGTGCTCCAGCAGCGGACCGAGTCCCTCATAGGACAGCAACCGCATGAGCCCGGCGCTGTCCTTCCCATAGGCCGACTGGGTCAACACGATCGGGAACGGCCCCGCCGCGGGCGCGCCCGACGCCTCCGTCGGGTAGCGGACGTCGGCCCGCAGCACGACACCGTCGGCCATCGGCAGTTCGACGTTCTTGTGCTCCCCGACGCCGTAACGCTCCGGCCCCGGATTCCACCCGTCGGGTAATCCGGTGCGGGCGTTCGCTTTCGGGAAGTCGGCGACCGACGGCGGGGCGGCGAGCGCGATCGGCGCGGCCATCGGCAGCGTTGCGGACGCGACGAGCACCCCCGCGGCGGTCGCGAGGCGGAGCAGATTCGTGGTGGTCCGCCGGACGGTCATCTTCATTGATCACCTACTGGATACGGAGCGGATCAGCGTCCGCTCATGCTGGTTTCGGCTGGACCACCGGCCCGGCCAGGTCTCTGCGCAGCAGCTTCCCGGTGCTGGTGCGCGGCAGTTCGTCGACGAACGTGACGTCACGCGGCACCTTGAACCGGGCCAGGTTCGCCTTCACGTACGCGCGGACCGCGTCCGCGTCCAGTTCCGGCCCGGGGTGGCGCACCACGAAAGCCGCCAGGCGCTGGCCGAATTCGTCGTCGGGCACGGCGACGATGGCGGCCTCGGCGATCGCCGGGTGCGCGTAGAGCAACTCCTCGACCTCGCCAGGAAAGACGTTCTCGCCGCCGGAGACGATCATGTCGTCGTCACGGCCGTCGATGAACAGCCGTCCGCCCGAATCCCAGTGCCCCACATCGCCGGAGGACAGCAGGCCGTCGACGATGTCCTTGTTGCCGCCGCCGGAGTAGCCATTGAACGACAGCATGCTCCGCACGTAGATCGTGCCGCGCCGGCCCGGCTCGGTGATCACCCGGCCGTCTTCGTCGTAGAGCCGGACCGTGCACGCGGTCGGCGGTCTACCCACCGTCCCGGACGCCGCCCGCCAGTCTGCGGGCGTGGCGATGGCGGCGACCCCCACCTCGGTCGAGCCGTAGAAGTTGTAGAGCACGTCGCCGAACGCCGCGGCGGCCGCATCGCCGAGCGCGGCGGGCAGGGCCGAGCCCGCGCTGAAAACGACACACAGACTGCTGGTGTCGTACCGCGCCAGCACTTCGGGCCCGAGGTCGAGGATCCGGCGCAGCATGGTCGGCACCAGCACCAGCACCTGCGCCCGATGGTCGGCGACGGCGGCCAGCGTGGCCGCCGCGTCGAATCGCCTGCGCAGCACGACCGTCGAGGCCAGCGACAACGCGAGAATGAACTGGTTCAGCGCGGTGCCGTGGAACAGGGGCGCGGCCAGCACCAGGGTTTGGTTGCGGCGCAACGGGATCCGCTCCAGCAGCGCGGCCGCCGCGAGTGGCGACCGGATCTGGCGCGGCACCCCCTTCGGCGTGCCGGTGGTGCCACCGGTGAGCAGCACGAAGCCACCCTGGCGCGGTGGTGGCGGCAATTCGGCGGTGTCGTTGGCCGCGATCAATGCGTCGACCGTCGCGACCTCCGCCGCGACACCCTCGTGCACCGCGAGGACCCGGTGCACCTCGCCGGGCAGCACCGCCAGCAGGTCGGCGAATTCAGCGTCGTAGACAACGGCATTCACGCCCTCGCGGGCCGCGACGTCGGCCAGCTGCGGACCGGCGAATCCGGTGTTCAGCAGCACCAGCCCGGCACCGATCTTGGCCGCGGCGAGCATGGTGTCCACCAGCTCGCGCCGATCCCGGCTCAACGCCGCCACCGTGTCCCCCGGACCGAGCCCGAGCGCGGTGAACCCGCGCGCCAGCGCGTTGCTGCGCGCCTCCAGTTCCCGATAGGTGAGCGGGCCCAGCTCGTCGATCAACGCGACCCGGTCGGGCTCGCGCTGGGCCGACATCCGCACCGGCCCGGCGATGCCGCCGTACTGCCGCACCGCTCGCGACGCGCGCAGCACACCGATCGGCGCGAGCAGATCGATCATTCCCGCACGCTGCAACACACCTACCGAATGCAGCTTGACCAGCAATGCACGTGCGGCATTTCCGATGGCGGACATGAACACTCCGTCCAGAGAATTGTCCGCCCCTCGACCGAGGGGCTCGCATCGACTGTAGGAGATTCAGCGAATTTCGGCAAGACGTCTTTTCAGATGGAATCTGCAATCGTTGCAGGCGCCGATTACACTGAATTCAACTCAGGTGTAGACGAGCCCCGCGTGCACGAGATACGCGATCTCGTCGCAGATCTCATCGAGCGTGACGACCGAATCCGGCTTGGTGCTGTGCACCAATTCCTGAGCCAGCGAGTTCACCGCTCCGATCACCGCGAGCCCGAAAAGGTCGAAACGCCGCGGCTTGGCCTCACCGCGTTCGACACCCCGCTCGGCCTCGCTGACCAGCAATGCCGACAGCAGGCGCCGCTGTTCGGTCCGCCATTCCTCCACCGCCGGGCTCACCCCGACCACTTCGACATAGCAGACCCGGGCCGAACGCTGATCCGCACAGGTCACCGCGAGATAAGCGCGGAAACCCTCGACCACCCTGGTCGAGAGCGGCTCGTTCTCCGTTTTCGCCAGCGATTCCAAGGCGCGCTCCACCGCGCGCGAGGTGATTCTATTGACCAGCGCGATCAGCAATGCCTCGCGACTGCCCATGTCCTCGTAGAAACTGCGCGTGGAAACGTTGGCGACCGCGCAGAGGCGTTCGATGGACGTGGCTGCGTAACCCTGTGTTCCGAATAATTCCAGGGCGGCGTCGATCAATCGGGTCTGCCGCTGGGCCACCCGTTGCTCCCGCGACAGCCCGCCGTAGCTGCGCCCGTCCTTCGCTTCCTCTTCCCGCCGTGCCACCGTTCGATGCTACCCGTTCGCCGCCGGTGATCCCGGCGCGGACATCGGTCCGCGCCGGTCGCGGCCTACTTGTGCGCGCCGATCGCGTGGCCGACGAGCGCCTGCGCCATGGGCGGCAGAATCTCCGACAGGGCCTGACCGAACTGCGGTTCGGGGATGGTGCTCACCGGGCTGGTGATCGAGCAGCCCGGCGGCGCGGCAACGCCGTTGAGCCGATCCTTCAGCCAATAGAACGCGCCGGGCAGATGCGACAGCACGCCGGAGAGATGCTCGGCCGCGAATTCCCGAACATAGGTCACGCTGGGCGCGCCTTCCGCGCAATATTTCTGCACGGTCGCGTCGGTACCCGCGATCGGAATGAGTTCGTCGTTCTGCGCGTGATAGAAGTAGATCGGCACGGTCGGCGTCCGCTGCCCGAGGGAATTGTCCGCGATGGCTTCCCGGATCTCGGGCAGCGTCAACGGATCTCCGCCCTGAAATGTGCCGAAATAGTTGAACCCGGGGAAGAGCGCGGCACCCTGCGGATGGCACAGCACCTTCTTGGACGCCATCACGAATTGGCCGAGCAGATCGACGCGTTCCCGCATCACCCGCTGCATTTCCGGGTATTCGGTGGAGATGCCGACGATCGCGGCGGAGATCAACCCGGCATAGACGCCGCCGTTGTTGTGACGTACCACCCCGGCATAGTCGCCCGCCGCGACACCGCCGGCGGCAATGCCGACGATATTGAGTTCCGGCGCATAGCTTTCCTTGATCTCCGGCACGAACGCCGAGGGGATCGTGCCGCCGGAGTAACCCCACAGCGCGACCGGCGTTTCCGGCCCGCTCAACTGCGCGGGTGCGAAATTCTCCGCCGCGCGAATACCGTCGAGCGTCGCCTGGGCATTCATCCGGGACGCACCGTAGGCCGAATTCGGGCCCTGGTAGTCGGGCATCGCGATCGTCCACCCCTGCCCGAGACCGGCGGCGATCGGGATCAGCGTCTCCGCCGCGTTCACGTAATCGACCGGGATGGCGCCGGATTGGGCCACATACGAGGGCGCGCAGTACTGCGCGACGCTGTCCTCGGCGATCTGATAGGACAGCAGCTTCGAGCCACCGGCCGGGGCGGGGCCACGCGGTTTCAGGACCGTGGTGACCGTCGCGATCGGCGCGCCGTGGCTGTTCGTGGTGCGGTAGAGCAGCTGCCACGCATCGACATTCAGCTGCAGGATGCCCATGAACGCGGGATAGATCGCCCGCGCGCGCAGGATCTCGCCGGGCTGCGCGGCCGCCACGTCACCGGCCGGCGGTCGATAGAAGTCGTCCAGCTCGGGCGGGAGGGTGAGCGCCGGGGCCGGCTCGACCCGCACCTGCTCCCCCGGTACCGCCTGCCCCGAGCCCGGACCCAGCCATGCCGCCATCAGCGCGATGACGCCGAGGGCGACGACGCGCCCACCATTGCGCACGCTCATCGAAGTGCCTTCCCGTTACCAACCGTGACCCATATTGGTCAGAGATATTTTCAGATAACGGGCCAGAAGTCCAGACTCAGACAGTGGTGCGGTTCACGACACGACAGCGGCGGGTGGCCCAGCGCACCACCCGCCGCGTCGGACTACTACTTGACGCTGCCCGCGGTCAGACCGGCCACCAGGCGCTTCTCGATCAGCGCGAACAGGATGACGACCGGGATGATGCCCACGGTGGAAATAGCGAAGACGTATTGCCAGGACGTGTCGTACTGCCCGACGAACTTGGTCAGCGCGACCGAGAGCGGCTGATTCTCCGGCGTGGTCAGCACCACCAGGCTGGCGGCGAATTCGTTCCAGCAGGAGACCACGACGAAGATCGTCGCGGTGACGATGCCGGGCCACACCAGCGGCAGGCTCACCCGGACCAGGGTCTGCCAGCGGCTCAGCCCGTCCAGCTGCGCGGCCTCCTCGATCTCCACCGGGATGGCGGCGAAGAAGCTGTGCAGGATCCAGACCGCGAACGAGAGGTTGAACGCGGCGTTCACCAGGATCATCGCCAGGAAGGTGTCGTTGATGCCGACCGCGAAGAACTCCCGGATCAGACCGGTCACCAGCACCGTCGGCTGCAACATCTGGGTCACCAGCACCAGGCCGAGGAACACCGCACGACCCGGAAACTTGTGCCGCGCCGTGTAATACGCGGCCGGAATGGCGACCAGCAGCACCAGCACCGTGGCGAACACCGAGATGATGACGGTGCTCATCATGTTGTACGGCAGCGGCGTCTCCGGCGTGTCCCACATGGTGGCGTAGTTGTCCGGATGCCACGACTCGGGCAGGTAGGTCGGTGGGATGCGCAGGATTTCGGCGCGATTCTTCAACGAGCCGAGCACCATCACGATGAACGGCAGCAGGAACAGCGCCGCGATCACCACGCCGACCGCGGTCAGTTCCCACCGGCGTCGCTTCGCCCGGACCTTCGGCCGCTCGGCCGGCTCGGCCACCGCGGCTGCGCCCGTGACCTTTTCGATCTGCGTCACCTCGGCGTCGGCGGTCATCCGTCCACCTCCTGGGTAGGCCGGATCACCTTCACGTAGATCGCGATGATCACGATGATCAGGACGAAATTCAGCACGCTCATCGCCGCGGCGGTGTCGACCTGCTGATTCTGCCGAATCAGCTTGAACATCAACGTGGTTGTGGTGTCCGCCTGGAAGCCCGCGATACTGCCGGTGATCACCTGCAGGATCGGCAACGAGTTGAACGAGTTGATGATGTTGATGATGGTCGCGACGGCGATCGCCGGACGCAGCTGCGGCAGAATGAGATACCGGTAGCGCTGCCACGCGCCCGCGCCGTCGACCCGGCCCGCCTCACTGATCTCGGCCGGAATCGACTGCAGCCCGGCCAGAATCGTGTAGGTGGTGAACGGGATCGAGACGAACACCGCCACGCCGATCGCGACCAGGAACGCGGGCGTCGGCTGCTTGGTGAAGCCGTAGCCACGATCCAGCAGGCCGATATCGACCAGGAACCGGTTCGCGATGCCGACGTCGGGATCGAGCATGTAGTAGAAGATCGTCGTCGTCATCACCACGGACGCGGCCCACGGCACCAGCACCGCCATCCGCACCGCGGTGCGGCCGGGGAAGTCCTTGCTCAGGAACTGGGCCAGCCCCGCCGAGATCACCAGCGTGATCAGGACGACGGCGACGACCCAGAGCACCGTGTGCAGCAGCACCGAGCCGAGCTCGGAGATCCCGAACAGGGTGCGGAAGTTCTCCAGGCCGGCCGCGCCGCGATCCTGGCCGTAGGCGCTCAGATCCCTGGTACTGGTCCACACCATGTAGCAGGCGGGGAAGGCGACGATAGCCGCGATCAGAACCAGCGAGGGTCCGATCCACGGTATCGCCGCCAGAGTTCCTTTCCGCCGCACGCTACTTCGCGGCTTCCTGGATGCGCTGCAACACCTGGGCCGGGTCGGTGCCCTGCGCGATGGTGCCCATCTGCTGCCGGATAGCGCCCTGCGCCGCAGCCCATTTCGGGTTGTTGCTCGGGTAGAACTGGGCCACCGCGAGGGTCGAGCCGAAGGCCTTGGTCACCGGGTCCGCGGCGAGCTTGGCGGCCGCGGTGTTGGTGATCGGGATGAAGCCCTCGGTCGAGACGAACTTCGCGTAGACATCGGCGCCGTAGAAGAAGTCGAGGAACTTCTTGATGTTCGCCGCCTTCTTGCCGTCCTTCTTGAACGCCATCAGGTGGTCGGCCACGCCGAGCGTCACGGGGGTGCCGGACTTGGTCGGCGACGGCGCGGTCGCGTACTTCAGGCTCGGGTTCTTCGAGGCGATCTGGCCGATGGTCGGCGGCAGGCCCTCGATCATGCCGATCTTGCCCTGGATGAACGCGTTGATCACGTCCTTGCGATCGGTCGCGCCCGGATTCGGCTGGGTGACACCGGCATCGGCGATCTCGCGCATGGCACGCACGCCCTCGAGGTTGGCCGGGGTGTCGACGGTGACCTTGTCACCGTCGGACCAGGTGCCGCCCGCGCCGAAGGTCCAGATGGAGGTCTCGCCCTGCGCTTCCTCGCTGCCCAGCGGCAGGCCGTAACCGGACACCCCGCCGCCGAGGGCCTGGATCTTCTTGGCCGCGTCGGTCAGTTCCGCCCAGGTCTTGGGCGGCGTGGCGATGCCCGCCTTGGTGAACAGATCGGTGTTGTAGAACAGCGTGCGGGTGGAGGCGAACAGCGGCAGCGCGTACTGCGTCCCGTTGAGCGAGGCGTTCTTCGCGAAACCGGGCTGAATATCCGAAAGTACCTGCGGGGAGACGATTTCGGAAGCCGGGTAGAGCATGCCGTCGCTGGCGAAGCTGGAGTACGCGTCGATGTTCAGGATGTCGGGCGTGGTCGACTCCGACTGCAACTTGGTGCGCACCACGTCGTTGATCGAGTTCCAGGACTCCATCTGCAGATTCACCTTGATATCGGGATTCTGCTTCTGGAAGTCCGCGATGATGCCGTCCCACAGCGCCTTCGTACCGTTGGCCCCATCGCTGTAGGCCGGAGCTAAGAAGTTGATCGTGGTGTCGGAGTCGGCGGAATCTTTCGAGCCGAACCCACAGGACGAGATCGCCAGCGCCAGGCCGGTGACCATCGCGACCCCCGCGAGCACGCCGTGGAGTGGTCTTTTCACGAGTAGAACCTTTCAAATTTGCACATCCGGCGCCACTGGACAGCCGATGATGGGATCGACCTGATCGACCCGACACTCAATCTAGACCCCATCTTGATCATATGTGACCGATTCGCTCGTTAAGTTGACATGAACGATCACCGGGCGGATTCTGTTGTTGTGTCGATCTCAGCCGAACCCACGCCCGCCACCCACCTGGCCAAAGAGGTCGCCACCCAGCCTGACGACTGGGCGCGCGCCGAAACGATCGCCGCCGAACACCGCGAGATCCTCCCCCAAAAGGGCGAGCGAGTCGCTGTGATCGGTTGCGGCACTTCCCTGTTCATGTCCAAAGCGATCGCGGCCCTGCGCGAGCGAGCCGGCCACGGTTTGACCGACGCCTGGCCCGCCAGCGAGGTCCGCTCCGGCCGCGAGTACGACCGCTATCTGGTGATCTGCCGCTCCGGCACCACCACCGAGGTGGTCAACGCGATGCGCGAGCTGCCCGCGGACGTCCCCCGCACCGTCATCTGCTCCAGCCCGGACACTCCGGTGCTCGAGCTGGGCGACCCGATCCTGATCGACGAGGTCGACGAGGAATCGGTGGTGCAGACCCGTTTCGCCACCACCACGCTGGCCATCCTGCGCTGGCACTTCGGCGAAGACCTCGAGCCCGTGATCGCACAGGCCAGGGCCGTGCTGGCCGAGGACCCGACGGTGTCGCTGGCGCAGGTCCGCCACGCCGAGCAGATCAGCTTCGTCGGCATGGGCTTCGCCGCCGCCATCGCCGAAGAATCCGGCCTCAAGCTGCGCGAATCCTGCCAGTCCTGGACCGAGTCCTACCTGTCCACCGAATACCGGCACGGCCCGATCGCCATCTCCGCACCCGGTCGCGCGGTCTGGGCGTTCGGCCCGCTGGTGCCGAACTTCGCCGCCGATATCGCGAGCACCGGCGCGCACTTCGAGCACCGTGACATCGACCCGATGGCCGACCTGGTTCGGGTGCACCAACTGTGCATCCTGCGCGCGGCCGACCTCGGGCTCGACCCCGACCACCCGCGTGGCCTCAACCGCTCGGTCGTCCTGGACCAGTGAAAGATCCGGTTCGGTGAGCCCCGAGCAGACCGCGGCGCCGGTATCGACGCCGCCTATTGTGCGAGGCATGTCAGCCGAGCACGACCCGAAGAGCACAGACCGGCCCGGCAGCGCCGCGGCCGGATCGTCCGACCAGGCCGCTACCGCGGCCGAAGTGGGCGCGGGCGCCGCTGCGAACAGCACGACGCCCTCGGCCGGTGCCGCCAGGCCCGCGATCGGCGCTGCCGGGCCGACCGCGACGGCTCGTCCTGGCGGCCCGTCGACGGGGCAGACCGCGGCACCTGCGCGGCCTGCCCCGTTGCCCGACGACGCACTGGTCCTCGGATTGGACGTCGGCGGCACCACGATCAAGGGTGAAATCACCGACCGCGCAGGCGAAGTGCTCGCCGTCGCGACCGTGGCCACGCCGCAGGGCGAGGCGGCGTTCGAGGCGATGGGCGCGCTCGGCGATCACCTGCTGGCCGAATTGACCGCGGCCCAACGGGATCGGGTGCGCCGCGCGGCCGTGGTCCTGCCCGGAATCGTCGATTCCGTCCGCTCGATCGCGGTATTCAGCAGCAATGTCGGCTGGCGGGACGTGCACATCGGCGACCGGTTCCGCGACCGCTGGGGCATCCCCGTGCTCATCGAACACGATGTCGCCGTGGCGGGTTGGGCCGAATGGCGCTTCGGCGCGGGTCGCGGGCACGACAACGTCTGCGTCGTCATCCTGGGCACCGGCATCTCCGGCACGCTGTCCGTCGGCGGTCATCTGGTGCGCAGCAGCTACGGCCAGGTCGGCGAATACGGGCACATCCCGGTGCGCCCGGACGGGCTGCCCTGCCCGTGCGGCAACACCGGATGCGTGGAGACCGTGGCCTCCGGCGCGTCGATCGCCCGCGCCTACACCCGCCGCACCGGTCGCGAAATCAAGGGCGCGGCAGAGGTTTTCGCGCTGGTCGACACCGACCCCGCCGCCAAGGCCGTGCTGGTGGACGCGGTGGACGCGCTGGCCGACGGACTGATCGGCATCGTGCACGCGGCCTGTCCCGAGCTGATCATCCTCGGCGGCGGACTCGCCGGTGCGGGCGCGGCCCTCACCGATCCGCTGCACCAGGCCATCGCCGACCGGCTCCGCCTGGTACCCGCCCCGCACGTCGTACTCGGCGAATACGGCGCCCGCGCCGGCCTGATGGGTGCCGCGTTGTTCGCCCGCCAAGGAGCCCTGGCATGAGCCCGGTGGTCCCCACCCCGACCCGCCCAGCGCGGCACACCCGGCCCGGGACGAGCGCTCCCCTCCCGTACCCAACTGGGTACCCGCCCCAGATTGACGGGCACCAAGCGCCGGACCGACCATGGGATGGACCACTGGCGCCCCGCGACCGCCCGGCAGCACGAGCGATATCCGCCGAAGGTCGCGGCCATCGGGATGGACCACCATTCGCCGTTGCGCGCCGCGACTGGGCGATAGCACAGGCGATACCTGGAGCGGGCTGCCGCACGCCCGCGGCCCGCACCCATCGGGATCGACCGCTGACCGTCGTTGCACCCCGCGATCGGCCGGTTACCGGGACGGTGGCTGCTGGCTGTTGTGCGGGAGTGGGGCGTGGGGGTCACGGCAATAGGGTGTTCCTATGAGTCCGGGTACCGAATTGGCTATTCGTGGGCGCGTGGTGTGCGCGTCCGCTCAGTGGGACGACGGTGTCGTCTCGATCGTCGGCGATCGGGTCAGTGCGGTCGTGCCCTATTCGGAATGGGTTGCGGCACATCCGGGGTCGGCGGAGCCGGAGTTCGCGGGCACCCTGCTGCCCGGACTGATCGACATCCACAATCACGGCGGGCTCGGGCATCGGTTCGACTCCGTCGATCCCGCCGAGGCGCGGGCCGCCGCGGCCTTCCACCACGCGAGCGGGTCCACAACCGTGGTCGCGAGCATCGTCACCGCGGCCGCCGCGGACATGGTGGCGCAGACCGCGATGCTGCGCGGACTGGCCGAGGACGGCGTGCTCGGCGGCATCCACGCCGAGGGCCCGTTCCTGTCCGAGGCCCGCTGCGGGGCCCAGGATCCGCGGTTTCTGCGCGACCCCGATCTCGAGTTGACCGACCAGCTGCTGCGGGCCGGCGGCGGCGCGCTGCGGATGATGACGCTCGCACCGGAACGTTCCGGGTACGACGCGGTCGCGCAGCGGCTCACCGAGCACGGCGTGGTGGTCGCGCTCGGCCACAGCAACGCCGACTTCTCCGCGTTCCTGACGGCCTTGCGGCCCAACGGTTTCGGCAGCGTGGTGACCCACCTGGCGAACGGCATGCCGCCGCTGCACCATCGCGAACCGGGACCGGTCGGCGCCGGCCTCGTCGCCGCCGCGGCGGGACACGCGATCGTCGAGCTGATCGGCGACGGCGTGCACGTCGATCCCGGGTTCGCCGCGCTGGCCTTCGCGGCCGCGCCCACCCGGGTCGCGCTGATCACCGACGCGATGCAGGCGGCGGGCCTCTCGGACGGCGAGTACCAGCTCGGCCCGCAGTCGGTCACCGTGCGCCAAGGCGTGGCCCGCATCGCGAACGGTTCGCTGGCGGGCGGCATCAGCACGCTGCTCGACTGTGTCGCACGGGCCGTCGGCGAATCCGGGGTGCCGCTCGAGGCCGCGGTCCGCGCCGCCACCGCGACGCCCGCGGCGGCGCTCGGCCTCGCCGACGTCGGTGACCTGCGCGCGGGATATTTCGCCGACCTGTTGATAGTCGGTGACAATCTCCATTTGCATCGGGTGCTCAGGCGAGGACAGTGGTTGTCGTGATCCTTACCGTGACCATGAACCCCGCCTACGACATGACCTACCGGGTCGAGCACTTCGAACGCGGCCAGGCGCACCGGGTCCGTTCCGTCGAGCAACGCATCGGCGGCAAGGGCATCGACGTCACCCGGGTGCTCAACCAGCTCGGGAAGTACGCGCGGGCAACCGGTTTCGCCGATCACGCGTTCGCGGCCGCCGCCGAGCTGGAGATGCCGGTCGATTTCGTGCACGCGCTGCCCTGGGTCCGGCGCACCGTGGTGATCAGCGAATCCGAGGACGGCACCGCCACCGCCCTGTGGGAGCCCGGCGCCCGGGTCTCCAACCCGCACGCCGCCGAACAGCTCGCAGTCCGGGTCACCGGCATGCTGCCCGATATCGACGGCCTGGTCATCTCCGGCTCACTGCCCGGCGGTATCGCGGCGACGCTGCCCGCCGAGATAGCCCGCGGCGCCATCGCCGCCGACGTGCCGACCATCTGCGATGTGGACGGCGAGGCGTTGCGCCTGGCCGCCCAGGTCCCCGGCGTCGTCCTGATGCCCAACGGGGACGAACTGCACCGGCTCACCGGCGTCAAGCCGGCCACCGCCGAAGAGGTCGTCACGGCCGCGTATCCGCTGATCGAGAGCGGAGTGCGCGCGGTGATCGCCACCCGCGGCGCCGACGGCATGGTCGCGGTCACCGCCGAGGGCGCCTGGTTCGCCGCACTGCCCGAACCGCTGGCCGGAAATCCCACGGGCGCGGGCGATTCCGCCACCGCCGCGGTGATCGCCGCGCTCACCGCCGACGAGGTCCCCGACTGGCCGACCATTCTCACCGACGCGGTGGCCACCTCCGCCGCCGCCGTGGTCATCCCGGTGGCCGGCGAGATCGACCGCTGCCTGCGCACCCGCATCGCCCCGACTGTCCGAGTCACCCGGCTCGACCTACCCACCGCCCAGGAGCCCTCGGCGTGACCGCCGCGGCGGGCTGAGCCCCCAGAAAGAGATACCGATGCCGCTGACGCCTGTCTCCGAGTTGGTCACCACCGCCGCGCCCGGCGGGCTGGGGGCGTTCAACGTGATCGTGCTGGAGCACGCGGAGGCCATCGCGGCGGCCGCGGAAGCGGCGAAACGACCTGTGGTGCTCCAGCTTTCGGAGAACACGGCGAGCTATCACGGCGGCCTCGCGCCGCTGGCCCTCGCCTGTCTGCGGGTCGCGGCCGACAGCAGCGCCGCCATCGCGGTGCACCTCGACCACGCGACCGATCCGGTCTTGGTGCGCGCCGCGGTCGAACTCGGCGTCGGCTCGGTGATGTACGACGGTTCCACCCTGGACTACGCCGCCAATGTGGCGAGCACCGCCGAGATCACCCGCTGGTGCCACGAGCGCGGCGTGCACGTCGAGGCCGAACTCGGCGAGGTCGGCGGGAAGGACGGTGCGCACGCCCCCGGCGTCCGCACCGATCCGGACGAGGCCGTCGAGTTCGTCGCCGCCACCGGCGTAGACGCGCTGGCCGTCGCGGTGGGCTCGTCGCATGCCATGCACACGCGCACTGCGACCCTCGACCACGAATTGATCGCCCGGCTCGCGGCCAAGGTGCCGGTCCCCCTGGTCCTGCACGGCTCCTCCGGCGTCTCCGACGACGGGCTGCGCGCGGCGGTCCAGCACGGCATCACCAAGGTCAACATCGCGACCCGGCTCAATGTCCTGATGACCGAGGCGGTCCGCACCGCCCTGGCGGCCGATCCCGCCCTGTCCGATCCGCGCAAATACCTGGGCCCCGGGCGCGCGGCGGTACAGCACGAAGTCACGCGCTTCCTGCAGCTCTTGGCCTGACCTGGAAAAGGCGCAGTCGGCGACGCCAACTTCCACGCCGCCGACCGCTGGGAAGGGTGAACCGTTCCCATGCGGTCCACCGAAGCTCGGTCCCCCGGGAGAGGGCGGCCGGCGGCAGCAGGATTACCGCCGCCGACCGCTCGGGGAGGGGTGCATCGGGGCAGCCGATCCACCAACACCATCGACACTGCCCTGCCCACCTGAGCGCTTCCCCTGACGCACCTGAGATTCCGTTAGGAACTCATACGACCCGCCCTAGTCCGGGATCGAGGCAGTCAGCGCGATATTGACCCAGCTCGGAGCCTCCGGGTCGAGGCGCAGATGCTGCGGACGGAGGCCGGAATCGAACAGGAAGGGGGCGGGCGGCAGCCCCTTCGGGAAGTTGCTGGCGTACACG
The DNA here is from genome assembly GCF_000308475.2 of Nocardia brasiliensis NBRC 14402. Lineage (GTDB taxonomy): Bacteria > Actinomycetota > Actinomycetes > Mycobacteriales > Mycobacteriaceae > Nocardia > Nocardia brasiliensis. The sequence goes on along the minus strand of NZ_BAFT02000036.1, from coordinate 37,112 downwards.
TCCACCCGCAACCGGTGCCCGGGCTGCAACACCGCGTCGATCGGCGTCACGGCGACATCCAGCGCGACCGGTTCCCCTGGCACGGTCTGCTGCCGCCGGTCCAGATCCAGGAAGTACTGCGGCGCGGTGTAGTCGCCGTTCGCGGACTTCTTGCTGGCGGCCTCGTCGATCTGGCGCAGCGAGGAGACCAGCTGCCCGGTGGCGATCTCCCGGGACGTGCCGTCGGGCGCCACATCGTTGATCGTCGTCACCCAGTAGCCGTCGGCCGCCTCGTGGGTCACGTTGAGGTGCACGCTGATCGGACCCGAAATGGTGGTCGCGTCGGCGACCGGGCTGCTGGTGAAACTCAGACCGTCGTGCTCCCATACGCGCGAGTCGTTACCGCAGACGTCCAGGATCGCGGTGGCTCCCGCGGTGATCCGGGCGGTGTCCCGGCCGCACAGGCTCAGCAGGCCCGGCGCCACCGTCAGGTCGCGAATCGCCCCCTGCCGCGGGCTTTCCGCGAGACTGCCGTCGTAGACCGAGGCCGGGGCGGTACCCGAGGGCAGGTCGTTGAGGTACACGCGCCGATAGGTCGCCTCGGTGCGCGGGAACTCCGACAGGTCCGTCCAGCCCGCACCCTGCTGCTTGACCACGATCGGCGCGTATTCCTCGATGCCGTTGTCGATGCCGCGCAGCCAGTGGTCGAACCAGGCGCGCTGCAACACATCCAGTCGCGGCGGCATGCCGGGATGCCCGAATCCGCCGACACCGGAACCGAGGTGGTAGCCGTCGCCCATGATCAGCTTCTTCTGCTCCGTGGGCAGCGGGATCTTGTTGAACGTGTCCGTCGGTGTGGTGCCGAAGATGTCGAACCACGCACCCACCATGAACGTCGGCACCCGGATGTTGTCGACCTTGGCCTTCAACCCCTGCCGGAACGGGGAATTCGGGTCCACCAACTCCCGGGTCCGCGGGGTGAGCTGGTCCGGCGTCAACGCCGTGTAGCCGTTGGCCACCATGTCGACCAGGGTCAGCGGGTCGGCGATGCGGTCTTTCAACCACTGCAATTGCTGTGCGGGATCGAACTTTCCGACGGCGAGTGCGGTGACGTCGGGAATCATCTTGAGCGCGTTGACACCCACCAGCCACGGCACCAGGAAGCCGACGCCCACCGCGCCGCCCGGTCCGGCGATATCGGTGAAGATGTCGGCGCTGGGTTCGTAGGCGAACACCGCCTTCAGCCCCGGCGGACGCCGGTCGGTGGCCTCGATCGCGGAGATCCCGGTGAACGAGACGCCCATGGTGCCCACATTGCCGTCGCTCCAGGGCTGCCGGGTGATCCAGTCGATCACCTCCGCCGAATCCTGCTTCTCCCGGTCGCCGAACACCTGCCAGGTGCCCTCGGAGGTGCCGGTGCCGCGCATGTCGACCTGTACCAGGGTGTATCCGGCCTCGGTCAGCGCCCAATCCTGCGCGGCGGCCTCCAGCGCACCGCCGTCGAGCTGACGGGTCATATCGAACAGGCCGTCGATGCCGACGCCGGGCAGATTGATCGAGGCGATCCAATCCTCCAGCGGCTTCTTGATGCCCAACCCGTCCGAGGCGGCGAGCACCGCCTGCCCGATCAGGATCGGCAGCTTGCCGTAGCCCTGCATCTGCAGGATCACCGGCCGGCGGCCGTCGGCGAGGCGGCCGTCCCGGGCCGGGTGAATGATGTCGGCCTTGAGCACCTTGCCGTCGCTCATGGTGATCGGCACCGCGAGATCGGGAGTGATTCCGTTGTAGGGCTGCGGTCCGTCCACCGCCGAAGTCCATTGCGCGGCATGGGCGCCACCGTCGATTCCGGTGAAGCCCCCGACCGGCTCACCGAAGGCGGTAGGTGTCAGGAAGGGTGCGCCCGCCAGGGCCACTGCCGCCAGCACCATGCCGTGCATCACGAACCGCTTGCGATGTGTCCCGTCTCTCATTCGTTCCATGGGCCAGATTGTTGCTACCGGCCGGTAACTACGACTCGTCCCTAGGCGACATCGTTTTACCCGAGGGCGACAGCCACACCGGCCCGCTAGCTAGAACGACCACGTTTCCCCTGTTGAGAGCCAGGTAAGCAACTCAGACAACGCGCAGGCATCTTGTTGGTGGCCCTGTTCGCTCGCTACCCTGCGAACCGGCCGGGACGATTTGCGGTCGCACGGTGGAGGGAAGCGGATGGCGATCATGGCGCGGGCGGCCGGTTTACGCGGCTATCGGCAACTGGCCGACGAACTCGGTGGCGACGGCGCCGCGCTGCTCCGCCGGTTCGGCATCGCCCCGGAAGCCCTCGACTCCGACGACGCGATCCTGACCAGTGAGTCCATGGGTTGGGCACTGGAGATCGCGGCCACCGAATTGGCGTGTCCCGACTTCGGTTTACGCCTGGCTGCCCGGCAGAGCCTCGATGTGCTCGGCCCCCTCGCAGTCGCGATGCTCAATGCGGACACCGTCGGCGCGGCCCTCAGCTGCCTGCAGCGGTACCTGTTCGTCCAGCACGCCGGGCTCGCGATCCAGCTGTGCCCGGACCCGGAACAACAGCGCGGCATGCTCGCCCTGCACTACCGCGACATGGCCGAGGTGACCTCGTTCAGTCAAGGTATCGATCACGGAGCCGGGCTGGTGCACCGGTATCTGCGGCACGGCGTGGGCGGCGAATACGGACTGCGGGCGGTCCACCTGCCGCACACCCAGCGCGCACCGATTTCGCGCTATCTCGAGTTCTTCGGCGCGGAGGTGCGATTCGACATGCCGACAACGCTGTTTCGCTTTCCGGGGGAACTGCTCGTGCGCCCCTTGGTCGACCGCGACCCGATGCTGCACAAGCTCGCGATGGACTACCTCGCCCGCAACTACTCCGAACTCGACCAGACCATGACCGCCCGGGTCCGCCTGGCCGTCGATCGCGCCCTGGTCGAATCCACCGCCGATATCGCCACTGTCGCGGACATGCTGACCATCGGTGAACGCAGCCTGCAGCGCGCATTGGCGGCGGAGGGAACGACCTTCACCGCGGTGCTCGACACCGCCCGGCGCGACGCGACCTACCGGCTGCTGTGCGAAACCGACCTGCCCATGGGCCGCATCACCGCGCTCGTCGGGCTGCGCGAGCAATCCGCGCTGACCCGCGTCGTGCGTCGCTGGTACGGCACCACGCCGCAGCGCCTCCGGACCGCGGCCCGCGAAGGCGTGCGCCCCGGCCGATGACGCGGCCGGCCGGCGGCGCGGGCGAGGGGCGAGCACCGCCGGCCGGTGGGGCTGGTGGGCCAGGGCAGTAGGCCCACCAGGCACGTGCCGGAAGGCGCGGATTCCGACCTGTTCAGCGTGACCGGTGCAGCTCGAGGGCCGCCCCGGTACAGCTGGGAATCGGCTGTGTGGCACGCACGGCCGCGGCGGCTCGCCCGGGACAGAGCACGCTTCCCACGCGCCGGAGCGCACACCCTGTCCGCACGAAAGACGGTGTATCGCAGCGCAAATCAGAGATCGTCGACCGACGCGGAGCCGTCCTGCGGCCAGGCGTGGGCTTCGAGCCGCGTCTGCACCCGCGCGACGTCGGCCTCCGAGGGCATCTCGTTGGTGACCTTGGTGATCAGCACCTGGATATCGGTCTTGTCCGCGGGCAGATCCCCGGACCCGGCCAGTTCAGCGGCGATCTGGCGCACCTCGTCCTCAGAGAGGCGACGGCGCAGCAGGGCGAGCAGCGGGATGTAGTCGGATTCCGGGACACCGTCCGGATATCCGGCCCGCAGCCAGTCGATGATGGCGTTCAGGAAGGGTGGCATGAACGCTGCTCGCTCAATCCGAGTCGGAGGGCGGGTCGGCGAGCGGCCAGCCACCGGCCGCGAGATGCGAGGCGACGCGCGCCACGTCGACGTCGGCCGGCTGCTCCTTGGCCACACGGGCGATGGCGTCCTCGATCTCCGCGCGCGTGATCTCGCTGTCCGGGTTCGAGGCGGCCAGCTCCTCGGCGATCGCGACCACCTCGAAATCGGTGAGATGCCGGTGCAATACGGCGAACAGCGCGACGTAGTCGGAATGCGGAATCCCCTGCGGGTAGCCGGCACGCAGCCAGCCGATCACCCGGCCGAGCAGATTCGGCCGGAGTTCCGCGGGTTTGGCTTGATCGGTCACGTTCCGCCCTTCAGGACTGTCCGAACAGGTGAATACCGAACCTGGCGGCGATGAAAGCCTTTGCCGTATAGAGGATCCCGGTGACGATCGCCGCGATGATCAGCCCGAAACACACTAACGCAACCGCGAGCGCGGGGTAATTGCGTTGGGTCACACGACCATCGGCGGTCACGGTCACGGTCTCGGCCGCCGACCAGAACCGTACCCCGACCGCGAACACCAGGGGCAGCCCCGCGCCGAGCACCAGCCCGGCCAGCATGACCTTCCACAGCGAGTTCAGATTCGTGATGAGCGTATGCATGTCGCGTCCTCCTAGACCTGAGCCGACCGGTTCGGCGTACCGGGCTCGGCCGGCTGCCCGCTCCGGGCGGGCGGCTGCGGCGCGCCCGCCGCCCGCTCTGTCGCCTCCGGCGCCTGCGGTGTTTCCGGTGTTCCCGATGCTTGCGGCGCGGCGGCGGCCGGTTCGTCCGGCTTCGCAACACCCCCGAGATCGCCTGCCACGCCCGGCGTGTCGCCCGGCCATTCGTTGACGTTGGTGGTGTCCACCGGATCCCGGCGCGACCGCAGGTAGATCAGGGTCGACAGCCCGAGCAGGATCGCGAACACCACCAGCACGCCCGGCAGCCCGCCGATGAAATGCGCGACGGCCCAGCACAGCGCGCCCGCGACCCCGGCGAGCGGCAGCGTGAGCAGCCAGGCGACCACCATCCGGCCCATCACGCCCCAGCGCACCTCGGCGCCCTTGCCGAGGCCGGTACCCAGGATCGAGCCGGTCGCGGTCTGCGTGGTCGACAGCGGCAGCCCGAAGTGGGCCGAACTGAGAATGATCGCCGCCGAGGCCGTTTCGGCCGCCAAACCCTGCGGGGATTCGATCTCCACCAGGCCCTTGCCGAGTGTCCGGATGATCCGCCAGCCACCGAGGTAGGTGCCCAGCGCGATGGCGACCGCACACGCGGCCATCACCCACAGCGGCATCTCGTCGTTCTTGGTGAGCGTGCCGTGCGCCACCAGCGCGAGGAAGATCACGCCCATCGTCTTCTGCGCGTCGTTGGTGCCGTGCGCCAGCGAGACCAGCGAGGCGGAGCCGATCTGGCCCCAGCGGAAGCCCGATTCCACCTTGCCGGGGTCGGACCCCCTGGTGATCCGGTAGACCAGCCAGGTACCCAGGGCCGAGACCAGTGCCGCCACGATCGGGGCGAGCACGGCGGGCAAGATGATCTTGGTCAGCACGCCGTCCGAGCCGGCCGCCCAGATCACTCCGCTCCAGCCGAGGGCGGCCAGGGTGGCGCCGATCAGGCCGCCGAACAAGGCGTGCGAGGAACTCGACGGCAGGCCGAACAGCCAGGTGATCAAGTTCCAGAGGATGCCGCCGACCAGGCCGGCGAAGACGATGATGAGCAGGTCGTGGCCTTGCACCGCATCGAGCCGGACGATCCCCTTGGCCACGGTGGCGGCGACCGCCACGGACAGGAAGGCCCCGACCAGGTTGAGCACCGCCGACAGGGCGACCGCGACGCGTGGCCGCAATGCGCCGGTGGCGATCGAGGTCGCCATGGCATTCGCGGTGTCGTGGAACCCGTTGGTGAAATCGAATGCGAGTGCTGTGACGATGACGATCAGAAGAACCAGTAATTCGACGGTCACGCCTCTAGTGTGCGGTACGGGTCAATAGGATTGCCAGGTGGTTGCGGTTAACCGCGCGTCGGCCGTGCGTTAAGTTGGTTCCTGTCCTCTATCGGCCCGGATTCCCCCGTCCATCAGCCGAATCGGGTACACCCCGGCGCCATCGGCTTGCCCGCGACGCGGTCCTCGATCCAGGCATATGCACCAGGAATGCCGCTGGTGCTGACGATGAAATGTTCACCGAGATATACCTGGAAATCCACCTGTGTGCCGCCGCGGCACCAGTCCCGATACAGGTTCTCGGCACCGGCCAGCGGCACCCACCATTCGTTCCCGCCGTGATACATGAACACCGGAATGGTCGGCGGCAGGGCGCCGAGCCGGTTCTGCGCCAGGATCTCGCGGATGAACGGGACCTCGGTGGGCGCGGGCACGTCGGTGAGCGCCTGCACCGGAATCGGCGCGACCAGGCCCACGAACTCCTCGGCGGCCATGCAGAAGTCCCGGCCCACCCGTGCCAGGCGCCACCCGTTGTCGTTCATCAGGTCGAGTATCTCCGGGTACTCGCGCGCCAGACCCAGCGTCGCGGCCAGGAAGACCCCGGAGGCCGCGTCGCGCCCGTTCATGGTGTGGATCAACATCTCGTAATCGGCGGGCACCCCGCCGAACGCGACGCCGACGAGATTCAGCTCCGGCGCATAGCGCGGCGCCAGCTGCGCGGCCCAGGCGGAGGCGATGGCGCCGCCGGAGTAGCCGGTGATCGCGGTCGGCGCGGCGGGTTCCAGGCCGAGTTCGGGGGTGCGCACCGCGGCGCGGATCGCGTCGAGCACCGCGTGCCCGGCCATCAGACCCGCCGCGTACGCCTGCCGCGGCCCCTGATGATCGGGAACCAGCACCGCGAAACCCTTGGACAGCGGTATCTGCGCCATCCACAACTTGCTCGACACCATTCGCAGCTCGTACGACGGCGCGCACTGGTGCCCGAGCGAATCGATCGCCGGGTTCAGCGTGACCAGTGGCCGCGGACCCGGACCCGGCCACGGTGTCGTCGGCATCAGCAGGGTGGCGACCACGGGCACCGGCTGATCCTTCGCGTCGTTCGAACGGATCAGCAGCTCGGTGGAGGTCAGCGCGACACCCGTGACCCCGGTGCCGCCCGGACGGGACGCGAGAACCGTGCCCGGAGCGCGGGATTCGAAGCCGGCCGGCGGCACGTAGAACGGATCACCCAGCGGCGTCGGCATGACATCGGCGATGTTCTTGGAGGGAAAGAGCAGATCATCGATCGGATTCGCGTGCGCGAGGGTGCCGAGCACCGCGCTCACCGCCACGACCGCGGCCAGCGCCAGCGCGCGCAGCCGCCACACCATCGAACCCAACCGTCATCCCCGATCCCGAAGCAGCATCCCGCCGAACCCACTGCATTCTGGCTCGCACCCCACGCCCCTGAGGAGCCCTTATTTGCAGTGGCAGCGCCATCTTCGCATCGCGCCGGCGCGGCTGTGCGCCGAATCGCCGAAGCCGCACCGCCGTTCAGGGCAGCAGCGCGCGCACGGTGTCGATGGTGTCGGCGTCGCGGGCCTCTTTGTCGGGCCGATAACGGACGACCCGGGCGAAGCGCAGCGCCACCCCACCGGGATAGCGCGGACTGACCTGGACTCCGTCCAGGGCGATCTCCACCACGAGTTCCGGATACAGGTAGACGGTGTGCTCGTCGCGGGTACGTTCGTGCCGCGGGAATTCCGCTGTCTGCCACTGCAAGAGCGCGTCGGTGAGCCCCTTGAAGGTCTTGCCGACCATCACCGGTTCGCCGGTGTGCGGATCGCGGGCGCCGAGGTGCAGGTTCGACAGATACCCGGTGCGGCGGCCGTAGCCCCATTCGGCGCCGAGCACGAGCAGATCCAGGGTGTGCGTCGGCTTGATCTTCTGCCAGGCGCGACCCCGCCGGCCCGCCGCGTACGGCGCGGCCAGCGATTTGATCATCACGCCCTCGTGGCCCGCGGCAAGCGCGCCGTCGAAGTACTCGGCGGCCGCCTCCGCGTCCGGCTCGAGCAGCGCGGGAATGCTGTGTTCGCCGGCCACTTTCGTGAGTGCGGCCCGCCGCTCGGACAGCGGCGCGTCGAGCAGGTCCTGACCGTCCAGATGCAGGCAGTCGAAGAAATACGGATGCAGCAGCAGTTCCCGGGTCGAACTCACCTCGGCGAAGCGGCTCATCGTCTCCTGGAACGGACGGGGCCGACCGGCATCGTCGAGCGCCAGCGTCTCGCCGTCCAGCACGACGCTGGCGCAGTCGAGTCCGCGGACCAGGTCCACCAATTCCGGCACCCCGGCCGTGATGTCACGCAGCGTCCTGGTGAACACCCACACCTGCGAACCAGTGCGATGCACCTGGATCCGCGCGCCGTCCATCTTGATCTCGGCGCTCACCTTGCCGTCGAATTCGGCCAGGGCCTCGTCGAGCGAGGCCCCCGGCGAGGCCAGCATCGGCTGGATCGGGCGGCCCACCTCCAGGCGGAATTCGCTGAGCGCCGCCACCCCGCCGGTCAATGCGGCGAGTGCGGTGACCGGCAACCGGCCCGACAGCATGTAGGCCCGCCGCACCAGCTCCACCGGCACGGCCGCGGCCACCGCGACAGCCTCGCTGACGATCGCGGTGAGCGCACCCTGACGGAGTTCACCGGTCAGCAGCCGCAGCAGAAAGGCCTGTTCATCCGACGTCGCCGCGGTCCACAACGCCACCAGCAGCTCTTTGCGGCGCGCGGTGGAACCGGTGCCCGAGGTCGCGGCCACCTCGCTCAGCGCCGCGTCCACGGCCGAAACCGTCAGCGTCGCAACGGGAGCCGGGGGCGTGTCCAGCCCGGCCAGGGTGCGCCAGCCGGTGCCGATGCGTCCCTGGCGTAACTCGCCGGAGACCCACGCGACGACGGGCGCGAGTTCGTCCGGTCCGGCGGTGGTCAGCAATTCGGCGAAGGCGGCGATCTTCGTTTTCCGTGACCTGGTTGCGCGAACCGTCTCCGAAGCCTGGACGACATGCGAGAACAACACCCGACGACGGTAGCGCCTCGCTGTGACAAATCGCTCAGCTCTGCTGTTAATTCCCCATTGGCAGGGTTGCGAAATCGACCATAAACTGGACGAATGGCCAAGACTTACGTCGGGGCGCGGCTACGCCAGCTGCGCACCGAACGGGGACTGAGCCAGGTCTCGCTTGCCCAGAAGCTGGAGATCTCGGCCAGCTACCTCAACCAGATCGAGCACGACGTGCGTCCGCTCACCGTGCCGGTGCTGCTGCGGATCAGCGAGGTGTTCGGCGTCGACGCGACCTTCTTCTCCTCCCAGGACGACACCCGGCTCATCGCCGAACTCCAGGAGGTCGTGATGGACCAGGAGCTGGGCATCGAGGCCGACACCCAGGAGATCGCCGACATGGTGTCCGCGCATCCCAGCATGGCGCGCGCCCTGGTCAACATGCACAACCGCTACCGCAACACCTCCGCCCAGCTGGCCGCTGCGACCGAGGACCGGTTCGCCGACGGCTCGGGCAGCGCGACGATCAGCAAGCCGCACGAGGAGGTGCGCGACTATTTCTATCAGCGGCAGAACTACATCCACGAATTGGATACCGCCGCAGAGGAACTCACCGCGCGCATCCGCTTCCACGGCGGCGACGTGCACAGCGAGGTGGCCCGGATCCTGCGCGCGCACGACGTGCGGATCGTCGAGCGGATCGACCTCGGCGAGGGCGTGCTGCACCGCTACGACGAGCAGACGCAGCGGCTCGAGATCGCCCCGCACCTGTCCGGCGGGCAGCGCACCTTCAAACTGGCCGCCGAGCTCGCCTATTTCGAATGCGGCGAGCTGCTCGAAAAGCTGGTCGAGGAAGGCAATTTCGCCTCCGAGGACACCAAGAAGCTGGCGATGCTCGGGCTGGCGAACTATTTCGCCGCGGCAACCGTATTGCCGTACACGCATTTTCACGAGGTCGCGGAGGATTTCCGGTACGACATCGAGCGGCTGTCGGCGTTCTTCACTCAGAGCTACGAAACCATCTGCCACCGGCTCTCGACGCTGCAGCGCCCGAAACTGCGCGGGGTGCCGTTCTCCTTCGTCCGGGTCGATCGGGCGGGCAACATGTCGAAACGCCAGTCCGCCACCGGTTTCCACTTCTCCGCCAGCGGTGGCACCTGTCCGCTCTGGAACGTCTACGAGACCTTCGCCTATCCCGGCAAGATCATGACCCAGATCGCGCAGATGCCCGACGGCCGCAAGTACCTGTGGGTGGCCCGCACGGTGGAGCGCCGCGCCACCCGCTACGGCCAGCCGAGCAAGACCTTCGCCATCGGTCTCGGCTGCGAACTGCGCCACGCGGGCCGGGTGATCTACGCCGACGGCATCGATCTCGACGAGGTCCAGCCCACCCCCATCGGCGCGGGCTGTCGCGTCTGCGATCGCACCAACTGCCCGCAGCGCGCGTTCCCGCCGCTGGGCAAGGTCCTCGACATCAGCGAGCACCGCAGCTCGGTCTCGCCCTACGTGCTCAAGTAGGCGCACGACGAGGCCGGCACCGCTGGATCGCGATGCCGGCCTTGTGTTTTCGATGCTCAGGCGAGGACCGCCGCCTTTGCCTGCACGCGGCGCTGCAGGACCAGACCGATCACCGTCATGCCCAGCGCCGCGACCAGCAGGGCGGCCAGCGTCCAGGCCAGGGCCGCGAACCCGTGCGGCGCGGCGGCCGCGGCCACCAGCGGCCCCACGGTGGCGCCGACATAGAAGCTGAACATGGCGACCGACATTGCGGCGGCACGGGATTCACCGCCCAGTTCGCCCGCGCTCTGCAGGACGGCCGGCGCGATCACGCCGAGACCGCCGACCATCACGGCGAGCAGCACGGTCAGCACAGCGAGGTGGCTGCCCTCGAAGGTGGCCGCGACCATCGCGGCGGCGGCGACCAGCACACCGAGCACGATCTGGCTGTGCTTGGACAGGCGCGCCAGCGGCACCGCGAGCAACGGCAGCAACAGCATCACCGGCAGTGCGCCCGCCCGCAGCGTGAGCAGTTCACCGGAACTCTCGACCACGCCGGTGAGTTCGAGACCGGTGTAGATACCGACCATCACCGCCATGCTCATCGCCCCCGCGACCAGCATCGGGACCAGGGGCAGCAGCCGGAACACCGCGGGGATCGCGGCATAGCTGTGCCGCAGCGGCAGGTCGCGCCCGGTGGGGGCATCCTCGAGCATCACCTTGCGCAGCGCGACCGCGAGCACCGCGAAAACGATTGCGGAGGCGATGAATACCGAGCGCCACGGGAAGGAGGCGACCACCGCCTGCGAGACGATCTGCGCGATCACGGTCGCCGCCAGGAACGAGGTGGCGATGGACATGGTCACCACCGCGCGGTGTGCGGGCGTGATGCGGGTGGCGACATAGGCCATGATCGCAGGCGGTATCGAGCCGACGACCAGGCCCTGGACGACGCGCAGCGCGACCGCCACCGGCGCACTGAACGCCAAGCCGGTCAACAGCGTGACCACTGCGGCCACGAGCATGCCGGTCATCAGCACCTTGCGGTGGCCGTAGCGATCCGAGAGCGGGCCGAACAGCACGAACCCGCCCGCGTAGCCGAAGGCGAACGCGCTGATGATCCAGGTCATCACGCCCGAGCCGACGTTCCAGTCCGCTTTCATGGCGGTGAACAGGGGAATCGGGACATACATCTGTCCGGTCGCGAGCAAGGCGGACAGCACGAAAACAGGCAGGGTGCGCGCCGTGTGAGCGCGCGATGGGGCGCTACGGGTGGGCGCGGTGGCCGGGGCGCCGGCCGCGAGAAGTGTCTGCGTTGCCATGCGGACGACATTAAGACCGCGGTCGCCACAATGTCAACCAAATAGTTGGTTTAATGGGCTGGTAAAGTCGGACCCATGACGGCAACGATGAAGCGCAGCGACGCCACGAAGCAGGCGTTGCTGCGCGCCGCCCGCGACGAATTCGCCGCATACGGCCTGGCCGGGGCGCGGGTCGACCGCATCGCCGAGGCGGCCGGGGTGAACAAGGAACGCATCTACGGGCTGTTCGGCAGCAAGGACAAGCTGTTCGACGTCATCCTGATCGACACCATGCGGGAATTCATGGACGTGGTCCAGCCGTTGACCGAGACCGATCCCGGCCGCTACGTCGCGAAGCTGTTCGACTACCACAACAACAACCCGCAACTGCTGCGCCTGCTGCTCTGGGAGGGACTGCACCGCGGGGTGGACGCGCACGACATCGACGGGTGGCGGGCCCAGCACTACGAGCAGAAATTCGACAGGGCCATCGACCAATTCGGCGTCGACGCGCGCTTCGCCGGACACCTGCTGCTCGCGCTCTGCGGCATGTCCAACTGGAGTCTCGCGGTGCCGCAGACCACCCGGCTGCTGCTCGGCGACGCGGCCGAGGACCGGGACGCGACCCGCGAGTTCATGCAGGAGTTCGCCCGCGCGGCGATGCAGAACTTCCCGCGCGCCTATCAGCGGCGCGAGCCCGCCGTCCAGCCGGAAGCGGAGCCGGTCAACGGGTTGACCACTGGAGCGCGCGGCGGCACCACCGACCTCGACCCCGAGACCACCCTCGATCCCGACGCCGCGGTCGACCGCGCCGCGCAACGCCTGCGCGCCGCACAAGCCGCCGCGGAGGCCGCGCGCGACGAGCTGGCCGCCGCACTCCGCGACGCACACGCGACGGGTGCGAGCGCCAACCAACTCGCCCGCCGGGTATCGGGCACGCTGTCGCGACCCGTCGTGCTGAAGTTACTCGCCGACTGAGCCTAGAAGGCCGCTTCGTCCAGCTTCATGATGTCGTTGTCAATCGCGGCGATGATCGCCTTGTTCGCCGTGAGTTGCGGGAGCACGTTCTTGGCGAAGAAGCTTGCCGCACCGACCTTTCCGGTATAGAACGGCCGATCCTTCGCCGACGCCTCGGCGGCCAGCGCGGCCGCCGCGATCTCGGCCTGCACCAGCAGCCGCCAGCCGATGAGCAGATCGCCGACCGAGAGCAGGAAGCGCACCGAGCCGAGGCCGACCTTGTACAGCTCGGCCGGATCCTGCTGTCCCGCCATCAGATAGCCGGTGAGCGAGGCCGCCATCGCCTGCACGTCGGCCAAAGCCGTACGCAGCAGCTCACGTTCGGTGTCGAAGCGCCCGCTCTTGGTGTCGAGGAAGGCCGCGATCTGACCGGTGACGTGGCCGATCGCCACACCCTTGTCCCGAATGATCTTGCGGAAGAAGAAGTCCTGCGCCTGGATGGCGGTGGTGCCCTCGTACAGCGAGTCGATCTTCGCGTCCCGGATGTACTGCTCGATCGGGTAGTCCTGCAGATAACCCGAACCGCCGAAGGTCTGCAGCGATTCGGTCAGATACTGATACGCCCGCTCGGAACCGACTCCCTTGACGATCGGCAGCAGCAGATCGTCGACCCGGTGCGCCAACTCGGCGTCCGCACCCGAAACCAGCTGGGCCACATCGGCATTCTGATGCGCGGCCGTGTACAGGTAGACCGCGCGCAGGCCCTCGGCGTAGGCCTTCTGCAGCGCCAGCGAGCGCCGCACGTCCGGGTGGTGGGTGATGGTCACGCGGGGCGCGGCCTTGTCCGTCATCTGGGTGAGATCGGCGCCCTGGACGCGCTGCTTGGCGTAGTCGAGCGCGTTCAGGTAACCGGTGGACAGCGTGCCGGAGGACTTGATGCCGACCATCATGCGCGCGTTCTCGATCACCTGGAACATCTGCGCGATGCCGTTGTGCACGTCGCCGACCAGCCAGCCGACCGCGGGCACGTCGCCGCCGAAGGTGAGCTCGCAGGTGGGCGAGGACTTCAGGCCCATCTTGTGCTCGACATTGGTCGCGTACACGCCGTTGCGGGCGCCGAGCTCGAGCGTTTCGGGATCGAACAGGAACTTCGGCACGTAGAACAGCGACAGGCCCTTGGTGCCCGGACCCGCCCCTTCCGGACGGGCGAGGACCAGGTGGAAGACGTTCTCGGCGGTGTCGCCGACGTCGCCGCCGGAGATGAACCGCTTGACGCCCTCGATGTGCCAGGTGCCGTCGGGCTGCTCGATCGCCTTGGTGCGGCCCGCGCCGACATCGGAGCCGGCGTCCGGCTCGGTGAGCACCATGGTGCCCTGCCACCCGCGCTCGTAGCCGGCGGTGGCCCAGTGCTGCTGCTGTTCGGTGCCGACGTTGTAGAGCACCGAGGCCATCACCGGGCCCATGTTGAAGAAGCTCGCCGACGGGTTGGCGCAGTTGATCATCTCCTGCACCGCCCAGACCACCGCGGCGGGCGCGGGCGTGCCGCCCATGCCCTCGGGCAGCCCGAGCCTGCTCCAGTCGGCCTCGTGCACCGCCGTGATGGTCTTGCGCAGCGCGTCCGGCACCGAGATGGAGTGGGTGGCCGGGTCGAAGACCACCGGATCGCGATCAGCGGCCGCGAAGGATTCCGCGATCGGCCCCTCGGCCAGCCGCTTCACCTCGGCCAGGATTTCGCGCACGGTCTCGGAGTCCAGATCACCGTAAGCACCGGTGTCGAGGAGTTTGTCCAGCCCGAGCACCTCGAACAGGTTGAACTCGATGTCTCGCACGTTCGCCTTGTAGTGACCCACGACGGTCCTCCCACGGTTCGGCCGTTCTGACGTTGTACAAACGCAGCGTGCCGTACCGCGGCGACGCTACGCAACCGTAAGCACGGTGCAGCCGCCCAAGGGTTCACCAGACGGTAACCACCACCGCAGCCACCGGCCGCTTCCGGCGCGATCGCGCAATGCTGTCCAGGTCAGCAATCCGTCTGGAACGGGTAGCACGAGGTCGGGTGATATGGCGGCGGGGACGGGGTCGGGCTCGTGGTGCTGGTCTCGGTCTGTGGGTGCGACGAGTCGTGCACCAGCGAGTTCGCGATCACGCCGAGCACGACGACCATCCCGGCGAGCGCCAAGGCGACAACGCCCCAGCCCGCGTAGGACTGTCGCTTGGTCGCGACGCCCGGAGTCGGCTCGACCCGCGGCTTGGGCGGACGCGGAATGACGCTCGGCGATTCCTGGGCCACCTGTTCGAAACCCGCGTCGATCAGTTCCGCACGCGACGGAGTGAGGTCGCCGAGGCCGAGCGCGTTGCAATCGCCGATCACCCGGTCGGCGGTCCAGCGCCGCGGTCCGGCGGAGAAACCTTCGAGATAGATGCGCAGTTCGGTGGCGTCGGAGACATTGCCGACCACCACGTCGAGGCCGGGGCGCAGATTGGTGCGCGACGGCCGGACGACCGCACCGCGGAACGGCACCAGCACCACGGCACCGCAGACGTGTCCCGCGTCGAGCAGCGCCCGCTCCAGCGTGTGCTTCACCGCGACCATGCCGTTTTCCAGTCGGTCGGACGGGCGGCCGGGCTGTTCGTCCAGGTCGGCGTCGGCGTCGCTGATCTTCCACGGACCGTCGGCGGAGATGTTGAGAATGCCGCTCTGCCTGCGTTGGAAGCCTCTGACCTCCAGCACGGTGAGCCCGCGGGGCGTCCAGACCACCGCGTCGATCTGCCGCTCGGCCACCTGCAGATCGACCATCGCGAGGGCGGGCGACGGATAGGACCGCAGGCATTCGACGAACTCTTGTTCGGCACCGGAGAGCTGCGCCCCGGGCCTGACCCTCACCAGCATGTCGAGCTCGTCCGCCTCTCCGCGTCTTCCGGGCTACCGCCGCGTGCCGTCGCATACGCTGCGCCGACGGCCCGCGGTCGAAGGCACGGCGCGCTGCGGCTGTCCCCCACACGCTGCCCAGCTGCCCACGAATCCGATCGTAACCGGGTAATCCCCAGGGTGCGCAGGCAATTCGGCACCGAACCCGGCCGGCCCGGGGAGCGCAGACCTCGATCCGCGGCGAACTCGCCGGTAGGCTGACGAATCGGCCGGGCACCGCGCGGCCGCTCACCGATCCGGCGGAGGTGCCGACCGACCATGGTTTCAGCGCTGCGACCACGTATTTCGCCCGGACGGCTGCGAGAACTCGGGCCGGTCAACTGGGTGGTCTGGCGGGCCCTGTCCCGCGCCGCGGGCACCGAGGACGCGCACCTGTTCAGCACGCTCGGCCGCACCAAGGGGCTGTTCCGCGGCTGGCTGCACTATTCGGGCAAGCTCATGCCGGGCGGCAGGTTGCCCCGGCACGAGTCGGAGCTGGTGATCATCCGGGTCGCACACCTACGTGGGTGCGACTACGAAATGGACCACCACATCCGCCTCGGTAAAAAAGCGGGCGTGACGCCGGAGATCCTGGACCGGCTGCGCACCGGACCCGACGCCCCCGGCTGGACCGGCAAGCACCGCGCCCTGATCGCCGCCGTCGACCAACTGGTGCAGACCCGAGACCTCGACGACGCCCACTGGTCCGCCCTCGCCACCCACTACGACGAACGCAGCCTCATCGAAATCGTCCTCCTGGTAAACCAATACGAGGGCCTGGCCGCCACCATCACCGCCTTGCGCATCCAACGCGACGGCGTCTGAACCTCGGTCGAGCCGACACCCAGGGACGTGGCATGCGAAATCGCGCGACGCCGCCACGATGATGTGCCGGCGCGCTGCGGCGCAAGGCGTTGCCCGCTCAGGGAATGAGGACCGCGAGGCTGTCGAGGATGCGGGCCAGGCCGAAATCGTAGGCGTGGTCGGCGCTGTAGGCGGAATTGTGGGTTTGGCCTGCGGTGGTGCCGACGCGGGAACCTACCGGGTAGCGGGCCGGGTCGACGAGTTGCGCGAGGACCGGGGCGACGCGCTCCCACCACTGCGGGTCGGACATGTCGCTGTCGGCGGCGGCGCGGGCGGTGTCGATCGCGATGCGCGCTACGGAGTTCACGAAGCCGAGAACGAAGGTCAGCGCGGCGTCCATCGTGACGTCGTCGAGGCCGAGTCCCTCGAAGGCGCGCAGTTCGTGGTCGTATTTGGCGGCTTGGCCGGGGCCCAGCGGCGGGCGGGTGGTGGGCAGGTAGGCCAGCCACGGATGCCGGGTGAGCAATGCGCGGTTCTCCTCCGCGATCGCGGTGACCCTTGCGCGCCAAGGCATTTCGGTCAGGTCCGGCCGGGCCATCGCGCCGTAGACCTTGTCCACCATGAGGTCGAGTAGTTCGGCCTTGCCGGGTACGTAGGTGTAGGTCGCCATCGGCGTCATGCCGAGTTCGGTCGCGACCGCGCGCATGGTGAGCGCCTCGATACCCGCGGTGTCGGCGATCGTGATGGCCGCGTCGACCACGGCATCGACGCTGCTGCGCTGCTTCGGACCGCGCACCGGAGTTCCGGGCACCCGCCACAGCAACTCCAGGGTGCGCACGGGATCGCCCCCGCTGCTGCGGTCCTGCTTGCCGCGGCCTCGTGTCGCGCCGTCTGTCACCCTGCCTCCTCGCCCTGGTCGGTCCGATCGTATCGGCGTGACGCGGGTCATAGTGCAACCCGGTGGGAATTCTTCTACAAAGTACAACGTACTTAGTATAGAGTTAATCGCGAGCCCGAGGAGGACCCCTTGAACATCACCGCTTCCGCCATCTCCCTCAACGTCGCCGACCCGAGCACTTCGGCGGAATTCCTCATCGAGCACCTCGGATTCACCGAGAAGATGTCCGCCGACGGCTTCGTCTCCCTCGAGCGTCCCGACGCCGGCCTGAACGTCATCTACCTGCGCACCGGCCTGAAATCCTTCAAGCCGGCGAGCATCGCGGGCAGCGCGGGCGAGGGACTGCTCGTCGTGTTCGAGGTGGACGACATCGACGCCGAGTACGCCCGGCTACAGGGCGAGGGCGTGCCGATCGCGACGCCGATCGAGACCGAGGAATGGGGCGAGCGCTACTTTCAGATGCACGACCCGAACGGCATCATCCTGCAACTCGTGCAGTGGGTGTGAGCACTTAGCGCGAACGGTGAGCTCTCTGACGTTGGAGAGCTCACCGTTCGAGGCCGAATGTCGCTACGGCAGTAGCGAATCGGCCGCTCGGATCAAGCGAGCGCGGCGCGGAAGACCTCGAGCGCGGGGGTCGAGGACCGCCCGAGCAACTTCTGCAGATGACCGCTGGTGACATCGAGCGCACCCGCGGCGAGGCCGGAATCCGCGTCGGCGAGCACCTGCGCGTGCTCCTCGGGTATGCCTGCCTGCACCAGGGTGGTGCGGTACTGCGCTTCGGTGAGATTCTCGTAGCGGACCGGCTTGCCCGCCGCCTGCGAAATCACCTGGGCCAGTTCGACATAGGTGAGGTGCTCGTCGCCGCCGAGCTCGTAGACCTGCCCCTCGTGTCCCTCGGTGGTGAGCACTTTCGCGGCCGCCTCGGCATAGTCGGCACGGGCCGCACCCGATACCCGGCCCGTGCCCGCCGCGCCGTGCAGCACGCCCGATTCGACGGTGTGCGCGAGGCCGCCCAGGTAGTTCTCCCAGTACCAGCTGTTGCGCAGAATCGCATGCGGGACAGTCGATTCGGCGAGCACCGCCTCGGTGCCGATATGCTCCTGCGCCAGGATGAGCGGGCTGTCGGCGCCCAGCGGAATGCTGGTGTAGGCGAGCAGTCGCACACCCGCCCGCTCTGCGGCGCGAATGACATTGGTGTGCTGGGCGACTCGGGCGCCGAACTCGTTACCGGAGACGAGCAGCACCCGATCGACACCCGCCAGCGCACGGTCGAGCGCCTCGGCATCGTCGTAGCTCGCCGCGCGCACCTGCACGCCCTGTTCGGCCAGATCGGCCACCCGGCCCGGATCGCGCACGATCGCGACGATCGGCGCGACGCCCGCGCGGAGCAGGGACTCGACGACGAGACGGCCCAGCTGTCCGCTGGCAGCGGTGACGGCAACGGTCATGACTTACCTCCAGAGGTCTGTACGGATTGTTAGTGCTAACTAATAGTAAGTACTACACATTCATACACCACTATCCGCGCGTTGGGTACTATTGAGTTCATGAGCACAGGATTTTCCGGCGACACCGCGTCGCCAGAACTGGATGATCCGACCCTCGAAGCCGACGTTTTCGCGAAGAACTGCACGTCACGGCTGGTTCTGCAGAATGTGGCGAGTCGCTGGGGCATCCTCGCGCTGGTCGCGCTGCGCGACGGGCCGTACCGGTTCAGCGCGCTGCGCCGCCGCGTCGACGGCGTCAGCGAGCGCATGCTGTCGCAGACCCTGCAGGCGCTCGAGCGCGACGGCATGGTCCATCGCGAGGTGCACGAAACCATCCCGCCGCGAGTGGAATACACGCTCACCGAACTCGGCGCCGACGTCGCGGACCGGCTCGAGGCCCTGATCCTGGTGGTCGAGCAGAACATGCCGCGGGTGCACGAGGCGCAGGCGGCCTACCACCGGCAGTGAGCCGGGGAAGAGACCTGGATCACCGCCGGTTGCTACCGGTATGGAACTCGCCCAAGCAGTCGACTTCGCCCGCAGCCACCCCAGGTCGGTGCTGACCACGATTCGCCGCAACGGCCGGCCGCAGCTGTCCAATGTGCTGCACGTGATCGGCGCGGACGGCCGCATCCGGATCTCCCTCACCGCCGACCGCGCGAAGTACCACAACCTGGTCCGCGAGCCGTGGGCCGCCATCCACGTGACCCGCGCGGACTTCTTCGCTTATGCCGTCGTCGAGGCCATCGCCTCGGTGACGCCCGTGGCCGCCGACCCGCACGACGAGACGGTGGAAGCCCTGGTCGACTACTACCGGGCCGCCAACGGCGAACACCCCGACTGGGACGACTATCGCCGGGCCATGGTCGCGGATCGCCGCGCGCTCGCCCTGCTCACCCCGACGCACGCGTACGGCATGCTCTGATCAGTGCCGCAGCAGCTCCGCGACCGTGACGAATCGATAACCCGCGGCCCGGAGTTCGCTGACGATGCGCGGTATGGCGGCCAGCGCCGGGCCCGCCCAGCGATGCATGACGTGCAGGATGATGATCGAGCCGGGACGCACCTCGCGCACCGTCTGCGCGGCGATCCCGTCGCTGGTGTCGGCTTCCCCCGTGGCCGGTTCCACATCCCAGGTCACCGTGGTGCGGTCGTGATCGGACAGGTACTTCGGCAGCGACCAGAGCTTCTTGCCGTACGGCGGGCGGAACGTGATCTCGCCCCGGTAGCCGGTTTTCGCGATCTCGGCGTCGGTGCGCTCGATCTCGTCGCGGACCGTATCGGCGGAGGTGAAGACCATGCGGCGGTGCTGGTAGCTGTGGTTGCCGATCTCGTGGCCGGCCGCGGCGATCGCCCTGCCGTAGTCGGGGCGGGCCGCGAGATCACCGCCCACCAGATAGAACGTGGCCGGAATCTGGGCGTCCGCAAGGGTTTTCAGCACCTCGGGGGTGCGTTCGGTCGGGCCGTCGTCCAGGGTCAGCGCGACCACCTTGTCGGCCGTGTCCACCCGGTTCACCAACCGCCCGGCCAACTGGAAACTGCGCGAGTTCATCAGGTAGTACCCGCCGACCGCCAGCACCAACAGCACGACGAGGACGAGCGCACCACCGATGAGCCACTTCCGCATCATTGCTGTCTAGCAAACCGGCGGAGGTCCACCAGTGCGCGGCACACGATTTTTCTTGCCGCGCACGGTCCTTGCCATCGATTCGCGCGCGGGACGGCAGCATGCGAAAGCGGTGGCGTCCCGTAGGACGCCACCGCTTCAGGGGCTCGGCTCAGAAGTTGATCATGTGCCCGGCGAGACCGTGGAAGGCCTCCTGCAGGGCTTCGCTGAGCGTCGGGTGCGTGTGCACGTTGCGGGTCAGCTCGTTGACCGTGAGATCCCACTTCTGCGCCAGGGTCAGCTCGGGCAGCAGCTCCGAGACGTCCGGGCCGATCAGGTGGCCGCCGAGCAGTTCGCCGTACTTGCTGTCGGCGACGAGCTTGACGAAGCCGGTCGGATCGGCGAGGCCGTGCGCCTTGCCGTTGGCGGTGAACGGGAAGGTCGCGACCTTCACGTCGTAGCCCTCGTCGCGGGCCTGCTGTTCGGTCAGGCCGAAGCTGGCGACCTGCGGCTGACAGAAGGTGGCGCGCGGCATCATCCGGTAATCGCCCAGGGTGACGGTGTCCGCGCCCGCGATGGTCTCGGCCGCGACCACGCCCTGCGCCTCCGCGACGTGGGCCAGCTGCAGCTTGGCGGTGACATCGCCGATGGCGTAGATGTGATCCACATTGGTGCGCATGTAGTCGTCGATCGCGATGGCGCCGCGGTCGGTGAGCTGCACGCCCGCCGCCTCGAGGCCGTAGCCCTCGACCCGGGGCGCGAAGCCGACGGCCTGCAGCACCTTGTCGACGGTGACCGTCTCCACGTTGCCGGACTTGTTGTCCTTGATCGAAACGGTGACCTTCGAGCCGTCGTCATCGATGGACTGCACGGCCGCACCGGTGGTGATGGTGATGCCGAGCTTCTTGTACTGCTTGGTGATCTCCTTGGAGACGTCGGCGTCCTCGTTCGGCAGCGCGCGGTCGAGGAACTCGACGATGCGCACGTCCACGCCGTAGTTCTTGAGGACGTAGGCGAACTCCATGCCGATGGCGCCCGCGCCGACGATCAGGATCGAGCCGGGCAGGTCGCGGGTGAGGATCTGCTCCTCGTAGGTGACCACGTTGGCGCTGAGCTGGGTGCCGGGCAGCAGCTTGGTGACGGTGCCGGTCGCGATGATCACGTTGTCGAACGTGACGGTCTCGGTTCCGCCCTTCGACAGCTCGACCGACAGGGTGTTCGCGTCGGTGAAGGTGCCCTTGCCGTCGAACTCGTCGATCTTGTTCTTCTTCATCAGGAAGTGGACGCCCTTGACCCGGCCGTCCGCCACCTTGCGGCTGCGATCGAACGCCACACCGAAGTCGAAGTCCACCTCGCCCGAGATCCCGAAGGTCTTGGCTTCCTTGGTGAAGATGTGCGCGAGTTCGGCGTTACGCAGCAGCGCCTTGGAAGGGATGCAGCCGACGTTCAGGCACACACCGCCCCAGTACTTTTGCTCGACGATCGCGGTACGGAGGCCTAACTGTGCCGCGCGGATGGCGGCGACGTAACCGCCAGGACCGGCACCGAGAACGACAACGTCGTAATGGGAAGTCACGCCACCGAGCCTAACTCCGTCGCCGCGAGTTGGCCCACCGGTCCCCCACAACGATGCGCCGTGGGCCACACCCCGGCGGTCGCGGAGCGGATCGGATCGAGACCGAGCGGTCCGGGCTCGCTACTGTTGACCCGTGGCAGCGGGTCGATCGGCAGGTGCGATCGCCGCCGACCACACGGCCGCACCGGGCGACCATCCATCACCGCCCTCGCCCATCGACGGCACGGCCTCGACGCATCTGATCCGGCTGGTCCGCGACACCGCGCTGCGGTTCGGCATCGGCGCGGACCGGCTCGCGGCGATCCACGGGGTCGACGACGCAGCACTGTCGGGCGAGCTCAATCGCATACCGCTGCACTCGCTGATCCGGCTGTGGGAGTTGCTCGCCCAGGCTCATCCGGAGCCCGGGGCCGGGCTCGCGGTGGTCGCCGCCGCGCCGCTCGGCACGCTCACCACCTGGGACTATCTCGTAACGAACGGGCCGACACTCACCGACGCGCTGCTCGCCGCACAGCCGTATCACCGGTTGGTGACCGCGGCCGCCGAAGGCTTCGACCTCACCCACGACGGCGCGCTCACCGTCGGCTTCCGCACCACCGCAGGCGAGCCGGCGGTGGTGGCGGCCGTCAACGAGTACGTGCTCGCCTACTACCTGCGGCGCGCTCGCGAAGCCACCGGCAGGCCCGTGGTACCCGAGCGGGTCGCCTTCAGCCGCGCCGCACCGGCCGACCACGCCGTGCTGGTGGACGCCTTCGGCACCCGCCGCATCGAGTTCGACGCACCCGCCGACACCGTCACCTTCGCCGCCGCCGATGCCACCGCCGCGCTGCCCCGCGCCGACCCGATGCTGGCCGAATTGCTGCGCAGCCACGCCGACCTGGTCCTGGCCGCCGCGCGCACCATCCCAGGTCCGCTGGAAGCGTTCCGCGTCGCGCTGGACGCGGCCCTCGCCGCCGGTGACGCGGCGCTGACGACCGTCGCCCGCCGTCTCGCGGTCAGCCCGCGCACCCTGCAGCGGCAGCTCGCCGAACACGGCACCAGCTGGCGAGCCGAATACGACCGGATCCGCTACGAACAGGCGAAAGCGCTACTCGCCGAAGGGAATCTGACCACCGCCGCGATCGCCGACCGGCTCGGCTTCACCGACGATCGGGCGCTGCGCAAAGCGGTGCACCGCTGGAGCGGCACGTCCCCGTCGCGCCTCGCGATCGGCTGATCCCGAGCCTGTCGCATTTGGACCGTTGCGTGGCGTGTGCGGACCTGGGGCCGAAGACGCGCAGCTCATAGCGTTGGCCGTAGCGGATCGACGAGGTCCGCGACAGTCACCGAAGCAGAGGCAGAGCAATGAGCGTTCAGACCACCGAAACCGAGACCACCCAGACCGGCCTGCCGCGGACCTCGCGTGAGATCCAGCTGGCGGCGCGGCCGACCGGCGCGCCGACCGCCGCGGATTTCGCGCTGGTGGACAAGCCGATTCCGGCGCTGACCGAGGGCCAGATCCTGGTGCGCAACACCTGGATGTCCGTGGACCCGTACATGCGGGGCCGGATGGACGACCGCCCGTCCTACATCGCGCCGTTCCAGTTGGGTGAGGCGTTGGAGGGATCCGCGGTCGGCGAGGTCGTCGCTTCCACGGCGCCGGGAATTCCGGTGGGCAGCACCGTGTCCCACTTCGCGGGCTGGCGGGAGTACGCGGTGCTGGACGCGGCCGTGGCCACCCCGATCGATCCCACGCTCGCGGCCGACCACCACTACCTCGGCGCCCTCGGCACCACGGGCCTCACCGCGTACGCCGCGCTCACCGACGTGGCGCCGGTGAATCCCGGTGACACCGTATTCATCTCGGCCGCCGCGGGCGCGGTCGGCAGCGTCGCGGGCCAGATCGCCCGGGCACTCGGCGCGGCGAAAGTGATCGGCTCCGCGGGCGGCCCGGCCAAGACCCGGCTGCTGCTCGACGAATTCGGCTTCGACGCCGCCCTCGACTACCGGGCCGGCGATCTGGCCGGGCAGCTGGCCGCGGCGGCGCCCGAGGGCATCGACGTCTACCTCGACAGCGTGGGCGGCGAACACCTGCGCGTCGCGGTCGAGGCGATGCGGCCGAAGGGCCGGATCGCACTGGTCGGCGCGATCAGCGGCTACAACGGCGCCGCCGACGCGCCGGGTCCGGACCTGTACAAGGCTGCGACCCGGGAGGTTTCGCTGCGCGGCATGCTGGTCAACAGCTACTTCCCGATCTTCGGCGAGTACCTCGGCAAGGCCGCGGGCTGGCTGGCCGACGGCACCCTGCGCACCACCGAAACCGTCTACGAAGGACTCGAGCAGGCCCCGGCCGCCTTCCTCGGCGTGCTCTCCGGCGCCAACACCGGCAAGATGCTGGTGCGGCTCGGCTGATTGCCGAACGGGTTACGTGGCGCGACCGGCATGGTCGCGCCACAGCTGTTTCGGGACTGCGCTTTCGGCTGGTCCCGCGCTCGCGACTAGTCCCGCCAGACCTGTGCCGCGACGCGGGAGAAGTTGCCGCCGAACACCGCCGCTCGGTCGGCGGCGCTGAAACCGCGCCGGGCGAGTACCGCGTCGAGGCCGGGTACCGCACCCAGGCCGAGCAGGTCCTCCGGCGGAACCCATTGCAGCGGGCCCCATTTCGTGTAGGACTCGGAGAAAGCCTCGGGATGCTGGGCGAGCATGTCGTTGAAATCCGCGGCGTCGAACGAATAGTCCGAGCCGATCCCGATGTGCTCGATGCCGACGAGTGCGGCACCGTGCTCGACGTGGTCGGCCAGCGCCTCGATCCGCGCACCCGTTGCTTCGATCCCGTTGTGTCCCAGAAAGATTCCGACGCCGTTCAGTCCGATCACCCCGCCGGTGGCGGCACAGGCCTTCGCCTGCTCGTCGGTGATGTTGCGCGGATGCTCCCACAGCGCCGCGAAATTCGAGTGGCTGTAGATCACCGGCGCCTGCGAATGCGTGGCCAGATCCAGTGCGGTGCGGCGGGAACAGTGCGACCCGTCGACGAACATGCCGACGTCGTTGAGCGCGCGCACCAGTTCTCGGCCGTAGGCGGTGAGCCCGGTGTCCTCGGTGTCGAGGCACCCGCACCCGGCCGCGTTGGCATGGTTGTAGGTGGGCAGCAGCGAACGCACACCCAACTCGTAGAACCGCGCCACGTTGTCCATGTCACCGCCGAGCGGACCCGAGTCCTCCAGATCGAAGGCGAGCGCGATGGTTTCGGGGTCGCCGATGTCGGAGTGCTTGTGCACCAACCGGAATCGGCCGTCGGCGTGCGCGTCCGCGCGGAACTGCCGGATCAGCGCCAGCGAATCGGCGGTCGACTGCGCCGAATAGCCGACGTTCACCGACAGATACGAGCCGGACGGATAGCGCGCCAGATCCGCGATCCGCGCCGACGGCAGCAGCGGCAGACAGCAGTGCTGCTCCCAGAGAAAGTGCGGCAACCGCGAACCTCCTGATCGGACCGGCCTCGGAGCTGCGATCCTACTGCCGGTGCCGCGGCGGTCACCGTCACGGGCAAACCCGCGGTGGCGCTGTGAATCGATTCGGTGCAACCAGCCTTGACCCAGGTCAGCGCCGCGCGCGGTAACAGCGTGTCCAATTCGCCCGATTCACCGAGTGCTCCATTCTTACTGCCTGAAGGCGGTGCGACATGCGTCGCTTATTTCTCCTGATCGCCTCCGTCGCGCTGTGCGCCGGCCTCTGGATCGTGCCCGGCGCGGCTACCGCGACCCCCTCCTACTGCGGACTGGTGTGGGGTTCGCTCGACAAAACGAATCCCGCGATGTCCACCGCGCCGGTCACCGGCCTGCGCACCGGCCGCCACGAATGCTTCGACCGGCTGGTCATCGACCTGGCCGGCCCGGTGCCGGGATATCGGGTCGGCTACGTCGACCGGGTCCACGCGGACGGATCGGGTACACCGGTCGCGCTGCGCGGCGGCGCGTTCCTGAATGTCGTGGTGCTCGCGCCCGCCTACAACGACGCGGGGCACGCCACCTACCAGCCGGCGCACCGAGCCGAGCTGGCCGACGTCGCCGGCTATCGCACCTTCCGTCAGGTCGCGTGGGCCGGCTCGTTCGAGGGCCAGACCACCGTCGGCCTCGGGGTGCGGGCCCGCTTGCCGATGCGGGTGTTCACCCTCGACGGTCCCGGTAGCGGCTCGCGCGTCGTGGTGGACGTAGCACACTTGTGGTAACCCCCACGTGCCGATGCGCGGCGCTCGGCAACAATGTGGGGATGAGCGGCGTTGAGCAGAACGTGACCGATCCTTACCTCTGGCTCGAAGAAGTGACCGACGAGCGGGCCCTCGATTGGGCGCGGGCGCACAACGACGTCGTCGTCGAGCGATTCGCCTCTTCCGACCGGTTCAGCGAACTCGAGCACCGCATCCTGGACATGCTCGATACGGACACCAAGATCGCCTATCCGGGACGGCGCGGCCGCTGGCTCTACAACTTCTGGCGCGACGCCGAGCACCCGCGCGGCCTGTGGCGGCGCACGACGTTCGACGAATACGCCAAGGAGTCGCCGGACTGGGACGTGCTGATCGACCTGGACGCGCTCGCCGCCGCCGAGGAGGAGAACTGGGTCTGGGGCGGTGCCGCGGTGCTGCGGCCCGAACAGTCCCGGGCACTGATCAGCCTGTCCCGCGGCGGCGCGGACGCCAAGGTGGTGCGCGAATTCGACCTCGCGACAAGGGCGTTCATCGCCCCCGAAGACGGCGGGTACTTCCTGCCCGAGGCGAAATCCGAGATGCGCTGGATCGACCTGGATTCGGTGTACATCGGCACCGATTTCGGTCCCGGCTCGCTCACCGATTCCGGCTATCCGCGCATCGCCAAGCGCTGGCGCCGCGGTACCGAGCTGGCGGCGGCGGAAACCGTGTTCGAGGGCGCGGCCGAGGACGTCGCGGTCTCGGCGGGTTATGACCGAACCCCCGGCTACGAACGGCATTTCGTCGGCCGGGCCACCGACTTCTTCAACGAAGAGGTGTACCTGGTCGGCGCCGACGGCACGCTGACCCACCTGGACACGCCGACCGACGCCAGCGAATCCTGGTACAAGGACTGGCTGCTCGTCCGGTTGAAGTCGCCGTGGGAGGTCGGCGGCCGGACCTATCCCGCGGGCGCGCTGCTGGCCACCGACTTCGAGCGATTCCTCGCCGGGGCAAGGGATTTCGAGGTGATCTTCACACCGGACGCGCACACCTCGCTGCACGGTTACGGCTGGACCGAGCACCATCTGCTGCTGATCACCCTGGAGGACGTGCAGACCAAGCTGTACGTGGTGACGCCGGGCGCCGACGGCTGGCGCCGGGAGTCGCTGGCCGACACCCCGCCGATGGCGACGACCAGCGTGCTGAATCTCGACCCGCTCGAGGGCGGCGACGAATTCATGCTCACCACCAGTGGTTTCACCACACCCGCCACGCTGCTGGCCAGTTCGGTCGGCGGGCAGACCACCCGGCTCAAGCAGGAGCCCGGCTTCTTCGACTCCGACGGCATCGAGACCGAGCAGTTCTTCGCGACCTCGGCGGACGGCACCGCGGTGCCGTACTTCGTGATCCGGCATCGCGACCGCAAGGGCGTGCCCGGCCCGACGGTGATGTCCGGCTACGGCGGTTTCGAGGTCTCCCGCACGCCGGCCTACAGCGGCGCGTCCGGTATGGGCTGGCTGGAACGCGGCGGCACCTGGGTGATGACGAACATCCGCGGCGGCGGCGAATACGGCCCGCAGTGGCACACCTCGGTGCAGAAGGCGAACCGGCACAAGGTGTACGAGGATTTCGCGGCGATCGCGGAAGACCTTGTGGCCCGCGGCATCACGACCGCCGACCAGCTCGGCGCGGTGGGCGGCAGCAACGGCGGCCTGCTGATGGGCGTGATGCTCACCCGCTATCCGGAACTGTTCGGCGCGATCGTCTGCCAGGTGCCGCTGCTGGACATGAAGCGCTACCACCTGCTGCTCGCGGGCGCCTCCTGGATCGCCGAGTACGGCGACCCGGACAAGCCCGAGGAATGGGAGTACATCAGCAAGTACTCGCCGTACCAGAACGCCCGCGCCGAGGTGACCTACCCGCCGATCCTGCTCACCACCTCCACCCGCGACGATCGCGTGCACCCCGGCCATGCCCGCAAGATGGCCGCGCTGCTGGAGGAGCAGGGACACGAATTCTGGTACCACGAGAACATCGAGGGCGGCCACGGCGGCGCGGCGGACAACAAGCAGTCCGCCTTCCAGGCGGGCTTGATCTACGAGTTCTTCACGCAGATGCTGATCGAACGCGGCAAATAGCGCCCGATTCGACCGCCCGGGCCTACGGTGTAGTGGAGTCGTCTACGCCGTAGACCCGGCTCGGGAGGAGCAGTCGTGCAGGGCGAGAACGCCGCCGGAAAACCGATACGCGGCAGCGCGAGCCGCGCCGCGCCGTCGCGGCGAGTCGCGTTGAACCGCGACCACATCGCCGGGGCCGCGCTGCGCCTCATCGACGAGACCGGCATCGACGGGTTCTCCATGCGCAAGCTCGGCGCCGCGCTCGGCGCAGATCCGATGGCGGCCTACCGCCACTTCGCCGATCAGCAGGACCTGTTCGACGCCGTCGCCGCGACCATGTTCAACGAGCTGGACATGGCCTCGCTGCCCTGGCAGGAACCTTGGCGCGAGCTCATGCGCGCCTACACCCACCGGTTGCGCTCCACGCTGCGCCGGCACCCGAATGCGGTGCCGGTCTTCGCGACTCGGCCGGTGCGCAGCGAGTCCGCGCTGGAGACCGGCAGCTGGCTGGTGGAACATCTGCAGGGCGCCGGGTTCCCGGCGCACGTCGCGGCGCAGCTGACCACCTGCCTGCGCGAATACGTGCTCGGCCACCTGCTCAGCTACACCATCGCCGCGGTGCGCGCGGAACCCGATGCGGCCGAGGACATTTCACCGGCCGACCACTTCGACATCGGGGTCGACGCAATGCTCGACGGGTTCGCGCGGTATGTCGAGACACCGCGCAGGCCTCACTGACGATCGCGCAACCACTTCTCGATCTGATCGACCGTGCCGGTGTAATCGCGGATCCAGCCGTTGTGCCCCAACGGTTCCGGCGCGCGCCAGGTGGTCACCTCGGCCTTGGGCAGCTTCGCCAGCAGGTGCTCGGCCGAGCCCGGCGGGGTCAGTTCGTCGCCGGTCATGGTGATCGAGAGCACCGGCAGCTTCAGCCGGGCGATCCGCTCCTCGTAGTCGATATCGGCCCCGACCGGCACGAACCGGCCGGTGCGGGCGAGCCGGGCCCAGTCCGAGATCAGCACCTTGGACTGTCTGCCGAAGCCCATCGAGATCCGATCGCCCGGCCAGAAGCCCGCCAGGTTCGCCGTCAACGAGACCGCCGCGGTGCCGACGAGCATGCCCGGACCCGAAAGTCCCCGGTAGCCGCGGTGATACGGCGTGCCGGAAGCGATCAGGATCAGCCCGCCGAGCCGCCCGCGAATCCGCGCGGCATACAGCACGGCGAGCTGACCACCCATGCTGTGCCCGAGCAGGTAGGGCGTGCTCGCCGGAAACCGGTCGCGCACCACCTGGAAGATCGCCGGGAAGTCGACCGAGACCAGCTCGTGGTAGCCGTAGGTGCTCGCGGCGCTCGGCTTCGGCGTGCTCGCGCCGTTGCCGCGCAGCTCACCGATGGCGACGTCGAAGCCGCGCCGGGACAGGCCGAGGGCGAAACCGTCGTAGTACTCGCCGGGCACCCCGAGGCCGGGCACGACCACCAGCACCGGACGCGGGGCGTCCGGCGTGACCGGGTGCCGGTGCGCACCCGAGGCCGGAAGCAGCCGGACCGGCACCGTACTGCCGTCCGGCATCTGGATCGGGACCGTTTCCATGCCCGGCACGCTACCGCGCCGCGACCCGCTCAAGCCCGGACGGCTCCCATGATCACCCTGCTCAGCACCCTGATCACGTCGTCGAGCGGCGGGCGCGGATCCGAACCGCTCCACGAATCCACCACGTAGTTGACCGCGCCGATCACCGCCAGCACGCGCATCTCGTAGTCGCCGGTCGGAATCTCCCCTTGCAGGGCCGCGTCCTCCGCGGCGCCGGCCAGCAGCGATCCCCACACCCGGCGCAGCTCCAACCGGAACTTCTCCACCTTGGGGCCCGCCCCGACCACCTCGACCAAGGCAACGCGGGCCTTGCGCGGATCGGCGCCGATGGATTCGACGTAGGCGCGCACGGACGCGTCGATGATCTCGAGCACGCTCGCGTCGGTCTTCGCCTCCAGCGCCTTGGCGACCGCGTCGCGCGATTCGCGGTCGATCTGCTCATAGAGCTCTAGTAGTAGGGACTCGCGGCCGGTGAACTCCTCATAGAACTGTCGTGAGGAGAGTCCGGCGTCCTTACAGATGGCGCCGACCGAACTATTGGCGTAGCCGTCGCGCGCGAAGACCGTCAGGCCTGATTCCAGAAAACGCGCACGCCGCTGACGTTGCCGGTCCTCGACGGGTTGCCCGGCATACATTCGACCCGTATTCGCATCCTGTGACATTGGGGCAGACAATACAGAAGCGCCAGAAGCGCTCGACATGGATCGGGCTGTTCGTTTCAACCATGGCCTGACCGGGCGTTTGCCCAGAGTTGTCAGGTTCGTTGCGCACACAATGTCGTCCTACGAAAACCGGGCCGAGCAACTCTTAACGAAATCCTTCCGAGCACGGACAACAGTTTTTCAGACCATCCGATACTTCTGCGGATTGCGGACAGCTGTCTTGTCACTGAATGTTTGCCGAAACAGTTCTAACAGTTCGGTCACAGCGCGCGCGGACGATTTTGACGGGAATTCATAGAATTATTCAGAAAGCGAACTGGACCGCTGGTTATGCCGGATTCATCCCATCTGCGAATACGCGCCGAATTGACCGAACGCCAAGAGGCACAAGCGATCCCCACCACTCCGACGTTCGGCACTCCGACGACCCGGACAAGCGCCGGCCGGTCAACCCTTTGTGGCGGATGGAGTTTCGGGCCGGACCGAGTCGAACAGGTCGGCACAGCGGGTCAGCAGGTCTTGCAGAGTGGCACGTTCAGCGTCGGTGAAACCGGCGGCGACGGCACGCTCGACCCGCACCGCACGGGCGTCGGCGTCACGCATCACCGCGGCGCCCGCCTCGGTCAACCTGGTTTCCAGAATGTTCTTGTGCCACGCGTGCGGGGTCCGCTCGATGAGACCGCGATCCTGCAGATTGGACAGCACGGTGTTCATCGTGGGCGGGGTGACGCCGCAGAGCCGAGCCAGGGCCGCGGCCGAGATCCCGGGATTCTCATCGAGGTACAGCAGGGCGGCGTACTGGGGCACCGTGACGCCCGCCGGCTTCAAGGCGGCATGCTTCGCCGTTTGCAGCGCCTGTTCGGCGCGCTTCACGTACGAGCCGATGCGCTCGGTGGAGGGCAGGGACGTCATCACCCGATCGTATCCGCCCATCCGATCATTAGACTCTTGACGATCATTAGAACTCTAACCTAGCTTTGCATCCATACTTCAATGAGAGGCTTAACCATGCAACACCCGACTCGACTCGGCCTGTCGACCCTGGCCGTCGCCCTGACCTGCGGCCTGCTCGCGGCCTGCGGCACCGAGGAAGCCGCGCAACCCACCCCCGCCGCGCCGGCCAACCGGATCAGCACCGCCTACGCGCTGCCGAGTGATCACGCCTACCCCGAAGGCATCGCCGCCGATCCCCGCACCGGCGACACCTACGTCGGCTCGTACACCACCGGCGCGATCTATCGGGCCGCCCCCGGCGCCGCGACCGCCGAGGTCTTCCTCCCCGAGGGAGCCGACGGCCGCAAGACCGCCAACGGCCTGAAAGTCGACCAGGCGGGACGACTGTGGGTGACGGACTCCACCGCCGGAGTCACCGTGTACGACACCGCGACTCGCGCGCCGATCGCCCGCTTCGACGTCGCCGGAACCGGCCCGAGATTCGTCAACGACCTGGCCGTCACCCCGGACGGCACGGCCTATCTGACCGATTCCAGCCGCGGCGTGGTCTATCGCGTCACCGCCGATCAGGTCAGCACGACCGCCGCGCACGGCGGACGGGCCGAGTTGACCGCGCACTTCGACCTGAACCCGGCGCTGGCGCCGCACACCCCGAGCGACTTCACCCTGAACGGCATCGCGGCCGACCCCGCCGGTCGCTATCTGCTGGCGGTCGACATGCACGCGGGGGAGTTGTTCCGAATCGACCTCGCCCCCAACGCAATCGGCCAGATCCGCAAGGTTGCGCTGCGCGGCGGCGATCTGACCTTCGGCGACGGGCTGGACCTGCACGACCGTACCCTGTGGGCGGTGCAGAACACGGCCGCGACGATCTCGCGCTGGACGCTGACCGACGACGGGACCAGCGCCACCCTGGACGCGCGTTTCACCGACGAATCCCTCGCCCTGCCAACCACATTGGTGCGGGTGGACAACCGGATCCTGGTCGTCTCGTCACAATTCGACAAGGGCGGCCCGATGGGCCCGGGCACGCCGGGGCCGTTCGCCGTGCTCGCGGTATCCGGGATCTGACCCTGTAGTTACACCCCACTGGAATTAAGGTTAGGCTTACCTGTATAGTAGGGCGTGGAGTAAGCGGAAGGGACGCCGCGACAAGCCGAAAGCCGGCCCACCCGAGGGTGGACCGGCTTTCGGTTTTCTGAAAGGTGTTGCCGGAAGGCAGGACTCAGAAGTCCATGCCGCCCATGCCACCGGTCGGGTCGCCCGCGGGAGCGGCGGCCTTCTCCGGCTTGTCGGCGACGACGGCCTCGGTGGTGAGGAACAGCGCCGCGATGGACGCCGCGTTCTGCAGCGCCGAGCGGGTGACCTTGACCGGGTCGGCAACGCCGGCAGCCAGCAGGTCCTCGTAGGCGCCCGAGTCGGCGTTCAGGCCGTGGCCCGCCGGGAGGTTCGAGACCTTCTCGGCGACAACGCCCGGCTCGAGGC
Source organism: Nocardia brasiliensis NBRC 14402 (assembly GCF_000308475.2). Taxonomy (GTDB): domain Bacteria; phylum Actinomycetota; class Actinomycetes; order Mycobacteriales; family Mycobacteriaceae; genus Nocardia; species Nocardia brasiliensis. The sequence continues at coordinate 4,307 of NZ_BAFT02000036.1, read as the reverse complement.
CGGCGTTGAAGGCGATCTGCTTCAGCGGCGCCGACAGCGCGACCCGCACGATGTTCGCACCGGTCGCCTCGTCACCGGTCAGGGTCAGATCGTCGAGCGCGGGCGCCGACTGCAGCAGCGCAACGCCACCACCGGCGACGATGCCCTCTTCGACGGCGGCCTTCGCGTTACGCACGGCATCTTCGATGCGGTGCTTGCGCTCCTTGAGCTCGACCTCGGTCGCGGCACCGGCCTTGATCACCGCAACACCGCCGGCCAGCTTGGCCAGACGCTCCTGCAGCTTCTCCCGGTCGTAGTCCGAATCCGAGTTCTCGATCTCGGCACGGATCTGCGCCACGCGGCCCTTGATGGCCTCCGCGTCGCCCGCACCCTCGACGATGGTGGTCTCGTCCTTGGTGATGACGACCTTGCGGGCCTGGCCCAGCAGCTCGATGCCCGCGGTCTCCAGCGAGAGGCCGACCTCTTCGGTGATGACCTCGCCACCGGTCAGGATGCCGATGTCGGCGAGCTGCGCCTTGCGGCGGTCACCGAAGCCCGGCGCCTTGACGGCGACAGACTTGAAGGTGCCACGGATCTTGTTGACCACCAGGGTGGACAGGGCCTCGCCCTCGACGTCCTCGGCGATGATCAGCAGCGGCTTGCCGGCCTGGATGACCTTCTCCAGCAGCGGCAGCAGATCCTTGACGGTCGAGACCTTCGAGCCGACCAGCAGGATGTACGGATCCTCGAGGACCGCTTCCTGACGCTCCGGGTCGGTGACGAAGTAACCCGAGATGTAGCCCTTGTCGAAGCGCATGCCCTCGGTGAGCTCCAGCTGGAGCCCGAAGGTGTTGCTCTCCTCGACGGTGATGACGCCTTCCTTGCCGACCTTGTCCATGGCTTCGGCGATGAGCTCACCGATGGACGAGTCGCCTGCGGAGATACCGGCGGTAGCAGCGATCTGCTCCTTGGTATCGATCTCCTTGGCGGTGTCGAGCAGCTTGGCGGTGACGGCCTCGACGGCCTTCTCGATGCCGCGCTTCAGGCCGAGGGGGTTGGCGCCGGCCGCGACGTTGCGCAGGCCCTCACGCACGAGCGCCTGGGCGAGCACGGTGGCGGTGGTGGTGCCGTCGCCCGCGACGTCGTCGGTCTTCTTGGCGACTTCCTTGACCAGCTCGGCGCCGATCTTCTCGTACGGGTCCTCCAGCTCGATCTCCTTGGCGATGGACACACCATCGTTGGTGATCGTGGGGGCGCCCCACTTCTTCTCCAGGACAACGTTGCGACCCTTCGGCCCCAGCGTCACCTTGACCGCGTCAGCGAGGGCATTGAGGCCCCGCTCGAGACCGCGACGGGCCTCTTCGTCGTACGCAATTGTCTTGGCCATGGCGTTGTTGAGATCCTCCATGTATATGGCTGACACACAGGACGACCGCAGGTTGGATCGCCCCATTACGCTGGCCAGGTTCGGTGCCCGCGACGGACGACCGAGGGTGTCGATGGAACCCGGTCTCACCGTCCCGACCTGGCACTCACCGGTAGAGAGTGCCAAAGCCATTTCTAGCACTCGGGGGTGCCGAGTGCAAGGTCGGTTCGCTCGGTTCAGGCGCGGTCGTCGACGCGCAGCACCAGCGCCACGAAGGCGTCGGTCCGGCGTTCCTCCGGCGTGCGCGGCTCACCGCCCTCCACCGTGACCAACTCCGCGTCGTGCAACAACAACTCCGCTTCGACCCGCATGATCGCCCTGATAAAAGGTGGCGCCACGTCGGGGGGAAGGTCGCCGTTGACGACATAACTGCCGTCCGGCTGCGACTCCGTGGACACATAAGAAAGCGCACGCAGCAGATCCGCGCGTCGTTCCCCCGCGATTAGGTCGGAATCCGTTTCATCCGCCATTGCTATAGCTTAGCGGGCCGCGGGGCGGCGTAGATTGCAGAAGGGAATCATGATCATTTTCGATATTCTCCGCTAAGGGGGACGGCCGTGCACGACCTACCCTTCGATTCGCTCTACCGGCACGACTTCGCGCGGGTGGCGGTGGCCGTGCCGCGGGTGCGGGTCGCCGATCCGGCGGACAACGTGGCACAGACCCTGCAACTGGCCGAGCAGGCCGCGGCCGACGGCGCGGTGCTGACCGTATTCCCCGAGCTGGGGCTGTCCTGCTACACCGCGGACGACTTGTTCCAGCAAGACGCGCTGGACGACGCCGTGCAAGAAGCGCTGACCCGGGTCGTCGCGGCGAGCGCGCAGCTGGCCACCGTGCTCGTGGTCGGCGCGCCGGTGCGCAGCCAGGGGCGGTTGTTCAATTGCGCGATCGCGATATGCGCGGGCACGGTTCTCGGCGCGGTACCGAAGAGCTATCTGCCGAATTACCGGGAGTTCTATGAGAAGCGGCAATTCGCCGCCGCCCGGGAAAATCTCGACACGCACATCACCATCGCCGGTCAGCGGGTGCCGTTCGGCGCGGATCTGTTGTTCACGGCGAACAATCTCGCGGGTTTCGTTTTTCATCTCGAGATCTGCGAAGACGGCTGGGTTCCGTTGCCGCCCAGTGGTTATGCCGCGTTGGCGGGCGCGACCGTACTGGTCAATCTGTCCGCGAGCAATATCGTCATCGGTAAGGCCGATTACCGACGTGCGCTCTGCGCTTCGCATTCCGCGCGCTACCTGGCCGCCTACCTGTATTCGGCTGCGGGACAGGGCGAATCGACCACGGATCTGGCCTGGGACGGCCAGGCCCTGGTGTGCGAGAACGGCGATCTGCTCGCCGAGGGCGAGCGCTTCGCCGACCGGCCGCAGCTGGTCACCGCCGATCTCGACCTGCGACGGCTGGCCGCTGATCGGTTGCGCACCACCAGCTTTGCCGACAATGTGCACGATCACCGCGAGCGGCTGGCGCGGGTGCGGCGCATCGACGTGACCTTGCCGATCCCGCGCGCGGCCGTGCCGTTGCGCCGCGAAATCGAGCGCTTCCCTTACGTTCCCGCCGATCCGGCGGTGCGCAACGAACGCTGCGCCGAGGTCCAGCAGATCCAGGTGGCGGGACTGAGCACCCGGCTGCGCGCCACCGGGACCGAGCGCGTGGTGATCGGTGTGTCCGGCGGGCTGGACTCCACCCTGGCGCTGATCGTCGCGGCGAAGACCATGGACCGGCTCGGCCTGCCCAGGGCGAATGTGCTGGCTTACACCATGCCCGGCTTCGCGACGAGCACCCGGACCCGCACCGACGCGCATCGCCTGATGGACGCGCTCGGGGTCACCGCCCGTGAAATCGACATCCGGCCCTCGGCCACGCAGATGCTGCGCGACCTCGGGCACCCGGCCGCCGACGGGGCGCCGCAGTACGACGTCACCTATGAGAACGTGCAGGCGGGCGAGCGCACCTCGCACCTGTTCCGCCTGGCGAACCAGCACGGCGCCCTGGTGGTCGGCACCGGCGATCTGAGCGAACTCGCCCTCGGCTGGTGCACTTTCGGCGTCGGCGACCATATGGCGCACTACAGCGTGAACGCCTCGGTGCCGAAAACGCTGATCAAATACCTGATCGCGTGGTCGGTGGACACCGGCGAGTTCGGACCCGCGGCGGGCGAGGTGCTCGGATCCATTCTGCGGACCGAGATCTCACCGGAGTTGGTGCCCGGCACCGGTGCCCCGCACACCGGCGACAGCGCGGCGCCGAGCCAGAGCTCCGAGGCCACCGTCGGGCCGTACGAGTTGCAGGACTTCCACCTCTATTACCTGCTGCGCTTCGGTTATCGGCCGAGCCGCATCGCCTACCTGGCCAGGCACGCGTGGTCGGATCCGAGCCGAGGCAGCTGGCCCGAGCTGATTCCCGTCGAGCAGCGCAACGCCTACGACCTGCCCACCGTCAAGCACTGGCTCGCCGAGTTCCTGCGCCGATTCGTGCAGACCAGCCAGTTCAAGCGCTCGACCCTGCCCAACGCGCCGAAGGTCGGTTCCGGCGGCTCGCTCTCGCCGCGCGGCGACTGGCGCGCGCCGAGCGACGCGTCGGCGGCGGCCTGGCTCGACGAACTCGCCCGCAACGTGCCCTAGGCCGGGCCTGGACCCGGCCGCGCGGCACCGGCTGCCCGGCAACACAATCCGCCCGGCGCCGGGCGGCTCGGCGGACTTAGGGTGGCGGTGTGAGTGAAGCACCCGGCTGGAAGGCCATCGACGACGCATTGCAGCCGCTGTACGGCGCTACCGAACCTTTCCATTGGGCCACCGATCACCGCTGGTCGCTCGGCGGGCCGGATCCGCTCGACGGGATCAGTGCCTATTCGCGCACCGAGCCGGTGCCGCACTGGCACTACATCAGTTACGGCATG
>NZ_BAFT02000037.1 GCF_000308475.2 Nocardia brasiliensis NBRC 14402 | reverse complement strand
CGTCGTCGCCCGGCACGGTGATCACCAGGTTGTCTCCGTCGATGACGACTTCGGAACCCAGCACACCGAGACCGTTGACGCGGTTCTCGATGATGGTCTGTGCCTTACGCAGACTGTCCTGGCTCGGCTTGTTGCCGTCCGGCGTTCGCGCGGTCAGCGTGACCCGGGTACCGCCCTGGAGGTCGATGCCGAGCTTCGGTTGCGGGGAGTCACCGGTGAAGAACACCAGCGCATAGATCACGGCCAGCAGCGCGGCGTAGACGCCGAGCAGCCGGAGCGGATGCGCCGATCCCTGGGAAGGTGGCACAGTACGTCATCTCCTAGGCGGGAAGTCGAGAGTGGAACAGGTGGGCACACCGGTGGCGCCGGGCACCACCGTAGCGGTGCCCGGCGCGCGGGCCGACGATCAATCCTTGGTCAGCCGGGTTTCGGTCTGCTCGGCGGATTCCTCGATGGCCTCGGCCGCAGGCGCGTCGACCGGGCTCTCGTCGGTGCTCGTCGCGTCGTCGTCGGTGCGTACCTCGCGGATGGCCGCGCGCAGCCAGGTGGTCACGACCTCCTCGGCGATCTCGAGATCGACCGTGGCGTCGTCGAGATCGACGACGGTGCCGTACAGCCCCGACGTGGTGATGACCTGGTCGCCGACCTTGAGGCTGTCCTGCATCTCCGTGACCTTGGCGGCTTCCCGCTTCTGACGGCGGACACCGAGGAACATCGGCACGAGCAGGGCTACCAGCAGCAGCGGAAACAGAAGTTCCATCGTCGAAGTCAGTCCCTAGTCTTGTGGGTGGGATGGGTAAGTACCCACAGTCTGCCAGTTCGTGTCGCCGCCGCCACACCGGCACACCCGCTGGGGAGCGGCGACATCGGTCTGGGGACCGCGGAACTCGTCGCGAACGGTGACGGGCCCCGCCGGAGAGGTCCGGCGGGGCCCGCGTCGTCGGCCCGTTTCAGGCGCTCTTGCCGTAGACGTAGTCGTCGAGCGGGAAGCTGACCGCCTCCCGGTGCGCGTTGAGGGTGCTGGTGGGACGCAGCAGAGCCGCTTCACCGTGCTGGTTGAAGTAGTAGCTGCGCGCGGTGGAGCAGTCGCCGCCGTAGAACACCGAAGAACCGAGTTTGTCGGTGACCCGGTCCAGGAACCCGGCGTTGGCCTGCTCGGTCACCTCGAAGGTCTGCTCGCCGCGGCGGCGCAGCTCGCCGAAGAGCCTGCCCATGTGCTTCATCTGCGCCTCGATGGTGGTGAAGTACGACAGGCCGCTGTAGGAGTACGGGCTGTTGAGGCTGAGGAAGTTCGGGAACTTCGGCACGGTGATGCCCTCGTAGGCCTGGAAGCGGTTGTCCCGCCAGAACTTTCCGAGGTTGACGCCGTCGCGGCCGATGATCTCGATGGCGGGGAAGTTCACGTCCCACAGGTTGAAGCCGGTGGCCAGGATCAGCGTGTCGATCTCGGTCTTGTGCCCGTCGGCGGTGACGATGCCGTCCGGCTCGATGCGCTCGATCGAGTTGGTCTCCAGGCGCACGTTCGGCTGGTTGAACGTGCGGAAGTAGCTGTTGGAGAAGGTGGGGCGCTTGCAGCCGAAGTCGTAGTGCGGGGTGAGCTGCTTGCGGGTTTCCTTGTCCCGCACCGAGGCCCGCAGGTGCGCCTTGGCGAGTACGCCCGCGCCCTTGTTCAGCAGCTTGGCCTGCTTGTAGTGCAGCACACCGACCACCATGAGCGCCTCGAGCAGGCTGGTGTTGAACAGCCGCGCCGCCTTCTGCGTGGCGGGGACTTTCTCGAAGAGCTTCTGCACCGGACCCGGAATCGCGGCGTCGATCTTCGGCACCACCCAGATCGGCGTGCGCTGGAAGACCGTGAGCGCCTGCGCCTTCTTGGCCACCTCGGGCACCAGCTGCACGGCGGTCGCGCCGGTGCCGATGATCGCGGCCTTGCGGCCGGTGAGGTCGAAATCGTCCTCCCACGCGGTGGTGTGGATGATCTTGCCGGCGAAGGAGTCGATGCCGGGGAACGGCGGGGTGTACGGCTGGGACAGGAAGCCGGTCGCGGTGAGCAGATAACGGCCCGTGAGGGTTTCGCCGCCGGCGACGGACACGACCCACTGCTGGTGCTCCTCGTCCCAGCGGGCACCGTCGACCACGGTGCCGAAGCGCATGCGCCGGCGCAGGCCGTACTTCTCGGCGATGTGGCTCGCGTACTTCTTCAGCTCGGCACCCGGCGCGAACAGCCGCGTCCAGTACGGGTTCGGCTCGAACGAGTACGAGTAGGTGACCGACGCGATGTCGACCGCGAGCCCCGGATAGTGGTTCACATGCCAGGTCCCGCCGAGGTCGTCCTCGCGTTCGAGGATCACGTAATTGCTCAGGCCGAGCCGATCGAGCTCGATGCCCGCGCCCATGCCACCGAATCCCGCACCGACCACGACCGCGTCGTACTGAGGCGCCACTCCGAACCTCCAGATTTGTGAACCGCTTCTCACGGAATGACACATCATTCCGTTTGTGACGACTGTATCATTGGCGTGGTGACGAAGCCATTGACGCGTGCTGAACGCCGCAAAGCCGAGCTGCGGCAGGAAATCATCGACACCGCTTTCGTCTGCTTTTCCGAGAAGGGCTATCACGCCACCGGCATCGCCGATATCGCCGGCCAGCTGGGCATCGGGCACGGCACCTTCTACCGGTACTTCAGCAACAAGCGCGACATCATCGACCACGTCATCGACGACCTCTCGGCGAAGATCATCGACACGCTCGGCACCGACAACGCGCCGGACGCCGCGACCACGCTCGACGAATACCGCGCGCAGACCGACCGGATCGGCCAGGCGCTGACGCACATCCTGATGGGCGACCGCCGGGTGGCCCAACTGCTGCTCGTGCACGCCCCCGGCATCGACGACGAACTCACCGCGCGCCTCTACGGCCTGCTCGACATGGCCGACGCGCTGACCGCCGGCTACCTCGAGCACGGCGTCGAACTCGGTTATCTGCGAGCGGATCTGGACACCGTCAACACGGCCCGCGCCGTCACCGGCATGCTGCTCGCCGGCATCGTGCACGGCCTGCGCGATACCGACGAAGCCACCTTGCGCGGATTGAACGAAGCGATCCGGCGGCTGCTGATCGATGGTGTCCGCAAAGATTGAGCACACGACAAGCCCCCTGACGCGCTCCCCCACGTTATGGTGAGGACAAAGTTCCGTCGCGTCGCTCAGGGGGCCGCTCGTGGTCACAAGAGACCAGGGAGTACGAAAACCGCACATTCCGTCGGCCGGGCGCATCGAGCCTGACAGAATGTCGCCCGTGACCCCCGAGGATGTGAGCCGGATCAGTTTCGCGACACCACCATTCGGCCAGCGTGGCTACCACGCGGACGAGGTGGACGCCTTCCTCGATCTGGTCGCCGCGACCATGGCGGGTCGCGGTGCGCTGGCCGCCGACGATCTGCGCCACGTCACGTTCGACGCGCCGCGCCCCGGCGGGCGCGGCTATCGCGCGGATCAGGTCGACGAATACCTGGACCAGGTGCGCATCGAACTGGAAATGCGCCAGCGCGGCGTGCGCCCGGCGCCCTCGGGCAACGGACCGGCGATGCTCACGCCGGATGATGTGCAGCGCATGCGTTTTACCCAGGCGCCGGTCGGTCGGCGTGGTTACAACGAAGAAGAAGTCGACGCGTTCCTGGATCTGGTCGCCGCGACGCTGGCCCACGGCGGGCCGGGCAGCCTGACCGTCGCGGACGTGCGCGCGGTGCGTTTCACCGAAGCACGCCTGGGCACCCGCGGCTATCAGCGCGACGAAGTGGACGCCTTCGCCGACCTGGTGGTCACCGCCCTGGAGCACGCCGAGCACCAGCATCACCGCTGGACCTTGCACCGCGACGCCGACTAGTCCGGATCTGGCTTACCGCGTTCACGACTCGGTGCCGGGTTGTTCTCGACCGGCTCCTTCTCGATGTCCTCGTAGCCCTCCTTGCGCAGCCCCGACCGGTAGGCGCGGTCGATGACGAACCGCACCAACCGATCGATGCCCGGCACCGCACCGAGGATCTTCAGCAAGAACCCCGGCGGACCGCCGGCGGCGGTCGTCGAATTCGCCGCGAGATGCCTGCCGCCCACGCCCATCAGATCCGGGACCGAGCCGCGTTCCACGAACGCCGCCGAATCCCACAGTCGCGAGCGCGTCACGGCGTCGCTGCCGAGCACCTCGGCGTCCTCGACCTCGATGAGCAGCGCCGCGTGCGGGGCGGTCCCGCGCAGGGCCAGCGTGTCCAGCAGTGCGCTGTCGTCGGTGATCGCACCGCGGCCGCGCACACGCAGGACATCGGTGCGCCCCGGGACGAGTGCCGCGAACGAAAGCCGATCGTCCTGTAGCAGGTTGTGCAGGGAGTCGGTCCGCTTGTTGCCCCGGCGATCCGGGATGATCAGCGTGCGATCGTCCAGGATCCGCGCCACCGTCTGCCGGTCGCCGCGCGGGCTGGTGTCACTGCCGCCGACGGTGTCCCAGGTGGATAACGCGAGAAACGGTGCGGCGGCGAGGAATTCCGCGACACCGGGCCGGGCCAGTGGGCCCGCGCCCGTGACTTCGGCGGCCGGCTCGGCCGGAAGCGGCGAGCGCCACAGGCGCGACCGGAGGATGGCCTGGGCGCAGTGCACATACGCCTCCTCGACGTCGACGATCGCCTGCGCGCCCTTGCGTCCGGCCGCAATCCCGTTGACGCGCAATAACTCTCCGACTCCGGGCAGGAGAAAGAACAACGAGACCGGGCCGCGGGGGTCGCCGGGCTCGCTCAGCGCGAACGACATCCGAGTCGCCGAGCGCACTCGCACGAATCCCGGTACGCCACCGACGAACGTCGTATGGCTGACGCCGTCGGCGTCACGGTAACCGAAGGCCGCGATCGGGCAGTGCGCGAGCACCGCCCGGCAGCCCTCGTCCAGCGCGCTGATCTGCTTCAGCATGATCATCGGCGCGGGGTGGCCGATGATCGACTCGAGTTCCTCGGCGGTCGTGAGGCGATGATGCACCCGGCCAGTGCCGTCGGTGACTCCCACGGCGGGGACGGACTCGTTGTCGCAGGTCATGCCACTATTGTGAATAATTGCTCAGGTTTTCGGTACTCGCTTTCGGGGCCTCGCCAAGCGCCCGCCGGGCCGCCGCCCGGCCGCACGTCGCGGGCCTCGCCGAGCCGTCGCACCGGTCGGCCCGGCCCTGTCCGCGGCGCTGTTGCTCGCATTTCGCGAGCGCGGGATACGCGGCCCCATCCGCTTGTCGCCGAGCCGGTGGCGATTAATTCGGTTGCGAGGTCGCAGGCGTCGTCCATAACGTGACCCACATGCATTGCTATGCCGCCCCGTACTTCATCCGTCTCCGCAGCGCCCGGGCTCTGGCCCGCTAGCGGACACGGAGAGAACTACTTCGGCGTCCGCGAGCGCGCCCAGGGCCCTTCGAGACTCATCCGACTCGAAGACCCGAAAGGGGCAAGCGCTGTGGCGCAAGATTTTGCATACCGGAATTACTCGCATACCCAGGGCAAGGTCAAGAACGGCGGCGGCGGTCGTCCGTCGAAAGACCGTGCCAGGCGGGCGCATTCCCAGAATTCTCTGGTGAGCCAGGAGGCCGTGGCATCGATCCTGGCGGCGGCCGACCCGAGCGGAGTAGTGCTCGAGCCCCATCCGGGTGACGGACTACTCACCCGAGCGCTGGCTGGGCGCGGTGCACAGGTCACCGCGTACGAACCGGATCCTTTGTCAGCCGCGAAACTCTCGGCACGCACCCGCGCAGACAACGGAATACGCGTGGTACGAGCCGATTTCACCAAAGCCAAACCGCCGCGTGAACCGTTCGCCGTCGTCGGGAGCATTCCGCTCACGGCAACCGCGCGGATCATCGACTGGTGCCTGACCGCGTCGGCGCTCACCTCGGCGACCCTGGTGGTCCCCGAGGAATACGCGCACACGTACGTCGGGAACAACGGACACTGGGATCCGGTCACCTCCACGAACTGGCCATGGTTCGACTGGCAACTACACGGGCGACTGGCCCGCACCGCCTTCCGACCCCCACTCCCCACCGACACCGCAATCCTGCACATCCACCGCCGCACGAAACCCTTGGTACATGACCAAGATTCGTACATCACCCTGGTGCATGCAGGATTCGCCAATCCAAACCTGCCGTTGCCCACCGCCCTGCGCCCACGTTATCCAGACGTGGACGAAGCACTGCACGCCACGGGCATCACCCCCGACACCCCCGCCGCTGCCGTGCACCCTACGGACTGGGTGCGGCTACACGAGCACCTGAACCCGTAACCGACGGGGCCGCTCTGCTCCGGTGGAGCGGCCTCGACGGGTGCGAGAAGTCTCGAGGCGGCGGCTATTCGAACAGGTCGAGGGTGGGTTGGGGGTCGCGGCCGCGGACTTCGATGGAGCCGAAGACGAGGTCGGGGGGTGGGACGAGGCCGAGGTGTTCCCAGGCGGCGGCGGTGGCTACCCGGCCGCGGGGGGTGCGCGCGACCATGCCCGCGCGAACGAGGAACGGCTCGCAGACCTCCTCGACGGTCGCGGCCTCTTCTCCTACTGCGACCGCGAGCGTCGAGACACCGACCGGGCCGCCGCCGAAACTGCGGACCAGCGCGGAAAGGACCGCGCGGTCCAGGCGGTCCAGGCCGAGCACGTCGACGTCGTACACCTCGAGCGCCGCCTGCGCGATCGGCTCGGTGATCATGCCGTCGGCGCGGACCTCCGCGTAGTCGCGGACGCGACGCAGCAGGCGGTTCGCGATGCGCGGCGTGCCCCGCGAGCGACCCGCGATCTCGGCGGCCGCGTCGTGGTCGATCTCGACGCCGAGGATCTGCGCCGACCGCTGCAGGATGCGCAGCAGTTCGGCGGGCTCGTAGAAGTCCATGTGCCCGGTGAAACCGAAACGGTCCCGCAGCGGGCCGGTCAGCGCGCCGGACCGAGTCGTCGCGCCCACCAGTGTGAACGGGGCGATGTCCAGCGGAATCGAGGTCGCGCCGGGACCTTTGCCGACCACGACGTCGACTCGGAAATCCTCCATCGCGAGATACAGCATTTCCTCGGCGGGCCGGGCGATCCGGTGGATCTCGTCGATGAACAGCACATCGCCGTCGACCAGGTTGCTGAGCATCGCGGCCAGATCACCGGCCCGTTCCAGCGCGGGCCCGGAGGTGATGCGCAGCGCGGTGCCGAGCTCCCCCGCGATGATCATCGCCATGCTGGTCTTACCGAGCCCCGGCGGACCGGACAGCAGCACGTGATCCGGGGTGCCACCACGCTGTTTCGCGCCGCGCAGCACCAGCGCCAGTTGCTCGCGCACCCGGGGCTGACCGATGAAGTCGTCCAGCGATTTCGGGCGCAGACTGGCTTCGATCTCGCCGTCGGATTTCAAATAGCTGGACGTGACCTGGGATTCGGGCGCTTCGTCTTCGTCGTGATCCATAGTCGATTACCGATTCTTGCCGAGCAGGTTGAGCGCGGCCCGCAGCGCCGCGGACGTGCCGGCGGCAGGCTGTTCGGCCAAGACGGAGTCGATCGCCTGCTCGGCCTGTTTGACGGGAAAGCCGAGACCGGTGAGCGCTTCGACCACCTGGTCGCGTACGGGCGTGACGACCGCGGCCGCGGTCGCGCCGGGCGGACCCGATTGCACCGGAACGAGATTCACTTTGTCCCGCAGCTCGACCACCATGCGTTCGGCGCCGCGCTTACCGATACCGGGCACGCGGGTGAGCGCGGCGACATTGCTTTCCGCAAGCGCCTTGCGCAGCGCCTCGGGTTCGAGCACCGCGAGCACCGCCATCGCCAGCCGCGGGCCGACCCCGGACACCGTCTGCAACAGGCCGAACAGGTCGCGGGCCTCGGTATCGGCGAAACCGTACAGCGTCATCGAGTCCTCGCGGACGATCATCGCGGTGTACAGCCGGGTTTCCTCGCCGCGGGTCAGCGTGGACAGCGTCGCGGGCGTGACGTTGAGGCGGTAGCCGATGCCCGCCGCCTCGATCACCGTGTGGTCGAGGGCGATCTCCAGCACCTCGCCGCGAACCGACGCGATCACCTCTGTACCGCCTTCCGTTGTTCGGCAAGCCGTTCCGCGTACTTGCGCTGCGCCTCGGCCGCGCGGGCCTCGGCCTTTGCCATGCGCTCCAGCAGCGGCGCCCGCCAACAATGGCAGATGGCCAGCGCCAGCGCATCCGCCGCGTCGGCGGGTTTCGGCGCGACCTGCAAGCCGAGGATACGGGTGACCATGGCCGTGACCTGCGCCTTGTCCGCGGTGCCGTTGCCGGTGACCGCGGCCTTCACCTCACTGGGCGTGTGGAACATGACCGGGATGCCGCGGCGCGCGGCCGCCAGCGCGATCACGCCGCCCGCCTGCGCGGTGCCCATCGCGGTACGCACATTGTGCTGGGCGAAGACGCGTTCGATCGCGACGGCCCCCGGTTTGTGCGTGTCCATCCAGTGTTCGGCGGCGTCGGCAACCTGCAGTAGTCGCTGCGCGAGGTCCATGTCGGCGGGGGTGCGGACCACGTCGACGTCGATCGCGGTCACCTTCCGCCCCAGCCCGCCCTCGACGATGCTGAGGCCGCACCGGGTGAGCCCGGGATCGACACCCATCACCCGCACGAATTCCCCTCTCGCAGACACGAACAACTGTTCGAGAGTGTAGCGGAGGCAAGGGGTTCGGTGCCCCAGCGACACGGGCGCCAGCGGGGCGGCGGGCCTTGATCACAACGCTCAGTGTGAGCACGACGCGCCACCGGACTCGGCACAACGCCCCGCCGCGCTCGGCACAACGCCCCGCCGCGCTCAGCACAACGCCCCGCCGCGCTCGGCACGATCACCGTTTCGGTCGTTGGCGCCGTGTCGCTTAGCTACGCCGCAGCGCTCGGCATGGTCGCCTGCGTCGGACTCGGCGGCCGGGCGCGGTCGAACGGCCGCCTGGTTCGGCGAGGAACTGCCGGGTGCGGAGAGGGGTGCCGTGCTCGGCTAGGCCACCGCGTTCGGTAGGCCGAGCAGTTCCGGGGTGTGGGCGCGGGCGGACCATTCGCGGGCCGGGTCGGTGACGAGTTTGCGGGCGGCGAGGTCGAGGAGGCCGCTCACGTGGGTGACCGTGGCAGCGTGGACGCCGTCGGCGCGGGTGAGCATGTGTTCGACGCGGTAGGTCTTGCCGGTCCCCCACAGCCACGCGCACGACACGTCGACCGTGTCACCGCCGCGCAGTTCCCGATGAAATTTGATGGTCGTCTCGAGATTCACCGGCCCGAAGCCCGCGGCGATCAATTCCTCCACCGAAACGCCCGCCGCCTGCACACACGCGAACCGCGCGTGGTCGGCGTACTGGTGATAGGCGGCACCCGTCACATGCAACTGCGGATCCAGATCCGACACCCGCACTTCGATCCGCGTACTGAACGACACGCTCGGCACTATGCCACTCCCCACCGACACATTTCCCCACCACGCCTCTCGTGCACCATCCGTCGCCGGAAACTCGTCTGCGCCCGCACCGGAACCCAGCGCGACGCGGTTCGATCAGGCGCGATCGCGCTGCGGCAGGTACTCCCCCACCGACGACACGTCCGTCGCCTCCCACATACCTCACCCCCGCAGACGTCGCCGTATCGCGCGCGACCGCAGCCTTCCGCGTCACGCCGGCCGCATCCGCACACCATGTACCGCAGGTCCTCGGTGTCGGTCTGCGCGGCGGGCCGGGGATCGGCGGCGCACAGGGGGCTGGTAGTCGATTCACAGGGAGTCTCGAGGAACGGTGTCGACAATGCCGTACGTGTCTGCCTTTGGTGTGCTGCCCACCGCGCCCGCGAACCCGGCGCCGCCGCCGGCTCCGCAGTTGCCGTCGGCGCAGCTGAATCCGGACTACCAGAACACTTTTCACCACGGGATCTCGCTGTTGCACGGCTGGCTGCCGCTGACGATCGAGCTCGTCGCGCTGGCGTTCCTGCTGGTCGCGGTGGCGCGGTGGACGCGGCGCTGGTGGCTGGTCCAGGTGCCGGTCTGTCTGCTGCTGGGTGTGACGGGCGCACTGGTCGCGCGGTGGTACGTGACCGATCAAGGGCTGGCGTCCGACCCGGCACCCGCAATGCTGTGGGCGTGCGCCGGCGGGACCGTCGCGGCACTGGGCGTACTGGTGCTCGGCTGGCGCGGCACGACATGGTGGCGGCGTAGCGTTGCGGCGCTTGCGATTCCGCTGACGCTGCTGAGTACCGGGATCGTGCTGAACCAATGGGTCGGCTACTACCCGACGGTGCAGTCGGCGTGGGGTGCGTTCACCGCCGGACCGCTACCGCAGCAGACCGATCTCGACGCGCTGGACGGATTGCGGAACACCGGCGTCACCACCGGCAAGATCGTGCCGGTCCGAATTCCCGACGCGGGCAGCGGTTTTCCGCATCGCACCGAATACGTCTACCTGCCGCCCGCCTGGTTCGCCGGTCCGACGCCGCCTGCCCTGCCGGTGGTGATGATGATCGGCGGCGAGTTCAACACGCCCGCCGACTGGATTCGCAGCGGCCAGATCATGCCCACCGTCGACGCGTTCACCACGGCCGACGGCGGTCGCGCTCCGATTCTCGTATTCGTCGATGCCAGCGGCAGTTTCAACAACGACACCGAATGCGTGAACGGTCCGCGCGGCGACGCCGCCGACCATCTGACCCGAGATGTGCCGAGCTACCTGGAATCCCGGTTCGCCGCGTCGGTCGATCCGGCGCAGTGGGCGGTGGTCGGCTGGTCGATGGGCGGCACCTGCGCGGTCGATCTGGCGGTGATGCATCCGGAATTGGTACACACCTTCGTCGATATCGCAGGCGATCTCGGACCCGCCTCTGGTACCAAGGACCAGACC
Source organism: Nocardia brasiliensis NBRC 14402 (assembly GCF_000308475.2). Lineage (GTDB taxonomy): Bacteria > Actinomycetota > Actinomycetes > Mycobacteriales > Mycobacteriaceae > Nocardia > Nocardia brasiliensis. Next base: position 90,992 of record NZ_BAFT02000037.1, on the reverse strand, counting down.
GTCGCACGATTGTTCGGCGGCAACGCCGCGCAGTGGGCGGCCTTCGACCCGCTCACGGTGATGACCGCGCACGGCCGATACACCGGTGTCGCAGGGCTTTTCGACGATTTGACCCCACCCGACCGAAACTCCGCACACGGCAACCACGGTGCGGCAGGCGCAGCTGCGCGTCCCCCGGCCGAGGACGACACCGCCGGGATCGGCGGCCACGACGGCATCCAGGACACCGGCGAGGTCGGTGCGGCCGAAAAGCTGTGCGCGCAAGGGCGAGAGGTCGGGATCGACTGCACCATCCACACCACTCAGGGCGGGCACACCTGGCAATTCGCGGCCGCCGCGTTCACCTCGTCGTTTCCCTGGATAGTCGCCCGCCTCGGACTGCCCGTCCCGACCTCCTGAAACGCATCACACCCGACGTCGCGGTTTCTCCAAGCCGACGCCGCGGGTTACCCAGACGGCTCCGGCTTCCCTAGCCCGACGCCCGGCTTCTGCGAGCGGCTCTGGCTTCCCCAGCCCGACGCCCGGGCTCCCCGAGCGCCTCCAGGTTTTCCCAGGCGGCTTCGGTGGAAGTGCGGCAGCACACGCTAGCTCGCGCTGCCTGTTGCCTCGGCGCAGAACTGGCGCATGAGCACAAGGCCGGTGCGGACACGCTGCGGGGTGTTCAGCGCACTGCCCCGGCCGGAACGTCCGCCGATAAGCGTTGGGCGAGACGCCGATCGCGTCGTTCAAGTGCTGACGCAGTGACGTGCCGGTCGCGAAGCCGACCTCACCCGCGATCCGGTCGACGGTCAGGTCGGTCGATTCCAGCAGGTGTCGCGCACGGAAGAGGCGCTGCTGGATGAGCCAGCGTCCCGGGCTCATCCCCACCTCGTCGCTGAAGCGACGGGCGAAGGTGCGCTTGCTCATTCGCGCACGGGCGGCGAGTTCGTCGATGGTCAGCGGGAGGTGCAGGTTCGCCAGCGCCCATTCCCGGGCGACTGCCGTGCCCGCCGAGGTCGACGGCGGCACCGGCTGTTCGATGTACTGCGCCTGACCACCCTCCCGGAACGGCGGCACCACGCACCGGCGCGCCACCGCGTTGGCGACCGCGCTGCCGTGATCGCGCCGCACCACGTGCAGGCACACATCGAGCCCCGCCGCGGCACCGGCGGAGGTGAGCACGTCACCGTCGTCGACGTAGAGCACCTCGGGATCGAGCAGGACCTGCGGGAAGGTGCGCCGGAACCGCGCGGCCTCGCGCCAGTGCGTGGTCGCCGGTCGCCCGTCGAGCAGTCCGGCGGCCGCGAGGACGAAGGAGCCGGTGCAGATCGCCACGATCCTGGCATCGGGCCGGATCCTGGCGAACGCGGCACGCACCGGCGGGGGCAGTGCACCGTCGAGGGTCATCCGGATGTCGCAGGCCGGAACCACCACCGTGTCCGCGGTCGCGAGCAGACCGCTGTCGTGCTCGACGGCGATCGCGTAATCCGCGCTGGTGCGCACCGGTCGCCCGTCGATCGAGCAGGTGCGGATCTCGTAGCGCCCGCTCGCACTGCCGAAAACCCGGTTCGGGATGCCGAGTTCGAACGGATAGACCCCGTCCAAGGCAAGCGCGACCACCCGGTGCACTGCGGCAGACTTCATGGCACGATCATATCGAGAAACAGCAATCATGCCATTCGCCGCAACTGTAGACCGTTCGGCGGGCGCCGACGGACCTCGAGGCCCAAGCGTTCGGAACACCCCGACACTTACGGCCGCAGCGGTCTGAAACCGAATATTTTTCCGCGCGGCGCTTGCCTGAATCCGCCAAATCGGGGCCTGCACGCTTCTACCATCCGATGATGAGCACTGTTGTGAAGGCTGTCCTCGAGGGCGGGCCGAAAGACATGCCCGCGCGCATCGTTCCCATCACCCCGCCGGGGATCGAGTTGAAGGTCAAGCATCAAGGCGCGTACGAACACTTCAAGGTCACCGCGCGGGAGCAGGACACCCCCGAGGGGCGGTTGCGCGTCTACGAATGGTGCGATCGCACCCCGATCCCGGAGTGATGCGGGCGTAATCGACCAGCGCGGCCGGTCGTCATCGAGCGACCGGCCCGCCTTCCCGGAACTCCGCCGGTTCTGCACCCTGGACAAACGCGTAACCAAGTGGTTACGCTTTTGTCGTGGAAGAAGCAGTCCCGTGGACGAAATAGCAGGCGCGATAGCCGATCCGGTGCGCAGGCAGATCCTCGAGATGTTGCGCGACACCCGGCTCACCGCCGGGGATATCGCCCAGCAGTTCGAGATCAGCAGACCCGCGGTGAGCAGGCACCTGCGCGTCCTGCGCGAAAGTGGCCTGGTCCGTGCCGAACTCGTCGGCAGGCAGCGGTTCTACCTGCTCGACCCGGCCCCGCTCGGCGACCTCGCCGCGTGGATCGCTCGCTTCGACACCACGTCCGCGTGGGAGCGCAGGCTCGACGCACTCGACACCGAGGTCTACCGCACGCGCCGCGAGCACCGTGCCCGGCAGACCGAACCGAAGGAGAACACCGCATGACCCGCACCCCCACCGGCCGCGTCGATCGCACCGGCGGCCGCCGCGACCTCGTCCTCACCAGGACCTATCGCGCGCCGATCGCCGACGTCTGGGCCAGCGTCACCGAATCCGACCGCACCGCACGCTGGTTCGGCCCGTGGGAGGGCACGCCGGGCGCGGGCAGCCGGATCAAGGTGCAGATGCTGTTCGAAGAGGGCGCCGGCTGGTGCGACGCGAAGATCGACGCGTGCGAACCGCCTCGCCGCCTCGCGCTCACCACCGAGGACGATTTCGGCACCTGGCAGCTGGAGGTCGTGCTCACCGAGACCTCCGGCGTCACCGAACTGGTCTTCATCCACCATCTCGAGCCCGAAGCGCCGATCGGCCAGGTCGGCCCCGGCTGGGAGTACTACCTGGACGCGCTCGGGGCGGCCCGCGAAAACACGGACCGCCCCGATTTCGAGGAGTACTACCCCTCGATGCAGCAGTATTACGACGAGCTCTAGTCGTCGAGCTCGGCCAGTACCTCATCCGAGATATCGACCATATGGTGCTGCGACGTTCTGTACGTCATTCGTCGAGCTGGGCCAGTACCTCATCGGAGATATCGACGTTTGTGTACACGTTCTGTACGTCGTCGCTGTCCTCGAGCGCGTCGACCAGCTTGAACACCTTGCGGGCGCCGTCGGCGTCGACCGCGACCGACACCGACGGCTGGAAGCCGGATTCGGCGGAGTCGTAATCGATTTCGGCGGCCTGCAGGGCCTTGCGGACCGGGATCAGGTCGCCCGGCTCGCTGATGATCTCGAACGATTCACCGAGGTCGTTGACCTCCTCGGCGCCCGCGTCGAGCACGGCCATCAGCACGTCGTCCTCGGACAGGCCGTTCTTCTCGAGCGTCACCACGCCCTTGCGGTGGAACAGGTAGGACACCGAGCCCGGATCGGCCATGTTGCCGCCGTTGCGGGTCATCGCGACGCGCACCTCGCCCGCGGCGCGGTTGCGGTTGTCGGTGAGGCACTCGATCAGCACGGCGACACCGTTGGGGCCGTAGCCCTCGTACATGATGGTCTGCCAGTCGGCGCCGCCGGCTTCTTCACCACCACCGCGCTTGCGGGCGCGTTCGATGTTGTCGTTGGGCACCGACGACTTCTTCGCCTTCTGGATGGCGTCGTAGAGCGTCGGGTTGCCTGCGGGGTCACTACCACCCGTGCGGGCCGCCACCTCGATGTTCTTGATCAACTTGGCGAAGAGCTTGCCGCGCTTCGCGTCGATCCCCGCCTTCTTGTGCTTGGTGGTGGCCCATTTGGAGTGGCCGCTCATTCCCTACTTCCTTCAGGTCGATGGCACGTTTGGTGGTTGTACCGTACCGGCCGAGCCGGAAGGACAACTTCTCCAGCTTAGTGGACGCCACCGGACCGAGTCCGACCGCAGCCCTGCGGCGGAGTTCGGCGAGCATGCGGACTACGCGGCCCGCACCAGGTCGACGAACAGGCGGTGCACCCGCAGATCGCCGGTGACCTCGGGATGGAACGACGTCGCGAGCACGTTCCCTTGGCGCACAGCGACGATGCGCCCGGCGAACGGTCCGTCGGGCACGGTCGCGAGCACCTCGACGCCGTCGCCCGCGCGTTCCACCCACGGCGCGCGGATGAACACCGCCCGCACCGGGCCGTCGTCCAAGCCGGTGAACTCCAGGTCGACCTCGAAGGAGTCGACCTGTCGCCCGAACGCGTTGCGGCGCACCGTCATATCGATACCCGACAGGTGTTTCGCGTCCGGCCTGGTGTCGAGCACCTCGTCGGCGAGCAGGATCATGCCCGCGCAGGAACCGAAGGCGGGCATGCCGTCACGCAGTCGCGCCCGCACCGGCTCCAGCAGTTCGAAGGCTTCCAGCAGTTTGCTGATCGCGGTCGATTCGCCGCCCGGCAGCACCAGCGCGTCCACCGCGGCCAACTCCGACGCACGGCGCACCAGAACCGGCTCAGCGCCGCAGTGTTCGAGCGCCGCGATGTGCTCACGGACATCGCCCTGCAAAGCCAGCACGCCCACGGTCGGACGCGACGGCAGGGAGTCCGCGACGGTGGGTGCGGCGACCGGGGAAGCGTTCACCCGGAAAAGTTTACGATCCGCCGCGGTGTGGGCCTGCTCACGGTGTCCGTCAGGGTTCCGTCAACGCCGGGGTCGGGCGGCCGTGGGCGGGATGACACTCGACCGTGTGATTGCTGTGTTGCCGCGCAAAGTGCCCGCACCGCGCGGAGATGCGAGTCCCGCCCCGGCCCGCCGCGGACTCACCGTGCCGACCGGCCTGGCCGGACTGTCCCTGGACGCGATGGCGTCGGTGTCCTATGGACCGGAGGCGATCGTGCTGGTCTTGGCCGCCGCGGGCGGCGCGGGACTCGGCCTGACCTTGCCGGTGACGCTGGCGATCGCGGCGCTGCTCGCGGTCCTCGTCGCGTCCTATCGGCAGGTCATCGCGGCGTTCCCGAACGGTGGCGGGGCGTACGCGGTGGCGAAGGCGCACCTCGGGCATCGCACCAGCCTCACCGCCGCGGCCTCCTTGATCATCGACTACGTCTTGAACGTCGCCGTCTCGATCGCCGCCGGTGTCGCGGCATTGACCTCGGCCTTTCCGGCGCTTTTGCCGTACACGCGGTGGATCTGCCTGGCCGTGCTGGCCGGGATCACCGCGCTGAACCTGCTCGGGATCACCGAGAGCGCGCGGGCCTTCATGGTGCCGACCGTGATCTTCGTGACCGGCATCCTGACCGTTATTGTCGCCGGGTTGCTGCATACCGAACCCGCGAGCGTCAGCCAGGGCACCGCGACCGTGCTCGACGCGCACACCGTCGGAGTTCTGTTGTTGCTCAAAGCGTTCTCCAGCGGATGCGCCGCACTGACCGGCGTCGAGGCGATCGCGAACGCGGTACCCAGCTTCGAAGCGCCGAAAGTGGTTCGCGCGCAACGGGCCGAGGTCGCCCTCGGCGCGCTGCTCGGCGTCATGCTGATCGGGCTCGCGGTACTGATCGAGAAGTTCCAGGTGCGTCCGATCGACGGGATTACGGTGCTGTCCCAGCTCACCGAGGCCGCGCTCGGGCACGGAATCGGTTACTACGTGGTGCAATTCGCGACCGTGGTACTGCTGGCGCTGGCCGCGAACACCTCCTACGGCGGGCTGCCCACCCTCACCAAGATCCTCGCCGACGACAATTGCCTGCCGCACCGGTTCGCGGTCCGCTCGCCGCGACAGGTGTACCGGTACGGCGTGCTCACCCTCGCCGTCGCCGCCTGCGTGCTGCTGGCCGGTGCCGACGGCAATATGAACGCGCTGGTGCCGCTGTTCGCGATCGGGGTGTTCGTCGGCTTCACCATCGCGCAGGTCGGCATGGTGCGGCACTGGTGGATCGCCAGGACGACGCACTGGCGAGCCCGGCTGGCGCTCAACGGATTCGGCGCGGCGCTCACCTTCGTCGCCGCGATCGTCACCACCGCAATGAAATTCACGGCGGGGGCCTGGCTGATTGTGCTGATCCTGCCCGCGCTGGTGGTCGGCATGGAACGAATTCGCGGCGCCTACCGCAAGATCGGCGCATGCCGGCGCTCCGACGAGGTGCCGCCGCCACCGCGCGCCCGCGAAGCCGTCATCGTGGTGCCGGTCTCGGAAGTCTCCGACCTCAGTTGCGAGGCGCTGTCCGCGGCCATGTCGATCGGCAAAGACATTGTCGCGGTGCATGTCTGCTTGCCCGGCGAGTCCGCGAAAGCCTTCACCAAAGCGTGGGAGGCGTGGCATCCGGAGGTCCGGCTGGTGCTGCTCGAAGACAGCGACGCCACCGTCGGCGGGCCGGTCGCGCGCTACGTACGGGAGAACTTCGCGGGCAGACGCAAGGTCGTCGTCATCGCCGAAGTCGACCCGCCGGCCGGCTGGAACCGGGTCCTGCCCAGTCACCGCAGCGATGAACTCGAACGCGTGCTCCGCCGTATGTCCGACACAGTGGTCTGCCACCTGCGCGTCCAGGTGGGCTGAAAACCTGAGTGAATTCAGGCGGCCGCGGTGGTGTGGGTCGGCCACACCCACACCCCGCGGTCGACAAACGTCCGCTCACGCGCGGGTTTCGCCACGGCGCGCACCAATTCGCCGACGAAACAGCGCGCGGGACGCGAATATGTGCGCGGGGCTACTCGCGCAGGGTGCGGATCAGGCCTTCCTGGACGACGGCGGCGACCATTTCGCCGCGGAGGTTGAAGATCTTGCCGCCGGTGAGGGCGCGGCCGAAGCCCGCGGACGGGGAGGACTGGTCGTAGAGCAACCATTCGTCGGCACGGAAGGGGCGCAGGAACCACATCGCGTGATCGAGTGACGCGTTCTGCGTCTGCTCGTCCGGGTGGGTGACCTTCGACGAGCCCAGCAACGTCATATCGCTCATGTACGCCAACGTGCAGACGTGGAACAGCGGATCGTCGGGCAGCGGATGCCGGTACCGGAACCACACCTGCTGCTGCGACACCGCACCGTCGCGGCGCGCCACCTGCTCGTGCGGCACGGTCCGGATGTCCCAGTGCTCCCACTCCCGCATCGCCCACAGGCGTTCCGGGCTCATCGTGATGCTCGCGTCGGGCAGATCGTCCGGCGCCTGCACCGCCGGCATCTCGTCCTGATGCTCCGGGCCCTCGTCGCCGATGTGGAACGAGGCCGACATGGTGAAGATCGCGGCACCGTCCTGCACGCCCGTCACCCGCCGGGTGCAGAACGAGCGGCCGTCCCTGATCCGCTCCACCAGATACACCGTCGGCTGATCCGGGTTGCCCGGACGCAGAAAGTACCCGTGCAGCGAATGCACCTGGAACCGTTCCTCCACCGTGCGCACCGCCGACACCAGCGCCTGGCCGGCAACCTGCCCGCCGAAGGTGCGCGGGAGCTGAGTCTTCGTGGACGCGCCACGGAAGATGTCGCGCTCGAGCCGCTCGATCTCCAGCGCCTCTTCGATTGTCGCCATGGGCTGAGATTAACTCCCCCCGCCGCCCAGCCCACCCCCGGCTACCAGGTCCCCCACACACTCCCGCACCCCATTCGACGCCGAACACGGCGAGTCACGCGGCGAGTCACGGTGCGGGAACACGAAAAGGGTGCGGGAACCCTGGACACCGCGGCGAGCTCGCTTCGGGTTCCTGTTGGATGGGGTGGTGCCGCAGTTCGTTCCGATCACGCAGGAAGCTCTCGTCGCGCAGGTTGTCGATCGGTTGCGAGAGCTGGGCGGGCATCGGGTGGTCGCCGTGGACGGGGCGGATGCCGCGGCGCCCGTCGAGTTCGCGCGGCGGATCGCCGACGCACTGCGCGACACAGGCCGGCCCGCGGAGGTGGTTTCGCTGCACGACTATGTGCGTCCGGCTTCGCTGCGCATGGAGTTCGGCAGCGACGAATTGTCCTACCGCACCGCGTGGTTCGACTATGACGCGCTGCGCCGCGAAGCGATCGACGCGCTGCATGCCGACGGCCGTTGGCTGCCCGCCCTCTGGGACGAGACCACCGACCGTTCCGCCCGCGCCACCATCCGAACCGCCCTCCCCGCCACCGTCCTACTGATCGCGGGCCCCATGCTGCTCGGCCGCTCCCTCCCCTTCGACCTCAGCATCCGCCTCGACATGTCCGAACCGGCCCTGCGCCGCACCACCCCACCCGACCTCCACTGGACCCTCCCCGCCCTCCGCCACCACCACGAAACCCCCACCACCCCAACCTTCTTCACCCGCTGGGACCACCCCACCCGCCCAGCCCTCCGTCTCCCCGACTGACCTCCCTGCTTCTTTTCGCCTTTCACCTGATCACGCAATGCCGCGTAGACATAGTCAGATGCGAATATCTAGGTAACAACATGTTCTCGACGATCTCCCCCGGGCATCGAGCCTCGGTACTGTGACGCCGTGGAGAGCGAATGCCAGGTCTGCACCAAACACCGGGGACTCAGCCCTCTACTACGTCCGCTGATCTATACGGACGACCTGGTGATCGTCACCCATAGATCGCTCGGCAGACGGCAACCCGTCCCCGGCTATCTGCTGATAGAAACCCGTAGGCACACGCCGAACCTCGCGTCGCTCACCGACCAGGAAGCGGCTGCGGTCGGCCGCGCGACAACCCGCGCCGCCCGAGCGCTACAAGAAGAACTAGCACCAGAATTGGTCTTCTCAACGGTCACCGGGCGGTCGGTCCCGCACTTCCACCAACGCGTATTCGCCCGTCCCCCAGGCACTCCGGCGGCTATCCCATGGCACGACGTCGACTCGTGGCCCGACGGGCCGCGCATCACTGCAACAGACCTGATCTCCTTGTGCGCACGCCTTTCCACGCACTTTCGCTGACGGACAACGTGAATGACGCCGGGTGTCCGGTAGGGGTCAGGCTGCGCAGGCTGGGGATTGCTGGCCGAGGGTGGTTAGGGCTTGGCAGGCCCAGGTTTTCTGGACCTTCCATTTGCCGCCGTCGGCGACGAAGGGGACGTCGACCATGTTGGTTTGGTCGCCGATGGTGAATTTCGCTTGGGCGCTGACGGATTCGCCGAAGGCGGTGACGCCGACGACCTCGGCCTTGGCGTTCGCGTCCTTGTAGGCCTGGGCGAGGCGGTTGGGCAGGTCGGGGTCGGCTTCGATGCCTTGGACGAGTTCCAGCTTCTCCGCGCTCGGCACCGCGGGGTCCAGGGCGCGCTGCAGCAGGGCGTTGAGCTGGTCGGCGGTGGGCGTGACGGGGAGGTTCGGCGCGGCGGTCGCGCTGGTAGTGGTGCGCGAGGGCTTGGGCGGATCTTTCGGATCGTCGCTACCACAGGCCGTGAGCCCCAGGGCGGCCACCACGGCCAGGCCGGCGATCGCCATACGTCCGGTCTTACGAAGCTTCAACTACTCGTCCTTTGCGCTCGGCTGGTACAGGTCACCTGACAGTGATGCGGCACCAACCACCCAACGGCGTCGACGGGCATCGAAACGCGAAGGTAGTCAACGCAATTGTGGAAACAGTAAGGCCCGTCTGTGGCCGGGGACAGAGTCGCCGCCGAAACGCAGAACGAGCAGGGACCTGGCAGGCCCCTGCTCGTGCGCATGTCATGCCCGCGTCGGGCGAGCACTCACCAGCCGCGTTCGGCCAGCCGGTGGTCGACGGGCAGCTCTTCGACGTTGATGCCGACCATCGCCTCGCCGAGTCCGCGCGAGACCTTGGCGAGCACGTCGGGATCGTCGTGGAAGGTGGTGGCCTTGACGATGGCGGCGGCCCGCTCGGCCGGGTTGCCCGACTTGAAGATGCCGGAGCCGACGAACACGCCCTCGGCGCCGAGCTGCATCATCATCGCGGCGTCGGCCGGGGTGGCGATGCCGCCCGCGGTGAACAGCACGACGGGCAGCTTGCCGGTCTCGGCGACCTCACGAACCAGCTCGTACGGCGCCTGCAGCTCCTTGGCGGCGACGAACAGCTCGTCGGCGGGCAGCGAGGACAGCCTGCGGATCTCCTGCCGGATCTTGCGCATGTGCGTGGTCGCGTTGGAGACGTCGCCGGTGCCGGCCTCGCCCTTGGAGCGAATCATGGCCGCGCCCTCGGTGATTCGGCGCAGCGCCTCACCGAGGTTGGTGGCACCGCAGACGAACGGCACGGTGAAGTTCCACTTGTCGATGTGGTTGGCGTAGTCGGCGGGGGTGAGCACCTCCGACTCGTCGATGTAGTCGACGCCGAGGCTCTGCAGGATCTGCGCCTCCACGAAGTGGCCGATGCGCGCCTTCGCCATGACCGGGATGGAGACGGCGGCGATGATGCCGTCGATCATGTCGGGGTCGCTCATCCGGGACACGCCGCCCTGCGCGCGGATGTCGGCGGGCACCCGCTCCAGCGCCATCACCGCGACCGCGCCCGCGTCTTCGGCGATCTTGGCCTGGTCGGGGGTGACGACGTCCATGATCACCCCGCCCTTGAGCATCTCGGCCATCCCGCGCTTCACACGGGCGGTACCGACGGTCTGGGTGGTCTCGGGCGTCGTCACGGCAAACTCCTGGGTCATCTGCGCCAATCGGGTCGCAAGGGATCGAATCGACCCAATTCTATGCGGGCCACCCAGGCCACTTGATAGCCAGTCGGAGATGACTGGCCTTGTCGGCTACCAGCGAGGATGCCCGCCGAGGCCCGTACTGGACCGGTCCGATCGCAGCTTCCGCGGGTCGCTCGGCCGCTTCGCTAACTTCCAGCGCGCCGACCGCCCCGGGCACCGATCCGCACACACGCAGAGTCCCGGCTCTCACCGCATGCGGGATGAAAAGCCGGGACTCGCGAGACGTACTACCGGGAACCGCTCACAGCGGGCCGACCACGAAGATCGAAGCCCAATACTCGGCGGCGGACGGGCCGATGATCGGCAGCAGGAAATCGAACAACAGGTAGGACATGTACTTGGTTACCTCCGCGAGCCCAACGTTCTCCCCGCGGTGACGCGGGGACCGCAGCACCGAGCGTGCCGTTCCAGTAGCACTACCCATGCCGCGCCGATCCAGTCGCGACCGTAGCACGATCGTGAACCACATCACACCCGCCGACGCGAAAACTAGCGAATGGAGCGGACTTCCGGATCGGTGGTGGCGGAGGCCGCCGCGGCCGCTTCAGCGAGCAGCTCATCGAGGTTGTAGGGGTAGACGGTTTCGCCGGAGCGGTCCAGCGCGACGATGTCGGCCGCCGTGCACCACTTGTTGCCGGTGATCGAACGACGTTCTATCGCAGTGAGATTCGTGGCCTGCGGTTCGTAGCCCGGGACGCGCAGCGCGAAGAAGAGTTCTTCGGAGCGGATGAGGTCGCCGTCGAAGGGAAACACCGCGACCCGGCGCCAGAGGGGTCCGCGCAGACTTTCCGGGTCCGCCTTGTACCCCGTCTCCTCGTACAGCTCGCGCACGGCCGCGTCGCGCAGGCTCTCCCCCGGCTCCACGCCGCCGCCGACGGTGAACCAGAACGAGGTATCGGGCGTCTTGGGATCGTTGCCGCGCATCAGCAGGGTGCGATCGTTCTCGTCGAACAGCACGATCCGGGCGGTGGTGCGGGTCGTGTCGACGTCGAGCCCGGTCGCGGCGGCCGGGGTGGCCCGCTCGGTGATCTCGAAATACGTGGGCAACGGGGCGGTGCCGCCGAGGTGCAGGATGCGGACCGGCCTGCGGGTGCGCAGCGCGAGCGTGTCGCGGACCGCGTCGTTGTGGAACCGCCGGGCGATGAGCACGCGGGCTTCGGCGTCGGCGAGCTCGGCCACCATCTGCGGCCGCAGCTGTGCGCTGTCGACCGCCGAAAGTGCTGCGGAGAGCTGGTTTTCCACCGCTTCCCGGTCGAGGCGCCCGGCGCGCTCGGCCCGGTCTGCGAGTACCGCCAAGAGCTTGGCCCGGTCGAGCGTCGCCGGATCCGAACCCGGATCGGCGAGCGCGGAGGCGACCGCCCTGGCCACCACCGCCCGCCGCGACAGCGCGGCGTCGAGCGCCTGCCAGGATTGGTCGGAGCGCACGTGCAGCCGGTCGAGCCGGTTCGCGGTCGAGTACGCCCAGAGACCGATCGCGATGACGACCGCGGCGATCAGCGCGAGAACGAGGACCGTGGTCGCGGAGAAGGTGATCATCCGGCGGCCCGCACCCTGGTGTCGCCGACGGTCACCGTCTCGTAGACCCGCAGGATCTGCTCGGCCACCACCGGCCAGTCGTATTCGCCGACCACCTGGGTGGCGGTGTGCACCAGCGCCGCGCGCCGTGCGTCGTCGGTGAGCATGTCGTCGATGGCGGTCGCCAGCGCGGCCGAATCACCCACGGGCACCAGCACTCCCGCCGCGCCGTCGCGCAGCACCCGGCGGAAGGCGTCCAATTCGCTTGCCACCACCGCGGTTCCGGCCGCCATCGCCTCGATCAGGATGATGCCGAAGCTTTCCCCGCCGAGGTTGGGCGCGACGTAGACGTCGGCGCTGCGCATCGCCGAGGCCTTCTCCGCGTCCGACACCTGCCCGAGGAAGCGCAGATGTCCGGCATTCGTGCCGGCCTCGCGGCGCAGCCGTTCCTCGTCACCGCGGCCGACGATGAGGATCTCCAGGTCGGGATGCTTGCGCACCAGCGCGGGCAGCGCGCCGAGCAGCACGTCCATCCCCTTGCGCGGCTCGTCGTAGCGGCCGAGGAACAGCACGCTGCGACCCGGGCGCGGATAGCCGGGCAGCATCGGCGCCCGTGCGAACGCGGGCACGTCGACGCCGTTGGGAATCTCCACGGCATCGGAGCCGAGCGCCTCCACCTGCCAGCGCCGCGCCAGCTCGGAGACGGCGATGCGGCCGCTGATCTTCTCGTGATAGGGCCGCAGCACGCCCTGAAAAGTGCTGAGCACCAACGATTTCGTGGTCGAGGTGTGGAAGGTCGCGACGATCGGCCCCTCGGCGATCTTCAACGCGAGCATCGACAGGCTCGGCGCGTTCGGCTCATGGATGTGCAGCACGTCGAAATCGTTGCCGTCGATCCAGCGCCGAATCCTGGTGTAGGCCATGGGCCCGAAGGACAGCCGCGCCACCGACCCGTTGTACGGGATCGCCACCGCGCGACCGGCGGACACCACGAAATCCGGCAGGGGGGTGTCCTCGGCGGCGGGCGCGAGCACGCTCACCCGATGGCCGCGCTCGATGAACACCCTGGCCAGCTCGACCACGTGGGCCTGCACGCCGCCGGGGACGTCGAACGAATACGGGCAGACCATGCCGATTTTCATGCGGACCCATCCGTCGGCGCCGTCGTGTCCGTGCGCGCCGCCGAATCCTCGGCCGGGGCCGCGCTGCCGGGTGCCGGCACGCCGTGCTCGCGCTGCGCCGCCGCGATCCGGGCCAGCCGCTCTTCGGACAGATCGCCCTCCCACATCGGTTGCAGCATATGCCAATCCGCCGGATGCGCCGCGATGTTCGCGGCGAACCGGTCGGCCAGCGTCTGGGTGGCGACCGCGACTCCCTGCGAAACATCCACGGGCGCCTCGACTTTCATACCCCAAGCTTCCACGCCGTCGGCGGTGAACCAGGTGTGCACGGGCAGCATGGCCGCGCCGGTCTGCGCGGCCAGTTTGGCGGCGCCGGCCGGCAGCCAGGTGCGCTCGCCGAAGAAGGTCACGGGCACGCCGCGCCCGGTCAGGTCGCGCTCCCCCATCAGGCAGACGACCTTGTTCTCGGCCAGCCGCGCGGTCAGCTGCACGAACGGCGGCTGCTCACCGCCGGTCAACGGGAACACCTCGAACCCGAGACTCTCCCGGTAGGCGAGGAATCGCTTGTACAGCGACTCCGGCTTCAGACGTTCGTTGACAGTGGCGAAGGTGCCGTGGTTCTGCACCAGCCAGACCCCGGCCATGTCCCAGTTGCCGGAGTGCGGCAGCACCAGGATCACCCCGCGTCCGGCGGCCAGCCCCGCCTCGAGGTGTTCGGTCCCGGCGACCGGCAGCGCACCGATCGCGGCGTGGTCCATCGACGGCAGCCGGAAGGCCTCGCGCCAGTATCGGGCGTAGGAGCGCATGCTCGCCTGGATCAGCTCGTCCGGCACGTCGGCCGGAGTGCCGCCGAGCACGCGAGCAAGATTGCGGCGCAGCTGGTTCGGCGCACCGCCCGCGCGGAAGGCGCGATTGGCCTTGCGCGACACCCGATCCGCACCCCAGTCGAACAATCGTCGCGCCGTGGATTCGGGCAATGCCCGCACCAGCCGCCAGCCCGCTGCGTACCCGGCGTCGCCGATCCGCTCCCCGAATGTCATACCCCTGCCTCCCACACCACGCCACCGGCACCCGGCGGCAGTCTCACGACGGCAGCTCCGTCGCGTTCGCCGTGCCCGCCGTGGGGTTTTCCGGCCGCGCGGGCGTGATCACGTCCCGCGCGCCCGGGGATCTACGGACCGCGAGCACCCGCTGGAACACCGTGACGATGCTGAGCACCGCCAGGATCCACATCGCGACGTGCACCGCGTAGGTGAGCCAGTCCAGTCCCCAGTATCCGCCGATTCCGGTGAATCCGGCACCGACGAGCACGATGATCAGCCGGTCCGGGCGCTCGATGATGCCGCCGTCGGCGGACAGCCCGCTGGCTTCGGCGCGCGCCTTCGCGTACGAGATCACCTGGGAGGTCACCAGCACCACGAGCGTCGCGGCGAACAGCGGCTGATGGTGCTCGTGATACACCGCCCACCAGGCCAGACCGCCGAAGATCGCGCCGTCGGCGACCCGGTCGCAGGTGGCGTCGAGCACCGCACCGTATTTCGTGCCGCCGCCGCGCGCTCTGGCCATGGCGCCGTCGAGCATGTCGAACATGACGAAGAACCAGATCACCATGGTTCCCCAGAACAGATGCCCGGTGGGGAACAGGGTAACCGCGGCGAGGATCGAGGCGGTGGTGCCGATGACCGTCACCGCATCCGGGGTGAGTCCGGTGCTCACCAGCGCTTTGCCCAGCGGCGCAGTCGCTTTGGCGAACGTGTCGCGGCCGAAGAAGCTCAGCACTTCTAGTCGACTTCCTTCCAGGCCGCCGACAGCAGCGCGCGCGTCTCGCGCAGCAGCTGCGGCATCACCTTCGCGCCGCCGACCACGGTGATGAAGTTGGCGTCACCACCCCAGCGCGGCACGATGTGCTGGTGCAGGTGGTCGGCCAGCGAGCCCCCGGCCACGCCGCCGAGATTCAGCCCGACATTGAACCCGTGCGGCCGCGACACCCGCTTCATCACCCGGATGGCCTGCTGGGTGAACGCCATCAGCTCGGCGCTCTCGGGATCGGTGAGATCCTCGAGGTTGGCGACCTTGCGGTACGGCACCACCATCATGTGGCCGGGGTTGTACGGGTAGAGATTGAGCACCGCGTACACCAGCTCGCCGCGCGCGATGACCAGGCCGTCCTCGTCGGACATCTTCGGGATGTCGGTGAACGGATGCCCGGTCGAGCTGGGATCGGTGGCCGCGGCCTCCGCGATGTAGGACATCCGGTACGGCGTCCACAGCCGCTGCAACCGATCCGGTTCGCCCGCACCGCGATCCACGATGCTGCCCTGTTCGCCGGCGTCGTTCAGTTCGCCGAGGCCATCCGGCACCGTGCGTTCGGTCATCCTGTGCCCTTGATCTCGAAGCCCTCAGCGGTCGGTGACGCGTTCTCCCGGTGCTCGAGCCACGCCACGATGGTGGCCACCGCGTCCGCGACCGGCACCCCGTTGACCTGGGTGCCGTCGCGGAACCGGAAGCTCACCGCGCCGGCCGCGACGTCACGCTCGCCCGCGAGCAGCATGAACGGCACCTTCTGCGCGGTGTTGTTGAAGATCTTCTTCTGCATCCGGTCGTCGCTGCGGTCGACCTGCGCCCGCACGCCCGCGTCCTGCAGCCGCTCGATCACCTGATCCAGGTGCGGCGCAAAGGCTTCCGCGACCGGGATGCCGACCACCTGCACCGGCGACAGCCAGGCCGGGAACGCGCCCGCGTAGTGCTCGGTGAGCACGCCGAAGAAACGTTCGATGGAACCGAAGAGCGCGCGGTGGATCATCACCGGCCGCTGCTTGGTGCCGTCGGACGCGGTGTACTCGAGGTTGAACCGTTCCGGCAGGTTGAAGTCCAGCTGGATGGTCGACATCTGCCAGGTGCGGCCCAGCGCGTCCTTGGCCTGCACGGAGATCTTCGGCCCGTAGAACGCGGCGCCGCCCGGATCCGGCACCAGCTCCAGGCCGGAGGCCGAGGCCACCTTGGACAGCGTCTCGGTGGCCTCCTCCCAGATCTCGTCGGAGCCGACGAACTTCTTCGGGTCCTTGGTGGACAGCTCGAGGTAGAAGTCGTCGAGACCGTAGTCCTTCAGCAGACCGAGCACGAACTCCAGTGTGCTGGTCAGTTCGGCGTGCATCTGCTCTTTGGTGCAGTAGATGTGCGCGTCGTCCTGGGTCATGCCGCGCACCCGGGTGAGGCCGTGGATGACGCCGGACTTCTCGTAGCGGTACACCGAGCCGAATTCGAAGAGCCGCAACGGAAGTTCCCGATACGACCGGCCGCGCGCACGGAATATCAGGTTGTGCATCGGGCAGTTCATCGGCTTGACGTAGTAGTCCTGGCCGGGCTTGCGGACGGTGCCGTCTTCGTTCAGCTCCGCGTCCAGGTGCATGGCCGGGAACATGCCGTCGCGGTACCAGTCCAGGTGACCGGAGACCTCGAACAGGTGGCCCTTGGTGATGTGCGGGGTGTTGACGAATTCGTAGCCCGCCGCGACATGCCTGCGCCGCGAGTACTCCTCCATCTCCTTGCGGATGATGCCGCCCTTGGGATGGAACACCGGCAAGCCGGAGCCGAGCTCGTCGGGGAAGCTGAACAGGTCGAGTTCCAGGCCGAGCTTGCGGTGGTCGCGGCGCTCGGCCTCGGCCAGCAGGTGCAGGTACTCGTCGAGCGCCTCCTGCGACTCCCATGCGGTGCCGTAGATGCGCTGCAGGCCTTCCCGGTCCTGATCGCCGCGCCAGTAGGCGGCCGAGCTGCGGGTGAGTTTGAATGCCGGGATGAACTTGGTGGTCGGGATGTGCGGGCCACGACACAGATCGCCCCACACGCGTTCCCCGGTGCGCGGGTCCAGGTTGTCGTAGATGGTCAGCTCTTTGCCGCCGACCTCCATCACCTCGGGATCGTCGATCCCGGACTTGTCGCTGATCAGCTCCAGCTTGAACGGCTCCTTGGCCAGTTCGACGCGGGCGTCCTCGACCTCGACCACGCGGCGCGAAAACCGCTGCGCGCCTTTGACGATCTTCTTCATCCGGGATTCCAGCTTGGCCAGATCCTCCGGGGTGAACGGCTTGTCGACCTGGAAGTCGTAGTAGAAGCCGTCCTTGATGGGCGGGCCGATGCCGAGCTTGGCCTCGGGGAACTCCTGCTGCACCGCCTGGGCGAGCACATGGGCGGCGGAGTGCCGGATGACACTGCGGCCGTCCTCGGTGTCGGCGGCGATCGCCTGCACCTCGACGTCGGTGTCCGGGGTCCAGGACAGGTCCTTGAGACCCTCGGCGTCGCGCACGACGACGATGGTGTCCGGTCCCTTGGTCGCCAGCCCGGCCTCGCGTACCGCGGCGCCCGCCGTCGTCCCGGCCTGTACAACGACAGTCACCGGGCTGTTGCGGGCTGAGGTGGTCACGGCAGTGCTCTCCTTGGCTTTTCTCGGGTGCGGGAGGTTCCCGCGGATCATGGCCGGGACAGCAGTTGTCCCGGCGCGACCATGCTAGCTAGCCCGGCTTCCCACGTCTTGCGCCGGTTACTGGGCGCGTCCAATCTTTGCATTGCGGACCGACAGTCGTGCAATTGATCAGGCGGGCACGTCAATTCTCCCCGGCCAGGCGCTCCAGCATGGTGGTGCGCTCGGCGGCGGGGCGCTTGGGGCAGCTGGTGCACATCTCACAACTGGGGACCTCGTAGACGAGGCAGCAGGAGATCCGTTTGACGAACGTGCGGCCGCCGATCTCGACGAACCGGGGTATCGGCAGCTTGCCGCCGATCGCGGCAGCCAACCGGCCGCCCGCCGCGCCGTCACCGGCGTCCAGCGCCCGGTTCCCGACCGCGTCGGCGACGATCGCCCACAGCGCAGGCACGCCCGCGCCCGACACCTCGGCGACCGGACCGATCACCGCCGTAAGGGTTTCCCGCAAGGACGCGCCGGGCTCGGCCGCGGCGTCCGGCTCGGCGAGCACGTGAATGCGCTCCACCCCGCCGTCCGGCCGGACCTCGCAGTCGAACCGGTCCAGCACCGGTTCCACCGCGGGCTGCCCCTGCGCGTAGGCGCGGGCGACCTGCTCGACGAGCGCGGAGGCGACCATGCACCACCACAGCGTGCCCGCGATCCGCGGCGAGGTGGTCCCCCAGGAATGCCCCATCTCCGCGATCCGCGCCGCCAGCCACTGCGGCTCGGTCAACGTGCGCCCGGGGACGGTGTTCACCACTTCAGGGGACTGCGTAACCATTGCCACTCGACTCCGATCCAGCTGCCGACCATCCCGAACGTGCCCAATATCCAGAGCGTCGCGACGACCAGCGCGAAGGTGGCGGCGGCCGCGAACACCCGCATGGCGAGACCCCGTTCGGAATACCACGCCATACCCTGCCGGTACTTGTCGCGCAGCCAGCCGAGTGCCCGGCGCGCCCAGGCGAATTCGGTGGCGAGGATGCCAAGTCCGGCGAAGACGATCGCCCAGCCGGGTCCGGGGTACGGAATCGCCAGGATCCCGAGCGCGAGCACCGCGACACCGGCCAGCGCGACCCCGATCCGGTAGACCAGGTTCAGCGTAGGGCGCTCGGCGATGCGGGCACGGAAGGCGCGCCAGCCTGTTGATCGGGTTTCCAGCTCCGCGGTCATCTTTCTCAGCTTACGAGTCGGCGGGCCGCGCCAGGGCGGCCCGAACGCGTCGAACCCGCCCGGTGGTAGCGGGCGGGTTCGATGCGCGTGCGATCAGACCAGTTCGGGCATGACCCGCTGGCCCGCTTCGTCATCGATGTGCGCCAGGCCGTGCTCGGTCACCTCGATGACCCGCCCGCTGGCGATATCGAAGAACAAGCCAGACACGGTGACTCCGCGCTCGTCGACCGCCTTGCGCACGGCCGGGTGCCGCTGCAGGTTCTCCAACTGCACCGCGACGTTCACCATGCTCAGCTGATCGACCTCGCCGAAGCCGGCGCGCGCCGCGGCCACCGCCACCGGGTGGCCCCGGTGCATCCGGTCCAGGCTGGGCCGGGCGTGGGCGAGCCACTTGTCGATCTCCGGACCCGCCTGCGCGCCCGAGTGCAGTGCCTTCATGGCGCCGCACGACGAATGGCCGCAGACCACGATCGAGCGCACATTCAGTTCCTCCAGCGCGAAGACGAGCGCCGCGTCGACCGACGGATCACCCACGGCCGGAACGAGATTGCCCACATTGCGGACGGTGAACAGGTCGCCGGGACCGCTGTTGGTGATCATGTTCGGCACGATGCGCGAGTCGGCGCAGGTGAGGAAGAACGAATCCGGATCCTGGCTGTGCACCAGCTCGTCCAGATGCGGCCGCACCACGTGCGCATGGCTGCGGTGGTAGGCCGCGACGCCGGCCGCGATCGGGTCGTCGTGCTCGTCGCGCCGCCACGGACCGAGGATGTCGCTCAACACCGCGCGGCCGAAACCGCGCGACGGCGGACCCGAGGTGGCGTGCGCCATCCTGGCACTGCCGATCTCCACGAAATCGACACTGCCGCCGTTGCTTTCCTGCTGACGCACCCAGTCCTCGATGGCCTCGAACGCGGCGTGATCGAGGAAGTCGACGGTCATCTCGACGGTGACGTCGGCGTCCGAGGGCACCTTCATGAATTCCGCGGACAGCTTCGGCAGCGCGAGGAACGTGCAGGAGCCGTCGATGGTGATCATCCAGCGTTGCGAGCCCGGGATCTGCCTGGCGTTGATCGCCACTCGCACCACGCGCCACAGCAGCAGCCCGAACGCCAGCGCGAGGCCGATCAGCACGCCCTCGAGCAGGTTGAGGAACACCACGCCGGCGATGGTGGCGGAGTAGACGAACAGGTCACCGGTGCGCCGGGCGAGCCGGATATGCGCCAGCTTGACCAGCTGCGTGCCGATGACGATCAGCAGGCCGGCCAGCGCCGCCTTCGGAATCTGCTGTACCACGGCGGCCAGGGCCACCGAGAACACCAGGATCCAGATGCCGTGCAGCACCGCGGAGGCGCGACTGCGCGCACCCGCCTGCACGTTGGTGGCGCTGCGCACGATCACGCCGGTCACCGGCAGGCCGCCGAGCAGGCCCGAGAGCACGTTGGACGAACCCTGACCGATCAGCTCACGGTCGAAATTGGTGCGCCGACCGGAGTGCATCTTGTCCACCGCGACGGCCGAGAGCAGGCTCTCCACGCTGGCGATCAGGGCGATGGTGATGATCATCAGCACCACGGCCGACCAGTCGCCGCGCGGCAGTTCCGGCAGGCCGATCGCGTCGAACAGCGAGCCGTTCAACACGATTCGCTCGGCGCCGGTGGGCAGCACCATGGCGAGCAGCGTAGCCGCGACCACCGCGACCAGCGGTCCGGGCACGGCACGCACCTTGGCGGGCATGTACTTCCAGCCCAGCATGATCGCGATGACCACCGCGCCGATGAACGCGTCACCACCGTGCAGCGACATCAGCTGCCCGGGCAGCTGGGTGATGTTCTTCCACGCGGAGCTGTGCGACGAACCGCCGAGCAGCACGTGAATCTGTTGCAGCGCAATGGTGATACCGATACCCGCGAGCATCGCGTGCACCACCACCGGCGCGACGGCCAGTGCGGCACGCGCGATCCGGCTGAGGCCGAACAGGATTTGCAGCACACCGGCCGCGACGACGATGAAACCGGTTACCTTCCAGCCGAATTGGCTGATGGACTCGGCAACCACGACGGTGAGACCGGCCGCGGGGCCGCTCACCTGGAGCACGGAGCCGCCGAGCAGGCCGGCGACGATGCCGCCGATGACGGCGGCGATGAGACCCGCCATGACCGGCGCACCGGAGGCGAGGGCGATGCCGAGGGACAGCGGCAGCGCGACCAGGAAGACCACAATCGAGGCGGGCACGTCATGGCGCAGAATCGATTGGACACGTTCGGACATCTGTCCGGAACTTCGACCCGAGCCCGCGGGGACTGGCGGTGACATCGGTGGGGCTAAATCGTTATCGATAGCCATGACTTCTCCTTCGCCGAACCCGGTCCGGGGGACCGAGGTCGGTTGACGATCAAATGTCCAGCAGGGCAAGCGACCGCGAACCGGCATTCTCGCGGTGAAGCAGCTCTCCCGACACGGCAACGGGTCGGGATGTAAACCGAATCAAGATTATTAGTAAAGACTTAGCAAAGCCTGAGAACTACGCAAACTATGCGTAAATTCGCAGCTCCCAGGGCTATGGCCTGCCTCACAAGCTTGCGAAGGCGGTATCGAGGCCCGTCGCGGGGGTTACACCGGCTGTGCGGCGACACGGCGCCCCTCATCGTCGAACTCCGCGATGCCGTCCACGGTCACCTCGATCACCCGGGCGGTGGCCAGGTCGAAGAACAGACCCGAGACCGCGACGCCGCGCTCCTCGATCCCCTGCCGGACGGCGGGATGGGCGTGCAAGGTCTCGAGCTGCGCCGCGACGTTCACCATGCCGAGCTGGTCCACCTCTCCGAAGCCGGCGAACGCCGCCGCCTCGGCCACCGGATGCCCGAGCCGGAACCGGTCGAGGCTGGGCCGCGCGTGCGCCAGCCAGTCCCCCAGGCCGGGGCCGGTCCGCACGTCGCGGTACAGCGCCTCCATCGCACCGCAGCCGGAATGCCCGCACACCACGACGGCGCGCACGTCGAGCTTCTCCAACGCGTAGATGAGCGCGGCCTCCACCGAGACGTCACTGCCCGCGGTCGGCACCAGATTGCCCACATTGCGGACCGTGAACAGATCGCCGGGGCCGCTGTTGGTGATGACGTTCGGGACCACGCGCGCGTCGGCGCAGGTCAGGAAGAACGAGTCGGCATCGGGACGATGCTGCAGACCAGCCAGATGCGGCCGCAGCAGGTGCGCGTGCCCGCGGTGGTAGGCGGCGATGCCGGCCGTGATCGGATCCTCCCGGTTGCCGCTGCGCCGCCACGGCCCGATCGCCTGATCGAGCACCTTCCTGGAGTGTCCGCGCTCGGGCGGCCCGGCGGTCGCCGTCGCCATCCGCGCGCTGCCGATCTCGACGAATTCGACTGCACCGCCCTCGGATTCGCGACGCGCGGCCCACTCGGTGATCCGCTCGTAGGAGGCATGGTCCAGGAAGTCCACGGTCATCTCGACGGTCACCTCCGCGTCCGCGGGCACCTTCGCCAGCTCGGCGCTGAGTTTCGGCAGCGCGAGGAAGGTACAGGTGCCGTCGATGGTGACCACCCAGCGGCGGGTACCGGCCACCGGCGCGGCGGCGATCGTCACCCGGACCACCCGCCACAGCAGCAGCGCGAACGAGAGCACCAGCCCGATCACCATGCCCACCAACAGGTTCAGGAACACCACGCTGAGCACCGTCGCGACGTAGACGTAGAGATCACCGGTGCGCCGGGCCAGCCGGATGTGCGCCAGCTTGACCAGCTGCACGCCGATCAGGATCAACAGCCCGGCCAGCGCCGCCTTCGGGATCTGCTGCACCAGACCGGCGAACGCGACCGAGAACAGCAGGATCCAGATCCCGTGCAGCACGGTCGCCGCCCTGGTCTGCGCGCCCGCGTTCGCGTTGGTGATGCTGCGGACGATCACCGCGGCGATCGGCAGGCCGCCGAGCAGGCCGGACACCGCGTTCGCCGTGCCCTGGCCGATCAGTTCCCGGTCGAGGTTGGCCGCGCTGCCGGGGCGCAGTTTGTCCACGGCGACGGCCGAGAGCAGGGTCTCCACGCTGGCGATGAGCGCGATCGTCACCATGGTCAGCGCGATCGCCGTCCAGGTGCCCGACGGCACCGCGGGCAGTCCGATCGCGTCCAGCAGCGAACCGTTGAGCACCAGGCGCTCCACCTGGGTGGGCAAGACCAGCGACAGCACGGTCGCGACCACCACCGCGACCAGCGGCCCGGGCACCGACCGGACCTGACGCGGCAGAAACTTCCAGCCGACCAGGATGACGATCACCACCAGGCCGATCACCAGGTCGCCGCTGTGCACCGACATCAGCTGGTGCGGCAGTTGCACGAGGCTGTCGAACGAGGAGCTGAGCGAGGCGCCGCCCAGCAGCACATGTACCTGCTGCAGCGCGATGATCACGCCGATACCGGCCAGCAGCGCGTGCACCACCACCGGCGCGATCGCCAGCGCGGCCCGCGCTATGCGACTGAGCCCGAACAGGATCTGCAAGAGGCCGGCGCCGACGGTGATGAAACACGTGGCAGCCCAGCCGAATTGGTGCACGCTCTCGGCGACGATCACGGTGAGGCTGGCCGTCGGCCCGCTCACCTGCACCGCCGAGCCGCCGAGCAGACCGGCGACCACGCCGCCGACCACGGCGGCGATCAGCCCGGCGGCGACCGGCGCACCGGAGGCGACCGCGACGCCGAGGGAAAGGGGCAGTGCGACAAGGAAAACCACGATCGAAGCGGGCAGGTCGTGGCGGCCGAGAATGGCCAGGCGTTCAGGTAAAGAGGCAGTGCGCGGCAACGTCCGTGGTGCAGGATCGGTGTCGGTGGACATATTTCTCCTTCGCCGGGCGAACGCACGCCGTCCCGGTTCATCGGTGGAACATGTACTGGCATCGAAAGCGAGCAGCGGGCGAAGCTCAACCGCCCGAGAGCGGCAAACCCGAGTGACGCGAAGGTCGGGACAATAGTAAAGACTTCGCAAAGCATATGAAAAGGTTTCCAACGGAATCTTTCCCGCCGTCACCAAATTGTGACCGTGGTCACATATTGCTCTCAGGCTTCGCTCGGCGATCCCCGGTCGCCAGAGATTCGCCCTGCCGAGGTGACCGGATGGGTCAGAATCGACGGGTGGCCGAGGAGCAGCTCTCACTGGGACGGTCGGGGTCGGCGCGGGTCGAGGCGGTGGCACGGACGATCATGCGGCGGTGCCTGGTGGACGACGATTCGCTGTTCACGCCGGGCCGCGCGATCTGGACACCGGAACACCTGGCCGAGTTGCACCGTGCGTACGTGGACGCGCCGGATGCCTCCGGGGCCTCCTTCGTCGCCAAACTGGAGCACCAGCTCGCCGAGGTCGCCCCGCCCGCACGGCAACTCTTCGCCGAGATCTACACCCTGAACGTGCTACCGCTGGTGAACCTGTTGCCGACGACCAAGATTCGGGCCGTCGAGCGGATACTGGAGCCGCTCGAAGAGGCGGTGGGCATACCCGGCGAAGTGCTCGCGGCCTTCCAGGACGGGGTCTTCAACGGTGGCCGCGCATTCAACAGCAGACGCTGGGCACAACTGGCGTACCTGGTGGAGTTCGCCGAGTACTTCAAGAGCCACGACCCCGCACAGCGACAGGCCGCCCGAGCCGATCCGTTCGCCTGCCGCGCCATCGTTCGCGGCGCGCCCGGCCCGCGCGAACCCGCGCAACGACAAGCACTGCTGTATCTCTTCCACCCCGAGTACTTCCTGCCGATCGTGTCCGGCGCACACCGGACCGCGTTGCGCGACGGCCTGGCCCAGGCCTATCTGCCGTCCGGCGCCACCGACGATCTCGATCGAGACCTGCGGGCCATCGACGACGCGGTGCGCGCGGCGACCGGTGCGCCGGTGGATTACTACCTGTCCCCGTGGCGGGAAATGTGGCAGTCCGACAACACCGGCGGCTCCGTGGTCGCGGCGGAGGTCGTCGCCGAAAACGACGCCGACGCGGTAGAAACCACGCCGTACACCGTGGCCGAGATCATCGCGGACGGCTGTTTCCATTCCGCCGAGGCGCTGCGGCAGATGCTGGCACGATGGTCGAGCAAGAAGAACCTCGTGCTGCAAGGTGCGCCGGGCACCGGAAAGACCTGGCTCGCAAGGCGATTGGCCTACGCGCTGATCGGATCGCAGTCGCCCGAGGCGATTCGCTCGGTGCAGTTCCATCCGAATACGTCCTACGAGGACTTCGTGCGGGGCTGGCGGCCGGTGACCACCGAGGACGGCTCGGGACGGCTGGATCTCGTAGACGGCCCGTTGATCGCCCACGCGGAACGGGCACGGCGGCAACCCGATATCCCGCACGTGCTGGTGATCGAGGAGATCAACCGCGGCAATCCCGCGCAGGCCTTCGGCGAGATGCTGACCCTCATCGAGGCGACCAAACGGAGCGAGCACGACGCACTCGAGCTTTCGTATTCACCCGTCCCCGGCGAGCGCTACCACCTGCCCGACAACCTGTATCTGATCGGCACGATGAACATCGCGGACCGGTCCTTGGCGCTGGTCGATTTCGCGCTGCGCCGCCGGTTCGCCTTCGAAACACTCGCGCCCGCCTTCACCGAGGCGTGGGCGGCGGAGCTGCGGTCGAAGCTGCCGATGTCCGGCGACCTCGTCGCCCGTATCCACGACCGGGTGGCCGCGTTGAACACCACCATCGCCGAGCACCGGATGCTGGGCCCCTCGTTCCAGATCGGCCACAGCTTCTTCACCCCGAACGAGGCCCAATCCGATGGATGGCGTTGGTTTCTCGGCGTTATAGAGAGCGAGATCGAGCCGCTGTTGCGCGAATACTGGTTCGACGAACCGACGACCGCGGACGACGCGGTCGCCCGGTTGAAGGCCTGACGTGCTCGTCGTCGGCGAGAAGAAGACGCGCATTCCGGTGCGCAGCCTCTGGTTTCTGCTCATCTACGAATCGGGTCTGCTCGATCAGCTGTCGACCGGCCGACGCGAGGCGATGTTCGGCGGCGACCGCGACGACCACCTCTCCGACATCATCGTCGACCTGTTCGTCGGCGATGTCGAAGCGCGGCTGCGCAGGCAGCTCACTCCCCAATACCGGGATCGCGCAGCCGATCTCACCCGGGTGCGCGGACGCATCGACCACCTGCGCACCCAAGGGCGGCGCCTGCTCGACCGAGGCACGGTCGCCTGCCGCTTCACCGAGTTGATCGTCGACACCCCGCGCAACCGGTATATCGCTGCGGTCCTGCGCAAGTCGGCGGCGCTCGTGCAGAGCGAAGAACTCGCGCACCGCTGCACCGCTGCCGCGTTCGCCCTGTCCCGGCTCGGGGTGGGCACCCGGACGCCCACCCGCGCGGAGCTGTCCCGCGACCGGGTCGGTGCCCATGATCGGGCCGACCAGCATCTGCTGTCCTTGGCCAGACTGGTCGAGGACATGGCTCTGCCGGTGCACGAGCCCGGCCACATCCACCTGCCGGAAATCGACACCGGGGCGCATGGTCGCCTACGTGCGTTATTCGAGAAAGCGATCCGCAATTACTACTGCCGGCACTTGAATCCGGCCGACTGGACCGTCTCCGCACCGATACTCCGCTGGGATCGGGATGCCAACGCTTCGGGTGCCGCGTTGCTCCCACGAATGCATACCGACACCGTGTTGACGCACCGAAATACCCGACGCCGCATCATTATCGAGACAAAATTCACCGACGGGTTGACCGAGCACTACGGAAAGACCCGCATCAAAAGCGAGTACCTCTATCAGCTCTACGCGTACGTGATGTCCCAGTCCCAACCGGACACCGAGGGTGTATTGCTTTTCGTCACCACTGCGGGACGAACACCTATCGCCGAGTCGGTGACCATCCAGGGCCACCGAATCCGCTTCATATCCTTGGACCTCGCCCAACCCCTCGCACGCATCCGGCAGACGCTCGACAGTGTGCTGTCCCAGGAATGATCCCCCGGTAATCACTACCGGGGGATCCGTTCCGGCAGACCGTTACGCTTCGAGCCCGTCGAGGGGATTGCTCGTGTCGCGGCCGCAGGTGCTGCACACGCAGTAGCCGCAGGTGCAACAGGCGGAGCAGTCGCAGGGCGGGATCAGGCCGGCCGGGGTCGAGCGCTCGTCGGCCATGGTCAGATTTTCCGGTTCGAGATTCAGTAATTCGAGGGCGAGATTCGCCGAGGTGATGGGCATGTGCCGGTCCTCTCCTGGATGGATTTGTGCAGGAACTTCGAATATGCCTGCCGCGCTTTCCCTTCCGACAGGGCAGCACTCCCGGCAGGGCCGGGAAGAATTCCCGGGTCACCGGTCGAGTGCGGCCGGGAAGATTTCCCGCCCGTTCGGGAATTCGTGCTCTGTCGGTGTGACCGGCACACGTGTGATCGTGCTCGAGGAGGCGAAAGGAGTCCGGTATGCGTCCACGCTTGCACCCGGCCGTGCGCTATGTGGCCTGTCCCGACGGGGTGTACCTGTTCGGCGATCGCGGCGCACGCACGTTGCGCGGCGCCCGGGCCTTCGACTGGCTCAGCCGTCTCGACCCGTATCTGAACGGCGCGTTCGAACTGGACGAGCTGACCGCCGCGCTACCCGCCGAACAGCGCTCGACGGTCGAGGGCATGGTGACGGCGCTGCACGAGCACGGATTCGTGACCGACGCGCAGGACGCTCTACCGCACCAGCTTTCCGACGCGGACCTGCGTATCTACGCGCGGGAGATCGCCTTTCTCGCCTGCGCGATCGATGCACCGGAACACCGCTTCCAACGTCACCGGGAGGCGCGGGTGACCGTGCTCGGCGCGGCGGGCACCGAGCGCGTCGTCACCGCGGTCGTCGCGGCCGGGGTGCGATCGGGCTGGGCGAATGTGCGTGTTGCCACGGCCGGGCCGGAGGCCGAGTTGATGCGCGCCGTCGATGCCGCGCGACGAGACGAGCACCAGCGCGTCTCCCTGACCCCGGATCCAGAATTGCGGGATACCGATGTCGTCCTGCAAATCGCCGACACCACGGCGGAATTGACGTCGTTCGCGCAGCGCTGCCCGGATCATGTGGCGCTCGCGCAGTTGCTGCTCGGCAGCGAGGAAGCCTGGATCACCGAGACCAGCGCTCCCGCCGACACCTCGTGCTGGAAACGCCTGCGGGCCAACCGTAAAGGCGCGACCGCGCCGGGCCCGAACCGCTGGCTGACCGGGCCGGTGCCCGCGATACTGGCGGCGCACCTGGTGCTGGGCGTCTTCCGCCACCGCACCGGGTTGGCCGCGCTGCCCGCGCCTACGCCCGGCGGACCGCGCGTGACCCGCATGGATCTGCGCACCCTGGACATGACAGTGCACCGCGTCACACCGATCAGTGCTGTCGCCGAACATGATTCACGCTCGCCCGCGCCACTCGGTAACCAGATCGCCTCATCTCCTGACGAATTGCTCACCAAGGCCGCAATGCTCGTCGACGAGCACACGGGTGTGCTCTCCGCCTTCGGCGAAGGCGACTTGCCGCAGTTCCCGCTCTCGCTCTGCCGGGCGGTGGTCTCCGATCCGGCCGCGGTGATCCCGTCTCCGGCTCCACTTCCTGCGGTGACCGGATGGGGTCCCGATCAGCACACGGCCCGCACCCGTACGGTGCTGCGCGCACTGGCCGTGCACGCCTGGCTCACCGCACCTGCGATCTCGGCCGTGGATCTCGTGCGGGGCGAGCTGATCGCCCCGCCGGTGTTATCGGCGCATGACAGGGCGAATCCGCGGGCCACCGGCGTCGCGGCCGGACTCACCCGCTCGGACGCCATCGAGTGGGGCCTGCGCCAGCAGTGCGAGGCACTGCTGGCGCAGCGCCGAGCGGAATGGACCGCGCGGTCTCCACTGGCGGACGCCCGAATACCGCTCGATGACAACGGTATTCGGCTCCTGCACCAGCTCGGCGTAGTCGGCGGCGAGACGTCGGTACTGGACCTGAGCGACATCCTGGGCGTCCCGGCCTACGCGGTGCGCACGGCGCACGGTCACGAAGTCGTGAGTTGCGCGACCACCGCACCCGACGCCCTCCGCGACGGACTGGAGCGCGCTCTCCTGGCCTGGCAAGGACATCCGGACACCTGCGCCGCCGCGGCGGGGACGTCCGAGAACCCCGATCTCCTCGCCAAGGCCCTGCACGAGTCCGGATTCACTGCTGTCGCCGTGGAACTAGCCGACGAACTCGCACTTGTGCACTGCGTCCGGGTGGTGCTCGATGCCGCATGACATCGCTGTGCTCGGCGCGGGGCTACTGGCCACGGCGGTGCGCGACGCGATCACCGCCACCGGCCATCGAGTCCGCGCCACCGACGACACACCGTACGACGCACTGGTCGTCGCCGATGCCGCCTCGGCGGCGACCGCCGCGGAAGGGCAAGCGGTGCCGTGGTTTCCGGTGCGGCTGAACCACACTCACGTCCTCGTCGGACCCGGTGGTCTCCCCGGCCGGCCAGGGTGCCCGACCTGCGCCGACAGGCGGCGCGAGCACAATCGCGTCGACGCGCCGCAACGCGCGGCACTGTCCGAACGATTCGGCGCGGACCTGCTCCGACGACCCTCACCCCTGCTCCTGGAGACCACCGCAGCAGCCGCGGCGGCGCTGGCGATCGCCGAACTGGAAAAGCTACTGGCAGGTGTGCCGAATTCCGTTCAGTGGAGCCTGGATCTGGAAACCGCGGTCACGACAACCCACCGCATCATGGCCGATCCGCTGTGCCCGGACTGCTCGAACCTCCCCGGCGACGACCCGGGGATCGCACGAAACCTGTTCGCGCCGAACACCGGACGGCGCGGCCTGCGCACCCGCGACCTCACGGCCGCGCTGCCCGAACTGCAGCGGATCTACGTCGACGCGGACACCGGGATGATCCGCGAGCTCACTACCTGGACCACGGCGACGTCTCCCATGTCCAGGGCCGCCATCGAATCCGAACAGTCCCCCGCGAGCAGCCACGGGTACGGTCGCGGCTTCGGTGTCGACGCGACCAAGGCCGCCGCGGTGGCCGAGGCGCTCGAACGGCTCGGCGGACAACGTCCACGCGGTCGGCGCACCACGGTCCGCGCCGCGTACACCGAAGTCGCGGATCGCGCCATCGATCCCCGCGCCTTCGGCCTGTACTCCGACGCGCGCTACGACGCCCCCGGGTTCTGGTTCCATCGCTACCACCCGGACCTGGAAATCCCTTGGGTGTGGGCCTATTCGTTCGCACGTGCCGAAGCCGTGCTGGTGCCGGAGTGCCTGGCGTACTACGGCGTGCACGACCGCCGTTTCGCCTACGAGACATCCAACGGTTGCGCCGCCGGGAGTTCGCTCGCCGAGGCGGCGCTGCACGGGCTGCTGGAGGTCACCGAACGGGACGCGTTTCTGCTCACCTGGTATGCCCGGCTGCCGGTACCGCGCGTGGATCTGGATTCCGCGACAGATCGGCGGATTCCGTTGCTCGCCGATCTCGTCGCGCACGAATTCGGCTATGAGGTGGCGGCATTCGACTGCACGACCGAGACGCGCGTTCCCGCGTACTGGCTGATGGCGGTCGACCAGAAGCCTGGCGAGAACAGGCCGGCGGTCCTCTGCGGCGCGGCCGCGCATGTGTTCCCGGAGCACGCGTTGCTGAGCGGAATACAGGAAATGCTCACCATGCTGGAGGGTTTCATCGCTCGATACGACCCGGAATCGGCACGGCGGATGGTGGCCGACAGCGACCGCGTCGGTGACATGGACGATCACAGCACCCTCTACGGCCACCCAGACGCCTTCCCGCGCCTGGGTTTCCTCCCTCTCGACGGACCGCGGCAGCCGATACCGCCCGCCGCGTGGCCCGAATTCGCTGACCTCACCCAGGATCTCGTGCACCTGGCCGAGCGGTATCGCGCGTGTGATCTCGATGTCCTGATCGTCGATCAGACCTCGGGAGAGCACCGGGCGGGCGGGTTCGCCTGCGCCAAGGTGCTCGTGCCCGGCACGGTGCCGATGACGTTCGGGCACCGGAACCGGCGCGACCACGGCCTGCCGCGCATTCGCACGGCGCCAAGGATTCTCGGCTACACCGAGCACGACCTCGGCGCGGACGAGAGCAATCCGTATCCGCACCCCTTCCCGTGAGGGAGCAGTTCATGGACGCCGACACCGGTGCCGCGCTGACCACGTTCCTGGACCGCAGCCGCGGCCCCGCCCGCGGGCCGATCGACTGGAACGCCGCCCCTGCACGGTACAAACGCTATCCCGACGCCGCCCGCATCGAACTGCCGTGGGGCGATGAAGCGGCCGCTACCTCGCTGATCGGCGCCCTGCTGCTCGACATGTGCGGTATCACGCGCTTGATGTGGACCCCCGTACTCGATCACGACGGCGTACCCACCCCCGGCGCGTTCAAGGTCCAGCACGGCAGGTCCGCGCCGTCAGGCGGCGCACTGTATCCGCTCGAAGCCTACGTCGCCGTGCAATCACCCGAACCCGGCCTCTACCACTATGATCCGGCACATCACTGCCTCGAACTGTTGCGGCCGGGCGATCACCGAGCAGCCTTGGCCGCACTGGTTTCCGACGCCCCGGGCCCCCTTCCCGCCGCAGTGCTCGTGCTCACCGCACGGTTCTGGCGCAACGGATTCAAATACGGCGAGTTCGGATACCGTTTACAGACACAGGAAATCGGCGTGCTCGCCGCCCAAGCGGCAGCGGTGGCCGCGCGCCTCGGCACCAGCGCGGACACGCGCCTGCATTTCGCCGACGATCAGGTGCACGAACTGCTCGATCTCGAGCCGCGTGCGGAAGCCGCCCTGGCGATGATGTTCGTAGGCCAGGACGCCGCGGCTGCGAACGCCCCGACATACCGCGAGCTGATCGCCGCAACCCCGGCGGTCGCCGCGGAACGAACTCCCGCGATCACCGAGAAACTTCCCGCCATGGCCGCCTTGCATACCGATTCAGGTGTGCTGCCCGAGGATTCGACGCCATATCCGGTGGAGGCCGGGCACGAACTTCCGCTGCCCCGGGTACGAGTAGCTGTCGAGGCGGGCATAGCGGGCCGGTCCTCCCCTGCCGACGGGTTCCGTCCGCGGGCCATCGAAGTGATCCGACTGGCCGGACTGATCGGCGCGGTCGCCGACGGCTGGGCCGGATTCGGCCGCGGTGCCGCGCTGTACTGCCTTGTCGCCCGCGTCGACGGGATCGCACCGCGCATGTACCGCTACCATCCGGCGCACCATGCCCTCGTCGAAATCACCTCCGGCATAGCCGATTCGGTCCGGTGCCACCCGATCGTGGGCGAGGCCGCCGCGGTCCTGCTGCCGGTCGGTGACCTGCACGCGGGCACCGGAGCACGCTGGTATCGAACGGTGCAAGCCGATGCCGGCGTGGTCCTGCAGCGCGGGGCACTCGCCGCTGCCGCACTCGATCTGGCCGCGCGTATCTACTCCGGCGAAACGCCCGATTTCTCGGCCGATCTCGCGGGCACCCGAAGCGCGCTCGCCGCACTGCTGATCGGCGTCCCGCGCGCGGTTTCGACACTGGAGCAACGAATCCACCCGGGTAGGTGAAGCACCGGAGAACAACGCGAAAGCCCCTGGCGGACAATATGTCCGCCAGGGGCTTCGGGCCGGGTACTACTTCTCGCCGTGCGCGCCGGGTGCCGCGCTACCGCTGTATTCGCCGAGATCGGAGACCAGCTTGGTCAGCTCCGGGTCGCTGTCGTAGCGCCGCTGGTGCAGTTCGGCGATCTTCTTCCCCATCTCCGGATCCGCGTCGTCGGTGATGTCGAACGAGGCGAACTTGTCGACCAGCGGCAGCCCGACGCGGTCGGTGTTGCGGTGGGCGGGGTGGATCAGGTACTCCCAGTAGCCTTCCAGATCCTCGATGACGAACACCGCGCCCCACTGGTATTCGCCACCGAAGTCGGGGCCGACGACGAAGGACTTCACCGAGGGGATGACCCGGCCCTGGTTGCGCAGGCTCTCGAGGGCTTCCTCGACGGCCTCGGGGGTGGCGTCGGCGCGGAGGGTGAAGCGGTTACCGTGGTAGATCATTTCTTTCAGCTTTCTCTGTGGTGGGAAATCGGTTGTCTTACTTGGCTTTACGGACCAGAGGCAGCGCCAGGGCGGCACCCGCGAGCATGGCGAAGCCGGTCCAGAGGAACGCGCCGCCGATGCTGGTGGCTCGGATGAGCGGCTGGAGGATCAGTGGGGAGACGAACTGGCCCAGGAAGATTCCGGTGACCAAGCCGCTGAGGATGCGGCCGCGGGTGGCGGCGGGGGCGAGGTCGCTCAGGCGCAGATTCAGATTGGGCACCGCGAGACCGACACCGAAGCCGCCCACCAGCAGGCCCGCCACCACCTGCGCCACCGAATGCGCGGTACCGACCAGCACCCAACCCGTACCGAGCAGGGCGACACTGGCGGCGGTGACGGCGCTGGGCGTCCACCGCACTCGCAGCGGCGAGAAGGCCAGTGCGCCGGCGACACTGCTCAGAGTGGTCGCGGCGATCACCGCACCGACCACGGCCGGCCCCGTGCCCAATTCCGCCAGCAGGAACGGCAACTGGGTGGGCGCCATGTAGAAGGCGAGCGTCACCAGGAAGGCGAGCAAATACAGCCCGGCGATCGGCCGGAAGATGCCCGGCTGCGGCAGACCCGCCTCGACCACGCCGACCGGCCCGGTAGCTTTGTCGCGCCGCTGCTCTCGCAAGGCGAACAGTGCGAACGGCAGGATGGCGATCGAGGCGGCATAGATCCAGAACGGCGCCTTCCAGTTCGAGGCGGCGAGCAGGCCGGCCAGCGGCAGGAACACCACGCCGCCGATGCTGGCGAAAGCCTGTTGCAGCCCTAGGAAAGACGCTCGCTTCGGGCCGTCGAACCAGTCGGTGATGGTGGCGCTGACGGCCGTCATGATGCCGCCGACCGCGACGCCGACCAGAGCTCGGGTCACCAGCAGCACGCCGAGGGTGTCGACGAAGAATCCGGCCGCGCCCGCCACGGCGAACAGTGCCAGACTGCCGACCAGCAGGGGTTTACGTCCGATGCGGTCGGCGGTCATCCCCGCCAGCGGTGCCGTGATGCCGATGGCCAGTGACGTGATGGTCAGCACCAGCCGCACCAGCACGTCCGCCCCGGCCACTCCCGCGAAGACCTCGCGCATGGCGGGCAGGCTCGGCGCGATGACGGCCGGCGCCATCACCGTCAGCATCGCGGCGGCCAGTATCGTGGCCCGGGCGGTGCGCCCCGGTGCGGCAGCTTCCCTCTGCACCCCCTCGTCGATTGCCGCGCTCATGGTGTTCCTCCTCGATGTCCCGCAGGTCGTGCTCCCTTGCTGACATCGACTTTTCCACCCCCGCCCCACCCCTCGCGTCGGTGATTTTCACCTAGATCCGCCTAGGTGGCGGCGTAGGTAGCGCGGCTGATCCGCCCCGCGGCTGATCGGGGTCGCCTGAGGAATCTCCTCAGTCGACCGCGGTGCCCGGCACGGCGACAACACCTTTACGGTGGCGCCGCGCGAGGTCCGCGTAGTAGCCGGGATTGATCTTGATCCACGCCTCGAAATCGGTACCCTCGATCGGCCGCCGGACCCGCATCGGCGCACCCGAGGCGAGCACCCCGGGCGGGACGTCGAATCCCGCGGGCACCAGGGAGTGCGCCGCGATCAGCGAACCGGCTCCGATTTTCGCGCCGTCCAGGACCGAACTCATATTGCCGAGAATGCATTCCGCACCGAGTATCGCGCCGTGCACCAGACAGCCGTGCGCCACGGTCGCGCCGGGGCCGATCTCGGTGAGCATGTCGGGCACACCGTGCAGAACCGAATTGTCTTGAATATTGGCGTCTTCGCGAACGATTATCGGTGAGATATCTCCGCGCAGCACCGCCCCGTACCATACGGACGCACCCGCCGCTATCCGGACATCGCCGATGAGCGTCGCGGTCGGCGCAATGAATGCCGTGGGATGGACGACCGGACATTTGCCTTCGAACTCAAAGAGATTCATGCGGAGACAATAGGTGCCACCGCGGCACGGACACCATGCGTACGGGCGTCCCCGACACCGGGCGGAAACGGCTTCCGGCCCCGTTGACACCCGCGATCGAGACCGCCTACCGTGCAAATATCACGGCGGGAATCGAAGTCGAAAGAATATCGCCGCATCCGGCAAAGGCCTATAGCTCGTCGCATTGTGCAGGAGGGGGTTTCTCGTGTCGAATCCACCTGACCGCCGGCTTTTACTCATCGGCTGGTCGGCCTATATGACGGGTTTCGCCCTGCATTCCGTCGCACATATCTACCTCTGGCATCAGACACCGATTGCCGTGCGTATCTGTGGCATATTCGCCGATGTGGTCGGCTTCGTCGTGCTGGCACTCATCGTGCGCCGACACCCGTGGGCCGCCGTCCTGCTCGCGCATTTCGGTTCTTCGGTGGCGTTGAGCCTGATCGTGATCCATATTCCTTTCTACTGGGGGCCTTTCAGCCAACCGTGGTATCTCGGCGAAATCGCACTGCCCTACTGGCTGTCGCTCATCGCGGGCGTCGCGGGCGGACTGATCGCCACCGCGATCGGAATATCCGCGCACCTCCGCTCACGCGACCGCACGGATGCCGAGCTTCCGCAATGAACGACCACGCCGTGCCCAGATACCCGAACCGCAGCCAACGAAAAGGTCACTCATGGATCTCACGATGAAACGTTTTCGGACCGGATTACTCGACGCCGGCCTGCATCCCCGATTCACGCCCGACATGCTGCTGCGCAGCAGCCAGATGCTGGCGGCGGCAGGCGGCGCGGATTCGCTGTGGGTTCCCGATCACCTGATCTCGTTGCAGCCACAATCGGTGTGGACACCGAAATACGTCGGCGCCGCACATCTGGTGCCACGTATCCACGCCTGCTACGACCCGTGGCTCGCGCTCGGCTATCTCGCCGCGAAGAACGGCCTGGCCCGCAAGCGGCTCGGTATCGGCGTGACCGACACCGGTCGCCGCAATCCGGCGGTGACCGCGCAGGCTGCCGCGACATTGCATCTGCTGACCGGCGGGCGTTCGATCCTCGGTATCGGCCCGGGCGAGCGCTTGAACAATGAGCCGTTCGGCGTCGACTGGCGGACACCCGTGGGCCGATTCGAGGAGGCGATGGCCACGATCCGCCTGCTGTGGGATTCCGACGGTGCGCCGGTCAGCCGCGAATCGCCCTATTTCCCTTTGCACAACGCGGTTTTCGACGTGCCGCCCTATCGCGGCACCCGGCCGGAGGTGTGGATCGCCGCGCACGGACCGCGCATGCTCCGCATCGCGGGCCGGTACGCCGACGCCTGGTTGCCGGGACTGTCCATCCAACCGGAAGACTATTCGGCGGGCCTGGACCAGATCCGGACCGCGGCCTCGGACGCCGGGCGCGATCCGATGGCCATCCTGCCCGCGGTGACCTTCACCATCCTCACCGCACCGACTCGTGACGCGGTGGACGAACTGTGCGAGAGCGTCGTCGCACGGACGCTCACCATCAATGCGTCGGCCAAGATGTGGGCCCGGCACGGCGTGGCGCATCCACTGGGATCGACCTTCTCGGGTGCGCAGGATCTGCTGCCGCAGAAGCTCGACGAAGCGACCATGCTGTCCTACGCCGAGAAGGCACCGAGCTCGCTGGTACGCGACCTGAACATGGTCGGCACTCCGAGCGAGATCGTCGAACAGATCGCCGAATGGCGCGATCACGGTGTCCGCTACGCCGTTCTGTTGAACGTCAGCTATTTCCAGCACAGTCTGAGCAAGGGCATGGCGGCGAACGCGCTGCTGGTCCAGATCATGCGGCGGCTGCGCCGACTCTGAACGGATAACCCACGTGGCCGAATCACTGATCTCCGATATTTCCGATACCGCGCGCTGGGTCGCCACCTATCGCGCAGCCGAATCCGCCCGGCCCGACGCGCTTTTCGACGATTTTCTCGCCGCGGAACTCGCGGGCCGGCGCGGTGCGGCGATCGCCGCGGCCGCCAAACGCACGCTGCTCGGCGCGTGGTTCTTCGTGGCCCGCACGAAACTGATCGATGACATGATCGCGACCTGCGTTGCGCGCGGCTGTGATCGCGTCGTCAATCTGGCGGCCGGGCTCGACACGCGGCCCTACCGGCTCGATCTACCGCCCGATCTGGAATGGCACGAGGCCGACCTGCCCGCGATGATCGACGAGAAACAACAGCGGCTCGCGCTGCGCACACCGCGCTGCCGGATCAGCAGACACCGCGTCGACCTGGCCGACCCGCAGGCGCGCCGCGACTTCTTGGACAGCGCCGTCGAGCACGCGGGCAAAACCGTGGTGATCACCGAGGGACTGCTGCTCTATCTCGCCGAAGCCGAGGTCCGATCGCTGTCCGCGGACCTGACGCGTCCCGAAATATCCTGGTGGATAACGGATATCATCTCGCCGGCGTTCGTCGCGCTGTCCAAACCCGCCCTGCGCGGCAAGATGAACAACCTTGTCGTCAAATTCGGCCCGGCCGCGGGCATCGGCTACTTCGAGCCGCTCGGCTGGACCGTCGAGGAGTGCTCGTCGCACCTCGTCGCCGCGGATCGGTGGCATCGGCTACCGCCGCTGTTGCGGCCGTTCGCCCGCCTCCCGCAGCCCGATCCCCGACGGCCGGGCTGGTTGCCCACCTCCGCGGTCGCCCTGCTCGGACGACGTCCGGACTGATCCTCGAATCTCACTGTTCCAGCTGTGGAGGAAGCCAACTCATGTCTGTCAGCCGCACCAGACGCATGCTCGCCGTCGTGTCCCGAAGCGCTACCCTCGGCCCCTCGGCCGCCCGCGTACTCGCAGACCTGGCCGGACCGCGCGACGTGGATATCGCCACGACGCCCGCTCGGGCCCCCGCGCAACCGGAATACGACCAGGTGCTGACCAGGGCCCGCCGTTTTCTGGACGCGGTCGCACCCGATGACCCGCTCTCGCTCGTGCTCGCGGACTCGCTCGAGGCGCTACCGGATGCGCTCGCCGCCGCGGCGGCGGGCCACGCCGCCGTGCTCACCTTGCTCGTCATCGACCACGACGACTGCCGGTATCGGGCCGCCGAGCCCGACACCGTGAACAGGATGCTGGCCAAGGTCGCGATCTCACTGCCCGGCACCGTCGAATTCGATCCCGGCCCGCACACCGTGCACGTGTACACCGCCCCGGACCTCGATACCTTTTACGCCGAGGAACATTTCACGCCGCGGTGGCAGCCCGAGCACGATTGGGTCGTCGCGGCCGATATCGCCTGTGCCTTCGTCGACTCGCTACAGGTACATCTGCACCAGCGGCTGCGCCCCGACTTCTCCGGAAGCGCGGTGGCGCGGGAACTTTCCGCATTTCTCAATCGGCGGGCCGGTCAGGACTGGGGTCTGCACTACTACACGGGATCCGGCGTCGCCACCTTCATCGATGACATGGAAGCTCATGCCACGGCGAACGGCAACCCGATCGTCCGAGCGCCGAGCGAGCACAGTCACGGGTGTTCCGCGCTGGCCCGCTGGACCCTGGACGGCGCACCGTTCGTCATCGTGACGACCAGCGGGATGCACGACGAGTTCCGCGGCACGCTGGCCAACCACGTCGCCACGCGCAGTAAGGGATTCATCGTCTGCTGCGATTCGCGGCCGAACCAGTGGCATCCCTTCCAGGGCACCATCCACCGCACCGGCGATGCGCGGCCGTCCCTGCAGGCGCGCGGGTTTCCGGTGGTCTACATCGAACGGACCGAGCATATCGGCGAGGGCCTGCAACAAGCTTTCGCCGCCTACGACGCCGACCGCGGGCCGGTGATGATCCTCGCGACACGCGAAGTACTACAGGCGAATCCGGAAATGGCAGCTCCTGTCGAACCCGTGGCTCCCGATCGCCCCGCGGCGACCGACCTGCCCGAACTCGCCCGGCTGTCCGAGCTGCTCAACTCGGCGCGAGTCCGGTTGCTGTGCCAGGTCGGCCCCTTGTCCGGCAACGCGCAGCAGCTCATGTACGAACTGTCGCACCGCGCGGGCATCGCCCTGGCCGACTCGGTCGCACAGCCGGGCACAGTGACCCGCTATCGCGACGGAACCGTGGTCCCGGAGTACCTCGGCACCCTCAGCATGTACGGCTACTCCGCGCGGGTGCACCAATATCTTTACGACAGGGGTGAATTGCGGCCTGCCGACGAACAGCAGGTGATCTTCCTGAACAGCGCCATACCGCAGATCGACACCCCGTTCGCCGACTCGTCGCTGCGCAGGCTGGCCCCGATCCAGATCGTCGGACACGCCGTCGACCAGGCTCCCTTCGCGGGCCTGACGGTGACCGGAAACATCGAGAAGGTCTTGCGCGCCCTGCTGGATCGACTCGACGTCGACCCCGAGGTGCTGGCGTATCGGCGCGCCGCCATCGCCGCGAGCACCGACTCGTATGGTGACGTGGTCGGCTTGCTGCCGCTACGGCCGATGACGACGAACTACTTCTTCCGCCGTCTCGGGTCGGTGCTGGAAGAGCTGATCCAGCAGCGTGATTACCGCTACGTCGGCGTCTACGATATCGGCCGGGTCGGCCTCACCGCGGTGAACAACCTGCCCAGGACCAATCGGGGCTTCTCCGGTTGGTACGGACGCGGGCTGATGGGCGACGGCCTGATGGCACTGCCGGGCGTCGTCACCCGGCGCGACGAGCACGTGCTGTGCTTCACCGGTGACGGCTCGGCCGCGATGACTCCGGACATCCTGCCCGCGCTGGTCCATCAGATCGCCGTGGACCGTGCACCGATGCCGAAGAGCCTGAACATCTTCCGGTTCGTCAACGGCAGCCACTCGGTCATCCGCACCTATCGCGAGGGTCTGCGGCCCGGCGCGGTGAGCGGACAGACCGGGGTACTTACCTTCACTCCGGAAGATTGGGACCGCCGGGTCGGACCGCTCACCATCCGCCATCGGCGCGTAATCGCCTTCGATGATGTGCCTTTCGCCGATCAGCTCGACCAGAGCAACACGATCAACCTTTATTCGATCTTTCTCGGCCACAACAACGAAGGTGATGGTTTGAGCAGGTTTTCTGTGTTGGGATGGCAGCGGGACGAACTCGCGCCCGCCGCGCTGGCGGCAGCGGGGACTGCATTGCCATCTTGACGAGATACCAACGCCGAGTGGACCAGGAGGGGACGTTATGAACAGGGTCGAGATCGAGGAACGCGTCATCGCGTTGATCAGCGAGACGATGGCTCTGCCGGTCGAGGAGATGTCGGATCCGGCGACCAATCTGCGCGAAGACCTCGGCATGGATTCGATGGATTTCGTCGACCTGCTCGTGGACTTGGAACGCCACCTCGGACACCGGGTCGATCGAGAACTCCTGGTCGACATCCGCACGGTGGGTCAGGTGGTCGACCTCGTCGACGATCTGGCCGCGCGGCGGGCGCAGGCGGATGCGGCCGAGGCCATTCGTTGACCCGGCAGGCGTCCCCGGCGGCCGACCGTGACGACGCCGGCCGGGACCCGGCCGGCTCCGATGACGGAATCCGTTCGGGCTGGCCGGATCTGGTCGCCCGCTTCACGGCCGGACGGGTCCGATTGCTCACCGTGGTCTGGATCGTGCTGCTCATGCTCGGCGCGCTCGGCGGCGCCACGCTGGCCGAGTCGCTGAACAGCCAGGGCTGGGACGTGCCCGGGTCGGGCACCGTCGCGGTCCGCGACGAGCTCGCCGCGGGCTTGGCGGGCCGCGGCGCGACCGACGTGCTGCTGGTGATCCATGACAAGCAACAGACCGTCGACAGCCCCGCTTTCGAACAGCGAGCGCGCGAGGTGTTCGAGACCACCGTCGCCGACGCGCGGCTCCAGGTGAGCGGCAGCTTCGGCTGGAACACGCTGTCGCCGTTGAACAGAGGAAAATTCGTCGGTGCGGACCGCCGCACCGTCACCACCGCGATCGGGATCGGCCTGGGCAACGACGAAGCCACCAAGAAGGTCCCGGTGGTGCAGGAGGATCTCGGTGCACGATTCGAGGGGCAGGGCCTCGATGTCGCCATCCTCAGCGTGCAGGGCATGCAGGGCGAGGCGAACAAACTCGCCGCCGAGGGCCTGATCCGCAGCGAGCTGCTGGCGTTCCCGTTGATCGTCATCGTGCTGCTGCTGTTGTTCCGCAGCGTGCTGGCGATGGTCGCGGCGATGGCGGTCACGATCACCGGGATCGCGGTGACGCTCGGCATCATCGGCGTCCTCGCGGCCCGCACCGAGCTGTCGATCTTCGTCGAGAACATCGTCCTGATGCTCGGTTTGGGTGTCGGCGTGGACTATTCGCTCGTCATGATCAAACGGTTCAAGGAGGAACTCGCCGCGGGCAACGATGTGCACGCGTCGGTGCTCCGAACCTTGCGCACGGGCGGCCGTACCGTCGCCACCTCGGGCCTGACCATCATCGTGGCGGCGCTGCCGTTGTTCATCGTCCGGATGAACACGATCGTCTCGCTGGCCGTCGGCGCCGTGGTCGTCGTCGCGGTGACCACCCTGACGTCGCTGCTCTTGCTGCCGGTGCTGCTACAGGTACTCGGCCCGCGGATCAACGCGGGAAAGATCCCGATCCCGGCCCGATTCCGCACCGACGAGTCCGCCGACGACACTCGATTGGCGTCGCATCGGTGGTATCGCCTGGCGGCGACGGTGATGCGACACCGGTTCGCCTTCCTGGGCGCGGGTATCGCGGTGCTGGTCCTGCTCGCGATACCGGCGGCGGACATGAAACTGTCGCTGCCCGGCCCGGAGATCCTGCCGTCGTCATCGGCGATCGGGCGCGGATTCGACCGCGTCGCAACACAATACGGCCCCGGCGTGGCCGCCCCCATCCAGGTCGTGGTCCGCACGGACGCCGCGGTCACCGACCCGGCGGTCGGCAGCGAGCTGAGCACGTTGATCACCGACCTGTCGGCGCTTCCCGATGTCGCCGCGGTGAACTCCGCACTGACTGTCACGCAACAGCTTTCACCCGAGTTGCGGTGGCAGGCACTCGATCCCACCACATTCGAGCGGCTCCCGGCCGACGCGCAACAGGGCCTGCGGTACTACGTTTCCGGCGATCGACACAAATCCGTCGTCGAAGTGATCTCGACCCGCCCCTTCGCGGACGACGCCACGATCACCCTGCTGGACCGGGTGCGCGCCCGCACCGAAGCCCTGCCGGACACGATGCACGCCGATGTCGGCGGCAACACCGCACGAGCGGTGGACCCCAACCACGAGATCGAGCGAAAGCTGCCCTGGGTCATCGTCCTGATGCTCATCGCGCTCTACGTCGTGCTGTTGATCTCGTTCCGCTCGATCTTCCTGCCGCTCAAAGCGATTCTCATGAACGGGCTCGCGGTGGGCGCGACCTTCGGCGTGCTCGTCGCGATCTTCCAGAAAGGCTGGCTGCCACAGGTACCCGGGCTGGATCAGCCCGGCTATCTGCTCTCGTTCGCCCCCATCCTGGTGCTCGCGTTGATGGTCGGGCTGAGCACCGACTACGAGGTGTTCCTGCTCAACCGGGTCCGGGAGCGGTACCTGCAGACCCGGGACAACCACGAAGCGGTCGCCGTCGGCATCGCCCGCACCGCGCCGCTGATCACCGGTGCGGCGGTGCTGATGATCGCGGTGTTCGGCGCGTTCGGCTTCGGCGGGTTCCTGCCGATCGAACAGATCGGCATCGGGCTGGCCATCGCGGTCGCCCTGGATGTCACCGTCATCCGCAGCATGATCGTGCCCGCGGCGATGAGCCTCATGGGCCGCTGGAACTGGTGGCCCGGCGACAAGACCTGATTCCGTTGCAAGGGAGTGATTTCCGATGGAGACGTTAGAACTGAGCCAGACCGGGCGAGTGGTCATCGCCCGCTACGCCGATCCGCCGTCGAACTTCGTCACCGCCGCCCTCATCCGCGATCTCGACCTGCTGACGCAGGCCGTGGAGGCTGATCCCTCGGTCGGAGCCGTCGTG
Organism: Nocardia brasiliensis NBRC 14402; assembly: GCF_000308475.2. Classification (GTDB taxonomy): domain Bacteria; phylum Actinomycetota; class Actinomycetes; order Mycobacteriales; family Mycobacteriaceae; genus Nocardia; species Nocardia brasiliensis. The sequence continues at coordinate 48,188 of NZ_BAFT02000037.1, read as the reverse complement.
TTGACCGGCGGTGTGGACGGCCGGTTCCTCGGCCACGCCGAACCGACCGCACTGCGCGACACTTCCGCGATGGCGCCGCGGCTGCCCGCGCCCCTGCTGCAGATCGGTGTGCGCGCGCTGGATCTCGTCCTGCGGTTGCCCGGCGTCGCCACCGCGGCCGAACGTTTCGGTGGCGCCGCGGGTGTCGGCGCGGTCTGGGCACACCGCTGGCGGCAGACCGTGCTGCGGATGAATCATTCTGGTGCGGTGTACCTTTCGGCGATCAATGGTCCGGCGCTGGGCGGCGGCTTCGAGCTCGCACTCGCCTGCGATCTGCGTTGCGCCGCCGACGACGCACGCATCGTCCTGGGCAATATCGAGATCCTGGCCGGGCTGTCCACCGGCGGTGGCGCGAGTCAACGGCTCGCTCGCATGCTCGGCACGGCGCGCACACTGGACCTGCTGCTCGACGGCGCCACCCTGACCGTGCAGCAGGCACTGCAGGCCGGCCTCGTCGAGGCCGTGGTACCGCCGGCCGAACTGCTCGAATACACCTGCGCCACGGCGGCTCGGCTGGCGACCCGGCCCAGGACCGCCGTGCGCGCCATCAAACACAGCGTCTACTTCGGTGCAAGCCAGCCGCTTTCGCAGGGCCTGCGCACCGAGGCCGCCGAATTCCTCGGCGCGGCCTCGTCCGTTACCGCGCACCGTCGCCTGACCGCGCTCGTGGACGACGTCGCCACGCTCGGCGACACACCGTTCCTGGCCCGGCCGCAGAGCTGGCGCGACGGTACCCGGGTGGGTCGCAAATACGCGGTACCCGAACCCGATCACGGAGCCGCTCCGTTGCCCACGCCGTCCTGACCAGCTCACTACGACGAACGGGTAGCCCCATGAGTTCATCCACCGAGCAGCTGTCGAGCAGACCTCGGATCGCCGAGTTGTATCTGCGGGCCTTCGTCGGCGCACTGCCGATCCCGGTGCTCAATGCGCGGCCGCAGGCACTGCCGAACACGAAACTGACAATGGCCGGCGCACCCGTGCGCCCAGCCGAACTCGACGCGTATCGCGCAGCCTGCGGCCTCCCCGACACCGGCGCACTGCCGCTCACCTATCCGTCCGTCCTGGCCAATCCGGTGGCGATGCGCCTGATGGTGGCCCGCGATTTCCCGTTCGCGCTGCCCGGACTCGTCCACCTGCGCAACGTCATCGAGCAACGACGGCCGCTGCGTAACGACGAACTGCTGGACGTCACCGTGCACGCGGCGGATCTGCGCGACCATCGGCGGGGCAAGGTCTTCGATCTGATCAGCGAGGTGTCCACCGCCGGGGAACCGGTGTGGAAACAGACAGCGACGCTGTTGAAACAGCAGAAGCGTCCCGCCGGTCCCCGCCCGGACGGTCGGAGCGACGACTCGCAGGTGCTGTCCGGCGCCCCGTTGCGCGTCGATCAGCGGACTGTCAACCACTACGCCGCCGCCTCCGGGGACTACAACCCGATCCATGTCTCGGGGATCGGCGCCCGCCTCCTCGGTTTCCCCGGGCCGATCGCGCACGGAATGTGGCAGGCGGCAGCCGTTCTCGGCTCGGTACCGGGCGAGTTCCCCGCCGCCTGCGCCTATGACGTCACCTTCGGCAAGCCGATGCTCGTTCCGGGCGAGGCCCGGCTGGCCGTCGAACGCACGAACGACGGGTCCGGTTGGCACCTGTCACTGCGGCACGCGGACAAGGGATTCGCGCATCTCACCGCCTCCCTCACCCCGCGATAGCCCGCAACCACGGCTCGATGGCGCGCGCGGCCGCAGCGGCGTGCGCGTCCAGGATGGAGAAGTGATCGGCGGCCACCTGCACCTGTGTCGCGCCGATCTGCCAATGCGGCGCGGCAGCAGTGGTGCCGGTCGCCGCCAACGCCAAGGCCGGAACAGTGATCTGCGCAGGGTGCCATTCGTCGAACAACCGCAAGTAGTTCGCCATCGCCAGGAGATTGTCGTCACCGACTACGACACCGGCCGGGTCGAGGCTCATGATGTGCCGCATCGCCCAGCGGAAAGTCTCCTGCCGGTGCCCGGGAGCGGGGTCGAAGGTGTCAACCAGCACGAGGCCGGACGGCGGACGGCCCGCGCGGTCGAGGTGGTCGGTCAACGCGTGCGCGAGAACCCCACCGATCGAATGGCCGACCAGTACGAACGGCAGGTCGCCACACGCCGTCGCGATGGTGTCGGCGAGGGAGTCGAGTGCCGCCTGCCAGGAGTCCGGCTGCGCGGTGGCACTGCCGAAGCCCGGTAGCCGCAATGCGAAAGCACGCGGCCGAGTCGTGAACTCGGTGGTCAGCCGGATGAATTGGTGCGGGCCCGAGCCCGCCAGAAAGGACGGGATACAGACCACGACGGGGCTGGCTCCCTCGGACAGCAGCATGGCCGATCCCGGATGCGCGCCGCGCGTCGCCGAATCGAAACTGTGCCGATAGCGCGAGGCCGCGACGAGCATCTCGACTCCGCCGAGGAGATCGCCCGCCGCATCGGCCCGGCGCAGGAGCGCCGTGAGCGTATGACCGCTCGCGGCGGGGGCCTGCGGGGGCGGCGGCGGGGTTTCGGCAACCGGTTCCAGCCAGAATCGGCTGCGTTGAAAAGGATAGGTGGGCAAGTCGATCCGGCGACCGGGCGGGACCAGGCGGGACCAGTCGACAGTGGCGCCGCAGGCGTAGGCCGTGGCAACGGCGCCGGCGATGTCGTAGGTGCCGGCGCGGTCGAACGGCGCCAAGCCCGCCAGCACGACTGCCCTTCTCGCACTGTCCGTTTCGGCGACCTGCTCGGCGATGCCGCTTGGTCCATCCGCTCGGGGACCGAGTTCGATGAAGGTGCGATAACCGGCCATCACCAGTTCGGCGAGGCGTCGGCTCGGCGGCTGCGACATGTTCGAGACGACTTCCCGCGCAGCCTGTTCCAGCGTGACAGTGCCCGAGAGGAATCGGCCGGCCGCGGGACAGACGTTGTCGTCTATCACAGGTACCGACGCCGGCAGATACTCCTGCCAGACCGCCGCGGATGCCACGGCGAGCGCGAACAATCCCTGCCGTGCGACGTCGTCCCGGTCGGCCGGTGGCGCACCTGTCGCCCCGGTCACCACCGCGCGCAGGTCTGCGCCGCCGTTGCGGAGCAGTGCATCGGCACAGGCCCGGAACCGCTCGGCGAAAACCGGTGCGGCTCTGAGAAGGTCCACCACAGCGCGAGGCCACTCGGCACGGTCGGACCCGACGACGTAGGCGACCCGATGGCCTCCCTTCGTCCCGGTACCGCGGGCGATGCGATCGCGGTACGTCATCCGCTTCGGTGCGGCTTGTTCCGCGAGTACCCGCAGGGCCGAGCGTAATTCGGCCACGCCGGTACCGACGATGGCGGCGCGGTATTCGAGATGCGCCCGGGTGGTGGCCAAACTGTGGGCGAGGTCGACGGGCCGGTGCGCGGGATGGGCGTCGAGCCAGGCGCCGAGCTGCGCTGCTCGTGCTGTGAGCGCCGCTGCGGTCCGCGCCGACAACAGCCACACCGTCGGCGACGTGGGATCCGGCTGCGCGGCAACGTCTTCCACTGCCGGCGTGACGGGCGGCTCTTCCACGATGACGTGGGCGTTGGTACCACTGGCGCCGAACGCGGAGACCCCGGCGCGGCGCGGTGCACCGGCGACGTCTCGACGCCACGGCCGGTGACTGCGCAGCAGTGAGACGGCTCCGTCGCCCCAATCCACCCGGCTGGACGGCACTTCCGCGTGCAGCGTCCGCGGCAGCGTGTCATGCCGCAGGGCCATGATCATCTTGAGCAGTCCGCCCACCCCCGCCGCCGCCTGGGTGTGACCGATGTTCGACTTCAACGAACCGAGCCACAGCGGACGATCCGCGTGGTGGTCGCGCCCGTAGGTCGCGAGCAGCGCGTTCGCTTCGATCGGATCGCCGAGCGTGGTGCCGGTGCCGTGCGCCTCCACCGCGTCGACCTCGGCCGGACCCAGGCCGGCATCGGCGAGTGCGGCGCGGATCACGCGCTCCTGGGCGGGACCGCTCGGCGCGGTCAGACCGTTGCTGGCGCCGTCGGAGTTCACGGCCGATCCACGGAGCACGGCATGAATGTGATGGCCGTTGCGCTGCGCGTCACCGAGCCGTTCCAACAGCAGCAAACCCATGCCCTCCGACCAGCCGGTGCCATCGGCGTTGTCCGCGAAGGATTTACACCGGCCGTCCGGTGCGAGTGCGCGTTGCCTGCTGAATTCGAGAATCACCGACGGGGTGGCCATCACGGTCGCACCGCCCGCGACCGCGAGATCGCTTTCGCCGCGCCGCAGCGACTGCATCGCCAAGTGCGTCGCCACCAGTGACGAGGAACAAGCCGTATCCACCGTGAGCGCGGGCCCGTTGAAGCCGAAGGTATACGCCACGCGACCCGACAGGACGCTGCCCATCATGCCGAGTCCCCAACGTCCGTTGAGGGCGTCCGCGTGCTGGGCGGAGAGCCAGGTGTAGTCCTGATACATCGTCGCGGCGAACACACCGGTCCGGCTGCCGCGCAGGGCAGCGGGGTCGAGACCCGCGTGTTCCAGCAACTCCCAGGTCCCCTCCAGCAGCAACCGCTGCTGCGGATCCAGCGCGATCGCTTCCCGTGGGCTCAACGCGAAGAACCGCGGGTCGAAATCGGCTGCGCCCGCGATGAATCCGCCGGAACGGACATACGAGGTGCCCTTGTGATCAGGGTCGGGGTCATAGAGCCGTGCCAGGTCCCAGCCGCGATCATCGGGAAAGTCCCCGATCGCGTCGCGGCCCGCGGCGACCAGCTCCCACAACTGCTCCGGCGAACTGGCACCACCTGGATACCGGCATGCCATGCCGACGACCGCGATCGGCTCGCGGCGCTGTTCTGCCTCCGCGCGCAGCCGCACGTTTTCCTTCATCGTCGTGCGCAGTGCACGCACCAGCTCATCGCCGTCGACGGCCATGGTGGACAACCCCTGTCGAATCAGTCTTCGGACAGCGCCAGCCGGATGAGCGACTCTGCGTCCATCTCGTCCAGTTCCGCCCCGGCCGCGCTCTGTTCGGCCGCGAATTCCGTTGGTGCGCCTGTCGAGCCGAACATCGCGTCGTGCAGGTAGTCCGCGATCGCGGCGGGCGAGGGATGATCGAAGATCACGGTGGTCGGTATCACCAGGCCGGTTTCGAAACTCAGCCGGTTACGCAGTTCCACCGCACCCAGCGAGTCGAAGCCGAGATCGGAGAAGGCTCGCTGCGGATCGACCGCGTCGCCGGACGGATAGCGCAAGACACTCGCGACCTCCACGCAGACCAGCCGCAGCAGCTCCGATTCCCTTTCGCTGCCCCGCAATTGCGCCAACTGCGCGCCGAACGTCCCCGACACCGCAGTAGGAGCGGCGGCGGGAGCCAGATCCGCGAGTACCGGCGAGAGCGGGATTCCCGAGGCGCGCAGCGCGACCGGATCGAGCGCCAACGGGATGACGGACGGCTCAGTGCAGGCGGCTGTCGCGTCGAACAATCGCAGTCCCGCTCGCCGCTCCAGTGGCAGGAACCCGGCCCGGGCCAGGCGCGCCTTGTCGGCCGCGGTCAGCTCACTGGTCATCGCACTCGGCTGCGCCCACATGCCCCAGGCCATCGACACCGCGGCGAGGCCCTGCGCCCGCCGCCAGCAGGCCAATCCGTCCAGAAAGGCGTTGGCGGCAGCGTAGTTCGCTTGGCCCGGTGCGCCGAGCACGCCCGCCGCCGACGAGAACAGGACGAACGCGACGAGGTCGAGGTCCGCCGTCAATTCGTGCAGATGCCAGGCCGCCGCCTTCGGGCGCAGCACGCGGTCCAAGCGCTCGGCGGTCAACGCCTCGATCATGCCGTCGTCGAGGACGCCGGCCGCGTGCACGATCGCGCGCAGCCGATGCCCGGCGCGGATCCGGGTGAGCAGCGATGCGAGCTCGGCGCGATCGGCGACATCACAGGCGGCGAGCTCGACCTCGGCGCCCGATTCCCGCAGCCGGGCAACGAGTTCCGGCGCTCCGGCGGCCTGCGCACCGCGCCGGCCGACCAGAATCAGCCGTCGCACACCGTGCTCGGCCACCAGGTGTTCGGCGACGAGCGCGCCGAGTCCGCCGGTACCGCCGGTGATCAACACCGAGCCGTCGAGCTCGGACCAGGGCGCGCCGCCGGCCGGCGCGCGCATCGGCCGCAACCGTGGCACGAGCACCTGCCCGTCCCGCACCGCCAGCTGGGGAATGCCTGCACGCACCACACAGCCGAGCGTGCCGGCATCGATCGATGTCTCGACATCGGCGAGCAGGAACCGATCCGGATGCTCGGTCTGGGCGCTACGGACCAGTCCCCACACGGGGGCTACCCGGGGATCCAGCACATCCGAGGACCGCGCGGACACCGCGCCGCGGGTGCAGAACAGCAACCGGGCTCCGGCCCATCGACTGTCCGACAGCCACTCTTGGACCAGGCGCAACGCCTGGTGCGCGACCGTCGTGGCCGCGGTCGGCACGTCGGCGTCGGCGATCGATGCCGAGATGTTCGCGGCGGGGTCGACGACGATCAGTTCCGGTACCGCCCCGCCGGATTCGATATCCGAGATCAGCGCCGGCAGGTCCGCATACCGACGCGCATCGGTGACCTGCGCCGTGCCCACCGCCGCGACCGCCACCGGATCCGACGCCTCCGCGATCAGGTCGGCGACCTGCCATTCGCAACGGAACAGCGAATCCGTCGCAACGGTCTGCGCCGCGGCGAGCTGTGCCAGCGAAACCTTGCGTGCCAGCACCGATTCGACCGACACGACCACGGCACCGGCTTCGTCGACCGCGGTCATCCGCACCGAATCCGGCCCCGCCGCGGTCAACCGGACCAGCAACGCGGACCCGGATCGCCGCGTCGGGTGGATGCGGACCCCCGACCAGAGGAACGGCAGCCATACCGTGCCGTCTTCATCAGGACGTTCCAGCAACGCGGCGTGCAGGGCGGCGTCGAGCGTCCCTGGGTGCACGAGGAATTCGCCCGGCTCCGCCCCGGTGGGCGCGGGGTCGATCCGCGCGTAGAGGCTGTCCTCGTGCCGCCATGCCGCCCGCAGACGCTGGAATTCCGGTCCGTATCCGAGGCCGCGCCGGGCGAGTTCCGGATACAGCTCATCGATGTCCAGTGCGACGGCTCCCGGCGGTGGCGTGGCCGACAGTGGTTGCGCGACAGTGCCATCGGCACTCAACGTGGCCGTGGCATGCCGGGTCCAACCGGCACCCAGGTCGGCGTGCAGTGTGAACGACTGCTTGCCGGCACCGAGCGGCGCGAGCCGGACCTGCACCGCTACCGGCCGATCGGTCGGCACCACGAGCGGCGCCAGCAAGGTCAGTTCGGTCAGTGCCGGAGTGCCCGAGCGGCTTCCGAGATGCGTCGCGATCTCGACGATCGCGGCGCCGGCGACCACGATGGCGCCGAAGACCGTGTGATCACGAAGCCAAGGCTGGGTACTCGCCGTCCAGCTGCCGACGAACAGCGAGCCGGTCCCCTCGGCCAGCTCCAGCGCCGCGGCGAACAGCGGATGCCGATCGGGGACGAGGCCGCAGTCACCGCCCGCAGGCACCGACGGTGCACGCTCGACCCAGTAACGCTGCCGTTCGAACGGATACGTGGGCAGTTCGAGCCGCCGCGTGCTCGCCGGTGGGCCCGGGGACCACGTCACCGGCGCACCGCCGACATAGGCCGTGGCCAACGCCGTGAGCAGGGTGCGGCTCTCGGACCGGCGCGGTCGCATCGTCGGGACGATCACCGCGTCCTGCCCGGAGTGGGCGAGATTTCCTTTGGCGAGCACCGAGAGCTGGCCGCCGGGACCGGATTCCAAGAAAGTGTCGACCCCCGCGGCGGTGAGCCAGGCGAGCCCGGCACCGAACCGCACGGTATCCCGGACATGCCGGACCCAGTACTCGGCGGTGCCGAAATCGTCGGCGGGCGCACCGGTCAGGTTCGAAACGACAGGTATCCGCGGTTTGCCGACAGTGACCCGCTCGGCGATATCGGCGAATTCGGCCAGCATCGGGGTCATGAGCGGCGAGTGGAAGGCGTGACTGACGGTGAGGCGCTTGGTCCGCCGCCCGGCCGCCGCCCACCGCTCGGCGATCGCGACGGTCTCCTCGTTCGAGCCGGAAAGCACTACCGCCGCAGGCCCGTTCACCGCCGCGACGGCCACATCGGTCCCCGCGGCGCGAAGATCGGCGCGGATCTCGGCCTCGGTGGCTTCCACGGCGATCATCGCCCCGCCCGCGGGCAGCGCCTGCATGAGCCGGGCGCGCGACGCCACGAGCAGACAGGCGTCCGGCAGATCCAGCACGCCGCAGACATGTGCGGCCGCGAACTCACCGACCGAATGCCCGATCAGGTAAGCCGGTCGCACCCCGAAGGATTCGAGGAGCCGGTACAGCGCGACCTCGACAGCGAACAGCGCCGCCTGGGTGTAACCGGTCTGATCGAGCAGACCCGGTTCATCCGTGCCCGCGATGATCCGGTCGAGCGGCCGATCCACGTGCCGATCGAGTTCGGTGTGCACGTCTTGATACGCCCTCGCGAAAACCGGGTACAGCGCGGCCAATTCGGTGCCCATGCCGAGGTACTGGGCGCCCTGCCCGGGAAACATCACCGCCAGGGTGGATCTACGATCCAGCCGGATACGTCCCGTGATCACCGAACCGCTCACGGCACCGGTGGCCAAGGAGCCGAGGGCGGTGCGCAATTCGGCGCTCCCGGTCCCGATGAGGGCCGCGCGGTGCTCCAGATGTGCTCGGGTCTCGGCGAGCGCGCTCGCGAGCTCGGCGGGGTCCTGGCCCGGATGCCCGTCGAGCCAGGCGCCCAGCCGATCGGCCTGCTGCGCGAGCGCTCGTGGGGTGCGCGCAGAGAGCACCCACACCGTCGGCGTCTCGGACCGGGGACGCGGCGGCACGGAAAACCGGTTGCGCCGGCGGCTCTTCGACGATGACATGCGCGTTCGTGCCGCTGATACCGAAGGCCGACACCGCGGCGCGGCGCCGCCTGCCGGACCGATCCGGTGACCACGGCACCGCGGCGGTCAGCAGCGAGACCGCCCCGCTTGCCCAGTCCACCTTCCGGGAGGGCGCGTCGACGTGCAGAGTGCGCGGAAGTGTGTTGTGCCGCAACGCCATGATGGTCTTGATCAGCCCGCCGACGCCCGCGGCGGCCGAGGTGTGACCGATATTGGACTTGAGGGAGCCCAGCCACAGCGGGTGGTCGGCCGATCGCGAGCGACCGTAGGTGGCGAGCAGTGCGTTCACCTCGATCGGATCGCCGAGTACGGTGCCGGTGCCATGACCTTCGACGGCGTCGACGTCGGCGGGCGCGAGTCCGCCGTCGGCCAGCGCGGCACGGATCACCCGTTCTTGCGACGGGCCGTTGGGGGCGGTCAGGCCGTTGCTCGCACCGTCGGAATTCACCGCGGAGCCACGCAGGATCGCATGCACGTGATGGCCGTTGCGTCGTGCGTCGCCGAGCCGTTCCAGCAGCAGCAGACCCATGCCCTCGGAGAATCCGGTGCCGTCCGCGCCATCGGCGAAGGACTTGCACCGTCCGTCCGGTGCGAGCGCACGCTGCCTGCTGAACTCCACATGCACTGCGGGAGTGGACATCACCGTGACCCCGCCGACGACCGCGAGAGCGCTCTCGCCACGGCGCAGCGACTGCACGGCCAGATGTACCGCCACCAGCGAGGAGGAGCAGGCGGTATCGATGCTCATGGCCGGACCGAGGAACCCGAAGGCGTACGCCACCCGGCCCGACGCGAGACTGTCCATCATCCCGAGGCCCCACCTGCCCTCGAGGCCGGCCGCCGGTTCCCGAGTCAGGTAGCAGTAGTCACCGCTGCAGACCCCGAGAAACACTCCCGTCGCGCTGCCGCGCAGACTCGTCGGATCGATGCCCGCATGCTCGAAGAGTTCCCAGGCGCCCTCGAGCGGCAACCGGTGCTGCGGATCCATCGCCACCGCGTCGTGCGGGCTGATCCCGAAGAATTGCGGATCGAATTCGGCTGCTCCGGACAGGAATCCGCCGTGCCTGGTGTAGCTGGTGCCGAGATTGGCCGGATCGGGGTGGTACAGCCGCGAGAGGTCCCAGCCGCGGTCGTCCGGGAAATCACCGATGGCATCGCGCCCCTCGGCGACGAGCGCCCATAACTGCTCCGGCGAGGTCACCCCACCCGGATAGCGGCAGGCCATGCCCACCACCGCGATATCCTCGTCAGAATTGTCCGCTTGTTCCGGAAGCTGTTCTACCACAGTAGATTCGAGGGATTTTGGCACACTCGGCGCGATCCGGTCGAGCAGGTACTCGGCCACCGCCGCCGGATTCGGCCGGTCGAACAGCATCGTGAGCGGCAACTCGAGGCCGACCGCTCTGGACAGCTGTTCGGTCAAGGCCAGACCGGCCAGCGAGTTGTATCCGTAGTCCAGGTAGGCCCGATCCGGCACCACCTCGTTCGGTGCGCAGCCGAGCAGTGCCGCAGTCTCGGTGAGCACCAGATCGAGGCAGAGCCCGTATCGCCGGCCGGGCTCGGCGCGCGAAACACGGTGCGCGAAAGCCGAACCCGAGTCGTCCGTCGTATCGGTCATGGGGATCTTCTTTCGATGACGTCTCGTTGCCCGGATTCAGACGAACTGGCCACGAATGAGCTTCGGATGGCGGTCCTGTGCGGCGAGCACCGCGGACACCGCCTTGGCGCCGAGGAACGACAGCGGTTCCGGCGGAAACGACTTCTCTTTGCCCCGCACGAAAAGCAGATTGCTGTACGAGGTGTCACGGTCGAGGATGAGGTCGCGCAACGCTTTGCCCGCGGTGTGTGTGAGCGCGATGCCGTTGCCGCAGTAGCCGTGCGCGTAGAACCGGCCGTCACCGAAAGCGCCGACGTGCGGTACCACCTCCCGGGTGATCGCCACGCAGCCGCCGTAGGTGTGACTGAACGGAATATCGCGCCACATCGGGAAATACCGTGCGAGCACCGCGCGCAGTGCCGCGGTCGCCCGCGGGCTGTCGATGTGGCGGGGCTCGTCCATATCGCGCCGGAAGTGATAGTCGGCGCGACCTCCCCCGAACAGCAGCCGGTTCTGCGCGGTGAGCCTGCCGAATACGATGAAGTTGCCCGCCTCGACGAACCCTTCGCGGTCCGGCCAGCGCACCTGCCGCAACTGTGCGTCCGTCAGCGGTTGCGTCACCGCCGCATAACTCCACACCGGCACCACTTTGCGCCGGAACTCGGCGAACTGATGCTGATAGGCGTTGGTGGCGTACAACACCCGGCTCGCCGTCACCCGCCCCTGCGCGGTGGTCACCTGATATCCCCCCGGAGCTGGTTCTACCCGCAGTGCTCGGGTCCGCTCGTGTACCTGGACCCCGGCCGCGGTGACGACCCGGCACAGGCCACGCGCGAGCCGGTGCGGATTCACCAGCGCCCCACCGACTTTGAAGGCGGCCCGGATGGCCGGGGAATCGATCTTCGCGCGTGCCGCAGCGCGGTCCAGCAGATCGAGCCCGGATTTCGCACCGAGTAGCGCGGCCAACTCGATATCGCGTTCCAGCAGGCGGATCTGGTCGTCGTCGGCGGCGACCTGGTAGTAACCGGCGGGCTCCAGCTCCGCGTCCACCCCGTATCTCGTGCAGAAACGGCCCAGCTCGAGCATCGATTTGCCCACCGCGGCGTAGGCCAGCTTCGAGCGTTCCGCACCGAACCGATGGATCAGCGCGCCGAGGCTGTGCCCGATGGTCGGCGTGACGAAGCCGTCGTTGTGCCCCGACGCGCCCGCGCCCGCGTAGTCGGCTTCGAGGATATGGATGGAGATGCCGGGATCGGCTTGTTTGAGAAAGTGCGCGGTCCACAAGCCGGTGTACCCGCCGCCGATGATGCACACATCGCAGGAGACCTCGCCCCGCAGCGGCGGACCGGGAACAACCGGTTCTGTCTCGCGCCAATATATTTCGTGTTTCACAGGGGCCGAGCCGGATAGTGCGGCCGGGGCCGGTGCGATGTCGGTCATCGGAACCTCTCGCGGTCGGGGCAAGACGTGTCGTGCACGGCAGGCGGTTTCGGGGTCATCCGTGCCATCGGGCAGCCACCGCGGACGCCATATCCCCCGCGTGCGCGAATCCGGCGAAGACGACGAGATCGCCGTCGGCGACCGCGCCGGCCCGCAGGGCACGTTCGAACGTCACCGGTACTCCGGCGGTGTACAGGTTCCCGAATTCGTCGTAGGAGTCGAAGTGGCGCTCCGCAGGCACCCCGAGCGTTTGCCGCCAGGTCTGCAGGAAGAGTTTGTTCGGTTGGTTGGTCACCAGCACGTCGATGTCCTCGGTCGAGACACCCAGCTGCTTGCAGACATCGGTGACGGCTTCGGGCACCAAGCGGTTGCCACGCTGGATGATGTCGCCGAGCTTCTCGTGCGGGAAGCTCACCATCAGCTCCTCGGTACCCGGCTCCCAGTACTTCCGCCCGCCCGACAGGCCGAGGTCGGTGGCGTACTCGGGCGAGTGGATCACGCTGGTGCCCAGCAGCGGGGCGGCGCCCTGCGCGCTGACGTAGGTGACCCCGCAGCCGTCGCCCGCCACCGCCGCGAACGGGCTCTTACGCACGCCGGGTTGCGAAAAAAACTGTCCCGCACCGTTCTGCACGTTGCACAGCAGGGCGGTGCGGGCCACGCCGCTCGCGATCATCGCGTCCGCGAGCCGCATCATGTAGCCGAACGACGCACAGCCGCCGTTGTGCAGATCGATGACCCAGCGTGGTGCGCACCCGAGCAGTGCGGCCGCTTCCGCGCCGGATCCGGTGATCGGATGGTCCGGCAGCATCACATTCGTGAGGAGAATATCGATGTTGCCGGACGGTTCGAGCCCGAGGCGCTCGAACATCGGCCGCGCCGCGGCGGCGATCATCTCCGCGGCGCGCTCGTCGCCGACGTGATGCCGGGTGGCCGGCGCCTTGAACATGGGGTTGTTCGCCAGCGGCGCGGCCAGCTCCTCCTCGGTGAAGAAGAACGTCGCGGGAACCGGCGGGCCGGGCAGGTAGCTGCCGAAATCAACAATTCCAGTGGGCATGTGTCGCAATCCTTCTCGAGCTACCAGCGTTCGAAGACGATGCGGGCCAGTCCGGCATGCTTGCGCCGGAAGACCTCGATGGAGACCCGCAGATAGCGTTCGTAGCGTTCGGTGGTCGCCGGGCCGACCAATTCGACGGCTCGTGCCCGGTCGGCCAAGAGCCGGTCCAGCCAGACCTGGCAGGTACGGGCGTAGTCGGCGGCGTCATTGCGCACCGAGACCACCTCCAGCAGCCCCTCGCTCGCCGCGCACACCTCCGCGAGCCAGGGCACCTCCGACTCCGGGAAGATCCAGCGATTGACCCGGATCATCTCCCGCTGGATCGCCCAGTCCGCAGCCGAATCATGGCCGCGCACAATGGTTTGCAACCCGAGCCTGCCGCCCGGCTGCAGCCATTCACGGCAACTGGTGAAGAATTGCCGATAGGCCGCGATCTTGCGCTCCCGGCTCATGCCCAGATTCGCGAAATGCTCCATCGCGCCGATGGAGACGATGGCGTCGTAGGGCTGTGCGGGCCGGTGGTCGGTCCAGTTCTCCAGCCGGAGATCGCACCGTTCATCCGCCCACGCCGACGTGGCCGCCAGCTGAGCGGCGCTCAAGGTCAGACCGGTGACGTGTCCGACACCGTGGGTGTCGAGCAGCCGCCGCACCATGGCGCCCCAGCCGAACCCGACGTCGAGTACCCGTCCGGCGCCGGCGGCGCGGGTTCGGGTGGCGAGATAGTCGTGCTTGCGTTGCTGAGCACGTTCGAGGGTGTCGTCCCCCTCGGCCCACAGCGCGCACGAATAGGTCATGCTCGGGTCGAGCCACAGCCGATAGAAGTCGTTTCCCGCGTCGTAGTGATGCTGGATCGCGGTCGGTGATGCGCCGAGATAATCGGTGTCAGTGGCCATTTCAAGCCTCCCGGCGATTCGCCGGCACGGTGCGCGCGATCCGGCCGAGGCGTTCCATGCGGGCCGCGAGCGTGATGGTTCCCTCGAGCCGGAACGGCGGCGGTCGACGGCCGTCGACGTCACTGAATCCGTACTCGGCCGCCAGATCGCCGACGGCGACGCGAGCACCGGCATAACCCGCCAGCTCGGCGTCGACGCTGAGCTCGGCCACGGCGCGGCCGACGTACTCCGGCGAATGCGCGACCTCGGCAGGCCCCGCGCCGACGAGATCCCAGGCGCCCGAAACCCGTTCGGTACGCACGAAACCCGGATGCAGGGCGACCGGCACCACGGACGTCTTGCGCAGGTCGTAGGCCATGCCGACCACCATGCGGTCCGAGGCGTACTTGCTGATGTCGTAGGGCACCTGACCGAGGTAGACCGCACCGTCGGTGAACGAGATATTCACGATGAGCCCCGCCGGGGCCCGCGTCAGCAACGGCACCGCCAGGGCGCTCACCGCGTACTGGGCGCGCAGCGAACCGGCGAACAGGTCGTAGCGCCACATCGGCTGCTGCCAGAACGGGGCATGGAAAGGCGCCTCCTCGCTGAACCTTTCGTAACCCGCCCAGGCGTTGTTCACCAAAAGATCCAAGCGGCCGTCGGATTCGGCGATCCGCGCGATCAGCGCGGCGTTGTCCGAATCGTCGGTGTGATCGCACGCCACCGGAATTCCCTTCCCGCCCCGCGCCGTCACCTGCTCCGCGGTGTCCTCGACCGTGCCGGGCACGCCCTCGGTGGTGCCACCGCGCCGGGTGCTGCGGCCGGTGACGTACACCGTTGCCCCGCAATCGCCGAGCGCCAGCGCGACGCCGAGCCCGACCCCGCGGCTGGCACCGGTCACCAGCGCGATCCGGCCCGACAGGTCGGGCTGGTGCCAGTCACTGGTCCTCGTCATAGCGGCTCACCTCTCTGCTGCCCGCGCCACGGCGGTCTCGTTGGCCCAGAACTTCAGGCTGCTGCGGTAGGCGTCGCGGTCGGACGGAAACTCCACGCCGAGCCGTTCGCGCAGTTCAGTTTTCGAGCTGGGCAGCACCCCGCCCGCCGCATGGGTCATCTCGCTGACATCGATCAGCACCTTCAGGAAGGACCTCGTCAACGGCGGTAGTTCCGACAGGGGAACCGGCAGCCGCCGACGCGGGTCGACGATGCGCAGGTCGCCGAGTGGGCGGCCGAGCGAGGCGGCGTGCTCGGTCAGGATGTCTCTGGCCTGCGCCACCGTCATCGCGTCGGTGCCGTAGGTGAGCCATTCGATCTGCCCGCGCAGATCATCGGCCTCCAGGGTGCGCACCACCGCATCGACGGTGACATCGAGTGGCACGAAATCGAGCAGGTTGCCCGGGTGGGCGGGCAGATACGGCGCTTTCCCGCGGCAGATGAACTCCGACATCACCTGCACGATCTGGCGCCTGCTGCTCGCCCCGGTGCGGGAGTCGCCGACCAGATTGGTCGGCCGGTAGACGGCGTACGGGACACCGCTCGCGGCGATCAGCCGCTCCGCCTCGAGTTTCGACCAGACGTAGGGCCGGACAACGTTGTCCTGCGCGACATTCGACAGGCCGGTGCGCTCGATCCCGTGCACGAAACAGGTACTCAGATAGTGCACCGGAGCACCGGCCCGGCGCGCGAACTCCAGCACCCGTTCGGTGCCGTCGATATTGATCTCCTGATAGCGGCTGCGGCTCTTGCCCCACGTCGTCAGCGCGCCCGAATGCACCACGACATCGACGCGCTCGGCCAGTTCGTGCCACCGCGACGCGGTCAAGCCGAGCAGCGGCTTCGCCAGGTCGCCGTGGACGACCTCGGTGACGTCCGGCAGCTCGGTGTCGGCATGCACCAAGCCGGTGACGTGGTGCCGCGACAACGCCTCGACCAGTGCCCGGCCGATCACACCGGACGGACCGGTGACCAGGATGCGTCGTCTTGTGGATGGGGTGGTTTCGTTCACGCCGACTCCGTCTGTTCCGCGAGTTGCACGGTCGCCACCCGCGCGAATCCGCCGGCGGCGAGGCGCTCTCGGCAGCGATGCCGCTGGATCTTGCCGCTGGGGGTCCTCGGCAACGCATTGCGGCGCAGGAACACGCATTCGTCGAGTTCCAGTGCACCCGTTGCCATCGCGGCGGCCGCGGCCGCACGGGCCACCTCGCCGTAATCGGTACGGGCACCGCCCGACTCGACCAGCAGCGTCAGCCAGGGGCGACCGACCCGATCGGAGTCGACCAGCGTCGAACAACCCCACCGCAGACCGCCGGACACCTCGATGGCCTTCTCGACCTCGCGCAGATACACGTTGCGGCCACCCACCGAGATCATGTCGTCGCTACGCCCGACTGGGTACAGGTGACCGTCCACGACGAAGCCGAGGTCGCCGGGATCGAGCACCCCGTCGTCGAAGTGCTGACCGGTGCGCACCGGATCCCCGTAGTAGCCGCCGGCCAACGACACCGAACGGAATCGGATCGGCGCGAGCCGGTCCTGATCCGGCATGGGTTCGACCAGTTCCGTGCCCCGGCAGACCGGGCCCGCGCTGACCACCTTCGTCGCGCCGGGATCGGCCGGATCGACGCGGCGCAGCCGGCCCGCCGCGAGCGCCATCGCGTCCATCGCGAGGAAACGCGGCTCCTCGTTCAACGGCGTCGCGGTCACCGCGAGCGTGCCCTCGGCCAGGCCGTACGCGGGCATCAGCGCCTGTCGGCGTAGCCCGAATCGGCCGAGGTCGGCGACCGCGCTCTCGAGCACCTCCCAATAGACCCGCTCTGCTCCGATGATGGCCGCCTTCAACTGGGCCAGCGATCCGGGCAGGTGTTTCGCGCGCAGCCGGGTGACCCGGGCCGCCACCTGCAAAGCGGTGGGGCTGCCCGCCGTGTAGTGCGCGCCGTAGCGCGCGATGTCTTCGAACCAGGTCTTCGGCGACATCAGAAACCGCTGCGGCGTCGAGTAATACGTGGTGACGTCGTTCCACCAGCCGCTGAGCAAGCCGCCGAACAACCCCATGTCGTGCGACCACGGCAACCAGCAGACCCCGATCTCGCCCGGCTCGGCCTCGGTCAGGTGCGCCAGCATGTCCAGTTGTGCCGCGATCGCCCGCGGTGTCAGCATGCAGCCCTTGGGCGACCCGGTGCTGCCCGAGGAATACTGGATGAACGCCACCTCGTCCACATCGGGCGGCGCCGGCTCGACACTGTCCCGTCCGCGGTCGAGCGATTCGAACGCGACACCGGGCACCCCGTCGGCCCGCGGGTCCGGCAAGCTCGCCAGTAAGGCGGCATCCGCCAGCAGCACAACGGGTTCCAATTGCTCGAGAATGACGCGCAATTGATCCGCGTAGCCGGCGGCGTCGGTACCCGCCACCCGCACGGGCAGCGAAGCCACCACCGCGCCGCACATCCAGCTCGCCACCATTGCGCGGGCCGCGTGCGGGCCGTTCGTGAGCACGATCGCGACCCGGGTTCCCGGCCCTACCCCGTGCCTGCGCAACGCGCGGGTCGTATCCTGCGCCCCGGCAACCAGTTCCGCCCAGCTGGTCGCGACATATCCACCGTCGACCCAGAAGGCGGCGCTGGATTCGAACGATCGCGAATCCTCGAAGAGCCGCTGCCACAGAGTCATTCCACATCCGCAACGTCGACGGGACCCAGGTCCTTGGCGCTCGCCTGCCCGCGCTCGGCCAGTGGGCGGGCGGGCTCGTGCGGTGCGGTGCGGCCACTGCCGACCCGGCTCAGCCCGGCGGCCCGTTGCTGCTGCCGGACCGGGTCGATGCGGATGATGTCCCAGGCCAGATGCAGCTTCTCCAGCGTGTAGATGGTGAGGGCGCTGAGATCCAGCTCCCACCAACGGAATCCGTGCCGCGCCGATCGTGGGAACGCGTGGTGGTTGTTGTGCCAGGATTCCCCGAAGGACGGGATCGACAGCCAGAACACGTTCCGGGATTCGTCGGCGGTGTCGAATCGGCGTCTGCCGAAGTAGTGTCCGATCGAATTCACCGCGTAGGTCACGTGGTTGCCGATGAACATCCGCACCAGCCCGCCCCACAGGATGCCGGTCAGAAAGCCGGCCAGGGTGCCGGTGAACGCCAGCCCGAGCAGCCCCGGCAGCAGCAGACCCGCGAGCACGACCGGGACGAATCTGATCGACAGGAATCGGATGTCGGCGTCCCGGCACAGATCCGGGCAGTAGCGCACCGGATCGGAGGACAGATTCTTGTCGAAGAGCCAGCCCAGGTGCGAGTGCCAGAGACCTTTCACGACGCCGCGGAAGTCCACTCGGTCTTCGAAGTAGGGCGAGTGCGGATCACCGGGTTTGTCCGCCACCCGGTGGTGGCGGCGGTGGTGCGCGACCCAGATGAGCGGCGGCCCCTGACCTGCCATCGCCCCCGCGGTCACGAAGAAGAGTTTGATCGGCCGGGTGGTCTTGAACGAGCGGTGTGCGAGCAGGCGGTGATAGCCGATGGACACGCCGAGTCCGCCGATCACGCTCATGATGACGAAAACGGCGAGGTCCGCGGGGCCGACCAGGGAGTTCCACAGCAGCACCATGGCCGCGATGACGCCGATGAAAGGAAGGATGGACGCCGCGAGAATATATATGTAGTGCTCGCGGCCGTTCATCGCGGAATTTCCTCGCCGGACGGGTATTTCTCGGCGAGGATCTCGTTCGCCAATGCGACCAGGTGGCCCAGCGTCTGGATGTCGGCCGCCTTGGCTGGGTCGAATTCTATCTCATTGTCTTCCTCCAGCTCGAAGACGATCTCGGCGGTCTGCAGACTCGACAGCCCGATATCCTCCAATGCGGTGTCGCCGGAGAGCACCAGATCAGCTGGATAATTGCCCTTGAGCTTATGCCTGATCTTGGCCTCGACCTGGTCCAGGGTAATCATCGATAAGCCCCCTTCTACCGGCGTGACAAATACCGGTGGAGATATCACGGAAATGTTTGCAGGAATCGGGATTCAGCTGCGGGAAATCCTGCTGTGCACGTCGCCGACGTTACTTTCGCGGTCCGCGGAGTGTCAATATTCGATACCGGCCGAGCCGATTATTCGGTTTCCGAGCGTTGATCCAGCATCAGCGCGAGTTGTTGCCAATCCTGCGAGCGCTGGCGGGCGAGTTTCGCGATATTGGGTGCACAGTGGCTCGGAATGTTGTGCACTACGGAGCCCCAATCGGCGCCGTTGTCGAAAGGGGTCTCCAAGCAGCGCAGCAGTTTGCGCCCGGCATCAGTGAAACGGAGCGACGGATCGCGGCGCAACTGCTGCAGCACCTCCGCGGTGACCGCCCATCGCGCACCGAAATCCGCTCCCGCCCTGACCTCTTGCTCATCGCCCGCAGCCCGGCCGGCTGCTGGATCGACGCCTGCCCAGCGGGCCGGCAGCGGATCCGAGCCGTCGCGCAGTTCTTTGCGGACCTCCTTGGCCGTGGTGAGCGAAATCCCCGCGGCCAGGGCCACCGCACGCGCCGACCGATTCGGGTCAGCGGTGAACAACTCCGCGGCACGTCGTCTGCCTGCCGAAACATCGGTCCGATGCAGCACCCCGTTGCGTGCGATCCGACCGGTCGGCTGAGGAATCTCCTCAGCCGACCGGCTGCGGATCACCCCCACCGTCTTGGGCGAGATACCGGCGACGGCGGCGATGGCGCGGTCCGACCATTGCGGATACGCCATCAGAATGCGCAGCGCGGCGGCTTTGCGATCAGACAGCGACAGCGGCAGACCATGTGCCGCATTGAGTTTCACCGCAAGCACGAACGCTTCGGTGATACTGCCGTCGAACAGCACGGCCGAGATCGTGCTGTCGCCACGCAACTGGGCGGCGCGCAACCGGTGCACGCCATCGATCACCTGCGTCGTGCCCCGATGCACGACGATCGGCGGAAAGGCGGTCGACGATTCGGCGAGCATCCGTATGTGCGCCGCGTTTTCGCCGGCCGTTCTGGGCGACGATTCCGGCGGCAGCAGTTCCGAAAGGGGAAACTCGACGATCGCGGAACACAATTGCTGTTCACCGGCCGAGCTTTCGACGAAATTGTTCGCTACCATGGGCAACCCGACATGCATGGGAAACCTTCCTTTACTGTATCGCCGCATCGAATAGAGACTCTGCGCCGTGAATAAGGGTGCGGTCGCCGAGCGCCACCCGAGTCCAGCGATCATCGGCATAGCACACACCCCCGTTCAGCATTCAGCACCGTTGCGACCGATGACCTCTCCCCCGGCCGCGACTCGGAAACAATTACGACAATGTCAGATCGGGCAATGCGCTCGATATCGAGGCGAATAACAGTGCAGCCAGATCATTCTTTGTCAACTCGCTCGTCACCCCCTTCTCGCCACGAGAGATTGCATCACACTTCGTCGGCCGAGGCAACGCGCTATCGCACGTTCCGGCAGTCGAAATGGCAGCGCAGACAGGGTGTTTCAGCGAAACGCAATAGCGATGTCGCATCACCGCACCGTACCGGCGAACGCGAAGTCGACAGCACCTGAGGTCGACAATCGATGGCGAAATCGCGATTCAATTGGTATTGTTGCGCCGTTCCCTTTTCCACCCGCGAATCGAGTTGCACACGCCGTCGATGAGACGCGCGGCGGCGGCGATCGATTCGGCGGTTCCCGGGACAGACACCCCTGCGCGCAGGCAGAATTACTACGAGAGGTCGTAGTAAATCGTCTCGCGCAGGGATGGGTGGAGGATGAAGACGACCGCGCAGCGGGTTCAGCGAGTTGCGGCCCCGCCGCAGCTGCCGATCAGCGAGGACATGGCGGCGGCCGACCACGTGTCGGCCTTCGAGTTGAGTGCCGCCGGGTCGCGCGATACGCCGGAGCTGTGGTCCCGGCTGGTGTTCGAGCGCGCGCCCGCGCTCATGCGCGGTCTGCTGCGGACCGGATGGCGGGTCGTGCTGGGGCTGCGATTGGGACCTCGGTCGGCCGAACACGTACTCGGCTGGCATATCGCGGAGCGCGGACCGAACCATGTTGTGCTCGAAGCACAGTCGCGGCTCCTGGCCGCGCAGAACATCGTGGTGACCACCGGATCGGCGGTAACCTGGACCACGCTGGTCCGGTATGACCGCCGAGTGGCGCGGTTCGTGTGGGCGCTCATGCAGCCCGGCCACAACCTGGTCATTCCCTATCTGCTGCGGCGGGCGGGCAAGTCGGAACCCGTCAACCGGTAAGTCGTCGGCACCGGCGCTGCGCGCTACTCCGCCAATTCGGCGTGTCGGATGGGTATGCGCCGGATGATGTTCGGTAGGGACGCTGAGGAGGGTGGGATCATGCCGAAGAGCCGCACGACACCGCAGCAAGGGACCTACCTGTGTGACAACGCAGGCGACTCGGCCAGCCGGTTCGGGCTCGGGTCGAGCGATCTGGGTATCCCCTATCTACGATATGACGGCACCTGGGGGTACGTCTTCGGCGATTCCTTCCGCGGGCAGGAGGCGACCGGCGAATTCATCGGCAGCCCAGTCGTGTTGTACCAGGCCACTTTCGACGCGAGCGGGCATACGCCGATCACGTTCACCGCGGCCGAGCCGATGCCGACGTGCGCGCAGCTGTTCGACTATCGGCACAACGCGGACAACGGTTTCGGCTTCGAGGT
Organism: Nocardia brasiliensis NBRC 14402; assembly: GCF_000308475.2. Taxonomy (GTDB): domain Bacteria; phylum Actinomycetota; class Actinomycetes; order Mycobacteriales; family Mycobacteriaceae; genus Nocardia; species Nocardia brasiliensis. The sequence continues at coordinate 26,569 of NZ_BAFT02000037.1, read as the reverse complement.
CAGCCGGATCCCGAACGACGCGATCACGCTCACCGTCGACGGGCGGAACCGGATCTTCATCCAGTACACCTCGGTGCACCGGTGGGTCGGGCCGGGCAGCGCCGTGGACGGTTCGCTCATGTCCGGCATCGCCTATTCCGACGACAACGGCGCGACCTGGCAGGATTTCGACCGCCATTGGCCCGGCGACGGCCAGGGCAATCCCGGCAGCCTGGACATGATGTGGTCGTTCGCCGGGGTCGACCCGGACGGGTGGCTCTACGTCTTCAGCAAGGCCTGGAACGGCAGCCACTTCTACACCGGTGACCGGGGCCAGATCCAGCTGTTCCGTTACCGGCCCGCCGATTTCTTCCACGGCGATCTCGACACCCGCGAGCATTGGGTCTACCTGGACGAGACGTGGCAGTGGGTGCCCGCCGTGCAGGCCGCGCCCTCGTCACTGTTCGGGTGGGCGAACGGCATTGCCGAGTTCTCGGTGAAACGCATCGGCGAGCTGTACATCATGAGCTATTTCGACGTGACGGACTTCAGCATCCGCACCCGCACCGCCCCGCGCCCCGATCGCATCTGGACCGCGCCGAAAACCCAGGTGGCCGGGAGCACGATGGGGCCGCCCACGCACCGGTTCCGGCGGACCCAGCCGTTCCCGTACGGCGGCTACCTGCATCCCGGCAGTGCGAGCCCGGCTGAACTGACCTTGCTCATCAGTTCGTGGAACGGACGATTGGGCGAGCGGCCCTACACCGTCACCCAGTGGTCCGGCTTGGCCGCCTGATCTGTTGCGGCGCAAGGGGTTCAACGTCCGGCGAGCCCCGCGGTGGCGATACCGTGCACGAAAGCGCGCTGGGTGAGCGCGTAGACGACGAGCATCGGCGCCAGCATCATCATCGACGCGGCCATGAACACCGGCCAGTTGGCGGTGTACTGGCCCTGCATCCAGACCAGGCCCAGATTGAGCGTGGAGATGCTGTCGCGCTGGATCATGATCAACGGCCAGAGGAAGTCGTTCCACACCGTGACCCAGGTGAGCACGGCGAGCACCAGCACCGCGGGTGTGGTGTGCGGCAACAACACTCGCCAATAGGTCTGCCAGAGCGAACAGCCGTCGAGGATGGCGGCTTCCTCGAGTTCGGCGGGCAGCGTCAGGAAGAACTGCCGCATCAGATAGGTGCCGAAGGCGCTGCCGAACAGGCCGGGCACGATCATCGCCAGCGGGCTGTCCACCCAGCCGAACGTGCGCATGAGAATGAACTGGGGAATCACGGTGACCGTCAACGGCACCATGAGCGTGCCCAGGTAGGCCAGAAAGATCGCGTCGCGACCCTTGAACGGCAAGCGGGCGAACGCGTACCCGGCCAGCGAGCAGAAGAACACCTGCCCGGCGGTGACCAGTCCCGCATAGAGGACCGTGTTGAGGAACATGCGCTCGAACGGCACGAACTCGAAGACGAGGCGGTAGTTCGACCACTGCGGATCGTCCGGGACGAGGTCGGTCCCCGTGATCCGGCCCGGCGGCTTCAGCGAGCCAGCCAGCGCCCACAGAATCGGCAGCAGCGCGCACCACGCCATCACCACCAGCGCGAGGTAGACCAGCACGCCGCGCCGGGTGCGCCGGGCGATGACACGCTGATATTTCGCGGTGGCGGCCACGTCAGGTCTCCTCGGTGCCGGTGCGCGAGAGTCGCAGCTGGAAATAGGTGAGTGCGAGCAGGATCGCGAAGATGACCCAGGCCAGCGCGCACGCGTAGCCGAGATCGTTGAAGACGAACGCGTTCTGGAAGAGCATGATGCCGAAGAGATAGGTCCCGGTTTCCGGGCCGCCCGCGCTGCCGGTCAGCACGTAGGCCTGATCGAAGGCCTGCACCGTGTTGATGATCGTGATGACGAAGACGAAGCCCAGCGCGGGGCGGATCAGCGGCAGCGTGATCGACCGGAACCGCTGCCACCCGCCCGCGCCGTCGATACGCCCGGCCTCGTACAGCTCCGCAGGCACGCCCTGCATCGCCGCGAGCAGCACGGCCGCAGCGAACGGCACGCTCTTCCAGATGCTGACCAGGCACAGCGACACCAGCGCCCAGTTCGGGTCGGCCAGCCACTGCACCGGATCGACGCCGAACCACCCCAGCATCGCATTGAACAGTCCGCCCTCGGTGGCGAACATGAACTTCCAGACGACGGTGATCGCCGCGGTGGACGCGACCAGCGGCATGAACATGACACTGCGGAAAAGAGCTATGCCCCTGACTTTTTCGTTGAGGGCGGCGGCGACGGCGAGGCTGATCACGACGGTGGGGATCAGGGTGACGACGGTGAACAGGACGGTATTGCGCAGCGCGATGTAGAACAGCGGGTCCTCGGCGAACAGTCGGCGATAGTTGGCCGCGCCGACGTACTCCGGGGCGCTGAACATATTCCAGTGGTGGAAGCTCAGATACAGCGACAGCCCGAGCGGGAACACCAGGAACACCAGTACCGCAAGCAGATTCGGCGCGATGAAAGTACGGCCCGCGGCCGCTTTGCGACGGGTCAGGCCGGAGGGGCGCCGACCGGCGCCGCGGTGCTCGACGGCAGTCACACCGACCCCTGGAGCAGCCGGTTGAGTTCCGCGGCGGGGCCGTCCTTGAACCAGGACGCGGGGGCGGCACCGCGCAGCACTCGATCGGAGAAGCGGGTGAAGGCGGCGTCGACCTGTGGCCAATGCGGGCTCACCGGAAGGTGATTGGAGTTGTCGGGCCCATCGATCAGCACCTCGAGATTGCTGATCCTGGTGTGCGACCGGACGAATTCGGCAGAACGCCGGGCCGATTGCAGGGCTGGAACGAACAGGCCCGACTCCGCGACGGCCCGCTGCCCCGCCGGACCGGTCGCGAACTTCACGAACTCCCAGGCCAGATCCTTCTTCGAACTGGACGCGGCGATGGCCAAACCGGTGGTGCCCACATCGGATTTGGCACTCTGCCCCTGCGGACCGACCGGCAGCACGGTGACATCGAAATCCAGATCGGGCGCGGCGAGGAAGCCGCTGTACTGCCAGTGCCCGGTCAGCACCATCGCCGCCTTGCCCTGCATGAACAGATCCAGCGCCGACTGCGCCTGCAGGTCGGCTGCCTGCGGCGCGACCCGGTGCCGCACCGAGAGATCGGTGTAGAACTGGAAGCCCTCGATGAAGCGATCGTCATCGATGTTGGTCCGGGTGGGATCGATCGCGGGCGTGAACCACGCTGCGCCGTTGTTCATCCCGAAGATCGCCGCCGACCAGCGCGGCACCGGCCAGGCATCGACGAACCCCCATCGGGTGGTCTTGCCCGACGCGTCCCGCTCGGTCAGAGCTCGAGCGGTGGCGAGGAATTCCGCGAAGGTCCAGGCGTCCTGCCAACGTGCCGGTGGTGGTTTCAGCCCGGCCTCGTCGAACAGTCTTCTGTTGTAGTACAGGAAGATTCCCGCCCACTGTTCGGGCAGGACGTACTGTCCGCCTTGAAAAGCGAACGTCTCATAGAGATTCGGGGTGCTGTCGCCACGCAATTGCGCGGCGTAGGCGGGGTCCTTGTCCAGCATGACATTCAAGTCCTGCAGCACGCCCAGGGCGGCGAACCGGGAATACGACTCCCACTGCATCAGGATGTCCGGACATTTTCCGCCCGCACAGTAGGTGAGGATCTGCTGCTGCGGGTCGGGGCCCGAAAGTTGCACGCGGATCTCGATTTCCGGGTGCAGCCGCCCGAACGCCTCGATGATCTGCCTGCGCACCCGCGCCTCGGCCGGGGCGGCTTGGAAGAAGAAGGTCAACGCGTTCGAGTCGCCGCCGCAGCCGGACAACCCTGGGGCGGCCAGGGAGGCACCGAGCACGGCGGCGCCGGATAGCAATGCTCGCCGTGTAACCATCAGGCCCCCTTCCGAATCGATTACGCGCCGTACTCCGTCAATTTGGCGTTCAGGTAGTCCCACGGAAAGTTCGGTCCGACATCGGTGTGCGTGCCGTCCCGCTTGCCGATCGTATACGCGTTGTGATCGGCCACGCCGCGCTCGTCGGCACCCAATTCCTCGGGCGAGATCGTCCGGATCGGCAACCCGTACTTGCGGCAGTCCTGCACGGCGAGCCAGGCCGCGCAGTCGATGCCGCGCTGCATCCGCGCGAACCATTCGTCGCGCGACCAAGCCGCCCGCGAACCCGCGAAGCACAAATTGATCGACCGCGAATTACCGCTGAGCACCGACCACGAGGCCAGATCAGTGTCCACCACGTCGATCACCGTGCCGGTGTTGTCGTCGGTGTAGTGGTAGGAGACACCCGAATTCGGGTTCTGCAGATAGTTGGCCAGGGATTGGGCGTCGCCGTTGCCCTCCTGGGTGTGCAGCAGAAACCACAGCACCGGCGCACCGCCACGGGAGGAGGTGTTGGGGCTGATGCCCGTCTGGTCGTCCTCCCGGCTGATCGGCGAAACCGGTCCCGGTGTGCGCGCCGCCGACCATTGACCGTAGTCGGGCTTCAACACCTCGTTGACGTCGATGCCGACACCGGAGATCTCCCGCTGATCGATCTCGATCTGGTGCATGTGGGCGGCCGGATGATGCTCGTTGATGGACGGGTCACCGGACCAGTTGTGCTGCCAGAACCATTGCCCGACACCGTCTTCCAATGCCCAGTCGATGCATCGGGCATTGCAGTAGACGCCGGTCCATTCCGGGCCGACCACCGACGCCCAGCCGCGCAGGAACGGCGCGATCAGGCTGTTCCACTCGTCCAGCGTCGGATTGTCGTCGACCGGCGCGTACAGCGGCCGGTATCCCGGACCGCCCGCCTCGAAATGGAAGCGCAGCGCCGTCTCCGCGTGCCGGGCGCCGCCGTCGTAGCCGCCGCGCCAGTCCGCCGTCGGTCCCTTGCCGTATTGGTAGTTGGTGACGATCTCCAGGCCTTCGGCGCGCAACCGATCGCAATAGTCCCGGCGCAAGGGTTTCGCCCCGAAGTTCGTGCCGGGGCGCGATTCCGAGAAATACCCGACCACGCCGGCGAATCCGGCCGCCCGAATATCGGCCGGCTCGATGAGCGCGGCAGAGAAGTCGATCAACTGGGTCACGGCTCTGCCCATCCCTGTGGTCGCAGTGTATTGGTTTCAGTGCCGAGCGCCGGTGACGGCGAAATGCTCGACCTCGGCGATATGGCCGCCCGTCGACACCGCGATGGTAAGCACACTGCCCGGTGCCGCGGTGAACGGCACGGTCGCCGACCACGGCTCATCCGTCCCGCCCGCGGCGATACCGGAAACCGCGCCCACCGGTTCCGCGCTGCCGTGCACCCGGATCTGCACCGTCAGGCTCTCGTCCACCCCCGTGATCCGGCCGCGCACCGCCAACGGTGAAGTCACCGTCGCCCCGTACCCCGGCTCGTCCACCGACAGCGTGCCGCCGTCGGACCCGACCACCTCCCACGGTGCGTCGGCACCGGCCCCGATGCGCGCCAGATGCAACACCGCCGCCGTGATCTGGGCCCCGTTGGGCGCGACGAACCCGACACCGACGAAACGCTCGTCCCCGCCGGTATCGCTGCGGCCGACTCCGACCACCACCTGGTCCACCGTCCGCAGACCGAGATACTCCCGTGTGAACGTGAGCGCCGTCAGCTCCGCGTCGAGATGCCACGCATCGGCCCCGTCCGTCCGATACGCCGCCTGCCACTCCACCGCCTCGGCCTCACTCCGAAAAGGCCACAACGGTACGAACCCGAACTCCCCCTGCTGCGCCACGGTTCCTCCCCTCTCGGGTGGATTGCCCGGCAACCCGGTGGGCTGCGCCGGCACTTACCCCACCATAACGCGCCGGCACCCCCGAACAGGGCGGTTGCCGCCGATTCAGTACCGGTGGGCCGGGGCAAAGGCGATGTGTTTGTACTCGACGAAATTCTCCAGTGCCGCAAGACCGTTGAGACGGCCCAGGCCGCTCTGTTTGTAGCCGCCCTCTTCGAATTCGTCGTGCACCGCGGCCCAGTCGTTGATCCAGACGGTGCCCGCCTCGATGCGGCGGGCCACGCGCAGCGGCTGGTCGACGTCGCGGGTCCAGATGCTGGCGGCCAAACCGTATTCGGTCGAGTTGGCCAGGGCGATCGCCTCGTCCTCGGTGCGGAAGGTCTGCACCGTCAGCACCGGGCCGAAGGTTTCCCGTTGCACGATCGGCAACGAGTTGTCCCGGACCGCCAGCACGGTCGGGTCGTAAAAGGCACCGCCCCGCAACCGCGGATCGTCCGACGGCCCGCCCCGGACGATCACCTCGGCACCCATCGAAATAGCTTCCCGCACAACGGCGTCGACCCGTTCGACGTTCTGCCGCGAGATCAGCGGACCCATATCGCTCGCGGGATCGCTTGCCGGACCCGGCCGGACCGCCTCGAACGAGGTACGTAACCGCTTGCCGAGGTCCTCGGCCAGCGACTCGTGCACCAGCAAACGGGATCCGGCCATGCAGAACTGGCCCGCGAAAACCGTGACGGCGTCGGTCAGGACCGGAACCGCGGCGTCGAGGTCTGCGCTTTCGAAGACGATCATGGGAGACTTGCCGCCCAGCTCGAGCCCGAACCGCTTGAGCCGGTCGGCGCCGGCGGCGGCGATCGCGCGTCCCGTGGTGGTACTGCCCGTGAAACTGATGACCGGCACGTCCGGTGACTCGACCAGCACCGAACCACCGCTGCCGTCGGTGACGACCGTGTTCAGCACACCATCGGGTAAGTCGTCGACCTCAGCGATGATTCGGGTGAACAGCGCGCAGATCTGGGCGGTCTCCTCCGGGTACTTGACCACCGCCGTGGTTCCGGCCGCCAGGGCCGGCGCCAGTGAGCGCACCGCCAGGATCACCGGCGCATTGAACGGCACGATGACCCCGGCCACGCCCACCGGCTCCCGCAGCACGATCGAAGTTCGCCCCTGGCCCATGTCCGACGCGCGCCCGGCCGAATCCGCCAGCGCCATGGCCGCCCACCAGCGTAACTTCGGTGCGACCATGTCGATCTCGAAAGTGGCTTCCCGCTTGATCTTTCCGTTGTCGAGTGACAGCAGGTCGATCAGCGCCGCCCGGTTCGCTTCGACCGCATCGGCCATAGCGCCGAGCACCTTGGCACGCAGCCGCCGGTCGGTGGCCCACTCGGTCGTGTGGAACGCCGATCGAGCGGCCCGTATCGCGTCCTCGGTGTCGGCACGGGTGGCGAAGGCGTACTCCCCCATGACATCTCCGGTGGCGGGGTCGTAGCTGAGGCGGCGTTCGTCGGCGTCGCGCCAGGTTCCGTCGATGAGATTCAGAGCGGGGGTGAAATGTGCCGGTGCCATCGTCGTTCCTCCCGGAGACTCACTGGGGTAATCGTATACGATTTCGGCACAGCAGCGGATGGCTAATCGAGTACGCGGGTCATCCAAATGGAGTCGCCGCGAACAGGATCCGGGGTGACCCGCCCGCTGTCGTAGAAGTCGAGCTTCGCCAGCACCCGGAACGAAGCGGTGTTCCATTCGCGCACGGTGGCCCACAATCGCCGCCGACCGGTCCGGGCCGCCGCCTCGACCACGACCCGAGCCGCCTCGGTGGCGTACCCGTGACCGTGCGCGCGCTGCGCGAGTTCGTACGCGATCTCCGGTTCGTCGAAGGACCCCTGCCCGACGATCAGCCCGCAATAGCCGATGAACTCACCGGTGTCGCGCCGCTCGATCGGACGCAACCCCAGGCCCGGGTCGGGACCGAGCGGGTTGGCCGCCAGCCAGACACGCATATCCTCGACCGTCGGCCGGCCGTCCGCACCGATCCGATGCCGGGCCCGCGGATCCCGCTCGGCCCACAGCGCGCGATAGTCCGCCGCGTCCGAGGGCAGCCAGGACCGCAGCCGGAGCCGTTCGGTCGCAAGGTTTTCCGGGAAGTCCGCATAGGTCACCACGAAGCCAGCTTAGGAAACCTAGGTTTACGACTGGAGTGTTCTCCCTGGAGCCCGAGCGCACCTCGTAGGGCCGATAGCCCCCGCGGAGAGGACCGAAGTCACTCGCCGCCTCGGCGTTCCATGATGGCCATCACGTCGACGCCGGGCCTTCGTAATTCCTGAATTCGCTACCTATAGTTCCGATTGGACAAAGGTTCGAATCGCGGCGGTACTGGTCCCTATCAGGAATGGTCGTTCGAATCGTTCCCGACTCGATATTCACCCGCCGGATCCGCGCGAGCGTGCATGAATATTTTCCGTGCGTGCACTGTGCACCGACGGTCGAGGTGAAACACAGAAAGGGATTCCATGATCACCAGAATTACTCGGGCTCATATTGTGGCAACAGCGGTGGTTCCGATCATCGCGCTGGCGGGCGTAGTGACCGCGACGCCCGCGCTCGCCGACCCGGCCGTGGGCGCCAAAGGCGCACTCCTGGCGGGCGGCGCCGGACTGGCCATCGGCTGCCTGCTCGGTCTGCCATTCCTGTTGATCAGCTGCCCCATCGGCGCCATCATCGGCGGCGCCGCCGGTGACATCGCCGGCGGGGATCATGTCGTACCAGGAGGGCCTGCGGCTCGGCGAGATGGAGGGTGCGGGCGTGGATCCGGGGAATTCCGTGCCGGTCCGGTGGGTCACACCGATGTGAATGGCAGGTCACCACAGCGCAATTGGTGACCTGCCATTCCCCTTGGCACCGGCCGAATTTCAGGTAACGGCTGCCCGGCTATTCGACCGTCGCCGCGGCGGCGCAGGCCGGCCACGGGCACGGCTTGCCGGACAAGCTGGACAGGCGGGTCAGCAACAGCGCGAAGGCAGTGCTGGCCGACCCCGACTGCACGGTGTCGATCGGCTTGGCGGGTTGCGTCGACGCCTGCGACTGCTCCAGTGGCAGCCCGGGGGCGGCGGCGGCGTAGCCGGATCCCGTCAGGGCCGCCGCGGCGATGATCAGCGTCGCAAGAACCTTCGTAACCATTCTGCCCATTTATCACTCCTTCAATCGAGACGCGTGCCTGCGCTTCGCGTGGTACGGGGACGGTAAATGCCGGATATCGATCGACGGCAGCCACTGATTTCATTGGCAGCAGAGCCGTTGTGGCAGATGTACCTACAAAATCGAGTTGATCACCCGATGCCCGCCGGGTCACCGGCGATATACGGTTCCACTGCGAATTACCTGCTGTCTGAAAATCGCCGATTCGATCGGCGGAGTATCCGAAGAAGGGAACCGGGATTTATATGCGAATTCTGACGTGGGCAGCGACGCTGGCCCCCGTTGCCGCCGTGGTCATGGTCGCCGGCACCGGCATTGCCGCGGCCGAGACCACGGCGGACGCGGTGGGCGGTAAAGAGCAGATCACCGTCTCCGTGAATTCCGACGAGAAGTACTGGGTCGGGTTGGTGGAGGTCGACAATCAGATCCAGGACTTCGTGCTCGGGTCGGTGGGCGAAGGAGTCGTGGGTCCGCGATATGTCATCGAGAAGGTACAGCCGGGTACGCATCGCGTGAAGATCACGGTATCCGTCAACGGCGGGTTCGGGACGACCGCGCTCGACCGCGATGTGGAGGTCACCTCTGCGGCCGGGGCGACGGGTTCGGCGCAGCGCTGAGCAGATCTGAGCCCGTACCCGCGCTGAGCGGTACGGTCACGATTCCACGGGCGGCAGCGTCATGCGCCGCCGCCAGTGGGCATGCCGCCAGGACACCGTCGCGGACGTAATCTGGCCGCGCTGGTCATTTTCCGCGTCGTCGCGCGGTCCGGAAGTACTGTCCCGGATTCTGTTCTGCAGCGCGACCGATCTCCTCGAGAATCACCGGCGGGGCATGCGCGGCGATGTCGGTTCGTGCATTGATCCGCAATTTGCTCAGTATCGCGGCGAGTTGCGCATCGATGGTTTTGCGCGATCGACCGCGCTTGACGGCGATCATGCTGTTCGACCAACCGGCCGCGGCGAGCGCGGCTACCTCGGCTTCGGCGGCGGACAGGTTCGCCCACCGGTCGTCACCGCCATCCGCGGCGTCGAGCTCCGTCACATCCTCTTGGTTCAGGATCAACCGGGCGACCTGACCGGGCCTGTCCATCGGCAGCGCTCGCCCCTCCGCTTCGGCGGCGCGGAAAGCCTCGGCTCCCAGCACATTTCGCGCCCGATCGGCAGCGGCCACCGATTCGATACGAAACGGCTCATAGGGCCGGTCACCAGCGATCGCGGTCTGCCGATATTTCTCCCCGGCTCCCAGCAGCCGGCCGATTTCCATCGCCCGTTCGCGCACCCGGCCGTGCCCGTCTTCGAGCGTTTCCCCTAGCGCCCACGCTTGAATACTGATGGCCCACAGCGCACACCAGGGGTCGCGGTCCATGCCCGGTGCGCGCAAGACCTGCTCGACCAGATCGATCGTCACATCAGGGCGACCCCGCCGGTACTGCGCGATCGCCAGGTTGAGCTTCGCCCACGCGATCGGCCATCGCGCCCCCGCCGCGATCACCTCGGCCAAATGGGCCTCGATCAGGCGCAGGCCCGCGGCGGAGACGTCGTAGAACGCGGTGGCGCCGACCAGGCTCATTCCGCTCATTTCGGCACACCCGATGTCACCCTCGCGCACGAATTTCGCTCGCGCGTATTCGAAGACTTCGATCGACCGCGAATCGTTGTGCACCAGAAAGAGTTCCAGTGCCCGAAACAGATCCACCGCGGCCGGTGCCGCGTGCTCGAGCGAAGGGTCATCGCGCAGCGCTGATGCCAAACTCTGATCGAAACCACTCTCGGCCAGGCAATGAGCGATGACATCGGGTATCCCCGCGACATCACCCTGCAGGACGGAAATGAAACCGGCGAAGGCACGCGAACTAGACCGGAGCATGGCGGCTTCCGGTGCGGAATTGCTGGACACCGCCAATGTCTGTTCGATCCAGCGCTGAACCTGACGCAGCGACCCGGTGAAGTACGGAACCCGCATCGCCAACAGGGTTACCGCGATCTCCAGTCCTTCCAACGCGCTGTCCGGTGTCGCGAGACTGTGCTCGATCGCCGAGGCCAGGTTGTCCCACGAACGGGACGCCCATTCGAGCAGTTCGATTTCCCTGGGCCCGTACCACTCGTCGCGCGAGCCGACGAGCCTGCGTCGATAGTAGTTCCGGTGGCGAGCGATCAGCTGACCGAACTCGTCGTGCCCTCGCTCGCCGAGAGCCTGGATGCCGTATAGCCGCAGGCTTTCGACAAGCGAATAGTGCGACTCTGCTTCGGTCATATGGAGGGTGACCAGCGAACGATCGACGAGTTGTTCGAGTATCGCGAGGACCTCACCGGGTTCGATGCGGGTGTTCGCCGGGTCGCCACAAAGGTTCTCGGCGGGATCCGAGCAGATCGCTCGGATCGCGTCCAGGTCCGCGCCCCCGCCCAGCCGGACGTCGCCCCCGTCGCATGCCTCGAAACCCGGTGCGAATACTGCCAACCGCGCGAACAGCAACTGCTCTTTCGCACCGCACAGCCGAAACGACCAGTCGATGACAGCCCCGATTCGGCGATGCCGTTCTTCGACGCCGGCGTGCCGATCGCCGGGCCATGTCAGCCGCTGGTCGGTGGCCGAGCCGGTCAATTCCCGCTGTACCGACAACAGTGGTTGATAACGCAGTCTGGCCGCCGCGAGGATGATGGCAAGCGGGTGATAGTGCAACCGCCGACATATTTCTGCCGCGACGTGCTCGGTCGGCCGACTCATCGAGACACCGGCGATCTCCGCCCGGCGGATGAACAACGCCATCGCTTGGTCCGGCGTCAACGAGGGAATCACCACCACGCGTTCGCTGACCAACCCGAGAGCAGTTCGGCTGGTTGCCAGAACAGTCAGCGCGGGGTTCCGTGCGAGCAGTTCACGCAGCATCGGCACGATCGCCGCCACCACATGCTCACAATTGTCGACCACGAGCAGAACGGGTGGGCGGCGTCCGGCACCGTCGGTCCGATCCAGGGCGTCGAGCACTGCGTCCCACGCCGAGCGGCCGGAGAAATCCGCCGCGACAATCGCCGCCGCGAGTTCATGCACCACCGCCGCGCGATCGGCGTCCTTGGGCAACCGCGCCAAACCCACCCAGTGCACCCGCACGCGGCGAGCCCGCTGAAAACGCAGCACCGCCTGGCCCGCAATGCTCGTTTTGCCGATCCCGCCGCTACCCACCAGCGTGATCAACCGCAGAGGCCCTAGCAACAGCGTCGCGATCAACGACAGCTCGCGCTCACGACCCACGAAGTCGTCCGTTTCCAGTGCAGCGAAATTCAGTCGAGCAGACATGCGCGCACCTCACATCACACGGCAACCGACAACTCACGGGCGCGGTGCAACTAATTTCAGGGGCACCAGAATTGTTGCCCGTCAACATATTCCGAGTAGGCGAACGCACTTTCGTCGAATGGTGCATCAGCTGGATCAGCATAGAACTCGCCCGCCGCCCCATTCGTCCTCCTATCGGAGGATTCACCCACCGAACTTTCGGGGTATCCCCCCGCGATTCACCCTTCACGGCCTGACCGGGCTACCGGCAGCACAGACGGCGAGTTTCGAACACCGCACCTGATCGGCTGCGCGAATCAGCCTGGCCAGGGGCTGCCTGGCCAGGGGCGCAACCCGTGGCGGCGGGCTGCACCCCTGGGTGTCAGCGGTTTTCGCGTAACAGTGCCACGGCGAGTGCGGCGCCGATCAGCAGAAGCACGGCGCTACAACCGAATGCGATGGCGTAGCCCTGTGTTTCGGCCGCGGCCGCCGTCGCATCGCTGTGCCGGGTTGCGGCGACGGCGATCGTGGACAGCAGGGCCACACCGAAGGCGGTGCCCAGCTCGTTCGCCACGTTGTAGGTCGCACCAGCAATCCCCGAGTCCGACGCCGGGATCCGGTTCAGCACTGCGGCCGAAGCGGACACCAGCGTCGGGCCGACACCGGCCCCGATCAAGAGCAGCGCGGGTAGCACGCTCAGCCAATAATTATGCGGGTTCCGCCGCTGCCACACGACGAACGTCGTCAATGCGACGACGGCGAGCGCACCCGTCGAAAGTACCTGGGCGACACTGCCTTTCTCGAAGGCTCCGATGCAGTAGATCAACGACACGACGCCGAGGGAAGCGGTCAGTGCACCGAACAGGTCGAAATGATGGTCACCGTCGATCCGGGACTCCGGCAGCGAGAACACGGCGCCAACGGCACCGAGTAGCGCGATCGGCGTCGCGATCACCATGCACCACCGCCAGGACGCCAGGCTCGTCAGCAGCCCGCCTGCGAGCAATCCGAGGATGCCGCCCATGCTGGTAGCCGCTCCGTAGATGCCGAGCGCTTTCGCGCGTGCGGCGGGTTCGGTGAAGATCGACGCGAGTAGCGCGAGCGCCGCCGGGGCCAGCAATGCGGCCGAGACCCCTTGTGCCGCACGGGAAAAGAAGAAGACTAGCTGGTGCTGAGCCAGGCCGGCGACCAGCGAGGCGGCAGCGAAGCCGATGAGCCCGATGACGAAAGCGCTACGGCGCCCGAGGAAGTCGGCCACCCGGCCGCCGAGCAGTAGCAGCGCCCCGACTGCCAGTACATAGCTCGACACACCCCACTGCCGATTCGCGTCCGAGATATGCAGCGCCTGCTGCGCTGAGGGTAGGGCGATATTGATGATCGACGCGTCCGCGATGATCAGCAGCTGCGCCGTGGTTATCACCGCGAGTCCCAGCCACGCACGACGCGTGGTGGGCGCTTGACCCAGTTGGGCACGGGCAATTCCAGAATTGGACATGATCATTCCTTGCGACGGAGAGGGCCCGAAGCGGCGCACGACCGAATAGGCCGAACGCTGCTCGGTAAATGGGCAAGAAATGCCGACAGGCCCCGTCGAAGACAGCAAAACCAAGCCTGGGCTGCAGGCTTCTTGCTGATATGCGGGGCCGGGCCGTCGGCTGGACGGCCTAGGGTCTGGTGATCCAGAGCTTTCCGGTGGGCAGGCGATCCACCCCGCGGCACGGTCGCCGACCCGCACGCACGCGAGCAGGTACCACCAGTGCTCGCGCGGGTCGACAGATGATCATGCGCAGATCCTATGCGACGCGCATCGCCATCGACGACATCAATTAGGCCAGTTCAGCAGCGGGATGCCCGTGCGGTACGAGCCGCAGCGCGGGCACAAAAAATGCCAGGTCATCACTATTACTGCGATGACCTGGCATTTTTGCGGTGGTCCCAGCTGGTTTCGAACCAGCGACCTCTCGCGTGTGAGGCGAGCGCTCTCCCGCTGAGCTATGGGACCGGGAGGGGTGTTCTGGGCGCTTCGAGTGCGCTTCGAACGAGATGGAACATTAGCACGGGGCACCGGCGGTTCACCAAATCGCCACCCTGATGAGGGAGAAGGGGGCCGAGGTGGATCGGCCCGGCGGATGCGCCGCGGATGGGCAGCGTTCGGGCAGTGCGGGTTTCGGAAGGGCGGAACCGGAGTCGGGAGTGGCCGCGCGGGTGGCGTCAGGGCAGACGGGTCGCAAGTACGGGTGGGACCGGTGAGTCAATCAGCGGAGTGCTTGCCAATGACACCGTGGCGATGCGGTGGAGGTACGTGACAGTCAAAGGGCGCAAGGCCGCGCCCGCATTTCCCATCGCGGGGCTGAGCCGGGACACAGGGCAGGGCCGGTAGTCACGGGCTGGGGCGGGTCGGACCGGGCTTGGCCGCGCGGGGCTGGGCCTGATCGAATCGGGCCCGGCCTAGCCGGATCGAGTCTGGCCGGGTCGGATCGGGGCCCGGATCCCCCATGCCAGCGAGGCTCTCGGGCTGGGGCGGGATGCGGGGTGGGTGCGGGTGGCACCACCTCTCGGGCCACTGGGTGCTCCTCAACCACATCGGCCACCTCCGCCACACTGGCAACCTTCTGGATTTCAGGCGTTCTACCAGCCGATTTGTAGCTTTCACCGGGCGTCGGCTAATGTTCTGTCTCGCACCACGGAGGCCGGAACAGCCACCGAGATGCACGCGGATGTAGCGCAGCTGGTAGCGCATCACCTTGCCAAGGTGAGGGTCGCGGGTTCGAATCCCGTCATCCGCTCGAGAGGTAGGGCCAGGCAAACTAGTTTCGCCGTACCCCTTCGCACGGTGGAGTGGCCGAGTGGTGAGGCAACGGCCTGCAAAGCCGTGCACACGGGTTCGATTCCCGTCTCCACCTCGCGCGATTAGCTCAGCGGGAGAGCGCTTCCCTGACACGGAAGAGGTCACTGGTTCAATCCCAGTATCGCGCACCACCGTAGTACCAGGTCAGGCCCCCTTTCGAGGGGGCCTTTCTTGTTGTGCACCAGACACCGTACTGGCGCTGCGTCGCGGGGCACCCGGCATCCACCGAAGAACTCGCCACGGGTATCTGAGGATTCTCAATGAGGTCGCTACCGATCTCGATCGCGCGGGCGACGGCTCCATTCTGGCCATCGTGGCCGAGTTCGGGGGTAAGGCGGGTAGACAACGGCGGTGGAGCCGGTTTTGGTTTGTGGGCGACACACCGACAAGAACTTCACCCTTCTTTTCTTGCGGCATGGTCGAATTCCTCCGCAGGCTGATTCTGGACGAGCACGACCCCTACCCCATCAGCATCGACCTACGAAACCGTTCGCTGCGCTACCTGCACCCGCCCCAACAGTTTTCGCTCTGTGCGTGCGGATTTCCGAGCTGGGGACGTAGACCGGATTGAAGCGTTCGCGGATGTGCGCGACGGGGTCCCCGGCCGCGTCCAGGAACAGGTATTCCTTGTAGACGCAGCGCTCGAGATTGTCCGGCCAGGCCGACCAGCCGCTGGCCAGCAGCACGCGCGGCAGCTGACGGCCCGCGGCGGCGAGGGCATGGCCGATCGGCGCGCTCCCGTCGGTGAGCAGCGCGGTGATGCCGGGATCGCGGCACACCACGGTCACCTCGTTGCTCGACACCACCGCACCCGCCGAGGTGCACAGCTGGGAACGCCGATACATGATCTCGTCGGTGACCGCGCACCCCAGTGCGAAACGCACCTCCGGAGCCACGGCAGCGGCGAGGGCGGCCTGCTGCTCCTGCAGCGACAACGACAGCGGTTGCCCCAGTAGCGCTTCCAATAATCGGGTGGTGGAGCCGTCCGCGTGCAGGATCATCCGCGCAATCGGCGGCATGGCCATTTCTACTGCGCTACCGGCAAATGCGCCCACGGCCGAAGTCTAAGGGCACGCGGGGCCGCCCGCAGGGTGGACGGCGATCCTTCACCTTTGTTGAGCCTCTTGCGGTCGGCGTAACCGAGGCGCCGCCGATCCGTGCCCGAGCGTGTGTGACGCGTTGGCGGGTAAGCCGTCGCGCTTGTGGATGCGCATGCGTTCGATAGCGTGACGGCGTGGAACTGCGACAGTTACGGTATTTCCTCGCGGTTGCCGAGGAGCGCAACCTGACCCGCGCGGCGGACGCGGTCGGAATCAGACCGACATCGTTGAGTCAACAGATCATCGCGCTCGAACGTGAGCTCGGTACCGCGTTGTTCGTGCGCGGTTCCGTCGGCATGACGCCGACCCGGGCAGGCACACGGCTTGTGAAACATGCACGGACAGTGCTGAATTCGGTGCATATGGCGCGAGAATCGGTGCGGGAAGAGCTAATTCCGCGTGTCGCCGTGACACCCGGCGCACCGCCGTGGCTGGCTTCGGCGTTGTGGCGTGGATACGCCGAACCCGCTGTCGAACTCTGCGATATGCAAACTTCCGAACAGCTTTCCGCTTTGCGGGCGGGTGCGCTCGATGTGGGAGTTCTGCTCCTGCCCGCCGAGCTGTCCGGACTGGACCACGCCGTGATCGCGGAAGCCGAGCTCGGAGTGCTCCTCGCCGCCGATCATCGGTTAGCCGAGCGCACCTCGGTGCAGTGGGCCGATCTCGAGGGCAGCACACTGCTGTGGTTCACGCGTTCGGCTTCGCCCGGCTATCACGACATGATCCACGAATCGTGGACCCGGGCGGGCTGGCGACCGGCCGCAATCCGGGAGAGCGCGCCGCGACGAGCGCTGTTCACTGCGGAGCTCACCTACGGCGCGGATGTGGTCGCCCTCCGACCGGCGTGGGATGCGCGTGCGGGCGACGGCCTGGTGTGGCGCCCACTCGCCGCTGCCCCACCGCCCATTCGTTATGCGCTGGTCTGGAATTCGGCCGATCCCGCAGCCGCACGGCACCACGCGATGGTCGCCGACCTGCTGCGTGCGGCGCAGCCACACGGGTATCCGGTTTCCCCTCGTGGACAGCGTGCCCCCGAATCAGCTTCTCTGGGAAACGATCTGGTCGCACCGCATCGATGAGTTGTGCGGGCGAAGCTCGACGAAAGGCAGACACATGGCGCTCACCACATGGGGATTCATCTACACCGCGGCCGGTAGCGATCCCGGACAGGAAACCGTAGTCGAAACACCCGCATGCCGGTCGGTCTTCGTCGGTGTCGACAGCCCAGACCAGTGCGTAGACGTGGCGCGCCGCCTGGTCGACGACGGCGTCCAACTGATCGAACTGTGCGGCGGATTCGGTCCGGTGTGGACGGCCCGGGTGATCGAGGCGGTGCATGGTGCGGTTCCGGTAGGCGCGGTGGCCTACGGCGCCGAAGCCGTCAGCCAGGTGCACGCAATCTTCGCGTGACATCGAACCTCTCGCGTGACCGAGGCTGCCCCGACATCGAGTCCGAGGCCAGCCGCGCAGACGAGCCCCGCCGTGCGGCCAGGGCGTTGGCGGCATCGAATGCACCGTCCGGGCCCCGCAGGACGCCCCACATGCTGTCGCGACCGACACCGGTCGGGATTCTTCCCCACCGTCGTCCTCGGTCAGTTCGATGTTCTTCGACACCTGAGCCGCACCGACGGCAGCCGTTTGAGCAACGCGCTGGTGCGCCGCGAGAGCCCGGTCCCCGCGGGCAGAAGTGCCGAAGCACCGGAGAAGGCGCCGGGTGAGGCCACGAACGCCGGCATCCGGGACGTCCCCGCCATCGGCAACAGGATCGGATTGGCACCGAACCAGGAGCCGACCGTGTCGAGGACGCCGGCTGCTGCCAGCGCTACCACGCTCAATGGCCCGGTCCGGATACGTGAGCGCAACGACGCCGGCCCGTCGGTGAAGGGGCACTGGGCCACGACCGCCGCGATCCAGGTGGTCTTGGACGCCAGTCAAGAAGTGGCTCTGCCCGCTCGAACCCCACGCAACGGCACTATCACTCACTCGTGCTGACTAAGCCGCCACGGATTCCGCCCGCCACGGCGGCGTCGCCATGGGATCGGTGAACAGGAGCCGCAACGAAGTGGTGCCGGTATTCGCGGAGGAACTCGGTGAAGGTCTGCTCCGGGTGGCCGATGGCCTCGGCGAGTGCGGTGGGATCAATCGGCGCAGCGGAGGGCAGCCGTGAGAAGGTCGCGCCGATGGCCGAAATGTGCTGCGCCATTGCCGGATTGATCGGGGAACCGGTGCCGTTGGGTGCCAGGTCTATCATTTCCCGCTGCCATTGCGCGGCGGAAACCGGGGTGTAGTGGACCGGCGCTCCGATTTCGGCGCCGATGAGAGTGGCGATCTCGGCATGGCTGTGCGCGGTGGCCGCCTGCGGGTACAGCGTGGCGCCGCGGGGGTATCGGATCGGGTCGGCCAAGGCGGCCACGGCGAGGTCGGCGGCGTCGCGGCCGCTGATCCACGGCACCGCAGCATCGCCGAAGCTGTTGGCGAAATCGCCGGTCCGGCGGATGGATTCGGCGTGCAACAACACGATGTTCTCGTAGAACAACGCCGCGATCCGCAAGATTGTCGGTTCGAGTCCCGCCCAGGACAGCACCTCCTCGGCGACCCACTGCGCCCGGCCCAAACCGCTCGGACTGTCGGAAGCGGAGACCGCCATCGACATCACCACCACGCGCGGGCTGGTCGCGGCGCGGCGGATCGCGGCGGCCAGGCCGGCTGCGGCCTGCACGATGCCGGGGGCGACCGGATAGGTGAAATACACCGTGTCCACGTCCCGCACGGCCGCATCGAGCGTCCGGTGATCCAACAGGTCACCCACCACAATATGCGCGCCGAGCGCCCGAAGGCGTTGTGCGCGTTCATCAACGACGCGTACCAGCACCCGCACCGCGTGTTCGTGTTCGCGCAGACGCCGCACGACGTGGGAACCGGTTCCGCCGTGGCGGCCGCCGGCGCCGATGACCAGCGTGGTAGGTCCGGAGCCGCGAGGAGAAGAAGTCACAGTGTGCCTATCGATCGTTCACCGCGAGGTGAGATGTGGCGTCCAGGTTTCGGCCGCGGCGCTCACACTAAAACCAGTGACTACTATTATGCAAGTAACGCTGCGATGAGAGGATCAGTGGGTGCGACGAACGAGTTTCCAAGCGATGGGATGCCCGATAGCCGGCGCTCTGGAGTACGTGGGCGACTGGTGGACGCTGCTGATCGTGCGCGACGCGCTGGACGGGTTCACCAGATTCGACGAGTTCGAACGCAACCTCGGCATCGCACCGACCATGCTGACCAGAAGGCTGCGCACGCTGGTCGATTCCGGGTTGCTCGAGCGCAGGCGCTACAGCCAGTCCCCGCCCCGCTACGAATACCTCATCACCGACAAGGGCCGAGATCTCTCCCCGGTCCTCATCGCCCTGTACGCCTGGGGCCGCAAACACGCGGGAACGGAAGCGCCCAGCGTGGTCCTGACCGACGGCGACACCGGGCAGGAAATCGTGCCCGGACTCATGGACCAGCACAGCGGCAATCCCCTGTCGGCCCTCAACCTGGCCTTCCTCGCCGGCCCAGGAGCCGATCAACCCATGCGCGAACGTCTCGACCCCGAGTTACGAGCGGCGCGGCGCCAACGCGGGACACACCAGGGATGATCGCGCGGGCAAACGCCCGTGACAGGATGCACGGCCGGGGCGGGTCGATGCCGCGGCAGCTGGTCATCACGCCAGCGCAGGCGGATCTCGGTGACCTGTTGGTTCGGCGGTGTCTTCGACACGGTCGCGGACCCATGCCAGGAAGGTCTGTACGTCCGCGGAGGGCAGCTCGAGCGCCGCGGTGCGTGGGCGCTCGAAGCTGTGCACCGCGGCTTCGAGGAGAGGGCGGAATTTCGGCTCGGATGCCGAAATCAGTTGCGCGGACTTGCGTTTGGCCACCCATCGGCCTGTACGGCAGAAGGCGACGGAGCGGCAGCCGTTGAGCACTTGATTGTCGGCCAGATGGCCGATGCCGGTGGCGTGCTCGCGCACCGAGGCCAGTATCGCGGCGAAGAGCTGACGCTGCGCCGGTGCCGCGAGCACCTGACGCACCGGACGCCCGTAAAGGACTCGCCCGGCCTGGTAAGCGATGGAGCGATCGATGACATACCAGAATGCCGGGGACGCCGCCGGATCGAAACCGGCACGGTGCGGCAGCAGCGGCCCGGTATTGAGATCCAACATGTACCCGGCCCGATCGGAAGCCCGGCCGGCAAAAGACGATTCGTACACAACGAGTTCCAGACCGGCGGCAGGGCACCGCAATGCACTGTGCGCCAACGACTCCGCCAGCGCCCGCACAGCATCGCCGGGAATCGACGGCTGCACGACCATGTTCACGTCGATATCGCTGCGCCCGTGGCGGTAATCGCCGAGCGCGATCGATCCGACCGCGAAAATACTGAGGAGCTGGGGGCCGCAGATAGTGCGTGCGCGTTGCACGAGCTCCCCCAGGTACGGCCGCAACTCGAAGGGAACCGCTGATGGGTCGAGGAGGGAGTGGGTCATGCAGCCAGTATCCGGATCGCCCGACGAACGTCAGCGTGGCGATGAGTTTTCCGGACCGCCTCCGTCCTTACCGACGAACGCGCCACCGACCCGGCGCGACCGACCCAGCAGGAACCAGAGATGACCGCCGTCACCGCCATCCAGAGCACCGCCCGCCCCAGCAAGATCCGCAACCGCGTGCTGTGGACTCTGCAGATCGTGCTCGGCCTGTCCTGTTCTTCATCATCGCCTCCGGCGGCCCGAAGCTCGTCATCCCGGAGACTCTGATGAAGAACAACGCCACGGCGCCGGCTTCAATGCCTTCTTGGCCGGCACTCCGGAATCGGCACCCTTCCCGCTGGCGCTCACCGCGATCTTCGCCTGGATCGCCTACGAACGCCGCGCCTCGCTCACCGCCCTGGGCGCGCTGATCAAGCGATGACCCACGCACAGCGCCCGGCTACCGGCGGCACCCTGCCGCCGGTAGCCGCGTTGTGCGTTACGGGGACGGTCCGGTCGGGGTTGGTCGGGCAGTTCCCGCGAAGTCGCGGGGCGGTTCACGGACGTATCGCGAGTTTCCCTGTGGTGGAGCGGGATTCAAGTGCCATAAGGGCTTTGGATCCATCGGCGAGGTCGTAGATCGTGGGGGTGCCGGGTGGGTAGACGCCGGATTCGATGAGGGTGGCCAGTTCGGTCATCAGTTCGGTGAAGAGGGCAGGGGCGGATTGAATGAGGATGCCCAGGTGCAGGCCGATGACGTGGACGGGGTGCTGGAAGTTCAACTCCCGGTTGGTGACGGCGGATTCGCCGGCGGCGACCCCGTAGACGATCACCCGGCCGGTCACCCGCTTGGCAGCGGCGAGGCCGGCGCGGAAGTTTTCGCCGCCGACGGATTCCAGGACGATGTCGGCGCCGCGGCCGTCGGTCAGGCGCAGGACTTCGGCGGCGACGTCGGCCGTGCGGTAGTCGATGACGTGATCGGCGCCTGCTGCACGCACGGTGTCGTGCTTGTCGGGGGACGCGGTGGCAATGACGCTGGCGCCGTAGTGTTTTGCGAGACGGACGGCGGCTTGACCGACGGCGCCGGCCGCGGCATGGATGAGGACGGTTTCGCCGGGGGCGATGCGGCCCAGGGGTTTCAGCGCGGCAAGGGCGGTGGCCCAGTTGAGGATGAGGCCGAGTGCTTGTTCGTCGGACCAGCCGGGCGGGATCGGCGCGACGGCGGCGGCGTCCTGCACCATGTATTCGGCGAAAGCACCGTAACCGGTGCCGATCACGTGGGCGCCGAGCGCAGGTTCGGTGACGCCGGGGCCGAGGGCGACGACCTCGCCCGCTGCCTCGAAACCGGCGAGATAGGGCGCCTGCGGGCCGCCGTGGTAGGTGCCGTGGGTTTGCATGACGTCGGCGAAGTTCACCCCGGCGGCGGTGACCCGGAGCAGGACCTCCCCCGGCCCGGGCATCGGTACCGGTGCATCGGTGATCAACCGCATGTCTTGCGGACCGGTCAGGGACGGCTGCCGCAACGCGCGCATGGTGCCGGGAATGGTGCGGGTCATGGTGTTTCGAACTCCGTTCTTCGGGACCGACTCGGCACAGCGCCACCGGCCGACCTCATTACTACGACAGCTGTAAGCCCGCGCAGCCCCGAAGTGTTCCCGAGACCGACAGCGGCGAAGATCGAATAGTGCCGTCCAGTTCCGTTCACCCATTCATGCGGCAACCGCATGTGTCCCCGCCGAACCCCGACACATACTTTGTCAGATCCACCGACGAAGTGCTGCCCGATCCGCGCGAGTCCCGAACAGGCACAGGCCATTTGACGATCATGGAAAGAGTTATTCACCTAAACTGCAAAATGTGAGCATCCCCACGGAGCCAATCGGAAGCATTCCCCGTCCCCGCGAATTGCAGGCCGCCATGGCGGCCCATGGTGCAGGCGAAATCGATGACGCTGCGCTCGCTGAGATCCAACAGCGGGCTGTCAGTGACACCCTCGAACGCATGGCACAGACAGGTTCCCCGATCGTCACTGACGGCGAACAGTCGAAACCCAGTTTTGTCACCTATCCGATCGCCGGTTCGACCACCCTCGCCGCCGAGGGCGCGGTGATCCCCTTCGCCGACGGGCACCAGCGGCAACTGCCGGTGCTGACCGGTGGACCGTTCCGCTACCAGGCGCACGCGGTGGACTATCTGCGTGCGGCACAGGCGGCGACGGACCGGCCGGTGAAGCAGGCCGTCATCGCGCCCTCGGCGTTGAGCCTGCTGTATCCGGCGGACGGCATCGCCGACTATCCCCGCGAGACCTTCCTGGCGGACCTGATCGCCGAGGCCGAAGCCGACATCCGCGGGTGCCTGGACGCGGGTGCGCCGGCGGTGCAGCTCGATTTCACGGAGGGACGGCTTTCGCTCAAGCTCGACCCGAGCGGCGGCGTGCTCGATCAGTTCATCGAGCTGAACAATCTGGTGCTGGAACGCTTCTCGGCCGAGGAGCGGGCGCGGATCGGGGTGCACACCTGCCCCGGCGGTGACCAGGATTCCACGCACAGTCTCGACGTCGACTACATCCAGCTGCTGCCGAAACTGTTGCAGTTGAAGGCGGGCAATTTCTATATCCAGCTCGCCAGCGAACCGGATCCGGAGAAGGTGCTCGCGGTGATCGCCGAGCATCTGCCCGCGGACGCCCGGATCTTCGTCGGCGTCACCGATCCGATCGATCCGCGTGTGGAGACCGCGGAGGAGGTCCGCGATCGAGTGCTGGCCGCGGCCCGCCACATCCCGGTGGACCGGCTCGGCACCTGTGACGACTGCGGGTTCTCCCCCTTCGCCGACGACACCTCCACCTCGCGGGATACCGCGTTCGCCAAGATCAAGGCGCGGATCGACGGCACCGCGCTGGCGGCCGCGCAATTGGGGGTCTGAGCCACCGACCCCTTCGGTGCGGCCGAATTGTCGGTACCCGGCATTAGGCTGAGCCGACAGTGCAACCGAGCCGAGGGGGTCGCAGCGTGACGGCAAGCCGGGAGCTCGAGGCGTCGGACGGCACCGACCCCGAGCTACTCGATCTGCAGGACGACATCTCGTTCGAGCTCGAGGAGATCAACGAGCTGCTGGCCGAACTGATCGCACTGCAGGCCGACCGCAAGGCCAAGACCGGCGAGATCCTGTCCGCCCGGCTCGGCGTCAGCGGCGAGCAGCCGGAGACCTTGGCCAAAATCGGGGCGCGCTACGACCTTTCGCGGGACCGGATCCGCCAGTTGCACACCAAGGCGGTGGGCCAGCTGATCCGCGACGCCCAGCTGAGCGGGCACCGCGCGCTGGGCATATTCGCCCAGCGCTATCCCGTCGGCACCCGCGACCAGCAACTGGTCCGGGCCCTGCTGGTGGAGACCTATGCCACCGACACCGATATCGCGGCGCACGAACTGTCGTATCTGAAGCTGCGGCTGGCCGGGCACGCGGCCGAGGACGCGAAACGGGTCTCCGGATTCGTGTCCCAGCGCATCGCGGCCTGGCAGAAGAAGACGAACCGGCGGCTGGCCAAACTCCGCGACGCCGAACCACGCGCGACGAGCCAGCTGAATCCGTGGCTGGGTCAGGTGGATTGGCCGGACACGGCGACCCCCGACGCCTTACCGCTGTCCTCGGCACGCACCGTCGACAGCGACGACGACGGCCGCGGGCGGTTCTATCTGGACAAGGTCGGCCGCGACGTGCCGTTCGATTCGGGGTTGGCGGCGCGGCTGCTCTGGATTCTCAACGCGAGCGACCTGGTCGACTCGTTCCAGGAACAACCCGTGGCGGTCGGTTACACCATCGACGGCGTCGAACGGCTCGGCTACCCGAGCATCGCGGCGCGGCTCACCGACGGGCGCGTGGTGCTGATCGACGTGCAACCGCTCGGACACGTTGCCTTCCACGTCAATCGAGCGAAGTCGGCCGCGGCGCGCGCCTACGCGCATCAGAAAGGCTGGGGCTGGCTGATCTGGACCGGCAGCCTGCTCGGCGTCCCCGACCTGCTGGCCAGGCAGGTCGACGCGGGCGCCCTGCCTGAACTGGTCGAGCAGGGCCCGGTGCCGTGGCCGATGCTCCGCCGACTGCACCAGGAGACCGGGCTGCCGCTGCTGGACTTCATCGCGCTGGTGTTGCGGCACGAATGGCGCTGGGACCGTGCGCCGTTCCGGCTCAGCGCACCACCAGCGCACCCGCCACGAACGTGACGATCAGCATCATCGCGCAGCAGGTCACCAGCTGCCAGTGATTGATGGTCTGTTGCAGGCTCTTGATCGTGTTGCGCAACGTCGTGTCCACCCGGTGGTGGTCGTCGAGTTTGCGCCGCGCCTGGGCCAGCGCGTCGGCTCGCTCCTGCGCTTCCAGTTCCGCCCGCTCCAGCCGGGTGGTCAGCTTCATGACGTTCTTCTGCTTGTCGCGCACGGTTTTCCGGGACAGGGCCAGCGCGGTGCGCTGATTGACCAGCTCCTGGCGCTGCCGGGCGATGATGGTCGCCTGTGTCCTGGTGTGGTGCTCCCAGTCGGCCACGGTCGCCCACCCTCCTGTCGTCACGTCACGATAGCCCCACACGATGTCGCCGGTGACCCAGCCGTGGATGAAGTCGCGCAGCTCGAACGGGTCGCGACGGGGGGCGGCGACCGCGCTGCGCACGGTGTCGAGCATGCCGCGCACCGCCAGGTAATCGCATGCGGGCGGGGCGAAGTCGGCGATGCCGAGGGCGTGCAGGTGGTCGACCCAGTACCCGGGCGGGCACAGCCACAGCACCTCGGTGATGCCGGCGGCGCGCATCCGTTGCGTATGTTCCTGCGCCAGAGTCCGTTCCAGCGAACCGCTGCGCACCTCGATGACGAACTCCCGCTCGCCCTTGCGCCAGTAGATGTCCACGGGCACGCCGTCCACCCGGCGGTCCACCTCGGCCACATCGGCGCCGAACGCGAGCAACCGACCGCACAGCCAATACTTCAACCGCCGCATATCCCATTGCGCGGCGTCACATTCCGGACACTTACAGCCGTATCCGGCGGACTGTCGGCGGGCTTTGCCCGGACCGTCCGCGATACCCAACTCGGCGAGCATCGCCCGGCGACCGCAGGCGATCTCCGCCCGCTGCTTCGTTCTCACGCGACCACTCCCCTGCACACCTCCGCAGGCCTGGCGACCTACGCCATAGATCAAGAGTGCGCCACGCGCGCAAACCTCGCCAGTCCCCTTTACCCCGCGCCCGGGTGCGCCACGATGGCAGATTTCCGGTCCAGCGCCTGGTGTAGGCTGCGGCACAAGGAATTTCGGGTACCGGGCGGCCAGAACACCTCGCTTATATCGGTGGATTGACAGTAGCCGCCATCCTGCGACGACACCGCGCCGCGCGCCGAGTGGGGGCCGGGCGCGGCGGTCGAGGCTGCCATCCGACGGCTTCGGGCTGCCATCCGAGCGGGAAACCGCATAGGCTACGACCGGGGTGCGCCTCGGCTGGTCGCTGATTCGCCTCGGCGGCGCCGATCGCCGAGCAGATCTGTTCCGGACAAACCGGATCACGCCGACCACCGCCTGCAATGGCGCGGGACGGTCCGCCTACGCTGCTTCGATCAGATCCCGAGAAGCCGGTACCGAGCCGGTGTTCGTGAGCTCGAGCGAGGCACAGCAGCAACCGCGTATTTCCAAGTGGGCGGATAGAATCGTCCGGCCCAGCGTGAGCTGAGCCGATACGGGGAAGTGGGTACTGGATGGAGCACGGTCAGCAGGCCGACGAGTCGATCGGCGCGATGTTGTCGAGCATCGCGGCGGTCTTGCGCGAGGTCAGCGACAAACTGGACGCCGTGGCGGCCCGGGTCGACGGTGCGGTCCCGATCCCACCGGCCGAGCACGGCATCGAGGCCAGGCTCGCCAAGCTGGAAGCCT